>CAWAIW010000014.1:0-245688 GCA_963782035.1 uncultured Actinomycetota bacterium
CTGGATCCGCCCACTTGCCTGCTTGACGCAGGAGGGGACCCAGCTCAGCCATCGGTGTCCACCACGTTCCGCAGCGGCTGACCGGCGACGTACGCCGTCAGCTGCGACCGAAGCAGGGCGGCCATCCGCGGCAGCATCGCCGTCGTACCGCCCGCGACGTGCGGAGTGATCAGCACAGAGGGCGCGGACCACAGCGCATGGCCGTCGGGCAGCGGCTCAGGGTCGGTGACGTCCAGGGCGAACCGCAGCCGCCCGGCCTCGGCGAGAACGGCCGAGGTGTCGAGCAACGGCCCACGGCCGACGTTCACGACCAACGTGCCGTCGGAGAGCCCGGCCAGGAAGGAGGCGTCGACCACGTGTCGGGTCGCAGACGTCAGCGGCAGCACCACGATGACGACATGCTGCGCCGCCCAGTCGACGTCGGCGGCGGTGACGACCGAACCCACCAGGTCGTCGTCACGCGGCGCGGACGCGACGGCGGTGACCACCGCACCGCAGGCCAGCAACCGCACGGCGAGGGCGCGGCCGATCGACCCGTACCCCAGCACGGTGACGCGGGAGTCCGCCAGCGACCGCTGCTCGGGTCCCCGTTGCCAGTGCCCGTGCGACCGCACCGCGGCAGCGATCCCCCGCAGGGAAGCGAGCGTCAGTCCGACCGCGAGCTCGGCTGTCGCGTCGTCGTGCACGCCGCGGGCGTTGCAGAGCAGCACCCCGTCGGGTAGGTGCTCGACGATCCCGTCCACGCCCGCGGTCTGCGTCTGCACGACCGCGAGTGACGACAGCGACGCCAGCTGGTCCAGGGTCATCCGCGCGTTGAGGTAGTCGAGCACCACCAGCTCGATGTCCTCGCTCGGCGGCGGCGACGATCCGTCCCACACGACGTACTCCACCCCGTCGACGTCGCCGGCAGCCGACGCCAAGGCAGCGAACGGCACCGAGACGATCACGAGACATCCACCAGCGGCAGGTACGCCGTCAGGTCGGCCCGCTCCCCGCTTGCCCTCACCCGCCCGGCCGACTCGGCGTCCGCCCACGCGATCTCACCGGTGGCCAGCTCCAGCCACGTCGACGCGTCGGTCTCCACGACCGCCGGCGGCGTGCCCCGGGTGTGCCGCACCCCTGGGATCGCCTGCACCGCGGCGTACGGCGGCACCCGCACCTCCACCGAACGCCCGGGCGCACGCGACTCGAGGACCGCCAGGAAGTGCTTCACCAGCAGTCGTGTCTGCTGGTCGCTGCGCGGAGCAGCGGCGAGCGCCGCGGCCACCTCGTCAGCGAGAGCGATGCGGAGTCGGGCCGGCACCCGGCCAGCCTAGGACTCCACGTCAGGGGCCGGCTGGAGCACCCACAGCACCTCGTAGGTCCGACCGGCCTTCGCCCGCTTCCGCTCGCGCCAGCCGTCGACCAGGTCGTTGATCTCGCCCGCGAGCTCCTTGGCCTCCGCCTTGGTCAGCCGCAGGGCATGGGTGCTGACCGCGACCATCGCGTCCTTCGACCTCTCGGGACGGTCGGCCCGGTCGATGGCCGCGTGCGCCTCCGCGGTCCACTGTCGGCGGAAGACCGTGATCGCCGCCTTGCCGCCGCCCTGGTCCGCGAGGTCCTCGAGGTTCACGCTGAGCCCGCTCTCGTGCACCGACCGCCACACGCGGTCGCGACCGTCACGCGCGAGCTCCGGGGCTTCCTCGACCAACCCGTACTTCGCCAGCTGACGCAGGTGGAAGGACGCCTGGTTGGCCGGGATCCCCATCCGCTCGGCCACGTCGGCCGCGCGCATCGGCCCGCCCGCGCTCATCTCCTCCAGGATCCGGTTGCGCATCGGGTGCGCGATCCCGCGCAGCATCCGGACGTCGGTGAGCTTGGGGATGTCCCGGGGCGGAGCCATGTGCTCATGCTAGCGAAACCCGCACCACTTATTGCGCACGTACTCTTGCGCATATCTAGTTGCGCACGTACCGTTGCGCATATGACCGGCAATCGAACTGGCTACCGCGAGCTCTCCAAGAACCGTGACTTCACGATCCTGTGGACGGGCCAGACGATCAGCGACCTGGGCAGCCAGGTGAGCATGTTCGTCTTCCCGCTCGTCACCTACGCCCTGACCGGATCGGCCGTCTGGGCCGCGGTCATCGAGGCGGCGTTCCTCGTCGGGCTGTGCGGTGCGCTGCTCCCGGCCGGGGTGCTCGCCGACCGCGTGCACCGCCGGCTCGTCATGCGCGCGGCGAGCGGGGGAGGCGCCCTGCTGTACGCCTCGCTCGCGGTCGCGGCGTACGCCGGCTCGCTGACGATCCCGCACCTCGCCGCCGTCGCCCTCCTCACCGGGGTGGCCACGGGGATCTCCGGTCCGGCCGAGATGTCCTCGCTGCGTTCGGTCGTCTCCCGCGAGCAGCTACCGACCGCGCTGAGCCAGAGCCAGGCCCGACAGCACGTGGCCTCGCTGCTCGGCGGTCCGCTCGGAGGCATCCTCTACGGCGTCGCGCGCTGGGTGCCGTTCGCGTTCGACGCGATCTCCTTCGCGGCGTCGTGGGTGGCGCTGGGCCGGCTGCGGACCGACCTCTCGGCGCCCCGGCGCGAGGGTCCCCGGCGCAAGCCGACACAGGACATCGCCGAAGGGATCCGGTTCATCCTGTCCTGGCCGTACTTCCGGGCGCTGGCCGTCTTCAGCGCGTCGGTCAACCTGCTGGTCAACGCGATGTTCTTCGTGGCCATCCTGCGGCTCGTCCAGGACGGCGTGGACCCCAGGGCGATCGGTCTCGTCTCCACGGCCGCCGGGGTCGCCGGCATCCTCGGTGCGCTCGTCGCCCCGTGGATCATCGAGCGGATGCCTACCGGCAAGCTCGTCGTGGCGACGGCGTGGAGCTTCGTGCCCTTCGTGATCCCGATGGCCCTCTGGAACAACCCGGCGGTGGTCGCGGGCGCCCTCGGGTTCATCATGCTGCTCAACCCGGCCGGCAACGCGAGCGGCAGCAACTACCGCATCGCGCACACACCGGCGCACCTGCAGGGCCGCGCGCAGTCGGCCGGCCAGTTCCTCGGCATGTCGGTCATCTGGCTGGCGCCGATCCTGGGCGGCGTGCTCCTCGAGCGCATCGGCGGTCGCGACGCCGTGCTCGTCATCGGCGCCCTGACCGCCCTCGCGGCGCTCATCCCGACCCTCACCCGCACCATCCGCTCGGTCCCCCGGCCCGCCGTCTGGCAGGCCGAGCTGGACGCGTGGGAGCCGCCGTCCGTGACGAACTTGTCGTCTCACCGGCCCTCTGACGACGAATACGTCACGGACGGCGAGCAACCACAGCGGACTTGATCTCGGTCTTGAGCACCTTGCCCACCTTGGACGATGTGGCTACCCGAGCTCTCCAAGAACCGCGACTTCACGATCCTCTGTCCGGGCCAGCCGATCAGCGTCCTGGGCAGCGAGGTGAGCATGCTCGTCGTCCCGCTCGTCACCTACGCCCTGACCGGATCGGCCGTCTGGGCCGCGGTCATCGAGGCGGCGTTCCTCGTCGGGCTGTGCGGTGCCTGCTCCCGGCCGGGGTGCTCGCCGACCGCGTGCACCGCCGGCTCGTCATGCGCGCGGCGAGCGGGGGCGGCGCCCTGCTGTACGCCTCGCTCGCGGTCGCGGCTTACGCCGGCTCGCTGACGATCCCGCACCTCGCCGCCGTCGCCCTCCTCACCGGGGTGGCCACGGGGATCTCCGGTCCGGCCGAGATGTCCTCGCTGCGTTCGGTCGTCTCCCGCGAGCAGCTGCCGACCGCGCTGAGCCAGAGCCAGGCGCGTCAGCACGTGGCCTCGCTGCTCGGCGGTCCGCTCGGCGGCATCCTGTACGGCGTCGCGCGCTGGGTGCCGTTCGCGTTCGACGCGATCTCCTTCGCGGCGTCGTGGGTGGCGCTGGGCCGGCTGCGGACCGACCTCTCGGCGCCCCGGCGCGAGGGTCCCCGGCGCAAGCCGACACAGGACATCGCCGAAGGGATCCGGTTCATCCTGTCCTGGCCGTACTTCCGGGCGCTGGCCGTCTTCAGCGCGTCGGTGAACCTGCTGGTCAACGCGATGTTCTTCGTGGCCATCCTGCGGCTCGTCCAGGACGGCGTGGACCCCAGGGCGATCGGTCTCGTCTCCACGGCCGCCGGCGTCGCCGGCATCCTCGGTGCGCTCGTCGCCCCGTGGATCATCGAGCGGATGCCCACCGGCAAGCTCGTCGTGGCGACGGCGTGGAGCTTCGTGCCCTTCGTGATCCCGATGGCCCTCTGGAACAACCCGGCCGTGGTCGCGGGCGCCCTCGGGTTCATCATGCTGCTCAACCCGGCCGGCAACGCGAGCGGCAGCAACTACCGCATCGCGCACACACCGGCGCACCTGCAGGGCCGCGCGCAGTCGGCCGGCCAGTTCCTCGGCATGTCGGTCATCTGGCTGGCGCCGATCCTGGGCGGCGTGCTCCTCGAGCGCATCGGCGGTCGCGACGCCGTGCTCGTCATCGGCGCCCTGACCGCCCTCGCGGCGCTCATCCCGACCCTCACCCGCACCATCCGCTCGGTCCCCCGGCCCGCCGTCTGGCAGGCCGAGCTGGACGCGCGGGAAGCCGCCGTCCGTGACGAACTTGTCGTCTCACCGGCCCTCTGACGACGAATACGTCACGGACGGCGAGCACCACAGCGGACTTGATCTCGGTCTTGAGCACCTTGCCCACCTTGGACCTGGTGATCTCGATGCCCGCGTTGTTGACGAGGATGTCGAGGCCGCCGAGGTGTTCGGCCGCCTCGCCGATCGCCTTCTCCCAGCCTTCGTCGCTGGTGACGTCGAGGGCCACAAAGCCGTGACCCTCGCCGAGGCCCTCGGCGACCTTGTGCCCCAGCTCCTCCTGGAGGTCGGCGACCACGACGGTCGCGCCGGCCGCGGCGAGCGCCTGGGCCATGCCCTCCCCGAGACCCTGGGCCCCTCCCGTGACAAGTGCCTTGCGGCCGGTCAGTTCGAACACGCTCATGGGGCGGCTCCTCGGGGTGCGGCCGATCGGGTGAACCGGCGGGTGTGACGGCAGTCACCACCTTCGCCCTTCGTCTTGACGGTTGTCAAGAATTTTCTTGACGCTTGTCAAGTTTCCCCGGCGCGTGCCCTAGGATGCCGCTGTGAGCTCCACCTCCGCGGTCGAGACCCCCGGCACCCGGGGCGGTCGACGAACGCCCGCGGACAAGTACGACGAACGCCGCACCCAGCTCGCGATCTCGGCGCTCGCCACGCTCGGCGAGCTCGGCTACGCGCGCACGTCGCTGCGCGAGATCGCCCAGAACTCCGAGTTCTCCCACGGCGTCGTGCACTACTACTTCGCCGACAAGTTCGAGCTGATCACCCACTGCGTCCGCTACTACAAGGCCCAGTGCGTGACGCGCTACGACGACCTGGTCGCGGAGTCCACGACCGCCGAGGAGCTGCTCGAGCGGTTCGGCGACAAGCTGGTCGAGACGCTGACGACCGAGGCGCCGATGCACCGGCTCTGGTACGACCTGCGCTCCCAGGCGCTCTTCGAGGATCAGTTCCGTCCCGACGTGCTGATGATCGACGCGACGCTCCAGGACATGGTCGGCCGCGTCGTGCTGCGGTACGCCGAGCTGGCCGGCCGTCAACTGATCATGGACGTGCCGACGATCTACGCCCTGCTGGACGGCGTCTTCGAGAAGGCGCTGCTGGGGCACCTCACCGACGACCATGACGACGATGGACGCCGCCGCGCGCCTGCGTGCGCGGGTCCTCGACCTGCTCCCCCGCCTCCTGGGATGACGCCCTCCATCGGCGACTGGCTGAGCGAGAGCTCGAGCGAGCCCGGCGAGGTCTCCGGAAGGTACGACGTCTGGGCGACGACCTACGACGCCGACCTGGCCTCGTGGTCCTACCAGGCGCCCGCGGTGGTGGCCGGCACCGTCCTGACCCGGGTCCCCGAGGCCACGGGAGTCCTCGACGTCGGCTGCGGCACCGGGCTCGTGGGTCGCGAGCTGCGTGCCCGGGGGTACGGCGGTCGCCTCCACGGGCTCGACCTCTCGCAGGCCTCCCTGGACCTCGCGCGCGAGTCCGGCGGGTACGACGTGCTCGAGCGGGCCGACCTCCAGCAGCCCCTCCCCCTCGATGACGGCAGCGTCGACGCGGTGATGTGCGTCGGTGTGATGACCTACCTCCCCGACGTCGACTCGGTGTGGCGCGAGCTCGCCCGAGTGGCCCGGCCGGGCGGGATCTTCGTGACGACCCAGCGCGACGACCTGTGGTCGGAGCGGGACTGCCAGGCGATCATCGACCGGATGCAGGACGAGGGCGTGCTCGCGTCGTCGGAGGTCGTCGGCCCCGCGCCGTACCTGCCGGACGGGTACGGCGGTGGCGATGCCGTCGCCTGCTACTACCTGACGGCCGTCGTGGCCTGACGCGTCACGACTCGGGGTCGTACCCGATCTCCCGCACCTCTTGGGCACACCGGCACGCCACAGCGATCCTGGCCGCCCAGTGCAGAGCCTCCTCGTGCGTGGCCACCTCGAGAATCGCGAAGCCACCGACGGCGCGCTTCTTCTCCGGGTCCGGCCCGTCGACGACCGAGCCGTCGGTCCCCACGACGCTCGCGCGCTGACGGAGGATCCCACCGCCCCAGATCCACGCCCCGGTGGCCTTGGCGTCGCCGACGACGGCGCGCGACTCCGCGCTGACCGTCGGCAGGTCCTCCTCGGGGATGTGGTCCATCGCGCCGTCGTCGAACGAGATCAGGTACCGGTGCATGCCGGCAATGCTGTCAGTCCCAGCGTCCCTGACGCCCCTGCTTGGTCTGCCCGCGCCGCTTCTTCTCCGCGATCCGCCGCTCCTGGCTGCCCCTGGTCGGCCTGGTCGGGCGACGCTTCCTCGGCGGCGGGGAGGCCGCCTCGCGCAGCACCTCGACCAGCCGCTCGCGCGCCGCACGACGGTTGGCCAGCTGGGTGCGGTGCTCGCTGGCCGCGATGGTGAGCACGCCGTCGACGAGGCGGGACTCGAGTCGGGCCAGGAGCCGGGCCCGGACCGTCGGGCCGATGCCGGCCGCACGCGCGACGTCGTACGACAGCTCGACCCGGCTGTCGGCGGTGTTCACGCCCTGGCCCCCGGGCCCGCTCGACCGGGAGAAGCGTTCCTTCAGCTCGCTGTCCTTGACGGTCAGCGAGCGCGAGACGACGAGATCGTCAAGCGCCAAGGGCGTTCGGCAGCGTCGAGGCCCAGGCCGTGCGCAGCTCCTCGAGAGGGATCGAGAACGCTCCCTCGAGCGTGAAGGCGTCGCCGCCGGTGGTGCCGAGTCGGCGGACCGGTACGCCGAGGGCGCCGGCCATCGCCTCGAGCGCGCCCTCGTCCCCGGACCGCACGGTGACCACGCAGCGGGCCGTCGACTCGGAGAAGAGGTCGACGAAGGAGTCCTCCGAGCCGCCCATCGTGACGCCGACGCGGTGCTGGATCGCCGCCTCGGCCAGCGACTGGGACAGCCCGCCGTCGGAGACGTCGTGGGCGGAGGTCAGCAGGCCGACGCCGTCGTGCAGCAGGGTCGCGAGCGCGCGCTCGGCCATCAGGTCGACGCGCGGCGGCAGACCGCCGAGGTGACCGTGCACGACGTGCGCCCACTCGGATCCGGAGAGCTCGTCGCGGGTGTCGCCCAGGAGGTACACCGGCTCGCCCTCGGCGACGAACGCCGACGGCGTACGCCGGCGCACGTCCTCCATCACCCCCAGGACCGCGACCACGGGGGTCGGCAGGATCGGCGTGCCGCCGGTCTGGTTGTAGAGCGACACGTTGCCGCCGGTGACGGGGATGCCGAGCTCGAGGCAGCCGTCCTTGAGGCCGCGGCAGGCCTCGGCGAACTGCCACATCACGCCGGGGTCCTCGGGCGAGCCGAAGTTGAGGCAGTCCGAGACCGCCAGCGGGCTCGCTCCTCCTGTGGCCACGTTGCGGTAGGCCTCGGCGAGCGCCAGCTGCGCGCCGGCGTACGGGTCGAGCTTGGCGAACCGGCCGTTGCAGTCGGTGGCCACGCTCACTCCCAGACCCGTCTCGTCGTCGACACGGATCATGCCGCTGTCGCTGGGCTGGGCGAGGACGGTGTTGCCGCGGACGTACCGGTCGTACTGGTCGGTGATCCACGACTTGTCGCAGAGGTTCTCGCTGGCGACCATGCGCAGCACGGTGTCGCGCAGCTCGTCGCCGTTGGTGGGGCGCTGGAGCCCGTCGGCGGTGTCGGCCTGCAGGGCGTCCTGCCAGTCCGGACGCTCGAAGGGGCGGTGGTACGTCGGGCCGTCGTGGGCCACGGAGCGCGGAGGTACGTCGACCACGCGCTCGCCGTGCCAGTCGATCTGGAGGCGTCCGGTGTCGGTGACCTCGCCGACGACGACCGCCTCGACGTCCCACTTCGCGCAGATCTCCAGCACGCGGTCGACGTCCTCGGGCTCGACGACGGCCATCATCCGCTCCTGCGACTCGCTCATCAGGATCTCCTCCGGAGCGAGCGAGGAGTCGCGGAGCGGGACGCGGTCGAGCTCGACGTGCATGCCGCCGTCGCCGGCGCTGGCCAGCTCGGACGTCGCGCAGCTCAGGCCGGCGCCGCCGAGGTCCTGGATCCCGGTGACCACACCCGCGGCGAAGAGCTCGAGCGTGCACTCGATGAGCAGCTTCTCCATGAAGGGGTCGCCGACCTGGACGCTGGGCCGCTTCGCGGGGCCGGTCTCATCAAAGGTCTCACTGGCGAGCACGGAGACGCCGCCGATGCCGTCGCCGCCGGTGCGGGCGCCGTACAGGACGACCTGGTTGCCGACGCCGGTCGCCTTGGCGAGGTGCAGGTCCTCGTGGCGCAGGACGCCGACGCAGAGAGCGTTCACGAGCGGGTTGCCGAGGTAGCTGGCGTCGAAGACCGCCTCGCCGCCGATGTTGGGCAGGCCGAGGCAGTTGCCGTAGCCGCCGACGCCGGCCACGATCCCCGGCAGGACGCGGTGGGTGTCGGGCTCGCTCAGGGGGCCGAAGCGCAGCGGGTCCATCACGGCGACCGGCCGCGCGCCCATGGCGAGGATGTCGCGGACGATGCCGCCGACGCCGGTCGCGGCGCCCTGGTACGGCTCGACGTACGACGGGTGGTTGTGGCTCTCGATCTTGAACGTGACGGCGTACCCCTGGCCGATGTCGACCACGCCGGCGTTCTCGCCGATGCCGGCCAGCATCTTGCCGACCCCGTCGCCCAACGGGGTCTCCTGGGGGATCTCCGCGAACTGCCGCAGGTGCACCTTCGACGACTTGTAGGAGCAGTGCTCGCTCCACATCACCGAGTACATCGCGAGCTCGCTGCTCGTCGGCCGGCGGCCGAGGATCTCCACGATCGTGGCGTACTCGTCGGCCTTCAGCCCCAGCTCGCCCCACGGCTGCTCGCGGTCGGGGTCCTTCTCGGCCAGGCCGACGGTGTCCAGCACGGGTTCAGGCTATCCACCGGTGGTCGAGGAGGGCGCGTTAGCGCCTGTCACGAGACCGGACGAGCGGTACGCCGACCGCTGACGGGGTCTCGTGACGGTTGCTGCGCAACCTCCTCGACCAGCGGGTCCGCGAATTACAGATTTGTAGTTAGCCAGAACTCCTGGGACTGGTGTGAATTGTGAGGTTATGGTGACTCGGCCCGCCCGCCTTCCCCCGGGAGACCCAGCATGCGTTGCGCCCCCTTCGGTCCGTCGCTCGACCGCTTTCGCCGCCCCCCGGCACGAGCTGTCGCGACGGTCCTGCTGCTGGTGGTCGCCGGTCTGGCGAGCGGGATGTCGCTGGGCGCCGCGTCGGCTTCGGCCGACGCGGCGCCAGCGTCGACGGTGCTTCTGAAGGACGGCAACGTCGTCACGCCGGGTGACTTCACGGGCTACGGCTTCGACCAGTGCCACGCCCCCGACCAGCGCTCGATGAACCGGTGGCTGGGCCACTCGCCGTTCCTCGCCGTCGGCATCTACATCTCCGGCAACTCCCGCGCCTGCCGCGACCAGCCGAACCTCACCCCGACCTGGATCAGCACCCAGCTGGCCAAGGGCTGGCGGCTGCTGCCGATCACGCTCGGGCCGCAGGCGAGCTGCCAGCCGCGCTTCCCGCGGTACGACGACGACCCGAAGATCAACCCCAAGCGCGGCACCGACGGCCGCTACCAGTGGGCCCGCGACCAGGGCACGGCCGAGGCGACCAAGACCGTCGGGGTCGCGCAGACGCTGGGGATCGCGCCCGGTTCGACGCTCTGGTACGACCTCGAGGGCTTCAACGACGCCATCGGCGACTGCCGCGAGTCCGCGCTGGCGTTCCTCTCGGAGTGGACCGACCAGCTGCACCGGCTGGGGTACGTCTCGGGTGTCTACTCCAGCGCCGGCTCCGGCATCGAGATCCTCGACGACGCCCGGGTCGAGCGGCCCGGCCAGTTCAGCCTGCCGGACCAGATCTGGATCGCGCGCTGGGACGGCACCGCGGACACGTCCACGTCCTACATCCGCGCCGACGGCTGGATGCCGGGCGGCCGGATGAAGCAGTACCAGGGCGGGCACGACGAGACCTGGGGCGGCGTCCGCATCAACATCGACCGCAACTGGCTCGACCTCGGCATGGGCTCCCACGCCGCGCGCGAGACCCACTGCGGCGGCGCGCGCCTCAGCTACCAGCGGTACCGCGCCCTCGAGCCCGGCAACGCCACCAAGCAGGTCCCTGCCCTCCAGTGCCTGCTGACCGAGAAGGGCTTCTACAACGGCCCGTTGTCCGGCACGTACGACGACACGACCGTCGCCGCGGCCAACGCGTGGATGGCGGCCCAGGGCTTCCCGGTCCAGGCGAAGTTCGCCCCACGGCACTGGGTCTCGCTGCTCAGCCTCGGCGCGAAGCCGGTGGTGAAGGTCGGCTCGGCCGGTCCCGACGTCCGCCGCCTCCAGCGCGCCCTCGCCGCCGCGAGCCCGAACCTCAAGCTCACCGCGTCCGGCGTCTTCGACACCGCCACCGACGCCTCCCTGCGCGCCTGGCAGGCCACCGTCGGCCTCCCCGTCACCGGCGTCGCCGCCCCGGGGACGTGGAAGAAGCTCTGGCAGGGCCTGCGCTGACCGCTGCGCTCAACCAGTGGGGGTGTCCGTCCGCCGCGCGCCCTCGCTCCTGCACGACGAGCGAAGCGAGCCCCTGGGCGAGCGAGTCGAGGAGGAAGGAGCGAGGTTATAGCGCGGCGGACATGTCCGAGCGCAGCGAGGACGAAAATGGCAGAGCAAAGAAGCCGAGCCCATCCGTACCCGCCCCGGTCAGCGCCTCGACGGCGTGCTCGGGGTGGGGCATCAGGCCGACGACGTTGCCGCGCTCGTTGGTGATCCCGGCGATGTCGCGCATTGAGCCGTTGGGGTTGCCGTCGAGGTACCGCGCGACCACCCGGCCCTCGCCCTCCAGCCGGTCCAGGGTGTCGGCGTCGGCGACGTACCCGCCCTCGCCGTTCTTCAGGACGATCGTCACCTCGGCGCCCTCGCCGTACGCCGAGGTCCAGGGCGTCCGGTTGTTCTCGATGCGCAGCCGCTGGTCCTTGCAGACGAACCTGCGGTGGTCGTTGCGGATCAGCGCGCCGGGGAGCAGGTGGGACTCGCAGAGGATCTGGAAGCCGTTGCAGATGCCCAGCACGGGCATCCCCTTCTCGGCGGCGGCGACGACCTCGGTCATGACCGGGGCGAAGCGCGAGATGGCGCCGCACCGCAGGTAGTCGCCGTAGGAGAAGCCCCCGGGGAGGATCACCGCCTCGGCGCCCTGGAGGTCGTGGTCGCCGTGCCAGAGCGCAACCGCCTCGTGGCCGGCGACGCGAACCGCGCGACGGGCGTCCTCGTCGTCGAGCGAACCGGGGAAGGTGACGACGCCGACCCTCACCGCTGCGGCTCCGAGACCGAGTAGTCCTCGATGACCGGGTTGGAGAGCAGGGTCTCGGCCATCTTGCGCACCTCGGCGAGGGTCTCGTCCGTGGCGTCGCCGGCGACCTCGACCTCGAAGCGCTTGCCCTGACGGACCTCGACCACGCCGTCGAAGCCGAGCCGCGGCAGCGCCCCGAGCACCGCCTTGCCCTGCGGGTCGAGGATCTCGGGCTTGGGCATCACGTCGACGACATACCGGGCCACGGCACGATCCTAGGGTCTCGACACGCTCGGCTGTGGCCGGCCTCGCGGCTCGACCAACGACGACGCGGGTCAGTCCCGCGGACGCGTCGCGATGACGACCAGGGCGACGCCGATGCCGGCCACGGCCGGGCCGATGATGGCCCACTCCTCCCGGCCGGACATGGCGCTGCCGCCGACGTACCCGAGCCCCTGGAAGGTCCACAGGCCGCCCACGACCACCAGCGCGATGCCGACGAGGACCCAGGTGACCTTGGTCATCGGGACCTCTCGGCCAGCGCGTCCGAAGCGCGGCGCAGGTCGGCCTCGATCGTGCCCGGCGCAAACCGGCCGGCGATCGCGGCGGCGACCGCGAACGGCCCGCGCCCGATCACCCGACCCTCGGCCGTGAGCCGCGTGCCGTCGTTCCTCTTGACGAACCGCAGGGTGAGCAGGCCGTCGACCCCGTGCCAGGTGCCGATCTCCGACAGCGTCCGGTACGGCACCAGCTCGGTGAGCTGCATGTGCGGCTTGATGCCGACCTTGGTCACGTCGCGCCACTGCATGCCGGCGTGCGGCTCGCCGTCGTCGACGTCGGTGACGCCGCGCAGGCTGGACTGCCACTCCGGCCGGTTCCTCGGCTCCGCGAGGTACCGGAAGAGGACGGCTGGTTCGTGCGGGAGGTCGAGCGTGACGGTGAACGAACCCATGTCGTATCCGCCCCTCACCACGACTCGCCGGTGAGGAGCTCGTACGCCTCGAGGTACTTGGCGCGCGTGTTGTCCACGACCTCCTGCGGCAGCGGAGGCGGCCTCTCTCCCGAAGCCTTGTCCCAGCCGGAGACGGGCGAGAGCAGCCAGTCGCGCAGGTACTGCTTGTCGTACGACGGCTGGGACCGGCCCGGCTGCCACTCCGACGCCGGCCAGAACCGCGACGAGTCGGGCGTGAGCACCTCGTCGCCCAGCACGGTCGTCCAGTCCGCGCGGCGGCCGAACTCGAACTTGGTGTCGGCCAGGATGATCCCCTGCTCGCGAGCGATCTCCTCGGCCCTGCCGTAGACCGCGAGAGTGAGCATCCGCAGCTCCGCGGCGGCGTCGTCCCCGATCTGCTCGGCCACCCTCTCGAAGTCGACGTTCTCGTCGTGGTCGCCGACGGCCGCCTTCGCGGCCGGCGTGAAGATCGGCTCGGGCAGCCGGCTGCCGTCCTGGAGACCGGCGGGGAGGACGATGCCGCACACCTCGCCGTACGTGCGGTAGTCGTTCAGGCCGGTGCCGGTGAGGTACCCGCGGGCCACGCACTCGACCGGGTACATCTCGAGCTTCTCGCACACGACCGCCCGGCCGCGCACGGCCTCCGGCACGTCGGTGGAGAGGACGTGGTTCTGAACCAGTCCGGCGAGCTGGTCGAACCACCACAGCGACATCCGCGTCAGGATCTCCCCCTTGTCGGGGATGGGCGTGTCCAGGACGTAGTCGAACGCCGAGATACGGTCGCTGGCGACCATGAGGAGCTTGCCGTCGGGCAGCTCGTAGAGGTCGCGGACCTTGCCGCTGTGCAGGTGCTGGGCGCCCTCGATCGCGGGCGCCTCCGGGATGTTCAGGTCGCCGCCGCTCGCCACGTGCCGAGCCTATCCAGGGTGGGGGTGCTGGGGGGGCGCAGCGCGGGGGAGTGGATACCCGCTCGAGCGGGTATCCCGGACGTTCGCGGGGCGTTGCAACGACGCCGAAGCGAGCAGGAACCCGCTCAAAGTCCGGCGGCCAGGCCGATCGTCAGCCGGTGATCTCGAACGTACCCGCCCCGCTGACGGCAGCCTCGCGGACCGCGCAGTCCCGTACCTTCGCCGCCCGCGGCCCGTGACGGAGCCAGACGACCATGTCGTTGACCAGGTCGGGCTCCCCCTCGACGTGCGCCAGGACGCTGCCGTCGGGCTCGTTGCGCACCCACCCGGTGACGCCGATCCGCTCCGCCTCGTGCTGCGCGTCCCACCGGAACGCGACGCCCTGCACGCGCCCGGTGACGCGCACCTGGACCGCGGTCGTGGCCATGGTCAGAGGATGCCGCCGGGTGCGTACGCCGCGGCGTCCGGGTCCGCATCGACCACCTCGGCCACCCGGCGTACGACGGCCTGCGTCTGGGCGACCGCGGCGCCGGTGAACTCGATCGGGTCGGACATCAGCGCCCAGATGTCGGCCTTGGAGAGCAGGAGGGACGGATCGGCGGCGAGCCGGTCGACGACGTCGTTGACCGCCGCGCCTTTCCGCAGGTCCAGCGCCGCGCCGACGGCGGCCTCCTTGATGGCCTCGTGGGCGACCTCGCGGCCGACGCCGCGACGTACCGCGGCCATCAGCACCTTCGTGGTGGCCAGGAACGGGAGGTACCGGTCGAGCTCGCGCTGGATCACCGCCGGGAACGCGCCGAACTCGTCGAGGACCGTGAGGAACGTGCGGAACAGCCCGTCGGCGGCGAAGAACGCGTCGGGCAGCGCCACGCGGCGTACGACGGAGCAGGAGACGTCCCCCTCGTTCCACTGGTCGCCGGCGAGCTCGCCGACCATCGAGAGGTAGCCGCGCAGCACGACGGCCAGGCCGTTGACGCGCTCGCACGAGCGCGTGTTCATCTTGTGGGGCATCGCGCTGGAGCCGACCTGGCCCTCGGCGAAGCCCTCGGTCACCAGCTCGTGGCCGGCCATCAGCCGGATCGTGATGGCCAGGTTCGACGGGCCGGCGACGAGCTGGACGAGCGCGGAGAGGACGTCGAAGTCCAGCGACCGCGGGTAGACCTGGCCGACGCTGGTCAACACGCGCTGGAAGCCGAGGTGGTGGGCCACCCGCTGCTCGAGGTCCGCGAGCTTCTCGGCGTCCCCGCCCAGCAGGTCGAGCATGTCCTGCGACGTGCCCATCGGGCCCTTGATGCCCCGCAGCGGGTAGCGGGCGAGCAGGTCGTCGAGCCGGTCGAGCGCGACCAGCATCTCGTCGGCGATCGTCGCGAACCGCTTGCCCAAGGTGGTCGCCTGGGCCGCGACGTTGTGCGAGCGCCCGGCCATCACGGTCGTCTCGTGCTCGGTGGCCAGCCGGGCCAGGCGCGCCAGAGTGGCCACGGCGCGTCCGCGCAGGAGCTGGAGGGAGGCGCGGATCTGGAGCTGCTCGACGTTCTCGGTCAGGTCCCTGGACGTCATGCCCTTGTGGATGTGCTCGTGCCCGGCCAGCGCCGCGAACTCCTCGATCCGGGCCTTCACGTCGTGGCGGGTGACCCGCTCCCGTGCGGCGATCGAGTCGAGGTCGACCTTGTCGACCACGTCGCGGTAGGCCTCGACGACGCCATCGGGTACGTCGACGCCGAGGTCGCGCTGGGCCTCGAGCACCGCGATCCAGAGCCGCCGCTCGAGCACGATCTTGTGCTCGGGCGACCAGATCGCGGCGAGGTCGTCACCGGCGTACCGGGTCGCGAGGACGTTGGGGACCGTCACGCGCAAAGTGTCCCACGCGGCCTCACGCCCCCCAGCCGACGCCATTGGGCACGAACGCCAGGTGGAAGCGCTCCCAAGTTGGCGTTTGGGACCAAACGCCATGTCGCGGGGCGCCCAGTCAGATGCCGGCCGCGATGTCGTGGCGCCACTGGGCACCCGGGAAGGAGATCGACGCGATGCCCTCGTAGGCCTTCGCCCGGGCGTCCGCGACGTCGGACCCGACGGCGGTCACCGCAAGCACCCGGCCACCCGCCGTCACCAGGTCACCTGTGTCGGAGCGAGCCGTGCCGGCGTGCAGGACGTCCACGTCGTCCTCGCGGTCGAGCGTCTCGGTGCCGACGATGACGTCGCCCGTCGACGACGACTCGGGGTAGCCGCGCGAGGCCATCACGACCGCCACGGCCGCGCCCGGCTTCCACACGGGCGGGGGCACCGAGGCCAGCGTCCCGGTGGCCGCGCCCACGAGCAGCGGCGAGAGGGGCGAGTCCAGCATCGCCAGCAGGGGCTGGGTCTCCGGGTCGCCGAAGCGGGCGTTGAACTCCACGACCCGCAGGCCGCGCGAGGTGAGCGCGAGGCCGGCGTACAGGAGTCCTCGGAACGGCGTGCCGCGCCTGGCCATCTCGTCCACGGTCGGCTGCACGACGTCACGGACGATCTCCTCGACCAGGCCGGCGGGCGCCCAGGGCAGCGGCGTGTAGGCGCCCATGCCGCCGGTGTTCGGGCCCTGTTCGCCGTCGAAGATCCGCTTGAAGTCCTGCGCCGGCAGCATCGGCACCACGGTCTCGCCGTCGCTGAAGGCGAAGAGCGACACCTCCGGCCCGTCGAGGTACTCCTCCACGACCACCCGCCCGCACGTGGCCGCATGAGCCAGGGCGGCGGCGCGGTCGGTGGTGACCACGACGCCCTTGCCGGCGGCCAGGCCGTCGTCCTTGACGACGTACGGCGGGCCGAACGCGTCGAGGGCCGCCGCGACCTCGTCGGGGGTCGAGCAGAGGTGGGCGGCGGCGGTCGGCACGCCGGCGGCGTTCATGACCTCCTTGGCGAAGGCCTTCGACCCCTCGAGACGGGCGGCCGCGCCCGACGGTCCGAAGCAGGCGATGCCCGCCTCCGTCACGGCGTCGGCCACGCCCGCGACCAGCGGCGCCTCGGGTCCGACGACCACGAGATCGACACCGAGCCGGACAGCCAGCGCCGCCACGGACGGACCCGACATCGGGTCGACGTCGTGCAGCGTGGCGACGGCGGCGATGCCCGGGTTGCCGGGCGCGGCGTGCACCTCGGTGACGTCCGGGTCGCGGGAGAGCGCGAGGGCGAGCGCGTGCTCGCGCCCGCCGGTGCCGATGACGAGAGCCTTCACGCGGCCTGACTCTAGGCGTGCGGCGAGCGGCGCTCGATGGAGACCGAGTAGGCCTTCGGGCGGTACAGCAGGACCGGGTCGTCGCTGAGCTCGATCCCGTCCACGATGCGGGTCGGGTCGAAGACGACCAGGTCGCCCTCGGCCTCGCGGTCGTCCTCCTCGCCGGTGATCTCGAACCAGCCCGCGACGATCTCGCGGCTCCCGCGCCAGACCGACATCGGGTCGTGCGGCTTGTCCTTCGGCCCGGCGACGGTCACGACGAGGTCGAAGGCGACCGGACCCTGCGCGAGCCGCGCGGCCATCTCCTCGCGGAGCCGGTCGCGCCCCGAGAACTTCCCCGGAGGCCGCGGTCCGGGGCGCGGCACGAACCGGTAGCGCACCCACGTGCCGTGCCCGGCGGTGGTCAGCCAGCGGTAGGCGTGGATCGGGAAGTACGTCGCCTCGGCGTAGCTCCGTGGCGGCGCGAGGGCGCGCAGCCGCGCGTTGGCGGCGAGCGCGAGCACCGTCCGCGGTCGCGTGGCCAGGAACCTCGCCAGCGCCTTGCGGTCGCGGGCCACCTCGGTCAGGCGGACGAAGTCCTCGGGCGTCCCGACCGGGAAGCGCGGCACCGTCTGACCGAGCAGGTCGGTGGACGTGCCGTTCGGCAGCACGAACGAGACGGCCATGCCGCGCACGAACGGCCGGTCGTCGTCGGAGTCCGGGCGCCCGCTGCCGTTGGAGAACCGCACCAGGACCGGGATCTGGCCGCCCTGGAGGTGGCCGGCCCGGCAGATCGACGCGGCCTCGGGGCTGGCGTTGAACGTCCCGGAGTAGAACTGCCCCTTCGCGTGGAGCGTGCGGTGTCCGGGCTGGGCCCGCTGAGCAGCCGCCAGTCGGTCGATCGCCTCGGCCGGGTCGAGCATGAACAGGAGGCTAGGGCCCTCCGCGCCGCCGGACCAGGGCCGTCCGGTACGCGACCCCCACCGCGAAGACCACCACACCGGCGAGGACGGACTGCCACGGCAGCGTGGCGACCAGCACCAGGCAGCCGGCCATCCCGAGCACCTGGAGCCATCGGGGGTACCGGCGGTGCTCGTCGCCCTGGGCCCGCGCCGCGGCGTTGGCGACGAAGTAGTAGAGCAGCACGCCGAACGACGAGAACCCGATCGCGCCGCGCAGGTCGACGACCAGCACGATCGACCACGACCACGGCGGCCACGGTGAGCTCGGCGCGGTGCGGCACCTGGTACGTCGGGTGGACGGCGTCGAGCCACCGCGGCAGGTCGCCTTCGCGCGCCATGGCGAGGCTGGTGCGTCCCAGTCCGGCGACGAGGGCGAGCAGGGCACCCGCCGCGGCGAGGGCCGCGCCGATCCGGACGACCGGGTCCGCCCAGTCCCAGCCCGTGGCGGCGACGGCGTCGGCGAGCGGCTCGGTCGAGGCGCCGGTCGCTTCGGGGCCGAGCACCGCGAGGACGGCGACCCCGACGACGGCGTACACGACCACCGCCCCGGCGAGCGCGGCCACGATCGCGCGCGGGATCACCCGGGCCGGGATCACGGACCTCCTCGCCGAGGGTGGCGATCCGCGCGTACCCGGCGAAGGCGAAGAACAGCAGCCCGGCGGACTGGAGCACGCCGTAGGGCCCGTGCGGCAGGTCCCAGTCGTCGACGGCGTGCGCGTGGCCGCCGGCCGCCGAGGCCGCGACGGCCACGCCGAGGGCCAGCAGGACCAGGGTGACGATGACCCGGGTGAGCCCGGCGGTCCGGGTGACGCCGGCGCAGTTGACCAGGGCAAGGGCGACGACCACCGCGGCGGCGACGGGCTTCTGCCAGCCGTCGGGGGCGGCGTACGCCGCGAACGTCATCGCCATCGCCGCGCAGCTCGCGGTCTTGCCGACCACGAACCCCCAGCCCGCCAGGAAGCCCCACCACTCGCCGAGCACCTCGCGGCCGTAGAGATAGGTGCCGCCGGCGCGCGGGTACGTCGCGGCGAGCTGCGCGCTGGCGGTCGCGTTGCAGTAGGCGACGACGGCGGCGATCGCGAGACCGAGCAGCAGCCACGAGCCCGCGGCGCGAGCGGCCGGCGCGAACGCCGCGAACACCCCGGCACCGATCATCGAGCCCAGCCCGATGACGACGGCGTCGCCCAGGCCGAGCCTCCTCGCGAGCTGCGTGTGCACGGTCGTCATCCCAGCACCCCCTGTCATCGGTTGGGTGAACGTCAGGCGTCCATGGCGGCGGCGATCTTCTCGCCGACCGCCTCGATCTCGTCCTTCTCCAGCGGCGCCATCACGTCCTCCCAGACCGGCAGGAAGGGCCCGGCCATGTCCATCCGGCCCAGCGGCCGCGGCACGAACCAGAGGTGGAAGTGCGCGCCGCCCTCGCCCCAGCGGTAGACGTGGACGCGGCCGACATCGCCGAGGCCCAGGATCGCCCGCTCGACCTTCCGGGCGACCGCCCCGAGCGTCGCGGCGTACTCGTCGGGCATGTCGGCGTAGGAGTCGAAGTGGGCACGGCTGGTCAGCCAGACCGAGCCGGCCAGCGATGTCTGGCCCGGGTTGTGCAGGCTCCAGAGCTCGTCGGCCCAGATCGCGTGGTCGCGGGCGTCCGGCGAGCACGGGAAGCACGGCTCCCCGCCCTCCTCGCCGCGCCTGGGCGGCTCGGGGATCGTCAGCCCGGCGGGCTCTCTGGTCGTCAGCGGTTCGAGGTACGGGAGTGTCATGCCCCCACGTTCGCCTCGTGGGCGAGGTACGTGCTTGATCGAGGTTGCCGCTCATCGCTGGTCGAGGAGGGACGCTGGGTCACACATCTGGCCCGTCACGAGACCCGGTGACGGGACCGCTCTCGACCGACGGGCTACGCCGGGACCTCGAGGGTCTGCTCGCGGCCGGGGCCGACGCCGACGCCCCAGATGCGGGTGCGTGACATCTCCTCCAGCGCCCGCACGTAGGCCTGGGCGTTCACGGGCAGGGAGTCGAAGGTCCGGCAGCCGGAGATGTCCTCCCACCAGCCCGGGAAGGACTCGTAGATCGGCGTGGCCCGCGCGAACTCCGACTGCGTCATCGGCATCTCGTCGTGGCGCACGCCGTCGACCTCGTAGGCCACGCACACCGGCACCCGCTCCCACGACGACAGCACGTCGAGCTTGGTGAGGAACAGGTCGGTGAGGCCGTTGACGCGGGAGGAGTAGCGGGCGACGACCGCGTCGTACCAGCCGCAGCGCCGGTTCCTGCCGGTCGAGACGCCCACCTCGCCGCCGACCTTCCACAGCTTCTCGCCGTCGGCGTCGAACAGCTCGGTCGGGAAGGGGCCGGACCCGACGCGGGTCGTGTAGGCCTTGATGACGCCGATCACGCGGTCGATCCGGGTCGGGCCGATGCCGGCGCCGGTGCAGACACCGCCGGCGATCGGGTTGGACGACGTGACGTAGGGGTAGGTCCCGTGGTCGACGTCGAGCATGGTCGCCTGCGCACCCTCGAACAGCACGGTCTTGCCGTCGTCCAGGGCGTTGTTGAGGAGGAGCGACGTGTCGGCGACCATCGGCCGCAACCGCTCGACGTACGACAGCAGCTCCTCGACCACCGCGTCGATGGAGATGGCTCGGCGGTTGTAGACCTTGGCGAGCACCTGGTTCTTCACGTCGAGGGAGGCCTCGACCTTCTGGCGCAGCAGCTCCTCGTCGAAGAGGTCCGCGACGCGGATGCCGATCCGGTTGATCTTGTCGGCGTACGTCGGCCCGATGCCGCGGCCGGTCGTACCGAGCTTGGCGTTGCCCAGGAACCGCTCGGTGACCTTGTCGATGGTGGCGTGGTACGACGCGAGCACGTGCGCGTTGGCGCTCACCACGAGCGGGGCGAGCTCGACGCCGCGTGCGACCAGCGAGTCGACCTCGCGGAACAACGCTTCAGGGGAGACCACGACACCGTTCGCGATCACGCAGATGGAGCCGGGCGTGAGGATCCCGCTGGGCAGCAGGTGGGTCGCGAACTTCTCGCCGTTGACCACGATCGTGTGCCCGGCGTTGTGGCCGCCGCTGGTGCGCACGACGTAGTCGATGGTCTCGCTGGTGGCCAACAGGTCGGTGGCCTTGCCCTTGCCCTCGTCGCCCCACTGGGCGCCGAGGACGACGATCGCCGGCATGTCGTCTCCTGCTCCCCATGGATGATCGGTGCGGGTTCGAGGCGCCATGAGGCTACTGCACGGGTGAGGTGGGGCCGCCGGACCGTCCGCTAGTGTCCGCCGCAATGGACCCGCTGCTCGTCATCACCAACAAGGACGCCGGGACGGCAGACCAGGAGACCCTCGAGGTCGCACTGGAGATCCTGCGGGCCCGTACGTCGGTCGAGGTCGCCGCCACCTCCGACCCGGGCGAGCTCGATGGGGTGCTGCAGCGCGCCGGTTCGCGGCGCATCGTGGTGGCGGGCGGCGACGGCAGCCTGCACGCGGTGGTGTCCGTGCTGCACCGCCGCAACCAGCTGAGTGACGCAGTGGTGGCCCTCCTGCCGCTGGGCACCGGCAACGACTTCGCCCGCAGCGTGGGCATCCCGCTCGAGATCGAGGACGCGGCCCGCATCGTCGTCGAGGGCCAGGTGCGCGAGACCGACCTGATCGTCGACGAGGTCGGGGAGATCGTGGTCAACAACGTGCACGTCGGAGCGGGAGCCGAGGCCAGCCGCAAGGGCCACACGTGGAAGACCAGGCTGGGCTCGATCGGCGTCGGGAAGCTCAACCTGGGCAAGCTCGGCTACCCCATCGGCGCGGTCCAGTCGGCCTTCAACAAGGGCGAGCTGCACCTGCGCGTCGAGGTCGACGGGCAGGTCGTCAGCGACCTCGACCGGCCGGTGCTGATGGTGGCGGTCGGGAACGGCGCCAACATCGGCGGTGGCACCGAGGTCACGCCGCTCGCCGACCCCGAGGACGGCAAGGTCGACGTGATGGTCTCCCATGCGACGTCCCCGCTGGCCAAGCTCTCCTACACGATGAAGATGGCTCGCCAGGGCTCCCACCTCGAGCGCCCGGACGTCGACTACTTCCGGGGCCGCACCGTGTCGGTGTCCGGGGAGGCCTTCTACTGCTCGGCCGACGGGGAGATCTACGGGCCGGAGCGGCAGCGGGCGTGGCACGTCCAGGAGGCGGCCTACCGCTTCGTGCTGCCGTCCCCGGAGCAGGCAGCCACCGACTAGAGCCAGCCCCGGCGCACGGCTTCGACGCCGGCCTGGAACCGGGTGTCCACGCCCAGCTCGATCATCAGCTCCGCGACGCGGCGGCGGACAGTGCGCAGGCTCAGACCCAGGGTGCGGGCGATCTGCTCGTCCTTCGCGCCGGCGCCGAGCTGGCGCAGCAGGTTGCCGCGGATGTCCACGCGCGGGCGGCGTACGTCGAGATCGGGCAGGGCGGAGGCCTGGTCCCAGTAGGCCTCGAACAGGAGGGTCAGGGCCTCCACCAGGGCCGGCTGGCGGACCAGCAGCCTGGGCTCGTCCGCGAAGCCGAGCGGCTCGGGCAGCACCGCGTGGGTGCCTCGGATCACCAGCATCCGCGTGGGCATCTCGTCGATCACGCGCACCTGCTCGCCCTGCCGGGCCCGGGCCTGCAGCACCTCCGGCGCCTCGTGCAGCGCGCGGACGGGGTAGATCGCGCGTGAACGTCGCCCGGACGCGACGGCCCGTCCCACCACCACCGAGATGGCGGACTCGCGCGGCATCCGCCAGGCGTCCGGCCGCCACCAGAGGAGGTCACCCTTGCTGGTCTCGATGAGGTCGGTGAGCAGCGCGAGCGCGTTGCCACCGGCACTCAGCTCGCCGTCCAGTCCCCCGAGGTCCTCCATCTGTCCGGGACCGGGCTGGAAGGAGGCGGCGACCAGGAACGGGATCGCCTGCGACAGCTCACGCAGTCGCTCACGGGCTCGGGATGCGGTCTCGGCCTGTTCGTCGATGAGCTGGGAGACCAGCGCCGGCAGGGCCGGCACGGACAGCCGGTCGTCGCGCAGGCTCACCAGCCCGCTGGCGAGGAGAGACGCGAGCTCGTCGGGCAGCCGCTCGCTCGTGGTCCCCAGCACCGTCGCCACGTCGGCGAGCGGTCCCCCCGAGAGGGGCAGCAGCTGTTGGTACCGGCGCTCGTCCTCGGGGGTCAGCCCGAGGGCGGTGAGCACGGAGGTGGCGGAGCGACGCCCGGCACGAGACATGGATGGCATGTTAGTGCCAGCGGCATTCCTTAGCCCGTGGCAGGGAGCGGACAGTGCGAGCATGAGGCACGGCGTCACGGCGTCTGACCCTCTCGGGGGTCCGGCACCGGCGCAACCCACCCACTTCGGGGGATGGGTCGGCGACGTCGACGAGCGCCGGAGTGGACTCAGGGGACAACTCCGGCGCTCATCAATTTGGGCGGGCTCCGCCCGCATGTCTCCGCGCTATGACCCTTGGTCCTTCCTCCTCGGCTCGCTCGCTGGCGCTCGCTTCGCTCGTCGTGCAGACCAAGGGGCGCGCGGAGACGACGGCTTGTGGTTGCGGTTCACGCTGGCTAACTCGTCCTATTCAGGCTCAGGTGCTCCGGTAGCGTCTCGCGCCCATGTCCGCCTCTCCGACCGACTGGGTCACCCGCGCCGCCGACGATGCCGTCAGGCACGCCGGCGAGGGGAAGCCCGTCACCGTGTCGTCGGGGATCTCGCCCTCGGGACCGGTGCACCTGGGCAACCTGCGGGAGTTCCTCACGGTGCACTTCGTGGCCGACGAGCTGAGGCGCCGCGGCGTACCGGTGCGCCACCTGCACGTGTGGGACGACTACGACCGGTTCCGCAAGGTGCCGAAGGGCGTCGACGCGTCGTACGCCGAGTACATCGGCCGCCCGCTCTCCGCGGTGCCCGACCCGTGGGACTGCCACCCCAACTGGGGGGAGCACTTCAAGGAGCCGCTGCGCGAGTCACTGCACGCCATGGGCTGCGACATGGAGGAGATCTCGCAGACCGAGCGCTACCAGGCGGGCGTCTACCGCGAGCAGGTGCTGCTGGCCGTGCAGCATCGCGGTGAGATCGAGAGTGTGCTCGCGCGGTACCGCACCAAGAAGGCCGCCCCCGAGCCGCTCTCGGACCAGGAGGCCGAAGCCCTCGAGGACTCCGTCGCCGACGACGACGAGGGCACCACCGAGCTGGAGCGCTTCCCCTACAAGCCGTACTGCCTCACCTGCCTGCGCGACGCGACCACGGTGACGTCCTACGACGAGGCCACGACCGACCTCGCCTACACCTGCGACCGCGGCCACTCCCACACCATCAACCTGGCCACCCAGGACGAGGGCAAGCTGGCGTGGAAGGTCGACTGGCCGATGCGCTGGGCCTTCGAGCACGTCGACTTCGAGCCGGCCGGCATGGACCACGCGACGCCCGGGTCGTCGTTCACGGTGGGCCACGAGCTGGTCGAGAAGATCTTCGGGATGCCGAGGCCGGCCTGGTTCGGCTACGGCTTCGTCGGGTTCGCCGGCATGCAGAAGATGTCGTCCTCCGCGGGCGGCGTGCCCACGGCCCAGGACGCGTTGCGCGTCCTCGAGGCGCCGATCCTGCGCTGGCTCTACGTCCGCCGCAACCCCAAGCAGACCTTCGACATCGACTTCGGGCCCGAGGTCGTCCGGCTGTACGACGAGTGGGACTCGCTGTCCCGCAAGGCCGCCGACCCCGAGAAGCGCGACGTCCAGGTGCTCGCCTGGGAGCGGGCGGCCGCGACCGCGTCCGGTCCGCTGCCGGCACCGCGGGTCGTCGTACCCTTCCGGCTCCTGTCCTCGGTCGCGGACGTGACCGCCGGTTCGGCCGAGCAGATCAGCCGCATCGTCGGCGAGGCCGTCGACGACCTCGAGCCGCGGCTGGACCGGGCCATGGCGTGGACCCTCGAGTACGTCGCCCCGGAGGATCGCACCAACGTCCGCGAGCTCGCCCGACGAGGCGACCCTGGCCGGGCTCTCGGACGAGGAGCGCGAGTGGCTGCGGCTGCTGCGTGACGGCCTCACCGAGCCGCTGGCGCTCGACCACGTGACGTCGCTGGTGTACGGCGTGCCCAAGCTCGCGCGCGGGATGGCGCTGGACGACAAGCCGACCGACGAGGTGAAGGCCGACCAGAAGCGGTTCTTCGGGCTGCTCTACCGCCTGCTGGTCGGCGCCGAGCGTGGACCGCGCCTGCCCACGCTGGTGATGGCGCTGGGCGCCGAGCGGACGGGCACCCTGCTGACTCCCTAGAGAAGGGCGTCGGCCGCGGCCGGGCTCGAGTCACGCAGGAACGACGAGCACCTCTCCCACTCGTCGTCCTCGCCGATCGCGCGCGCGGACAGGGCGAGCAGGGCGAGCGACCGCAGGAAGCCGCGGTTCGGCTCGTGCTCCCAGGGCACCGGGCCGTGGCCCTTCCAGCCGTTGCGGCGCAGCATGTCCAGGCTGCGGTGGTAGCCGACCCGCGCATAGGCGTAGACGGTGACGTCGTCCGCCTCCGCGTCGCGAGCCTGCTGAGCCATCGCGGCCCACGCGGCCGGCGACGCCGGGTGACGACGTACGACGTCCTCGGTGGCGGTCCCACCCGCCAGCTCGGCGTCGGCCGGGTCCTCGGGCAGGTACGTCGCGGGCGGGCCGGCCATCAGGTCCCCGTGATTGCTTGAGTGGGTCACGATCCTCACCCTAGGGAATCGGTGTCGAGGAGCGGGTGTTGACTCCGGTCATGGCCCAGACCGCGCAGCATCCCGTCTCCGAGTTACCCGAGGACGTCCGGCCCTGGCCCGCCCTCTTCGCGCTGTGCCTCGGGTTCTTCATGATCCTGGTCGACACCACGATCGTGACGGTGGCGACGCCCTCGATCATCGAGGACCTCCACGCCGACGTGAACCGGGTCGTCTGGGTCACCAGCGCCTACCTGCTCGCGTACGCCGTCCCGGTGCTCATCACCGGCAGGCTCGGCGACCGGGTCGGACCGAAGAAGATCTACATGGTCGGCCTGACGATCTTCACCCTCGCCTCGCTGTGGTGCGGCCTGACGTCGACGGTCGAGATGCTGATCGTGGCGCGGGTGGTGCAGGGCATCGGCGCCTCGCTGATGACGCCGCAGACGATGGCCGTCATCACGCGGATCTTCCCGTCGACCGAGCGAGGCAAGGCGATGGCACTGTGGGGTGCGACCGCCGGCGTGGCCACGCTGGTCGGGCCGATCCTCGGCGGCGTGCTCGTCGACGCGCTCGGCTGGGAGTGGATCTTCTTCATCAACATCCCGGTCGGCCTCGTGGGCCTGGTGCTGGCTTACCGGCTGGTGCCCGACCTGGCCACGCGCAGCCACAAGTTCGACTGGCTCGGCGTCGCGCTCAGCGGGCTCGGCATGTTCGCGCTGGTGTTCGGCATCCAGGAGGGACACCAGTACCACTGGGGCACCATCACCGGCCCCATCTCGGTGTGGGGGCTGATCATCGCCGGGCTGGTGATCTTCGCGCTCTTCGTGCTCTGGCAGGCCCGCAACCGCAGCGAACCGCTGGTGCCGCTCGGCCTGTTCAAGGACCGCAACTTCTCGGTCTCCAACTTCGCGATCTCCACGATGTCGTTCACCGCGACGGCGATGGGCTTCCCGCTGATGCTCTACCTGCAGCTGGTGCGCGGGATGTCGCCGACGGCGGCGGCGCTCACGTTCGTGCCGATGGCCCTCGTCTCGATCGTGATGGCCCCGATCGTCGGCCGCTACACCGACACCGTGCACCCCCGCCTGCTGACCGGCTTCGGGTTCGCGATCACGGCGGTCGCCGTGTGGTGGGTCTCGCTCGAGGTACGTCCCGACAGCGCGCTGTGGCAGATCCTCGCCCCGATGGCGCTCCTCGGCTTCGGCATGGCCGGCGTCTGGGCCCCGCTCGCGGCGACGGCCACCCGCAACCTGCCGCCCCAGTTCGCCGGCGCGGGCTCGGGGGTCTACAACGCCACCCGCCAGGTCGGCGCTGTGCTCGGGGCCGCCGGCATCGCCGTCCTCATCGACTCACGGCTCGCCGCGCAGGGCCTCTCCTCGGGAGGCGGCTCCCCCGAGGCGGCCGGCTCAGGTGGTGGCCTGCCGACGCAGGTCTTCGAGCCGTTCAGCACCGCCATGTCGCAGGCGCTGCTGCTCCCGGTCGCCGTGCTGGTCCTCGGTTTCCTGGCCTGCCTCGGCTTCGAGCAGATGCGGCACATGGTGCGGCCGGATGCTCGGCCGGAGGCGCCGACCCAGGCGGGCGTCGAGGCGGCTAGCTGACCTCCGGCTCGACCGGGGCCAGCCGGGGCCACGATCTCCTCGCACATCCGCTCGGTCCAGCCGACCGGGTCGGCCGCGTCCGGCCCGACCCACATCTGGTCGATCCCGAGGGCGGCGTACTGCTCCATCAGCCCCAACCATGCGTCGACATCGTCGAAGGGCCGGACCAGTGACCCGGCGTCGCTGGCCACTTGTGACCCTGGTGGGTCGTCCTCACGCGCAAACGGGACCTTGAGGGGTCACAAGTGACGGGATACCCGGCTGACCGGGTATCCCTCCGCCCGGGGATCAGCCGATGGAGTGGCCGGTGGCGCGGAGGTTCTGGCAGGCCTCGAGGACGCGGGCGGCCATGCCCTCCTCGGCGGCCTTGCCCCAGGCGCGGGGGTCGTAGGCCTTCTTGTTGCCGACCTCGCCGTCGACCTTGAGGACGCCGTCGTAGTTGGCGAACATGTGGCCGACGACGGGGCGGGTGAAGGCGTACTGGGTGTCGGTGTCGACGTTCATCTTGACCACGCCGTAGGTCACCGCGTCCGCGATCTCCTGCTCGGTCGAGCCCGAGCCGCCGTGGAACACCAGGTCCAGCGGCAGCGAGCCGGGGCCGAAGCCGGAGGACTCGCCGTACTTCTCGATCACGGCGTCCTGGGCGGCCTTCAGGATCTCGGGGCGCAGCTTGACGTTGCCCGGCTTGTAGACGCCGTGGACGTTGCCGAAGGTGAGAGCGGTCAGGTACCGGCCCTTGTCGCCCAGGCCCAGCGCCGCCACGGTGTCGAGGGCGTCCTGGGGGCTGGTGTAGAGCTTCTCGTCGATGGCCCCCTCGACGCCGTCCTCCTCGCCGCCGACCACGCCGACCTCGATCTCGAGGATGATGTGCGCGGCCGCGCACTTGGCGAGCAGCTCCTCGGCGATCTGGAGGTTCTCGTCGAGCGGTACGGCGGACCCGTCCCACATGTGCGACTGGAACAGCGGGGCCTCGCCGCGCGCGACCCGCTCCGCGGAGATGTCGACGAGCGGGCGCACGAAGCCGTCCAGCTTGTCCTTCGGGCAGTGGTCGGTGTGCAGGGCGATGTTGACGGGGTAGGACTTGGCGACCTCGGCGGCGTACGCCGCGAAGGCCACCGATCCCGTCACCATGTTCTTCACCGACGGACCCGACAGGTAGTCCGCGCCGCCGGTCGAGACCTGGACGATGCCGTCGGAGCCGGCGTCGGCGAAGCCCTTGAGTGCGGCGTTGAGCGTCTGCGAGGACGACACGTTGATCGCCGGGAACGCGAAGCCCTGTGACTTCGCGGCGTCCAGCATCTCGGCGTACTTCTCGGGCGTGGCGATGGGCATGTCGAGACTCCTCGGGACGGGCGTGCAACCGAGGTTTCACCCTAGTGGCGGGCGTGACAACCGAGGGGGTGGGTGGTTCCGTCTAGTGGACATGGACAAGCAGACAGGCGGGGACCTGCACGAAGCCTTCCACCAGGGTTTCGGCCCCGAGCCCCAGCACCGTCCGGTGTCGGAGAGGGTGGAGGCCGGCCATCGCGCCGTACGCCGGCGCCGGCTCGTCGGCGCGGTGCTCACCGTCGCCGTCGCGACGGTCGTCGGCGTCGGCGCGGTGGCCCTGCTGGGGGACGGGTCCCGCGGCACGGCGCCTGTAGCGACCGACTCACCGAGCCCGTCCACGACGACGTCCGGCCTTCCCGCACCGGACCTCGCGCACTACACGGACGACGGGACCTTGGTGATCGATCCCTCTGCGACGGTCCTCACCCGGATCGACAACCCGCTCGGAGTCCAGGCCCCCGACGACTCGGTGGCGCTGGACCTTCTTCAGGGCGACCAGGAGTACTGGACGATCGTGCGCGTCGAGGTGAGCGACGAGGGCGCCTACGAGTCCGTCGGCCAGTTCACGACACCGGCGGACGAGAATGCGACCTTCGCGGACTGGGTGCGGGTGCAGGCCGAGGACACGCCCTCCATCCCCCGCGGCGACGACTACATCCCGAGGATTCCCGTCCGGTTCGACCAAGGGGAGAACCTCGTCCCGGTCGACGGCATCCGCATCGTCGCGCAGTGGCCGCACCCCGACCTGCCCGAGTCTTTCGCCCCCACTGGAGCACGCACCGCGGTCGCCCTCATCGAGGGCCGGGACGGCAGACGCCAGTGGGTGCTGGCCCGCGACGTCGACGGGTTCGACGTGGTCAAGTTCCCGGCGTCGAGGTCCGGTGCCGACGTGGAGGCGTTCCTCGAGTTCGCCCGTGCGCAGTACTCCGACGGCGGGGCGGGCCTGCGGTGAGCCAGTCGTCTCGGGACGCCGCCTTCGCCGAGTTCGTCGCGGCGCGGCAGACGCACCTGCGGCGGGCGGCGTACGCCCTCACCGGCGACTGGCACCGCGCCGAGGACCTGCTGCAGACGGCGTTCGTCAAGCTGTACGTCGCGTGGCCGAGGCTGCGCGAACCCGCCGCGGCCGAGGCCTACGCGCGCCGCATCCTGGTGCGCGCGAACATCGACGAGGCCCGGCGGCCGTGGCGCCGCGAGAGCCCCGGGCTCGACGGGCACGACCAAGCCGGGACCGGTCCGGAGTACGAGGAGCGCAGCGCCCTCGTCGACGCCCTTCAGCAGCTGCCGCCGATGCAGCGCAAGGTCGTCGTGCTGCGGCACATGCTCGACCTGTCCGTGGCCGAGACCGCCGCCGAGCTGGGCATCTCCGACGGCACGGTCAAGAGCCATACGTCGCGCGGTCTCACGGCGCTCGAGGAAGTGCTGGCGCGCACCGCGGGCGACTAACGTCGCGTGCGTGAGCGACTACCAGGTGACCTACTGGCGCGACCTGCCGTCGATGGTGGTCGCCCGCGAGGGCGAGTCCGTGACCAAGGCGCCGCTGGCGCCGCGGTTCCAGGAGGCGATCGACGAGGCCGCGATGCGGCTGGGCGCCGTCGGCAGCGACGCGTACCTCGAGGGCTGGACCCGCGGCGACTGGACGGCGGCCGAGGGCAGCGGCCCCGAGGTGTGCGACCGGGTCGTGGCCGACCTCGAGCAGCAGTGGAGCGGCGAACGGCTCACCGAGTACCTCGACGGGCTGGGCGCGTGAACCGCCTGCGCGCCCTGCTCGGCGCCGACGACACCGTGCTGCTCGACGGCGGCATGGGCACGCTGCTCCAGGAGAGCGGCCTGGACGACGGCGGCTCCGGTGAGCTGTGGAACCTCGAGCGCCCGGAGGTCATCGGGCGGATCCACGAGGCGTACGCCGCCGCGGGCGCCCGCATCCTGACGACCAACACCTTCGGCGGCACGCGCCCGCGCTTGGCCATGCACGGCCTGGAGGACCGCGTCCACGAGCTGAACCGCGCCGGCGCCGCTGTCGCCACCGAGGTGGCGCGTCGTCACGGCATCCTGGTCGCCGGCGACCTCGGCCCGACCGGCGAGCTGCTGTCCCCGCTCGGGACCATGGAGTCGGACCAGGCCCAGGCCATCTTCGCCGAGCAGCTGACAGGCCTGGCCGAGGGTGGGATCGACGTCGTCCTCATCGAGACGATGAGCGACCTCGGCGAGGTGGCCGCCGCCGTCGAGGCCGCCCGCCAGGTGGTGCCGGACGCGCCGATCATCGCGACGCTCAGCTTCGACACCAACCTGCGCTCGATGATGGGCGTGCGGCCCGGCGACGCCGTGACCGCGCTCGCGACGCTGGGTGTCGACGCGGTCGGCGCCAACTGCGGCCGCGGGCCGGAGGAGATGCTGCAGATCGCCGAGCAGCTGACCCAGGCGCGCGACGACGGGCTGCTCGTCGTCGCCCAGTCCAACGCCGGGCTGCCGCAGCTGGTCGGCGACCGGTTCGAGTACGACGCGTCCCCGGCCGAGCTGGCCGACCACGCTCGGGCCTTGCGTGGGCTGGGCGTCGACCTCATCGGCGCCTGCTGCGGGTCGACGCCCGCGCACATCGCGGCGATGAACGAGGCCCTGGCCGGGGTATAGGAGCCTGCTGCGCGTCCGGGCCGCGGTTACGCTCGACGATCGTGGTCCAGGACGCCCCGCCGCCCTGGACACGGGCATCTTCGAGAACGAGCCCGAAGGAGTCTTCCCCGACTCCGAGTTCCTCTTCGGCCTCGACGTGCTGCTCGACGGCATCGAGCGGCTGGTTCCCTGAGGCGCCTGCGCCACTTGTAACGCGGTGTTAGGTGTGCTTCCCACGCGGTACAACGCGTGGGAAGACGGCGTAACACCGCGTTACAAGTGCGGTCGCGCGCCGGACCGGAACGTCAGCCGCGCCAGGCGTCGCCATCGGGGGAGAGGTCGGCGTGGGTACGGATCCAGGCGTGCATGGCGATCGCCCCGGCGGCTGAGGCGTTGATGGAGCGGGTCGAGCCGAACTGGGCGATCGAGAACGTCGCGTCGCAGGCCTCGCGGGCGGTCTCGGAGAGGCCGGGCCCCTCCTGGCCGAAGAGGAAGCACACCGAGCGCGGGATCGTCATCGTCTCCAGGTGGTCGGAGCCGGGGAGGTTGTCGATGCCGAGGAGCTGGATGTCGCGTTCGTGGAGGTACGCCGCGAGCTCGGGGACTCCTCTGTGGTGCCGGAGGTGCTGGTAGCGGTCGGTGACCATCGCACCGCGCCGGTTCCAGCGGCGGTTGCCGACGATGTGGACCTCGGCGGCGAGGAAGGCGTTGGCCGAGCGGACGATCGTGCCGATGTTGAAGTCGTGCTGCCAGTTCTCGATGGCCACGTGGAAGCCGTGCCGGCGAGCGTCGAGGTCCGCGACGATCGCCTCCATGGACCAGTAGCGGTAGCGGTCCACCACGTTGCGGCGGTCGCCGTCGGCGAGCAGGACCGCGTCGTACTGGTCACCCTCGGGCCATGGGCCCTCCCACGGCCCCACGCCGATCTCCGGCGGGCCGTGCGGCATCGGGTCGTACGGCGCCCGCGATTCCTCCTCCACGCCTCGACCGTAACGACGCGTTCACCTCGCAGTCAGGTTTCGGCGGGTACGGTGAGCCAGTGAGACTGACCTCCTTGTTGGCGCCGATGCTCTTCGGCATCACCTGGATGGACCCCAACTGGCTGCTCGACCAGTTCGGCACGGCGTTCTTCTGGATCAGCCTCGCGATCATCTTCGTCGAGTGCGGGCTCTTCTTCCCGTTCCTGCCGGGCGACACCCTGCTGGTGGCGATGGGGATCTTCATCGCCAACGAGAAGATCTCGATCATCGGCGGCGGCCCGCTGGTCAACCTCGCCTTCGCGCTGGTCGTCATGATCGTCGCCGCCCTGGCGGGCAACGTCGCCGGCTACGAGATCGGCCGCAAGATCGGGCCACCCCTCTACGAGCACGACGGCAAGATCCTCAAACGCGCCTACTTCACCAAGACCGAGGACTTCTTCGAGAAGCACGGCCGCAAGGCCCTGGTGATCGGTCGCTTCGTGCCCTTCGTGCGCACCTACATCACCGTGGTCGCGGGCGCGACCAAGATGGACCGTCGCAAGTTCCTCGTCTGGAGCTTCGTCGGTGCGCTGGCCTGGGTCGCGAGCATCATGCTGCTCGGCTACTTCGTCGGCGCCAGCGTCCCGTGGCTGGCCACCAACGTCGACTACCTGATCCTCGGCCTGCTGGCCCTGTCGGTCGTCCCGATCGCCATCGAGTGGTGGCGGCACAGCGACGACGATGACGACGACGACGAGAAGAAGTCGAGCAGCTCCGAGAAGGCCAAGACCAGCTAGAGGCCCGCCGAGCGGACGGCGTCCAGGTCGGCCTTCGTCAGTACGGCGCGCACCTCGAGACCGACGTCCGCGAGCGGGTTCTCACCCGCCGGGGACCGGTCGATCGCGCAGACGACCAGCTCGACCACGGCGCCGGCCTCGCGCAGGGCGTTGGTGGCGTCGCGGACGGCGCCGCCCGTGGTGATCACGTCCTCGATCAGCGTCACCCGTCGCCCGGCCACGTCCGGGCCCTCCGCGAGCTTGCAGGTGCCGTACTCCTTGGCCTGCTTGCGCACGAACAGCGCCGGCAGACCGGTCAGCGCGGAGAGCGCGGTGACGATCGGGATGCCACCCATCTCCAGTCCGCCGATCAGGTCGACGTCGTCCGGCAGCAGCCCCTCCATGCGGGCGGCCACCCGGGCGAGGAGGGCCGGGTCGGTCTCGAAGAGGTACTTGTCGAAGTACTCGGGCGACACCTGCCCGGACCGGAGCGTGAACTCCCCGCTCAGCCGGCAGCAGGCGTCGATGTCACGGGCGAGGTCCTGGTCGGCCATGGCGGCACCCTACGGTGGGGGCGTGGCACCACCTCGAACGGCCGCCCGCCTCGACGGCATCCCGCCCACGATCTTCTCGACCATGTCCGCACTGGCCCTGCGGACCGGTGCGGTCAACCTCGGCCAGGGCTTCCCCGACGTCGACGGTCCGCCCGAGGTCATCGCCGCCGCGGTCGGTGCGCTCGAGTCCGGGGCGAACCAGTACGCCCCCGGCATCGGCATCCCCGCGCTCCGGCAGGCCATCGCGCGACACCAGCGGCGGCACTACGGCCTCGAGCTGGACCCCGACACCCAGGTCGTGGTGACCACCGGCTGCACCGAGGGGATCGCGGCCGCGCTGCTCGGACTGGTGAACCCGGGCGACGAGGTGGTGGTGCTCGAGCCCTACTACGACAGCTACGTCGCGATGATGCAGATGGCCGGCGGCCTACGCCGCCCGGTCACCCTCCGCGCTCCCGACTTCCGGCTCGACCTCGACGAGCTGCAGGCTGCGGTCACCGGCCGCACCCGGTTCGTGCTGCTCAACAGCCCGCACAACCCGACGGGGACCGTGCTGACCCGCGAGGAGCTGTCCGCGGTCGCCGAGCTCGCGGTCGAGCGCGACCTGGTCGTCATCACCGACGAGGTCTACGAGCACCTCACGTTCGGCGCCGACCACGTGCCGATCGCCACCCTGCCCGGCATGGCCGAACGGACGCTGACGCTGTCCAGCGCGGGCAAGAGCTACTCGTTCACCGGCTGGAAGGTCGGCTGGGCCACCGGTCCCGCCGACCTGGTCGGCGCGCTGCTCGCCGCGAAGCAGTGGCTCACGTTCACCTCCGGCGCCCCGCTCCAGCCGGCCGTCGCCGCGGCCCTCGACGAGCACCGCGACTTCCCGGCGAACCTGGCCGCGGAGCTGCACGAGAAGCGCGACCTCCTGTGCGACGGGCTGGAGAAGATCGGCCTGCACGGTCGGCCACCCGAGGGCACGTACTTCGCCACCAGCGACATCACGGACCTCGGCTGGCCCGACGCCATGGCGTTCTGCCTCGCGCTGCCCGAGCGTGCGGGCGTGGTCGGCATCCCCGCCCAGGTCTTCTACGACGACCCCGACGCCGGGCGGCAGCTGGTCCGCTGGGCGTTCTGCAAGCGCACCGAGGTGATCGAGGAGGCCCTCAGCCGTCTCGGGGCCGCGGACCTGTCGTACGGGTAGCCGCCGATCAGTAGCGGTCGCGGAACCAGGCGCTCGCGCCGCCGGCGAACAGCATCACGATGACCGCGATGGACCCCAGGAGCGGCACCGCGCTGATGACCGACTTGAGTCCCAGCAGGCCGAAGATCGCCGTGACCACGCAGGAGATGATCAGCAGGACGCGCGCGACCTTGGAACGGCGCAGCACGAAGAAGCCGAGCACGGCCGCGATCAGGCACCACACGGTCAGCACGAGCAGGACGACGAGCACCAGACCGTAGGCGTCCTCGGCGTTGAAGCTCGAGCTCGACGAGCCCGAGTCCCGGATCGCCTTGTCGATCTCGTCCACCACGTCGTCCTTGGCGACGACCATCGCGACCGTGATGAAGGCGAAGAGCAGGAACGTCAGGCCCGACAGGACCATGGTGATCCAGCCGGCGGCCGTCACGGTGCCGGGACGGTTGTCGCTGACGCGCTGGCCGAGCGGTCGGCCGTACATGTCCAGCCCGTCGTTGAGCGGACCGCCCTGCGGCGCCTGGCTGTAGGGCTGCTGCTGGTACGGCGCCGAGCCGTACGGGTTCTGCTGCGGCGGGGCGGCGTACGGGTCCGGTGCCGGCTGGGTGCCGTAGGGGTTCGGGGGTGGCGGCTGGGACGCGCCCGGCTGGTTGCTCGATTGGCCGCTCTGCTGGCCGTAGGGCGTCTCGCCCGGACCCGTGCCGTAAGGGTTCTGCGGCGGCTGCGGAGGCTGCTGCGGAGGGTTCTGGCCGTACGGGTTGTCGCTCACGGGCCCATCACATCATGTTCCGAGCCTCATGCGGCGGGGCGCCACGGCTCCTCGCGACCCGAGAGCCAGCGGTGCGCGCGGCCCTGGAGGAGGAGCACCGCGGCGGCGGCGGCGAGCACGCCCGGCAGGACGAGCACCGGCGACACGAGGGAGGCCGCCAGGCACAGGACGGCGACCAGGCCCGCCGAGGCGATGAGGCCGTACGCCGCCCACCGGACCCGCCGGAACACCAGCACCGCCAGTCCTGCGGAGACCACGGACCAGAGGACCGAGACGATGCCCGAGACCCAGGCCGTCGACTCGAGCATCGAGTCGGACACGTCCCGGCTCAGCTCGGGGTTCTGCCGGTGCAGCTCGGTGAAGAGCCCGGCGGGGTCGACCGCCAGCACCATCAGCAGCAGCAGGCCGAACATCGCGGCCGCGGCGCAGCAGGCCCACGTGATCACGCACGCCGCCAGCACGGCGCCCGGTCGCACGGGGCGGGGAGGCTGAGCAGGACGCGCCGGCGGCACGGCGGCGTACGGCGTCCCCTGGCCGAACCCGGTCCAGGGCGGAGGTGAGGACGACACCGACTGCGGTGGGCCCGGTCGTGGCACGGCCGCCGTCGGCGCCGACCTCGTGGGCCGGACGCTGCTGGTCGACCGACCCGTGAACCAGTCGCGCGCCGGTGGCAGCCACAGCATCGCGATGCTCACGGCCACGAACGTCGCCAGGAACCCACCGCTGGTCGCGCCGGTCAGGAACAGGGGCACGGCCAGCACGGCCAGCCCGATACGGGCTCCCTTGTTCCGCTTCAGCACGTGGTAGCCGAGGATCGCGGCCGCGGCCGCCAGCGCGCCGCCGACCATGGCCACGACGCGGATCAGGTCGAGCACGGACTCCAGGCCGAGCCCGAGGTCACTGCCCGGCGGCCGGCTGAGGAACTGCTCGATCGAGGTCCGGCTCTCCAGCGAGCGCAGCGTGGCCAGCCGTTCGAAGACCGACGCCAGCAGGAGCAGCGACCCGGCGATCACCAGGGACGCGGCCAGCGTCACCTGGCGCGGTCGGGGAGCCGAGGCGTCGGGGGTCACGACCACGATTCTGTCAGGCGGGCGTGAGCGACAGACCGTCTTCGGCGCGGTCCACGCGGACCGTGCTGCCGTCCACCACCTCGCCGCCCAGCAGCAGCCGGGCGAGCGGGTCGCCGATGGCGGTCTGGATGAGGCGGCGCAGCGGTCGGGCGCCGTACGCCGGGTCGTACCCGGTGTCCGCCAGCCACTCCCGGGCCGACGCGGAGACCTGGATCTCGATCCGCCGCGCGGCCAGCCGCCGCTCGAGGAGACCGAGCTGGAGGTCGACGATGTGGGCCAGGTCGCTCCGCGACAGGGCGTCGAAGACGACGATCTCGTCGAGCCGGTTGAGGAACTCCGGCTTGAACGACGCGCGCACGACGGCGAGGACCGACTCGCGCTTCTTCTCCGGCTCGAGCGTCGGGTCGACGAGGTACGTCGAGCCGAGGTTGCTGGTCAGGACCAGCAGCGTGTTGCGGAAGTCCACCGTGCGGCCCTGTCCGTCGGTCAGCCGGCCGTCGTCGAGCACCTGCAGGAGCACGTCGAAGACCTCGGGGTGCGCCTTCTCGACCTCGTCGAGGAGCACGACGGAGTAGGGGCGGCGGCGGACGGCCTCGGTGAGCTGGCCGCCCTCCTCGTACCCGACGTACCCGGGGGGTGCGCCGACGAGCCGCGCGACCGAGTGCTTCTCGGCGTACTCGCTCATGTCGATGCGCACGATCGCGCGCTCGTCGTCGAAGAGGAAGTCGGCCAGCGACTTGGCGAGCTCGGTCTTGCCCGTGCCCGTCGGGCCGAGGAAGAGGAACGACCCGGTGGGCCGGTTCGGGTCGGAGATCCCAGCACGCGAGCGGCGTACGGCGTCACTCACCGCGCGCACCGCGTCGGCCTGGCCGATCAGCCGCCGGCCGATGACCTGCTCCATCTCGAGCAGCTTGGCCGTCTCGCCCTGGAGCATCTTGCCGGTGGGGATGCCGGTCCAGGCCTCGACGACGTCGGCGATCTGCTGGGCGCCGACCTCCTCGCCGACCATCGGCTCGATCTCGCTCCTCTCGGTCTCCTCCGCCGCGGCGATCTTGCGCTCGAGCTCGGGGATCGACTCGTAGCGGATCTTCGAGGCGCCTTCCAGGTTGCCCTCGCGCAGCAGCTTCTCGGCCTCGACGCGCAGCTGGTCGAGGGCGCGACGCAGCTCGCTCTCTCCCTCGAAGGTGGCCTTCTCGCGCTCCCACCTCGTCTCCAGGCCGCGCAGCTCCTCCTCCTGGTCGGCGAGGTCTGCGCGCAGCTTGGTGAGCCGGTCGACGGAGGCCGGGTCGGTCTCCTTCGCCAGCGCGAACTCCTCCATCTTCAGCCGCTCGACCTGCCGGCGGAGCTGGTCGATCTCCTCCGGGGAGGACTCCTTCTCCATGCGCAGCCTGGACGCCGCCTCGTCGACGAGGTCGATCGCCTTGTCGGGCAGCTGCCGGCCGGTGATGTAGCGGTCGGACAGCGTGGCGGCCGCGACGAGCGCGGCGTCGGTGATCCGCACCCCGTGGTGAGCCTCGTACTTCTCCTGGATGCCGCGCAGGATCTGGATGGTGTCCTCGACCGAGGGCTCCCCGATGAAGACCTGCTGGAAGCGGCGCTCCAGCGCCGGGTCCTTCTCGATCCGCTCGCGGTACTCGTCGAGCGTCGTCGCGCCGATCATGTGCAGCTCGCCGCGGGCCAGCATCGGCTTGAGCATGTTGCCGGCGTCCATCGCGGAGTCGCCGCCGGCGCCCGCGCCGACGACGGTGTGCAGCTCGTCGATGAAGGTGATGATCTGGCCGCCGGCGTCCTTGATCTCCTCGAGCACGGCCTTGAGCCGCTCCTCGAACTCGCCGCGGTACTTCGCGCCGGCCAGCATCGCGGCCAGGTCCAGGCTGAGCACGCGCCGGCCCTTGAGCGAGTCGGGCACGTCGCCGGCGACGACGCGCTGGGCGAGACCCTCGACGACCGCGGTCTTGCCGACGCCGGGCTCGCCGATCAGGACCGGGTTGTTCTTGGTCCGGCGACTGAGGACCTGGATGACCCGGCGGATCTCGGAGTCGCGGCCGATGACCGGGTCCAGCCGGCCGTCCTCGGCCGCCTTGGTGAGGTCGACGGAGAACTTCTCCAGCGACTCGTACGTCGACTCCGCACCCTCGCTGGTCACCCGGCGGCTGCCGCGGACCGCGGAGATGCCCTCGCGCAGCCCGTCGGCGGTCAGGCCGGCGTCGGTGAGCACGGTCTTCGCGCTCGAGTCGACGGTGGCCAGGGCGGCGAGGAGGTGGTCGGTGGCGACGTACTCGTCCTTCATGCTCGCCGCGAGCTCGACGGCGGACGCCAGGACCCGCGTCAGCGAGGGGGACGCTGCGGGGCGCTGCACGGTGGCGCCGCTGGCGCTCGGCATCGCCGAGGCCACGGCCTCCGCGGCGGCGCGCAACGCCTCGGGCTGCACGCCGGCCTTGGTGACCAGGCTGCGCGTCGTACCGCCGTCCTCGGCGCGCAGCAACGCGAGCAGCAGGTGGATCGGCTCGGTGGCGCTGTGGCCCGCCGTGGTCGCGGCCATCTGCGCGATCTCGATGGCTTCCCGGCTGCGGGTGGTGAACTTCTCAGCAGCGAACTGACTCATACCGACTGTCGGTTCCCTTCTTCATCGCTTCGGTTCTCGTAGGTTCAGGCAACAAGACAACAGACACAACGGTGCAGAAGTTGAGTCTGTTCCACTCAACTCTGAATATTTGTGGCTCTCGGGGAGCCAGAGAGGTGTCACCACCATGCAGAAGATCAAGTCCGGACTCGTCGCCCTCACCGTAGGCATCGTCCTCCTTGCCGCGCTCGACTGGGCGGCCTCGGCCGCGACCGGCCGTGCGTTCATCCTCGGCAAGTGGAACCAGGCCGACCACACCACCACCCTCAAGAACACCGACGGTGGCGCCGCGCTGGCCCTCAAGGGCAAGGGCGCGGTGCTCAAGGTCAGCAACGGCAAGCGGATCAAGAAGCTGAACGCCGACAAGCTCGACGGCCTCAACGGCTCCGACTTCAAGACCAACCGCAACACGATCTACCAGTGGGGCGTGACCCAGCACACCGGCGGCTTCACCCAGGCCATCCCGCCGCAGGCGCCCGGCAGCTACCTGATCACCTTCGACGTCCAGCTCACCGGTGCGGCCGGCGACCCGGGCAACCCGAACGTCATCAACTGCCGGATCATCCAGAACGGCGTCTCGGGCACGGTCACCTTCCAGCGGGCCGTCCTGGCCGACACCCAGGTGACCTCGGTCGGCACGCCTCCGGCCCTGACCGGCACCAGCCCGCTGATCGTCACGGCCGGCGACTCGCTCGCCCTGTCGTGCACGATGACCCGCAACGCCCAGCAGTGGTCGACCAACCAGTACCAGCCGCTGATGGTCAACCTGCTCCGCACCGACGGGTCCTTCGTCTACACCGCCCCGCTCGGCCGGACCGCGACCCTGAAGAAGACCGTCGACTGACGCCTCCGTTGGTCGAGGAGGGCCGCCAGGCCCGTCACGAGACCCCGCGAGAGATCGCGGTCCTCTCACCGGGTCTCGTGACGGTCGCTGCGCGACCTCCTCGACCAGCGATTTGCTAGCGGACCCGCTTGAGGAACCCGGACGGGTTCTGCGTCAGGAAGTACCGCTCGCAGTGAGCGTCGACCTCGAAGCCCGGGTCGGTGGCCATGAAGTCCCACAGGGCTTCCATCGGCCCGGGGCCGAAGTCCGGCGCGGCCGGGTGCCCGTTGACGTTGGTGTCCTCGACGATCAGGTAGGACCCGATCGGCACGAGAGGCGCGTACGCCGCGAGCTCGGCCGCCACGTGGTCGCGCGAGTGGTCGGAGTCGAGGATCACCAGCACCGGAGAGCCGTCGGGGATCATGCCGGCGATCTTCTCCACGATCGTGGGATCGGTCGAGGAGCCGGTGAGGTAGGTGAGCCGCGGGTGCTGGGGCGGCTTCGGCGGCTCGTTGACGTCGACGGTGACGACGTTGCCGGCGCCGATCGTCTCGAGCCGGTCGGCGATGTAGAGCGCCGACCCGCCGCGGTACGTGCCGGTCTCGATCACCAGTCCGGGCTCGAGCTGGTCGATGAGCTCCATGTAGACCCACATGTCCGTGGGGCACTTGTAGGTGCGCACGCCGCGGTACCAGGTGTCCTTCCAGGTCCGCTTCGACACGTGGTAGTAGAGCCGGTGGAACTGGTCGCGGATCACGTCGCGGATGAACGGCGGGGGCTCGTTGACCGGCTCACCCACGGGTTGCCACAGCCCCTCGAAGCTCTTGGCCAGCGCCTGCGCGACGCCGTGCGGCATCGACTCCGGGTCCTGGTGGGTGAGGTAGGCCTCGACGAGCTGCGCCAGCGCCGCCTGGTCGTGGAGGTCGGCCTGCCCCTCCTTGATCCGGTGGGCGAGGTCGCGCAGCGCCACCGCGGAGGTCGCGTCCAGCGCGACGTCCACGTCGGGCGCCTGCTCGATGCCGGCGTGGCGGCGCTCGGCGAGGGTCGTGGCGCGCCGGGCGGCCAACGGGTCCACGCGGCGGGCGACCGCCGCACGAGCGCGGCCGAGCAGGTCGTCCAGGGCAGTCACAGGTGGGTCAGGGCTTTCTGCGGGGCGGCGGGCTCAGGGGTGCGGCCACTCTACTGACCGGTCGGTGTCGCCTCGTGACCGAACCGTTGCCTGAGTTCTGTGGCACCGGTGCGCGCCGGCCCGCATCATCGAAGGATGCGCAGGGCAGCGGCGTCCGTCGGGGCAGTGGCGCTGCTCGCGGGCGTGCTGGCTCAGTTCGCCGGCGACGACGTGGCGAGGTGCGACCTGAGTGCCGGCCAGCCGAGCTGGATCGGCGGCCTGGACGGACACGGCGCCACCGCGCGCGAGGCGGTGTCCCACACTCTCGGCGCCTTCGAGCGGGAGGGGGCGGGCCGTTACACGGCGCGGCACGTGGGGCGCGGCAACGAGGACGCCGACCGGCAGACATGGGTCGCGCGGCGGCAGAGCGGCTCCCGTCCGCTGGCCGGCTTCACGATCGCCGTGAACCGGACCGACGATGAGTTCGTGGCCGGTCCGGACCGGATCTGCGACTAGCGACCGCGGCGCCAGACCACCATCTGGCCGGAGGGGTCGGGCTGGCGGAGGACGGGCAGGCGGCTGGCCGGGACGTCCGTACGACGGGCGCGAGCCGCCTCGAGCAACGCCTGGCGGGTGGCCGCCAGCTCGGCGACCAGCTCCTCGTTGCGCAGCCGAAGGGCGTCGACCTGGTGCTCGAGCTCGAGGATGCGGCGTACGCCCTCGATGCCCGCACCGGACGAGGTGAGCTCGGCGATGGTGCGGAGCAGCTCGACGTCGCGGGCGGAGTACCGGCGGCCGCCTCCCCCGGTGCGCGACGGCGCGATCAGGCCCATCCGCTCGTAGCTGCGCAGGGTCTGGGGGTGCAGCCCGGTGAGCTCGGCGGCGACCGAGATGACGTAGACCGCCGTGTCGGGCTCGGGGGGCCGGGGGGTCATGGCCGAGCTCCCCTCGAGATCGAGTGACGCACCTCGCAGGCCAGGAGGCCCCGATCACCTGCGCCTGGGGTCACTCGCGGTCGGGAATACCCGGCCGACCGGGTATCCAGTCGCCGAGCGACGCCGAACGCAGGTGTGGGGACTCACGAGGAAGCCTGCTCGAAGAGGCCGGAGCGCAGGGTGGAGCCCTCGGTGGCGGCGCGGTAGGCCGCGACCGCCTCGCGGGCCTGCTCGTTGAGCACGGCCGGGACCTGGACCAGCACGGTGGCGAGCAGGTCGCCGTTGGTGCCGTCCTTCTTCTTGGCGCCCCGGCCGCGGACGCGGAAGGTGCGGCCGTTGGGCGTGCCACCCGGGATCTTCAGGGTCACCGGCGCACCACCGAGCGTCGGGATCTTCACGTCGGCGCCGAGCGCGGCCTCGTCGAAGGAGATCGGGACGTCGAGGGTGAGGTTGTCGTCCTTGCGGCCGAACAGCCGGTGCGCGGTGACCTTGACGGTCACGAACAGGTCGCCGGCGGGGCCGCCGTTCTCGCCCGCGCCGCCCTTGCCCTTGAGCCGGATCCGCTGCCCGTCCTTCACCCCGGCGGGGATGCGCGCCTGGATGGACCGCGCCGACGTGCCGCGGCCGCTGCCGTGGCAGATCGGGCACGGCTCGTCGTACACGAGCTGGCGGCCGTGGCAGGTCGGGCACGTCTCGTTCAGCGAGAACGCGCCGCCGACGCCGGAGACCACGAACCCGGCCCCTTCGCAGGTGGCGCAGATGTGCGGCTTGGTGCCGGGCTTGCCACCGGTGCCCTTGCACTGCGGGCAGGGCGAGTCGGAGGTCAGCCGGAGGCTGATCGTCACGCCCTCGACGGAGTCGGTGAAGCCGATGGTCGCCGTCGTCTCGACGTCGGCGCCCCGGACCGGCCGGGCCCGGCTCTGGGCGCCACCCTGGTTGCGCCGCGTGGTGTTGCCGAGGAAGTCCCCGAAGAGGTCGCCGAAGCCGCCGGAGTGACCGCGGATGACGTCGTCGATGTCGAAGCCACCCGGCGGGCGGAAGCCGCCGCCGAAACCACCGGAGAAGGGACCCGTGGACACCTGCGACCGGTAGTCGTCGTACTGCTGGCGCTTCTCGGTGTCGCCGACGACGTCATAGGCCTCGGCGACGGACTTGAAGGTGTCGTGCTTCTTGCTGTCGCCGGGGTTGGAGTCGGGGTGGTTCTCGCGGGCCAGCTTGCGGTAGGCCTTCTTGATGTCGGCCTGGCTCGCGTTCTTGGCCACGCCCAGGACCTGGTAGAAGTCCTTGGTCGCCCAGTCGGCACGGATCTGGTCAGCCATCCACCCTCACCTCCTTCCCTTGGATCGTCACGTCCCGCGTCACATCTGGGTGACCGGAGCCTCGTCGCGCTCGCCGGGATCGACGACGAGCACCTGCGCGGCCCGCACCACCCGATCGCCGATCCGGTACCCGGCCTTGGCGATCACCTGGCACGTGGTCACCTCGACGTCCGGGTCGGTGCCGACGTGCGAGAGCGCCTCGTGGATCGTCGGGTCGAAGGCGTCGCCCGGCTCGCCGAACTTCACCAGCCCCTGCGCGGCGACCACCCGCTCGAGCTGCTCGGCCACACCGCGGAAGCCGTCCTCGAGCGGCCCGTGCTCCCGGGCGCGGTCGATGTTGTCGAGCACGTCGATGATCGGGGCGAGAGCCTGGTACGTCGCGTTCTCACGCACCAGGTCCCGGTCCCGCTCGACGCGCTTCTTGTAGTTGAGGTACTCGGCCTGCAGCCGCTGGAGATCGGCGGTCCGCTCCTCGAGCTGCTGCTCGGTCGAGGGACCCGCGTCCACGGCCTCGGACCGGTCATCCTGGCCGCCCTCGACCTCGGTCTCGTTGGCCATCTCTCCGGCGGCGTCCCCGAACGAGCCGGCCGAGGTCTCCTCGACCTCGACCGGGTCGTCGGTGTCCGACTGGGGATCGGTCACTTGGCCCCGCCCTGTGACTCGTCCTCGTTGCCGCTGTGACCCGACCCGTCAGCCTGGTCGTCCTCGTCGATGATCTCCGCGTCGACCACGTCGTCGTCGGACTCGCCGGTGCTGCCGTCGCTGCCACCCGCGGCCGACTGGTCGGCGTCGGCGGCGGCGTACATGGCCGCACCCATCTTCTGGCTGGTCTCACCGAGCTTGGTGACGCCGGCCTGGATCTCCTCGGGCGAGGCGTCGGCGTTCTCGAGGATCACCTTCAGCGCGTCGACGTCGGCCTGGACCTCGGTCTTCACGTCGTCGGGGATCTTGTCGCCGTTGTCGGCCAGGAACTTCTCGGTCGTGTAGACCAGCGAGTCGGCCTGGTTGCGGGTCTCGACGGACTCGCGGCGCTTGGCGTCCTCGGCGGCGTACTGCTCGGCCTCCTTGACCATCCGGTCGATCTCGTCCTTCGACAGCGCCGAGCCGCCGGTGATCCGCATGGTCTGCTCGCGGCCGGACGCCTGGTCCTTGGCGGAGACCTGCACGATGCCGTTGGCGTCGATGTCGAAGGTGACCTCGATCTTCGGGATGCCGCGCGGCGCGGGGGGCAGACCGGTCAGCTCGAAGTTGCCGAGCGGCTGGTTCTGCGCCCACATCTGGCGCTCGCCCTGGGCGACCTTGATCTCCACCGACGGCTGGTTGTCGTCGGCCGTCGTGAAGATCTCGGACCGCTTGGTCGGGATCGTGGTGTTGCGCTCGATGAGCGTCGTCATCACGCCGCCCTTGGTCTCGATGCCGAGGGAGAGCGGGGTGACGTCCAGGAGCAGCACGTCCTTGACCTCGCCCTTGAGCACGCCGGCCTGGAGCGCGGCGCCGATGGCCACGACCTCGTCGGGGTTGACGCCCTTGTTGGGCTCCTTGCCGCCGAGCAGCTCCTTGACCAGGTCGGTCACCGCGGGCATGCGCGTCGAGCCGCCGACGAGGACCACGTGGTCGATGTTGTCGATCGCCACGCCGCCGTCCTTGAGCACCGACTGGAACGGCGCCTTGGTGCGGTCGAGCAGGTCGGAGGTCATCTTCTGGAACTCCGAGCGGGTCAGCTTCTCCTCGAAGTGGAGGGGGCCGGACTCGCCGTGGGTGATGTACGGCAGGTGCACGGTGGTCTCGCTGGAGCTGGACAGCTCGATCTTCGCCTTCTCGGCGGCCTCCTGGAGGCGCTGCTTGGCGATCTTGTCCGCGGCCAGGTCGACACCGTGGGCGTTCTTGAACTTGGTGACCATCCAGTCGACGACGCGGGAGTCCCAGTCGTCACCACCGAGGTGGTTGTCACCGGAGGTCGCCTTGACCTCGACCACGCCCTCGCCGATCTCCAACAGGGACACGTCGAACGTGCCGCCACCGAGGTCGAAGACGAGGATCGTCTGGTCGTCGCCCTTGTCGAGGCCGTAGGCCAGGGCGGCTGCGGTCGGCTCGTTGACGATGCGGGCCACGGTCAGGCCGGCGATCTCGCCGGCCTCCTTGGTGGCCTGGCGCTGGGCGTCGGAGAAGTAGGCCGGCACGGTGATCACCGCGTCGGTCACGGGCTCGCCGAGGTACGCCTCGGCGTCGCGCTTGAGCTTCTGGAGCACGAACGCGCTGATCTGCTGCGGCGTGAAGTTCTTGTCGTCGATCTTCGTGGTCCAGTCGGTGCCCATGTGGCGTTTGACGGACCGGATGGTGCGGTCGACGTTGGTGACGGCCTGGCGCTTGGCGACCTCGCCGACCAGGACCTCGCCGGACTTGGCGAAGGCCACGACCGAGGGCGTCGTACGGGCGCCTTCCGCGTTGGCGATGACGGTGGGTTCTCCACCCTCGAGGACGGCGACGACGCTGTTCGTCGTACCGAGGTCGATGCCGACGGCACGAGCCATGATGAGTTACCTCCGTGGTGAGGGGTGTGGTGGTTCCGGTGGTCCGATCCTGACGAGCCCTCGCCGACCCTCCAAATTCTTGAGTCGACTCGGCTCAGGTTCGTTCATTCGGTCCAACGCACCCATGGTGGCCGATGTTCCGGTTCTCCCGAACAATTTTGTCGACTCCTGGGGCGCTGGTCTGGATGGTCCGGTCGGTACGGTGAGCGACGTGCCCCACGTCCTGGTCTCGGCGCACCGGTGCGGAGGGGCGACGGACCCGGCCTACGACAACAGCCCGGCGGGGGTGCGGTGGGCGGCGTCGGTCGGGGCGGACTACGTGGAGTTCGACGTACGCCGTGCCGGTGACGGAACGCTCGTCTGCGGCCACGACCCGGTGGCCGATCCGGCGGACGCTCCGGCGCTGCTCGACGACCTCCTCAACACCGTGGCCGAGGCCGGCCTCGGCGCGCACGTGGACCTCAAGGGTCGCGACGCCGGGGAGTGGGCCGTCGCGCTCGCCGAGCGGTGCGCGGCGGTGCTGGACGAGACGCTCGTCGTCTACACGACCGGGAACGCCGCCGCGGCCTCCGACCTGGCGCGGTGGACCGCGGAGCACGAGAGCCCGGCGCTCGTCGGCCTGACGATCGGCGGCAGCACCCGGCACCTGCGGCTCCCCGCCGCCCTCAGGGCGAGGGTCGGCGAGCTGTACCCGGGCCGGCGCTGGCGGGCCAGTGGCGCGGAGGTGCTGGTCGCCCACCACGTGCTGGCCCGCGTGCGGCTGCTGCGCTGGGCGCGCCGACGCGGAGTCCGCGTGCTGGTGTGGACCGCCGACTCACCGCGCGTCGTGAGCGCGGCACTGAAGGACCCGCGTGTGTGGATGCTGACCACCAACCGACCGGTCGCCGCCCTGGCCATCCGCGAGCGCCTGGACCGGCGGGGCGCCCCACCGGCCACGTGAAGCACGTCGCCCCCGGAGCCGAGCAGCAAGCTCGGCGCCGGGGGCGGCGGACGGTGACGGATCAGCAGTGCGGCAGGTTGCCGGCGTCGAACGAGTCGCCGTTGCCCATGGCTCCGGTGCCGATGCCGGCGCCCATGGCGTAGTTGTCGCCGGCGGGGAGCTTGATCTTGCCCAGCGACGAGATGTGGCCGGGAGAGACCCAGCCCGACTGCCACCGCTCGTTGGTCGCCTCGTCCTTCTTGGTGACGAACGCGGTGCCGGAGACGCGGCCGTTGGCCTTGGTGGCGTCGACACGGAGCTTGATCTTCCAGGGGCCCTCAGCGGTCACCGGGACCTTGCAGGCCTGGATCTTGCCCCCGCTGATGCTGGCGAGGGTCTTCCAGTGGATGTCGGCCGCGTGGGCGGTCGACACGGGGGTGGCCACGGCCGCGAGGGCGAGCGCGGCGATGGTCGTAGTGGTGCGACGGAGCTGGGGGGTCATCGAGATCCTTCGGTTGAGGAGCGAACCTCGAACCTAGGTGGGCTGGGTGGTCCTGGTGGCGCTTCGGGGATATTGCTGTCCACCCTCGTGGGTGGAGTGGCCTCAGCAGGTGACGTACGAGCCGTCGCCGGCGTACGCGCAGGTGTCGACGACCTTGCCGGCGGCGTTCTTGAAGGTCGCCTTGTCGCCGGTGTTGTTCCAGATGTAGCTGCCCTGGCCCCAGTAGAGGTGGAGCGGGCGGTTCTTGCCGGAGCCGGTGTGCAGGGTCACGGTGTCGCCGGGCTGGAGGGTGAAGCCGTCGGGGAAGCTGAACTTGTAGCCGGTCACGTCACGCACCGACCAGCCGCTCAGCGTCCACGCCTTCGCGCCGTAGTTGTGGACCTGGACGTACTCCTTGTTGAGCGAGGCGTTGGTGCCGTCGTCGTCGCCCGGCGGGTCGTACTGGATCTTCGACATCCGCACCGGCGGCAGCGTCGCGCCGTCCGCGGGGTGCCCGAAGCCGATGGCCCACGCCACGGAGGGCGCGAGCAGCCCCGTCGCGGCGACGACCAGCGCCCAGCCTCGTACGTCGGAAGACCTCACGTCACCGACGCTAGGTCCGGCCGCAGCCGGCGTCCGTCGTTTTCCGAACACAGCCTCATGCACGAGCCGATCATTGTCCGGTCGGTGCCTTTCGTATAGTCCCAACCGGCTATGCCGACCGTCGCGTGGGACGATCACCCATGCGCGTCCTCGTCACGGGTGGCACCGGGTACGTCGGCTCCCACATCGTGCTCGCCCTCCTGCGCGAGGGGCACACCGTGCGCCTGCTCGTGCGCCGCCCCGCACAGGTCGCCGAGACGTTCGCGCCGTACGACGTGACGTTCGGCCCCGGCGACGTGGTCACCGGCGACGTCCTCGACGCCGCCTCGGTCGGCGCGGCGCTCGAGGGCTGCGACGCGGTCGTGCACGCCGCCGCGATCTTCAGCCTCGACCCGCGGCAGGCCAAGGCGATGCTCGACACCAACGCGACCGCGACGCGGATCGTGCTGGGCGAGGCGCTGGCCCGTGGCTGCGACCCGGCGGTGCACGTCTCCAGCTCGGTGGCCCTGATGCGGCACGGCGGCAGCGGACCGGACCTGCCGCTGGGCGACATCGAGCACGCCTACAGCCGGTCGAAGGTGCTCTCGGAGGTCGAGGCGCGCCGGCACCAGGACGACGGCAGCCCGGTCGTCACCGTCTATCCCGGCGCGATCTTCGGACCGGGCGACCCGTACGTCGGCTCGCAGACCGAGCGCTTCCTCTGGCTGGTCCGCGGCTGGTTCCCGATCTGGTCCACCGGTGGCGTGCTCGCCTGCGACGCCCGCGACACCGCCGACGTGGTGGCCGCGGTGATGGAGAAGGGCCAGGGCCCGCGACGGTACGTCGTGCCGGGCATCCACATGACCGGCGACGACCTGTACGGCGCGATCGCGAAGGCCATCGGCCGGCGGCGCCCGCACGTCGACGTCCCGGCCCGGATGGGCCTGCTGACCAGCAAGGTCGTCGACGCGGTGCAGGCCCGGCTGCCCGCGCGCTTCCACTACCCCGCCGACAGCGAGGGCGCCGAGATGGCGGTCCGCGACACCCATCTGGACGACGGACCCGCCCGGCGCGACCTCGGCATCACGCCGATCCCCTTCGAGCAGTCCGTGCGCGACGAGATCACCTGGGCCGTCGACGCCGGTCACCTGCCGGCCAAGTACCGGCCGCGCTAGCCCCGGAGGACCGCCAGCTCGTCGCCCCAGCTCTCGACGACCTCCCACAGGTGCGGGTGCGGCCGGCACTCGCGCTCGACCACGAGGTACGCCGAACGCACGGCGTCCGCATCCCCGTCGAGCACCGCCCGGACCTGCGGCAGCAGCCGGTCGGCCGACCACTCGGGGACGCTCAGCGGGTGCTCGCGGAGCTCCCAGGCGAGGTACTTGTTGTAGGGCCGCACCCGGCCCTCCAGCGTGAAGACGACGTCCAGCCACCAGGGCACGGACTCCGCGGCATCGAGGCGCGTCTCCAGGGACCGACCGTCGCGGTCGGACTTGAGGGCGCGGTAGGCCAGGTTGATGTAGGTGTCGAGCTGGCCACCGTCGAGGAGCATCCGCCGCTGCTCGTCGATGGTGAGGGTCTCCATCCGCTTCATCGCCCGGGTGATGCGTCCACCGGTCTCGTCGCGCAGCACCTGGGTGTAGCAGAAGCCCCACCGGTAGCCCCACTCCTCGCCGCCCCACTGCGGCACGTCCTCGAGGTCGGCCAGGCTCTGCGGGATCTCGTCGACGTACCGGCCGTGGCTGGTCTGCCGCCCCGCCCTGGCCTCATCGGTGAGCACGACGTACACGTCCACGTCGGAGTGCTCGGTGGCCATGCCGCGTGCGGCGCTGCCGGTCAGCACGACGCCGAGGATGGTCGGGTCGTCGCGGGCGAGTATCTCGTCGAGCGCCGCCCGGGCCTCGGGAGCCAGACTCATCGGCCGTGGTTGCGCGGGTGCTGGCGCGCCGTCCGCTCGTTGCCGCGCTTGTAGTTGCCGGTCCAGCGGGCCATCACCTGTTGGGGATCGCCGCCCTTGACCTCGTCGAGGAACTCCTGCGCGCGCGGCCCGCGCAGCACCGTCGCACGCTTGCCGTGGTGGGTGATCACCACGTCCCCGCCGCGCCCGACCTCGTAGGCGAACCCGCTCGCGTCTCCCGGCACCGGGCCATCCTGCATGCTCGCCGCTCGCTGGTCGAGGAGGGACGAAGTCCCGTCGCGGGGGTCGATAGCGTCGGGACATGCACGACCGACGCGGTGAGATCCGGGGCCGCCTGCGGCGCATCGTCGACCAGCGGCTGCGGCCCGCCGAGCGGCGGCACGTCGCCGACCTGACGGTGGAGGCCTGGCACGTACCTCCCGCGGCCGACGGCTCGGTCGGCGAGCCGGTCCCCTTCGCGACGGCTCGCGAGCAGACCTACGACGCGTTCGCGATCGGCGACCCGTGGGGCCCGGCGTGGGCGACGACGTGGTTCCGCCTGACCGGATCGGTCCCCGCCGGCCTCGCGAACCCCGAGCTCGTCGTCGACCTCGGCTTCCAGGGCGGCATGCCCGGCTTCCAGTGCGAGGGGCTGGTGCTGCGACCCGACGGCACCCACGTGAAGGCTCTGAACCCCTTCAACGACTGGGCTCCCGTGTCCGCGGGCGAGGACGTGGAGCTGTACGTCGAGGCCGCGGCCAACCCGCACGTCCTGACCGGGTGGAGCGCGACGCCGCTCGGCGACAAGCTCACCGCGGGCCACGACCCCGTCTACCGGCTGCTGACCGCGGCGGTCGTCGACGTCGACCACGAGGTGCGCGAGCTGCTCGCCGACGTGGAGGTGCTCGACCAGCTCGCCGCGGAGCTGCGCGAGGACGACGCCCGGCAGGTCGAGATCCTGCTCGCCCTGGAGAAGGCCCTCGACGCCCTCGACCTCACCGACGTCTCCGGGACCGCGAGTGCCGCGCGCGGTGAGCTGGCCGCCGCGCTCGGGCGGCCGGCGTACGACGGGGCCCACCGCCTCTCCGCCGTCGGCCACGCGCACATCGACTCGGCCTGGCTGTGGCCGGTGCGCGAGACGGTGCGCAAGGTGGCGCGGACGGTCTCCAACGTGGTCGCGCTGCTGGACGACGACCCGGACCTCGTCTACGCGATGAGCTCCGCGCAGCAGTGGGAGTGGGTGCGGGTGCACCATCCGGCTCTCTTCGAGCGGGTCGAGGAGCACGCGGCGGCCGGGCGGTTCGTGCCGGCGGGCGGGATGTGGGTCGAGTCCGACACCAACATGGTCGGCGGCGAGGCGATGGCGCGACAGTTCCTGGTCGGGCAGCGGTGGTTCTCCGAGCACCTCGGCACGGTGTGCGAGGAGGTGTGGCTGCCGGACTCGTTCGGGTACACCGCCGCTCTCCCGCAGATCGTCACCCTCGCCGGCGCTCGTTGGTTCCTCACCCAGAAGATCTCCTGGAACACCACCAACGTCTTCCCCCACCACACGTTCTGGTGGGAGGGCATCGACGGCACGCGGGTCTTCACGCACTTCCCGCCGGTCGACACCTACGAGGCCTCACTGACCGGCCGCGAGCTCGCCCACGCAGCACGCAACTTCCGCGACAAGGGAGCGGCCAGCCGGTCGCTCGTGCCGTTCGGGTTCGGTGACGGTGGCGGCGGGCCGACCCGGGAGATGCTCGGCCGCGCGCGGCGTACGGCGTCCCTCGCCGGCTCCCCCGTCGTCGCGCTCGAGTCGCCGACGGCGTTCTTCGAGGCCGCCGAGGCGGAGTACGCGGACGCACCCGTGTGGTCCGGCGAGCTGTACCTGGAGATCCACCGCGGCACCTACACGTCCCAGGCCGCGATGAAGCAGGGCAACCGCCGCTCCGAGCACCTGCTGCGCGAGGCCGAGCTCTGGTCCGCGACGGCGGCGGTGCGCGGGCTGCTCCCCTATCCCGCGGACGAGCTGGAGGAGCTGTGGCGGATCGTGCTGCTGCACCAGTTCCACGACATCCTCCCGGGCTCGTCGATCGCGTGGGTGCACCGCGAGGCACGGGCGACGTACGCCGACGTGGCGGTCCGCCTCGTCGCGCTCATCGATGCCGCCCTCGATGCGCTGACGGGTGAGGGTGAGGACGAGGTGGTGTTCAACGCGGGACCCGCCGCTCGGATGGGTGTCGCTGCCATGTCCGGCTCCCCGTTGGTCGAGGAAGGCCGAAGGCCTGTCACGAGACCATCGGAACTCGAGAACGACCACCTCCGCGTCGAGCTCGACGACGGCGGCGTGGTCCGTCGTGTCCTCGACAAGGACTCCGGTCGTGAGGTCCTCCCGCCCGGCGGCGCCGCCAACCTCCTCCAGCTGCACCCGGACCACCCGGTGAAGTGGGACGCCTGGGACCTGGACCGCTCGTACCGCGCCTCGGTCACCGACCTGGACGCCGGCGAGGTGTCCGTCGCCGGCGATGCGGTCGTGGTGCGGCGCGCGTTCGGCGAGTCGACCGCCGTGCAGCGGATGTGGCTCGACGAGCGACTGCTGGTGTGCGAGGTCGAGGTCGACTGGCACGAGCGGGAGAAGGTGCTCAAGGCCGCCTTCGACGTCGACGTGCACACCGACCACGCGGCGTACGAGACGCAGTTCGGGCACGTCGTCCGGCCGACCCACGAGAACACGACGTGGGACGCGGCGCGGTTCGAGGTGTGCGCGCACCGGTGGGTCCGCGTCTCTGAAGGGCACAGTGCCGACGGCGGGTACGGCGTCGGGTTGGCCAACGACGCGACGTACGGCCACGACGTCACCCGGCACCCCCGCCCCGGCGGCGGCACGTACTCGCAGGTGCGGCTCAGCCTGCTGCGCGCACCGCTCTTCCCCGACCCCGAGACCGACCAGGGCCGGCACGTGCTGCGCTACGCCCTCGTGCCCGGCGCCGGGATCGCGGGCGCCGCCGAGGCCGGGTACGCGCTGAACCTCCCCCTCCGCACCCGCACCGGCTCGCCGGTCGAGCCCCTGGTCCGCGTGGACGGGCCGGCGTACGTCGAGGCGGTCAAGCTCGCCGCCGACGGGTCCGGCGACGTCGTCGTGCGGCTGTACGAGCCGCTCGGTGCCCGCTCCGAGACCCGGGTGTCGCGCGACGTTCGAGCACTCCTCGGTGACCGAGGTGGACATCCTCGAACGCCCCCACGACTCCGGCTCCTGGAACGGCTCGGTGCTCTCCCTCCGCCCCTTCCAGATCGTCACCCTCCGGTTCCACATCGGTGGTTGAGGGAGGGGCGCCCCTTCGTTGGTCGAGGAAGGCGCGCGCTCGCGCCCGTTCGCTGGTCAGCGCTGCCGCCTCACCCGGTCTCGTGACAGGACTTCGTCCTTCCTCGACCAGCGGGACTCAGCCCCAGGGCGTCGTCAGCTTCTCCACCAGCCAGTCGGCGGAGGGGTGGTCGCCGGCGCGGAGGTCGGCGAGGACGGCGTCGCGGCCGTACGGCGCGGCGCGGTGCTCGACCGTCCAGTCGCCGTTCGCGTGGGTGAGGAGTGCGTAGCGGGCGACCGCGTCCGAGGTGCGCGGGAGGCTGATGGAGCCAGGGTTGACGACACGAACCCCGTCGAGGACCCGCGAGTCCGGGTGGTGGGTGTGGCCCACGAGCACGAGGGCGGCCGAGGCCGAGGCGAACACCGGGACCAGGTCGGCGTCGGAGGTGTGCGGGTCGAGGCCGGGGCCGTCGTCGCGGCCGGGGGAGGCGTGGACGAGGAGCACGTCGGCGGACGGCCGCGCCTCCAGCGGACGAGAACCCAGCCAGGCCAGGTCGTCGGCGGACAGCCGCGACCGGGTCCAGTCGAACGAGGCCGTCATCACCGGGTCCGGCGGCTGCGTCAGCACGTACCGGTCGGTGTTCCCGCGGACGGCGACCAGACCCGGCAACGCCGAGACGCGACGTACGCACTCGGCCGGCCGCGGACCGTGGGCGACCAGGTCGCCGAGGAACCAGAACGCGTCCACGGACCCGGCGTCGCCGAGAGCCGCGTCCAAGGCCTCGAGGTTGCCGTGGACGTCGGACAGAACGGCGATACGCACGCAGCACGTCTACCAGGTCACCGGGTTTCGAGACGGGACTTCGTCCCTCCTCAACCGGCGGATGCCGTGCCAGGCTGGGGCCATGCCGACACCTCCCATCACGGTCGTCCTCATCGGCGCCACGGGCGACCTGTCCAAGCGCAAGCTGCTGCCGGGCCTGCTGCACCTGTTCCAGACCGGGCTGCTGCGCGACCTCCAGGTCGTCGGTACCTCGCTGGACCAGCACGACCGGGACTCCTTCGTCGAGTTCGCCCGCGGCGCCATCGACGAGTTCGCGGGCTACGAGGTCAAGGAGGAGGACTGGAAGGAGTTCGAGAAGCGGCTCTGGTGGGCCTCGTGGGAGACCGGCCCGGAGGGGCTGAAGAAGGTGGTCGACGACGCCGACGAGGCCGCCGGCAGTGACAAGCCGCGGGACCGTCTGCACTACCTGAGCGTGCCGCCGAAGGCCGCTCTCGACGTGGTGCAGATCCTCAAGGAGGCCGACCTGGTCGCGCGCAGCCGGATCATCATGGAGAAGCCGTTCGGCGTCGACCTCACGTCCTCCCAGGACCTCAACAAGCAGCTGCACAAGGTCTTCAAGGAAGAGCAGATCTTCCGGATCGACCACTTCCTGGGCAAGGAGGCGGCGCAGAACATCCTGGCCTTCCGGTTCGCCAACGGGCTGTTCGAGCCGATCTGGCACCGCAACCACATCGACCACATCCAGATCGACGTACCCGAGTCGCTCGGCCTGGAGCAGCGGGCGTCGTTCTACGAGTCGACCGGCGCCTACCGCGACATGGTCGTCACGCACCTCTTCCAGGTGCTGGCGTTCACGGCCATGGAGCCGCCCACGGCCCTGGAGCCGTTCGCGATCTCGGAGGAGAAGAACAAGGTCTTCCGCTCGATGCTGCCGATCGAGCCGCACGACGTGGTGCGCGGCCAGTACGTCGGGTACCGCGACATCGAGGGGGTGCACCCGGAGTCCGAGACCGAGACGTTCGTGGCCCTCAAGTGCTACGTCGACAACTGGCGGTGGGCCGGCGTGCCGTTCTACCTGCGCACCGGCAAGCGGATGGCCGAGGGAGCCCGCATCATCTCGATCGCCTTCCGCGAGCCGCCGCGGTCGATGTTCCCGCCGGGGTCGGGCGTCGGCGACCACGGGCCCGACCACCTGACCTTCGACCTCGCCGACCAGGCCAAGATGTCGCTGTCCTTCTACGGCAAGAAGCCCGGTCCCGGCATGCAGCTGCAGAAGCTCTCCATGCAGTTCGCGATGCGGGACACCTCCTGGGCCGGCGCGGTGCTGGAGGCCTACGAGCGGCTCATCTACGACGCGGCCCGCGGCGACCGCACGCTCTACACCAGCGCCGAGGGCATCGAGCGCCTGTGGGAGGTCTCCCAGCCGCTGCTCGAGAACCCACCGATCGTGCGTCCCTACAACCCCGGTTCGTGGGGCCCCAACCAGATCCACCAGCTGATCGCGCCGTTCGCCTGGCGACTGCCCTTCGAGCGGCAGTGGCGCGACCCCAACGACAGCGCCGTCTGATTTTTGCCGCGAGACAGGATTGATCCACCTGGCCCGGGGTACGGGCCAGGTGAAGGCGAACGCGGGCCTGGGGGAGTGGTCCACGTCGCGTGGATCTACTCGCGGGAGGTCGACGAGATCGTGTCGATGTCGAAGAAGCTGGGGAACAGGGTTCTGTGGGCGGTGACGAAGTCGTGTTGGTGGACGGCGGCGTCCGCCTTTGTGCTGGTGATGATCAGCTCCCACCAGGGCGTGAGTACGTGACCTGAGCCTCGCCGCGGAATACGTCAGGCGACACGGGTTGTCATGCCTGGCATGACCTCATCCGACACCGTTCCGACCATCGAGCTCCACGACGGCACATCCATCCCGCAGCTCGGCTTCGGCGTGTTCCAGGTCGACCCCGACCAGACCCAGCGGGTGGTCGAGCAGGCGCTCGAGGTGGGCTACCGGCACCTCGACACCGCGCAGATGTACCGCAACGAAGAGGGCGTCGGCCGCGCGATCGCGGCCAGCGGCATCCCGCGCTCCGAGCTCTACGTCACCACCAAGCTCAACAACGGCTACCACCTGCCCGACGACGCACGGCGTGCCTTCGACACCTCGCTGACCAAGCTCGGGCTCGACCACGTGGACCTGTTCCTCATCCACTGGCCCCTGCCCACCAGGTACGACGGCGACTACGTCACCACCTGGCGCACCATGGGCGAGTTCTCGGGTCAGTGGGGCGACAAGCGCGCCACCTCGGTGGGCGTCTCCAACTTCGAGCCCGACCACCTCGAGCGCATCGTCGAGGAGACCGGCCGGGTGCCGGTCGTCAACCAGGTCGAGGTGCAGCCGTACTTCGGCAACGAGGCCGTGCGCGCCGCCAACGCGGCGCACGGCGTCATCACCGAGGCCTGGTCCCCCATCGCCCAGGGCGACGTGCTCGACGACCCGGTGATCGTGGCCATCGCCGACAAGGTCGGGCGTACGCCGGCCCAGGTCACCCTGCGCTGGCACGTGCAGCGCGGGGACGTCATCTTCCCCAAGTCGGTGAACCCCGACCGGATGCGCGAGAACTTCGGGCTCTTCGACTTCGAGCTCGACACCGACGACATGGCGGCGATCACCGCCCTGGACCAGGGCGACGCGGGCCGCCACGGCGCCGACCCGAAGACCATGGACTGGATTCCTCGAGTCCTAGGGCTCGCTCCGCTCGCCTGTCCGCCGCGCGCACATTCCTCGGCTCTTCCTCCTCCGCGTGCAGACCGCGGGGCGCGGCGGACGGCCTGATCAGCCGATGGTGATCGTGACGTCGTTCGAGGCGGCGTCGGAGTCGGTGTCGATCACGCGGAAGCGGTTGGGGCCGGTCCGCCCGGTCTGCACGTAGGTCGAGAACTGGCCGCCGCTGACCGTCACCGTGACCGGGAAGTCGACCCACGAGTCGTCGCCGGGTCCGGTGGCGCGCTGCACCTGGAGGACGGCACCCTCCCCCGTCGGGTAGGTCCCGGTGAGGTCGATGCGCCCCATCGGCCCGACCGACGTCTGACCGGCCGTCAGGGTGATCCCGTCCTCCGCGGTCGGCGTGGTGAGGACCGGGCCGGTCGGCTCGGTGGCCGGCTTGAGCGTCGCCTGGGAGCTGGGGGCGGCGGCCGTGGTCTCCTCCGGCTTGGGCAGGTACATGCTCTGCCGGGCCGTGGAGTCGGTGGCGGTCGTCTCCGCGCCCAGTCCCATCACGCGCGTCGCGAGGAGCGTGCCGCCGCCCGCGAGCAGGCCGATCGCCAGGCCCACGCCCACGAGCGCGGTGATCCCGGCGACGACCGGGTGCTGCTTGCGCTCGGGATCAGTCGGGGACACGCCTCCATTCTTACGGGGACGGCCCAGTCGACCCGAAATCGCGCCCGTTCCACGCTCCCGTCCACAGGCGTCGGACCGGCGGGTTTCGCGGCGTACGTCGCGGGCGCACCCTTCTCGCATGACGATCAAGGTGGACGTGGACGTCGTCGGCCGGCACCGCGAGGGGCTGCGCGCCGACGCGACGGAGATCGAGCGACGGGCCCCGCTCGACCGCCCGAGGGCGGGTGACGCGCAGCGCGTGACCGACGCCAAGCTGGAGCGGATCGAGGAGCGCGCCCACCGGCTGGCCGAGCTGATGCGGGAGCTCGCGGACGCCCTCGACCGGTGGGTGTCGGCCACGCGGGCGACCGACGGCGAGGTCGCGGTGGGGCTGGACCTCCTCACCTCGCGGGTGCTCGCCCGATGAGCGCGATGCCGCTGCTCGCCGTGGGGCGGGTGCTCGACGTCGGGGTGGCCGCGGACCCGGAGTCCTGCCAGGCCACCGCGAGCCAGCTGGCCCGGCTGAGCGAGGTGTGCGGCGTGACGGGCGCGCGGCTGCGCGGCTGGGCCATGGTCGGTGAGGACGAGCTCGGCGGGCTCTCGGGCATCGTCTACCGCCGGTCCACCGGCGACCTGGCGGCGCGGGCGGACCGGCTCGCGGCCAACGCCGCCCGTCTGGCGGGCGGCCTCGGTGAGTACGCCCGCGACGTCGCCGAGGTGCGCCGGCTGATGGGCGAGGCGGTCGCGGCCGCCGTGCCCCACCTGCGGACCACCGACCAGACGGTGTGGAGCCCGTCTCGTCCGCCCGACCCGGCGGACCCCGAGCTCACCGCGGCCTGGGCGGCCTGGCACACGGCCGTCGACTGGTGGCGCCGCGCCCGCGCTCAGGAGGACGCCGCGGTGCAGGCCTGGTCGCTGGTGATCCAGGGCCCGGCACCCGACGGCCCCGTGGGCTACGACGACGACGCCGAGCGACCGCCGCTGCCGGTCCACGACCCCGCGAAGGACCGCTCATGAGCCGGCGGCTCCCGGTGACCATGCCCCGGCGCTGGCGGCGGGTCCGTGGCGGGCACGTCGCGCCCGGCGTGCACGGCTCGGGCCTCGCGCCGCGTCTGGAGCATCGCACCGAGCCCTGCGCCGGCAACCTCGCCGCGTGGCGCGACCTCGTCTCCCGCGCCGACGAGCTGAGGCCGGGCTTCGACCTCGAGGACGAGGACACCTTCGAGCTGGCCGGTCACGAGGTCGAGTACCGCAGGTTCGGGCACGTCGTGGCGGGCGTTCTCGTGCTCAGCGACCAGTGGCTGTGGGTCGTCGACGGCGTCGGCCACCAGCTGCTCGGCACCGTCGCGGCCGAGGAGTACGCCGCCTACTGCGACGTGTTCGAGTCCGTGGCCGAGACGTTCGACCCCGCCGCATGAGTCCGCTCAGGCGGGCCGTTCCCCGCGGGTCGCCCGGAGCTCCCGCTCCGCCACGGCGTGCTCGTCGGTCCTGGCGTCGTAGGTCCAGAACTCCCGCAGCGCCGCCGCGGCGATCGCGACGCCGGCGACACAGGCGAACCCGCCACTGGCGATCGAGCCGCGCACCGACCACAGGTCGGCCACCAGTCCCGAGCGGACCTGACCGCCGATCGGGCCGACGGAGTACGACAGCATCTCGATACCGGCCAGCCGGCCGCGCATGTGCTCGGGGATGGTCTGGTTCCAGACCGTGCCGCGGAAGACCCCGGAGATCATGTCCGCGGCACCGGCCAGCATCAAGAAGCCCAGAGCGACCCAGATCGTCGGCGCGAGCCCGACCAGGCCGATGAACAGGCCGTACGCCGCCGCGGCGAGCACGATCGCGCGACCGTGGTGGTGCACCCGGGCGGTCCAGCCCGACAGCACGGTCGCCAGCGATCGCGCCGACCGTCTCGGCGGTGTAGAGCAGGCCGAGGAGCTGCGGGTGCTCGAAGATGTCGGCGGCCAGCGCCGGGAAGAGCACGATCGGGAACGCCAGCAGCATGCAGACGATGTCGACGAGGTAGGTGCCGAGCAGGTCCTTGCGGCGCACGGCGTACCGCCAGCCCTCGCCGATCGACCTCAGGCTCGGTGGCGTGGTCTCGACCTGGTGGGGGTAGGGGCGCATCAGGAGGTACAGGAAGGAGGCGAGCGCCAGGCCGACCACGTCGACGAGGAAGCACCAGCCGGTCCCGACCGAGGCCAGCAGCAGCCCGCCGACGGCGGGGCCGACCAGGACGCCGATCTGCATGCCGAAGCTGGACAGCGCGTTGGCGGCCGGGATCTCGTCGTGGCGCACCGTGCGCGGCATCAGGGCCTCGCGGCTCGGCCGCTGCAGGGCGCCCGTCGCGGTGAGCAGTCCGGCGACCACGAAGATCACCGCGATGCTCGGCTCGTCGCGGAACGCGTTGACCATCAGCACCGCGGTCAGCACGCCCTGGCCGACGCCGGTCCACACGAGCAGCCGTCGCCGGTCGACGTGGTCCGCGAGGGCGCCGCCCCACAGCCCGAACACGACCAGCGGCACCAGCTCGACGAGCCCGATCGCGCCGACGGCGAAGTTCGAGCCCGTGAGGTCGTAGATCTGGAAGGGGACCGCGACGTAGCTGACCATCCCGCCGAGGTAGAAGATCGTGCCCGCGAGGAACAGCAGGCGGAAGTCCCGCGACGTGCGCAGCGGGGTGACGTCCATCCGCAGGGCACGGAAGCGATCACGCCAGCTCACGAGCGCCCATGCTGACGCAGGACGTCGGGTCAGTGCACGCGGATTCTCGCCCCGCGGCCGGGAACGCTGGTGATGTTGCGCACCCGCGGCCGGTCGATGCCGATCGCCTCGACGTCGTAGGCCGTCAGGACCGCCCGCAGCACGGTCACGCCCTCCATCAGTGAGAAGCCGGCGCCGATGCAGCGGCGTACGCCGCCGCCGAAGGGGATCCAGGTGTTCGGCGCGGGCTGGTGGCCGACGAAGCGCGACGGGTCGAACGCCTCCGGGGCCGGATGGCTGTCGGCGCGCTGGTGGGCCAGCAGGATCGAGGGACCGACGGTCGCGCCGGCCGGGAGGGCGTACCCGCCGACCGTGGTCGGCTCCATCAGGGTGCGCACCACCATCGGGAGCACCGGGTGCACCCGCATCGACTCCTTGAGCACGGCCTCCAGCCAGTCGTCGTCGCCCGAGGCGGCCGCCTCACGGGCCAGGCGCAGCTGGTCGCGGTCGCGGCCCAGCTCGTAGAGCGACCAGGCCAGCGCGGTCGCCGTCGTCTCGTGCCCCGCCAGCAGCAGGGTGACGAGCTGGTCGCGCAGCTCGACGTCGGAGAGGGCGTCGGCCCCGTCGGCGACGGTGATCAGCCGGGAGAGGACATCGGTGCGTTCGTGGAGGTCGGTTGCGACCCGGCGCTCGCGGATCTCCTGGTAGATCAGCGCGTCCAGGGCGTAGGCGTTGTCGACCGTCCGCTTCCACGGCCCGAAGCGGCGCAGGGCCGGGAAGCCCCAGCCGAGAAGCACAGAGGGCCCGACCTCGACCGTCGCCTTGACCCGGGGTCGCAGGGCCGCGAGGCGGCGCTCGTCGGTGACGCCGAAGACGACAGTGAGGATCACCTCGAGGGTCAGCGCGTTCATCCGCTCGAGGGCCTGGAACGTCTCGCCGGTGCGCCACCGCGCGACCTCCGCGGCCGCGACGCGCTCGACCAGGCCCTGGTAGTCCTTCAGCGCGTGCCCGTTGAAGGCGGGCATCAGCAGCTTGCGGGCGCGCTGGTGGTCGCCCCCGTCCTGGAGCAGCAGGGAGTGCTCACCCATGATCGGACCGAGGATCGCGTTGCCCTTGCCCGCGTGGAAGACGGCCGGGTCGCCGGCGAAGATCTCCTTCGCGTGCTCCGGGCGGCTGAACAGCACCAGCGGGCGGCCCGCCGGCAGGATGCGGACGGTGAAGGTGTCGCCGTACCTCCGGTGCAGCCACGGCACCGTCTGGTGCCGGAAGCGGAGCAGCGCCACGCTCTGCACGAAGGTCGGCCAGCGCGGGCCGGGAGGCAGCCCGCGGGTGTCGACCCTCGGAGCGCGCCGGCCGCCGAAGGGGCGCATCCGCTCGAACCGCTGGGCGGTGAGCCGCCGGGTGTCGGTGTCCTGCTCGAGAGCGGTCACGTTTGCATACTACGAGTACGTGCCCGTTGGTCGAGGAGGGCCGCCTGGCCCGTCACGGACCACGTGCTCGATGCCGACCACCTCGTGCCGGGGAGTGGGGTTCTCGCGCAGCGCGTGGCAGGTGAGCAGCGCCCCGGGCCCGAGCGTGGTGCGGACCACGACCCGCCAGTGCTCGTCGGAGCGGGCGAGGTCGATGGTCGTGAGCTCGCCGGTACGCCGGTGACCGAGCACGCGGATGGCCGCCATGGCGGTCTCGCCGAGGTGCCGGAACAGGGCGATCTCGCCCGCCTGGGCGGCCATCGGCAGGTTGGTCCGTCCGCGCAGCACGTCGAGCGGCAGCCGGCCGCCCTGGAGGGCGGCGGCCGCGGCGACCGCGGAGTCGGCGTCGAGGCGGCCGAGGTAGAGACCGTCGGGCAGCACCAGCGCGTTGCCGGCGTACCGGTCCCCGCCGATGTGGGACACCTCCCAGGTCTGGTCGGGGTACGCCGCGGACAACGCCGCCGCCACCGGACGGCCCGTCTCGGCGCAGCAGGCGTCGTGCTTGCCGTGCGTGCAGACGAAGAACAGCGGCCCCTCGACGGGCGCCAGGCCCGGTGACCGTCCGGCACCGAGGGCTGCCAGGTCGAGGTCGAGCAGCTCCCGGGCGTCGTCGAGGACGGCGGTCTGGATCCAGCCGGGCTCGCGGCCGACGTGCGCGGCGTACACCCGGAAGCCCACGCGCGGAGCCCGGCGGTGGTAGCGGCGGATGAGGAGCGGGCGCACGTTGGCACGGGCGGTCGCGGCGCGCAGACCGTCCTTGACCTCGGGCGGCAGACGGCTGTCGCGGAGCGCGTCGATCCCCCAGGGGCCGGGGTTCTCGACGAGGAGGAAGGACCGGACGGTCGAGGCGGTGCCGGCCAACGCATCGCCCCGCTCGAGCCCGGCGACCGAGCAGCGGAAGGTCACGCGGAGGGTGCTGCCGGCCGGACCTCGAGCAACCCCTCGCGGACGAGCCGCCGCGCGAGCACCAGGTTGCTCTGCGGGTCCAGACCGAGATCGGACGGCGTGAGGGTGACGGAGGTGCGGACGACGTCGAACGCGGCGGCGAGTCGGGCGGGTACGTCGAGGGACCGGTCGCCGATGAGCACCCGCAGGCGGTCGCCGCCGAGCGGCGTGACGACGCACGGCCTTCCGGACCGCCGCGCCAACGTCGTCTCGGGGCCGATGCGGTCGAGGGCCAGCACGTCGTGCAGGCCGCCACGCAGGCGGGTGCTGCGCCCGGTCAGGAAGCGCTGGGCCTCGGCGTACGCGGCGGCGTCGACGTCCACCTCGGACAGAGAGCGGGACAGGTCGCCCAGCCGCTCGGCCAGGCCGGCCGCCAGCAGGTCGGGCCGTTCGGTCCACGCGGCCGGCAGGTGCTCGTCGTCGACGCGGTCGAGGAGGTCCTCGACCGCGCGGCGGACGGCGCCCCGCCAGGTGAGCTGGTTGATGCCGATGGTGACGTGCAGGCTGGCATCGTCCTGGGCGCGGGCGGCGTGCGGGGTGCCGGTGGGCAGGTACATCGAGACGCCCGGCCGCAGCAGCACGTCGTCGACGCGGCACTCGCCGCCATGGGCTGTGACCCGTGCTCGCAGGGCCGCTCGCCGCGCGGGTGGTGGATCTCCCAGAGCTTGGTGCCGTGGGTCTGGAACACGAAGACGTCGTGGCTGTCCTCGTGCACCGCGAAGCCCTGGGACCCGGGCGGGGTGAGGTAGGCGTTGGCCTGGCACGGATGGCCCAGCTCGAGCTCGAGTCGCGCCACGAGGTCGGTCAGCGGCGGGTGGTAGCGGTGCAGGCCCTGGAACACGACGGTCGCTCCGCCGGCGAAGAGGTCGAGCGCCTTGCGGGGGTCGACCAGGCCACTGAGCGGCTTGCCGGCGATCGTCGCCCCCTGGCGGACGAACGCCGCGTCACCCAGGACGCCGCCGTCGCGGGCCACCCGGACGGCCGGGGTACGGAGGCCGGAACCGGTCAGCAGCGCGTCGGCGTCGTCGAGGGAGAGCAGGCCGACCAGGTCACCGGGGTCGGTCTCGTGGCGGTGCACCAGCGACGCCCAGACCTTCGAGATGAAGGTCTGGGCGTCACCGCTGAGCAGGTCGAGCGCCGCCCTCGAGTGTGGGTGTGCGATCAGGAGTCGGTCCCGTCCGCGTCCCCGCCGTCGGTGCCGTCGGCGTCCCCGCCGTCGGTGCCGTCCGCGTCGCCGCCGTCAGTCCCGTCCGCGTCGCCGCCGTCAGTCCCGTCGGCGTCGCCGCCGTCGGTGCCGTCCGCGTCCCCGCCAGACCCGAGCGTGTCGCCGCCCGAGGTCGTGATGTCGCTGTCGTCCAGAGGAGTGTCGTTGTCGTCGGTCATGCTCGTGAGTCTCGCGCCGGACCGCACAGCCGACAAGCGCCCCAACGGGTGACCTGGGCGTGTCTCTCAAGTCTCGGCCGTCGCGCAGCAGGCCATGGACTTGGGAGACGCGCCCTACTCCACCAGTCCGCGGCGGCGGGCGATGGCCGCTGCTTCGGTGCGGCCGGCCGCCCCGAGCTTGCCGAGGATGTTGGACACGTGGACGCTCACGGTCTTGGCGCTGATGAACAGCTGCTTGCCGATCTCGCCGTTGCTGCGGCCCGCCGCGACCAGCCCCAGGATCTCGGTCTCCCGGGGGGTCAGGGTGTCGTCGCCGGCCTCGTGCCGGGTCGGGGCGGACCCGATCGCCCGGAGCTGCTCGACGAGCGGCCTGGCCCCCAGCGCCCGGGCCGCCTCCCGCGCGACGTCCGCCACCTGGCGGGCTCCGGCGGTGTCGCCGGCGGCGCGCAGCACCGTCGCCAGCGCCACGCGGGCGCGGGCCAGCTCGTGGATGTCGCCGAACGCCTCGAACAGGTCGACGACCTCGCGCCACCCCGTGATCAGCACCTCGACCGAGGGCGCGTCGTCGGCGCCGGCGAGCCAGCGGACGCGCTGGGTCTCGGCGTCCAGGCGGGCCAGCCACGCACGACCCTCGGGACCCCATTGCTTGTCGGGGTTGGTGTAGCGGTCGAGCACCGTGTGCCCGTCGTCGTGCAGCCGGTCGGCCTCCTGGAGCAGGGCGGGCCGCGCGGCGGCCGGAACCTTCGGCATCGCGGCGGCGATGGTCTCCAGCACCAGGGCGGCCAGGCGCACGCGCCCGTCGAACCACGGGTGCCAGATCGCCTCGATGGCCTCGACCACGGCGTCGTAGGTCTCGCGGGCCCGCGTCACGTCGCCGTGACGGGTCGCCAGCATGATCTCCTGCGCCGCCGCGTGCACGGCCAGCGCGCCGTCGAGGCGCCACATGGGTCGCAACGCGCGAAGCTCCTCGGAGAGGTCCTCGCCCCGCCCGACCCGGACGACGGCGCGCAGGCCGGCGAACATCGCACGGGCCATCGGCGGCGGGTTGCTGGCCGAGAGGTCGGTGATGACGAGCACGTCGTCCCAGTCGCCGCGGGTGAGGAGCACCCAGGTCAGGTGCCAGCGCGCACCTGACGCGTACGGCGCCCACTCGACGCCCCCGGCCTCGGCACGCTCGACCGAGCTGCGGAACCAGCGCTCAGCCTCGTCGAGCTCGCCCCAGTCCTGGTAGGAGCGGGCGAGGAGGTAGCGCCCGCGCAGCTCGGCGTGGATGTTGCCGGCCTCGACGGTGCGGTCGACGGCCTCGCGCAGCGCCTCGCGCAGCCGCTCCGTCGTGGTGCCCAGGCGCAGGGCACTGAGGGTGGTGATCACCTCGGCGGCCAGGTCGCTGCGGTTGAGCTGGTCGGCCAGGGCCAGAGCGTCGAGGCCGACCTGCTGGGCCTCCTGGTGCCGCCAGAACATGGCGAGGACGTAGGCGTGGGCGGCCAGCACCTTGGCCCGGGCGAGCTTGTCGTCCTCGGGGGTGATCCGCACGGCCTCCTCGGAGATCGCCGGCGGATCCTCGTTGGTCTCGAACGCCGCGAGCGCGACGGCCCGGGCCGCCAGGACCTGGCCGCGGGCGGCGGGCGGGGCGTCCTCGGGCAGGCAGGCCAGCTGCTCGGCCAGCAGGGCGGCGCCACGCTCGGGGTGTCCGCTGGAGCTGAGCGCCTCGGCGGTGTCGACGGCCAGCTTGGCCCGATCGATGGTGGCTGCTCCCGTCTTGGCGAGCCCGGACAGCAGCCGCAGGGCCCGCTCGAAGTGCTGGGCGGCCTCGTCGGGTCCACCGACCGCGGCCGCCTCGTGCCCGGCTTGGATGCTGGCCGTCAGTGCGGTCTCGTCGTCGTGGGCCAGCATCGCGTGGCGGGCGAGCTCGGCGGCCGTGCCACGCGCGCGGCCGTCACGGATGGCCGCGGCGTACCGCGCGTGCAACCGGACCCGCTCGCCGGGCAGGAGGTCGTCGTAGACCGCCTCGCCGAGCAGCGCGTGGCGGAAGGCGTAGTGGCGGTCGCTGGCGACCAGGACGTTGCCCTCGACGGCCATCCGCAGCCCCTCGTCGAGGGCCCCGTCGTCGAGCTCGGCAGCCACCGCGAGCAGCTCGTGGGTCACCCGCCGGCCGGCGACGCTGGCAGCCCGCACGACGAGGCGGGCCTTCTCGTCGAGCCGGTCGAGGCGGACGAGCAGCAGCTCCGCCAGGTCGGCGGGCAGGCCGGTGTCGTGGGTGGAGGTCGTCGCGCCCACGAGCTCCTCGACGAAGAAGGCGTTGCCGTCGGCGCGCTCGACGATCATCGCGATCTCGTCGGGGGTCAGGTCGGCGCCGCCGGAGGACAGGTCGGCGACGAGCTGGCGGACGTCGGCGGGGTCGAGGGGCTCGAGCGACATGCGGTGCACCCCCTGGAGACGGGACCAGTCGGCCAGCTTGGCGCGGAGGGGGTGCTTGCGGTGGAGGTCGTCGGAGCGGTAGGACGCGACGAGGGCCACCGGCTGGCTGAAGGGCCGGGTGAACAAGAAGCTCATCAGGTCGCGGGTCGACTGGTCGGCCCAGTGGAGGTCCTCGACGACGACAACGAGCGGCTGCTGCTCGGCGGCGGCCTCGAAGAGGGCGTGCACGGCTTCGAACAGCGCGGACTTGTCGATCGTGGCGACCCCGCCGTCGCCGGCCTCGTCGATCATCCGACGGCCGGGGGCGAGGCGGTGGAGCGCGGGGTGGTGGCCGGCGACCTCGGTGACGAGGTCGGACGAGGACGCCTGGAAGCGGCCGAGGATCTCGGAGAACGGGAGGTAGGGAAGGGCGCTGTCGGCGAAGTCGAGGCAGTGACCCGCGACGACCTGCCAGCCGTTGTCCACGGCGAGGTCGCGCAGGGCGGTGAGCAGCCGGGTCTTGCCCACGCCGGCATCGCCGGCGAGGAGGACGATCCCGCCACCGGGCGCAGACGCAGAGATGCCGAGCCGGGAGGTGAGTTCCTCCAGCTCGGCATCTCGCCCTACCAAAGGGGCCACGGAGACCGGTGACACGCAGTCCATCATGTCGGTTCCCACCGACAACGGCGCGGCCCTTTCGATGCTCCCGGTCGACCCCCCGGTGCTGACCATGCGGTCAGCCGATCCAGGTCGACGTGTCCGCCGCGCGGCGACGACGACGGGCGCGGCGGGCGCGGATGGGGCGCCAGTCCTCGCGGATCCGGTTGACGCGGTAGTCGAGCTCGGCGTTCAGCAGCAGGTCGTTGTTCATGATGCTTCCCTTCCTCTGTCCCGGCCTTCCCGGGTACAAGGAAGAGACTCCGCTCCTGAGGTAGGCCCGGACATCGGGCACCTGCCTTATCTCCGGCGCCCGGGTAGCTCAGACGGACCCCCTCAGGGACTCTGACCTGGGACTTCAGGGCCCTAAGGGGGTGCCCGCGAGCCAGACACCGGCCACCAGCGGGACGCCCGGGCGGTAGGCCAGGTGCACGTGGCTGGGGGCGTCCAGCAGCACCAGGTCGGCCCGCGCGCCGACGGTCAGCCGGCCGACGTCGGTGCGGTCGAGAGCGGCCGCGCCGCCGGCCGTGGCGGCGTACGTCGCCTCCGCCGGCGTCATCCGCATCTCGCGGACCGCGAGGGCGACGCACAGCGGCATCGAGGACGTGTAGCTCGAGCCGGGGTTGCAGTCACTGGCGATCGCCACGCGGACGCCGGCGTCGAGGAGGCGGCGTGCGTCCGGGTAGGGCTGGCGCGTCGAGAACTCCACGCCCGGCAGCAGCGTGGCGACCGTGCCCGAGTCGGCGAGCGCGGTCACGTCGTCGTCGGTGAGGTACGTGCAGTGGTCGACCGCGACCAGGCCGAGCTCGGCGGCCAGGCGTACGCCCGGGCCCTCCCCGAGCTGGTTGGCGTGCAGCCGCCCCTTGAGTCCCCTGCTCGCACCGGCGGCGAGGACCGCGCGGGCCTGGTCCTCGTCGAAGGCGCCGCGCTCGCAGAACACGTCGACCCACCGGGCGTACGGCGCGCAGGCGTCGAGCATCGCGCCGGTGACCAGCTCGACGTACTCCCCCGGGTCGCTGCCCTCGGGGACGACGTGCGCGCCGAGGTACGTCGTCTCGTCGGTGAACTGCCCGGCGATCGCCAGGCTGCGCGCCTCGTCGCGGACGGTCAGCCCGTAGCCGCTCTTGATCTCCACCGTGGTCGTGCCCTGGCGGCGCATCTCGGCGACCAGCTTCGCGACACGGGCGGTGAGCTCCTCGTCGGTCGCGGCGCGAGTGGCCGCAACGGTGGTGCGGATGCCCCCGGCGGCGTACGGCGTGCCGGCCATGCGCGCCGCGAACTCCGGCGCCCGGTCGCCGGCGAAGACCAGGTGGGAGTGGCTGTCGACGAAGCCGGGGATGACGGCGCGGCCGCCCGCGTCGAGGTACGTGTCGGCGGACGGCGCCTCGACGGCGGGCCCGACCCAGGCGACCCGGTCACCGTCGACGACGACCGCGGCGTCGTGGCGGAGGCCGAGCAGGTCGGGCGCGCCGGGCTCGTTGGTGACGAGCTCGCCGATGTTCGTGACGAGGGTGCTGCTCATGACCACAGCCTGCCGACCACCCGGTCGAGCTCGCGCCCGATCTGCTCCCCGTCGCCCTTCGTGAAGACGACCCGGCCGTCGACGACGACCTGGGTGACGTCGGCGGCGGTGGCCGCGAAGACGGCCGAGTGCTCGTCGGCTCCGGTGCCGGCGGTTCGCGGGCTGGCGGTGTCGAGGGTGACCAGGTCGGCCCTGGCACCCACCTCGATGCGGCCGGCGTCGTCGTACCCGAGGCTCCGGTGCCCGTCGACGGTGGCGGCTTCGAGCAGCTCGGCGGCGGACCAGTGGCCGCGCTCTCGGGTGGCGAGGCGCTCGTCGAGCTCGACGCCCCGCATCTCCTCGAAGAGGTCGATCACGGCATGGCTGTCGGAGCCGAGGGTGAGCGGGCTGCCCGCGTCGTGGAGCGCGCGGCTGGGGCCGATGCCGTCCCCGAGGTCGCGCTCGGTGGTGGGGCAGAAGCAGGCGAAGGTACGCGTGTCGCCGAGGTGGCCGATGTCGTCGCTCGGTCAGGTGCGTCGCGTGCACCGCGCTGGTGAGCGGTCCGAGGACGCCGTGGTCGGCGAGCAGCTGGGTGGGCGTGGCGCCGTACGCCGCCACGCACGCGTCGTTCTCCGCGGTCTGCTCGGAGAGGTGGACGTGGAGCGGCCTGCCCTCGCTGGCCTCGACGATCGTGCGCAGCTGGTCGTCGGGGACGGCGCGGACGGAGTGGATGGCGGCGCCGTTCATCGGTGCTGCGCGCTCGGCCCACGCGTCGGCGGTGCCGTCGGAGAACCTGCGTTGGACGCCTCGGGGTGGCTCGCCGAAGCCGCTGCTGAGGTACGCCGTGTCGAGCAGCCGGATCCTGAGGCCCGCTTCCTCGGCTGCCTGGATCAGCGCGTGCCCCATGGCGTTCGGGTCGTCGTACGGCGTCCCGTCCGGCTGGTGGTGCAGGTAGTGGAACTCCCCGACGCTGGTGATGCCGCTCGCGACCATCTCTTTGTAGGTGGCTGTGGCGAGGTCGAGGTAGGAGTCCGGGTCCAGCCGCTCCGCGACGGCGTACATCCGCTCCCGCCACGTCCAGAACGTCCCCCGCTCCCGCTGCGTCCTCCCCCTCAACGCCCGGTGGAACGCGTGGCTGTGGCAGTTCGCGAGGCCCGGGATGGTGAGGCCGTTGATCCGGTCGGGATACCCGGTCGAACCGGGTATCACTGACGTTCGTGCGGGTTGCAACCCCCTCGAAGCGGCGGGAACCTGCACGAAGCTCGACCGCGCTGAACCTGCCGTCCTCGATCTCGACGTACACCTCGTCGCGAACCTCGCCGTCGACCCAGGCGCGTTCGAGAAGGTACGCCGTCACGACGGGTCACCTCCGGCAGGTGACGGCCAGGACGTCGGCCAGCGCCGAGACCCCGGCGAGGCAGTCCTCCATCGACGCGGTCTCGGCCGGCGAGTGCGAGACTCCGGTCGGGTTGCGGACGAAGAGCATCGCGGTCTCGATGCCGGCCGCCGAGAGGATGCCGGCGTCGTGGCCGGCGGCGGTCGGGATGACCGGCCAGCCGCGCGGACCGGCCAGCCGCGCCGCCAAGGCAGGCGAGAACGTCACCGGCCCCGAGACCGACTCCGGCGTCACGACCAGCGACGTACCGTCCCGCGACGCCCGCTCCGATCGCCTGACGCTCGATGCGCACCGACGAGCTCCTCGAGGGTGGCAGACGACGACGCCCGCGCGTCCAGCCAGGCCGTCACGAGAGAGGGCACGGAGTTGGTCGAGTTCGGCGTCACCTCGAGGCGACCGAAGGTGGCGCGCTCGGAGGCGAGACGCGCCTGCTTGTTGGCGGCCAGCGCGGTCATCGCGTAGGTCAGCATCGGGTCGGCGCGGTCCTCCATCCGTGTGGTGCCGGCATGGTCGGCCGAGCCGCGGAACTCGTACCGGTACCGCCCGTGCGGCCAGATCCCGCTGGCCACGCCGATCGGCGCGGACGGCCGGTCGACCAGGTCGCGACCCTGTTCGACGTGCAGCTCCACGAACGTCGACACCCCGTCCAGCAAGGATGACGAAGAGGGACCGGAAAGGCCCGAAGACGCCAGCGCGTCCTCCACCGACACCCCCGCACGGTCCTTCAGCACCCGCGCCGCGTCCCACGGGACGGCCCCCGACGCCAGCCGCGACCCCAGGCACGCCAGCCCGAACCGCGACCCCTCCTCCTCGACGAACACCGAGACGCCGAGCGGGCGAGCGGGCACAAAACCCCGCGAGACAAGGAGATCCAGCGCCGCAAGAGCCGAGACCACGCCCAGCGGTCCGTCGTACGCTCCCCCGTCCAGCACCGAGTCCAGGTGCGACCCGGTGACCACCGCACCGGGACCGGAAGGGCCCCACCAGGCCACGACGTTCCCGAAGCCGTCCGACTCCAGGACCAGCCCACGGGAAGCGGCCTGCTCCGCGAACCACGCCGCCATTTCCCGCTCGGCCGAGGCGTAGGGCTGCCGGAAGTACCCGCCCGAGGACGACGAGCGCCCCACCGGCGCCAGGTCGGCCCACATGGTCTCGAACGAGTCAGGCAAGGTGTGCTCCATGGAGTTCCAGGACGTCGTACGCCGCCGCAGGATGATCCGTGACTACGCCACGCGACCCGGTCGACCCCGCCATCATCGACCGCGCCCTGCACAACGCGGTCCGCGCCCCGAACGCCGGCTTCAGCCAGGGCTGGGGCTTCCTCGTGCTCGACACCCCCGAGGCGGTGAGCACTTACTGGGAGGTGACCTGCGACCCCGAGGACCTCGCGGCCCCGGACGACTGGCTGACGGGCATGATGCACGCCCCGGTCATCGTGGTCCCGTGCTCCAGCAAGGCCGCGTACCTGAAGCGCTACGCCCAGGCCGACAAGGGCTGGACCGACGAGGACGAGAAGCGCTGGCCGGTCCCCTTCTGGCACATCGACACCGGCATGGCCGCGCTGCTGATCCTGCAGACCGTGACCGACGCGGGCCTCGGCGCCTGCTACTTCGGCGTTCCCCCGGACGTCGTCACGCCGGTACGCGAGGCGTTCGGCATCCCCGACACCTTCGACCCCATCGGCGCGATCACCATCGGCCACCGCATCGCCACGGACGGTGCCCCCGGGTCGCCGAGCACCCGGCCCCGCAAGCGCCAGGACGACGTCGTCCACCGCGGTCGCTGGAGCTAGGGGCACGCCCTCAGTCCATCGGCCGTACGCCGGGGGGTCAACGCGACCGGCCGCCGTACGAGTCTCGGATGTGAGACCGACTCACCGACCCCAGTCGGGCCGGTAGTCGAACCGGTTCGACGTGGAGATCTCCAGCCGCTCGTCCGTCCCGTACCTCGCCGTCCAGATCTGGACGTCCTCGGTGTCGATGCTCTCCCGGTCGGTGAAGACGTAGCCGGCGCCGTCCGGCGACCAGTGCGGGTTGGCGTTGCGCCGCCCCGACGTCTTGTTGTTCGTGATCCAGTCGATCTTCCTGCGGCACTGCTTCACCCCGTTGCAGAGCCACGGCACCGTGCCCAGGTCGACGAACGTCGCGTCCGGGTCGCCACGTCCGTAGGCCTCGAACAGCACCAGCCCCTTCGTCGGGCCGCTCGTCGCACGGGAGAGGTCGTAGACCTCGACGCCGAGGCCCCACGGCAGGATCGGCGCCGCGTCGTCGCCGTCGACGTCGACGCGCATGATCGTGGACTTGCCGTCCGACAGGCGCACCCGCGTCCACGTCACGAACGAGCCGTCCGGCGACAGCTGCGCCCGGCTGTCCTCGTACTTCCCGATGTCCCGCTTCTCGGTCAGCCGGAAGGGCCGCCCGCCGTCGATGTCGGCCGACCACTGCGAGGCCTCGGCCGCGTTGTCGTCCACGATCGGGCCCTTGACCTTGACGAAGAAGAGCCGCTTGTTGGAGATCCACGTCGGCGTACCGATCCCGAGGCAGGGGTCCTGGCAGCCGATCGGAAGCCGATGGTCCTTCTTGCCGTTGGGCTTGACCAGGCGCACCTCGAAGGAGTCTCCGGCGTCGTGCTCGTAGGCGATCCACCTGCCGTTCGGGGAGAACTGCGCGTCGATGTTCACCTCGCCCTTGGCCGCCGGGACCAGCACCCGCTGCTCCGTCCCGTCGGCGTCGGCGATCAGCAGCGCCTCTCGCCCGTCGGCGATGCGGTTGGTCCAGACGATGTGGCCGTCGGTCGACGGGTCCGCCACGGCGGACGACGCCACGAGCATGGCGGCGCGAGGAGGGCGAGCAGGGCAGCGGCGATCACGGGCGTGCGCATCGCCGCACGCTAGGAGCGGCGGGAGACCAGGGCAATGCCGAGAAGTCGGGATTGACGCCGGGTCGATCATGAGTCATGGGCGCCTCCGTCGAGGGAGCACGTCGGGAGATCGCGAGCCTGCTCGCCGATCCGCCGGTCGGCGCCCTCCTGGCGGACGGCGCCGTCCGGGCCCTCGGCCGCGTCGTGGGCCACGACGGCTACTGCCTCTTCGGCGTCGACCCCGACACCGGCCTGCGGTCGGTGATGTTCTCCCGGCACGGCCTGACCATCCCGACCGAGGTGCTGCTGCAGAACGAGACCGTGGAGCCCGACGCCAACCGGTACGTCGACCTGGTGCGCTCGCCCGTACCCGCCGGCGTGCTGTCCCCGGTCGCCACCCCGCGAAGCAGCCGGCTGCACGACATCCTCCCCGCGGACGGTTACACCACCGAGCTGCGGCTGGCTCTGACCACACCCGGCCGCTACTGGGGAGCCCTCTCCCTGTTCCGCGACGGCCACCGGCCCTTCGACGACGCCGACATCGCCGTCGCTCACGCCCTCGGTCCGCAGCTGGCCGCCGTCGTGCGCCGCTACCAGGTCGGCCGGCCGTGCGCCGAGCTCCCGGAGTCGGGCGGCGGGGTCATCTGCCTCGACCGCTACGACCGCACGGTCGGCGCGGACGAGGACGCCCTCGCCTGGCTCACCGGGTTGACGAACCACTGGTCCGCCGGCGTCGTCGCCGAGGACACGCTGCGGTGCGTCCACGAGGTCGCCCGTGCCGCGCGCCGCGGCGAACCCGCCATCACGCGCACCCGCGTCGCCGACGGGCACTGGCTCGTGGCTTCCGGGACGTACGTCGGCGGCTCGGACGTCGACGTCGTGGTGCAGCTGCGCTCCGGCGACGTCGGCACCGTGCTGCCGGCGTTCGCGGCGTGGTGCGGCCTGTCGGCGCGCGAGACGGACGTGCTTCGCCTCCTCGTGCAGGGCCTGGCCGCCAAGCAGGTCGCCCGCCGCCTCGGCATCTCGGTGCTGACCGTCGGCGACCACCAGAGATCGCTCTACCGCAAGGCCGCCGTCAACGGGCGTGACGAGCTCGTCTCCCTCCTCGTCTGAGCCCCTATCGTGAGCGCCGTGACCGACGCCGTGGCCAAGCTCCAGGCCCTGGTCCGCATCCCGACCGTCTCCGACCGCGACCGGTCGACGGTCGACACCGAGGCCTTCGACAGGTTCCTCGACGAGCACGAGCGCCTCTTCCCGCGGCTCTACGCCTCCCTCGAGCTCGCCCGGGTCGGCACGCACGGCCTGCTCTTCCGGTGGACCGGGGTCAGCGACGAGCGCCCCATCGTGCTGATGGCCCACCTCGACGTCGTCCCGGTCGACGAGTCCGCGCCCTGGCAGCACCCGCCGTTCTCTGCCGAGATCCACGGCGGGGCCGTCTGGGGTCGCGGCACCCTCGACGACAAGGGATGCGTGGTCGCCATCTCCGAGGCGGTCGAACGCCTGCTGGAGCTGGGGTTCACGCCCGCCCAGGACGTGTGGCTGAGCTTCGGGTGCGACGAGGAGGTCAGCGGTACGGCGGCCCTCGAGGCCGTCGCCGAGCTCAACCGCCGCGGCGTCCGGCCGTGGTTCGTCATCGACGAGGGCGGCGCCGTCGCGGGCGGCGCCTTCCCCGGCATCAAGCCGCCCGTCGGCGCGATCGGCGTCAGCGAGAAGGGCACCACCAGCGTGGTGCTGCGCGTCGAGGGTCGGGGCGGGCACGCGTCGACGCCATCGCGCAACGGCCCGACCGCCCGGCTCGCCCGCGCCATCCTCAAGGTCGACCGGAGCCCCATGCCGGCGTCGATCTCCGACACCACCGTCGAGCTGTTCCGCCGGCTGGCGCCGCACGCGCCGCTGCCGCTGCGACCGCTGATGAGCAACGCGGCCAGGCTGCGCCCGGCGCTCACCAAGGCCCTCCTCGCCGCCGGCCCGGAGTCCGCGGCGATGACCCGGACGACGTTCGCCACCACGACCCTGTCCGGCTCGCCGGCCCTCAACGTCATCGCGTCCACGGCCCGCGCCGGCATCAACGTGCGGGTGATGGTCGGGGACTCCGTGGCCGACGTGGTCGCCCACCTCCGCAAGGCGATCGGGGACAAGCGCGTGGAGATCGACGTCGTGGAGGAGGGCGAGGCCAGCCCCGTCTCGCCGGTCGACGACGACGCCTTCCGGCTGATCGAGTCGACGGTCACCGAGCTGTTCCCCGACGCCGTGCCCGCGCCGTACGTGATGATGGCCGCGACCGACTCCCGGCACTTCACCGGGATCTGCGAGCGCGTCTACCGCTTCGCGCCCTTCCGGATGAGCAAGGCTCAGCGCCAGGCCATCCACTCCTACGACGAGCACCTCGGCGTGGACGACTTCCTGCTCGGGATCGACTGGTACCAGCGGCTGATCGAGAAGGTGACATGACCACCAACGTCGGCCAGGAGCCGCACGAGCGCCTGACCGGAGCCCACTCCCTCGTCGCCATCGTCGGCTTCCTCGTCTGCGTCGAGCTGGCCAGCGGGATCCTCCAGGGCTACTACACGCCGATCTTCAGCGACATCGCCGACCACCTCTCGATCGCCGACGCGGACGTCAACTGGTTCGAGGCCGCGCAGCTCATCGTGTCCGCGCTGGCCGTGCCGCTGCTCGCCCGGCTCGGCGACATGGTGGGCGCCAAGAACGTGCTGCTCCTCTCCACCGCGATCACGGCGCTGGGCTCGTGGGTGCTGGCGTTCGCGCCGTCGTTCACGACGTTCCTCATCGGGTGGGCGGTGCAGGGCGCGTACGTCGTGTGGCTGCCGATGGAGGTGGCCATCGTCTACAAGCGGACGGCCGGCACCGGACGGCAGAACCTGCTGACGCGACGCGCGGCCGGCATCCTGGTCGGCGCGCTCGAGCTCGCGGTGATCATCGGCGCGCTGACCAGCGGCGCGCTCGTCGAGGGCACGTCGATGACGGTCGTGCTGATGCTGCCGGCGATCGTGGTCACCGTCTGCTTCTTCATCATCTGGTTCGGCATCGAGCGGGACAGCGGCACCGCCGGCGGCCGCTTCGACCTGATCGGGTTCCTCCTCATCACCGACGTCATCGGACTGGTGATGGCCGGGCTCATCACCATCCGCCTCCAAGGCCCCGACAGCCTGCTCGCCTGGGCGCTCATCGGCGCCGGGCTCCTGAGCCTGATCCCCTTCGTGCGCTACGAGGCCGCGCAGGCCGAGCCGATCATCGACGTCCGCCTGTTCGCCAGCCCGGCCCAGTGGCCGGTGCAGCTGACGGCGTTCCTCTTCGGCATGTCCGTGCTCGGCGCGCAGATCCCCCTGTCGACGTTCGCGCGCACCGACCCGGACACGGCGGGATACGGGCTGGGCGCCGACGCGGCGTTCGTCTCCACCCTCATCGGCGTGTACGTCGTCTTCCTCGCCATCGGTGCCTTCACGCTGCCGTTGACCACGCGTCTCCTCGGAGCGCGCGGAGCCCTGGTGATGTCCTGCTGCCTGGTCGCCCTCGGCTATGCGCTGTGGCTGCCCTTCCACGGCTCGACCGGCCAGGCGCTGGTCAACATGGCCGTCGCCGGCGTGGGCTCCGGCGCCCTCGTCGCCGCTCTGCCCGCGAGCGCCGCGGCCGGCGCGCCGCCCGAGCGCACCGGCTTCGCGACCGGCATGACCAACGCCACCAAGACGGTCGGCGGTGCGATCGCCTCCTCGATCTTCGCCATCGCGCTGGCCTCGACCGGCTCGCTGGACGACCCGGTCAAGGGGCATGCCCCGTTGTCCGGGTACCTCACCGTCTGGTCCGTCTGCTCGGTCGCCGCTCTGCTCGCCGCCGTAGGCTTGCTGCTGATGCCGAAAGTCGCGACCACGATCGAGCGCTCGTGACGGACCCGACGCCGACCTCGCCCCACCTTGGGTACCCGGCTGCTGATCCTGGCCCTCGTGGCGCTGGGCGTCTTCGTGCTGGTGCTGGCCTTCACCCGGCCGTCCGCCGGCCGGTTCATGTCCGCCGCCGTCCTCCTCGGTGCGGCCGGCGTCGTCCGCCACCGCGCACTCCGCCCCACCGACCCGGCCCAGTACGGTCGCGCCGCGCAGCTGCACTCCCTCTACTGGTCGATCGTCATCGCGGCGGTCTTCATCGGTGCCTCGTTCCTGGTCAACCGCCTGCTCACCGGCAGCTGAGCCGCTCGAGCGTCCCGGTTCGCACATCGGGATGAAGCGGGTCACCCGGCCATGGACCAGGATGGGGGTGTGGAGCCGTTGCCGGAGACTCGGGAGGCGTTGGCCGAGTACGTCAGTCTGCGCGGCCCGGACGTCGACGAGCTCGTCGACGTCCTCGGGCGCAGGGCCAGTGACCTCGTCCCCCAGCTCGTCGGGCTGTCCGTGGGGCTGAGCCGCGAAGGACTGACGTTCACGCTGGTCGCCAGCGGCGACGGGGCCGCGGTGCTCGACGCGGCTCAGTACGTCGAGAGCGGGCCCTGCGTCGAGGTCACCGAGGGCCGGGCTACCGCGATCGAGCTCGACATCACCGACCCCCTGGACGAGGAGCGCTGGGGACTGTTCGCCCAGGTCGGCGCGGCCGCCGGGGTCCGCAGCTCCTTGTCGTTGCCGATCTACGACGACGGGCAGCTGGTCGGCGGGCTGAACCTCTACGCCGCTTCCTCCGACGCCTTCCGGGGTCACCACGCGGAGCTGGCCGCCCTCGTCGACGCCAGCATCACCGAGGCGGTCAGCAACGCCGACCTCTCCTTCTCCTCCCGGAGCAAGGCCCTGGCCACTCCCGGGATCCTGCGCGACCGGACCGAGGTGGAGACCGCGGTCGGGCTCCTGGCCGGGACGCGAGGACTCGACCTCGAGCTGGCCCGCAGCCGGCTGAAGGAAGCCGCCGCACGCGCAGGGGTGGACGAGGTGGCCGTGGCCCGGGTGCTGGTCCTCACCCTTCGTCCGGAGCCCTGGTCGGACGCTCGGTAAACTTCCGCGCATGGCCGAGCGTGAGCGCGACGAGCGGACCGGGAAGACTGCCGCCGCCCAGCGGATGCAGCGCAAGAACGAGTGGGTCGACCAGCAGCTCCGCATCGCCATGGAGCGCGGCGACTTCGACAACCTGCCCGGGGCCGGCAAGCCCATCAAGGACCTCGGCGCCCAGCACGACCCGGACTGGTGGATCAAGCGACTCGTCGAGCGGGAGAAGATCACTGGCGTCCTGCCGCCCGCCCTCCAGCTGCGCAAGGACGATGCCGAGCTCGACGCGGCCCTCGACCGGCACACCGCAGAGAGCGAGGTACGTCGCCTGCTCGAGGAGTTCAACGCCCGCGTGATGAAGGCGCGCTACACGCCGGTCGACGGCCCGCCGCTCATCACCATGCCGCGCCACGTCGAGGCCGAGGTGACCGCTTGGCGCGAGCGGCGGCTGGCGAAGCGAGCGGCCGCGCAGCGCGACGTACCGGTCGCGACACCGGCACCGGCCGAGACGGCGAAGCGTCGCTGGTGGAAGCGGTCCTAGTGCCCGCGTGGGAAGTGTCGTGAGGTTTGGCGTGCCAGCGTGCGTGCAGCGCAAGGCGCCGGAGCGACGGCGCTGTGGCTCTCGAGCGACGACTGGCGAGTGCGTCGATCGTCGGCGCCGAGATCACGCGGGGACCAGGTCAGAATCGCAGCGCGCGCGGCGAGCGGTCTTGGTGACGCCCCAGTCGAGGCGGCTCATCGCGATGCACGAGGCGGCCGTGCCGCGCTTGGCCGGAACCGTCCGGCAGTAGGCGACACCGGCACCGGAGGCCACGAAGGCGCGGTAGCCCGGCAGGCCCCAGGGTGTGCGCTGCGAGCCGGTGAAGCGCCAGCCGGAGCCGGTCAGCACCTGGCACCCGACCCGCTGCTGCTTGATCGTGCCGGTGCGTCCGCACAGGGCCGGGCCGCCGCTGGTGGACACCCAGGCACGGTTCTCGGTCGTGCCGTAGCGCAGGGCGCGGGCCAGCCGGGTCGAGCGGCCGGTCTGCCAGCCGTTGCCGGAGGGGCGCAGCTGCACGCAGGCGACCACGCGGCTGTGTCCGCCGATCCGGCACCAGGAGACGGCGCCGGCGCGGTCGACGAGGAAGGCGCGCGTCGAAGGTGCCCCCGCGTCGGCCTCCTCGGACAGCTTCGCGACCTGCCAGCCCCAGGCCGACCGCACCTGGCAGCCACCGCGGACGCCGGCCGCCGGCGACCAGCAGAGCGCCGGTCCGGCGGTGGCGCCGAGCCAGGTCGCGTTCGCGGGCAGCTGGGCGATGTGCGTGGTGGCGACGTCGTCGGCACTCCACGTCCGGGTCTCAGGGTGGAACGTCCGGCACGCGGCGCGCAGGTGGGCCGGCGCGCCGAGGGCCCGGCAGAAGGAGACGGTGCCGTCGTGACCGGCGACGAAGGCACGGCTGAGGGCGGTGCCCCAGTCGGTCCGGCCCGGCGCGGTCGAGGTCTGCCAGCCGGTGCTGCCCAGCACCGAGCAGGTGACGCGCGGCCTGGCCGGCGTCCCCGTCCGGCCGCACTGGGCGGGCCCGGCCGCGGTGGTGACCCAGGCGCGGTCGGCGACCGCGGTGCGCGGCGTACGTCCCGAGGTGACGGCGACATCCCACGTACGGCGCCCGGTGTCGAGGGCCGTGCACGCCAGGGTCCGCTGGTTCAGGCCGAGGTTGCGGCAGTAGGAGACGGTCCCGTCGGCGCCGGTCACGAACGACCGGCTGAGGGGGCCTCCCCACTGCGTCTTCTTGCTGACCACCGACCGCCACCCGTTGGCGGCGAGCAGGCGACAGACCAGGCGCGGCTTGTCGGCCGATCCGGTACGGCCGCACAGGGCCGGTCCGGCGCCGGTCTCGAGCCACGCCCGGTCGACGGCCTCGGACCCGGGGACCACCCGGGCGTTGCCGGGCCCGGACACGTGCCCGGCGGCGTCGTAGGCGACCACGGAGTACACCGCGGACTGACCGGCCGGCGGGGTCCGGTCCCAGTACGACGTGCCCTGCGTGCTGCCCAGCGGCACGCCGTTGCGCAGCACCCGGTAGCCGGCCACGCCGAAGGCGTCGCTCGACCCCCTCCAGGTGATGCCGGTGCGGCCACGGTGGGCCACGACCCGGACGTCTGTCGGCACGGTCGGCGGAGTGGTGTCGACCGGAACGACGTCGTCGAGGTGGATGAACTTGTCCGGGTAGCCCCGCATGCCGGGGCTCACGGTGCTGAAGTGGAAGGCGTTGTGGCCGTCGAAGTTCATCTCGGAGATGAGGATGGTGCCGCCGGCGTACACGTCCTCGACGTAGGAGACGTGCCCGCGCTTGTACCAGCCGATCGAGCCGATGGCCGGGGTCTTGTCCGGCTTGCGGCCGATCGACTTGGCGACCTTGCCCCACTCCGACGCGTTGCCCCAGTGGCGGTTGGCGTACCAGTTGGAGAACGAGAAGCCGTTGCGCGAGGCCAGCCGGAACGCGACCCACGAGGTGCACTGGCCCTGGAGGAAGCCGCGGTCGTCGCCGACGCAGCCCCCGCCGAGGGTGGCCTCGTTGCAGTCGCCGGCGGCGGCGTACGGGTAGCCGTAGGTGCCGTTGGCGACGTGCGTCCCGGGCACTCCGACCCACACGTCGTCGCCCTGCGGGTTCTTCGCCAGGCCGGTCGGCGTGCCGGTCAGCTGCGCCTGCTTGAACTGCTCGACCAGCTGCTCCTGGTCTGGACCTGTCTGGTCCGGCCCGCCTCCTGGCCCGCCTCCGTCGTCGGCGCGAGCCGGGGAGGTGACCACCACCAGGAGGACCACGGTCAGGGCGAGCACCGTGCTCACGACCAGCACGGCCCAGCGCACGGCACGCTCCAGAGCGGCGTGATCGGGACGGATGACGTGCACAGGGACCTCGAGCAGGGGAAGGCGGAAGTTCGGAAGGCAAAATCGTGCGTGCCCCGGGCTCCGCGCGGGCGGGAACGCCCAATCCCGTCCGGACCGCGGGCCGGACGGGTACAAGCGGGTGAGAAGTGCGTCATACCGGGCTCTCGCGACCGGCGGTACGTTCCGGCCATGCCGTCCGCGCGCAGCCCCAAGGACTTCTTCCGACCGCTGGCCGTCGGGGCCCCCGAGCCCCTCCGCGACATCCCCGCCCGGCCCAGCCGGGCCATCCACTTCTTCGACCCGTCGAACGAGAAGATGGCGGCCAAGGTCCCGCAGCTCGTCGGCACGGCCGACGTGCTGCTCGGCAACCTCGAGGACGCCGTCAAGGCCGACAACAAGGTGGCGGCCCGTGAGGGTCTGGTGCGCATCGCCACGGACGTGGACTTCGGGGCCACCCAGCTCTGGACCCGGATCAACGCCCTCGACAGCCCGTGGGTGCTCGACGACCTGACGACGCTGGTCCCCGCGATCGGCGCGAAGCTCGACGTGGTGATGGTGCCGAAGGTGCAGGGCGCCGAGGACATCGCCTACGTCGACCGGCTGCTCGCCCAGCTCGAGGCCAAGGCCGGGCTCGACCGGCCGATCCTGGTGCACGCGATCCTCGAGACCGCGCGTGGCGTGGCCAACGTCGAGGAGATCTGCGGCGCCTCCCCGCGGATGCAGGGCCTCTCGCTCGGGCCGGCCGACCTCGCGGCCGACCGCCGGATGAAGACCACCCGCGTCGGTGGCGGGCACCCCGGCTACCTCGTGCGCGAGGACCCCCCCACTGATGGCCTGCGCACGAGTGACGGGGTCAGGGGTCCGGACCGCGCGACGTACCAGCAGGACCTGTGGCACTACACGATCGCCCGGATGGTCGACGCGTGCGCGATGCACGGGATCTGGCCGTACTACGGGCCGTTCGGCGACATCGCCGATCCGCAGGGGTGCGAGGACCAGTTCCGCAACGCCTTCCTGCTCGGCTGCGTCGGCGCGTGGAGCCTGCACCCGTCCCAGATCGAGATCGCGCACCGGGTCTTCGCTCCGTCGGTCGAGGACATCCGGCACGCCCGCCGCGTCGTCGCGGCGATGGGTGACGGCACCGGCGCGGTGATGCTGGACGGAAAGATGGAGGACGACGCCTCGCTCAAGCAGTGCCTGGTCCTCGTCGAGGTCGCCGAGCAGCTCGCCGCGGTCGACCCGAAGCTCAAGGAGCAGTACGACGCCATCGAGCTCACGGATGACTGACTTCCGTCCGCGCCGGTCGGTCCTCTACATGCCCGCCTCCAACGCGCGCGCGCTGGAGAAGGCGAAGTCCATCCCGTGCGATGCCCTGATCCTCGACCTCGAGGACGCCGTAGCACCGGACGCGAAGCCGGCCGCCCGGTCGGCCGCCTGTGCCGCCGCGGCCTCGGGCGAGTACGGGCGGCGCGAGGTCACCATCCGCGTCAACGGCGCGGACACCGAGTGGCACACCGACGACCTGGCCGCGGCCTGCGCGGCCGGCCCCGACGGCATCGTCGTGCCGAAGGTGTCCTCGGCCGACGAGGTACGGGCGTTGGCGGCAGCCATGGAGCGGCACGGGGCTCCGGACCACACCGCGCTCTGGGCGATGGTCGAGACGCCGCGCGCGATGCTGCACGCCGAGGAGATCGCGTCGGCCTCGGAGCGGCTGACGGTGTTCGTGATGGGCACCAACGACCTGGCCAAGGAGCTGTACCCGCACTCGTCACCGGGGCACGTCCCCGGCCGTGCTCCCCTGCTGACCGGTCTGTCGCTGGCTCTGCTGGCCGCTCGTGCGACGGGCACGGCGATCCTCGACGGCGTCTACAACGACGTCCGCGACACCGACGGCTTCCTGGCCGAGTGCCGTCAGGGCCGCGAGATGGGCTTCGACGGCAAGACCCTCGTCCACCCCGGCCAGGTCGAGGGCGCCAACGCCGCGTTCGCCCCCAGTGACGAGGCCGTCGAGGACGCGCGCGGCATCGTGGCGGCCTGGGAGGACGGCCAGCAGATCGACGGGGGGTCGGGCGTGGTCACCTACCAGGGCCGGATGGTCGAGTCCCTCCACGTCGACTCCGCCCGCCGTACGTTGGCGGTGTACGAGGCGATCCGCGCCCTCTGACCGTTGGTCGAGGAGGGACGAAGTCCGTCACGAGACCTCACGGGGTCTCGTGACAGGCGCCAGCGCGCCTTCTCGACCGCCGAAGCGTCAGTCGCGGGCGGCGTGCTTCCCGCCGGTGATCCGCGGGCCGTACGCCGACTCGGCGGGCGCGTCACGGTCGGCGTGACGTGCGTGGGCGGCCGCGGACTCGGGTGCGGACTGGCGCGCGGCGTCGTCCTTGTCGCCCCCGAGGGCGTCCCTGATGCTTTCCATGAAGCCCATGTCGGCGTCCTCCTCTGCGAGGGTCTTGAGGGGAGTATCCGGCTCAACCACGCCGCGGGGGGGCCAAACGGCGCGTTTCGCGGCTCGGGCGTGTCGCACGTCTAGTCTCGATCCGTGTCCACGACGAGCCCCGCGGGCGACGAGGTCCAGCTCGTCGCGGACCACGTCGGCGCCACCGTCGCCCAGCTCGAGCGTCGCATCCACGCGCGCTTCGGGGAGCGTGGCCTGACCAAGGCGTCGCGCGACCTGCGCCGGCTCGTCACGGTCGTGCAGGAGTCGGCCGGGGCCTCGCAGACCCGGTTGCACCGCACCACGGTCCTGGCCCGGAGCTTCAGCCTGCTCATCGTGGTCGCCACGATCTTCGCGCTGGTGATCACGCTGAAGGAGGCGGTGACCCAGGGGCTGGACCACGGCTTCGACTGGCTCCCCCTCATCGAGAGCACCATCAGCGACGTCGTGTTCGCGGCCATCGCGGTGCTGTTCCTGTGGGCGTTCCCGGAGCGGTTCGAGCGCAAGACCCTGCTCGGCCTGCTGCACCGGCTGCGCTCGCTGGCCCACGTCATCGACATGCACCAGCTGTCCAAGGACCCCGAGCAGGTCAGCGCGACCTACACCCGCACGCCGCAGAGCGTGAGCCACGGCCTGGACGCCGAGCAGCTGCACCACTACCTCGACTACTGCAGCGAGATGCTCAGCCTGACGGCCAAGACCGCCGCCCTCTGCGCGGAGAACAGCTCGGACCCGGTGGTGCTCAACACCGTCTCGACCCTGGAGACCCTGACCACCGAGCTGTCCAACAAGATCTGGCAGAAGATCTCGCTCCTCCCCCGCCCCGATACCGTCGCCCAGTGAATCGATCTCGGACCGCAACCGAAGGCCGCACTCCCGGGACAGAAGCAAGCGAGGGGGGCGTCGTACGCCGCCTCGTGCTCGGCAGCGCCCTCATGCTGTTCCTGGAGCTGGCGCTGATCCGCTGGCTCGGCTCGAACATCGTGCACCTGTCGTACTTCTCGAACTTCGTACTCCTGGGGTCCTTCCTCGGCATCGGCGTCGGTTTCCTGATGAGCCGACGGCGCTGGACGCTGGTTCCGGCCGCGCCGTTGCTGCTCGCGATGCTCGTGACCGGGGTCTACGTCTTCCCGGTCACCCTCGACCGCACCGGCAACGACGTCATCTACTTCACCTCGCTCCAGGCGTCCGGCCCGCCGGCGTGGCTCGTCCTGCCGCTGGTGTTCGTGGTCGTCGCACTGGTGATCGCGGGGCCGGCCGAGATCGTCGGGCGCTGCTTCGCCGACCTGACGCCGCTGACGGCGTACCGCTGGGACCTGGTCGGCTCGCTCCTGGGGATCAGCGCGTTCACCGTCCTGTCGTTCCTCTGGGCCCCGCCCGCCGTGTGGGGCGTGATCGTGGCGGCGGCGTTCGTGCTGCTGGTGCCGAACCTCAAGCGGGTGCTGGCGATCCTGTCCGGCGCGGCCATCGTCGCGGTGCTGCTCACCGAGTCGCTGCAGCCGAACACCAGCTGGTCGCCGTACTACAAGGTCACCACCGAGGACCTGTCGAACAACCCGTCGTACGTCGACATCTCGGTCAACGGCATCCCGCACCAGCTGATGGCGCCGGCGCAGTGGAAGCTCGAGCAGGGCGAGCAGCAGTACTCCACACCGTACGAACGCATCAAGGACAACAGCCTCGGGAACGTGCTCATCGTCGGCGCCGGCTCCGGGTCGGACGTCGCGATCGCGCTGTCGAAGGGCGCGAAGCACATCGACGCGGTCGACATCGACCCGCGGATCATGCAGATCGGCGTCGACCGCAACCCCGACCACGCCTACCAGGACCCGCGCGTCACCCGGCACGTCAACGACGGTCGGGCCTTCCTGACCGGGACGGACCAGAAGTACGACCTGATCCTCTTCGCCCTGCCCGACTCGCTGACGCTCGTCAGCGGCGCCTCGCAGATCCGGCTGGAGTCGTTCCTCTTCACCCAGGAGGCGCTTGAGGAGGCCCGCGACCACCTGAAGCCGGACGGCTCGTTCGCGATGTACAACTACTACCGCGAGACCTGGCTGATCGACCGGCTGGCCGGCACCGCACAGACCGTCTTCGGGCACACGCCGTGCGTCGACACCTTCGCCGGCGCGCAGGCCGTGGTGACCGCGGCGCTCGACGAGAGCCACCAGCAGTGCGACGCGGCGTACCAGCCCTCCGGCGAGGTGATCTCGCCGTCGACCGACGACCGGCCGTTCCTCTACTACAAGGGCGAGGGCTTCCCGAGCCTCTACCTCTGGGCCATCGCGGGCATCCTGCTCGTCTCCGCGGTCGCGCTGCGGACCCTCGGCGGGTCGTTCCGCTCGATGCGTCCCTACGCCGACCTGTTCTTCATGGGTGCCGCCTTCCTGCTCCTGGAGACCAAGAACGTCGCGACGTTCGCGCTGCTTTTCGGCACCACCTGGCTGGTGAACGCCCTCGTCTTCGCCGGCGTGCTGGTGGTCGTGCTGGCCGCCGTCGAGACCGAGAGACGGGTGCGCACACCACGACTACCCGTGGTGTTCGCAGGCATCGCGGCGTCCCTGGCCCTCGCGTACGTCGTCCGGCCCGACTGGCTGCTCCCACTGCCGCTCGTGCCCCGGCTGCTCGTCGCCGTGCTGCTGGCGTTCCTGCCGATCTACTTGGCCAACATCGCCTTCGCCAAGCGGTTCAGCGAATCCGGCGACTCCCGGGCGGCCTTCGCGGTGAACATCCTGGGCGCCATCGTCGGCGGCTGCCTCGAGTACGCCGCGCTCCTGACCGGGTACGCGAACCTGCTGATCATCGTCGCCGCGCTGTACGGGATCGCGTTCCTGCTGAAGCCGAAAGTCCTCCTCGGTGGTTGAGGTGCGAGCTTGCGAGCACCTCAACCACCGAGGAGCCTGTTGATCCGCGCAGCCGTCTCGGCGTCGGTCGTGACCACCCGCCGCAGGCCGTGGGGCGTGCGGTGCCAGCCGGCCGGCACGACCGGGGCACCGACGACGGACGGCGCCAGGGGGTCGGTGTTGTCGACGACGAGGTCGGCGTTGCCGACCGGGTCCGCGGCGGCTCGGTAGAGGGCCTGCGCCTCCAGGTACCTCGCCTGGTCCGGGTGCGAGGGATCGGGAGGTACGCCGTCGCGCTCGGCCATCCGACGTACCCGCTCCTCGTCCGGTACCTCGAGCCAGACCACCAGGTCCCAGCAGCCGGACAGCTCCGCGCGCTGGGCGAACACGCCGTCCACGACGAGCACCCCGCGCTCGGGCACGGACTCGAGGCCCTCGTCGACCAGGGAGTCCGTGGCCAGGTCGTGGTGGCGTCGTCGGTACGTCGTTCCGGCACCTCGGCTCCACGGGTCCAGGAGGTGGTGGCGCAGGGCCCGGTAGTCGAACGACCTTGACCACACGGTGTCGCCGGTGCGTCCGAGCTCGTGGCGGAACGACCGGGGGTGGTGGAAGTCGTCCACGGACGCGCGGACCGCGGCCCGACCGGACTCTGCCAGGACGAGGGCGAGGTCGTCGGCGAACCGCGTCTTCCCCGCGCCGTCGCCCCCGTCGACCACGACGAGCACCGGCCGTTCGAGGTCGGGCAGCCCGTCCGCCACGCGCGTCAGGACGACCAGCCGTGCGGGGGTCACTCCTCGGTGCCGCGCACGTGCGCACCGCCCGGAGGGCGACGGACCATGAAGTCCCAGACCAGGCCGTGCCCGACCAGCACGAGCAGGATCAGCAGGATCGCCTCGGCCTGGATCGGCTTGATCCCCAGCGGGCTGGCCACCTCGGGCGCCGCCCCGATGACCGCCACGAGCACGTAGATCCCGAGCGTGAGGACGTACTTGGCGCGCGGCTTCTTGTCGCTGGACGTGCGGAGCACGCGCAGCAGCCGGAGCGTCGAGACGCACCCGACGACGGCGACGATGATGAAGCTCAAGCGCCAGATGTTCGGCGTCTCGGCCCCGCCGACCTGGGCGAAGAGTCCCATCATCGCCGGCAGCAGGAACGTCAGGTACACACCGCCGACGGCCCGGCGCTCTTCCTCCACGCCGATCCAGTCAGAGTTCAGCTGGAGCACGTTCCACCAGAGGCCGAGCAGGGTGAAGCACGTCGCCGCGAACAGCGCGTAGAACGTCGAGATGTCCATGCCAAACCTCCCCGATGGACATCGTAGGGAGCCAGGATGGGGGCATGCACGAGAAGGAACGGTTCGTACGCCGCGGCGGGGTGTTCGGCCTGGACGACGTGGTGGGCGACTTCGACGCCGCCGGCGTGGAGTCGCTGCGGCAGATCGCCGACATGGTCCGCACCCAGGCGCGGGACGGCGTGCGCAGTGCCATGGCCCTGGCCGGGAGCGCGGCGCAGTCGAAGTTCCAGCTGTTCCCGGGTGACTGTGACTTCTTCGAGCGCGTGCACATCACGGCGCCCACGCGCGAGGACGCGATCGAGGCGCTGAGCGCGACGATGATCGAGAGCGTGGCACGGTCGTTCACCAACCCGCACTTGCAGTTCGTCGAGATGAAGCTGGGCCTGTACCCCTCGGCGTGCAGCCGGGGTGAGGAACCCCTCTCGCAGGGCTCCCCCATCACCTGGGGCCTCGTCGACATCGACGCGCGGCTCGTCCGCGTCGTCGACGCCACCGGCGAGACACACCGGCTGCGGATGCACGAGGTGGCGGGCGACCCCGGTTTCGTCAAGCTGGACTGGGTGTACGCCGACCGCACCAAGGACCGCGTCGTCCCGGTGTCGAAGGTCATCGACGCGACCTGGGAGGCACCGGACGGGACGATCGTCGCCCTGGACGGCGTGCTCGACAGCTTCTACCAGGAGGTCTACCTGGACCCCGACAGCCAGGTCGACGTCGAGCGGCTCGTGCAGCACGTCTCCCCCGACGGCCTGGAGAACTACCTGGGCCAGATCGCCGGCGAGATCGCGAAGTACTCCAGCGAAGGTCACGAGAACTACGGCAAGGTCGCCAAGCGCCTCTACAACATCACCCGCATCCTGCGGCGCGACGCCGACGCGTCGTACCTCCGGCAGCTCTTCGACGACCCGCCCGCGCGGCTCTACCAGGTCGGCGGCACCATGCACGCGCTGAGCCAGGCGATCCGCGCGGACCGGCTCGACCGGGAGACGATCGTGGCCCAGCTCGCGGCGCTCGAGGGCACCATCGCCGACTGCTACGAGGGCGCGGACCGGGAGGAGATCGTCGCTCTGGTCCGCCGCCTGCCCGACATGGACGAGGACGAGCTGCTCGCCGCCGCCGAACGGATCGCGGCCGCGTCCAACACCCAGGTGAGCGACTACTTCCAGCAGAAGATCGACGAGTCGCCGGGACTGAAGTCGGTCTACGACCTGGTGATCAAACAGGCTCCGGGGAAGACCAGGTGACCACCACCTCGGAGGACGAGCTCCCCGACGAGGACGCCACGGAGTTCGATCCGCCGGTCCGCTCCGACGTCTACATCTCCGCCGACATCGAGGCCGACGGCCCGATCCCCGGCCGCTACTCGATGCTGTCCCTCGGGATGTGCATCGCCGGCGAGCAGACCGCGGCCGGCAGGTTCACCCCGATCCAGCCGGAGTCCGCGCGGTTCTACCGCGAGCTGAAGCCGATCTCCGACGACTTCGAGCAGAGCAACCTGGGCGTCGTACGGGAGGGCGGCCTCGACCGCGACCGGCTGGTGCGCGAGGGCAGCGACCCGGTCGAGGCGATGACGTCGGCGGCGCGATGGGTCGAGGACCTCGCCGGCGGGCGCCGTCCGGTGTTCGTGGGCTGGCCGATGGGCTACGACTGGATGTTCCTCCAGTGGTACTTCCTCACCTACTCGGCGGTCGGCTCGCCGTTCGCCTTCGGCTCGGCGCTCGACATGAAGTCGATGATGTACGCCGCCACGCACCACGTCCTGGACAAGCTGGGCAAGGAGAAGATCCCGGCCGAGCTGCTGCCCGAGCGGCCGCACACGCACAACGCGCTCGACGACGCGATCGAGCAGGCCGAGCTGTTCCAGAACCTGCGGCGCTGGCGGATGCCGGGTGAGCAGGTCGACTACTGAGCCGACCACCGAGGTCCACCCCGCAGGGTGGTCTCGTCGCCGGTGAACTCTGGTTCCGTGGGCCCATGGGCACTGTTGGTTGGATCATCCTGATCATCGTCGTCATCGCGATCGTTGCGGTCGCGGCGTACGTCGTCTCGAACAACAAGCGGACCGCCGCGAAGCGTGAGCAGGCCGAGGCCCTCCGCTCCGAGGCGAGCCAGAACGCCGCTGCCGTCGAGGCGCAGCGTCGGGAGGCCGACGAGGCCGCCGCCCGGGCCGAGGTGGCCCGCGCCGAGGCCGCTCGCGCCGAGGAGGCCGCCGCGCAGGCCAACCAGGGCGTGACGGTGGAGGAGGCTCGCGTCGAGGACCGGCTGCGCACCGCCGACCACGTCGACCCCGACGTCGACACCCGGACCGACGACTACCAGGCGCCGACCGAGCCCGGCGCCCACGCGTCGACCACCGACGACACCACCGGCGACACCACCGGCACGACCACGGGCGAGTCCACCGTCCTCGACCCCCAGCGCGACGACACCCGGTACCGCAGCGACCCCGCCTGAGGCGCCTACCGCACATGTAACGCGGTGTTCAGTGGGCTTACCCAGCGTTCGAACGCTGGGTAAGGCACTCGAACACCGCGTTACAAGCGCTTCAGGCCTCCCGCATCGGCACCCGTACGCCGCGCTCGGAGGCGACCTCGGCGGCGCGGTCATAGCCCGCGTCGACGTGGCGGATGACGCCCATGCCGGGGTCGTTGGTGAGCACGCGCTCGATCTTCTCCGCAGCGAGCGCCGTTCCGTCGGCGACGCAGACCTGGCCGGCGTGCAGCGAACGGCCCATGCCGACGCCACCGCCGTGGTGGAAGGACACCCAGGTCGCGCCGGAGGCGGTGTTGACCAGCGCGTTGAGGATCGCCCAGTCGGCGATCGCGTCCGAACCGTCGAGCATCGACTCGGTCTCGCGGTAGGGCGAGGCGACGGACCCGCAGTCGAGGTGGTCGCGGCCGATCACGATCGGCGCCTTGAGCTCACCGGAGGCGACCATCTCGTTGAACTTCAGGCCGGCCAGGTGCCGTTCGCCGTACCCCAGCCAGCAGATGCGCGCCGGCAACCCCTGGAACTGCACCCGCTCGCCGGCCATGGTGATCCAGCGATGAAGGCGCTCGTTGGCTGCGCTGTCTTCCTTGGGGAACAGCTCGAGGATCGCCCGGTCCGTCGCGGCGATGTCGGCCGGGTCGCCGGACAGCGCAGCCCACCGGAACGGGCCCTTGCCCTCGCAGAACAGCGGCCGGATGTACGCCGGCACGAACCCGGGGAACTCGAACGCCCGGTCGTACCCGCCCTTGCGGGCCTCGTCGCGGATCGAGTTGCCGTAGTCGAACACCTCGGCCCCGGCGTCCTGGAACTCCACCATCGCCCGGACGTGCGCGGCCATCGACGCCTGCGCGTCCTTGGTGAAGCCGGCCGGGTCGCGGTCCGCGGCGTCCTTCCAGTCCTCGAAGGCCACCCCGACCGGGAGGTACGACAGCGGGTCGTGCGCCGACGTCTGGTCGGTGACGATGTCGATGGGCGCCTTGGTCTCCAGGAGCTTCGGGAACAGCTCGGCCGCGTTGCCGAGCACGCCGATCGAGAGCGGTCGGCGCTCGTCCCGGGCGGCGACCGCCCGGGCCACGGCATCCTCCAGCGACGAGGCCTGCTCGTCGAGGTAGCGGTGCTCGATCCGGCGGGTGATGCGGGACTGGTCGACGTCGACGCAGATCGCGACGCCGTCGTTCATGGTCACGGCCAACGGCTGCGCGCCGCCCATGCCGCCCAGGCCGGCGGTCAGGGTGATCGTTCCGGCCAGGGTGCCGCCGAACTTCTTGTCCGCGATCGCCGCGAACGTCTCGAACGTGCCCTGCAGGATCCCCTGCGTGCCGATGTAGATCCACGAGCCGGCGGTCATCTGGCCGTACATGATCAGCCCGAGGTCCTCGAGCTTGCGGAACTCCTCCCAGTTGGCCCAGTCGCCGACCAGGTTGGAGTTCGCGATCAGCACGCGCGGCGCCCACGTGTGGGTGCGCATCACCCCGACCGGCTTGCCCGACTGCACGAGCAGCGTCTCGTCGTCCTCGAGGTCGCGCAGCGAGCGGACGATCGCGTCGTACGCCGGCCAGCTGCGGGCGGCCTTGCCCGTACCGCCGTACACGACGAGGTCCTCCGGCCGCTCGGCCACCTCGGGGTCGAGGTTGTTCATCAGCATCCGCAGCGGTGCCTCGGTCTGCCAGGACTTGGCCGTGAGCTCGGTGCCGGTCGCGGCGTGGATGGGCAGTCTCTCGTTCACTGGCTGGGTCATTGGAGCTCTCCGATCGTGTTCTCGACGGCGGCGAGCACCGCGCCGGACTGGACGAGCGAGACGGTGGCCTCGATCTCCGGGGACAGGTAGCGGTCGGGGCCGGGCCCCTGGATGCCGTTGGATCTCAGTAGGTCGACGACAGCGCCGGTGCCGGCTGCGGGTGACACCCCGCTGGTCGAGCCTGTCGAGACCCTGAAGTCGAGGGCGCGGGCCGCGGTCAGCAGCTCGATCGCGACGACGCGGGACAGGCCGTCGACGGAGCGGCGCAGCTTCCGCGCGGCGTTCCAGCCCATCGACACGTGGTCCTCCTGCATCGCCGAGGACGGAATGGAGTCGACGGAGGCCGGAACGGCCAGCCGCTTCATCTCCGAGACGATCGCGGCCTGCGTGTACTGCGCGATCATGTGGCCGCTGTCGACGCCGGGGTCGTCGGCGAGGAACGGCGGCAGGTCGTGGTTGCGGGCCTTGTCGAGGAAACGGTCGGTACGCCGCTCGCTGATCGAGGCCGTGTCCGCCGCGACGATCGCGAGGAAGTCGAGCACGTAGGCCACCGGCGCCCCGTGGAAGTTGCCGTTGCTGCGGACCTCGTCGCCGACGACAACGGGGTTGTCGACCGCGGACGCGAGCTCGCGGGACGCCACGAGAGCCGCGTGCTCGACCGTGTCGCGCGCCGCGCCGTGGACCTGCGGCGAGCAGCGCAACGAGTACGCGTCCTGCACCCGGTGGAACATGTCCTCCCGGTGACTGGCCATCACCCCCGAACCCGCGAGCACGGCGCGGAGGTTGGCCGCCGAGAGCCCCTGTCCCACCTGGGGCCTGAGCTCCTGCAGCTCGGCCGCGAACACGCGGTCGGTGCCCATCTGCGCCTCCACGCTCATGGCGGCGGCGATGTCCGCCGTCCGCAGCAGCATCCGCAGGTCGGAGATCGCGATGACCAGCATCCCGAGCATGCCGTCGGTGCCGTTGATGAGCGCCAGGCCCTCCTTGGCCTTGAGCTCGACCGGAGTGAGCCCGGCCGCGGCCAGCGCGTCGGCGGCAGGCATCAGCGTGCCGTCGGCATCACGGACTTCGCCCTCCCCCATCAGGGCCAGCGCGCAGTGCGACAACGGCGCGAGGTCGCCGGAGCAGCCCAGCGACCCGTACTCCCGTACCACCGGCGTGATGCCCGCCGACAGCAGCGCCGCCATCAGCTCAGCCGTCTCGCGGCGGATCCCCGTGTGGCCGGTCGCCAGCGTCGACAGGCGCAGCAGCATCAGGGCCCGCACCACCTCGCGCTCGACCTCGGGACCGGACCCGGCCGCGTGCGAGCGGACCAGCGAGCGCTGGAGCTGTTCGCGCATCTCGGCCGGGATGTGCCGGGTCGCCAGGGCGCCGAACCCGGTCGAGATGCCGTACGCCGGGTCGGTCGCCGCGGCCAGCCGCTCCACGACCTCCCGCGCCCGGTCGATCGCCTCGAGCGCTCCGTCGGTCAGCGCGACGGGCGCTCCGTCCCGGGCCACCCGGACCACGTCCTCCAGCGACATGGGTCCCACATCCACCTGCACCGTCATGGCCCCATGCAACTCCCGCCGGGGTACGAGTGGCAGAGGGGGAGCGTCGGAGCCGTCTCGGATGCGAGACTGGGTGTCGCTGGTCGAGGAGGGACGAAGTCCCGTCACGAGACCCCGCAAGCGAGCAGGCGGCCTCCGGTCACCGGGTCTCGTGACAGGCGCTGGCGCGCCTTCCTCGACCAACGGAGGGACTCATGGGCCAGGTACCCGCCGCCACCCGCACCTTGAGAGTCCTGCGCTTCCTGGCCTCCCAGCCCGAGCCGACCTCCATCGACCGGATCATGCGGGCGTGCGGGCTGCCGCGCTCCACGGCGTACCACCTGCTCACCGCCATGGCCGAGGAAGGCTTCGTGGTGCATCTGGTGGACGAGCACCGCTGGGGGCTGGGGGTGGCGGCGTTCGAGGTGGGCAGCGGGTACACCCGCCAGGAACCGTTGCAACGCATCGCGCGACGGCTGCTCGCCGACCTCGCCGACACGACCGGGCAGAGCGCGCACCTCGCGGTGCTGCACGGGCGCGACGTGCTGTACGTCGTCGAGGAGCGTGCGCCGGGCCGCCCACCGCTGGTCACCGACGTCGGCGTCCGCCTGCCGGCCCACCTCACCGCGAGCGGCCGGGCGATCCTGGCCGAGCTGCCGGCGGCGCAGGTGCGCGCTCTGTACCCCAGCGCCGACGCGTTCGTGGACCGCCATGGCACGGGTCCACGCACCCTCAGCCGGCTGCGCACGCTGCTCGCCGACACCCGTCAGCGCGGCTTCGCGATCGAGCAGGGTGAGGTCACCCCGGGCCTCGCGAGCGTGGCCTCCGCTGTGCTCGACCACAACGGCCACCCGGTGGCGGGGGTCGCGCTGACGTACGCCGACGGCGACGGCGAGGCGCTGGCCTCAGCGGTGCGTCGTACGGCGTCCGTCCTCGGCCGCCGGCTCGGCGGCCTGGACCGCCAGTGACCTGGGAGCCACCGGGTCGTTGGTGTAGGACACTGGGCCGAAACAGGGAGGGAGCCCCGATGTCTCGTCGGTCGGTACGTGCAGGAGTCATCTCGTTGTTGTTGGCCGCCGCAGGGCTCACGCCGGCGGTGTGGGCGGCACCCGCGCCCCAGAACGTGTGCGACGGCCCGTTCTGCGCGAGCGTGGACCTCACGACGTACGACGCCGGCGCGCCGACGCAGCCCACCACCGCGGCCGGTCAGCCGGTGAACCTCGACGTCCACGTCACCGACACCTCGTCGACCGTGGCCACCGACCCGGCACGCTGGGTGGACCGGGTCATCCTCCGGCTGGGGACCACGTCGGCGAAGAGCATGGCGGTCGCCGACCCGGCGTCGCTGCCGATCGGCTCGTACCTCGCCGGATCGGCCGACACGGCCGGATCGTGCGCTCCCGGCGCAGACGGCTCGGGCTACGCGACGAGTTGCCCGGCCGGCCACGGCTCCGGGTACGTGCAGCTCACGCCGGTCATCGGGCCGACGTCGATCGCGCCGTTCACCTTCGGCGTCCAGAGCGTCACGACCGGTCTCAACGGGGCGGTGGCCGCCAACCTGAGCATCTGGATCCCGGGCACCACGCTGCTCCCGCTCACCGCGACCGCCCCGATCACTTTCACCGCGGCCAACGCGAGCGCCGGACCCCGGCTCGAGATGCGCCTCCAGCTGGACCTCCAGCCACTCGCATACCAGGCGAGCCCCGCGTCGCTGACCGACCTGAGCGTCACCTTCAACGGTCTGGTCGGCGGCACCGCTTTCGTGCGCCACTCGCTCACCTGCACCGACGTCACCAGCTCGGTGCAGGTCGAGGCCCGCGGCACCCAGTCCGTCCTGGCGCCGGTCACCCAGAACATCACCGGATGTCCTGCGGCGCCGCAGCTGACGTCCGTCGCGCCGGTCCCCGGTCAACCGCTCGCGGTCACTTTCAGCACGTCGCCGCCCGTCGCCGCCGTCCCCGGGCGAACGGCCTCCATCGAATGGGTCTTCGGCGACGGGGCCAAGGCGCTGACGGGGGCGACCACCACGCACACCTACCCCACCTCCAGCGCCGTGATCGCCTTGGCGACGGTCGTCGACAGTGCAGGCGCTCGCAGCACCACGATCCAGGTGCGCATCGCCGGCGCCAGGCTGCGCGTCAAGCAGGCCGCGGGCAACCGCCTCACCGGCGTGCTCGCCGACCAGGACACCGGCAACGGTGTCGCCGGCCAGCGGGTCGACGCGTACAAGTGCGCCACGCGGACCACCCCGCTCGCCCGGTGCGAGTCGATCGGCACGGGAGCCACCCGCAGCAACGGCAGCTACCGGATCCGGATCCCCGAGGTGACCAAGAAGTTCGTCGCCGTCGTCGCGTACGCCGGCACGGCCAGCAAGTCCGCCACCGACCCCGCCCGCTTCGGCGCGCAGCGCACGCTCACCGTCCTGCCCCAGCCCGATGTCACCCTGAAGGTGTCCGAGAAGCACGTGCACCCCGGCGCCACCGTCCGGCTCAGTGGCAAGGTCCAGCCCGGGAAGAAGGGCAAGACCGTCCGCCTCCAGGGCTTCCTCCGCGGCAAGTGGCGCTCGATCGGCAAGGCCACGATCTCGTCGACGGGCACGTACGCCGCGTCGTACGTCGTGCGCGCGCCGAACCAGCCGAAGGTCAAGGTCCGCGCGCTGCTGCCCGGCACCGCCGCCACCCTGGCGGCCACCAGCCCGGTGAAGGTGATCCGCTTCATCGGTGGTTGAGGAAGGCGCGCTGGCGCCTGTCACGAAACCAGCCCTCGCTCGTTGAGCCTGCGTGGGCACACCTCTGCGTCAGCTCGTCCTCTCCGCCACGCTGGCCACCGGCCTGGTCGTCACGGCGACCCAGCTGCCGGCCTCGGCGAACCGCTCCGGCGACATGCTGCGGAACTACGACGTGACCAAGGCGAAGGTGCTCGAGGCACGCCCGCACGTCGACCCGCCGGGCACACCGCCCCACGACCACAACGACCCGCGGACCAAGAACTCGCTCTCACGCTCCGCGGACGCGGCCTCGGCCGTCGACCCGACCACGCCGGCGGAGAAGGCCGCCCACGCGGCGTACGTCGCCCGCGAGCGCGCCCTCCCCGACCCGCCGCTGACGACGGTCCGGGTGATGCAGAAGCGCTCGAAGGTCCCCGATGACGTCTACGCGATGGGAGGACGGCTGCTACCGCCTCGTCCCCGGCGGCGAGCCGCTGTTCTTCAAGCCGACCGGCCTCGGGAGCTATCTGCTGTACGACGCGCAGCGCCAGTTCGTCAGCACGACGGGCAAGGCAGCCGGGCCGTCCGCCGAGCACCGTGTGGTCGGCCTCGAAGCGGTCGAAGAGGTACCTCTTCCGCAGCGGCTCGACCCGCCTCGCGGTCGACGGGCGCACGGCCTTCCGGCCGCACGTGACACCGGCTGCTCGGCGTACCCCGAGTCGCAGATCGACGTGAGCGGCCGGCCGACCGCGGGCGTCACGCCGTACCAGGAGGTGCGCGGGTACGTCGACGCGCACACCCACGGCATGGCCTTCGAGTTCCTCGGCGGTGACGCGCACTGCGGTCGGCCCTGGCACGAGTACGGCGCGCCGTACGCGCTCGTCGACTGCCCGGACCACACGGTGACCGGCGGCTTCGGCGGCGCGCTCGAGTCGGCACTGTCCGGCAAGCCGCACCACGACCCGGTGGGCTGGCCGACGTTCAAGGACTGGCCGGCGCCGGACTCGCTGACCCATGAGGGCACGTACTACCGGTGGCTGGAGCGGTCCTGGCGCGGCGGGCAGCGGCTGTTCGTGAACCTGCTGGTCGAGAACGACCAGCTCTGCAGGCTCTACCCGCTGAAGCGGAACTCCTGCGACGACATGGACTCGATCCGCCTGCAGGCCCACGACATGTACGCCATGCAGGACTACATCGACGCGCAGTTCGGTGGGCCGGGCAAGGGCTTCTACCGGATCGTGCGATCGCCGTTCGAGGCGCGGAAGGTCATCAACGCCGGGAAGATGGCGGTGGTGATGGGCATCGAGACGTCGGTGCCGTTCGGCTGCACGATGAAGCTCGACGTGCCGCAGTGCGACGTCGCCTCGATCGACCGGCAGCTCGACGAGGTGAAGAGGCTCGGCGTCCGGCAGATGGAGCTGGTCAACAAGTTCGACAACGCGCTCGCCGGAGTCGCGGGGGACAAGGGCGAGGTCGGCACCGCCGTCAACGCCGCCAACTTCCTGGAGACCGGCTCGTTCTGGGACATGCAGCACTGCGCGCCGCCCGACGGCGAGTCCCATGACCGCGACCAGCTCGCGCTGCCGGCCCTCCCCGGCGGCCAGGTCGACCCGCAGCAACAGGACGCGCTCTTCGGTGCGGTGGCCGCCTTGAGCGGGCTGCCGAACCTGGCCCTCCCGATCTACGGACCGCCGCACCACTGCAACTCGCGCGGCCTGACCACGCTCGGCGAGGCGACCATCGCCGGGCTCGCGAAGCGGCACATGATCTTCGACCCCGACCACATGAGCGTGAAAGCCAGGAACTCCGCCCTCGACCAGGTCGAGGCCATGGGCTACTCCGGTGTCGTGTCGTCGCACTCCTGGTCCACGCCCGACGCCTACCCGCGCATCTACCGGCTCGGCGGCTTCATCACGCCGTACGCCGGCGACTCGACCGGCTTCGTCGACAAGTGGCGGACCCACCTCGGCTGGGCCGATCCCCGCTACTACTGGGGATTCGGGTACGGCGCGGACATGAACGGCCTGGGCGCGCAGGGCAACCCGCGGGGTGCCGCGGCCGCGGCTCCGGTGACGTACCCGTTCGCCGGTCTGGGCGGCGTACGGATCGGACAGCAGCACGCCGGCGAGCGGGTCTACGACATCAACGTCGACGGCGTGGCCCAGTACGGGCTCTACCCCGACTGGATCGAGGACATCCAGCACGTTGCCGGCGCGGACGGCGCCGCCTTGGGTGACGACATGGCGCGCGGAGCGGAGGCGTACCTGCAGATGTGGGAGCGCGCCACCGGCATCGCGCCGGACTCGTGCCGCAACCCATCACTTCGTCTTTCGGTCTCTGCGGTCCGCTCCTCGACGAAGCCCGGCATGTCCGTCCGCGCGGTGATGAAGGCCGTCGGACAGCCCTACACGCGCATCGCGAACCGCTCGACCTTCTGCGCGAGGACGGCGACGGACCCCGACGTGCGCATGGTGGTGAGGTACGACGAGGGTGGCCACGTGGTCTCTGTCGGGCGGGCCGGCGGCTAGGGGGTGGGGCCTGCGGTGAGGGGCTCCGTCCAGGGGCGGCGCAGCCCTTGGCGGATCGCCTTCAGGCACGCGTCGATCTTCGGGTCGCCGCGGCTGCTGGTCCGGGTGAGCACTCGGACGTAGCGGTACATCCGCGGCTGCAACGGGATCCCTGCGACGCGGCGCTCGTAGGCCGCGACGCTCGAGGGCAAGAGGGTGATCCCCGACCCTACGGCGACGAGCCGTGCCAGGACGTAGAGGCCGTCGAACTCCCAGCGCCGTACGGGAGTGGCCCCGAGGTCCGCCAGCCGAGCGTCGCCGGCGAGCCGCGAGACCTGGCCGGGTGGCGAGCTCAGCCAGGTCTCGGTCCGCACCAGCTCGCGCAGCGTCGCCGCCGACACCGGCTTCTGGAAGTGGCTGAGCGCCACGGGGTGGTCGGCCGGCACGGCGAGCACGATCGCTTCACGGTGTGCGCGCTGGGCCCGTAGCGGGCCGAGGGACACCGAGGTCTCCTCGCCCCACTCGTCGACGACCGCGATGTCCGTCGCCCGGTCCAGGAGGGCGGCCGAAGCCGCGGAGGACTCGATCTGGAGGGCGACCACGTTGAGCTCGGGGTGCTGGCGCTGGAGCTCGGCGAGGTCCGGGGCTGCCGTCGCCGCCAGTCCTGGGATGAAGCTCACCCGGACACTTCCGGCGATCGTGCCGGACCGACCCCGCATCCGGCTCTCCGCGACCTCGACCGCGGCCAGGATGGTGGTGGCGTGCTCGACCAGCTCCTGACCGGCGTCGGTGAGGCTGGCGCTGTGCGCGGTGCGTTCGATCAGTGGCAGGCGCGCCTCTCGCTCCAGGGCCGAGAGCTGCTGGGATACCGCGGACGGTGAGACGCCGAGCTCTTGTGCCGCGGCCGCGATGCTGCCGCGCCTGGCGAAGACGGAGAGCACTTCCAGCCGGCGAAGATCGAGCATCAGATTCTCTTACCCCTCCCTGGACATCGACGGGCTTTGCCTGATGCTACCGCTGCGCCAGAATGGGGCGTGTCGCGAGAGCGCCTCGTGACCTACTTGTGAAGGATCTGATCAGCATGACGACCCGCGGCACGCACGCCTCCACCACCTCCAACGTCGCGCGTCTCACGACAGCACTGGGCAGGGCATGGCAGAGTGCGCGTCTCGCCGATCGTCAGGTGATGGAGATCCGCACCGGCGTGAGCCGTTACGCCAGCTGAGGCGCTCCCGCCCACTCGGCGCCGGGTTCCGGCACCGACCCATCGCGTCTTGCCGAGGTCCACGTGATGTGAACGCCGGTCGAGCAAGGCTGAGCAGGGGATGTTCGAGGTCAGCTAGGCAGCGCGCCCGATCCGGCGGGTGCCGGTGTGGTCGACGAGGTAGAGGGCGCCGAAGGGGTCGCGCCAGAGGTAGATGCCGGTGAAGGGTTGCTGGACCTGCCAGCCGCCGAAGGTCTTGATGCGGTGGTGGCTCGTGGTCATCGGGCCGTAGTTGCCCACCCTGGACTGGCCGGTGCCCTCGGCGGCCTCGCGCCGGAACGGCGCGGTGTGGTCGATCTGCTGGGTACGGCTGGTGTTCGGGGAGTGGGGAAGGTGTCGGCCGGCGTCATCAGATGCACGGCCTGTCGATGTCGGTCGGGGATCTCGTAGGCGTCGACCGGCGCCTGACCTTCGATATCGAGGACGGGCCGGATGGTGAACCTCGCGTCCTGGCCGAGGTGGTCGCGGATCCAGGCCTCGGTGAGGGGACCGGTGCCCTCGACCCGGGCGATCCCCTCGCCGTCGGCGCCGCCGTAGAGGTGCACGTAGACGGTCACGGCCGGGAGGAGCCGCGACCAGTCCGCCACCGGTGCCGCGTCGTCGCCGCTCGAACGGGCCACCCAGGACTGGCCTGGAGGAGGTCGAGGGCGGCGACCGGGTTGGCCAGGACCAGCACCGCTCTGACCCGCCGCTCGTCCTCACTGCCGGTGTCGCCGAGGTGAGCCAGCACGGTGGCGAAGAACGCGACCGCGGCGTCGAGCCTGGCGATGGTCGCGAAAGGTCCGCGGATGTAGAACCCACGCATCCCGTGCTCGTCGGAGTGGGTCGGGTTCGCGAACTGGCGGCGGCGCGCGGCCTGTTCGGCTTCCGCGGCGACGACCGGGTCGGCGGCCTTCACGCACGCCTCGACCAGCACCTCGAACCGCGACCACGGGATCCGGCCGTCGGCCGACTCCACGACCCGCTCGTCGACGTAGGCAGCCTGCTGCGGAGTGCGGTCCCGGGTCTTGCGGGCCACCAGCCGCGCGTAAGAGGCCTTGACCTCCAACGCCTGCACCCGCTCCCACAGCTGCGGCAGCCGGTGCGCCAGGTCCAGGGCGTCGGCCATCAGCTCCGACCCGCATGCGTCGAGATGCCCAGCCTCGCGGCCAGGGTGGCCGGGGAGAACTCCGCCACCTCCGGCGTGCCCTCCCCACCGACCGGGGATCCCTTCGTCCGCCACGCATCGATCGTCTCGGCGTTGTTCAGCACCGCGTGCAGACGGGCCACCAGCAGGATCTCGGCTTCGCACCTGCGTTGGGTGCGCGCGAGGAATCGGCATGATCGAGGAGCTCAGCCCCCGACATGTCCCCCAGCCCGCGTCCCCCGTCCATGCCTCGAGTACAGCACCGACCACCGACATCGATCGGCCCGAAATCGGCCTGAATCCCCTGTGTCCACAGGGGATTCGCGATTTGTGATCCAACCGTGACCATGCCCCGCCATGGAGACCGGCGGGTCTCGTGTCGGGCCTTCGGCCCTTCTCGACCAGCGGTCCTAGCGACCCCAGCGGGTGGCGGCTGCGACGTCCTCGTCGCTGACGCCGTCGAAGAGCTCCAGCTCGCTCTCGCGGAGGGCGACGACCGAGTCGGACAAGTCGGCGCCGAACGCCGACGTCACGACCGTGTCGGAGGAGAACGCGTCGGTCGCCTCGCGCAGCGACTGGGGCAGCCGCTCGATGCCGCGTGAGGCCAGCTCCGACTCGCCCAGCGCGGCCGGGTCGACGTCGACCGGGTCGGGCAAGGAGGCCGACGAAGAGAGACCGGCGAGGCCGGCCGCGACGATGCCGGCGAACACCAGGTAGGGGTTCGCGTGCAGGTCGAAGCACTTGATCTCGACGTTGGCGGCGGAGGCGGAAGCAGTCGGCGAGCCGGTGACCATCCGCATCGCGGCCTCGCGGTTCTCCAGACCCCAGCAGGCGTAGGTGCCGGCCCAGTGCGAGGGCACCTGCCGCAGGTACGACGTGACACCGGGCGCGCCGACCGCCATCAGGGCAGGCAGGTGCGAGAGCACCCCGGCCGCGAACGCCTCACCGTCGGGCGAGAGGCCGAAGTGGGCGGCAGGACCGCCCGCCATCAGGTTCGTCCCATCGCGCCACAACGAGACGTGCACGTGCCCACCGTTGCCGACACCGGGCACGGCGACCTTGGGAGAGAACGACGTGCGCAGGCCGTGCCGCGCCGCGACCGCCGCGAGAACGGTCCGCACCAGCACCGACGTGTCCGCCGCGTTCACCGGGTCCTCGGGCGCGACGGAGAGCTCGAGCTGGCCCGGCGCGTACTCGGGGTGGAACTGCTCGACGGTCACCCCCGACTCGGCGAGCGCCACCAGCACGTCACGGGAGTAGTCGGCGGCGTCGACGAGGCGGCCCATGCCGTACGCCGGCCCGCGCGCGGCCGGATGGAAGTCCACGTCGGAAGGGTCGCCGGTGTCGTGGCTGACCACCCACTCGATCTCGACCGCCGCCTTCATCGTGATGCCCTGGGAGGCCAGCGACCCGAGCAAGGACGACAGGAGCAGCCGCCCGCACTGGTCGTGCGGCGCTCCGTCCTGCGTGTAGCGGTCGGCCGGCGCCCAGGCCCACCCGGACGTACCGCCCAGCGGGACCACCCGACGTACGTCCGGCATCACCCGCAGGTCGCCCACGGCCTCGCGGCCCTGACCGGCGCCGGCGATCCAGTCGTCGAAGCGGAAGCGGTCGAAGGCGACCGACGACCCGACCCCCCAGGCGGCCAGGTGCGGCAGGCGCTCCAACGGGACTGCCTTCACCCGGGCCACGCCGGAGTTGTCGACGTAGGTCGTGGCCACCCCCACGACCCCACGCTCGCCTAGCGGGCCGAGCAAGGTCGAGGCGAGCGTCGAACGAGCGTCGCGTTCGGTCTGGTCCAGGTCGGCGATGTGCTCCACACTCGCATCGTGACGCACTCCAACACGACACAACAGACCGGCCTGCGGCGGGGACTCTCGATCTGGCAGGCCGTCGGCATCTCGGTGGCGCTGATGGCGCCGAGCATGGCCGCGAACATCAACCCACAGGGCACCGCCGGCCTGGTCGGCCGGGCGACACCGCTGGCGTTCTTCCTCGCCGCGGTGGCGGTGCTGCTGATCGCCTACGTGTTCGTCCGGCTCTGCCAGTACTACCAGCACGCCGGCTCGGTCTACGTCTTCGCCGGCGCCACCCTCGGCCCGCAGGCCGGGGCGACCGCGGGCCTGAGCCTGCTGGGCACCTACACGTTCTACGGCCTCGTCACCGCGAGCGCGACCGGCGTCTTCGGCTCGCAGTTCCTCGACGACACCGACATCTGGACCGACCAGCCGAGCTGGGCCGGGTTCGTGGTCGGCGGTCTCGCGCTGCTGCTCGTGCTCTGGCTGGCGATCGTGCCGGCACGTCGCGCGACCACGGCGTTGCTGGTCATCGAGGGCGTCACGGTGCTGCTCATCCTGGTCATCGCGCTGTTCGCCTTCATCAAGATGGCGGCCGGATCGGCCCCCGGCGACGCGTCGCTGACGCTGGACGTCTTCAAGATCGAACCGGGCACCGACACCTCGACGCTGTTCCTCGGCATCGTCTTCGGCCTCTTGTCGTTCGCCGGCTTCGAGGCCGCCGCGACCCTCGGCGAGGAGGCCCGCCACCCCCGCCGCGACATCCCGCGCGCCATCCTCGGCACCGCGATCTTCGGCGGCATCTACTTCACCTTCGTCACCGCCGTCGAGATGATGGCGTTCGGCACGGACTCCGGAGGCGTGGCCGCGTTCACCGGCTCGAGCGCACTGATGGGCGACATCGGCACCAACTACATCGCCTCCTGGGTCGGCGAGACCGTCACCCTCGGCGCCGCGGTCAGCGCCTTTGCCTGCTGCCTGGCGTGCGTCGTCGGAGCGTCACGCCTCCTGTACGCCGTCGCGCGAGACGCCAGCCCCGGCTCGGCCCTGAGCCGGACCGGTCGCAACGACACCCCGGCCGCGGCGGCGACCGCCATCACGGTCGTGATCGCGCTCATCGCCCTGGTCTGCGCGGTGTTCTTCGACGCCGTCCCCTTCGACACGTTCCTCTGGAGCGGCACGATCGGCACGCTGATCCTGCTCGTCGCCTACGTCCTGGCCACGATCGGCTGCATCAAGCTGCTCTTCATCGACCGCAAGATGAACGTGCCGATGTGGGAGATCGTCGTGCCCCTGGCCGCCCTGGTGATGCTGGGCTACACGATCTGGCGCAACGTCATCCCCTTCCCCGACGCCAATCCGGGACGGGCCCTGGTGATCGTCGCCTTCGGCTGGGTGATCCTCGTCGCGGGCGTCGCCATCGCCTCGCCGGGCCTCGCGCGCAAGCTCTCGCTGTCCCTCGAGAAGGCCGACCAGCAGGCGTGACCGACACACAGCCAGATCTCGGGTACGTCTCGGGTCCGGTCGTCGACCACCACTGCCACGGCCTGGTGCTGCGCGACCTGGACCGGCCGGCGTTCGAAGCCCTGATGAACGAGGGGCCCGGTGCCGGCCGGTGGACCGGGTCGCCCTTCGACTCGATGCTCGGCCTGGCGATCCGCCGCCACTGCGCCCCCATCCTGGGCCTCGAGCCGCACGCGGACGCCGACACCTACCTCGGGCGCCGGCAGGCGATGGGCCACGAGGAGGTGGCCCGCCGGCTGCTCGGCGCTGCCGACATCGGGACGCTCCTCGTCGACACCGGGTTCCTGCCCGACGACGTCTGCTCACCCGCCGAGGTCGCCGCCCTCGCGAGCGACACGACCCGCTCGCACGAGATCCTCCGGCTGGAGACCACCGCCCAGGACCTCTTGGCCGAGGGCACCGACCCCAAGGAGCTCCGCCTCGCGGTCAAGCACCGGCTGGCGGAGTCCGAGGCGGTCGGGGCCAAGAGCATCGCGGCGTACCGCTGCGGCCTCGACCTGCTCGACGAGAGCCCCAGCGACATGGACGTCGCAACGGCCCTGCACAAGCAGCGCCCGGCCGACGGCGAGACCTGGCGCATCACCGACCGCACGGTCGTCAGCGCCCTGGCCTGGACGGCGATCGACGCCGGACTGCCCCTTCAGCTCCACGTGGGGTACGGCGACAGCGACGTGGACATGCTCGCGTTGCGACCCGCTGCACCTGACGCCGTTCCTGCGCGCGACCCAGCCTCGCGGCGTCCCCGTGATGCTCCTGCACAACTACCCGTACCACCGCCACGCGGCGTACCTCGCCCAGGTCTTCGACCACGTCTTCGTCGACGTCGGCCTCGCCGTGCACAACACCGGCGCGCTCTCCCGGCAGGTCATCGCGGAGACGCTGGAGCTCGTGCCGTTCACCAAGCTGCTCCACTCCTCCGACGCCTTCGGCCTGGCGGAGCTCTACTACCTCGGGACCGAGCTGTTCCGGCGTGGTCTGGATGAGGTTCTCGAGGACCTGGTGCAGCGGGACGAGCTCACCGGGGCCGACGCCGTGCGCATCGGCGCTCAGGTCTCCGGGGAGAACGCGCGCCGGGCGTACGGACTGGCCTGACCCTCAGGCCGCCTTCCAGGTGAACCAGGCCGCCTGGTTGTCGGGGGCATAGTCCTGGCAGCGGGGGCCGCCCTGGCAGCCCTCCCAGCCGTAGGCGAAGGACGCGACCCGCCACTTGTAGGTCGTCATCCCGGGCTCGATCTTCTTGCGGGGCAGCCGGACGCTGACCGAGGACGCGGTGGGCTTGCTCGGGGTCAGGTCCAGGCAGTGGTCGCTCGGCTTGGAGCCGTCCGTGTACACCGTGCAGACCTTCCCCATCAGCTTCGGTCCGCCGACCTGGAGGTAGACGAAGCGCGCCGTGTTCGCGCCGGTCTTGAACTGCACGACGATCAGGTTGTTGTCGTACAGCACATCCGGGTCGATCGCGTCGTAGGTGTCGATCGTGATCTTGACGTCCTTGGCCTTCAGAGCCAGCGCCGCCGACCTGATGTCCAACGGTGACTCGATGTCGTTCGCGTCGGTCTTGGTCGTCGAGGTCGAGCCGGCCAGCGGCGAGCCCTGGGCCGGCGCGAGGGTGAGGGCGGCGCCGAGCGAGAGCGTCAGGACGGCGAGGTACGTCGAGAGGGTGCGCATGCTGGAGGGAACCACCGGCGCCGAGGCTGCGCATCGGCCGATCGGTCAGGGACCGTGATCAAGTTACCGACAAGTAGGGTGTTTCTCACGCCGGTCAGCCGGTGCCTCGGCGACCGACTCGCCTCTAGGCTCGGGCCGTCCGCGACGTACCGCTCGACGTACTGCCCGACAGGAGCCTCTCGACGTGACCTGGGTGCTGGTTCTCGGCCTGCTGCTGAACGTCATCGCACTGCCGATCGTGGCCCGCCGTGTCGTCTTCCTCTACCGCCTGATCACGTCCGGGCAGCCGGCGCCGGGCCGGATCGAAGGCGTCACCGGCCGTCTCGGCGCCACCCTGAAGCGGCAGCTGGTCGAGGTGTTCGGGCAGCGCAAGCTGCTGAAGTGGAGCCTGCCGGGCGCCGCGCACTTCTTCGTGTTCTGGGCGTTCCTGATCCTGGCCAGCGTCTACCTCGAGGCGTACGGCGCCCTGTTCAGCTCGTCGTTCGCGATCCCGCTGATCGGCCACTGGGCGATCCTCGGGTTCCTCCAGGACTTCATCGCGCTCATGGCGCTCGCGGGGATCATCACCTTCGCGGTCATCCGCCTGCGCAACTCACCGGAGCGGCTGGGCCGTCAGTCCCGCTTCAAGGGCTCGCACCTGGGCGGCGCCTGGGTCGTGCTCTTCATGATCTTCAACGTCATCTGGTCGCTGTTCCTGTTCCGCGGCGCGGCCTCCGCGCTGGGCAACCTGCCCTACAAGTCCGGCGCCTTCATGTCGATCCTGGTTGGAAAGTGGCTCGACGGCCTGGGCGGTGCCGACAACGGGGGGACCGTCGAGCTCCTCGAGCACCTGGGCCTGCTGCTCCACATCGGGATCATGCTGGTGTTCCTGGTCGACGTGGTGCACTCCAAGCACCTGCACATCTTCGTCGCGCCCCTGAACGTCATGTTCGGCCGCGCACCCCAAGCGCTGGGCGCGGTCGTGCCGATGAAGTCCGGCGGCAAGGCGATCACCCTCGACGACATGGACGACCTCGACGAGGACGCCCGGCTCGGGGTCGGTGCCGTCGAGGACTTCACGTGGAAGGGGCTGCTCGACTTCGCGACCTGCACCGAGTGCGGTCGCTGCCAGTCGCAGTGCCCCGCGTGGAACACCGAGAAGCCGCTCTCCCCGAAGATGCTGATCCTCGACCTGCGCGACCACGCGTTCGCGAAGGCGCCGTACATCCTCGCGTCCGAGGACGCGCGCGAGGGGCTGCCGGAGTCGGTGCAGGCCGAGGCCGCCCGTCCCCTGATCGCCGACGAGGCGGCGTACGGCGTCATCGACCCCGACGTCCTGTGGTCCTGCACCAACTGCGGTGCCTGCGTGAACCAGTGCCCGGTCGACATCGAGCACGTCGACCACATCATCGACATGCGCCGCTACCAGGTGCTGGTCGAGAACAACTTCCCCGCCGAGCTCAGCCAGCTGTTCCGTGGCCTGGAGAGCAAGGGCAACCCGTGGAACATGTCGGCGCAGGGACGCCTCGACTGGGCCAAGGGCCTGGACTTCGACGTGCCGGTGGTCGGCGAGGACATCGAGTCCCTGGAGTCCGTGGACTGGCTCTTCTGGGTCGGCTGCGCCGGCGCCTACGAGGACCGCGCCAAGAAGACCACGCGGGCCGTCGCCGAGCTGCTCAACATCGCCGGCATCTCCTTCGGCGTGCTGGGCAACGGCGAGACCTGCACCGGCGACCCGGCCCGCCGCGCGGGCAACGAGTTCGTCTACCAGGGGCTGGCGCAGGAGAACGTCGCGACGCTCACCGAGGCGAAGGTCAAGCAGGTCGTCACGACGTGCGCGCACTGCTTCAACACCCTGAAGAACGAGTACCAGGACTTCGGCATCGAGCTCGAGGTCGTGCACCACACGCAGCTGCTGAACCGCCTGGTCCGTGAGGGCAAGCTGACCCCCGTCGCCTCGGGCGAGGGCGCGTCGCCGCGCTCGATCACCTACCACGACCCCTGCTTCCTGGGCCGCCACAACCAGGTCTACAGCCCGCCCCGAGAGCTGCTCCAGGTCCTGCCCGGGGCCGAGTACGTCGAGATGGAGCGGTCCGCCGAACGGTCCTTCTGCTGCGGCGCCGGCGGCGCCCGGATGTGGATGGAGGAGCGGATCGGCGAGCGGATCAACGAGAACCGCACCCGCGAGGCGGTTGCCACCGGCGCCGACCAGATCGCGGTCGGCTGCCCCTTCTGCCGGGTGATGCTGGACGACGGGCTCACCTCCCAGCAGTCCCGCGGCGAGGCCCGCGAGGGGATCGAGGTCCTCGACGTCGCGCAGATGCTGCTCGCGTCGGTGAAGGGCGTCCCGGCCACCCGCGCACCCGCCGTGGCCGGCAGCGCTCCTGGGCCCTCGGCGCCGCCCGCGGCGGGCGAGGACACCTCGGTCGTCGAGCCCGCGACCTCCGACGCACCGGCCGAGGCTCCGGACGACGCCAGCTCGCTGTTCGACACCCCTGCCCCGGCGGAGGAGGAGCCGGCCGACGAGAAGCCCGCCGAGAAGGCGGGTGGATCCCTCTTCGACGACGCCTCGTCGCTGTTCGACACCCCGGCCCCGGCCCCGGCCGAGGAGAAGGCGGCCGAGCCCGAGCCCGAGGCTCCCGGGAGCGGGTCGCTGTTCGACGAGGGCACGTCGTTGTTCGACACTCCGACTCCCACCGAGGAGAAGCCCGCCGAGCCCGAGCCCGAACCCGAGCCGAAGGCGGCGCCGGCCGCCGGGAAGCTCGAGGAGAGCACCTCGCTCTTCGACCTGGGCGAGGCCCCCGCGGCCGAGCCGGAGCAGGTGCCCGAGCCGGAGGCTCAGCCGGCGACGAAGGCCGAGTCGGCCCAGCCCGGTCTGGCCGGCAAGCTCCCCGACGACGTGTCGCTCTTCGACGTCGGCGATCGGGCCACCGAGTCCCCCAGCGCGGCCCCCGACCCGGTCGCGCTGAGCCGGGCCGCCACCGCGGCCGCCTCCGACGACCCGGGCACCATCCTCGACGTCGACGACGAGGCGGCGCCCGGACCGGAGCAGGCACCCGAGCCGACGGCCGAGGAGAAGCCGAAGCCCGCCGACGGCAAGATCGACGAGGCCGCTTCCCTCTTCGACCTCTGACATCGCGCTGACCTGCGGGAACGTCGTACGACGCCACGTGACGCCGATCTGATGTCACACATCGCTTGACATGACATCACGGTGATGTCATGCTGATGCCCATGGACCTCACCCCTTACGTCGACAGCCTGAAGCGGGACCTCCTGGCCGCCGCCGAGGCCGCCGGTGACGAGGCGCGGAACACCGCCGAGCGGCTGACCTACGCCCTCGACCCCGCCGCCCGCCTGGCCCTGATGGAGGCCATCTCCCAGGCCGCCGCCGAGATCACCGCCGAGCTGCCCAGTGGCGGCGTCGACGTCCGGCTGGACGGCCGCGACCTCGACTTCGTCGTGCACGCCCCGAGCGCGGTGCCCGCCCCGCCCGCTCCCCCCGCGCCGCCGATGGCCGGCGAGGACGACGAGGAGGGCGGCCTCTCCCGGATCACGCTCCGCATCCCCGAGTCGGTCAAGAGCAAGGCCGAGGAGATGGCGGCCAGGTCCGGCCAGTCCCTCAACACCTGGCTGGTCAACGTCGTGCGGTCCGCGACCCGCGAGGGCGCGATCAACGTCGACATCGACCTCTCGAGCATCCCGTTCTTCGGCAACGACCCCTTCGGGGGAGGCAAGCAGCGCGGCAACCGCCGCATGACCGGCTGGCTCTGAGCCCCGGCCCCACCACCCATCCCATCCCCCCTGGGACAGCCCCTGATCATTCACTGGGCTGGTCCCGCGGACGAACACACCCAGGAGACACCATGGAGATCCACGAGTTCGAGACCCACGAGCCGGTCGACCTGTACGTCGAGCTCGGCAAGGGCGACATCATCGTCACCGCCTCCGACACCACGGCCACCACGGTCGAGGTCGAGGGCCGCGAGGCCGAGAAGGTCGAGGTCCGCCAGGACGGTCGCCAGATCAGCGTGATCGGCCCGAAGGGCAACCGCGGGCTGTTCGGCGGCGAGCCGCAGTACACCGTCACGATCAGCCTGCCGACCCGCAGCAACGCGGTCGTCAAGTCCGGCAGCGCCGACGTGCAGATGACCGGCACCTACGGCCACGGCCAGGTCAAGAGCGGCTCCGGCGACTGCACCCTCGACACCTTCGACAACCCGCTGATCGTGGAGACCGGCTCGGGCGACATCGGTATCACCCACGCCGGCGCCGAGCTCCGCATCAAGAGCGGCTCGGGCGACGTGACGGTCGAGCAGGTCGACGGCACCTCGTCGGTCTCCACCGGCTCCGGCGACGTCGAGCTCGGCACGGCCAAGGCTCCGACGGTCGTCAAGACCGGGTCCGGCGACCTGGAGATCGGCTACGCCAAGGAGGGCGTCTCGATGTCGACCGGGAGCGGCGACATGCGGATCCGCCACGCGAGCAAGGGCAAGGTCAGCGCCAAGGGCGCGTCCGGCGACGTACTGATCGGGATCCCCGCCGGCACCCCCGTCTGGACCGACCTCACGACCGTGAGCGGCGACATCAGCTCCGACCTCCAGGGCGCCGGCCAGCCCGAGCCGGGCGCCGACTACGTCGAGCTGCGGGCCAAGACCGTCAGCGGCGACATCCACCTCAGCGAAGTCTGAGTCCCCGTCCCACCAGCCACCACCACACCCAAGGAGACATCCCATGACGAACGACCAGGTCCTCAACGAGCAGCTCAGCCGTCACCTCATCAACGAGCGCGTGGCCCGCGCCGCCGAGCCGCACATCCACACCGGCTCCCGGCGTCACCGCCTGGCGCAGAACCTGCACCGCTGGGCCAACCGCCTGGACAAGTGACACGCTGCCCACCCTGAACCGCCCGGAGCCTCTCCGGGCGGTTCAGTCGTTCGTGGAGGCCGCGATGTCGGTGCGGTGGAAGTTCTGGAACGACTTCGACGGCGTGGGCCCGCGCTGGCCCTGGTACCGCGACCCGTACTTCTCCGAGCCGTAGGGGTGCTGCGACGGCGAGGACAGCCGGAAGAAGCAGAACTGCCCGATCTTCATGCCCGGGTAGAGCTTGATCGGCAGGGTCGCGACGTTGGCGAGCTCGAGGGTGACGTGCCCGGAGAACCCGGGGTCGACGAAGCCGGCCGTCGCGTGCGTCAGCAGGCCGAGCCGGCCCAGCGACGACTTGCCCTCCACGCGGGCGGCGACGTCGTCGGGCAGCGAGACGACCTCGTAGGTCGACCCCAGCACGAACTCCCCCGGGTGCAGGATGAACGGCTCGTCGCCCTCCGGCTCGACGACGCGCGTCAGGTCGGACTGGTCGGCGGCCGGGTCGATGTGCGGATACCGGTGGTTCTCGAACACTCGGAAGAACCGGTCCAGCCGGACGTCGATCGACGACGGCTGCAGCATCGCCGCGTCGTACGGCTCCATCCGGATCCGGCCCGCGTCGAGCTCGGCCAGGATGTCGCGGTCGGAGAGCAGCACGACCGCACCTTATCTAGGGTGAGCGGGTGCCCTTCCACCGCTACGTCGCGCTCGGCGACTCCTTCGCCGAGGGCGTCGGCGACCCCGACCCGGCCGTCCCGAACGGGCTGCGCGGCTGGGCCGACCGAGTGGCCGCGGTGCTCGCGACCCAGTCGCCGGACTTCCGCTACGCCAACCTCGCCATCCGCGGCCGCAAGCTCGACGCCGTGCTCGCCCAGCAGATCGAGCCGGCAGTGGCGCTGGACCCCGACCTGGTCACGATCTACGCCGGCGGCAACGACATCATGCGACCGAAGGTCGACATCGACGCGCTCGTCGACCGGTACGACGCGGCGATCGGCAAGCTCGCCGCCACCGGTGCGCGGGTCCTCGTGTTCACGGCCTTCGACCCGGGCGGCTCCGCGATCTACCGGCCGCTGCGCGGGAGGTTCGCGCTGTACAACGAGCTGGTCCGCTGGTCGGCCGACCGCCACGGCGCCGAGATCGTGGACTTCTGGCGCTTCCGGCTGCTGCGCGACTGGCGGTACTGGGACGAGGACCGGCTGCACCTCGGTCCCGCCGGCCACCAGTGGATGGCCATCCAGGTCCTCGACGTCCTCGGCGTGCCCCACGGCGTCGACCAGCCGGAGCTCGCGCCCGAGGTCGTGCTCACCCGGGGCGAGCGCTACCGCGCCAACGCCACCTGGACCCGCACGCACTTCGTCCCCTGGGTCCAGCGCCGGCTGACCGGCCGCTCGAGCGGCGACGCGGTGCAGCCCAAACGCCCGTTCCTCGGGCCGTTCGAATAGTTCGTACGGGCGTGCGAGTGATGGAGCGGATGACGAGACTCGAATCTGACGTGGAGCGGATGACGAGACTCGAACTCGCGACATCGACGATGGGCAGAGCGTCGCGCTCGACAGCGATTCTGACGTGGAGCGGATGACGAGACTCGAACTCGCGACATCGACCTTGGGAAGGTCGCGCTCTACCAACTGAGCTACATCCGCAGGCCGGCGCACCGGCAGGGGAATCGTAACGGGTCGCTCACGGCGACTTGACGGTGCTCCTCGCCGAGTGGACAGTGTGACTGGTGTGACTCCCGTCAACGTCTGAGGTCTCTTCCCCGTGTCTCGTCCTCGCGTGTTCCTGCTCGGCGCTGCCCTGCTGGTGCTGCTGCTCGCCCTGACCCCGCTGATCCCGCGCGGGGAGGGCGACGACGGGCTGCGGCCGTCCGGGCGTGACGACTCCTGGGCGCTCTCGACCTCCCCGGGCGGCGGGCAGGTGACCGCGGCGATGCGGTCCGAGATCAACCGCGTCGTGGCGGCGGGTTCCACGGCGGGCCGGACGACGGGCAAGCAGACCACCGCCCAGCTCGTCTCCTCGCAGGTCCGCTGCGCCGACCTGGACGGCCAGACCTACTGCCTGGGCGTCGGCTGGACCGACAGCACCCAGGCCCAGGTGCGCGCGCGGATGGCGGTGGCGGCCCGCACCGCCCGTACCTCCCGCGCCGAGACCACCGGTGACCTGGACGCCCTCGACGCGTTGCGGCGTACGGCGTCCCTCTCGCCCTCCGCGCGGGCGAAGGCCGAGCGTGACGAGCTCATCCAGGCGGCGCGGTCGGTGGCCAAGGTCTGGGTGCTGCGTCACGAGATCCAGGGCGTACCCCTGCCCAAGGACTTCCTCGAGGAGCACCCGGAGGCGCGGGCGGCCGGCTCGAAGCCGCAGCCGCAGGTGCCCCAGTTCACCGCACCGCCGTGCGAGTGCACGCCGACCTCCTCGCCGACGCCCACCCCGACGACGACCACCACGCCCGACAAGACGATCGCGGACTACCCGCTCAAGGGCGTGATCCTCGACCCGAGCCAGACCGCCGAGCAGACGCGGACCTACTGGTGCGGGCCGACGTCGATGCAGATGATCGCGTGGGGCTGGAAGCACGTCGACCAGGGCCAGGACTACTGGGCCGGCCGGCTCGGCACCACCACCGCCGGCACGTCGATCTTCGACATGGTGCGGGTGACGAACGCGGACACCGGCTGGGACCAGCCCGACCACGCCGGCAAGTACGTCGTGATGGACATCGGCGGCTTCACCTTCCAGCAGTGGCTGCTGCTGAACATGAAGCACGTCATCGACTACCAGGCGCCGCTGATCTACCACCCCATCCTGCTCAAGGAGTTCTACCCCTACCTCGACGACGACGCTTCCGGGCACTACCAGGTCGGCCGCGGGTACCTCGAGCGCGACGGCAAGCCCACCGAGGTCAGCTACTTCGAGCCGTGGAACCAGCAGCGCTTCGACCCCTCCGAGCCGTACATCAAGCGGGTGCAGTGGCGCGCGGCCTACCGCAGCTACCGCGCGAACCTCGCCCACCCGGCCCACAACATCGGCGTCTGATGAGACGGCTCGTGGCGGCGGCCGCCGGGGTGCTGGCCCTCACCGCCTGTACGTCGACCGACGACTCCTCGACGTCCCCCGAGCCATCGCCGGAGCCGCCGTCGTCGAGCACCTCGACGTCCGCGCCGACGTCGGCTTCCTCGACCGTCCACAGCACGCCACCACCCACTCAGCCGGCCACCGACCTCCTCGACTGGAAGCCGGTGAAGGGCTCGGTCGACGACACCGTGACCCGCAGCAGCACCTGGACCGTCACCGTCACCAAGGACCGCTCGCAGGCGACCATCGACGGCCCCGAGTCGCTCGGCCTGGGTTCGGGCGGACGCACGGCGGTCTCGACCGTGCTCGTCGACCAGCAGCGAGTCGTCGTGGTGATGGAGGACAAGCAGGCCGAGCGCGGCGACGAGGCCACGATCATCGACTCCTCCGGCGGCACCGCGATGCTGGACGGGAAGTCCTCGCCACCGACGACCACCGGCGGCACCTGGGCGATGGGCCAGGAGACGATCGTGCACGCCACCGTGTCGAGGGACGGCGCCTACTGCCTGGCGACGGTGAGCCTGGAGAGCGGCCAGGGCGACGCGCCCTGGTGCGCCGAGCCGCGGCACGGTTTCCGCGGTGCCGTCATCAGCGACGCCGGTCTGTCCGTGATGTCGTTCGACGACCAGCGCCCGGTCTCCTGCGCCACCCTGCTCGCGATCGACGGCCGCGACGCGACGCCCTTCGACGGCGTCACCGACTGCCAGGGCTGGGACGCCGCCCGCATCGACGGCGGGACGGTGTGGTCCGAGGTGCCCAAGCCCAACCGCCAGGAGGCGGCCGTCTTCCATGCCCGCGTCGGCGACGAGAGCTACGACCTCGGGCCCGGCACCACCGGCACCCTCACCTGGTGCGCCGGCGCGGCGTACTTCGTCCGCGACCCGCAGACCGACACCGACCCCGCGCGCCTGATGCGCTTCACCCCGGACGGGACGCTGTCCGTCGTCTACGAGGGGACGAGCAAGGGGAACGCCTTCTTGTCGGCCCCGCGCTGCGGCGGGGACGCCATCACGCTGACCAGCTTCGGGGACCAGGGCGATGAGCAGGTGACCGCCGACCTACGCTGACCCGGTGAGCGACTTCCAGGGCTTTCCCGTCGCGGCCCTCGACTTCTACGACGACCTCGAGGTCGACAACACCAAGTCCTACTGGGAGAAGCACAAGGCGACCTACGACGCTGACGTCAAGGCGCCCATGGTCGCGCTGGTCACCGCGCTCGCCCCGGAGTTCGCGCTCGATCGCCAGTCCTACAAGGTGTTCCGGCCCTATCGGGACGTGCGGTTCGCCAAGGACAAGACGCCCTACAAGACCAACCAGGGCGCCTACGTCGCCGTCGCGCCGGCCACCGGCTGGTACGTCGAGATCTCGGCGCGTGGCGTCCGCACCGGCGGCGGCTGCTACGACATGGGCGGCCCGCGCCTGGCGTCGTACCGCGACGCCGTCGCCGACGACAAGACCGGCGCCCGGCTCACGCGCATCACCAACAAGCTCACCAAGGCCGGGTTCGAGCTCGGCGGCGAGCGGCTGAAGACGACGCCGCGCGGGTTCGACAAGGACCACCGCCGGGTCGACCTCCTGCGCCACAAGTCGCTGCACGCCGGCCGGTCCTACGGGTTCGAGAAGGTGATCCACACCCCGGCGCTCTTGGACGAGGTACGAGCGGACTGGCGCGCGCTGCGTCCCCTCATCGAGTGGCTGGCGCGCACGTCCGCCGAGTGAAGGGACAGGGAAGCGGACCCGATAACCGTTTCCCCCGGCGGCGCCGCGTCCCTACCGTCGTACGTCATGGACATCCGACCGCTCGACGCCGCCGCCATCGCGGACGACGACGTCATGCGCGAGTGGTACGACCTCTGCCGTCGCGCGGAGCTGCACGGCCGCGAGGACATGCCGTTCTGGTCGCTTCCAGGAGTTCCTCGGCGCCTTCCGCTCGCCCGACAGCGGCGAGCGTCACGGAGATGTACGCCGCGTACGACGGCGACCGGATGGTCGGCAACGTCGTGGTCTGGTTCCCCACGGCCGACAACCTCGAGAAGGCCTACATCAAGGTCGACGTCGACGTGCCGCACCGCCGGCGTGGCGTCGGCCGCGCGCTGATGGCGCGCGCCGAGGAGCCTCGGCGCGGGCCGCCGACCGCTCGGTGATCCTGCTCACCAGCGCGACCGTCCCCTACGACGGGCGCGAGGACGCACGGGCGAGGCGAAGTTCGCCGAGGCCTGCGGCTACTCGTTCTCCATCTACGAGGTCGCCCGCCACCTCGCCCTGCCGGTCCCCGACGACGGCCATCCAGGGATGGATCGACGCGGCGCGCCGAAGCACGAGGGCTACGCCGATCGAGACCTTCGTCGGCGCCGTGCCCGACGACCTCGTCGCGTCGCTGTGCGTCCTCCTCGGCCAGCTCGCGGTCGATGCGCCCAGCGGCGCCGTCGACTTCGAGGAGGAGCTGATGACGCCCCAGCGGTACGCCGAGATGATCGCGACCGATCGAAGGCGATGGGGCGGATCGCTACGAGACCGTCGCCCTGACCGCGGACCGCGAGGTCGTCGCCCAGTCGACCCTCGCGATGTGACCAGGACGGCAGACACCGATCGTCTACCAGTGGGGCACGTTCGTGCACCGCGAGCACCGCGGCCACGCGCTCGGGCTGGCCACCAAGGCCGTCAACCTGCGCGCCGTCCAGGCCGCCCGGTGACGACCTCACGCTCGTCGCGACGCAGAACGCCGAGACCAACGACTACATGGTCGCGATCAACGAGCGCATCGGGCTTCGGGCCCGTCGAGGTGCTCCGCGGAGTTCGTCAAGCGCCTCTGACCAAAACCGCTGGTCGAGGAGGTTGCGCCAGCAACCGTCACGAGGCCCCGCAACCGGTCGACGTACCCTCACCGGGTCTCGTGACGGGCCTTTCGGCCCTCCTCGACCAGCGAGAAACCCCTCACCCGGAGGGGCACTGTCGCCCGTACCTCGCGCAGGTCTAGGTTTCCAGGGAGCCGGCCTCTCGGGAGGAGCACCACGTGACTGCAATCGTGCCGATGGCGACGTTGATCGACGCGTCCTTCATCGACTACCTCATCCTCGTCATCTACTTCGCCTTCGTCCTGGGGATCGGGTTCCTGGCCAAGAGCCAGGTGTCGGAGTCGATGGACTTCTTCCTGTCCGGCCGGTCGCTGCCGGCCTGGGTGACGGGCCTCGCGTTCATCTCCGCCAACCTCGGCGCGGTCGAGATCATGGGCATGTCCGCCAACGGCGCGGACTTCGGCCTGCCGGCGGTGCACTACTTCTGGGTCGGCGCGATCCCCGCGATGCTGTTCCTCGGCGTCGTGATGATGCCGTTCTACTACGGCTCCAAGGTGCGGTCGGTGCCGGAGTTCATGCTGCGCCGGTTCGGCACGGGCGCCCACCTCGTCAACGCGATCTCGTTCGCGGTGGCGCAGCTGCTGATCGCCGGCGTGAACCTCTACCTGCTCGGCAGCATCGTGCACGCCCTGCTGGGCTGGCCGCTGCCGATCGCGCTCATCGTCGCCGCGCTGATCGTGCTCTCCTACATCACCCTCGGCGGGCTCTCGGCCGCGATCTACAACGAGGTCCTCCAGTTCTTCATCATCGTCGCGGCCCTGACGCCGCTGACCTTCCTGGGCCTGCACCGGGTCGGTGGCTGGAGCGGCCTCACCGACAAGATCACGGCCGCAGCAGACGCCGGCCACGGACCTCCGGCGGACCAGCAGCTGAACTCCTGGCCCGGCCAGGCGCTCTCGGGCTTCGACTCGTCGTTCCTGTCGGTCGTCGGCATCGTGTTCGGCCTGGGCTTCGTGCTGTCCTTCGGCTACTGGACGACGAACTTCGTCGAGGTCCAGCGCGCGATGGCCTCCGACTCCATCTCGTCGGCCCGCAAGACACCGATCATCGGCGCCTTCCCGAAGATGTTCATCCCGTTCATCACGATCATCCCGGGCATGATCGCCGCCGTCCTGGTGACCGACATCGCCAAGGTCAAGGCCGGGCAGAGCGTGCCGGGCGGCTCGTCGGGCGACGGCGTGACCTACAACGACTCGCTCATCCTGCTGATGCGCGACCTGTTGCCCAACGGCCTGCTGGGGCTGGCGATCACCGGCCTGCTGGCGGCGTTCATGGCCGGCATGGCCGCCAACATCTCGGCGTTCAACACCGTCTTCTCCTACGACCTGTGGGCCGACTACGTCGTCAAGGACAAGCCCGACGACTACTACCTGCGCGTCGGCCGCATCGCCACCGTGGCGGCTACCGCGGTGGCGATCTTCACCGCCTCACTTGCGTCGAACTTCGGCAACATCATGGACTACCTGCAAGTGCTGTTCGGGTTCTTCAACGCCCCTCTGTTCGCGACGTTCATCCTCGGGATGTTCTGGAAGCGGATGACGCCGACCGCCGGCTGGGTCGGGCTCTCGTTCGGCACGATCTCGGCGGTGATCATGGCCTTCCTGACCGAGGACGCGTTCGGCTCGTGGAGCACCGGCGCGATCCCGCTGAGCGGTCAGGGCGCGGCCTTCGCCGCGGCGTCGACGGCGTTCATCGTCGACATCGTGCTGAGCATCATCGTCTCGATGGTGACCGAGCCGAAGCCGGCCTCGGAGCTGAAGGGACTCGTCTACTCCGAGACCCCGCGAGAGGACCGCACGGACCCGAACGAGGCGAGCTACCCGTGGTACCGCCGGACCGTCCCCCTCGCGAGCATCGCGCTGGTCATGGTCATCATCCTGAACGTGCTGTTCTAGAGAAGGAGGCGACATGAGCGACACCACCACCGGGTCGAAGCGCAAGCCCGGGCACACCGCCGGCCTCTTCGACATCCGCAACATCATCGGCTCGTTGCTCGCGATCGACGGCCTGATCCTCTTCCTGGCCGGCCTCTTCGCGGACACCGAGGAGGAGAAGACCGGCGGCATCAACGCCAACCTGTGGGCGGGCCTCGTGCTGCTCGTCGTCGGCATCGCCTTCCTCGTCTGGTGCCGGCTCAAGCCGGTGGTCGTCCCCGACGACTTCGAGGCCGAGGAAGACGAGGGCCGCCCCGAGGGTCACTGACCCAGCACGGCCACCAGCTCGTCGCGCGTGGGCCCGGGAGGGTACGGCGGCCGCCAGCCGTCGGCGTACACCGGCGGGCACGCTCCCGGGCCGGCTCCAGGCTTGCGGGGCCGGCCCGCATGCTCGAGGTAGGGCTGCGCGAGCTCGCCGATGGCCGGGTCGCGCTCCCCCGCCGCGATCACCAGGTCCGCGGGCAGTGGCCGGTCGAGGTCGACGTCCTCGCCGGACCAGCGCCGCGCGAGGTCGTCGTCCATGGCGATGTGGTCGTCGACCCAGGGTCGCATCTCCGCGTCACACCACTCGGCGAAGGCCACCTGGGCGTCGTCGACCGGACGGGTGTCGAGCAGGTCCAGCAGCGCGGCCACCTGGAGGTAGGACGTGGTGACGCCACGTCCGAAGTTCGGGGTCGTCGTGCAGACCGCGTCGCCGACGAAGACCAGGCCGGGCAGCACCGGGGCGCCGTCCTCACGGGTCTGCGCGCGGTAGCGGTTGAGCAGGTTGCCCCCGGCCAGCACCGGTGTCAGCGGCTCGGCCCGGTCCGGCGCGGTCCAGGCGGCCAGCGCGGGGATGGCGGCCGCCGCTTGGTCGAAGAGCCGTGCGTCCCGCAGCCGCGCCATCTCCTTGTCGTCGCTGCGCCGGAGGATGACCACCGAGAAGGTGCCGTGCTCGTGCGGAGCCACCAGGACCTCATAGCCGTCGTGGTAGGCGCCGTAGACGATCGGGTTCACCAGGGGCCCGACGTCCTCTCCGGGGAGCAGGCGGTAGAGCCGGTCCACGTAGGCGATCCCGCACGCGCCGCCGACTCCGGCACGCTCGCCGAGCTCCTCGGTCGCGCGGCCCGATCGTCCGGAGGCGTCGACCACGAGGTCGGCCCCGACCGTCGTCGTGCCGACCCGTACGCCGCCGCGCGCCCGCCCGCCACCACCACGCCGTCGACGTGTCCCTGCACCAGCGTCAGCCCCGCGGTCGCCACGGCCGCCTCGCGCACCACGCGCTCGAAGGTCGCTCGTTGCGACCGCACGCCCGACCGCCATCTCCCCGACCGGCGTGACGACGACGGCCGGCTCGGCGCCGAGCGCCAGCCACGCGTCGTACGCCACGGGGAGCTCGGCGCGCAGCACCTCGACGAGCGGCTGGCGGAAGACGTGGGCGTGGTGGAACTGCATCACGCCCTGGCGCGGCCAGGTCCCGTCGGCGGCCGGACCGGGGTCGCGGTCCACGACGGTGACCTCGTGACCGCGGCGCGCGAGTGCTCCCCCGAGGAGGAGCCCCGTGGGTCCCGCGCCGATCACCGCCACGCGCATGGGTCGATTGTGTTCGCGAAATGACTGTTCGGCGAGACCTACGCGGCCTACCTTTGCCGCGTGGAGCTGACCTCACGGTCGGCCGTTCGGGGGGTCGCGCCGCACCTGGTGGTGGACGCACTGCGCGCGCGCCTCGGTCCCGCCGGCGGGACCTCCGCCGCGGAGGTGTCGGTCTCGGTCGACCACGGCGGCTGGACCGTCGTCACCTGGCCGCCGTACTTCGCCCCGCGTGACCTCGAGGTCGCCCGCGACCTCTCCCGCGACCTGCACACCGTCGTCAGCGCTGTCACCACGACGGCCGACGAGGGCTGGTCCCACCACCTCTTCGGCTGCGGCACCGAGCTCGACCGGCACCACTCGTACCCGGCCGGGCTGGCCTGGGACGACGGCGACGTCCAGGCGCTCGCCGAGGAGTGGCGCGGCGACTTCACGCTGGTCGCCCGCGTGGCCGGCGTCGACGCGTGTGCCGTGCGGCGCCACTTCTGCCAGGCGACCGTGGCGACCCACGACCACCCAGGCCGTGACCGCGACGGCTACCTCGGGCTGTGGGCGGCCCTGGGCATCCGGCCGCCGGAGGAGACCTACGCCGTGCTGGCGGTCGCCCCCACCTGGTCGGCGGTCACAGCAGGCTGACCAGGTGGGCCTCGATCCGAACCTGGTGCTCGGGGTCGCTGAGGAACGGCACCCGGTCGGGGTGCGGGAGCAGACCGACGACGTCCATCACGTCGAAGTACGGCTGGGGTTCGCGGCCCGTCAGCGCGACGTACTCCGCCCCGAAGCGGTCCGCCACCTCGGTGCCGGAGTGGATCGCCAGGATGGTGCGGCAGTGCGCCACGTCCAGCCAGGCCGGTCCCCACGACGTCTCGACCCAGTCCACGATGCCGGTGAGGCGGTCACCGGACCACAGCAGGTTGCGCGGCGAGAAGTCGCGGTGCAGGAACGTCCCGTCGTACGGCGGTGGGTCCTGCGCGAGGATCGCGAAGGCCCGCTCCCACACGGAGGGTTCGCGCGCCCACGAAGGCACGACCCACTTCGCCGGGACGGCCCACGACTGGTAGGTCCGGGGACGCACGTCCGGTCGCACGGCATGGACCTCCGCCAAGGTGCGGGCGAGCGTCTCGAGCTCTGCCGGGTCCTTGCGCCCCAGGTCGACCGTGCCGGGGAGCAGCGACATCAGATGGGCGGGGTCGCCCGCCCGCTCGCCGGTCGCGTCGAGGGCGATCGACCGTGGGGCGGGTACGTCGGTGCCGGCCAGCATCAGCTGCGTCTCGTGCTCCCGGGTGGTCAGCCCCTCGCCGTGGGTGCGCCACGGCTCCTTGTCCATCAGCCGCAACACGCTGTGCCCACCGGACGTGTCGGTGAGCCGGAGCATCGTGGACGTCCAGCCGCCGGTCAGCTCGTCGACCGCGACGACGGCACTTCCCAGCCGACCCTCCGCCCACGCAACAGGTCTACTTCGGTCCCACATGGCTACCAGCGAACCATGACGCGATTCGGGTACACCTTGATGACCGAGCAGTCCGGCCCGCGCGAGCTGGTGAGGTACGCGGTGGCCGCCGAGCAGCAGGGCTTCGACCTCCTCGTCAGCAGCGACCACTACTCGCCGTGGCTGGAGAGCCAGGGCCACTCGCCGTACGCCTGGACCGTGCTGGGCGCCGTCGCGCAGGCCACCGAGCGGGTCGAGCTGATGACCTACGTGACCTGCCCGACCATGCGCTACCACCCCGCCGTCGTCGCGCAGAAGGCCGCCACTCTGCAGATCCTGGCCGACGGACGCTTCACGCTCGGGCTCGGCAGCGGCGAGCGGCTCAACGAGCACACCATCGGTGAGGGCTGGCCCGGCGCCGACGTCCGTCAGGACATGCTGGTCGAGGCCATCGAGGTGATCCGCACGCTTCACGAGGGCGGTCTGGTCACGCACCGGGGCGAGTACTTCGACGTCGACACCGCTCGCGTGTGGGACCTCCCCGAGCGGAGCGTGCCCATCGGGGTGGCGGTGTCCGGCGAGAGCGGGATCGAGCGGTTCGCGCCGCTCGCGGACCACCTGATCGCGGTCCAGCCCGAGGCGTCGCTGATCGAGACCTGGAACGGCGTCGACGGCGCGCCTCGTATCGGCGGTCAGGCCCGCGCCATCGGCCAGGTCCCGATCTGCTGGGACCCCGACGAGGACACGGCCAAGAAGCGCGCGCACGACCAGTTCCGCTGGTTCGCCGGCGGTTGGGCCGTGAACGCCGACCTCCCGACACCAGCCGGCTTCGCCGGCGCCTCCCAGTTCGTCACGCCCGACGACGTCGCGGAGTCGATCCCCTGCGGCCCGGACCTCGACGCGATCGTCGACGCCGTCGCGCCGTTCTGGAAGGCCGGCTTCACCGACGTCGCCCTCGTCCAGGTCGGCGACGAGGTCCAGGACCGCTTCCTCGCCGAGGCCGCTGGTCCGCTGCTGGAGAAGCTGCGCGCCGCTTGTTGAGTTGGCTCTCCGGGTCGGTCGAGTTGGCCCTCCGGGCTCGATGCGCGACCCGGACGGCCAATTCAACGAGCCGGGAGGGCCAACTCAAGTGACCCGGAGGGCCAACTCAACGTCAGTGGGGCTGCCAGGCGTCTTCGTCGGCCGTACGTGCGGCGACCGGGGCCGGCAGGGACCCCGCGGCGAGGTCGGCGAGGCTGACGTTCTCGAAGACCTCGCGCAGCGAGCTGCGGGCCGCGATCCAGACGAGCTGGAGGACCTCGGCCTTGTCGTTGTAGGAGACCGACTCGGGCCGGACGCCGTACACGGACACGAGCGGGCCGTCGACGGCGCGGATCACGTCGGCGACCGAGACGTCCTCGGGGTCGCGGTTCATCCGCCACCCGCCGGACTGGCCGCGCTGCGCGATGACCACGCCGGCCTTGCGGAGGTCGGCGAGGATCGCCTGAAGGAAGCCGTGCGGGATGTCCTGGAGACGGCCCAGCTCCTCGGCACTGACCGGGCGTGCGTCATCGCGCGACGACATCTCGAGGAGCGCGCGCAGCGCATAGTCGGTCTTGGCGGACACCCGCATGCGCGCATTGTTCCAGATATGTGCACTCATTCAGTCGTGTCACTCGGTCTAGCCGCCAATTCGTGGCAGCGCCTCGTGATCCGACCCGGTGACCCGGGTCACAGATGCCCGGAGTCCTTGCCGCTGCGTGGGTGTCGGGGCAGAATGAAGTTACTGACGAGTAGCAACGTTCTTTCCGCGACGAACAGGTGGGGCTGGTTACCGATGGGCCACTACAAGAGCAACCTCCGCGACATCGAGTTCAACCTCTTCGAGGTGCTCGGGCGTGACGAGCTGTTGGGCACCGGTCCCTTCGCGGACGTCGACACCGACACCGTCAAGGAGGTCCTCCGCGAGGTCGACCGGATGGCGCGCGAGGACCTGGCCACGTCCTTCGAGGACGCCGACCACAACCCCCCGGTGTTCGACCCCGAGACCCACGAGGCCCCGCTGCCCGAGTCCTTCAAGAAGAGCTACCGCACGTGGATGGATGCGGAGTACTGGCGGCTGATGACGATGGCCGAGCTCGGCGGCACCCCTGCGCCGTCCAGCGTCGGATGGGCGCTCGGGGAGCTGGTGCTCGGCGCGAACCCGGCGATCTGGATGTACGGCGCCGGTGCGATGTTCGCGGGCGTCGTCTACAAGAACGGCAACGAGCGCGACCAGAAGATCGCCCGGCACATCGTCGACCAGGGCTGGAACACGACCATGGTGCTGACCGAGCCCGACGCCGGCTCCGACGTCGGCGCCGGTCGCACCAAGGCCACGGCGAACGACGACGGCACGTGGAACATCACCGGAGTGAAGCGCTTCATCACCTCCGGCGAGAGCGACCTCTGCGACAACATCGTGCACCTGGTGCTGGCGCGCCCGGTCGGTGTGGAGGGTGTGGGCGGTCCCGGCACCAAGGGCCTCTCGATGTTCATCGTCCCCAAGCACCACTTCGACCCCGAGACCGGCGAGCTGACCGGCGAGCGCAACGGCGCCTACGTCACCGGCGTCGAGCACAAGATGGGCATCAAGGTCTCGAACACCTGCGAGGTCACCTTCGGCGACCCGGGCGTCGGCGGCGGCGAGCCGGCCCGCGGCTGGCTGCTCGGCGAGGTGCACAACGGCATCGCGCAGATGTTCCAGGTCATCGAGAACGCCCGCATGATGGTCGGCACCAAGGCCATCGCCACCCTGTCGACCGGGTACCTCAACGCGCTCGACTACGCCAAGCAGCGCGTGCAGGGCGCCGACCTCACCCAGGCCGCGGACAAGACCGCACCGCGCGTGACGATCACCCACCACCCCGACGTACGCCGCTCGCTGATGACGCAGAAGTCGTACGCCGAGGCGATGCGGTCGCTGGTCCTGTACGCCGCGTCGTGGCAGGACCGCGTGATGGTCGCCGACCATGCCGGCGAGACCGACGAGCTCGCGATGGCCGTCAACGACCTCCTCCTGCCGATCGTGAAGGGCTACGGCTCGGAGCGCTCGTGGGTGCTGCTCGGCACCGAGTCGCTGCAGACGCTGGGAGGTTCGGGCTTCCTCACGGAGTACCCGATCGAGCAGTACGTCCGCGACGCCAAGATCGACACCCTCTACGAGGGCACGACCGCGATCCAGGGCCAGGACCTGTTCTTCCGCAAGATCGTCAAGGACCAGGGCCGCGCGCTCGGCCACCTCGCGCAGGAGATCCGGGCCTTCATCGAGTCCGAGGCCGGCAACGGTCGCCTGAAGGTGGAGCGCAGCCTGTTGGGCACGGCGCTCGAGGACGTCAACGCGATCGTCGGCGCCCTGATCAACGACCTGATGGCCTCCGACCCCTCGACCGACGGTGGCGACGCCCGCAACGTCTACAAGGTCGGCCTGAACACCTCCCGTCTGCTGATGGGGCTCGGCGACGTGGTGTGCGCGTGGCTGCTGCTGCGCGGCGCGGACGTCGCGCTGGGCAAGCTCGCCGGCGAGGTGTCGGCGAAGGACCAGCCGTTCTACGAGGGCAAGGTCGCCGCGGCCCAGTTCTTCGCCCAGACCGTGCTCCCCAAGCTCACCGCGGAGCGCGCCATCGCCGAGCGCACCGACCTCGCGCTGATGGACCTGTCGGAGGACGCCTTCTAACCCTGGCTAGGGTCGCGGCGTGCTCGCCGCGGCCCTGACCGGTCTCCTGACCGGGCTGTCGCTGATCGTGGCGATCGGCGCGCAGAACGCCTACGTCCTGCGCCAGGGCCTGGCCCGCGACCGGGTCGGCGTGGTGGTCGCCATCTGCGCGATCTCCGACGTCGTGCTGATCGTGGCCGGCGTCGCCGGCGTCGGCGCGCTCGTCGAGAACGCCGGCTGGGCCATCGACGCGGTCCGCTGGCTCGGCGTCGTCTTCCTGACGGCGTACGGCGTCCTCTCGCTGTGGCATGCCCGCACCCCACAGGCGTTGCACGCGGCCGACGCGTCGGCGAGCAGCCTGGCCGGCGTCGCGGGACGTGCGCTGGCGCTGACCTGGCTGAACCCGCACGTCTACCTCGACACGGTCCTGCTGCTCGGCTCGCTCGCGGCCAGCCACGGCTCCGGTGGCCGCTGGTGGTTCGCGGTCGGCGCCGGCGTCGCGAGCATGGCGTGGTTCGTCGGCCTCGGCTACGGAGCCCGCCTGCTCAGCCCCTGGCTCGCCCGCCCCCGCGCCTGGCAGGTGCTCGACGTGCTGATCGGCCTGACGATGCTGGCGATCGCCGCGTCCCTCGCGGCGTCGGCGTAGACGCCAGCGCCTCGACCGTCAGCCGGGCCGGGGCGGTGCGGACGTCGTGGTGACGGGCCTCGACGCCGGCGCCCTTCTGGAGGCGGCAGACCTGGTCGAGGAGCTTGGGCGTCGTGATGGTGACGACCGCACCGGCCTTGCCGGCGCGAGCGGTGCGACCGCTGCGGTGCAGGTAGGCCTTCGGGTCGCCCGCCGGGTCGAAGTGCACCACCAGGTCGACGTCGTCGACGTGGATGCCGCGGGCCGCGACGTCGGTGGCGACGACGACGCGGGCCGCACCGGAGGAGAATCGGCGTAGGTTCCGCTCTCGCAGGTGCTGGGACAGGTTGCCGTGCAGGTCGACCGCGTGCACACCCTCGGCCGTGAGCGCGGAGGCCAGCGCCATCGCCCCCTCGCGGGTGCGGGTGAAGACGATCGTCCGGCCGTTGGCCTGCACCAGGTTTGCGACGGCGGCGACCTTCTCCTTGAAGCCGGCCACGACGAGGGTGTGGTGGGCCATGGTCGTGACCGCGCCGGCGTTCGGGTCGAGCGCGTGGCGTCGAGGTCGGCGCAGGTGCGCGCGGACCAGCCGGTCCACGTCGCCGTCGAGCGTGGCGCTCAGCAGCATCCGCTGGCTGCCGGACGGCGTACGGCCGACGAGCTTGTCGATCGTCGGGAAGAACCCGAGGTCGCAGAGGTGGTCGGCCTCGTCGAGGACGGTGACCTCCACGTCGTCGAAGCAGATGTGCCCCTTCTCGAGCAGGTCCGCGAGCCGGCCCGGCGTGGCCACCACGACGTCGACGCCCTTGCGGAGCAGGCGGATCTGGTGGTCGTACGGCGTGCCGCCGTAGACCTTGGTCAGCTTCAGGCCGACGGCCCCGGCGAGCGGAGCGAGCGCGCCCGCCACCTGCGTGGCGAGCTCTCGGGTCGGCACGACGACGAGAGCGCGGGGGTGACGGGGTCGCGACGGGCGGCCGGCCAGGCGGGCGAGCAGCGGGATGCCGAAGGCGAGGGTCTTGCCGGACCCGGTGCGCGCGCGGGCGAGCACGTCGGCGCCGGCGACGCCGTCGGGGACGACGGCGGCCTGGACCGCGGTCGGCGTGGTGATGCCTTGCCGGGACAGGGCGGCCACGAGGGCCTCGGGCAGGGAGAGCGTGGTGAAGTCAGGTGTCGCAGGCATGCGAGGAAGAACAACCTTCGGGTTCCGCGGACGACGACGTCGTCCGGTCCGTCCAGTCTAGAAGTCGGTCGGTTGCCCGCCCGCATCCTCGCCCGCTGGTGGAGCACCGCCCGTGTCCTCGCTCGGCGGCTCGAAGCCGTGCTGGAGGCACCAGACGACGGCCTGGCTGCGGCTGGTGACGTCGATACGGCGGTAGGCCGACCGGATGTAGGACTTCACCGAGTTGATCGACAGGAAGCACTCGTCGGCGATCTGCTGGTTGCTGAGCCCCAGCGTCAGCAGTCGCAGGATCTCGGTCTCGCGCGGCGTGAGGCCGACCTCCTCGCCGAGGACGGCGTACGGCGCCCCGCTCTCGGCGCCGGGTCCCGACGCGTCGGGCTGACCCTCACCCGCGACGGCCGAGCGGATCACGTCGATGATCTCGTCGATCTCGACGGTCATCGACACACAGGCGTCGACGCCCTTGGCGACGGCCCGGGCCGCGAGGTCCGGGCGCAGGTCGCGGGCCATCGCGACGACGGCACAGTCGGTGTCCTTGACGTACCCGTCGAGGTCGTCGCCGTCACCGTCGTGCAGGCCGAAGACGTCGTACAAGATGACATCCGGCTGGCGGTCCGGCGCTCCCGGGTCGAAGGTCACGACCTCGATGCTCCCCGGGCGCGTCGCGAACATGCCCACGAGTCCGGTGTGCACGATCTCGTGAGCGCTGATGATGGCTGCGGTGACAGGGCCCTCCCCCATACGGGTACTCTCGCACACCCCTCACGCACTCGGCTCTAGGCTCTCGCGCGTGGTGCATCCCGTGTGGTTGAGCCGAATTCCCCGACATTTCCGCGTCACGACATGACGTCGACGTCCGTCGTGACCGGTCCGTCGTCCGGCGGGATCGGCTACGTCGTCGCCCGTGAGCTGGCCCGGCGCGGCGACCGCGTCGTGCTGGCCGGCCGGTCCGCCGAGCGGCTCGGTGAGGCCGAGGCCGGCATCGTGGCGGAGCTCCCGCACGCGCGCCTCGAGCGGCTCGTCGTCGACCTGTCGGACCTCGACTCGGTGCGGTCCGCAGCCGGCCGGGCCGCCGATCTCGGCCCCCTGCGGCTGCTGGTCAACAACGCGGGCGTGATGGCGCCGCCGTACTCCCGGACGCGCGAGGGCTTCGACCTGCAGATGGCCACCAACCACTGGGGTCCGTTCCTGCTGACCGGGCTGCTGCTGCCCCAGCTCGTCGCGAGCGGCGACGGCCGCGTCGTCACGGTGTCCAGCCAGATGCATCGCGTCGCCCGGCATGCCCCCCTGCAGGACCCCCAGTCCAAGCCGCGTCTCTCCTCACGGTGGGCGGTGTACGGGCAGACCAAGCTGGCCAACCTGTTGTTCACCTACGAGCTCGAGCGCCGACTCGTCGCGGCCGGGCTGCCGGTGCGGGCGCTGGCCGCGCACCCCGGACTGGCCGGCACCCACCTCGTCGTCAACGGCCGGTTCGGCCGGACGTCGGGCGGACTGGCGTCGATCCTGGACGCGGCCGTGAAGGCGGTCTCCCAGTCCGCCGCCGAGGGCGCACGGTCGGTGGTGATGGCGGCGACCGACGACCTGCCCGGCGGCACGTACGTCGGACCGTCCGGTCTGAACGAGAGTCGCGGCGCACCGGCGGTCGTCGGCAGCACGGCGCTCGCCCGCGACGCGGAGGCCGCCGCCGAGCTGTGGGAGCTCAGCGAACGGACCGTGGGACTGCGGTATCCGTGACCTGCGTGCGCAAGGGCGACGTCCACGCGACGAGCACGGCCAGCACCTCGGTCACCGACAGCACGACCAGGGTCGCGAACAGCCCCAGCCAGCCGACGAGGACGCCCGCGACGAAAGCGCCCCCGGTCCAGCCGAAGCCCCACGACATCATCCGCCCGGCGGTGTTGACGCGACCCAGCAGGTGCTCGGGCGTGACCTGCTGGCGATAGGTGATCGAGTTGATCACCACGAGCTGGTAGAAGGCGCCCCACACGGTCATGGCCGCCCCGGCGACCCACCAGATGGTGAGGAACGGTACGAGCACGCCGACCGCCGCCGCGAACGGCAGCGCGACCAGGCCGATCCGCGCGGCGGCGTACCTGCGCACCAGGAAGGGCAGGGCGAGCGACGCGGCCAGCCCACCGACCGACCAGGCGCCGAACACCAGGCCGAACCGCAGGCCCTCCGTGCCGACGTCGAGCCGCTGGTCGATCCAGACGACCATGAGGGCGACGAAGCCGCCGGCACCCACGCACTGCAGGAACCCGATGATCGTGAACGTGCGCACGCCGCGGTGCTGGACGAGGAACTCGAGCCCCTCGCGGATGTCGCGGAAGAATTGGCCGGCGGTGAACGGCGGCCGCGTGCGCGTCGCGTCGTACATCGGCCGCACGATGCCGCCGATCAGCGCCGCGGAGACGGCGAAGGTCAGCGCGTCGAAGCCCAGCAGCCAGGCCGGGTGCCAGAACGCGAGCACCACCCCGACGACCGACGGCATGGCCATCTCGATGACACTGGCGGCGGCCCACGAGACGGAGTTGGCCTCCGCGATCCGGTCGCGGCCCACGAGGGTCGGCAGCGCGCCGAACACGGCGCCGTCGAAGAAGACGCCGATGGTCGGGCCGAGGAACGCCACCGCGAGCACGTGCGGGACGGTGAGGCTCCACACCAGGTCCGCCAGGGGGACGGTGGCGATGAGCAGGGCGCTGAGCGCGTCCGCGGCGACCATCACCCGCTTGCGGTTCCAGCGGTCGGTGAGTGCACCCGAGAAGAGCCCGAACAGCAGGTACGGTGCGGCCTCGCAGGCCGCGACGAGGGCGGTCAGGCCGGCCGAGCCCGACGTGCGGTACACGATGATCGGCAGCACGACCAGGGTGACGATGCTGCCCGCGACCGACAGCTGGCGGGCGAGGAAGTAGCGGAGGAACTCACGGTCCCGGAGGACCCCAGTCATCCCCGCAGCACCAGCACTGGTTGTCCATCGGGGTCGATGACGTCGATCCCGTCGATCTCGTCGTGGCCACCGGCGATGACCAGGGACAGCTGGACGGCCGGGTCCTCGGCCGCCGCGGCACGGACCTCGACCTCGTCGTGGCCCACCCCGAGGGCCTTCAACATCGCGCCGTACGCCGTCGGGTCGCTCGTCCGGCAGACCGGGACGACCAGTGGACCGAGGCGCGCCGGGTCGACGGGATGAGCCGTGTAGCCGTAGAGGTCGTCCGACCGCTCGTCGCAGAGCATGGTCCTGCCGTCAGGGTCGATGAGCTCGAGGGTGCGGCCCCAGGACTCGTCGATGACACTGACGTCGAAGCCGGCCCCGCGGAGGGCCGCCGCGGCGGCGTCGGCATCCTCGAGCTCGAAGGAGAGCCGGGTCTCGCCGTGGATGGCGCCCGTCGTGCTGTCCTTGGCCGAGTGGAGGGCGACCAGACCGGCCGCCCCCGCGAGATCGACCCAGCCGGGACGGTCGGAGGTGATGCGGGGTTGGAGTCCGAACCGCTCGAGGAACGCCTGCATGGCGGGGATGTCGTCGGTGAATCGGACGGGACGGGCGACGGTCACTTCCTGCTCCCCCTCTTCAGGTACTCGGTCAGGGCCAGCTCGACGAGCGCCGACAAGCTGACCCCCTCGTCGATGGCGCGGTGCTTGACCTCCCGGACCAGGTCCGGCGGGAGGTACACGTTGAACTGGGTCTTGTCCGCCACCCTAGAATGCTAGCAACCTAGGGTAACCGACGCCAACGTCTGGCCCTCGGTCGTCAACTTCGGCGTCGTTCCTGCCGCTTTGTGACGGTTGCAACCCCCACGAACCGACGGGATACCCGGTCGACCGGGTATCAATACCCGACCCGGGCCACCGCGGCGAGGATGGCGGCGGCGGAGCGGTCGATGTCGGCCTCGGTCGTCGTGGCGTTGGAGACCGAGATGCGGATCAGGCGCTGGTCGTGCCAGGTGGTGGCACCGAGCCAGCACGTACCGTCCCGCTGCACCTCCGCCACGATCGCGTCGGTCCGCGACTCCGGGGAGCCGTCGGTCAGGGACGTGTCGCCGAACCCGACCAGCACCTGGTTGAGCACCACGTCGTTGGCGATGGTCGCGCCGCCCTCGGCGAGCCGCTCGGCCATCCGGCCGGCCAGCAGGCACGTGCGCTCGACCAGGTCCGCGACCCCGGACCGGCCGAGCTCGCGCAGGGCGGCCCAGACCGCGAAGCCGCGGGCCCGTCGGGAGGAGTCCAGGACCAGGTCGCCCATGGCGTGCTCGGCGCCGCCGGACCCGGTGAGGTACGCCGCGGAGTAGGACATCGTCCGGCCGTGCACCGCCGGGTCGCGGACGACGGCCAGACCGCTGTCGTAGGGAACGTTGAGCCACTTGTGCGCGTCGGTCGCCCACGAGTCCGCGAGGCCGACACCGTCGACGAGGTGCGCACGGCCCGGACTGGCGGCCGCCCACAGCCCGAAGGCGCCGTCGACGTGCACCCACGCGCCCGCGGCCTTGGCCAGCGGGATGGCGCGCGCGAAGTCGTCGCTCGCGCCGGTGTTGACGTTGCCCGCCTGGAGGCAGACGATCGTCGGCCGCTCGGGCTCCTGGCTGAGCACCTTCTCCAGGTCGTCGATGTCGATGGCACCCCCGTCGCCGGTCAGCACGCTGACGAGCGAGGCCGTGCCGAGGCCGAGCAGCTTGAGCGAGCGGTCGATGGTCGCGTGCCGCTCGGCTCCGGTGACCACGCGCACGCGCGGCGCACCGATGAGACCGTCGGTCTCGACGTCGTACCCCGCCTGCTCCAGCACCCAGTGCCGGCCGCACGCGATGCCGACCGTGTTGGCGGCCTGGGCGCCGGTCACGAAGCCGACCGAGGCTCCCGACGGGAGGCCCAGCAGGTCCGTCACCCAGCCGCCCGCCGCGCGCTCGGCCGCCCCGGCGGCGGGCGACAGCACCGGGCTGAAGGCGTTCTGGTCCCACGCGACGGCGAGCAGGTCGGCCGCGGTGGCCGCGGGCGTCGACCCCCCGACCACGAAGCCGAAGAACCGCGGGCCCACCGTGCCGACGAGATGTCCCTCGGCCGCCGCGAGCAGCTCGTCGACCACCTGGTCGGCGGGCGTCGGGTCTTCGGGCAACGCGCCGCCGAACGCCGACCAGGCGTCCTCGCGGGACGCCGTACCGGCGACGGGTCGGTCGCCGACCGCGTCCCGGTAGGCCGCTCCGGCTCGCGCCGCGCGGACGAACAGGTCCTCGAGGTCGCTCACTCCGACACCCGCTGGGTCGTGGTGAACAGGGCGGAGTAGGCGTTCAGTGCCTGCTGCCCGCCGAGATGGGCGTAGAGCACGGTCGAGTCCTTCGGGATCGTCCCGTCCCGCACGAGGTCGATGAGCCCGGCCATCGACTTGCCCTCATAGACCGGGTCGATGATCACGCCCTCGAGCTCGCCGGTGAGCCGGATGGCGTCGAGGGTCGACTGCACCGGGATGCCGTAGAGGTCTCCGGCCCACCCCTCCAGCACCGTGATCTCGTCGTCGCGCAGGTCGCGGCCGACGTCGATGAGCTCGGCCGTACGCCGCGCGATGCGGCCGACCTGGTCGCGCGTCTTGTCGAGGGTCGCACTCGCGTCGATGCCGATCACCCTGCGGGGCCGGCCACCCGCGGCCTCGAGCGCCGCGAAGCCGGCGATCATCCCGGCGTGCGTCGAGCCGGTCACCGTGCAGACCACGACGGTGTCGAAGAAGACACCGAGCGCCTTCTCCTGCTCGGCCACCTCGTAGGCCCAGCCCGCGAAGCCCAGCCCGCCGAGCTCGTGGTCGGAGGCGCCGGCCGGGATCGCGTACGGCGTCCCGCCGCGCGCCTCGACGTCGGCGATGGCCTGCTTCCACGAGTCGCGGAAGCCGATGTCGAAGCCCGCCTCGTCCAGGCGTACCTCGGCACCCATGATCCGGCTCAGCAGGATGTTGCCGACGCGGTCGTTGACCGAGTCCGGCCAGTCCACCCACTTCTCCTGCACCAGCACGCACTTCATGCCCAGCTTCGCGGCGACGGCCGCGACCTGGCGGGTGTGGTTGGACTGGTACCCGCCGATGCTCACCAGCGTGTCCGCGCCCTGCGCGACCGCGTCCGGGACGAGGTACTCCAGCTTGCGCGTCTTGTTCCCGCCGTACGCCAGACCGCTGTTGACGTCCTCCCGCTTGGCCCAGACGCTCGCTCCGCCGAGGTGCGCGGTCAGCCGTTCGAGTGGATGCACCGGGCTCGGCCCGAAGGTCAGGGGGTAGCGGGGGAAGTCCGCGAGGCTCATGCAGGAACGCTAGCGCTCTCGTTGAGTTGGCTCTCCGGGCCGGTTGAGTTGGCCCTCCGGGCCTACCCCTGAACCGTGACGGCCAATTCGATGAGCCCGGAGGGCCAACTCGACGAGCCCGGAGGGCCAACTCAACGTTGGTTGTCCTTCGCCCAGAGGTCCAGCAGGCCGTTGAAGTGGGCCATGAACTGGTCTTGCTCGTGCGCCGGGTACGTCGCGTTGACGGTCTCCCGCAGCACGCGCTGGAAGTCCTTCGAGGTGACCCAGTCGTGGACCTGCTCGTCGAGGTGGGGGAGGTTCTCGGCGCACCACTGCCAGTACCGCGCGCTGTCGAAGTGCTCGTCGGCCAGCGCCAGGTAGGCGGTGACCTTCGCGTCGTAGGAGAGCGAGTCGTCGTCGGCGATCTCGAAGTACTTGCGGGTGTGCAGGTCGACGCGGCCCTTGCGCCCCGTGGCGAGGGTGAAGACCGACCAGCGCACCAGGGCCGAGATCGCCCAGGGGAAGTAGTAGTGGAGCGAGGTGACCGCGACGTCCGGGCAGGCGTTGGCGTAGTCGATCGGGTAGACCTCGTCGCCCTGGACGAGCATCTCGCAGGAGTTGAACTCCCAGCCGAAGAAGGCGTTGACGATGCGGGAGATGGCGACGGTCTGGTTCCCGGCCGACTCGCCGAGGAAGCCGTGCGAGACGGCGTACCGGCTGTGCATCGGCTCGTCGGGCTGGAACTTCATCACCATCGTCTCGGGGCCGATGGAGAGCGCACGGGCGAAGTGCTCGTACTCGACGGTCGCCTGGAGGTGCATGAGCATCTCGCCGGACTCGTCGTAGGCCCGGTGCAGGTCGTCCGGGTTGTTGATGCGCGAGACGCCGCGCCAGCCACCACCGTCGAACGGCTTCATGTACAGCGGGTAGCCCACCTCCTCGGCGACCTTGTCGAGGTCGAAGGACTCGTTGTACTTCTTCGAGGTGTAGGCCCAGCGCACGTTGTCGACGGGGTTCTTGTAGGGCACGAGCACGGTCTTGGGGACCTTGAGGCCGAGGCGGAGCATGGCGCAGTACGCCGAGTGCTTCTCCATCGCCTGGAACGTGAACGGGCTGTTGAGCAGGTAGGTCCCGTTGACCAGCGCGGCCTTCTTGAGCCACTCGCGCGGGTGGTAGTACCAGTAGGCCAGCCGGTCGATGACCAGCTCGGTACGCACCGGGTCCATCAGGTCGAACGGCTCGATGGTGAGGCGTTCGCTGCGGAAGGTGTGCTCGCTGCCGTCGGCGAGCTCGACCTTGCCGACCCGGCCGAGGATCGCCTCGAAGGCTTGCGGCCAGTCCTCCTCGGCTCCGAGAAGCAGTCCGATCAGGTGGTCAGGCATGCATGCTTCCCTCCGGTTGACGGTCGAGCACTTCCAGGCGGATGCGCTTGTTGTCCTTGCCCTTGCTCTCGGTGCCGGCGACGCGGACCGCGCCGACCTCCGCTGTCGAGAGCACGTGGGTGCCGCCGTCGGCCTGCTTGTCCAGGCCGACGATGTCGATGATCCGCAGCGGGTCGATGGTCTGCGGGATGAGGTTCGCGCTCGTGCGGATCAGTGCGGGGTCCGCGTCCGCGAGCGAGCGGGGGACGAAGTCGACCAGGATCTCGTGCGCCTTCTCGATCTCGTCGTTGATGCGCTTCTCGACCTGCTGGCCGAGGTCCGCGGACATCGCGGGGAACGGGAAGTCCAGCCGGCCCTTGAGCGGCTCCATGTTGCCGCCGGTCACGGGGATCGCGTAGTCGGCCCAGATCACGCCGCACAGGATGTGCAGCGCGGTGTGCGTCCGCATCAGCTGGTGGCGCCGGGTCCAGTCGAGCACGCCCTGCACCTCGGCGCCCTCCGTGATCTCGTGGTCGGTCCCCACGGTGTGCCAGATGGCGCCGGCCTCGCGGCGTACGGACGTGACGACCAGCGTGCCCTCGGCGGACCGGATGGTGCCGAGGTCGAACGGCTGCCCGCCCCCGCCCGGGTAGAACGCCGTGCGGTCCAGCCGGATCCGCCCGCCCTCGCGGTCCACCTCGACGACCTCGGCGGCGAAATCGGTCGCGTAGGCGTCCACCGCGAACAGCTCGGTCGCGGCGAGGTCCGGTGGCGCGTTGCCGGGGATCGCCATGCGTTCCAACCTAGGCCATTCGCCGCTGGTCGAGGAGGGCCGTCAAGGCCCGTCACGAGACCCGGTGAGCAGGTGGCTGACCCCTCACCGGGTCTCGTGACGCTCGCTGCGCGAGCTCCTCGACCAGCGGAAGCGGCATGATGGCGAACATGGCCGACTCTCGCGCAGGCACCCTCGCCACCCCCGCCGACCTGGTCGACGTCGCGCACCTCGTCACGGCGTACTACACCGGCGTCCCCGACCCCGAGAACATCGACCAGCAGGTCGCCTTCGGGACGAGCGGGCACCGCGGCAGCAGCCTGAAGACGGCGTTCAACGAGACCCACATCCTGGCGACCACGCAGGCGATCTGCGACTACCGCAAGCAGCAGGGGTACGACGGGCCGCTGTTCGTCGGCCGCGACACCCACGGCCTCTCCGAGCCGGCGTGGGCCACGGCGCTCGAGGTGCTCGCCGCCAACGACGTGACCGTGCTGGTCGACTCGGCCGACCGGTACACCCCGACGCCCGCCGTCTCGCACGCCATCATCAAGGCGAACGCCGGGCGGCAGACCGGCTCAGGCCTCGCGGACGGCATCGTCGTCACGCCGTCGCACAACCCGCCCTCCGACGGCGGCTTCAAGTACAACCCGCCGCACGGTGGCCCGGCCGACACCGACGCCACGTCGGTCATCGCCGCGCGGGCCAACGAGCTGATCAAGGCGGGGATGGGCGACGTACGCCGCATCCCGTTCGCGCGGGCACGTGCGGCCGCGTCGTCCTACGACTTCATGGGCGAGTACGTCGGCGACCTGCCGTCCGTCGTCGACATCGACGCGATCCGCCAGGCGGGCGTGCGGATCGGCGCCGATCCGCTGGGCGGGGCGTCGGTCGACTACTGGGGCGCGATCGCCGAGCGCCACGGTCTCGACCTGACGGTCGTCAACCCGCTGGTCGACCCCACGTGGCGCTTCATGACGCTGGACTGGGACGAGAAGATCCGGATGGACTGCTCGTCCCCGTCGGCGATGGCGTCGCTCATCGGACGCAAGGACGACTACGACCTCGCCACCGGCAACGACGCCGACGCCGACCGGCACGGCATCGTCACACCGGACGCCGGCCTGATGAACCCGAACCACTACCTGGCCGTCGCGATCGGCTACCTCTTCGGCGGCGCGCGCCCCGGGTGGCCGGACTCCGCCCGGATCGGCAAGACGCTGGTGTCGTCCTCGATGATCGACCGGGTCGCGGATGGCATCGGGAAGCCGCTCGTCGAGGTGCCCGTCGGCTTCAAGTGGTTCGTGCCCGGACTGATCGACGGGTCGTTCGGGTTCGGTGGCGAGGAGTCCGCCGGAGCGTCGTTCCTGCGACTCGACGGCTCCACGTGGACCACCGACAAGGACGGTCTCCTCCTGTGCCTGCTGGCCTCGGAGATCCTGGCCAAGACCGGCGAGACGCCGAGCCGGCACTACGCCGACCTGGTCGGGAAGTACGGCGACCCGGCGTACGCCCGCGTCGACGCACCCGCCAACCGCGAGCAGAAGGCCAAGCTCGCTGCCCTCTCCCCCGACGACGTGTCCGCCACCGAGCTGGCCGGCGAGCCGATCACCGCCAAGCTGACCGAGGCGCCCGGCAACGGCGCCAAGATCGGCGGGCTCAAGGTGACGACGGAGAGCGCCTGGTTCGCGGCCCGCCCCTCCGGCACCGAGGACGTCTACAAGATCTACGCCGAGTCGTTCAAGGGCGCGGAGCACCTGGCGGAGGTCCAGGCGGCTGCTCGTGAGGTGGTGTCGGCCGCTCTCGGGTGAGGTGCTCACGGGCCCGCTCGACGACGGGCTCCGGCCCGACGACCACCACGGACCTGCCCTCCCAGCCGCCGCGCCGGGGCTGGAGGAGCGTGTCGACAGCGTGGTCGATCGCCCCCTCGAGGGAGGGCACCGTGAAGACGAAGTCCTGACCGAAGCCGAGCTCGTCCAGCGCCCGCCAGGCGAAGTCGGATCCCGACACGACCGGCTCGCCGAGCGAGTCGAAGCAGACGATCTCGTCGAGCCCCGGTCGCAGGGCCTCGAGGATCGCCGCGGTCTCCGGCCCGAGGTCCGCCGAGACGACGCCCACGTAGGGCCCGTCCACGGCCCCGCGCAACGCATCGACCGAGGACACGGTCATCAGGTGCACCCAGCACGATCCGCCGTCCCGCACGACCTCGAGGCCTTCGAGGTCCGGTGTCATCACCCCCCGAGCGTATCGATCAGCAGCCGTGGTTGACCTGAGCCCGTCCGTCACCACGTCGGACCCCCCAACCATCGACCCAGCCACCCCCTCTTATGTCCGCAGCCGCGGCGGAGTTCCCTCCTGGTCCGGACGGACTCGTACCGAGCCCAGCTGCCGCCGCGTCAGGTACAGCGCCCGCGACAGGTCCGCGCCCGCCAGCGACGCGCCCCGCAGGTCGGCGCCGAGCAGGTCGGCGTCGGTCAGGTCGCAGCCGCCGAGGGTGGCTCCGATGAGCACGGCACCGCGTAGGCACGCGCCACGCAGGTCGTCGTCGCGGAGGTCGGCGCCGGCGAGGTCCGCGCCCTCGAGGTCGCGCCACCCGTCGTACGCCGCCCGCCTGGCCTCGGCGACCGCGCGCAGCGCCGCGCCCGCTCGCACCCGCAGGTCGGCCACGCCGTCCGCGGTCGGGGCCGCTGCCAGCCGCTCGGCGTCCTCCAGCAGGGCGGAGTCGCCGGCCTCGGTGAGGTACCAGGCGATCTCGTGCACCTGCTCCACGAGGTGGAAGTCGGCGGTGCGCCCGGACGCGGTGACCTCCTGCCCCGCGCCGAAGCAGTCGTAGGCCACGCAGCCGCGCATCCCGTCGTCCAGCAGCGTGGTGTGGATGCGGCAGCGGTGGTCGCCGGCCAGGTGCCGGCACGCCTCACCGGCCGCCTTGTCGAAGGCGAAGTCGGCCGACCGCCGGAACGGCAGCAGCACGCAACAGAGACCGACGCAGCGCGAGCAGTCGGCGAGGAGCTCCACGATCGAAGGCTGGCACAAGGCTGGTGCAAGGTCGCGCCGGGATGGTCCTCCCATGAACACATCCAGAACCCTGGTCGGCGCCGTCGGCCTTCTGCTGGTGACCGACCTCGTCGGCGGCCTGCTCGCGGTGGCCGCCGACGTCAACACCTGGGGCGAGGCGTGGGGCGGCCGAGCACTGCTCGCCGCGCCGCTGCCGATGATCGCGGCGCAGGTGGCGCTGACCTGGCTCGTCGTACGCCGTCGGTCGCGCGTCGCCGCCGGCCTCCTGGCCACCGCGTGCCTGGTCAGCGTCGCCTCCGGCTTCTTCGACGGTGGGCTCGGCAGCGACGAGCTGGGCGCGGGCTTGTCCGCCTTCCAGGTGCTGCTGCTGACCGTCACGGGGGCGGTCGGCGCGCTGGCGCTGGTGCTGGCCGCTCAGAAGGCCAGCCGCGTGCGGTGGGCCACCAGCCAGTCCCGGTAGGGCGGGAAGCCGCGCTCGTCCGCGAGCGCGAGCGCCAGGTCGGCGTGCTCGGCGGCCGCGTCGAGGTCGCCGACGGTGGCGTCGGCGAGGGCGAGGTACCCCGCGACCGGCCCGAACACGACCGCCACGCCCGCCAGGGCGTTGCGGTCCGGGAAACGCTCCATCATCGGCCGAACCCGACGCGCCAGCGCGACGTCGCCGACCATGCTGGCCGCCTCGGCCTCGCAGCACGCGGTCATCAGGCTCTGCCACAGCTCCTGCGGTTCGGCGTACGGGTGCTGCTCGAGGCTGGCCCGTACGGCGTCCGGGCCGGCCGCCCGCCCCAACAGCGCGTGCATGGTCGCCCGAGACATCTCCGACATCGCGGCCATCATGTGCAGCGACTCGACGAACAGGCCGAGCTCCCGGTCCCACATCCGCGCGATCACCGCCATCGCCGGGACCATGATCTCGATGCTCGGCACCGCGACGTCATGAGCGACCTCGGCGATCTGCGTGATCCGGAGGTCCCGCTCCTCCGGGTGCCCGCGCAGGGCCTCGAGGGTCGACTCGACCCAGCGGAGGGTGAACAGCACGTAGGGCAGCCGCTCCTGGGCCCCCAGCGCCGCAGCCTCGGCGGAGAGCCGGTCCCACTCGTCCATGTGACCGAGCTCGAGGTGGTCGTTGGCCAGGCAGACGAGCGTGACCGCCTCGGCCGCCCGGTCGCCCGCCGCACGGGCTGCCGCCAGGCCTTCCTCGGCCCAGCCGATGCGGGCTTCGGTGAAGGACGGCGCCCAGCTCGCGATGTACGCCGCCCGCGTCGCCCACCACGTCACCGCGGGTTCGCCGAGCCGACGGGCGAGGGCCAGGCCTGCCTCGACCAGGGCACGGCGCTCGGCCAGGGCACCGACGTCGTAGTAGAGCTCGACGGCCAGTGCCAGCAGCAACCGGCATCGGGCCACCGAGTCGTCCTCCGGCAGGGTCGCCAGGGCCCAGCGCAGGTCGTCGATGGTGTCCTCGAAGACCTCGTTCCAGTCGTGCGGGGTCCACACGACGTACGCCGTCATGGCGGCCGCCGCCTCCGCGACCTGCTCGGGGGAACCGAGCGAGCGGGCGAGGGCCATCGCCTCGAAGCTGGCGTCGACCACGGCGGGCCACTGGGCGGCGTAGGACGCCTCGCGTGCGAGCTCCAGCAGCAGGCCGTAGCGCTCGGTCTCGTCGGGTCCGGTCGCACGACGGTGCGCCTCGACGGCGGCGCGGCGCAGGTCCATGGCGTCGCGGTAGGACGACAGCGAGTGCGACAGGTCCGCGGCGGCACGGGCCGCCGGCCAGGCGCGGTCGGCGTGGCTCGGCCCGGCGGCCAGCCACTGGAGCGCGAGGTCCGCGGTGAGCTCGGCGTCGTCGTACCAGCGGCGCACCTCGGGGTCGGTCTCCAGCACACGGGCCAGCTCGGCGTGCAGCCGCGCGCGGCGGTTCGGCGGCACGGTCCGCAGCACCGCGTCGCGAGTGAGCGCGTGCGCGAACGCGAACTCGCCACTCTCGTCCTCCGACACCAGACCGACCGAACGCGCGACCTCGAGGTCGTCGAGCACCTCGTCGACGTCCCGGGCCGCGGCGGCCGCCAGCACCTCGGGCCGGAACCACCGTCCCCATGCGGCGGCGAAGCGCAGCGTGTCCACCGCCCGGACGGGCAGTCCCTCGAAGCGGCGGCCGACCACCTCGCGGACGCTCACCGGGACGTCGCCACTGGTGTCCCCGAGGCGGGCGAGCTCGACGACGAAGAACGGGTTGCCACCGGAGCGCTGGTGCCACGCGGCCGTCTCGACGATCGTCACGTGCCGCGGGCTCACCGACCTGGCCAGCTCGGCGGCGTCCTCGCGGTCGAGGCCGGCGAGGTCCAACCGCAGCGCGTGCCGACGGGCGAACGCCTCGGCCACCAGGGCGGCCGCGCCAGAGGGCTCCGGGTGCACGCGGCGCGTGCCGACGACGAGCAGCCGGGCGTCCGCGGGCAGGACCTCGAGCAGGTGACGCAGCGTGCGCAGGGTCGCCTCGTCCGCCCAGTGGAGGTCGTCGAGCACGACGAGGACCGGCCGCTCCGCTGCCGCGGCGAGCAGCACGTCGGCGATCCGGTCGGAGGTCTCGAACGCCAGTCGGGCGGCGCTCTCACCGGGGTTCTCCGGCTGGACCAGGTCGGCCAGCGACGTGCCCGCGTCGAGGTCGCGCAGCACCTGCAGCCAGGGCCAGAGCGGCGGCGCCCCGTCGTCCTGCGAGCAGCGGCCCCGGCCGACGGCGAACCCGCGCTCGGCGGCGTACGCCGCGACGCGATCGAGCAGCCAGGACTTGCCGATCCCGGGCTCTCCGACCAGCAGCGCGGCGCCCGCGTGACCCGCGGTCGCACGGTCCACCAGGTCGGACAGGGCGGCCCGTTCGCTACGGCGACCGACGCCGGCCGTCGGTGCCGAGACACGCGTGGGGGCCGGAGCCACGGGCGCCGCCGCCACCGCCGCGAGCGTCTGCTGCAGCCGCGGGTCCTGGCGCAGGATCGCGGCCTCGAGGTCGCGCAGCTCGGGCCCGGGGTCGAGACCGAGCTCGTCGGCGAGCAGCTCACGTACCTGACGCAGCACCGCCAGCGCGTCGGCCTGACGCCCCGACCGGGTGAGGGCCACGGCGTGCAGCGCCCACCAGCGCTCGACGAGCGGGTGCGCGGCCACGGCGGACTCGGTGACCGACAGGACACCCGCGTGCTCGCCGAGCGAGAGCAGTCCCAAAACGCGGGTCTGCTCCCCCGACATGCGCAGCTGGTCGAGGGACGCACGCTCCGCGTCGACGTCGGGCTGCTCGCCGAGGTCGGCGTACGGGCGCCCGGTCCACGTCCCCAGCGCGGCCTCGAGGACCTCGACCTGGGCGGCCACGCTCGCGCGGTCGGGCCAGCCGGAGGGGTCCCCGGCGAGCGGGGCGAGGGCCGACTCCACCCGGCGTACGTCGGCGACGAACGCGTGCACGTCGACGTCGGTGGGCCGCACCTTCAGCACGTACCCGTGGTCGGTGGTCTCCAGGACGCCGGGCTCGAGCACGCGGCGCAGGCGGGAGATGTAGGCGTGTAGCGCACCATGCGGCGCTCGCGGCGGCTCGCCGGCCCACACCAGGTCGGCCAGCCGATCTGGGGCGACGGGTCGGCCCGGGTCGAGGGCGAGCGCGGCCACGATCGACCGCGGCTTGCGGGCACCGGCCTCGACCCACCGCACGCCGTCGTCCGCGGTCAGCTCGACCCGCGATGCACCGAAGACCCCCACGCGCACCGGCACAACCTAACGTCAGACGCCCGCAAGCGGCGTGCAAGAACCGGGACGCACCCTGCTCGCATGAACCAGACATCACCCCGGAGATGGCCGGAGCAGATCCGGCTCCACGGCCAGTCGTCGGTCGCCGACGGCCCGCACGACCAGTCCGGCATGTACGTCATGCACCATGCCTTCCGCCGCGACCTGACGGCCTTCGAGGCGGCGGTGCGGGGCACGCCGATCGGGGCCGCCGAGACATGGCGCGCGCTGGCCGCGCGATGGGCGAGGTTCGCGGAGGCGCTGCACCACCACCACGGCGTGGAGGACGAGCACCTGTGGCCCGTGCTGCTCGCCAGGACGGCTGCCGACCCGGGGGCCACCGCGCTGCTGGTGGCGATGGAGGCCGAGCACGACCGGATCGACCCGTCCCTGCACTCGGTCGCCGCCGGCTTCGCCTCGATGCTGGAGCACCCGTGCGACGACCACCGCAACGCCCTCGACGTCCACGTCACCGCGACCCGCGCGGCCCTGCTCGCCCACCTGGCCCATGAGGAGACCGAGGCGCTTCCGCTGCTGCAGAGCACCCTGACCGCCGAGGAGAACGCCGCGTTCGAGCACGCCGCCCAGCGGGCCTACCCGCTGCGGATGGTCCCGTTCCTGCTGCCGTGGGCGTCGGCGGGACTGCCCGACGACGTACGCCGCCGGATCGTGGAGTCAGCCGGGCCGGCGTACGGGCTGCTGCTCACGCTGCTCCGGGGCAGGTACGAGCGGGGCGAGCGACGCGCGTTCGGGTACGTCTAGCCCGGGTAGGACTCAGGCTCCGGCAGCACGAGCGCCGGGTCGAGGGCCAGGTCGGTCAGGTCGTCGACCGCGGGAAGCGAGGACCGGGCATCGGTCCAGGTTGCGCCCTCGGCGACGGCCCACACGCTCACGCCGGAGTCCATGCCTCGCTGCGCGTCGTCGCCGACCACCTCGACCTCGACGCCCCACCGGCCCGGGGCCATGCCCTCGGAGCGGACACCGCGATGGACGACGACCGTGCGGTCCCCGATCCGCGAGACGTCGCAGGACGTCTCCGCGACGTAGGTCTTGGCCGAGCACCAGCGCATCGCCCGACTGTGCTGCTCGGGGTCGAGGCGCTCGGCGGAGACGTCGAGCTCGGCCACGCCGGGCATCGCGTAGTTCTGGGTCCAGACGACCACGTGCGGCCAGTCCACCGGCGTCGACGACGCGGCCTGCAGCAGGTCCGAGCCGTCCCGCCGTCCGGCCGTGACGAAGTGGTCGCCGACCAGCTCGCCGGTGCGGGCCGCCCCCGGCAGCGCGGCGAGGACCGTCGCTTCCATCGACGTGCCGAACTCCGGGCCGACCCACGTGCTCGTGGCCTGGCTCGGCACCGTGGGGTCGGGGGTGCCGCCGTCAGCGCCGGCGACCGGCGACTCGGTGTGGCCACCGAGCTGGAGCCCGAGGGGGACGACAGCCGCGGCCGCGAGGGCACCGAGTCCCAGCGTCACTCCCGCGCGCCGGCGCCGACGCATCCGACGGCCGGAGCCGAGCACCGGGCCGAGGTCCGGAAAGTCGGGAAGTCCGGTGTCGAGCCGGTCGATGTCGGCCTTGAGCTGGGTGTTGTTCATCCTCGGTCCTCCTGTGGTGTCGGGATCCGGAGCCGCACGAGCGCTCGTGAGCAGGTGCTCTTCACCGTCCCGACCGAGCACCCGAGCGCGTCGGCGACCTCGGCCTCGCTGCGGTCGAAGTAGTAGCGGAGCACCACCATCGCCCTTTCACGCGGGGACAAGGCGGCGAGCAGGAACGCCAGATGCTCGCGGTCGGCGAGCCGGTCATGTCCCGCAGTCGCGTCGGTCGAGACTCGGTCGGGCGGTGTGTCCGTCGGCTGCTCGGTGAGCACCCGACGGCGCCGCCACTGGTCGACGTAGGCGTTGACGAGCGCCCGCCGCACGTATGCGACGGGGTCGTCGCGGCGGACGCGCGACCAGCGGGCGAACGTCCGGGCGAGCACCGCCTGCAGCAGGTCCTCGGCGTCCTCGGTGCTGCCGGTGAGGACGTACGCGGCCTGCCTGAGGGAGCGCCATGACGCCCGCACGAACTGCTCGAACTCTGCGTCCTCGCCGCCGCGCGATGTCATGGTCCCCTCCGGATCAGGAGGACCCCCGTGGCCCTCCACCACTACCGACGAACGAGTGATCATCCAGGTTGAGTGGCCGGCGGGCTTGGCGGCCCGCAATCGCATGACGTAGAGCCCGGCGGTGAGGTTCTGCGGCTCGCCCCCCGCGAACCTGGCAGCGTCCTCACCGCCGGTCAGCCCCCCCAAGGGGCGTCTCAGGCCGCCTGCAGGCGGCGCACCTCACGCGTGAGCGACGCCTGGACGAGGCGACGTTCGCGCGGGGTGCCTGTGGCCATCTTGTACAGCTTCCCCAGCTGGGAGGGAAGGTTCTTCTTCGTGGTGGACTCCAGCCAGCCGTTCGGCAGGGAGAGCCGGACCACCTTGTGCCAAGCAGAGTAGACCTGTTGGGGCAGCGGACGCGCGCAGTAGCTCAGGCCGTACTTCTCGAAGAGCGCCTCGACCTGCGGGGCGATCTCGGAGTAGCGGTTGGACGGCAGGTCCGGGAAGAGGTGGTGCTCGATCTGGTGCGACAGGTTGCCGGTCATGATGTGCATGAGCGGCGAGCCGGAGATGTTGGCGGAGCCGAGCATCTGGCGGATGTACCACTCACCGTGGGTCTCGTCCTCGATCGACTTCTTCTCGAAGGTCTCGACGCCCTCGGGGAAGTGGCCGCACATGATGACCGAGTGCGCCCAGACGTTGCGCACCACGTTGGCGGTGAAGTTCGCCGCGAGCGTGTGCAGGAACGAAGGGCCCGACAGCAGCGGGTGAACGACGTAGTCCTTGGTGGCCTGCTTGCGGATCTTGTCGACGACCTTGCGGGCCTGCTTCTTGAACGCCGGGTCCTTGAGCTGACCTCGTGCCATCGCGCCGCGGAGCTCGAGGTCGTAGGCGGCGATGCCGTACTCGAAGAACATCGCGTTGATGGCGTTCCAGACCGGCTGGAGGAGGTAGAAGGGGATCCACTTCTGCTCCTCGTCGACGCGCATGATGCCGTAGCCGAGGTCGTTGTCCTTGCCGACGACGTTGGTGAAGTTGTGGTGCAGCTCGTTGTGGCTGACCTTCCACTGCTCGGCCGGCGTGGCGTGGTCCCACTCCCAGGTCGAGGAGTGGATCTTCGGGTCGCGCATCCAGTCCCACTGCCCGTGCAGGATGTTGTGGCCGATCTCCATGTTGTCGAGGATCTTGGCCACCGACAGGCCGGCGGTGCCGACGACCCAGGCCGGCGGGAAGAGCGAGAACAGCAGCACCGCGCGGCTGCCCAGCTCGATGCTGCGCTGGGTCTTGATGACCTTGCGGATGTACTTCGCGTCGCTCTCGCCGCGCGCGTCGATGACGCTCTGCCGGATCGCGTCGAGCTCGATCCCGAGCATCTCGATGTCCTCGGGCGTGAGGTGGGCGATCGGGTTGTCGGACTTCTTCTGGATCGTGGTCATGGTGGCTCTTCTCCTTCAGGGGTGGTTCGGAGCGGGGGTCAGTGGTCGAGGTGGCAGTCGCCTGCCGCGGCGTTGATGCAGGTCTGGACCTTGATGGCGGGGCCTTCGCCCGGCACGGCGGTGGTGAGGGCACCGGTGCGCAGGTCGCGCACGCTGCCCTCCTTCAGCGGGAGCACGCAGCCGTAGCAGATGCCCATCCGGCAGCCGCTCGGCATCAGCACGCCGGCGGCCTCGGCGGCGTCGAGGATCGGCGCGTCGCCGGGCGCCTCGACCTCGGTGCCGTTGACGTCGAAGATGACCGTGCCACCCTCGCCGGGAGCGGCGAGCCGGGTGGTGCGGAACTGCTCGGTGAACAGCTTGAGGCCCGCGCGCTCGTGGTGAGCGCCGAGGGCGTCGAGGAGACCGGCGGGACCGCAGCCGAACGTCGTGCGCGCACCGAGGTCGGGCACGAGCTCGGTCAGACGGTCGAGGTCGAGCAGGCCGTGCTCGTCGTCGTACCGGGCCACGAGCCGGATCGCGCCGGCGTCGTGCAGGGCCTGGAGGTCGCGGCGGAAGATGGAGTCGGGCCGGCTGGGCGCGACGTGCAGCACGACGATGTCGTAGTCGGCGCTGCGCTTGGGGCGCAGGACGCCGGAGTCGGTGCTGGGGAACAGGTTGCGGAGCATCCCGATCACCGGGGTGATGCCGGACCCGGCGGTGACGAAGAGGAGCTTGCCGCCGCCCTCGGGGAGCACGAACTCGCCTTGGGCCTGCTCGAGGAGCACCAGCGTGCCGGGCTTGAAGTCGTGCACGAGGTGGTGGCTGACGAGACCGTCGGGGACGGCCTTCACGGTGATCGAGATCAGTCCGTCGGGACGGGGGCCGTGCGTGAGGGAGTAGGCCCGCCATTGGCGGACGCCGTTCACGTCGAGGCCGATGCGGAGGTACTGGCCGGGCACGTGGCCCGCCCAGTCGGAGCCGGGCTTGATGAGCAGCGTCGCGGCATCCTTGGTCTCCGGGAACACCGAGATGACCTTGCCGCGGAGCTCGGCCCCGCGGCGCAGCGGCGCGAACAGGTCGAGGAAGTCGGCCGGCACGAGCGGGCTGCTGGCAGCCTCCGCCACGCGGCCCAGCTGGGCGCGCAGCGCGCGCCACGGGGTCGGAGGAGCGGCGGGGGAACTCATGAACCCAGCATGCCCGATACATGTGACAAACTCATGATCCTCACGGGTGAATCGATCCCCTTGTTTTGTTCGATGGGAACAATAATGACCCCACCAACCCCACGGCGTACCGCTGGCCACGGCGTCCTCTTGTCACCGGCTGTGATCGCCGACATGCGCTCGCACCTGCCCGACGTCGCCGACCGCACGGTCGCGGCCATCATCGAGGAGGTCCCCAGCTATCAGGACGCCCTCAGCGGCGGCATGGGCGCGATCATCGGGAACGCCGTACAGCTGGCTCTGGGCGGCTTCCTCTCCCTCGCCGGCGGCCGCCGTGGCGCGGACCCGGGGACGCCGACCGCGCCGGCCATGGAGGGCGCCTACCAGCTGGGGCGAGGCGAGGCGCGCAACGGCCGGTCCACCGACGCGCTCCTGTCGGCCTACCGCATCGGGGCGCGGGTGGCGTGGCGCGAGATGTCCGCCCGGGCCGTCGAGGCCGGCATTCCGGCCGACAAGCTGGCCGGGTTCGCGGAGCTGGTGTTCGCCTACATCGACGAGCTGTCAGCCGCCAGCGTGGCCGGGCACACCGACGAGCTGGAGCGCTCCGGACGGGTCCGCGAGCGACTGCTCGAGCGGCTGGCCACCGACCTGCTCGACGGGTCGTCGGCCGAGGAGGTCCAGGAGTCCGTCACCCGGGCCGAGTGGACCGAGCCCACCACCCTCACCGCCGTGATCGTCCCCGAGGCGCGGGCGCGGTCGGTGCGTGGATCGCTGACAGGGTCCGTCCTGCAGGCGGTCGACCGCAGCGAGATCCCGGACCGTGCGCTGCTCCTGGTGCCCGACGCGCACGGCCGCGACCGGGCCGGCCTCCTCGGGGCACTCGGCCGCGGAAGCATCGCCGGCCCGGCGCGTCCGTGGCTGCAGGTGCGGGCGTCGTACGACCGGGCGCTGCGCGCCCACGACGCCGGGCTCACCGGTGACACCGAGATCCACCTCACGCGGCTGGTCCTGACCGCCGACCCGGAGGCGCTCGCCGACCTGCGCGCCCGGGCCCTGGCGCCCCTGGCCGAGCTGCGCCCCGCGGTGGCCGAGAAGCTCACCGACACCCTCCGCTCCTGGCTCTTCCACCACGGCCGCCGCGAGGACGTCGCCGCCGAGCTCTTCGTCCACCCGCAGACGGTGAGGTACCGCATGAACCAGCTGCGGGACCTGTACGGCGACCGCCTCGACGACCCCGAGACCGTCCTGGAGCTGACGATCGCGCTCAGTGCGTAGCCGTCGGTCTGACCGGGGGGTGTAGTGGCGTTTGGGACCAATCGCCGCATGAAAGCGCTTCCAGACTGGCGTTTGTGCCCAATGGCGACCCGCTCAGCCCGCGAACACGGCCTCGTCGCCGTGGACCAGCCGACCGGCGACCCAGGTGGCGGCGACGGGCATGGCGCGCAGGCGGGCGGCCTGGTCCGCCGTCGTCCCCGAGTCGTCCAGCGGGTCGGCGTCGAGCAGGACCAGGTCGGCCGGCATGCCGGCGTGCACCGAACCCTGGCCGTCGACGGAGGCGGCCAGCGCCTGCTTCGGCGTGATCCCCTGCTCGCCGTGCCACGCCGGTCGCTCGTCGTCCGAGCGGTGCACCGCGGCCGCGATCGCGAGCCAGGGGTCGAGCGGGGACACGGGGGCGTCCGAGCCGAACGCCATCTCGACGCCGTCGTCGATCATCCAGCGGAACGGGAAGCACCGGTCGGCGCGATCGGCCCACACGAGCTCGGTCACGTCGCGGTCGTCGAGCAGGTGCGCGGGCTGCACGCTGGCGCGCACGCCGAGCCGGCCCATCAGTGCCACGTCCGAGCGGGTCATCAGCTGCGCGTGCTCCATCGAACCGCGGGCGCCCGTCTCCTCGTACGCCGCCAGCACGTCGTGGCAGGCCGCGTCACCGATGGCGTGGATCGCGGTCTCCAGCCCGTGCCGGGTCGCCCGGGTCATCAGCTCGCGCAGCTCGGCGGGTGACTGGTTGGGGGCTCCCGACCCTGACCCGTCGGAGTACGGGTGCTCGCACCACGCCGACCGGGTGTTGAGGGAGCCGTCGCTGATCACCTTGAGCGGCCCCATCACGAGCAGGTCCTGGCCCTCGACCAACGGGTCGCCCGAACGGAGGCCGGCGTCGATGACCTCGTCGAGCGTCATGGCGTACGTCGCGCGCCGCACCCGGACGAGGTCGACCCCCGCCTCCCAGCGAGGTACCCAGGCGCCGACCTCCTCGCCGTACTCGAGGTCGACCACGCCGGTGATCCCCAGCGCCGTGGCGGCACCGAGCGTCCGCAGGTAGCCCTCCGGCGAGCTCTCGTCGCCGGCGATCTCAGCCACGCGCGGGTAGACGGTGAACCACTCGGCCTCGCTCAGCACGCCCTCGATGGGCGCGAGCCCCAGCATGTCGAGCGCGCGGGAGTTCATCCAGCCGTGGTGGCTGTCGCCGCTGACGAGGACGACGGGTACGTCGGGGGCGATCGCGTCGAGGGCCGCGACGGTCGGCTGCACGGACCAGGTGACGGGGCGGTGCCCGTAGCCGACCACCGGCTCACCGGGTGCCGCCCCCAGCCGCCCACGGACGCGGGACAGCACCTCGTCGGCCGACCGCGTGCCGATCGTGTCGAGGCGACCGGACGTGGCGGTCCACATCTTCAGGTGGGTGTGCTGGTCCCAGAGCCCCGGGACGAGCCAGCGCTCCTCGGCGTCGATCTCCGGGATGCCGGGCGGCCGGGGCAGGTCGCGGTCGATGTCGCGGACGCGTCCACCCTCCACCAGCACGTCCACGGGGCCCGCCCATTCCGGTCCCCCGTCCAGCTCGACGATGCGGGCGCGACGGAGCAGGAAGTCCATGGCGGCACCCTAGGGCCGCGGCGTTCTCCACAGCCGACATGAAGTGGCTTCCGCCGAAGCCCGACCGCGGGCGATGCTGGGGCATCTCTCATCTCGGGGAGGGCCGGATGACGATCAACCTGGACGACGCGAGCGTTCGACCGCGGGCGGGCCGACGTGCGGGAGGCTGCGCACCGCCTGCGTACGGCGCGGGACCGGGCCGACCACCGCGTGACGGGCTTCCTGGAGGCGGGATGGGCGGGGCTGGCCGCCGACGCCTACGCGGTCGCGTTCGAGGACTGGCGGCTGGCCGCCCGGCGCGTCGAGGAGGGCCTGGACGCGATGGCCCGGCTGATGGAGGACACCCAGCGCGACCTGCACGGCCGGGACGCCGCCGCGGCGGAGGTCCTGCGGTGAACGACGACTTCGTCGTCGAGGTCGACGAGCTCGACGACGTGGTCGGTGACCTGGAGGCGTGCGAGGACCACCTGACCCTGCTCGTCGAGGACCTGGACCGTCAGGTGGCCGCGCTCCACGGCACCTGGACCGGCCTGGCCGCGGACGCCCAGCGCGCGGCGCACGCCGAGTGGTCGGGCGGGATGGACGCGATGCGCAGCTCGCTCGGCGACCTCAGGGAGGCCGCCCGGCTCGCGCACGACGAGTACGCGTCCGCGGCCTCCGCCAACGTCATGATGTGGCGCGAGGTCGCACCGTGAGGATCGCGGTCGACGGCGATGGCTACCACGGCGCGGCCGCGGCCTTGCGCGTCGGCAACGAGCTGGCGGCCCAGCACTTCGGCACGCTGACCCAGAAGCTCGGCGGGTGCGCCGCGATGGCCGGTGACGACATCACGTCGCAGGAGTTCGCCCTCCAGTACGACGCCGCCGCCCAGGAAGCCGTCGACGCCCTGGACGACGTCGTGGACGCCTTCGCGTCGCTGGCCTCCCTGGTCCGGCACTCGCACGCCAACCACCGCCGGGCGAACGCGTCGGCGGCGTACGGTCATCCGGCGCCAGACCTCGACGACCCGGACTTCGAGGCGGGGACGGTCGACGTCGGCTCGGTACGCCTGCCGACCTCCCTCGGCCGCAACGCCGTCGACCTGCCGCCCTTCTGGGAGCAGATCCTCGACCACCTCGAGGGCTACGCCTGGCCGGACGCGGACACCGGCCGGCTGCGCGACGCCGCCACCACCTGGTGGTCGGCCGCCGACGACGTCGAGCACCTCACGTCGAGCTGCGACTCCGCGATCGCCCGCCTGGACTCGCAGCGGTCGCCCGAGATCCCGCTCGCCGTCAGCGCCGTCGGTGACCTGCGCTCCGCCGTCACGGATCTCGCCGCCGAGATGCGCGCGGTCGGCGACTCGTGCGAGGAGTACGCCGCCACCGTCGAGGAACACCGCGCGATGGTGCGCGGCATCGTCACCGACCTGGCGGTCGAGGCCGGCCTCACCGTCGTCGCCGGCGCCATCGCCGGGTTCTTCACCCTCGGTGGCGGCGCGGCCGCGGGCGGGGCCATCGCGAGCTGGCGCATCGCCGTCGCGGCCAAGAAGATCCTCACCACCCTCCACGCCCTCCACGACCTCGCCCACGCGCGTGCGGTGGCCCGACTCACCGCGGTCGTGGAGCGGGTCGGTCCCCTGCGGTCGGTGCTGCTCCGGCTGAAACGCGCCAAGCGGCTGCGTTGGGGCACTGACATCGGAACGCTCGTGAGGCGTGACGAGCTCACCCCCGCTCAGCTGGCCAACCTGGCCCGGCACACGAAGAGGATGCCCGCAGGCTTACCCACCAGCATCTCCCGCGGCGTCGATGGCACGATCCACCTGACCACCAAGGTGCCGGGCCGCGTCCCGGGGTCCTACGCGATCTACGAGAAGGTGCTCGACGAGTCAGGGACGACCATCGACGTCATCAAGACAACACTCGCTCCGGACGGCACGCTCGTCCACATCAAGCACAAGTTGGCCCCATGACCTCCGACCCTCAGCTGCATGACGCACTCCGCGACCTCGTAGAGCTCAGGACGTCGGTCGAGGCCGCCGTGGAGCGCTTGACCGCGTTCCCCTGGCCTGGCGAGGAGCCCGGCGTGACGCTGACGCTCGGCGACGTCCGGCGGGCGCTCGACGGCTTCGACGCGCGGACCCTGACCGAGGCCCAACTCGAGACGTGGGCGGAAGAGATCCACGGGCGCGAGGACATCGAGCTGGACCCGGTCGATCGCGATCTCTTGGCCGACGCCTTGTTCGAGCTGTCCACGCCCGAGCTCTTCGGGCCGATGACCGAGGTCGTCAGCGAACTTCGTCGCCGGATCACCTGACCGGGCGACGCAGCGACGACCTACACGTGGCGCCGCGACTGCACGATCCGGAAGCGGGAGGCGACGTACGCGCCGTCGGTGTACGACGCGTTGGCGGCCGGGTTGGCGCCGGTGCCGTGGAAGTCGGAGTAGGCGGCGGACTGGTTGACGAAGACTCCGCCGAGGAGGTTCTCCGAGAGCGCCACGCCGGCGTCGAGGGCCGCCTCGCGGACCTGCTCGATCACCGCCTGTGAGGTCGAGTAGACCGAAGCGGTCATCGCGCCGTGGCGGCGGACGGTGTCGCGGAACAGCACGATCGACTCGTCCGTGCTCGCCGTCGAGATCAGGTACGCCACCGGGCCGAAGCACTCGACCTCGTAGACCTCCGAGTCCTCCGAGGTCAGGCCGATCAGGGTGGGGGTCCGCACGGTTGCCGAGGGGTACGCCGGGTGGGTCACCGTCCGCGACGGCACGAGCACCCGCCCCTGCGCCTCGGCGAGCTCGAGCCGGTGGAGCACGCCGTCGTTGACCACGCCGCCCAGCAGCTCGACCGCTCGCGCGTCGTCGCCGAGGAGCTTGTCGAACGCCGCGCCCAGACCGGCGGCGACGTCGGCGACGGACTTGTGACCCTCGTCGGTGTCGATGCCGTCGGCGGGGAGGTAGACGTTCTGCGGCGCCGTGCACATCTGGCCGGTGTAGAGAGCGAACGAGAACGCGAGGTTCTGGCACATGCCGGCGAAGGACGAGGTGGAGTCGACGACGACGGTGTTCACGCCGGCCTTCTCGGTGAACACCGTGGCCTGGAGCGCGTGCTCCTCCAGCCAGTCGCCGAAGACGTTGCCGCCGGTGTAGTCGATGAGCTTGACCTCGGGGCGCACGGCGAGTGTCGCGGCCAGCTTGTCGTCCGGCCCCTCGGCGGCGAGCGTCACCAGGTGCGGGTCGAAGCCGGCCTCCTCCAGCACCTGCTGGCAGACCTGCACGGTCATCGCCAGCGGCAGCACGGCGCTGGGGTGCGGCTTCACCACGACCGGGTTGCCGCAGACCAGCGACGCGAAGAGGCCGGGCCAGGAGTTCCAGGTCGGGAAGGTGTTGCAGCCGATCACCAGCGCCAGCCCGCGCGGCACGACGGTGAACGTCTTCTCCATCACCAGCGGCTCGCCGCGGGTCGGCTTCTCCCACAGCGCGGTCGTCGGCGTCCGCGTCATCTCGGTCCACGAGTAGGCGATCGACTCCAGGGCGCGGTCCAGCGCGTGCGCACCGCCGGCCTGGAAGGCCATCACGAACGCCTGTCCGCTGGTGTGCTGCACGGCGTTGGCGAGCTCGAAGATCCGGCCGTGCAGCCGGTCGAGGATCTCCAGGCACACACCGGTGCGGCCCTCGGGCCGCGCGTCGCGCCACGCCTTCATGCCGGCCAGCGCCGCCTCGATCAGCGGGTCGACGTCCGTGACGTGGGGGTAGGAGACCTCGAGGTCGAAGCCGTACGGCGACCGCTCGGTCGCGACGTACCCCTGCGAGCCCGGGGTGTCGAGCGGGAAGGTCTGGCCCTGCCACGCCTCGAACGCCGCCTTGCCCTCCGCGGCGGCGTTCTCGCCGTACACCCGAGGTGACGGCGACTCGTCGAAGGCCGCGTAGTACTCGCGGGTCGAGCAGGCCCGGACCGCGGAGTCCAGGCGCTCGCGGTGCTTCTCGAGGAGAGCGTTGGGGTCGAGAGCCGTGGAGGTCATGGCCGCCACTCAACCCGGCGCCCCGCGGGCAGGCAAGTCCGCTCCTTTACCCTGGGCCCGTGCGTGCGCGGGTCCTCGGGGTCTGGCTGCTGGCAGCCGTGGTCGGCGTCGGCGGCGGGCTCGGCGTGGGCCACCTCGGACAGCCGCGGGCCGCGTCGGGCGGTACGGCGACCCCGCTGCCCGCCTCCTCGCCCAGCGTCCCGGTCGACCCACCGGCGCCCGAGCCGACGTACGCCGCCGACATCGCCTACCCACCGCTCGAGCCGGGCGTGACGTTCTGGACGCTACGGATGAGCAACTCGCAGCAGGCCTGGAAGGTCCCGGCTCCGAAGGGCTGGCTGGCCTCCGACGTCGACACTGGTCAGGTGGTGCCGCGCAAGCTCTGGGGGTCCTACGACGAGCTGCGCTTCCGCCCTGCGGACGAGCCCACGGAGGGCGGCTACAGCATCCGGGTCAAAGTGATCAACAGCCGACTGACCCCGTCCGCGATGGTGGCGGCCAAGAAGGTCGCACTCGAGAACCTGGACCTGGTGACGACGCTCGCGGAGACCGACGAGTCGTACAAGTTCACCTACCGAACACCCAGCGGCCGGCTGCGCTACAACTACTTCCGCTGGTTCGTCGCAGGCGGCTCGTCCGAGGCGACGCTGGAGATGTCGGTGGTGGGCCGGCAGGTCGACGTACCCGGGCTGGACGCGCTGTACTCCGCCTTCGCCAGCACGCTGAAGCCGGCCGGCTGACCTCGCACTACGGCATCCAGACGAGGTGCGAGCCGCCCGTGATGGTCACCGCGGCGGCCTGGAAGATCGAGGCCAGGTCCGAGGGCTGCGCCGCGCAGAAGAAGAAGTCACCGTCGGCGTTCTCGCTCGCGACCGCTGCCGCCGTGGGACACCCGGCAGGCTGTCCGCCGGGTCCGTCCCCGCCGTCGTCGTCCGACGCCAGGGGACCGGCCATCGCGGCCAGTCGGGTGGTCACCAGCGGGTCGCCGGCGCCTCCACAGTGCACCCCGCTGACGTCGTAGGCGATCGTGATCACCATGACGTCGGCCTTCGCGTCGGTCGCGGCGGTCTGCGCGTTGGTGCAGGCGCTCTTGAGGTCGGTGTTGCCCCACGGCACCGAGCTGGTGTTCCGGTTGGTCGCGGGACGCGGCCGGGTCGCGTTCTCGTTCGGCTCACCGTCGGTCATGTAGATGATGGCCTTCTTGGCCAGGGGGTTGCGCCCGGGATCGGTGCGCAACATCTCCTCGGCGGCGTCGATCGGGCTGGCGATCCAGGTACCGAGCCCGCTGGACTGGGTCATGCACTGCATGCCCTTGACCAGGAGGGAGCTGGTGTTCAGCGTCGGCGGCGTGGTGACGCTGAGGTAGTCCTTGAACAGGTGCGAGGACCCGCTGGCGATGGGGAACCACTCGGCGCCGGCGGCGGTGGTGCTGCTGGCCGGGTCGGTGACGCACGTGCCACTCGCCTTCGAGCGCGAGTTCATGCCGAACATCACTTGGTGCATCGACGGCGTCAACACCTTGAGCATCTCCTGGACCGAGGACTTCACGGCGCTGAAAGCAGCGGGTGACATCGAGGCGGTCCTGTCGGCGATCACCGCGATGTCCACCGGGTTGGACGACAGCGTCCCGCAGCCTCCCTTGCACGCCACCGCGGACAAGGAACCGGTCGTGCCCTGCGCGATGCCGATCACGGGCGCCAGGCTGAACGGCGTGACCTTGTCGTCGGCGACCTCGATCGCGTTGCAGGTGTCTCCCTGGCTGGGAACGCACGGGATCGCGCAGACGCTGGCGTTGCACTTCAGTCCGGGGTAGGCGCTTCCCGCGACGTACGGCGCCGGGCCGGGGTTGCACGCCGCCGGGATGAACATCGGGTTCACCACGGGCGGAGTGCTCATCGACCCCACGATGCAGTAGAACGCGATGGCCGGAGAGGAGTCCGGGTCGTTGTCGTGGGCCACCGCGAGCGCCTGGGTCTGGGCGGCGGCCGCGTCCGGCAGCAGCAACGCCCCCGACAGGGCACTGGTGTCCACGGTGTCGTGGAGCTGCTGACGCGTGCTGGAGAGAGACGTGATGTCGACGGCCATCGAGGCGCTGACCAGCAGCACCACGGCGAGGACCGCGGTCATGATCGCGACCACACCTTGCTCGTCGCGTCGCCTGCTCATCACTCGACCCGCATCTCTACGGTCTTCTCCAGGTCGACGCTGCTGCCCATGCCCGGGACGAACGCGGAGATCGGGGTGATCCACCTGTAGGTGGCCTTCACGGTGACGAGGACCTTGCCGCCGGACTCGACCTGGCTGTCGAAAGGCCCTACGCAGGCGGCGCCGCTGGCCTTCTGGCACGCCACGGTCACCGTGGCGCCGCTGGCCAGCCCGGCGAGCGAGCCGGACACCGAGCTCCTGATCACCGCTTCCTTGCGGGAGATCGCGCCGTCGCGGGCGCCTTCACGTGCGGCGTTGGCCAGGACGGTCTTCTCGTTGATCATCAGGCCGAAGTCGATGATGCCGAACACCAGCATCAACAACAGCGGCATCACCAACGCGAACTCGACCGCGGCGGCGCCACGGTGGTCCCTGCGTCGCCTCAGGGCACGATGGCTCGGGCCTGGCTTCATTGGACGTCCCCCCTTTGCTGAACTGGGGCGCCAGAAGAAGCGTCACCGGATCCCCCGACCCGACGCACGCGAACTCTTTTCGTCCCCCGCTTGGCTTTCCCCCGCCAAGGGTTGAAGCGTGGAGGACGCGCACGGGCCTCCGTACGTCTTCTCCTGTTTCTTCACCTTGCGCGTCCCCACGACTAGACGGCTAGACCGTCGACGTGCCGGGGTAGCTCAGCAGCCGGCGGGCTCAGAGCCCCGAGGTCGTCACCGAGTCGAGCACCGCGACGGCCGTGCCCCGCGACAACGCGCGCACCTGAACCCACAGCAGGCGGTTGGCGGCCACCCGCACGACCCGCTCGACGACGGTCATCTGGTCGCAGTCGTCGAAGTACACGGTGACCGACTTGTCGCCGTTCCTCGTGTCGTCGATGGGGTCCTCGGCCGAGGCGCACTCGGGGTGCTGCGGCACCTGGGTCGGCAGGCGGTTGCCCGGCAGGATCCCCACGAACACGCCCGGTGCGCCGGAGGACTCCCAACGGGCGTCCGCGCCGACCGAGATGGCCGGGTAGGTCGTATCGCTGTCAGGCGGCCGCCAGCCGTGGGTCGCAGCATCGCCGTCCCAGCCGTCCGGGACGGTCACGCTCAGTGCGCTGCTCGAGTCGGTGAGGGTCGTGGTGCTGTCGGCGCTGCGCGAGGCGGCGTACCCGCCGATCCCGCCGGCCACCAGCAGGACGAGGGCGCCCAGGGCGACGAGGACGCGACGGCGGCGCGGGACCGGCGGCGGGGACGGGTCTCCCAGCGGCACGGGTGAGGTCAGCGGCGAGGGCCGGGCCCCCGGCTGGGTGCGGTCCGGATCGAGGGGCAGCACGCGCGGAGCGCCGTCCGGGGCCACGTCCGTGCCGGCCGCGCGCACCAGGGTCGTGGTGAAGGTCAGGACATCCGGCCAGCGGTGCTCGCGATCGGGGGCCAGCCCACGGCGCACGACCGCCTCCACCTCCGGCGCGATCGCCCACTCGGGCGTCGACATCGGGTCCGGCTCACCGGGGTTGGCGGCGGCGGCGAGCGTCGTGTGCTGGTGCGGCGGCCGTCCGGTGAGCAGGAGGTAGGCGAGGGCGGCCAGGGAGTACTGGTCGGCCCGCGCGTCGAGCCGCTCCCCCTGCGCCTGCTCCGGGGCGACGTACGTCGGCGTGCCGGCGATCATGGTCAGCCGCGACGACATGTCCACGGACTTGCCGAGGCCGAGGTCGGCGACCATGGCGCGCACGTCAGGCGGTTCCCCGCTGCCCTCCACCGTCCGGAACAGCACGTTGGCCGGCTTGATGTCGCGGTGCAGGACGTTGAGCTGGTGCAGCGCCGACAGACCGAGCCCGACCTGCCGGATCACCTCGAGCGCCTCGTCGCGCGGGATGCCGCCGGTCTCCAGCCGGTCGGCGAGCGTGCCCTGGTCGGCGTAGGCCATCACCAGGTACGGCCGGCCGTCGTCGAGCTCGCCGGCGTCGTAGACGGGAACGAGGTGCGGCGACTCGACCTTGCGGAGGAAGCGGCCCTCGTCGACGAACCGCTGCTTGACGTGGTGGTCGTCGGACCAGTTGTCGGCGAGGACCTTGATGGCGACCGGGGAGTCGAGCTGGTCGTCGTACCCGAGCCACACCGTGGCGAAACCTCCGGAGCCGATGCGCCGTCTGACGGCGTAGCGACCGATGCGGGTGGGTAGGGGCACCAGGGCATTATCTTTGCCAAGAGTTCTGAGGAGGACACGGGCGTGACGGACGCCGATGAGATCGACGACCTGGCCCGGCGGGCGCAGGCGGGCGACCGCGATGCCCTGGAGGCGCTGCTGACCGCGGTTCGCCCCCGCACGCTGGCCATCTGCCGCGGCGTGCTGCCCTACACGCCGGACGCCGAGGACGCCTGCCAGGAGGCCCTGCTCAACGTCGCCACCAAGATCGGCAGCTGGGGCCGGCAGGGCCGGTTCACGACGTGGCTGCACGTGGTCGCGGTGAACAGCGCGCGGACGACCTACCGCCGGATGAAGAACCAGGCGGTCGCGAGCGAGCACCTCCCGCTGGAGAAGCCGGACCCGCGCACGACCAGCGTCATCGCCGGCACCCGCCTCGACCTGCTCGAGGCGCTGGAGAACCTCGAGCAGGACCACCCCCAGTACGTCGAGCCGCTGCTGCTGCGGGACGTCTACGGCCTGCCGTACGACGAGATCGCCCGTCTCGTCGGCGCGCCGCTCGGCACGGTGAAGGCGCAGATCCACCACGGCCGCAAGATCGTCCGGCCGCTGCTGAGAGGGATCGAGTGACGGCACGCAGGCTCACGGCCGCCCTGGCGTGCGTGGTCGTGCTGTCCGGGCTGGTGGCGTGCAGCGGCGAGGACTCCTCCACGCCCGCGGCCGATCCTTCGCCCTCGGCCGCGCCGTCGAGCGGCTCGACGGCGTCCGCCGATGCGGGCGACGAGTACGACGCCGCCCTCAGCGAGCCGGTCGAGGACAGCGTCTACCCCGACATCGGCGAGCCGGACGTGGACGCCCTCCACTACGACCTCGACCTGACGTGGGACCCGGCCGGTCGCACCCTGACCGGCGCCGAGACGCTGACCTTCCGCTCCACCGGGGACGGCGACCAGGTGCAGCTCGACCTCGAGCCGCAGCTGGAGGTGTCGGCCGTGCAGGTCGACGGTGCGGACGCGGAGTTCGACCACACCGACAAGAACCTGGTCATCAGCGGCGACTTCGCCGCCGACCAGCAGTACGTCCTGGCCGTCGCGTACTCCGGTGAGCCCGAACCGGTCGACGCACCCACGACACGCTCGGACTTCAGCACGACCGGGTTCACCGTGACCGACGACGGCTCCGCGTGGACGATGCAGGAGCCGTACGGCGCCTACTCCTGGTACGCCGTCAACGACCAGCCCTCCGACAAGGCGTTCTACGACTTCACCCTCACCGTGCCCTCGCCGATGAGGGGCGTGGCCAACGGGGTGCTCACCGGCGTCGAGCGGGCCGACGGCAACACCGTCAGCACGTTCCACCTCGACAGCACGACCTCGTCGTACCTCGTGACGGTCGCCTTCGGGAACTACCGCAAGCTCGACGCGCCCTCGGTGAACGGCGTACCGATCACCTACTGGTTCCCGAAGGGCACGCCGAAGAAGTTCGTGCGCAGCCTCAAGTACACACCCACCGCGCTGGAGTGGGTCGAGTCGAAGCTCGGCGACTACCCCTGGTCGTCGCTCGGCATGCTGCTCGTCGACTCCAACAGCGGCATGGAGACCCAGACGCTGATCACGCTGGGCGACACCGACTACACGACGCAGAAGGACACGCTCGTCCACGAGATCGTGCACCAGTGGTACGGCGACCGGGTCACCCCGGACGACTGGCGCGACCTCTGGATGAACGAGGGCATGGCGATGTACCTGCAGTTCGTGTGGCAGTCCGAGACGAGCGGCGTGCCGATCGAGACGATCCTGCGGCAGGCCGCGGCGTACGAGCGGCAGTCACGCGCGGTCAACGGCCCGCCGGCGGCCTACGACCCGAAGACGTTCGGCGAGATCCAGGTCTACTACGGCCCAGCGCTGATGTGGGACCAGATCCGGCGACGCGTCGGCGACGAGACGTTCTGGGCGATGGTGAAGGCCTGGCCGGAGTCCGACGCGGACGGCACCGTGAGCCGCGATGAGTACCTGCCGTGGATCGAGGACCAGACCGGCGCCGACCTCCAGGACCTCTTCGACGGGTGGTTGCTGGCCAAGGAGTCCCCGGCGTTCTCGTGAACGTTGGTCGAGGCGGTTGCGCCGGCAACCGTCACGAGACCCCCTCACCGGACCATGGACCTCTCACACCGGGTCTCGTGACAGGCGCTGGGCGCGCCTTCCTCGACCAGCGGGGGACACTCCGCTGAGAGCAGAACCCCTTGTCCGGCAACGGGTCTGACGTGTCGGGTAGACCCATGCGGATCCTGGTGCTCGGCGGCAGCGTGTTCCTCTCGAAGGCGACGGCGACCGACGCGGTCGCGCGCGGGCACGACGTCACCTGCGTGACGCGCGGGCAGAGCGGCGCTGTGCCCGACGGCGCGCGACACGTGGTCTGGGACCGCGGCGACGACGTACCCCCCGAGCTCGCGGGTGAGGACTTCGACGGTGTCATCGACGTCTCGCGGATCCCGTCGCACGTGCGCAAGGCCGTGGCCGCCTGGCCGGACGCGCACTGGGTGTTCGTGTCGACGGTCAACGTGTACTCGGACAACGAGACCCCCGACCCCGGTCCGGACAGCCCGCTGGTCGAGGCGATCGAGGAGGACAAGGACCTGAAGGAGGACCCGTCGGCCTACGGCGGCATGAAGGTCGCCTGCGAACGCCTGGTCATGGACGGCGCCGCACGCTGGATGGTGATCCGGCCGGGGCTGATCGTGGGTCCGGGTGACCCGAGCGGTCGGTTCACCTACTGGCCGGAGCGGCTCGCCGAGGGCGGCCGGGTGCTGGGTCCCGGCGACCCCGCGGACCGGACGCAGATCGTCGACGCGCGCGACCTGGCCGAGTGGGCCGTCCGGTCGATCGAGAACGGCACGACCGGCGCCTACGACGGCGTCGGTCCGGTCAGCCCGGTCGGCGAGATCCTCGCCGGCACGGCCGAGGGTGCGGGCGCGACACCGGAGATCGTGTGGACCGGACAGGAGTTCCTGACCGAGCAGGAGGTGTCGCCCTGGATGGGCGAGGACGCCCTGCCCCTGTGGCTGCCGCGGCCGGAGTACGACGGGATGATGACGCACCGCTTCGACCTCTCCGAGGCCGCCGGGCTGACGACGAGGCCGTACGCCGACACGGCCCGCGACATCCTCGCCTGGCTGCGCGACACGCCGGACGCCACGCGTACCGGGATGTCGCGCGAGCGCGAGGCCGAGGTGCTCGACCGTTGGTCGAGGAAGGCGCGCTAGCGCCTGTCACCAGACCTCGCAACGGACAAGTCTGCCGGTTCCCGGGTCTCGTGACGGTTGCTGCGCAACCTCCTCGACGAACGACTGGCGCCTTAGGCTCGCCAGGGTGACGGACCCGCGCCCCGCCCGCCTCTCCGCCGCCGAGCTGATCGACCTGGTCCTCGACGAGGGGTCGTGGCGGTCCTGGGACGTCGCGCCGGTCCGCGGCGAGGTCGATGCGGCGTACGCCGCGGAGCTGGACGCCGCCCACGAGCGCAGCGGCGCCGACGAGTCGGTGCTCACCGGCGAGGGACTGATGCGCGGGCGCCGGGTGGCCGTGCTGATGGGCGAGTTCGCGTTCCTGGCCGGCTCGATCGGCCGGGCGGCCGCGGACCGGCTGGTGACCGCGATCGGGCGGGCGACCCGCGAGGGGCTGCCGCTGCTGGCGGGGCCGGTGTCGGGAGGTACGCGCATGCAGGAGGGCACGCCGGCCTTCGTGCAGATGGTGCGGATCTCCGAGGCCGTCGCCGCGCACCGCAAGGCCGGCCTCCCGTACCTGGTGTACCTCCGGCACCCGACCACCGGCGGCGTGATGGCGTCGTGGGGATCGCTCGGGCACGTGACGGTCGCCGAGCCCGGTGCGCTGGTCGGGTTCCTCGGGCCGCGCGTCTACGAGGCGCTGTACGGCAAGCCGTTCCCCGAGGGCGTGCAGACCGCGGAGAACCTCTTCGCGCACGGGATCATCGACGGGGTCGTCGCGCCCGCCGACGTACCGGACCTGCTCGGCCGCGCCCTCGACATCCTGATGGCGCCCCGCGAGGGCATCGCGCCGGTGCCGTCACCGCCCGAGGACCCCGTGCCCGACGTCGACACCTGGGACGCGGTGATCCGGTCGCGGCGGCGCGACCGGCCCGGCGTACGCCGCCTGCTGCGGTACGCCGCCAGCGACGCGATCCCGCTCAACGGCACGGGTCAGGGCGAGCTGGACCCGGGGCTGCTGATCGCGCTGGTCAGGTTCGGGCAGGTGCCGTGCGTTTTCCTGGGGCAGGACCGGCGCGGCCAGACCTACGACCGGCCGATGGGTCCCGAGGCGCTGCGCGAGGCCCGGCGCGGCATGCACCTGGCCGAGGAGCTCGGCCTGCCGCTGGTGACGGTCATCGACACGCAGGGCGCGGCGCTGTCGGCCGACGCGGAGAACGGCGGCCTCGCCGGCGAGATCGCCCGCTGCCTCGCCGACCTGGTGACCCTCAAGGCGCCGACGCTGTGCCTGATGCTGGGCGAGGGCTCAGGGGGCGGGGCGCTGGCGTTGCTGCCCGCCGACCGGGTCGTCGCCGCCCAGCACGCGTGGCTCTCCCCGCTCCCACCCGAAGGCGCCTCGGCGATCGTGCACCGCGACCTCGCGCACGCCGCCGAGATGGCCCGCTCCCAGCACGTCGGCGCCCTCGACCTGGTGGCCATCGGCACCGTCGACCGGATCGTGGTCGAGAAGCCCGACGCCGCCGACGAGCCCGAGGAGTTCTGCGCCCGCGTCGGCGCCGTCCTCCAGCACGAGCTCGCCGGCCTGATCGCCCGCGGCCCTTCGACGCCGGCGGAGCGTGCCGCGAGGTACGTCTGACGACTCGTTGGTCGAGGAAGGCGCGCCAGCGCCTGTCACGAGACCCCGCCAGGCATACGGATCCCTCACCGGTCTCGTGACGGGACTTCGTCCCTCCTCGACCAGCGGAATGTCAGGTGAGACAGGTCAGGGTGGCGCTCGTCAGGGCGCTCTTGATCTCCGGGTGCTCGGCGAGGTCGGGGTCGAGGAACTTCCCGTCCGAGCTGAAGAAGCCGGCCTCCACGAGGGCGTCGAAGCCGAGGTCGTCGACCACGGTCTGGGCGACGCAGTCGCTCTGGTCGGTGGTCATCACGCCCTGGGCCTTGAGGCTCGTCGCGAAGTCCGCGACGGCACGGTCCTCCGTCCCGTCCGGCGTGACCGAGGACGAGCTGGTGCCGCCCCCCGGCCTCGGGCCGTCGCCGAGCATCTTCGGCGCGGCGACGCCTCCCACCACCGCGATCACGACGACGGCGACGGCCAGCACGATCAGGACCACCGGCGACCGGACGGGACCGGGCGGCTCGTCGGCCGTCTTCGGTTCCGCCACGGCCAACGGCTCCTCGCCGAGTCGGGAGGCCCGGCGCAGGTCGTCGCGCATCGCCGCCGCGGAGGGGTACCGGTCCCCCGGCGCCTTGGCCATCGCCGTCCGCAGGATGCGGTTGACCGCGACGCTCATCGACCCGGACTGCTCCAGCTGCGGGACCGGCGCCTCGAGGTGCGCGGTCACGACCTGGTAGTCCGACGTGCCGGCGTACGGCGCACTCCCGGTGATCGTCGCCCACAGCAGGCAGCCGAGCGAGTAGAGGTCGGAGGCCACGCTGGGCGACCCGCCGATGTGCAGCTCGGGGGCCATGTAGGTCGGCGTGCCCATCGTCCCCGTCGTGGTGCCGCCCTGACGACCGGCCTCAGCGTTGACGAGACGCGCGATGCCGAAGTCCGAGAGATAGGCCTGGTTGCCCTCGTCCCGACGCCGGAGCAGGACGTTGGCCGGCTTGATGTCGCGGTGGATCAGCCCCGCGGCGTGGGCGTCCGCCAGCCCGTCGGCGACCTGCGCGATCAGGTCGAGGGCCATGGCGGGCGGTGGGGCGCCGTACGACTGGAGCAGGCCGCCGAGGTCGCCGTCCGGGATCAGCTGGGTGACCAGGTAGAGCCGGCCGTCCTCCTCCTCGGTCGCCTCGCCGTGGGCGTAGACGTGCACGACGTGCGAGGAGTCCAGGGACGCCAGGGACCGCGCCTCCCGGATGAACCGCTCGCGGAACGCCGGGTCGTCGGCCAGGTGGGGACTGATGATCTTGATCGCGACCTGGCGGTCCAGGGCCTCGTCGTGCGCCTCGAACACGACGCCCATGCCACCGCCACCGAGGCGGCGGCCGACCACGTAGGGGCCGAGGCGCTCGCCGGGGCGTGGGTACCCGAGGGACGTCACGATCGCTCCCTACCCAGCCCGGACCCGGGCCAACCTCAGAACAGCAGCGCGGCCGCCGGGTCCTCCATGATGGCGGCGACGTCGGCGAGGAACGTCGAGCCCTTCTCGCCGTCGATGTGCCGGTGGTCGAAGGCGAGCGCGAGGGTCGTCACCTGGCGCACGACGATCTCGTCACCATCCGGACCACTGGCGACCCAGGGCATCTTCTTCACGGCCCCGAACGCCAGGATCGCGGACTCGCCCGGGTTGATGATCGGCGTGCCGCTGTCGACGCCGAAGACACCCACGTTGGTGATCGTGAACGTGCCGCCGCTCATGTCGGCCGGCTGCGTCCTGCCCTCGCGCGCGACCCCGGTCAGCTCGTTGAGCGCGGCCGCGAGGTCGAGCAGCGAGAGCTGCTGGGCGTCCTTGACGTTGGGGACAACCAGGCCGCGAGCGGTGGCCGCGGCGATGCCGAGGTTCACGTAGCTCTTGAACACGACCTCCTGGGCCGGCTCGTCCCACCACGAGTTGATCTCGGGGGTGCGCCGCATGGCCAGCATGCAGGCCCGCGCGAGCACCAGCAGCGGCGAGACCCTGACGTCGCGGAACTCGCGCCGGGTCCTGAGCCGCTCGACGAACTCCATCGTGCGGGTCACGTCGACGGTGACCCACTCGGTGACGTGCGGCGCCGAGAAGGCCGAGGCCACCATGGCCTGCCCCATCATCTTGCGGACGCCCTTGATCGGCTCACGGCGCTCCCTCTCGCCACTCCCGCTGGTCGAGGAGGGCGCGCCAGTGCCCGTCACGAGACCCGGTGACGACGAAGCGGCTTGCACGTCCTCGCGGGTGACGACGCCACCCTCACCCGAACCGGCCAGCGACGTGAGGTCGACGCCCAGGTCCTTGGCCAGCTTGCGGACCGGCGGCTTGGCGAGGACGCGCACGTCGCCGTTCGACTGCGTCACGTCTTGGGCGGAGGCGGAGTACGCCGGCACGGCCGGCTCGTCGGTCTCGACCGGCTCCGGGACGGTCTTCTCCCCGGGCTGGAACGACGCCTGCACCTGCTGGTGCGTGGACTCCACGGCCGGCGACATCGCCCGGCGCGGACGACGGGTGGCGTCGCGCTCGGCCTTGTTGCGGCCGACCAGGCTCTCGCCCTCGCCACCACCGGACGCGGCCGGGTTCGAGAGGTCGATCGCACCAGACGCCGAGTCGGCGCCAGTTTCCCCGCTCTGGGGCGGTGAGTCGGTGTCGACGTCGGAAACTGGCGCCGACTCGGCGCTGCCGACGGAGATGATCGGGCGTGCCGACGTCGACGGTCTCGCCCTCGTCGACGTGCAGGGCGAGGACGGTGCCGGCGTACGGGCTCGGCAGCTCCACCAGGGACTTGGCGGTCTCGATCTCCACGACGATGTCGTTGATGGCGATGACGTCGCCGACCTTGACCTTCCAGGTCACGATCTCGGCCTCGGTGAGGCCCTCGCCGACGTCGGGCAGCTTGTACTCGGGCACGAGGCCCCCCAATCAGATGGTCAGTAGGCGAGGGAACGGTCGACGGCGTCGAGGACCCGGTCGAGGTCCGGGAGCCACTCCTCCTCGATGCGCGAGGGCGGGTACGGCGTGTCGAACCCGCCGACCCGGAGCACCGGCGCCTCCAGGGAGTAGAAGCACTGCTCGGAGATCCGCGACGGCGATCTCCGAGCCCATGCCGAGGTTGACGTGCGCCTCGTGCACGACGACGGCGTGGCCGGTGCGGCGCACGGACTCGAACACCGGCCCCATGTCGAGCGGGCTCAGGGTGCGCAGGTCGATGACCTCGAGCGAGCGGCCCTCGTTGGACGCGGCCTCGGCCGCCTTCAGGGCGGTCTTCACGGTCGGGCCGTAGGCGAGCAGCGTCGCGTCGCCGCCGCGGCGTACGACGCGCGACTTGAAGAGCGGCTCGGGCGTGGCGTCCTCGTCGAGGTCGGCCTTGTCGGCGTGGTACTGCCGCTTGGGCTCGAGGAAGATCACCGGGTCGTCGGAGGCGATGGCCTGCTGGATCATCCAGTAGCCGTCGATCGGGTTGGAGCAGGCGACCACCTTGAGGCCGGGCGTGTGCGCGAACTGCGCCTCCGGCGACTCGCTGTGGTGCTCGACCGCGCCGATGCCGCCGCCGAAGGGGATCCGGATGACCATCGGCATCGCCGAGCGGCCCATCGAGCGGAACCGCATCTTGGCGACCTGGCAGACGATCTGGTCGTAGGCCGGGTAGACGAAGCCGTCGAACTGGATCTCGACGACCGGTCGGTAGCCGCGCAACGCGAGACCGACCGCCGTGCCGACGATGCCGGACTCGGCCAGCGGCGAGTCGATGACCCGGTCCTCGCCGAAGTCCTTCTGCAGGCCGTCGGTGATGCGGAAGACGCCGCCGAGCTTGCCGACGTCCTCGCCCATGATGAGGACCTTGGGGTCGTCCTCCATGGCCTTGCGCAGGCCCATGTTGAGGCCCTTGGCCAGGGTGATCTTCGTCATTCTTGGGGTCCCCTCGAAAGCGAGAGCGGAAGGAGCGGAGCGGGGGGAGCGAGCGGTTTCGTGGGGTAAGTCATTTCGGCCCCTTCGAACGAGTCGAGGTACGCCGCGTAGCCGTCGCGCTGCTGCTCGAGCTCCTCGGTGATCTCGGCGTACACGTGGTCGAAGACGCTCAGCGGCGACGGGTCGGCGAGCTCGTGCACGCCGGCGCGCAGCCGGGCGCCGAGGTCGTCGGCCTCGCCGGCGACGGCCTCGAAGAAGTCCTGGTCCGCCAGGCCGTTGCGCTGGAGGTAGGCCCTCACGCGCTCGATCGGGTCCTTCAGGCGCCAGCGCTCGACGTCGTCGGAGAGCCGGTACCGCGTCGGGTCGTCGGTCGTGGTGTGGGCGCCCATCCGGTAGGTGTAGGCCTCGACGAACGTCGGGCCCTGGCCGTCGCGGGCGCGCTGGAGAGCGGCCTTCGTGACGGCGTACGTCGCGAGCACGTCGTTGCCGTCGACGCGGACGCCGGGGAAGCCGAAGCCGAGAGCCCTTTGGTAGAGCGGGATCCGGGTCTGGCGCTCGATCGGCTCGGAGATCGCCCACTGGTTGTTCTGGCAGAAGAAGACGACGGGCGCGTTGTAGGACGCCGCGAAGATGAAGGCCTCGTTGACGTCACCCTGCGAGGAGGCGCCGTCGCCGAAGTGGGCGAGCACGGCCGCGTCGCGGTCGGGGTCGCCGGTGCCGACGTCGCCGTCGCGCTGCATGCCCATGGCGTAGCCGGTCGCGTGCAGCGTCTGGGCGCCGATGACGATCGTGTAGAGGTGGAAGTTGTACTTCGCGGGGTCCCAGGAGCCCTGGTCGACGCCGCGGTAGAGACCGAGCAGCTCGACGGGGTCGACGCCCTTGCACCAGGCGACGCCGTGCTCGCGGTAGGTCGGGAAGACGTAGTCCTGCGGGCGGAGCGCACGGCCGGCGCCGATCTGCGCGGCCTCCTGGCCGAGCAGCTGGGCCCAGATGCCCAGCTCGCCGTGGCGCTGGAGCGCGGTTGCCTCGACGTCGATGCGCCGGGTGAGCGTCATGTCGCGGAAGAAGCCGCGGACGGTCTCGGCCTCCTCCTCGGCCGACAGGCCGTCGCCGAAGGAGAACTCGGGGTGCCGGACGCGCTCACCCTCGGGCGTCAGCAGCTGGACGAGCTCGGGGCCGCCGTCTTGCTGGCTGGGTCCGAAGACCTCCGCCAGGTCGGGGCCGAAACCTGCATGGGTCACCAACGACTCCTTCACTCTTCACCGACTGCCGCGGGGTTGCCGCGCAAGGCGTTCTGGTGTGCGTCTCGCGGCGTGGCCCAGCTTGTGACCGGCACCACACCCGCGTGCTTGCTCAGATTACCGGCGGGCGTCTGGGTGGGCGAATCCGGTCGGGGCACCGAGCAACCACCTCCTGCACCCACTTCTCACCCGCTCGAGCCGGGTAGGAGTGGGCTCCACGGGTGGTCACTCATCGACTCAGCGCCATCCGGGGTCTCGTGACAGGCGCCGGCGCGCCTTCCTCGACCCACGCTCACGCGTGCATCTCGCCGAGGTCCTCGTGGGCGCGGTGGGAGACGGGCTCGACCTGGAACGTCGCGTGCTGGACGTCGAAGTGGGTGGCGACGCACTCGCAGAGGCGGTCCAGGATGCCGCCGACGCCGTGCTCGGCGAGGGCCTCGTCGGTCACCGTCACGTGGGCCGAGAGGCTGGGGATGCCGCTGGTGATCGTCCAGGCGTGGAGGTCGTGGACCTCGACGACCCCGTCCATCCCGGCGACGTGGTCGCGGACGTCGTCGAGGTCCAGGCCGGGCGGAGCCTGCTCCAGGAGCACGGCGGCGGACTCGCGGAGCAGCGTCCAGGACCGCGGCAGGATCAGCAGCGCGATGAGCAGCGAGGCGATGGCGTCCGCCTGGACCCAGTCGGTCAGGGCGATGACGATGCCGGCGGCCAGCGCCGTGGCCGAGCCGACCAGGTCGGCGGTGACCTCGAGCGCCGCGGCTCGGAGGTTGAGCGAGCCGGTGTCGGAGCGGTTCAGGACACCCAGCGAGACGGCGTTCGCCACCAGGCCGACCGCCGCGAACACGATCAGCAGGCCGGCGTCCACCTCGACCGACGAGGGGTGGCGGAGCCGGTCGATGCCGGCGTAGGCGAGGTAGCCGCACACCACCAGCAGCACCAGCGCGTTCGCGAGCGCGGCCAGGATCTCGGCCCGGTGGTTGCCGAACGTCGAGCGGGGGCCGCCCGGACGAGCCGCGACGTACGACGCCCCGAGAGCCAGCACGACCGCCGCGGCGTCCGTGGCCAGGTGCCCCGCGTCGGCGAGCAGCGCGAGGGACGACGCGAGCCACGCACCCACCAGCTCGACCACGAGCACGACCGAGGTGATCGTGAGGACCAGACGCAGCCGTCCGCGGTCCGCGGCGCGCCCGGCCGCGTGCCCGTGTCCGTGTCCGGCGCCCACGCTTGTCAGACTAGAGCGCATGTCTCGATCCCCTTGGCCCTGGCTCAAGTCGGCCGCCGTGCCGGTCGTCGCCGTGCTCGCCGCGCTGGCCCTGGTGGTCCCGCTCCTCGGCTCGGACGGCAGCCCCGCCGGTGCCGCGCAGCAGACGTCCAAGCGCACCTTCGGCATCCCGGCGCCGCTGCTCTGGTCGCGCGCCTTCGCCGACCCCACCGTCGTGGACGCACGTGTCGGCCTGGTCGGTGCCGCCACCGCCCCCAACCTGAACATCGCCCGCAGCCAGCCGGGCTCGCCGCTGTTCAACGTGATCGGTACGCCGGCGCTCACCCGCCGGCCGAACTGGGCGTCGTCCGCCGAGCTGTGGGCCCCCGACATCCAGCGCGCGCCGGGCGGCTGGCTGATGTACTTCGCCGCGCCGATCGCCGGGGCCGACGAGAACTCCCGTTGCATCGGCGTGGCCGTGTCCAAGAAGGCCTTCGGACCGTTCACCCCCGTCGGCAACGCGCCTCTCGTGTGCCCGGTCGTGCCCGGCGTACCTCGCGCGGGCGACACCCCACCGACCCGGGTCGACGCCCTGGTCTCCAGCACCCGCGGCGTGATCGACCCCTCGGCGTTCACCGGCAACAAGGGGCAGCGCTTCCTCGTCTACCGGACCCAGGGGCAGCCCTCCTCGATCCGCCTGGTGAGGCTGTCGGAGCGCGGCCGACGGATCCAGCAGGGTCAGACGAGCATGTTCCTCACCTCGAACGAGGGCATCGAGGAGAACCCCGTCATCACCCAGCAGGGCAACAAGTGGGTCATGTTCACCTCGGTCGGCTGGTTCGGGCGGTGCGGCTACCGGACCTACTGGCGCAAGTCGCCGAGCTTCAAGGACTGGTCGCGGGCCACGCCCAAGCTGCTGCTGTCGACCGCGAACAACCTGTGCGGACCGGGCGGCGCGGACGTCGTACGTCGCCGCGACGGCTCCACGCAGCTCTACTTCCACGCGTGGACGTGCTACCGCGACCGCTACCCGTGCCCGCCGGACTGGAACAAGGACCGGCCGCAGAAGAGGAAGGGCGTGCGCGCCCTGTACGGCGTGAACATCACCTGGTCCCGGGCGGGCCGGCCGTACCTCGGCGGCTGGGTCGACGGACTGCTTCCTGCCCCGACGCCGACCCCGACGCCGACGCCCAGCCCGACGCCGACACCCTCCCCCTCGCCCACGGTCACGCCGACGGTGACCGGCACCCCGACCGACACGATGTCGCCCACGGTGACGGTGCCGACCGAGACCAGCACGCCGTGAGGGATCGCTGGACCACGGCCGTCGTGGCGGACGCGGTCGTGGTGCTGGTCTTCGCCGTCATCGGCCGAGTCAGCCACGACAAGGGCCTGACCCTCGGCGGCCTCGCGCACACGGCCTGGCCGTTCCTCGTCGGGACCGCCGCCGGTCTGGCCCTCGCGCACTTCGCCCACGACGACCCCCGCAGCACCAGGGCCGGCATCCGCGTCTGGCTGCTCACGCTCGCGATCGGCATGGTGCTGCGCCGGCTGACGGACGCGGGCACGGCGGCGTCCTTCGTCGTGGTCGCCACGATCGTGCTCGGCGTGCTGTTCCTGGGCTGGCGGTTCGTGGCGCGGGTCCGACGGTGGACGCGCCCGTTCAGGAGGAGCTGAGCGCCTCGCGCCCGTGCGGCGTGTGCCAGCCGGAGGCGTCCGGCCCCTTCGGCACGATCCCGCTCGGGTTGATGTCGTCCTGGACGCGGTAGTAGTGCTGCTTGATCTGGCCGAAGTCGGTGGCGTCGCCGAACGCCGGGATCTGGAAGAGGTCCCGTGCATAGCCCCACAGCGCCGGCATCTCGGTCAGCTTGTTGCGGTCGCACTTGAAGTGGCTGTGGTAGACCGCGTCGAAGCGCGCCAGCGTCGTGAACAGCCGGACGTCCGCCTCGGTGATCGCGTCGCCCATCAGGTACCGCCGCTCGCCGAGCCGGTCCTCGAGCCAGTCGAGGGCGGCGAAGAGACGGTCGTACGCCGCGTCGTACGAGCCCTGCGTGCCCGCGAAGCCGCAGCGGTACACGCCGTTGTTGACCTCGGTGTAGACCCGCTCCATGACCTCCTCCATCTCCTCGCGCACGGTCGCGGGCCAGAGGTCGGGCGCGTCGGGACGGTGGTGCTCGGACCACTCGAAGAACAGGTCGTGGGTGATCATCGGGAAGTCGCTGGTGACGACGAAGCCGGTCGGGATGTCCACCACGGCGGGAACGGTGACGCCCTTGTCGTACTCCGGGAAGCGCCGCTCATAGGCCTCGCGCAGGAAGTGGATGCCGAGCACCGCGTCCCGGCCGCCCTCGTCGAGGTCGAAGGTCCAGGACCGGTCGTCGTGGACGGGACCGGCGAGCCCCATCGAGATGACGTCCTCGAGACCCAGCAGGCTGCGCACGATGATCGAGCGGGTCGCCCACGGGCAGGCCTTGGCCGCGACCAGCCGGTAGCGGCCGGGCTCCACCGGCCAGTCATGAGGTCGGCCGTCTCGTGCGTCTCTCGTGATCCGGTCGGCGACGTAGTCGGTGTCGCGCTCGTAGTCGTCGTCGACGCGGTAAGGGGTCACGCCCCGTCAAGTACCCACTTGGCGACGAGATCGACCAACCGGTCGTTCGCCTCGGTCTCACCGATCGTCACGCGAGCGCCCTCGCCGGCGAACGGCCGCACCACGATGCCCACCTCGTCGGCGGCCTTCGCGAAGTCGCCGGTCCGCTCGCCGAGCCCGAACCAGACGAAGTTGCCCTGCGGGTCCGGGACCGGCCAGCCCGCGTCGGCCAGACCGCGGACGACGCGGTCACGCTCGGCGACCAGGGCGTCGACGCGCTCCAGCAGCTCCGGCTCGCGGTCGAGGCTCGCGACGGCCGCGGCCTGGGCCACGCCGGAGACGCCGAACGGCAGGGAGACCGCGCGCAGCGCGCCGGCCAGGGGCGGCGGCCCGACGGCGTACCCGACCCGGAAGCCGGCCAGCCCGTAGGCCTTCGAGAACGTGCGGGTGAGCAGGACGTTGTCGTGGGCCTGGTACGTCGCGACGCCGTCGACCGGGTCGGCCATCCGCACGAACTCGACGTAGGCCTCGTCGACCACCACCAGCACGTGCGGTGGGACCTTCGCCAGGAACGCGTCGAGCTCGGTCTGGGTGACGGCCGGGCCGGTGGGGTTGTTGGGCGTGCAGACGAGCACGACCTTGGTGCGGTCGGTGACCGCAGCGGCCATCGCGTCGAGGTCGTGGCGGCCGTCTGCCTCGACCGGGACACGCACCATGCGCGCGGAGGCGGCGGTGACCGCGATCGGGTACGCCTCGAAGGACCGCCACGCGAACACGACCTCGTCGTCGGGGTCGCAGAACGCCTGCACCAGCTGGTAGATCAGCGCGACGGAGCCGGTGGCCAGGGCGAGGTGATCGTTGGGGACGCGGAGCTTCTTGCCCAGGGCGTCGTACAACGCCGAGCTGCCCATGTCCGGGTACCGGTTCATCGTCTGCACGGCGGCCATCGCGGCCTCCACCACGCCGGGCAGCGGGGGGTACGGGTTCTCGTTGGACGACAGCTTGTAGGTCGTCAGGTCCGGACGCGGCGCCGGCGGCTTGCCCGCGACGTACGTCGGGATCCGGCCGACCGCGGCGCGCGGCTGGGGGCTGGTCGTCATGCCCTGCAGGCTAACGAGGGCAGGCCTCCCGCTGCGGGTCAGCGACGGTGTCGCCACGGCCTGAACACCAGCATCAGCACCAGCCCGATCCCCACACCGATGGCGGCGCCGGACACGTTGTCGACCACGTCGGTGACGTCGCAGGCGCGGTCGATGCGGGCCAGCTCGAGCTGGATCAGCTCGATCGCGACGGAGTACGCCGCCAGGCCGACCAGTCCCAGCGGCACGACGACCCAGCCGATCCGCCAGCGGCTGGCCGCCAGGACCAGGAGGGCGCCGGCGGGGACGAACAGAACGGTGTTCAGGAGTCGCTGGCCGCCGGCCAGGATCCAGAAGCCGTCCGGTGCCGGCCCGCCGTAGTCCATCGAGCAGCTCGTCGAGCGGCCCTCGGCCGGCACGATCCCGACGTCGGGGTCGGTCGGGAGGAGAGTGACCAGTGCGATCACGACCAGCGACCAGAGGAACCCCGCGATCGCCCAGGCGGTGACGCTGCCCAGGCTGCGCCGCAGGATCAGTGCCACGAGTGCGAAGAACGCTCCCGAGGCCGCCGCCCCGACCAGCATGGCGTCGATGCCGCCCGCCGGTGCCATGGTCGCGAGGCTACTGGCGACATGGTCCAGTCCAGTTCCGCAGGTTTCAGAGTGCGGAAACCGCAGAAGTGACCCGGCCCATCCCGCTACGGCAGCAGGACCTCGCCGGAAGGGAGGAGGGGGAGGTCGCGGCCGAGGCGGACGTCGAGGGGGTTGGTCAGGCAGCGGATCGAGCCGCCGCCGAGGTGGAACTGGGAGACGTCGAGCTGGACGACCGCGAAGCCCCAGTCCTCGAGCCGGGCGACGATGCGCGCGTTCGAGCCATCGGTGGTCGCGGGCATCAGGACCGTGGACCCGATCACGATGGAGTTGGCGGCGAACGTCGTGAGCGCCTCCTCCTCGCTGATGACCAGCGGCTCCGGCACCAGCGCCAGCAGGGAGGCGGCGGACTCGTCGTCGAAGGCGGCCGGGCAGACGATGGCGCGACGGTCGTCGAGCGGGCAGAAGGCGAGGTCGAGGTGGTACATGCCGGGGTGCGTGATCCGGAGGCCCCGGACGCGGACGGACAGCTCGGTGGCCAGCGCCTTGAGGCCGAGCTCGTCGGTGCGCGGGCCGTACCCGACGACCAGCCCGTCGCCCCACGCGAACGCGTCGCCCGCCTCGAGGTGGGCGCCGACGCCGTCGCGGCCGACGTACGACGTCGTGAACCCGCGGCCGGCGAACCAGGTGGCGGCGGAGGCGGTCTCCATCCGGCGCTCGGCGAACCTCATGTGCGACATCACCACGTGGCCGGCCGACGAGGTGACCAGAGGCCCCTCCGGGCGCTCGACGACGAAGCCGAGGTTCATCGCGTAGACCATGTCCGGGGCGTCCGCGCGCTGCTCGACCACCTCGACGACGCCACCGGCCTCCCGGATCGCGGCGACCAGGCCGTCCCACTGCTCACGCGCCAGGGCGGGCTCGGGCTGCCGGGAGAGGTCCATGAAGGGGTTGATCCGGTACTCGACCCGGAAATGGTCGGGACGCACCACCAGGTAGCGACGACCCCACGACAGCACCACCGACGACACCTCCACCCAAGATTGTCTGACAACCTGACAAACCAGAGTGTGGCACACGGATGCTCGCCATGAGCCGAGTTGTCAGACACTGGTGCCATGACGGGCCAGACGATGGGGCAGACAGAAGGGGACTCCCCCTTCGGCACGCTCGCGAGCGTCGACCAGACCTCCACCGTCGACCGGGTCGTCGAGGAGCTGCGACGCGCGGTGTTCGAGGGCGAGCTGGAGTCCGGGACGCCACTGCGCGAGGTCGCGTTGGCCGAGTCGCTGGGCGTCTCGCGTCCCACCGTCCGCGAGGCCCTGACCGTCCTGGTCGCCGACGGGATGGCGACCCGCGAGCCGCACCGCGGCGTCTCGGTCGCCACGCCCGACCCCGAGTCCGTCGGCGACGTCGCCCGGGCGCGACGGGTGCTCGAGCTGGCGGGCGTCCGCAGCTGGCCCGAAGCGGTGGACGCCGACCGCAAGGCCGTCCGTACCTCCCTGGAGGAGTACGCCGCGGCGGTCGCCGCCGACGCGTCGTACGAGGAGCTCAACCGCCGGCACCTGGCCATCCACCTGTCGTTCGTCGGCCTGACCGGCTCGCCGCGGCTGGTCGCGATGGCCGCCTCCGCACACGCCGAGCTGCGCCTGGCGCTGGCCCAGGTCGAGCGGGCGCGTCGCAACGCCAGCGACCAGGTGGCCGCGCACACCGTCCTGGTCGAGCTGCTGGAGGCCGACGACGTCGTCGGTGCCGAGGCGGAGCTGGAGCGGCACCTCGCCGACGGCGAGGCGGCCATCCTCGAGCGCCTGGGCCTGCGGCCCGATCGCTAGGGTTCCCTCGTGGGCTTCATGCGCTTCGTCACCTGGCTGGTCACCAACGCGGTCGCGTTGATGGTGGCGGCGTGGCTCTTCGACGGCATCCGGTTCAACGGGCCGTCCAGCGGGCAGGCGGAGCTCCAGGAGAAGCTCTGGCCGGTGCTGATCGTGGCGCTGATCCTCGGCGTGGTCACCGCGATCGTGAAGCCGGTGCTGACTCTGCTGTCGCTGCCGCTGGTGATCCTGACGATCGGGCTGTTCCTCGTCGTCATCAATGCGTTCATGCTCCAGCTGACCGCGTGGCTCTCCGACAAGCTCGACATCGGCTTCCACGTCGACGGCTTCATGACGGCGGTGGGCGGCGCGATCGTGATCACGGTCGTCACCTGGGGCGTGAACCAGCTGATCGACAAGTGAGCCTGCCTCCCCCTCGCGAACCCGGCCGCTACCGCATCGAGCTGGTCTGCCTCGGCAACATCTGCCGGTCTCCGATGGCCCACGTCGTGCTCCAGGAGCGGCTCGACGAGGCCGGCCTGGGCGACGTCGTCGAGGTGACCAGCAGCGGCACCGGCGACTGGCACGTCGGGAACCGGATGGACCGCCGGGCGGCCGCGACGCTGTCCCGTGCGGGGTACGACCCGACGCGGCACCGGGCCCGGCAGTACGCGGCGGGGACGTCCGACGAGGTGGACCTGGTCCTGGCCATGGACGGGGACAATTTGGCCGACCTCAGCAACCTCGACAGTTCGGACAGGGTCTCACCGAGGGTGATGCTCTTCCGCACCTTCGATCCCGTCGCGGGTGGCGACGTACCGGACCCGTACTACGGTGGTGACGCCGGGTTCGAGGAGGTGCTGTCGATGGTCGAACGGACGTCCGCTGCCCTCGTGGCGGCCCTCGAGACCGAGCCCCGGGTCCGCGGATGACGCGCCAGCCCCTCGTCGCCCGGCACGCCGAGGAGCTCCTCGGCTCGTCCGTGGTCGCCACCGCGCCGGTCGCGGGCGGCGACGTCTGCGTGGCCACCAAGCTCCGGCTCTCCGACGGCACGACGGCGCTGATGAAGACGCTCAACAACGCCCCCGACGGCTTCTTCGCGGCCGAGTCCGGCGGGCTGCGCTGGCTGGCCGACTCCGGCGACGGCGGGCTGTCGGTCCCCGAGGTGCTCGCCGGCGACGACGGCTGCCTGATCCTGCGCTGGGTCGAGCCCGGTCGCCCCTCGGCGGACGCAGCCTCGTCGTTCGGGCGGGCACTCGCCACGACCCACCGCGCCGGCGCGGCGTCGTACGGCGGCGAGCGTGACGGCTTCATCGCCCGCCTGCCGCTGCTCAACAAGGCGGCGCCCACCTGGGCGGAGTTCTACGGCCAGCGGCGGGTGCTGCCCTACCTCAGGCTGGCCCAGGACCGCGGGCGGATCACGGCCGGCGAGGCGGCGTACGTCGAGTCCGTCGTCGCGCGCCTCGGCGACCTGGTGCCCGAGGAGCCACCGGCCCGCCTGCACGGTGACCTGTGGAACGGCAACGTGCTCTGGGGCACCGAGCAGCGGGTCTGGGTGATCGACCCCGCCGCGCACGGCGGCCACCGTGAGACCGACCTGGCGATGCTGGCGCTGTTCGGGCTGCCGCACCTCCCGCGCGTGCTGGACGCCTACGAGGAGGTCTCGCCACTCGCCGAGGACTGGCAGGACCGCGTCGGCGTGCACCAGCTCTTCCCGCTGCTCGTGCACGCGTGCCTGTTCGGCGGCGGGTACGGCGCGCGCGCCGGCGCCGCGGCCGCCCGCTACGCCTAGCGCGTCCTCAGGCACGGCTCAGGCTGGAACGGCATCATGGGGGGCATGAGCGCGACCACGGGTGACACCGGCGCGAAGCCGCGCGTCCTGGTGGTCGACGACGACAAGGCCGTGCGCGAGTCACTGCGGCGGTCGCTGGAGTTCAACGGCTACGACGTCGCGCTGGCCAACGACGGCGCCGAGGCGCTGGCCGGCATCGGCGCCTCGGACCCCGACGTGGTGATCATGGACGTGATGATGCCGCGGCTCGACGGCATCGAGGCGACGCGCGCACTGCGCAGCGCCCGCAACGACGTACCCATCCTGGTGCTGACCGCTCGTGACGCGGTCGGCGACCGGGTCGAGGGCCTGGACGCCGGCGCCGACGACTACCTGACCAAGCCGTTCGCCCTCCAGGAGCTGCTGGCGCGGCTGCGCGCGCTGCTGCGCCGGGCCGTGCCGGTCGAGGGCAGCGACGCCGAGGTGCTGAGCTTCTCCGACGTCACCATGGACCTCGGCACCCGTGAGGTGACCCGTCGCGACCGCGACATCCCGCTGACGCGCACCGAGTTCACGCTGCTGGAGATGTTCCTGCGCCGGCCCCGCCGGGTCCTCGAGCGGGCGTTCATCCTCGAGGAGGTCTGGGGCTACGACTTCCCCACGACGGCGAACTCCCTCGAGGTCTACGTCGGCTACCTGCGGCGCAAGACCGAGGCCGAGGGCGAGACGCGGCTGATCCACACGGTGCGCGGCGTGGGCTACGTCCTCAAGGAGACATGAGCCTCCCTCCGGCCCCGGCGGTGGGCGGGCGGTGGCCGCAGACCGGCTGGCACTACCGTCGTTCGCTGGCGAGCCGGGTCATCCTGCTGACCACCATCGCGGTGGGCGTGGCGGTCGCCCTGATCGCGCTCGCCGTCTTCCTCACCGTGCGGATCCAGATGCAGGCCTCGCTCGACGAGTCGCTGCTCGACCGGGCCAAGCGGGCGGCGGCGGCCAACGTGCTGCCGATCACCGACCGCCTGCCGTCGTGGGCGTTCGGCGCGGCCGACATCCGGATGGCCTTCGTCACGTCCGAGGGCGACGTCTCCACCGTCGACCAGGGCCCGGGCATCCGACTCGGCCAGCCCGAGCTGGACGTCGCGGCCGGGAACAGCGACCAGAGCATCCGCAGCATCACGGCCGGCGGCATCCACTACCGCGTCGCCACCGTGCCCACCCAGGAGGACGGCGTCGCGCTCGTCCTCGCCCAGTCGCTGGACCCTCAGGAGACGGTCCTCAAGCGTCTCGGGGCGGTCATGCTGCTCTTCGGGCTGGCGGGCGTCATCGGCGCGGCCGCGGCCGGGTGGGGAGTCGCACGCAACGGGCTCCGACCCGTACGCCGCCTCACCAGCGCCGTGGAGGAGATCGCGCGAACCGAGGACCTGACGCCGCTGCCCGTCGAGGGCGACGACGAGATCGCCCGGCTGGCGACCGCCTTCAACGCCATGCTCGTGGCCCTGTCCGCGTCGCGCGACCGGCAGCGCCGCCTGGTCGCCGACGCCGGTCACGAGCTGCGCACGCCGCTCACGTCGCTGCGCACCAACCTGGACCTGCTGACCCAGGCCGACACCCTGGCCGACTCCTCGGGCGGGCTTCCCCCCGGTCAGCGCCAGGAGCTGCTCGACGACGTCCGCGCCCAGCTCGAGGAGCTGTCGACGCTGGTGGGCGACCTGGTCGAGCTCGCGCGCGACGAGCCGCTGACTCATCTGGTGGAGACCTTCGACCTGGCCGAGGTCGTGGACCGGGCCGTCGGACGGGTGCGGCTGCGGGCGCCGCGCACCGAGATGGACGTGGTCACGCTGCCGTGGTGGGTCGTCGGCGAGTCCGGCTCGATCGAGCGGGCCGTCACCAACCTGCTCGACAACGCCGCGAAGTGGGGACCCGACGGCAGCACGGTCACGGTCCGGCTGGCCAACGGCGTGCTCACCGTCGACGACCAGGGTCCGGGCATCGACCCGGCCGACCTCCCCCACGTCTTCGAGCGCTTCTACCGCGCCCGCGAGTCGCGCTCGATGCCCGGCTCCGGGCTCGGGCTGGCGATCGTCCAGCAGGTCGTCGGCCGGCACGCCGGGGCCGTCCAGGCCGGTGCGGCGCCCGGCGGCGGCGCCCGGTTCACCCTGTGGCTGCCCGGCGGGCCGGAGCACCCCGCGGCCCGAGCGCCGGGCGGCGTACCGACCGAACGTATGCGAACCAGCACCCCTGGGGGTGGGACATCCGGCCCCTCGCTGACCTAACGTCGAAGGTGGGAGCACTCCCAACCATCTGCCGGCGGCGCCGCCTCCCCACAGGCGGCGCCGCCGGTGCGCTCACCGTGACAGTCCTGGCGACCCTGCTGCTGACCGGGTGCACGGGGGAGGCGTCCTCGACGCCGGTTCCCGCTCCGGCCACCTCCGGCGACTCGCTCGGCTCCCACACGCCGACCAGGCTCCGGCACCCCTGCGCCGTCGTCCCGGCCGGCGTCGCGAGCCGGGCGCTCGGCCTGGTCGTCCGGGCGCACCGGGTCCACGACCCGAGCGCGGCGCGGAAGGTCGAGTGCCGGTACGGCGACGCCCTGGACGTCAGCTCCTACCCGGACGTGCGGTCACTGCCCGCCGTCCTGGGCCTCTACCTCGGGGCCGACCGGCTGCCCCACCACCCGGTGGACGTGCCGGGCGCGGACGCCGCTGAGGTGGTGGTCGACACCGACGGGTCCGTGGTCCTGCTCGCGAAGCAGGGCTTCGTCACCCACCTCGTCTCGGTGCGTCTGCCCGAGGAGCAGCCTGCCGAGCGGGCGGCGATCAGCGTGGCGACCCGTCTGGTGGCGGGGAACCAGCCCTCCTGATGTCCAGCGCCGTGAGCAGCCGCGCCGCCTTCCAGCGCGACTCGGCGTACTCCTCCTCCACCTCGGATCGCACCGTGATCCCGCCCCCGGTGCCCAGCCGGTAGCCGCCGGGGCCTCCGGTCACCAGCGACCGGATGACCACCCCGAGGTCGGCGCGGCCGTCGGCGGCCAGCCAGCCGAACGCCCCGGCGTACACCCCCCGCGGCGTCGCCTCGACCTCCTCGATGATCTCCATCGTCCGCAGCTTGGGGGCGCCGGTCATCGAGCCCGCGGGGAAGAGGGCCTTGAGCGCGGCCACGGTCGTGACGCCGTCGGTGAGCCGGCCGCGGACGGTGGAGACGAGCTGGTGGACGCTCGGGTAGGACTCGACGTCCATCAGCACCGGCACCTCGACGGTGCCCGGGTCGCACACCATCGACAGGTCGTTGCGGAGGAGGTCGACGATCATCAGGTTCTCGCTGCGGAACTTGGGGTCGCTCGCCAGCTTCGTCCGCGCCGCCTCGTCCTCGTCGGGGGTGTCGCCGCGGGCGGTGGTCCCCTTGATCGGCTTGGTCTCCAGGATGCGGTCGGCGGTGACCAGCGCGTACCGCTCGGGCGACGAGCTCAGCAGCCAGGCCCGGTGGCCCGGGACGTCGTGCTGGAGGTACCCGGCGTACGGCGCGGGGTTCACCTCCCGCAGCCGCAGGTACGCCGCGACGGGGCTGAGCTCGCTCGGCGTCTCGAGGCGGTAGGTCAGGTTCACCTCGTAGGAGTTGCCCGCGTGCAGGTGTTCCTGGACCCGGTCGAACGCCTCCGCGTAATCCACAGGGGGCCGCTGGGCACTGGCGTTTGGGACCAAAGGCGCGGTGTAAACGGTTCCAGACTGGCGTTTCTGCCCAACGGCGAGGTCGTGGTCGAAGAAGCGGAGGTGGGTGGCGCGCATCCAGACGGCGTCGGGGAGGTCGGGGTCGGGGGTTGCGGGGAAGAGGTCGGGGCGGGCGGCGTACCCGAGGTACCCGAACCACTGGGCGTCGTCGGGACCCGCAGCCATCTCGGCCTCGAGCACGTCGAAGACGTCCGAGCCGACGACCTCGACTCGGCCGCCGGCGTGCCGACGTACCTCCCGGGGACCGGCGTGGAAGGTGAGGGACACGTCGTCGTCGTCCAGCCAACCGACCATCGACCGCCGGCCCGACCACTCGCGGGCGCCGCCGCCGTCGAGCCAGAAGCAGCGGGCGTGCTCGGCCGCGACGTCGGCGAAGAAGCTCTCGACGTCATCCACCGGCGAGCCCCAGGAAGTTCGCCACCAGCCGGGCGCCGTGCTCGCTGAGGACCGACTCGGGGTGGAACTGCACGCCCTCGAGCGGCAGCGAGACGTGCCGGACGCCCATCACGGTGCCGTCGTCGCCGCGGGCGGTGACGACGAGGTCGTCGGGCACGACGAGCGCCGCCAGCGAGTGGTAGCGGACCGCCTTGAAGTCCTGCGGCAGACCGGCGAACACCCCGAGCCCGTCGTGCGTGACGGAGGTCAGCTCGCCGTGTGCGGGCTCGACGCGGTCGACCACGCCGCCGTACGCCGTGACGAGGCCCTGCATGCCGAGGCAGACCCCGAGCACGGGACGGGTGCCAGCCCTCAGTACCTCCCCGCCGACGGCGAAGTCGTGCGGCTCGTCCGGCCGGCCGGGGCCGGGCGAGAGCACGACGTACTCGTGCTCGAGGACCTCGGCGGCGGTCACCTCGTCGTGCTCGACGACGCGCGGCAGGGTGCCGGTGACGGCGGCGATGAGGTGCACGAGGTTCCAGGTGTAGGAGTCGTGGTGGTCGACCACGACGACATCGACCATGGGGTCCGGCCCGGGCACCGGCTCAACCTAGCGACGCCGTCGTCAGGGAGTCGCACGACAACGGCACCGGGTCCGCGCCGCGCAGCCGCGAGCAGCCGTCCCACTCGTCGAGCTTCGCCATCAGCGTCGCGATCTCGGGGGCGTGCGCGGGATCGTCGTAGGCGTTGGTCCGCTCCCACCCCTTGTCGAGGTAGCTGTAGAACTCGTAGGCGTACCGGTGGTGCCCCCACCGGTCGTCGAGGTCGTTGCGGACCAGCAGCGCGGTGCGGCTGCGTACCGCGACGTACGACGGGATGACGTTCAGCCCGCCGCCGGTGAACGCCCGGTCCGGGTCGGCGCCGGGTCGTGACCTCGAGAAGGTGTGCTCGAAGAAGACGTAGTCGGCCGCCGGTGCGGCCGGGTCGGTGAACGTGGGCACGAGCGAGGTGCCGGAGCGGTACGCCGGGCTGGGCAGGCCGGCGAGCTGCTCGAAGGTCGGCGCCCAGTCGATGTTGCTGACCATCGTGGTCCGGGGGCCGGGTACGACGCCCGGGCCGACGACGAGGACGGGGACATGAGCGTCGGTGTCGTAGGCCGTGCCCTTGCCGCGCAACAACCCCATCTGGCCCAGGTGGAGGCCGTTGTCGGAGGTGAGGACGACGTAGGTGTTCGCGTCGACCGTGCGCAGGATCCGCATCACCATCCGGTCGACCGACTGCGCCATCCGCGCGCGGTCGCGGAGGTTGGTCTGGGCCTGGGCCCGGGTCAGCGTCAACGGGTGGAGGTTCCACTGCGACGCCGCGCGACCGTCGCGGCGGTCGGGGCGGTTGTCCGAGCGGCGGTCCCCGAACCCCGGCAGGTCCCGGGTGGTGAGACTCCGGCAGGTGACGAGCCCGCAGTCACCGAGCTTCTTGCTTCCCCCGGGCTGGTCGCGGAAGGCAGCGGGGAACAACGACTCGCCGGCGTACGCCGGGTCGTCGTCGACGCGTCCGTGCGGGGCGTACGGCGCGACCTCGAGGAAGTACGGCTGCGGGTCGTCGCGCCGTTGCCGCAGGAACTTCATGGCCAGGCTGCCGATCACGGTGCCGGCGTAGGCGTGGTCCTTCTTCTTGTTGCTCTCGCCGGCCGGCGGTGCCGGCCAGCTGCGCAGGATGCTGGTGCCCTTCGGGCCGGGGCGGAGGCCCTGGAAGTCCCAGCCGTCGTAGGCCGTACCGAAGATCGCGCGGAAGTCCGACCAGCCGGGCGGGGTGGGCGGCAGGGCCTGGTCCTTGGCGTTGACCTCGTAGCCGTTCAGGTACTTGCCGACGTACCCCGTGCGGTAGCCCGCTTCTTGCAAGCGGACCGCAAAGGTTCGCGCCTGGTTGCCGTTCTTCGCAAAGCCACGCCAGCCGCCGAGCGGGCCCTGGCGGTTCGGCAGGTTGGTGGTGTTGGTGAGGACGCCGGTCTGGTGCGGGTACTGGCCGGTGAACGTCGCGCTGCGCGAGACGCAGCACAGCGAGTCCACGACGAAGGCGTTGTCGTACGACGCGCCGTGCCGCTCCATGTACCGCGCGCTGCGCAGGGTGCGGAGCAGGTCCATGGAGAAGTCGTCCATCAGCACGAACACGACGTTCGGGCGACGCGCCGCCGTCTCTTGGTGAACAACCGCCGCGTCCGCCGGCCGCGCGGGCTCATCGCCGGCGTTGCCCGTCGGCGCGCCGCAGGCAGCCGCCACCAGGGCGGTGGCGATGACCGCCACCGTCGCGATCGGCGACCGGCGCATGGCTCTGCTGCCCCCCGTGGACGTACCTCATCTTGGTGAAACCGATTCTCGCCGCCGACCCAAGGCCGCGTGGGCGAACCGGTCCATCCGAACGGATGGTTGCAGCCGGGCGAGTGCCAGGGCACCCTGGGGGTGTTCCTGACCTCCCCCCAGGGCCCCGTATCTCGGGACCGTTGTGAGACAGCTGGGGGTTGTCATGCAGGCTCACGAGGGACTCACTGCCGCCGCCGAGGGCAGCCTGGTTCCGTTGATGATCGCGACCGGTTCGCCGGGGCTCGCCGCCGACGTATGCGTCCACCCGTTCGGTCGCTGACGGGCACCTGGATGTCTGGCAAGCGTGTACGCCGCGGCGCCCGACGCCGCGGCCTCCCGCTTGCGGCCCCGGTGGTGGCGACGCAGGTGCTCGGGCCGTACGCCGAGCTGCTCGGCGTCCACCCCGATCCCCGGAGCCAGGTGGGCCGATGACGCCGAAGTGGGTCGAGCACCGGATCCCGCAGGCAACCCGGACACCGCCGCCCAAGCCCGACGTCACCGCGCCCGAGTGGGTCGCGTGGTTCGAGCGGTCGATGCGGGACGCGGCTCCGGCAGAGTCTCTCGCTCCCCGTCCCGACCGCCTGCCCGTTCCCGTGCCGGAGCCGGTCGCCCTACCGGCCCCGGCGTCGTACCCAGGACCGTCGACCGGGACCGTCGTGGCCGCCTGCGTCGCCGTCATGGCGATCATGACCCTCCTCGTCGGCGCCGGCTGGTGGTGGGCCGGGCGGGGTGAGCCGCACGCGAAGCCGCTGGCGCGTCAGGTCGACAGCCGGAGCCGTCAGCACCCGCCTCCTCCGGTGCCGGTGCCGATCGGCAGCCGACACACCCAGGTGCGGGTGCTCGCGTCGGGCGACCTGGTCGTCGAGGACTGGCTACGGAAGCCGGGCGGTTCGCTGGTCCATCGGAAGTACGAGCTGGCCGACGCCCTCGAGAGCACCGGCTCCCGGGGCCTGGTGCGTCTCGAACCCGTGGACGTGGGTCGCAGCAGCGACCGCACGATCTCGGTCGTGGGTGCGACGGTGCTGGCGCTCGCGTGCCTCCCGAGCGCGGCGGAGGTACCGGTGCCGTGCGGGGCGGACGCCGGGGTGCGGGGCTGGCGGCTGGTCGGGCCGGCCGCGACGCCGGACGCCGAGGTGCTCGTGCAGCTGGACCTGGCGGGCTAGGCCTTCGCGGTCAGGAGGTCGCGCACGAGGTCGTGCACCAGGTCGTAGCCGTGCTCGGTCAGGATCGACTCGGCGTGGAACTGGATGCCGCGGTAGTGGGGACCGCGAACCAGGTGGACGTCGCCGGACGCGGGATCCGCCTGCACGTCGACGCCGTCGGGGAGGGCGTGCTCGCCCTGTCGGGCCACGAAGGTGTTGTAGAAGCCGACCCGTTCGGTGCGCCCGTCGATGTCGACCGGTGACTGGGTGCCCTGGAAGACGATGTCCTTGAAGCCGAGGTCGAGGCCGAGGTGGTGGCACAGGACCTGGTGGCCGAGGCAGACCGCGAGGAACGGCTGCTCGCGGGTCATCAGCCGGTCGACGACCCCGCGGAGGACGGCCATCTTCGGATCGTCGGCGTCGCGTGGGTCGCCCGGGCCGGGACCGACGATGACGAGGTCGGCGGCGTCGAGGGCGGGGTCGTGCGTGACGGCGTCGTACTCGTCGTGGCGGATCACGCTGCTGGTCATGCCGAGGACACCGAGGACGTGGCGCAGCATCTTCACGAAGTCGTCCTCGCCGTCGAGGACCACGACGTGCTTGCCGCGCAGGCGCGGGTCGGGGCTGGTGCCGGCCTGGTCGGTCAGCCAGAACCTGGACAGCCTCTGGTTGCGGGCGTTCAGGGCGAGCAGCACGTCCTCGTCGTTGACGAGCTCGGCGACGTTCACGTCCGGGACGGGCGTCGTCTCGACCAGGCCGAAGGCGCTGAGGACGCCGCTGGCCTTGGCGTGCGTCTCGGCGACCTCGTACGCCGGGTCGGAGTCGCGCACCAGGGTCGCGCCGGCGGTGACGGTGAGGCGTCCTTGTTCGTCCACGTCGGCGGTGCGGATGACGATCGGGCTGTCGACGACGGGTTCGCCGCGCTCGTCGCGGCCGAGGATGGCCAGCGCGGCGCCGTAGTACGCGCGGCCCTCGGTCTCGTACTGCTTGATCAGCCGGCAGGCGTTCTCCACCGGCGAGCCCGTCACCGTGGCGGCGTACATGGTGTCTCTCAGGACTTCCCGGGGATCCCTCGTCGTGCGGCCCGCGAGCAGGTACTCGGTGTGGATGAGGCGGCTCATCGGCTTGAGGAACGGGCCGAGCACCTGGCCGCCCTCCGTGCAGATGTCGCACATCATCTTCAGCTCCTCGTCGACCACCATGAAGAGCTCGTAGATCTCCTTCTCGTCGCGAAGGAAGTCCAGGATGCGCGGCTTGAGGTCGCCCTCGCCGGCGGCCCCGAGGCGGAAGGTGCCGCTGATCGGGTTCATCCGGACGTCGCCGCCGTGCACGGTGACGTGGCGCTCGGGGCTGGCGCCGATGAGGTACCGGTCGCCGGTGAAGAAGACGAACGTCCAGTACGCGCCGCGCTCCCGCTCGAGCAGCCGCTTGAACACCGCGAGCGCCTTGTCGGCGCCCCAGTCCGCGATCGTCGCGCGGTAGTGGCGGCCGATGACCAGGTTCGCGCCCTCGCCCTGCCCGATCTCGTCCTTGATGACCGCCTCGACGAGCTTGGCGTACTCCTGGTCGTCGATGTCGAACCCGCCGCGGTCCGCCAGCTCGACGGGTACGTCGTCGATCGCCTGGACGATCTCGGCGACGCTGAACTCGCGCTCGCTCTTCACGTCCACGACGACCAGCGGCGTACCGTCGTCGTGCGCCTCGAACCCCCGCTCCCGCACCTGGCGGAAGGGGATGGCGAGGAGCCGGTCGGCGATGTGATCCTGTTGGGGGATCCCGGTCTCGAGCTCGACGTCCATGATCGACTCGACGACCCGCCTCGTGCCGCCCACGAGCCCGACCGTGTCCCGGTCCCCCGCCCGCGTCGACCTCCGGATGATCGCCCACGCCTCGTGCCCCCGGAGCGCCTCGATGGCTTCCCGTGCACCGGTTTCGCGGACCTCCGACATGAGCGTGACCCTACTTCCGCGAGTCGGCGCTCCTTTCCCCGTCCCGGACGTCGAGTCGGCGCCAGTTTCCGTCGCCGCCCGGAAAGTAGCGCCGACTCGACGCCGACCGGAGGGAAAGTAGCGCCGACTCGACGTCGACCGAGGGAAAGTAGCGCCGACTCGCGGTCAGGAGATGGTCGTGAGGAGCTGGGTGGCGCGGGTGAGGACGACGTAGAGGGTGGAGGTACCGGTGGCGGACTCGGCCTCGATCTCCTGGGGGCGGACGACGACGATGCCGTCGAACTCGAGGCCCTTGGTGTCGAGGCCGGTGAGGACGACGATGCGGTCCTCGCCGGAGGGGGCGACGGAGGAGTCGATGGCGGCGCGGGCGCCGGGGGCGTCGGCGGCGAGCTCGGGCCAGGAGGCGAGCCAGGCGTTGACGTCCGAACGGCGCGCGACGGGGACGACGATGCCCACAGTCCCCGACACGGAAGCGGCGACCGAGGCGACCGCCGCGCGGGTCGCGGCCTCCAGGTCCGCGCCGCCGGCGACCTCGAGAGGCGCGACACCGGTCGAGCGGACCGCGGTCGGCAGGTCGGCGTCCAGCCCGACGCGGGCGGCGTACGCCGCGGCGTACTCGTAGATCTCCGAGGAGTTCCGGTAGTTGGTGGAGAGGTGGAACTCGTGGAGCTCCTTGCCCTCCAGCGCGGCGGCCCGCGCGGACGCCGCCTCCAACGGCACCGGCCACGACGACTGCGCCGGGTCGCCGACGATGGTCCACGAGGCGGTGCGGCCGCGGCGGCCCACCATCCGCCACTGCATCGGCGTGAGGTCCTGGGCCTCGTCGATCAGCACGTGGGCGAACGGGTCGTCCTCGATGCTGTTGGTCGGCGGCGTCCAGCGCCGGCCGCCCGATCCGTACTCGCGCTCGACCGCCGAGGTCAGCTCCTCGACGTCGCCACCGAGGAAGTCGTCGAGCTCGTGGTCCTCCTCCGAGCGGGTCGGGACGTCGCCGAGGGCGTACCTCAGCTCGTCCAGCAACGGCACGTCCTCGACCGACGGGGGGAGCTCCGAGGCCCAGGACTTGGTCAGCAGCCGCTGGTCCTCCGAGGAGACCACGCCCTCGGCCACGCGGGCCAGGAGCTCCGGGTCGCGCAGCCAGCCCAGCACGGTCGGCGCGTCGAGCGGCGGCCACCACTCGACGACGAAGTCGACGAACGCCTGGTTGCCGAGCATCTCGTCGTTGAACGCCTCACGGCCCCGCTCGCGGCCGCGCTCGCCGCGCACCTGGCGCCACATCAGGTCGAGCAGGGAGGAGGCGATGCGCGGGATCTGCCGGTTGCGGCGGCCCTGCCCCATCAGCTGGCGCCGCAGCTGGCCGAGCTTGCCGGGGTCGAGGGTGATGACGTCGTCGCGCCAGAAGATCCGGAACTCCCGCGGCGACCCGGGCGCCTGCTGTCGCGACGTACGCCGGATCAGCTCGGCCATCCGGGCCGAGCCCTTCACGTCGGCGACCGACGGCTCGTCGTGCCGGGTCGCGCGCAGCCCGTCCACGACCTCGCCCAGCGACCGCAACGCGATCGCGGTCTCGCCGAGCGAGGGCAGCACGCGCTCGATGTACCTCATGAACACACCGCTCGGACCGACGACCAGCACGCCGCCGGACTCGTAGCGCCGCCGGTCGGTGTAGAGCAGGTACGCCGCCCGGTGCAGCGCGACCACCGTCTTGCCCGTACCCGGCCCACCCGAGATCGACACGACGCCCCGCGAGGGTGCCCGGATCGCCCGGTCCTGCTCGGCCTGGATGGTCGCGACGATGGAGTGCATGGAGCGGTCGCGGGCGCGGGACAGCTGGGCCATCAGCGCGCCCTCGCCGACGATCGGCAGGTCGGTCCCGGCCTCGGCGTCGAGCAGCTCGTCCTCGACGGACACGACCGTGGGGCCCTGGCTGCGCAGCACGCGGCGGCGGACGACGTCCTTCGGGTCGGCGGCGGTCGCCTGGTAGAAGACCGCCGCGGCCGGCGCCCGCCAGTCGATCAACAGGGAGTCGTGGTGGTCGTCGCGCAGGCCGATCCGGCCGACGTACCGCGGCTCGGGGCTCAGCTCGGGGCGGACGTCGAGGCGGCCGAAGACCAGGCCCTCGTGCGCGGCGTCCAGCTGGGCGATGCGCTTGGCGGCCTGGAAGACCATCGCGTCGCGCTCGACCAACCCGCCCTCGTGACCGAGCAGACCGCGGTCGAACCCCTCCCGGGCCAGCTGCTGGGCGGCCTTGGCCGACTTCCCCAGCTGCACGTACACCCGGTCGACGAACTCCTGCTCTCCCGCGATCTCCCGCGCCAGCAGCTCTTCGGACAAACCTGACCCCTCAACCGTTTACGTCCCCGTGACCGCCCGAAGGCAAGTCCACGACTTTACTCGGCGAAGGGCGGATCGGAGCTAATTCTTGCGGTTCAAGAACGCGGTCATCGCCGCGCGGGCCTCCTCGGAGGCGAACAGCCGCGCGCTGAGCGCCGCCATCTCCTCGCCGTGGGCGTCGATGCGGGCGACCAGGTCGCGGTTCAGGATCGCCTTCGACTCCCGCAGACCCTGCGGGGCACCGGTCGCGAGCTGCGCACAGACCTCGGCGACCCGCGCGTCCAGCTCCCGGGCCGGCACCGCCTCGGTCACCAGGCCGTACGCCGCCGCCTCGGCGCCGCCGAACACCTCGCCGCCCAACGTGGTCAGCGCCGACGCCCGCGGGCTCATCCGGGCGTGCACGGTCAGGGAGATGATCGCCGCGGCCAGCCCGAGCTTGACCTCGGTGAGGGCGAAGGTGGCGTCCTCGGCCGCGATCGCGATGTCGGCGGCGGCCACCAACCCGATCCCGCCGGCGCGCACCGCCCCGTGGGCCCGGACGACGACCGGCTTGCTCATCGTGGCGACGTACCGCTGGAGCGCCACGATCCGGCGCGCCCCCTCCTCCATGCCGTCGGCCGTCGCCTCGGAGAGGTCCGCCCCCGAGCAGAAGACCTTGCCGGCCGCCCGGACCACGACGACACGCACGTCCCGGTCGGCCTCCGCGGCCTCGAGGCCCGCGAACAGCTCGGCCACCAGCTGCCGGCTCAGCGCGTTGCGGTTGTGCTGGCTGTCGAGGGTGATGGTGGCCAGCGGCCCCTCGATGGTCTGGTGCACCAACGTGTCGTGGCTCATGCGGACCATCTTTCCGCACCGGCGCTCCGAACCACCCGCATGAGAAATCGGATCGTCTACGCCGCGTACGGCGTGCTCGCGACGTTGCTCGGCGTCGCCGCGGGCCACCTGGTCGCGTCGTTCTTCGACCCGGCGTCGTCCCCCGTCCTCGCGGTCGGGTCCAACGTGATCGACCTGACTCCCACCCCGCTCAAGGAGTGGGCGATCGCCCACTTCGGCACCCACGACAAGACGATCCTGATCGGCTCGGTGTTCGCCGGCGTCCTGGTGCTCGCGGCCGTCGGCGGCATCCTCGCGCGCCGGCGCTTCCTGCTCGGCGCCGGGCTGCTCGGCCTCCTGGTCGCCGTGGCCGGGGCGGCCGCCCTGCACCGGCCCACCTCCCACGCGAGCAGCGTGCTGCCCGCGCTGGTCGCGGGCGTCGTCGGCATCGCCGCGCTCGCGTGGCTGGTCAGGCTCACCGGGTCTCGTGACGGGCGTGACCGCCCTCCTCGACCAGCGGAGTCGCCGACCCGTCGCGGCGTCCTGGTCACCGCCGGCGTGATGACCGTCGCCGCCGTGGCGATGGGTGCGGCCGGGCGCCAGATCGCCTCGGCCCGCGGCAAGATCAAGGACTTCGTGCTGCCGAAGCCGGCGTCGCCGGCCGAGCCGCTGCCCGAGGGCCTCGAGGCGAAGTACCCCGGCATCGCGCCGTTCCGCACGGCGAACGACAAGTTCTACCGCGTCGACACCCGGCTCACCCTGCCGGTCATCGACACCGACGCCTGGTCACTCACCATCGACGGGGACGTGGAGAACGAGATGTCGTTCAGCTTCGACGACCTGCTCGGCATGGACCTCATCGAGCGCGACATCACCGTGACCTGTGTCTCCAACGACATCGGCGGGCCCTACGTCAGCGCGACGCGCTTCACCGGCGTCCGGTTGACCGACCTGCTCGACAAGGCCGGCATCGGCTCCACGGGCGCCGACCAGATCTTGTCCACCGACGTCGACGGCATGACGATCTCGACCCCGCTCGACCTGGCCACCGACGGGCGCGACGCGATGATCGCGATCGCGATGAACGGTGAGCCGCTCCCCCGCGAGCACGGCTACCCCGCACGGATGGTGGTCCCGGGGCTCTACGGCTACGTCAGCGCCTGCAAGTGGATCACCCGCATGACGCTCACGACGTACGACGAGAAGAAGGCGTACTGGACCGACCGCGGCTGGAAGATCGACGCGCCCATCAAGCTGATGAGCCGCATCGACACACCCAAGGCCCTCGGCAAGGTGAAGCCCGGCAAGACCTTCATCGGCGGCGTCGCGTGGCACCAGCACCAGGGCCTCGAGGGCGTGCAGGTGCGCGTCGACGGCGGCGAGTGGCGCGACGCGACGTTCGGTCCCGACGGCGGCAACGACTACTGGCGCCAGTGGTACGTCGACTGGGACGCCACCCCGGGCTCGCACACGCTGGCCGTCCGCGCGATCGGCGCCGACGACGAGGTCCAGACGCCCGCACGAGCGACCCCGTTCCCGGACGGCGCCACCGGCGTGCAGTCGATCGTCGTCACCGTCGCCTGAGCGGGTCCAGACCAGACGACCGCGCCCAATCCGGGCGTCCCCCAGTTCCGAATCACCAGCACTTCAACCGAAAGGCAGTTCACATGAACACCCACCGCAACTCCCGGATCGTCAAGACCGGGCTCGCCGCGCTGGCGCTGACCATGTCGCTCGGGCTCGCTGCCTGCGGCTCCGACGACAGCTCCACCGCCGCCGACGCTCCCGCCGACCAGACGACCTCCTCGGCCCCGGCCGACGAGAGCTCCTCGCCCGCGGACGAGGAGTCCACCGACTCCGGCACCGACCCGGCCTCGCAGGTCTTCGGCCCCGCGTGCGACCAGGTGCCCACCGACGGTGACGGCTCCTTCCAGGGCATGGCCACCGCTCCGGTCGCCTCGGCCGCCAGCGCCAACCCGCTGCTCTCGACGCTGGTCACCGCCGTCAAGAAGGCCGGCCTGGTCGACACCCTGAACTCGGCCGAGGGCATCACCGTCTTCGCGCCCGTGAACGACGCCTTCGGGGCCATCCCGCCGAAGACGCTCAAGGCTGTCCTCAAGGACAAGGCCACGCTGACCAAGATCCTCACCCACCACGTGATCGCGGGCCAGCTGAGCCCCGACCAGCTCGCGGGTGACCACGAGACGCTGGCCGGCGACATGCTCACCGTCACCGGCTCGGGCGAGGACTTCCAGGTCGGCGCCGAGAAGGCGATGGTCCTGTGCGGCAACGTGCCCACGGCCAACGCCACGGTGTACATCATCGACTCGGTGCTGATGCCCTCGTAGGTTGCTCCATCCGCCCGTACGGGGGTTCCCCGGGGCTGAACTGGACGGAAGGATCGTGCGGGTGGACCAATCACCACGCAAGCTCGGGCTCGCCGGCGACGGCGAGCCCGAGCGGCGCGCCGCCGGCAACGAGCTGGCCGACCTGCTCCAGCTCAGTGCCCGGGGGGACGAGGCGGCGTTCGCACGGCTGTACGACGCCACGGCACCGCGGACCTACGGGCTCGCGCTCCGGGTCGTGCGGGATCCGGCCCAGGCCCAGGAGGTCACCCAGGAGGCGTACCTCGAGATCTGGCGGACCGCGAGCCGGTTCGACCGGGCCAAGGGCAGCGCCATCTCGTGGCTGATGACGATCACGCACCGCAAGGCCGTCGACCGGGTCCGCTCGGCCGAGGCCGCCAGCCGGCGCGACACGACGTACCACGACACGACCCAGCCGATCGCCCACGACAGCACCGCCGACGCCGCCGAGACCAAGCTCGAGGCCCGTCGCGTGCGGACGGCCCTGACCGGGCTCACCGCGGTGCAGCGGGAGGCCATCACGCTGGCGTACTACGGGGGGTATACGCACACCGAGGTGGCCAGCATGCTCGGTCTCCCGATCGGGACGGCCAAGACACGAATTCGAGATGGACTGATCCGGTTGCGGGACGCACTGGGGGTAGGAGGTGAGACGGCATGAGTGACATCCACGCTCTTTCAGGTGCGTACGCCGTGGACGCCGTCGACGACATCGAGCGGGCCGGCTTCGAGCGTCACCTGGCTGGCTGCCCGACCTGCCGTGCGGAGGTGGAGAGCCTGCGGGCCGCCTCGGCCGCGCTGGCCGAGGACGCCATGACCACGCCTCCCGCTGCCCTGCGCGATGCCGTGCTCCGCGACGTCTCCCGAGTCCGGCCGCTCCCGCCGATCACCGTGGGGGGTCCGGTCCACCGCCGGAAGTGGTTTCCCGCGCTCGTGGCTGCGGTCGTCCTCGCGCTGGTCGGCGTCGGAGGCGCTGTCTGGCAGCCCTGGCGTGACGACTCGTCGGTCACGGTGAGCGTCGCGGACCAGGTGCTCGGCGACCCCGCCGCCCAGCGGTTCAGCAAGGACCTGGGCAACGGAGTGACCGCCACGGTGGTCCGCTCCGCCAAGCTCAACCGTGCCGTCATCGTCACCGAGAACATGCCGCCGCCGCCGGACGGGAAGGTCTACCAGCTCTGGCTGCAGACGCCCAGCCGGCACCTGAACTCCGCCGGCCTGATGCCGGCCGGTGCCGACACGGTGCTGTTCGAGGGCGACGCCGACGACGCCGTCGGCGCCGGGGTCTCCCTGGAGCCGGCCGGCGGGTCGGAGCAGCCCACGAAAGTGGTCGCGCTGATCGACTTCGAGGCCTGACCATGGCCAAGACGACGCCGCGGCGGCTCGCCGTGGTCGGATCCGGCGTGGCCGGGCTGACCGCGGCGTACGTCGCGACGGCCGGCGGCGCGAGGGTCACGCTCTACGAGGCCGACGACCGCCTCGGCGGCCACGCCGACACCCACATGGTCCAGGGGACGGACAGCGGATCACCCCCTTGGCTGGCGATCGACACGGGCTTCATCGTGCACAACGAGCGCACCTACCCCACGCTGCTGCGGATCTTCGCCGAGCTCGGCGTCGCCACCCAGGACAGCGAGATGTCGATGTCCACCCGCGACGACGCGACCGGGCTGGAGTGGGCCGGCGCCATGGGCGCCGGTGGCCTGTTCCCGACCTGGCGCAACCTGGCGCGGCCGGCGTACCTGCGGATGCTCACCGAGGTCCCCCGCTTCCACCGCGCCGCCCGGCGGCTGCTCGCCGCACGCGGGGACGACGTCACCTTGCGGGACTTCCTGGACGAGCACGGCTTCTCGGCGTACTTCGCCCGCCACTTCATGGAGCCCGTCGTCGCGGCCGTCTGGAGCTGCGACCCCGCGGTCGCGCTCGACTACCCCGCGCGCTACCTGTTCACGTTCCTCGACCACCACGGGATGCTCGGCGTCTTCGGCTCGCCCACGTGGCGGACCGTGACCGGCGGCTCGCGGGAGTACGTCGAGCGGATCGCCACCCACCTCGTGGGAGGAGGCGGCGAGGTGCGCCTGGGCACCAAGGTCACGTCGGTGCTCGAGACGGCGACCGGCGTCGAGGTGGTGGACGGCAACGGCCGGACCGACACCTACGACGCGGTCGTGCTGGCCGCGCACCCGGACCAGGCGCTGGCGATGCTGGCCGAGCCGACCGCCGCGCAGCGTGAGGTGCTCGGCTCGATCCCCTACTCCGAGAACCCCGCCCTGCTGCACACCGACACCTCGGTGCTGCCGCGGGCCCGCCGCGCGCGGGCGTCGTGGAACTTCCGCCGCGTCGACGACGAGCGGGGCCAGGTGACCGTCACCTACGACCTCACCCGGCTGATGCGCCTGCCGACCACGACGAGGTACCTCGTCACCCTCGGCGGCGAGGACCTCGTCGACCAAGACTCGGTGATCGCCCGCCGCGAGTACGCCCACCCGCTCTACACGCCCTCGTCCGTCGCCGCCCAGGCGCGGCTGCCCGAGTGCGACACCGACCGGATCGCCTTCGCCGGCGCCTACCACGGCTGGGGCTTCCACGAGGACGGGGCACGTTCCGGGCTGAACGCCGCGGAGCGGCTGGGGCTCTCGTGGGAGGAGCGACCGGTGGTCGAGGAAGGCGCGCCAGCGCCGGTCACGAGACCCCGCGAGACGACCGCGGACCTCTCACCGGGTCTCGAGACGGTCGCTGGCGCGACCTCCTCGACCAACGGGGGGGCCGTCTACCGGACCACGATCACCCACACCCGCCGTACGCCGTTCAAGCGCACGTTCACGCACCGGTCACGGACGTGGGTCGTGGACCTGGACCACCTGCCGGACCACGGGGTGCTCGCACGGTTCGAGGCGCGCGACCACCTGGGGTGGCCGCACGCGACGCTGCGCGGCAACGTCGCGACGTACCTCGCGCGGCACGGCATCGACCTGACCACCGCGCAGGGGCCGGGCCGGATCCTGATGGCTGCGCACCCGCGGGCCTTCGGCCAGTGTTTCAACCCGATCAGCGTCTTCTGGTGCTTCGACGGGGACGGCCACGAGGCGGGGACGATCGTCGAGGTGCACAACACCTACGGTGACCGGCACGCCTACCTCGTGCACCCGGACGCCCAGGGGCGGGCGCGCACGGAGAAGGCCATGTACGTCTCGCCGTTCCACGGCGTCGACGGCCACTACGAGCTGGCCGTTCCGGTGCCCGGCGACCGACTGTCGGTGTCGGTCACCCTGCACACCGCCGACGGCGCCGCGCCGTTCAGCGCGCACCTGTCCGGGCGTCGCACGAACGGTCGGCTGGACGCGTGGCGTGCGTCACCCGCAGGCATCCGTGGTGCCCTCCAGATCCGAATGCATGGTGTGTGGCTGTGGGCGCGACGCCTGCGCGTGCAGCCCCGTCCACCCCACGAGCAGGCAGGTGTCTCATGACGATCGACGACTCGACCCGGACCAGGCTCGCGTGGCCCGGCCTGGACCTGGTGCCGTCCGGTCCGCGCGCGGCGGTCTCGGCCGTCGTCGCCCGCCGCATCTTCGCCGCGGCCGTGCGCCGGCTGCCGGTCAGCGTCCACCTCCGGCTCGGCGACGGACGCACCGAGACCCTCGGCCAGGGCGGTCCCGACATGACGGTCCACCGGCCCGATGAGTTCTTCGCCCGGCTCGGGCGGCACGGGCTGATCGGTTTCGGCGAGGCTTACCTCACCGGCGCCTGGGAGGCCGAGGACCTCGCCGGCTTCCTGACCGTGCTGGCCGCCGACCTGCCGACCCTGGTGCCCGCGTCGCTGCAGAAGGCGCGCGCGATCGTGGTCGCGCGGCCGCCGCGCACCCAGCGCAGCACCCAGACCAACAGCCGCAGCAACATCGCGCACCACTACGACCTGTCGAACGACCTGTTCGCGACGTTCCTCGACCAGACGCTGAGCTACTCCTCGGCCCTCTTCGACACCCCCGTGAGCCGCCACGGGGACCACCTCGTCGCGATCCCGCCGGGCGGCGACGCGGCCGGCGAGCCGATCGTCGAGGCCCAGGAGCGCAAGATCGAGCGGCTGCTCGACGCGGCCGGGGTCGGAGCCGGCAGCCGGGTGCTCGAGATCGGCACCGGCTGGGGCGAGCTCGCGATTCGCGCGGCCCGCCGCGGTGCGACCGTGCGCTCGATCACCCTGTCCACCGAGCAGCAGGCACTGGCCCGGGAGCGGATCGAGGCGGCCGGGATGAGCGACCTCGTCAGCGTGGACCTCTGCGACTACCGCGCGATCGAGGAGAGCGCGGCGTACGACGCCGTGGTCTCGGTCGAGATGATCGAGGCGGTCGGCCACGACTTCTGGCCGGAGTACTTCCGCATCCTCGACCGCGTGCTCGCCCCCGGTGGACGGGTCGGCATCCAGGCGATCCTGATGCCGCACGACCGGATGCTCGCCACCCGGCGCACGCACACGTGGATCAACAAGTACATCTTCCCGGGCGGCTTCCTCCCGTCGGTCGAGGCGATCGACCAGGTCACGCGCGACCACACGTCGCTCCGGGTCACCGAGCGGCTCTCGTTCGGCAGCCACTACGCCGAGACGCTGCGCCGCTGGGACGCCGAGTTCGCCGCGGCTCGCGAGCGCGTGCTCGCGCTCGGGTTCGACGAGACGTTCCTGCGGATGTGGCACTTCTACCTGGAGTACTCGCGGGCCGGGTTCGCGTCGGGGTACCTCGACGTCGAGCAGATCGTGCTCGAGCGGTGACCTCGCAGCCGGTCGCCGAGCGACTGGCCGCGGTGGCCAAACCGTTCGTCGGCGGTGACCTGCCGGTGCGACTCCGCGCGTGGGACGGCTCGGAGGCCGGCCCGGCCGACGCACCGCTGGTGGAGCTGCGCAGCCCGGACGCCGTACGACGTCTGCTCCGGCACCCGGGGGAGCTCGGCGCCGCCCAGGCCTACGTCACCGGCGAGCTCGAGATCCACGACGACCTCGACCACACGCTCACCCACGCGTTCGCGGTCGCCCGCCAGCGCGGCCTCGAGGGCTTCCGGGCCGGCCCGGCGGCGATCGCGCGCGCGGCGCGCACCGTGGCGTCGCTCGGTCTGCTCCGTCGTCCGCCCGAACCGCCGGCGACGCAGGCGCGCATCCGCGGGCGGCTGCACTCCAAGCTGCGCGACCGGTCCTCGATCGCCCACCACTACGACTTCTCCAACGACTTCTACGCGCTGCTGCTGGACCCGTCGATGGCCTACTCCTGCGCGTACTTCACCACCGACGACCCGACGTACTCCGTCGCGGCCGCCCAGCGCGACAAGCTCGACCTGGTGTGCCGCAAGCTCGGCCTCCGGCCCGGGGTGACCATGCTCGACGTGGGCTGCGGGTGGGGGTCGCTGTCGTTGCACGCCGCCCAGCACTTCGGCGCGCAGGTCACCGGTGTGACGATCGCCGCCGAGCAGAAGCGGTTCATCGACCAGCGGATCGCCGAGCGCGGACTGGGCGACCGGGTGCGCATCGAGCTCTGCGACTACCGCGACGTGCGCGGCACCTTCGACGCCGTCGGCTCCCTCGAGATGGGCGAGCACGTCGGGGAGGAGAACTTCCCGACGTACGTCGACGCCCTGAGGCGGGCCGTGCGCCCCGGCGGCTCGGTGCTGGTGCAGATGATGTCGCGGCCGGGCGAGAAGGGCGGGCGGTACCCGGGCGGCGGACCCTTCATCCAGTCCTTCATCGCTCCGGACATGCACATGCGTCCGGTCGGGGAGACGGTCGCGTATCTCGAGTGCGGGGGCCTCGAGGTACGCGACGTGCACGGACTGCGCGAGCACTACGTGCGCACGGTCTCCGGCTGGCTGGACAACTTCGAGGCCAACCTCGAGGAGCTGACCGCCCTCGTCGGCGAGGAGGCCGTCCGCGTGTGGCGGCTCTACCTCGTCGGCGGCTCGATGGCGTTCCGCGACGGCCGGATGGGTGTCGACCAGATCCTGTGCGTCCGGCCGGGTGCGCCGCACCGGCTGTCGGCCGTCCGCGCGTGGTGAGATCGACCCGTGGTCGCTGACTTCCTCGTCGTCGCCGGCGCCGTGCTGATCGTGGCCGTCGTGGCGATGCTGCTCACGGCGTACGCCGCGCGGCGGGCCGGCCGCGTCTCGGTCGTCGACGTCACCTGGGGTCTGGCGCTGCTCGCCGCCGCGGTCGCGTGCGCGGTCGTCGGGCCTCTCGTCTCGGATCCCGATGCGTGGCGCTCGTGGCTCTACGCGTTGCTCGTCGCGGTCTGGGGTGGGCGGCTGGCGTGGCACATCTACCGCCGCTCGCGCGGGCACGGCGAGGACCCGAGGTACGAGAAGCTGCTCGGCGCCCCGGTCACGACACCCGAGGGCCTCGGCGTGGCCGTGCGCAAGGTCTTCGTCGTCCAGGGCGCGGCGATCTGCCTGGTCTCACTGCCGGTGATGGCCGCCGCCGTGTCGACCGTGAGCTGGACGTGGGCCGTGTGGCTCGGCGTACTCCTCTGGCTGGTCGGTGTGTTCTTCGAGGCCGTCGGCGACGCGCAGCTCGAGGCCTACAAGGCGAAGCCCCGCGACCAGCGCCCCCAGGTGCTGGACACCGGCCTGTGGCACTACACCCGCCACCCGAACTACTTCGGCGACGCCTGCGTCGCCTGGGCGTTGTGGTCCGTCGGCGCCCTGGCCTCCGGCTGGCTGCCCGCCCTGCTGACGGTCGTCGCGCCGATCGCGATGACCTACTTCCTCGCCTACGCCACCGGCGCCAAGCCCCTGGAGAAGACGATGATGCAGCGGCCGGGCTACCCCGAGTACGCCGCGCGGACCTCGATGCTGTTCCCGCTGCCGCCGAAGCGCACCTGAGCCTCCCTCAGCCCGTCGCCGGCCACTCGCGTCGCAGCAGCCCGTAGACCCACGAGTCGGACACGACGCCCTCCACCACGCAGTCCTCGCGCAACGTGCCCTCGAGCACGAACCCGAGCTTCTCCAGCACCCGGCCGGACGCCAGGTTGCGGGTGTCGCTCTCGGCCTGCACCCGGTTGAGGTCGAGGGTGTCGAACGCCCACCGCAGCAGCGCCCGCGCCGCCTCGGTCGCATACCCGTGGCCCCACGCCGCCTCGCCGTAGCAGTAACCCAGCGACGCGCTGCGGAACTCCGGGTTCCAGCTCTGCACCGTGCACCAGCCGAGGAACGCCGCGTCCTCGATGCGTTCCACGGCGAGCCGCACCCCGGTGCCCTCCTCCGCCAGCTGCTGACACCGGCCGATGAAGACCTGCGCCCGCTCCCGGTCCCGCCACGGCGGCGAGTCCCAGTAGCGCAGCACGTGTGCATTGCTCTGCAGGGCGTAGAGGTCGGCCGCGTCGGCGGCCCCGAACGGGCGCAGCCTCAGCCGTTCGGTCGTCAGCGTCGGGGTCGTCAGCGACACGGCCGCTCCTCCTTCGGGGACGGTGGGCCGGTCCATCACACAAGCGGCGGGAGGTACGTGCAAGGCGATTCCGAGCTGGGTGGGTGCGCGAGGATGGTGACGTGCAAATCATGGATGCTCTGCTGCGGGCGCAGGAGGCCGCGGCTCCCGAAGTGGGTCGGGGTCGACTGGCTGAGTACATCCCCAGCCTGGGGGCGGTGGATCCGCGCCAGTTCGGGATGGTGGTCGCCTCCTGCGACGGCCCGGTGCACGTCATCGGTGACGCCGACGTGCGCTTCTCGGTGCAGAGCATCAGCAAGGTCTTCACGCTCGCGCTGGTCGTCGCCGCCGAGGGCGAGGGCATCTGGGATCGGGTGTCCCGCGAACCATCGGGCAACCCGTTCAACTCCTTTCTCCAGCTGGACCAGGAGGCGGGGCGTCCTCGCAACCCGTTCATCAATGCCGGTGCACTCGTCGTCACCGACCGGCTGCATTCGCTGACAGGCAACGCGCACGGCGCCCTTCGCGACCTGATGCGCCGAGAGAGCGGACGCACCGACGTGGACAGCGACCCAGAGGTGGCCCGTTCAGAGCTCGAGGTCGCCCACCGCACCTTGGCACTCGCACACCTGCTCGCCAGCTACGGGAACCTGGAGTGTCCCGTCGACCAGGTGATCAACCAGTACGTCGCACAGTGCGCTCTCTCGATGACCTGCCGCGAGCTGGCGCTTGCCGGGCTGTTCCTCGCCCGCGACGGCGTTCTCTCGGACGGAACGCGGTTGCTCAGTGCGCGGCAGACGAAGCGGATCAACGCCGTGATGCTCACCTGCGGTACCTACGACTCGGCCGGCGAGTTCGCCTATCGAGTTGGACTCCCAGCCAAGAGTGGGGTCGGTGGAGGCATCCTGGCCGTCATCCCCGACCGGGGTGTCGCCTGCGTCTGGAGTCCGGCACTGGGCCCCTCCGGCAGCTCGGCCGCCGGGCTGGCCGCGCTGGACGCCTTCACGACGTACTCCGACTGGACCGTGTTCTGAGCCTCGACCAAGGACGAAAACCGCACTACAACAGACGCGGCCCACGGGATGTCTCGTCCGGCCGGCTACTCCGGAAGGTGGCGCCACTGGCCTTCCGACACCACCCGTACCTCGCCGTCGACGACAGCGATGGCCGTCTCGTCGTCGATGATGTACTTCTCTCCCGGGACGGTGGCGGCCCACTCCTCGGCCTCGGCCATCGTGTTGCCCTGACCGCCGTCGGGGACCAGGTGGGGGCAGATGGCGAAGTCGACGAGGCCCAGCGTGGTGTCGGTGCGGCCGGTCGGGGGCTCCCACTGGACGAAGTCGTAGCCGACTCGCGGGGCCATCACCATGCTGCCGGCGCTGAGCCCGACCCAGACCGTCTCGGCCAGGTCGGGCAGCAGGTCCGTCAGCCCGGACTGCTGCATCCAGTAGTGGAGGAAGATCACGTCGCCGCCGGCGATGAGCAGGGCGTCGGTCTCCTTGACCAGCGGCACCCAGGCGTCCTTGTCGATGCTGGGCAGCGCGGTCAGCTCGAGGAGGCCCATGGACTTCCAGGGAAGGTCGACCATCGGGTTCTCCGCCGTGCCGCTGGCGAACTGCCAGACCCTGCTGCCGGGGCCGACCCTCGGGTGGCCGTACAGCGCCGTGGGAATGCAGAGGGCGGTGGACTCCTCGACCGGCTTGCCGAGCAGGTCGACGAGAGCCGCGCGGATGGTGGGGTTCTTCACTCCGCCGGCGGTGAGCAGCAGCTTCATGGTTCTCCTGAGATCGTGTCGCGGACAGCCTGTCATCTCCTCCACGAACGGTAGGGCACGGATCCGACAGCGCGTTCCAGCAGAATCGGGCCGTGACGATCCCGACCCTCTTCCTCACCGTGGGACTGCCGGGCGCCGGGAAGACGACCCGCGCCCGGGCGCTCGCGGCCGAGCACCACATCCTGCGGCTGACCCCCGACGAGTGGATGGCACCCGCTCTTCGGGGAGAGCGACGCGGGCGGTCGTCGCGACATCCTCGAGGGCCGGATGATCTGGGTCGCTCACGAGGTGCTGGTCAGCGGGGCCTCGGTGATCCTGGACTTCGGCTGCTGGTCGCCCGAGGAGCGCTACGCGATCCGTGCGATGGCGGAGGCGGTGGGAGCGCAGTTCCGGATGGAGTACGTCGCCGTGGACGAGGACGTGCGTCGGGCACGGTGCCGGCAGCGTTGGCTGGAAGCGCCGGAGACCACCTTCGAGATGACCGACGACGACCAGGACCGGTTCGTCGCGCTGTGTCGGCCGCCGTCGGTCGAGGAGCTGGCGGGAGGCGCGGTGCCGGAGCCGCCCGCCGGTCACGCGACGTGGGCGGCGTGGGCCAGCGATCGGTGGCCGACCCTGCCGCTGCTGGAGGGTACGTAGGTCACGGGGTCTCGTGACAGGACTTCGTCCTTCCTCGACCAACGACCATCAGGACGTCGTCCTTCCTCGGCCAGCGGGCCTACTCCTCCTGGGCCTTCCGCTTCTTCTCGGCCTCGTAGGCCTGGCGCTGCTGCTCGGCCCGCTCGCGGACCCGGCGCAGGAAGGCGTCGTCCTCGGCCTCGTCCTGGGCCGCCATCCGGCCGGGCCGGTGGTACTCCGGGTAGCTGGGCGCCGCACCCTGCGAACGGGTCAGCGGCGGACCGGTCTCGGGGCGGCCGACGGCCAGCCACGCGATCGACCCGACCAGGGGGAACAGCAGGATGATGAACACCCAGGCGACCTTGGGAAGGTTGCGGACCGAGCCCTCCGGCGTACCGATGCACTCGATCAGGCAGTAGACCGTCAGCGCCAGGCTGACCACCGAGAAGAGGAGCTCCACCTTGATCATGCGCGGAACTATGCGGCACGCAGCGGCCTCTTGTCAGCGGGTTGACTAGGGTCTTCAGGGTGACTGACCCGGTGGACATCCCGACCGACACGATCACGCTGCCGGGAGGCGGCGCCATCCCGCTCGTCGGGTTCGGCACCTGGCAGCTCAAGGGCGACGAGTGCTACGCCGCCTGCCTGGCGGCGTTCGAGGCGGGGTACCGCCACCTCGACACCGCCACCGTCTACGGCAACGAGGCGGAGGTGGGCCGCGCCCTCGCCGACAGCGGGCTGCCGCGCGACGAGGTCTTCGTGACCACGAAGTACAACCCGCGCTCCGGCCGACCCGAGCTCGACGTCCTCGGCCGGAGCCTCGAGGCTCTCGGAGTCGCGTACGTCGACCTCTGGCTGGTGCACGCGCCGGTCGAGGACCTTCGCAACCGGGCCGTGTGGGAGGGCTTCGTGCAGGCGCAGACGGCCGGCACCGCCCGCGACATCGGCGTCTCCAACTTCGCCGTCGAGCAGATCGACCACGTCGCCTCCGCGACGGAGGTGACGCCGTCGGTGAACCAGATCGAGTGGCGCCCGCCGATGTACAACGACGCCGTCGTGGAAGGGCACCGGTCGCGGAACGTGGTGCTCGAGGGGTACAGCGCCCTCAAGGGCGGGGTCCTCTCCGACGGGGTGATCACCGGGATCGCCGCCGAGGTCGGGCGGACGCCGGCGCAGGTCGTGATCCGCTGGCACGTCCAGCACGGCATCGTGGTCATCCCCCGCTCGTCGAAGACCGAGCGGATCCGGGCCAACGCCGACGTGGGCGGGTTCGAGCTCTCCGAGGAGCAGATGGCGACCCTGGACCGCATGGGCCGGCGCCGATAGTCCGGTGGACCCGCTGGACCCGGTGGCCGCGGCGTTCGCGGCCCTGCCACGGGAAGGCTTCCTGCCGGAGGGCGAGAGGAGGCGGGCCGGGCACGACGGACCGCTGCCCATCGGCGAAGGCCAGACGAGCTCCCAGCCGCGGACGGTCGAGGCGATGCTGCGCCTGCTCGACGTACGCGCCGGCCAGCGGGTGCTGGACGTCGGCGCCGGGTCGGGCTGGACGACGGCCCTGCTCGCCCACCTCGTCGGTCCCGGAGGATCGGTCGTGGGTGTCGAGCTCGTGGAGTCGCTGGTGACCTTCGGCTCGGCGAACCTCGCCGCCACCGGCCAGCCCTGGGCGTCGATCCGGCGGGCGACGCCGGGCGTGCTCGGCGTGCCGGACCACGCGCCGTACGACCGGATCCTCGTCTCGGCCGAGCCGGCGACCCTGCCGGGTGAGCTGGTGGAGCAGCTGGCGGACCTGGGTCGCCTGGTGATCCCGGTACGCGGCACGATGACCCTCGTGACCAGGTCCGGAGACGACGTGTCCGAGAGCCACCACGGCTCCTACCGGTTCGTACCCCTGCGATGAGGCAGGTCGGTCGGTTCGCCGTCCATCCCGTCGTGGACGTGGCCGGGCCGCTGGACACCGCGAACCACGAGGCCTTCCCCGGGGCCACCGAGGCGGAGTGGGCGGCGGCGCGGGCGCTGGACCCCGCGGCGTTCGGTGTCGACGACGCGTGGGTGCTGCCGTTCCGGGCGTTCGTCGTGGTCGGTCCCGACGACGCGGTCACGGTCGTCGACCTCGGCGTCGGGACGGGCACCAGCCCGGCCGCCGTCTGGGCGCCGGGACCGGGCACCTTCCCCGAGGGCCTGGCCGAGCTCGGGATCACGCCCGCCGACGTCGGCACCGTCGTGCTGACCCACCTGCACGAGGACCACGTGGGCTGGGTGCTCGGCCGGGCGGGGCTCCCGTTGTTCGCGAACGCCGAGCACATCGTCCAGGCCACCGAGGTGCGCGCGGTCGCGGACGAGCGCGAGATCGTGGAGGCGACCGTCGACCCGTTGCGGGCCGCCGGACTCCTGCGTGAGGTCGACGGGGTCACGCGGATCGCGGACGGCATCGACCTCGAGCCCACGCCCGGCCACACCCCTGGTCACCAGTCGGTCTGGCTGTCGTCGGGCGACGACGTCCTGCTGCTGACCGGCGACGTGCTCGTGCACGTCGTCCAGCTGGTCGCGCCGTCGGTCGCCTACGTCGGCGAGGACGACCCGGTCGTCGCGCGGGCCACCCGGGAGCGGGTCCTCGCCGAGGCCGAGCGGCGCGGTGCCGACCTCGCGACGGCGCACCTCACGGAGGCGTTCTTCCCCCTCTCCTGATCTGCCAGCCGGGTCTCGTGACGGGACTTCGTCCCTCCTGGACCAACGGGCTGGCTAGTAGGACTTCGGCAGGCCGAGGGAGTGCATGGCCACGAAGTTGAGGATCATCTCCCGGCTGACCGGCGCGATGCGGCCGGCGCGGGTGGCGACGAGGAGGCCGGCCATGCCGTACTCCTGGGTGATCCCGTTGCCGCCGTGGGTCTGCACGGCACGGTCGGCGGCGTCGCAGGCGGCCTCGGCCGCGGCGTACTTGGCCATGTTGGCCGCCTCCCCCGCACCCATGTCGTCCCCGGCGTCGTAGAGCGCGGCGGCCTTCTGGGTCATCAGCCGCGCGAGCTCGGTCTCGATCTTGGACATCGCCAGCGGGTGCGCGATGGCCTGGTGCGAGCCGATGGGGCCCTGGAACACGGTGCGCTCCTTGGCGTACGCCGTCGCCTTGTCGATCGCGAACCGGGCCAGGCCCGTGGAGAAGGACGCCGCCATGATCCGCTCGGGGTTGAGGCCGGCGAAGAGCTGCACGAGTCCCGCGTCCTCGTCACCGACGAGTGCGTCGGCCGGCAGCCGGACGTCGTCGATGAACACCTGGAACTGCTTCTCCGGACTGACGATCTCCATCGGGATCGGCCTGGCCTCGAAGCCGTCGGCGTCCGTCGGCACCACGAACAGGCAGGGCTTGAGCTTGCCGGTCTTGTCGCATCCTCCGTGCGGGCGACGACCAGCACGTTGTCGGCCTCGTCGACGCCGGAGATGTAGATCTTGCGGCCGGTCAGCAGCCACTCGTCGCCGTCCCCCAAGCTGATTTCCGGGCCGTGGTGGTGATGTTGTGCGAGTTGGTGCCGGCGTCCGGCTCGGTGATCGCGAAGGCCATGGTGCCGGTGCCGTCGGCGATGCCGGGCAGCCAGCGCTGCTTCTGCTCGTCGGTGCCGTACCTGGCGATCACCGTCCCGCAGATCGCCGGGCTGACCACCATCATCAGCAGCGGGCAGCCCTGCGCGGCGAGCTCCTCGCAGACCGCCGCGATGTCACCGATGCCGCCGCCTCCGCCGCCGTACTCCTCGGGCAGGTTGATCCCGAGGTAGCCGTTCTTCCCGATCTCCAGCCACAGGTCGGTCGTCTTGCCGCCGCTGCGGGCCTTCTCGGTGAAGTACTCCCTCCCGTACTTCGACGCCAGCCGCGCCACCTGCTTGCGCAGCTCCTGGCGCTCCTCGGACTCGGTGAAGCTCGTCATTCCTTCTCCTCCCCTGTCTGTGCCACGACAGCCAGGACCTCTCCCGCTGCGACTTGTTGACCGATGTGTACGTCGACCGTGGTGACCACGCCGTCGTACGGCGCGGCCACCGTGTGCTGCATCTTCATCGCCTCGAGCACCAGCACGGCCTGGCCGGCGGTGACGTCCGCGCCGTTCTCGACCAGCACGCTGACCACCGTGCCGGGCATCGGCGCCAGCAGGCTGCCGCTCGCCACCGCGTCGGCCGGGTCGGTGAACCGCGGCGTGCGCGTCAGCCGGGCGTGACCCGTCGGCCCGTCCACGTCCACCTCATCGCCACGGATGGCGACGTCGTACGTCGTGCGGATGGAGTCGGACTCCAGAGTCACGCTCCAGTGAGTTGCCGCGACGACCGCGATGCCGTCGACGACATATCCGTCACGTCCTCGCCACCACTCGACGACGGCGCCGTCCTCGAACTCGGTGCGCTGCGGCTGGCTCGGCACGTTGCGCCAGCCGACGGGGACTCCTTGCTGGACGGTGCGACTGGCTCCTGCGTGCTCGGCCAGGGCGAGGGCCGCAGCCACGGCCAGGGGTCTCGTGACAGGACTTCGTCCTTCCTCGACCAACGAGTGGTTGAGGAAGTCCGTCGAGACGTCACCGGCGAGGAACGCCTCGGACCGCAGGACCTGCACCAGCAGGTCACGGTTGGTGGTGACGCCGTGGATGCGAGACCGGGCGAGGGTGTCGGCGAGCTTGCGGGCGGCCGTCTCACGAGTGGGGGCGTGGCAGATCACCTTGGCGAGCATCGCGTCGTAGAAGGTGGACACGGTCGAGCCGGACTCGTACCCCGCGTCCACCCGGATCCCTTCCCCTGCTGGGATCTCGAAGCGGGTCAGCATCCCGGACTGCGGCTGGTAGTCGGCGGCAGGGTCCTCGGCGTACAGCCGGACCTCGATCGCGTGCCCTCCCGGTGGTTGAGGAGGGCCGTCAAGGCCCGTCTCGAAACCCCCCAGCTGCATCGCGACCAGGTCGATGCCCCACACCAGCTCGGTGACCGGGTGCTCGACCTGGAGGCGCGTGTTCATCTCCAGGAACCAGAAGCGGTCCGCGTCCGGGGCGTAGAGGAACTCGACGGTGCCGGCACCCCGGTAGGAGATCGCCTCGACCGCTCGCCTCGCCGCGTCGTGCATGGCGACGCGCGTCGGCTCGGGGAGCCCCGGGGCCGGGCTCTCCTCGACGACCTTCTGGTGACGACGCTGGAGCGAGCAGTCCCGCTCCCCGAGGACCAGCACACCGTCGGGGGTCCCGAAGACCTGGACCTCGACGTGGCGGCCGCGCTCGACGTACGGCTCGACGAACACGGTGCCGTCCCCGAACGCGGACGCCGCCTCGGCCGATGCGGCGGAGACCTCGCGCGGGAGGTCCTCGAGACGGCGAACGACGCGCATCCCGCGCCCGCCGCCGCCGTACGACGCCTTCACCAGCAGCGGCAGGTCGGACGCGGTGGGCGAGTCGGGCGCTTCGAGGACGGGGACGCCGGCGTCGCGCATGATCCGCTTCGCCTCGATCTTGGAGCCCATCGCCTCGATCGACTCCGGCGTCGGGCCGATCCAGGTGAGCCCTGCCGCCTCGACGGCACGGGCGAACTCGGCGTCCTCGGAGAGGAAGCCGTACCCCGGGTGCACGGCGTCAGCACCCGCCTTCAGCGCGGCCTCGACGAGCAGGTCGGTCCGGAGGTAGGTGTCGGCGGGCGTGTGGCCCGGCAGGCGTACGGCGGCGTCGGCCTCCCGGACGTACGGCAGACCCGCGTCGGCGTCGGAGTGCACGGCGACGGTCTCGATGCCGAGGCGCCGGCAGGTACGGAAGACACGCGAGGCGATCTCCGCCCGGTTGGCGACCACGAGGCAGACGCCTCATGTTCGGAACACCCCGTACCCCTCGGCCCCGCGGATCGGCGCGTTCTCGATGACCGACAGGCAGATCGCCAGGACCGTCCGGGTGTCGCGGGGGTCGATGACGCCGTCGTCGTAGAGCATCCCGCTGAGGAAGAACGGCAACGATTGCTCCTCGACGACTTGCTCGACGAACGCGCGCATGCCCGCGTCGCCCTCCTCGTCGTACACCTGGCCGCGGGCCTCTGCGGCCGCGCGCGCCACGATCGAGAGCACACCGGCCAGCTGCGCCGGGCCCATCACCGCGGACTTCGCCGACGGCCAGGTGAACAGGAAGCGCGGGTCGTACGCGCGGCCGTTCATGCCGTAGTTCCCCGCGCCGTACGACGCTCCCAGGATCACGCTGAGGTGCGGGACCTTGGAGTTGCTGACCGCGTTGATCATCTGGGCGCCGTGCTTGATGATGCCGCCCTGCTCGTACTCGGCCCCGACCATGTAGCCGGTCGTGTTGTGCAGGAACAGCAGCGGTACGTCGACCTGGTTGGCCAGCTGGATGAACTGGGTCGCCTTCTGCGCCTCCTCGCTGAACAGCACGCCCTGCGCGTTGGCGAGGATCCCGATCGGCCGGCCGTGCAGCCGGGCCCAGCCGGTGACGAGGGAGGTGCCGTACAGCGGCTTGAACTCGTCGAAGGACCGGCCGTTGCCCGGTCCGGTGCCGTCACAGATGCGGACGATGACCTCGCGCGGGTCGAAGGGTTCCTTGAGGTCGGCGGGGATCAGGTCGAGGAGGCCATCGGGGTCGAGGTCGGGTTCGGCGAAGCCACCGCTGGTCGAGGAGGGACGAAGTCCCGTCACGAGACCCGGCGACCGGACCGCAGACCTCTCACCGGGTCTCGTGACAGGCGCTAGCGCGCCTTCCTCGACCAACGGCTGCGCCTTGCGCCAGTTCAACCGGGCCACGATCCGGCGGCCGATGCGGATCGCGTCGCGCTCGTCCTGGGCGAGGTAGTCGGCGAGCCCGGAGACGCGAGCGTGCATCTCGGCACCGCCGAGCGACTCGTCGTCGGACTCCTCGCCGGTGGCCATCTTCACCAGAGGTGGACCGCCGAGGAACACCTTGGCCCGCTCCTTGACCATCACGGTGTAGTCGCTCATGCCCGGCACGTACGCGCCACCGGCCGTCGAGTTGCCGAACACCAGGGCGATCGTCGGCTGCCGGCGCGCGGACGCGCGGGTCAGGTCGCGGAAGAGCTTGCCGCCGGGGATGAAGATCTCCTTCTGCGTCGGGAGGTCCGCGCCGCCGGACTCCACGAGCGAGATCGTCGGCAGGTGGTTCTCCTCGGCGATCTGCGCGGCGCGGAAGGCCTTCTTCACCGTCCAGGGGTTGCTCGCACCGCCCTTGACCGTCGGGTCGTTCGCGGTGATCAGGCACTCGACGCCCTCGACCACCCCGATGCCCGTCACCAGGGAGGCACCGACGTGGAAGTCCGAGCCCCAACCGGCCAGTGGCGAGAGCTCGAGGAACGCCGACCCCTCGTCGACCAGCAGCTCGATCCGCTCGCGGGGGAGCAGCTTGCCGCGGGCGTGGTGCCGCTCGACGTACTTCTCACCACCCCCGGCCACGGCCTTCGCAACCTCGGCCTCGAGGTCGGCGAGCTTCTCGAGCATCGACTCGCGGTTCCCGTTGGTTGAGGAGGGCGCGCTAGCGCCCGTCTCGAAACCCGGTGAGTGAACGGTCATGCGTACCCCAAACGTCGTGCGGCCAGGTCGGTGAGCACCTCGGTGGCGCCCCCGCCGATGGGCAGGATGCGGGCGTCGCGGTAGTGCCGCTCGACCTCGGTGCCGTGGAGGTACCCGGTCCCGCCGTGCAGCTGGACGGCCATGTCGGTGACGGCGACCGCGGTCTCGACAGCGGTCTGCTTGGCCAGGCAGGCCTCCGCGACCACGTCCTCGCCGGCCACGTGACGGCGGGCGACGTCGTGGACGTAGGTCCGCGCCACCGCCACCTGGCGGTGCATCTCCACCAGGCGGTGCCGGACGACCTGGCGGTCCGCGAGCGCCCGGCCGAAGGTCTGTCGCTCCTTCACGTACGCCGCCGTGAGGGCCAGCGACCTCGCGGCGATGCCGTAGCCGTGCACGGCCAGCGCGATCCGCTCGACCACGAACTGCTCGGCGATCTGCGCGAACCCCGAGTCTTCTGCCCCGACCAGGTTCGCCACCGGCACCCGGCAGGACGCGAAGCCGAGCTCCGCGGTGTCGGAGCAGTGCCAGCCCATCTTGCGCAATGTTCGGTCGACGGTGAATCCGGGCGTGCCCTTCTCGACCACCAGCAGGGAGAGGCCACCCGCGCCCGGACCGCCGGTGCGCACCGCGACCGTCACGAAGTCGGCGCGCGCCCCGCTGGTGATGAAGGTCTTGGTGCCGTCGACCACGTACTCGTCCCCGTCCCGCCGCGCGGTCGTCCGGACGGCCGCGACGTCCGAGCCGCCACCGGGCTCGCTGATCGCGAGGGCGCCGATCTTCTCGCCGGCCAGGGTCGGCCGGACGAAGCGGTCGACGAGGTCGGCGTTCCCGGAGGTAGCCCAGCAGGTGACCATGTGCGGCAGGGCGATGCCGCCCGTGAACAGCGCGGCCAGCAAGCCGCTCGACGCGCCGACCTCGAGCATCCCCTCCATCACCGCGACCGAGTCGAGCAGGTCGCCGCCCTCGCCCCCGACGGGCTCCGGGAACGAGACGCCCAGCAGTCCCTGCTTCGCGGCCGCGAGGTGCAGCGAGCGCGGTACCTCGCCGGCGTCCTCCCAGTCCTGGAGGTACGGCGCCACCTCGCGCCGCACGAACTCGGCCGCGGTGTCGCGGAGTGCGTTCACAGCAACACCACGGGGATCTCCACGTGCCTCGACCGCGCCCACTCACCGAGCCCCTTGGCCTGTGGGTCGAACCGCGTCGAGGCGGCGACTCCCTGGCCGAGCAGGCCGTGGACGACGACGTTCACGCCGCCGAGGTTCGGCAGCGCGTGCACCTCGACGTCGAGGTCGCGCGTCTCCGGCAGCAGGTCGCGCACGAAGTCCGGCGTCACCGTCGCGAGCAGCCAGGCCACCCGCGCGTCGCGCTTCTCGTCGGTCGAGCTTGTCGAGACCTCGTGGGCGACCCACAGTCCCAGGTTCGCGTCGCCCCCCTTGTCGCCGGACCGGGCGTGCACGAAGGAGCCGAACGGGCGTCGTTCGTCGGTCGAGGAGGTGGCGCTAGCGCCCCCGTTGGTCGAGGAAGGCGCGCTAGCGCCTGTCACGAGACCCGGTGACGGGCTCGCGGTCTCGTCACCGGGTCTCGTGACGGGTGCTAGCGCAACCTCCTCGACCAGCGGATGGCTCTCGACCAGCGGATGGTCCTCGACCAGCGAGGTGGAACCGTCGGCGTGGTGGACGGTGTGCGAGACGGCCGAGCGATCGACGTACTCGGCCCGGTAGACGCCGTACGGCGTCCCGGACCCTGGCGGTGCGGTCATCGTGAAGCCGGGGTACGACGCGAGCGCGAGCTCGACCGCGGCGCTGGAGAACGCGCGGCCGACGGCGTCCGGCGAGGCGTCCTGGACGGTGCAGCGGAGCAGCGTCGAGGCGCCCTCCTCGGTGTCGGCGTCCTCGGGCGGTAGCGGACCGAGGGTCCACGTCACTGACGAAGCCGTCAACGACGGTGACAGCTGCGAGCGCACCCATTCCGCCTTGGCCTCGATGTCCATCCCCGTCAGCACGAGCTCCACGGTGTTGCGGTACCCGCCGAGCTCGTTGACGCACACCTTGAGCCGCTCGGGGGGCGCCGACCCCCGCACCCCTGAGATGCTCACGCGATCAGGACCGGCAGGACCCAGGCGGACCGAGGTGAGGTCAGTGGTCACGTCGGGGTTCAGGTAGGCGGTCCCCTGCACCTCGTACATCAGCTGCGCGGTGACGGTGTCGACCGACACCAGCCCACCCGTCCCGTCGTGCTTGGTGACCACCGAGGAGCCGTCGGCGGCGATCTCCGCGAGAGGGAAGCCCAGCGGCCGGTCGAGCGGGCCGAACCCCGAGAAGTTGCCGCCGGTCGCCTGGCACCCGCACTCCAGCACGTGCCCCGCGACGACCGCACCGGCCAACGCGTCGTACGACGTCGGCGACCAGCCGTGCCACCACGCGGCCGGCCCGACGACCAGCGAGGCGTCGGTGACCCGGCCGGTCACGACGACGTCGGCGCCACCGGCCAGGGCGGCGGCGATGCCGAACCCGCCGAGGTACGCGTTGGCGGTCAGGGCTCCCTCGAAGCCCAACGACCGCACGTCGTCGCCGTCGATGAAGGCGATCGACGGCGACAGGCCCAGCCCGGCCGCCACCTCGCCGAGCCGGGCGGCCAGGCCCGCGGGGTTCAGCCCGCCGGCGTTCGAGACCAGTCGCACGCCGTTCTCGAGAGCCAGCCCGAGGCAGTCCTCGACCTGCCGCACGAAGGTCCGGGCGTAGCCCAGGGACGGGTCCTTCAGCTGGTCGCGGCCCAGGATCAGCATGGTCAGCTCGGCCAGGTAGTCGCCGGTGAGCACGTCGAGGTGGCCGCCTTCGAGCATCTCCCGCATGGCGGAGAGCCGGTCGCCGTAGAAGCCCGAGCAGTTGCCGATCCTCATCGCGCCGACCGGCCCTCACCCGGAGGCCCCGCAAAAGCCTGCGCCACGTCCAGCCACGCGTCCGCGCCCGGCCCGGACGCCACCAGCGCGGTGTCGGCCCGGTGCACGCGCTGGGTGACGAGGAGGCAGAAGTCGTACGCCGGCCCGGTCACCGACTCCGTCGCGTCGTCCGGCCCCCACACCCACACCTCGCCCGACGGTGCCGTCAGCGAGACAAGCGGCTCGACCGACGGCGCCTCCAGCCCCCGGGCCGCGAAGGAGAAGCGTCGGGTCCGCACGCCGAGGTGCGCGACGTGCCGCACCCGGTCGGTGACCTCCGGCTCGGCGCCCAGGGCCGAATGCACGTCGAGCCCGTGCGCCCACGTCTCCATGTACCTCGCCGTGGCCATCGACGTGGCCGACATCGGCGGCCCGTACCACGGCATCTTCTGCCCGTCGGGGACCGAGCGCAGCGCCTCGGCCAACCGGTCGCGCCCGGCACGCCACCGTGCGAGCAGGTCGTCGGGAGGTACGGCGCCACCGGCGAGCGCGGCGGTGTCGACCGCGTGGTCCGGGTCGGCGATCGCCTCGAGCACCAGCGCGTCCCAGGCCTCCTTGTCGGTCGCCGCCGCGAGCGCCGCCTCGTCGGTCCAGGCGAGGTGGGCGACCTGGGTCGCCACGTCCCAACCCGCTGCTGGCGTGGGCGTGCGCCAGCCGGACTCGTCCAGGGGAGCGACCAGGGCCTCCAGCGCCGAGCTCTCGGCGGCCAGGTCGGCGAGCACTCCCTCCAGCACTGCGCTCACGCCAGCACCTCGTCGAGGGTCAGATCAAGGGTCCGGGCCCACCGGTCCAGGATCCGCTTGCGGCGCCGGGCGTCGTCGGTGATCGTGTCGGCCAGTCCGAGACCGCGCACCAGGTCGAGAGTGGCCTGCACCAGCTCCCGGACGCCGGCGACGGACTCGTCGGCGCCGAGCAGCTCGACGGTCATCCGGTGCGTCTGCCGGCCGACCCGCTGCTCGAGGGGCACGACCGCCGCGCGCAACGCCTCGTCGGTCCGCGCCGCGACCCACAGCTCCAGCGCGGCGGTGAAGACCGGCGAGGTGAAGTGGTCGGCCAGCAGCTCGAGGACGGCGCGCGTACGCCGGGCCCCGCGCGGAAGCCCGCGCTCGGCCGCAGCCGCCAGCTCGGCCCCCCGGACCGCGGTCACGTGCTCGACCGCGGCGACCACCAGGTCGTTCTTCGTCGGGAAGTGGTGCAGCTGCGCTCCCCGCGAGACTCCCGCCCGCTCCGAGACCAGCGTCGTGGACGTGCCCGCGAAGCCCCGCTCGACGAGGAGCTCGACGGTCGCCTCCATCAGCCGCGCGCGCATGGCGCGGGTGCGCTCCTCCTGCGGGACGCGGGTCGTGGGGGCGGTGGACGTGGGCACGTCGCCATCGTGACGGCGTACGAACAAACAGTCAATCCTGCTTGTTTCTTGGTCCAGCCGCGCGACCAGGGGGAGCCGTGAGCGAGCGGTCAGGCCGACCATGAGCGCGGTGAGCAACGGCAGCACGACGACCAGGCCGAGCACGAGCAACCAGGGCGAGGCCGGCACTACGGCGGCCAGGAAGGCGCTGCCACGCATGCACGCCGCTGGGTGGCGCCCCAGGTGGGTCAGTCGCCTTGTTGACGAACGGTTGACTGGTATAGCCCGACCGGGTGGTTTGCCCCAACAGACCGGCCCTGCCGTGGACGTCGGCTTAGCATCCTCTCGGCGAGGGGGTTCGCCGTTTTACCCACTTGTGGGGGGAGTAACGGAAGAGGAACCCCATGCACCTCGGGACCGGCTCCCACCGCCGATCCGGCCGCACCGAGTCCGGAGCCGCCGCGGTGGAGATGGCGCTGATCATGCCGCTGCTGCTGCTGCTCGTGCTCGGGATCATCGCCTACGGCTACATGCTCAGCTTCCGGCAGGCGCTGAGCCAGGGCGCGACCGAGGGCGCCCGGGCCGCCGCCGTCTCCGGGTACCCCTCGAACACGCAGAAGGTGGCCGACGCGGTCGCCGGCGTCAACGACGCGCTCGGCAGCTACGGCGTCACGTGCCAGGTCGCGTCCGGTTCCTCGACGGGCGCGCTGCTGCGCGGTGCCGTGACCGTTGGCTCATGCGGCCTGACGACCGCCACCTGCGTCAACAACGCGCTCGCGTCCTGCATGAGCGTGCAGGTCGTCTACGACTACAAGCACCACCCGCTCGTGCCCGAGGTGCCCGGCATCGGCGCCGTGATGCCCGACTACCTGTCCTACACCGCCACCGCGCAGGTCGGGTGAGCCGCAACGAGCGCGGCGCGATCCTGCCGATGGTCGCGCTGCTGATGTCCGTCCTCACCGGGGTGGCGGCCTACGCCGTGGACATCGGGCAGCTGCGCGTCGGCCGCGTCGACATGCAGTCCCTGGCCGACGTCGTGGCCCTCGACCTGGCCCGGGACGTCGACGGGCGGCAGGCGCAGGTGATCCAGGCCGACACGCGCTGGCCCCAGGCCCGCCAGGAGAGCGTGGCCCGCAACAGCTCGACGTTCGGGGCCGCTCCGGCCGTGTCGGCGGAGCTGGGCACCTTCGACCCGAACACCGGGACGTTCACCGCCACCACGGGATCGGCCGTGCCGTCCGCGGTCCGCGTCACCGCGACGACGTCGGTCGGCTTCGCCTTCCGGCCCGGGGGCGGCACGGTCACGCGTACCTCGGTGGCGATGTCGGACTCCACCGCCTGTTTCATGCTCGGCTCGTACGCCGCGGCGGTGCGGTCCGGCCAGTCCGCCCTGCTCAGCTCGGTGCTCGGGCAGATCAACAGCAGCCTGGACCTGGGCGCCGTCGGGTACTCCGGCCTGCTGGACGCCGACGTCTCCCTGTCCACCCTGGCGGCGCAGCTCGGTGTCGGCACGGTCGGAGAGCTGGTCGGCAGCACGGTCTCGATCCGCAACCTCTACCTGGCCACGGCAGGCGCCCTGCAGACCGGCGGCAACGCCGCCGACGCGACGGTGCTCGGCCAGCTCGCGATGTCGGTGGCCACCCTCGGCGACGTCCAGGTCGGCAAGGTGCTCCAGGCCGACACGGCGTCGGCGCGCGGGGTCGACGCCACCGTCAACGCGATCGACCTGATCGCCGGCTCGGCGCTGCTGTTCTCGGGCAGCCACGCCGTCACGGTGCCGAGCCTCTCCACGTCCGTGCCCGGGCTGCTCGGCGCCACCTCGAGCCTGAGCATCGTGGAGGCACCGCAGCTGGCGTGCTCCCGGGCCAACCCGACGCCGCTGCGCGAGGCCAGGACCTCGCAGGTGACCGCGACCGTCGGCGGCAGCCTCGACCAGGTCGCCCTCGCCGCCGTCGGATCCGGCATCAAGGCCGGATCCCCCACGGGCAAGCCCGTCGCGCTCGCACTGTCCCTGGCCTCCGCGGCCGGCCACCTCACCCAGGTCACCTGCGCCAACCCGCACAACACCTCCCCGACGAACGCGGACAGCCTCACGGTGGCCACCACGAGCAGCCTGTTGTCCGCCGACCTGACGGTGCCGCTCGAGGTCACCGGCAAGATCGGCGTCCCGGCGCTCGGCCTGGGCCTGGTCAGCTTCACGATCGGCGTGGACATCGGCGTGTCGGCGAGCTCGGCGGCGGGGCAGACCCGGTCGACCACCATCACCGTGCCCTCGCAGCAGTTCAACACGGCGTACGCCGCCGGCTCGGGGAACCTGTCGCTGGCCTCCGGCACCGTGTCCCGGACCGGGCTCACGGTCACCGCGACCCTGCTCGGCCTCCCCGTCACCCTGCCGACCTCGACGATCGACACGATCCTGTCGGCGGCCGTGACGACCGTGGTCACCCCGCTGGTCAACTCGCTCGACAGTGGCGTGGTCCAACCCCTCGCCGGCCTCACGGGCGTCCGGATCGCCGGTGCTGACGTGATCGCGCTGAGCAGACCGCACTGCTCGGTCCCCGTGCTGCGCCAGTAGAGCGGGATCAGCGATAGGTGAGCAGCTCGCCCGCCAGATGGCCGTGCTCGTTGACCGAGACGAGGGTGCGTCCGCGTGATCCGGTCACCACCCGGGTCACGGACGCGTTGATCACGACCGGCGCGATGCGCTCGTAGGCCGCCGGCGAGCCGAGCAGCGCGGCCACGACGACCGAGACCGGGCCGCCGGAGGTGACCACGACGATCGTGCCGTCGCCGACGCGGTCCAGGGCCGCGAGGACGCGGTCCCGGAACGCCGACCACGACTCGCGGTAGTCCCCGTCGTGCTCACCGGACAGCCAGCGGGTGGTCGCCTGCTCGAACCAGGCCTGGAACTGCCGGGCGTCCGGCTCGCCGTCGAAGTCGCGCGGCTGCGAGTCCAGCACGCCGAGGTGGTCCATCTCGTCCCAGCCGGCATCCAGGGTCGGGACGGCGTCCCAGCCGGCCGACTCGACCAGCACCTCGGCGGTGCGCCGCTGCCGCTGCATCGCGCCGTGCACGACCGCGTCCGGCCGCAGGCCCGCCAGCGCTGCGCCGGTCGCGGCCGACTGCCGCTCACCGAGCGGCGAGAGCACGTCGTAGTCGGCGGCACCCCACGACGCCTGGCCGTGCCGGACCAGGACGATCTGCCCCACGTCAGGCCCCGGCGAGTCGGCGACAGCGCTGCTCGAGGTACGCGACCGCCGGCCCGAACACGGCGTACGCCTCGTTGTGCGTCTGGCCCATCGCGTAGCGGTACCAGATCTGCTGGGCGATCACGGCCAGCCGGAACAGGCCGAACACCTCGTAGAAGCGCCACTGCTCGGGTGTGACCGAGAGGCCCGTGCGGCGCGCGTAGTGCTCGACGACCTCCCATCGCGTCCACATGCCCGGCACGTTCGACGGCTGCCGCCGGAACTGCTGGAAGAACTCGTCGTCGCCGACCTCGACCCAGTAGCCGAGCGCGCCGCCGAGGTCCATCAGCGGATCACCCACGGTGGCCATCTCCCAGTCGAGGACGCCGGTCACGGCCAGCTCCTCAGGGGCCAGCACGAGGTTGTCGAACCGGTAGTCGTTGTGGATCACGCACTGGCCGCGGTCCGCCGGCTGGTGGGCGTCGAGCCAGCCCGACACCGGCGACCAGTCGCCCAGGTCGTCGGTCGCGGCCCGGGCCAGGCGGTCGGTCCAGCCGGCGACCTGGCGCCGCACGTAGCCCTCGCCGCGGTTCAGCGCCGCCAGCGCCGGGATCTCGTCGACCTCGACGGCGTGGAGATCGACGAGCACGTCCCAGGCACGCTCGCAGAGCGTCGCGGCCTGCTCGGGTGTTGCCTCGAAACCCAGGCGGCGCCGGGGGATCGTGCCCTCGAGACGCTCCATCACGTAGAAGTCCGAGCCGATGACCGCCTCGTCGCGGCACAGGCCGACCATCGTGGCGACGTACGGGAAGACCGGCGCCAGCGCCGCCTGGATGTCGTGCTCGCGGCCCATGTCGTGCGCGCTCTTGGCCTTGGCGCCGACCGGCGGGCGGCGCAGGATCAGGTCCTGCGCGGGCCAGCTCAGCAGGTAGGTCAGGTTCGAGGCGCCGCCGGGGAACTGGCGGACCTCCGGAGTGCCGTCCAGGTCGTAGGCCGGCGCGTTCTCGCGCAGCCACGCTGCGACGGCCTCCACGTCGAAGGCGTCCTCGTCGCGCACCGGGCGGCTGTCGTCGCGGGTGCTCATCCGTCGCCCGCCACCCGGTGCAGCCGGTCGGCCTGGGCGCGCATCATCGCGTCGTACGCCGCGCGGTCTTGTTGCTTCAGCGACCAGGCGTCGCGCGCCGGCTGGTCGGGGACGATCAGCTCGTCGCCGCGGTCGACTCCCTCGAGCACGGCCGCCGCGATGTCGTCGGCGGTCAGCGGCGAGCTCTCGACGAGGTGCGCGACGACGCCGGCCAGCGCGGTGTCCGCCCCCTGCATGGAGGCGAGCAGGTTGGTGCGGAAGTAGGACGGGCAGACGACGCTGGCCTTGACGCCGTACGCCGCCAGCTCGTGGCCCGTCGTCTCGGTGAGCGCGACGACCGCGGCCTTGACCGCGTTGTAGCTGGCCATCCCCGCGGGGTGCACCAGGCCGGCGAGCGAGGCGACGTTCACGACGTGCCCGGAGCGCTGGCGCTTGAACATCGGCACGAAGGCGCGGGTGCCGCGGACCACGCCGAACAGGTTGATCTCGGTGATCCAGCGCCACTCGTCGAGGGTCGCGACGTCGAGGCGGCCGCCGCCCGCGACACCCGCGTTGTTGACGAGGACGTCGAGCCCGCCCCAGCGGTCTTCCACCTCGGCGAGGGCGCGGGCCCAGTCGTCGTCGCTGGTGATGTCCAACGTGAGGTCGATCCCAGCACCAGAAGTGGTTGCACCCCCGTCGGTCACGGGTTCAGCGACCAGGTCGGTAGCGATCACCTCGTCGCCGCGCTCGCGCCAGGCGCGGGTGAGGGCGGCGCCGAGACCCGAGGCGGCGCCGGTGATGAGGACTCTCACGCGTGCTTGCCCAGCTCGATGCGGGCGACCATCCCGCGGTGCACCTCGTCCGGGCCATCGGCGAGCCGCAAGGTACGGGCGTTCACGAACGCCATCGCCAGCGGGAAGTCGTCCGACATCCCGGCCGCCGCCGTGGACCTGGATGGCGAAGTCGATGACCTGCTGGGCGACGTTCGGGACGACCACCTTGATCTGGCTGACCTCGGACAGCGCGTTCATCGGGCCGCCCTGGTCGAGCTTCCAGGCGGCGTTCAGGACGAGCAGCCGGGCCTGGTCGATGGCGATGCGGGCGTCGGCGATCCGCTCGCGGTTGCCGCCGAGGTCGACCAGCCGCTTGCCGAACGCCGTACGAGCCGTGCCGCGCTTGATCGTCAGCTCCAGCGCCAGCTCGGCGAGGCCGATCAGCCGCATGCAGTGGTGGATGCGGCCCGGGCCCAGCCGCCCCTGGGCGATGGCGAACCCCTGGCCGGGCCCGGAGATCACGTTGCCCATCGGGACGCGGACGTCGCTGAACGACACCTCGCCGTGCCCGATCGGCTCGTCCTGGTAGCCCATGGTGGACAGCAGCCGCTCGACCTTCACCCCGGCGGCGTCGCGGGGTACGAGCACCATGGAGTGCCGCTGGTGCCGGTCGGCGTCCGGGTCGGTGACGCCCATGAACACGAAGATCCGGCAGTCCGGGTGGCCCACGCCGGTCGACCACCACTTGCGGCCGTTGATCACCATCTCGTCGCCGTCGACGACGCAGGTGGCCTCCATGTTGGTGGCGTCGGAGGAGGCGACGTCCGGCTCGGTCATCGTGAACGCCGACCGGATGCGCCCGTCGAGCAGCGGCTCCAGCCACTCCTTCTTCTGGGCCTCGGACCCGTAGCGGAGCAGCACCTCCATGTTCCCGGTGTCGGGCGCGTTGCAGTTGAGCACCAGCGGGGCGATCGCCGACCTTCCGGTGAGCTCGGCGATGGGCGCGTAGTCGACGTTGGTGAGGCCTTCCCCTCCGTCGGTGCCGTACTGCGCGGCGTACGGGCCGGCGTGCTCCTTGGGGAGGAAGAGGTTCCACAGCCCCTTCGCCCGTGCCTTGGCCTTGAGGTCCTCGATGACCGGCAGCGGCGTCCACTGGGTGCCCTGCTCGCGCGCGGCGGCGAGGTCGCGGTGGTACTGCGGCTCGACCGGGTCGACCTCCTCCCGCATGAACGCTGCGCACCCGTCTCGGTCAGGTCGGCGGCCCGCGGCGGACGGGGAGAAGTCCATGCTCAGGCGACCCTAGTAGGGCCGAACTTCGTGGGCGTGTCGGGACGTTCCTGGGGGTTGCAACCCCCGCGAACGTCCGGGATACCCGGTCGAACCGGGTATCACGACCACGCCGACCTACGCCGCGACCGCCATCACCACGCGGGCACGTTCGACGGGGTTCTCCCAGACCTGGCTGGAGCGGTAGAGGCGGAAGCCGGACCAGCACAGGAGCGGGACGGCGAAGAGGAGCGGCAGCCGCCAGTCGGGGAAGTGGGTCAGGGTGGAGAAGAGCAGCCCCGTGAACGTCGTGGACAGCGCGAGGCGGGCCGAGTAGCCGACCATCACGATCGGGGGCGCCGGGGTGGCGCGGGCCGACCGCATGTCGACCGGGAACGGCCGCTGGGTCGACCACCGCATCGCCGCGGCGATCACCTGCACGGTGACGACCAGCACCAGCATCACGATGGCGAGCAGCTCGGCGAGGGTCGGGATGCCGGCGCGCAGGGCGGCCATCGCGACGGTGACCAGCGAGGCCACCAGCACGAACTCGGCCAGCACCAGAGCCCGTGCGGCGAAGACCTGCCCCGGCCGGGTCGGCAGGTTCTCTCGCCACAACAGGCCGCGGGAGTCCAGGCACCAGGCGTTGACGCCGAACAGCAGGGCGCCACCGGAGGCGACCAGGCCCGGCAGGATCGTCATGCTCGTCCAGGACATGCTGCCGAGGATCGCCACGATGCCGGGGCCGACGGCGAGCACGGTGATGCCGCGACGCATCGGCACCGAACGCCACACCGACGCCCGGTCGAAGGCCACCAGCGTGCCGACCACGGTGCGGGGCAGCTTGCGGACGGCGTACTGGCCGCTCTCGACCCGCGCCTCGTCTCGTGACGGGAGCTGGGCGGCGAGGTGGGCAGGTACGGCGCCCACGACGACCGCGACCACGATCACGACCAGCTCGAACGCGATGCCCGCGACCCAGCCGGCGGAGAAGCCGTGGACGGCCCGGGACACCAGCCACACCGTCGGCAGGTTGTCGAGGAAGTCGATGAGCTTGTCACTGAGCTGGAGGTAGGCGGCACCGAGGCCGAAGACGGCGACGATGGCGCGGACGACGAGGCGCCCGTGCCGCCGGCGACGGATCGCCTCCATGGTCCAGGCCACGACCTGCGCGGCCGAGGTCGAGACGACCAGCCACAGCAGGATCGCGACGAGGGCGGCGGGCAGTCGGGAGGCGGGCAGCGCGTAGGCCGCGCTGCCCAGCAGCGCCCACGACTGCAGCAGCCAGGCGATGTTGAGCGGCGCCATCAGCAGGGCGCCGAGGTGGTCGGTGGTCGGGCTGACCGGGAAGGCGACACCCTGGTCGCGGTTGAGCAGCTCGCGACCGCCGCCCGACGCGACGCCGGAGACGACGTTGAGCAGCAGGAACGCCGCGAACGCGGTCGGCATGACCAGCAGGACGTCGTCGGCCCGGTCGTCCGGCAGCAGCATCGGCAGCGTGCACGCGGCGACGGTGATGCCGACGAAGACGCCGATCGCGATCCGCATCGCGCGGCGGCGGCGCACGGTGCCGACCCGGAACCGGACCAGGTGCCCGACGTCGATGACCGCGCGACGCGCGGCGGACGGGCTGGCCGGGTGGTGCGTCGCGGTGGCCGTGGCCGTCGTCGTCGAGCTAGTCGAGGAGAGCCCGGTAGGCACGCGCCCCCTCCTCCCCCGCCATCTCGGCGGAGCCGACGGTGGCCACGCGCGCGCCGCCGCGGAGGACGAGCACGTCGGTGCACGCCTGGATGGCGAGCTCGCGCAGGTGGGTGGAGACGAGGATGCAGGCGCCACGGGCGCGAGCGTCGGCGATCACGTCCATGGTCGCCTCGACGCCGATCGGGTCGACGCCGTCGAAGGGCTCGTCGAGGAGCAGCAGCCGCGGCTCGTGCAGCGCCGCCAGTACGACGCTGAGCCGGCGGCCCATGCCGTGACTGAAGCCGCCGGTGATCCGGTGCGCGACGCCGCCGAGCTCGAAGCGCTCGAGCAGGTCGCGGGCCCGGTCCTCCCAGCCGTCGAGCCGGCGCAGCTTCGCCGAGAGCTGGAGGTGCTCCCACGGGGTGGCCCGGGGTACCAGTCCGCCGACGTCGGGGCAGTACCCGCTGATCTGCTTGATCGCCAGGGTGTGCTGCCGGATGTCCAGCCCGTCCACGGTCACGCTGCCCGCGCTGGGAGGCACGATGCCCGCGAGCACCCGCATCGTCGTGGACTTGCCCGCTCCGTTGCGGCCGAGGAGGGCGGTGGCCTGGCCGGCGTGGGCCTGCACGTCGATGCCGGCCACCGCCTCCACCTCGCCGAAGCGCACGTGAAGACCGCGGATGTCGACGACCGGCTGGCTCACCCGGAGAATTCTGCCGGGGAAAGCCCGATCGGTCGCGGTTTCCCGCGAAGTCGGCCTCCGCAGGCTCAGCGCTCGGCGACCAAGGTGTTGTGCGAGGCGACCATCCGCCACTCGCCGTCGCGCTGGACCAGGACCGAGGTCGAGGTGGCCCGGTGGGTCCCGGCCAGCGGGCCGGCGGGCACCTGGAGGGTGTGCCGCGAGGTGGCGACGACCGCGCCCCCGGCGTACCTGGCCTCGACCAGCTCCATCCGGTTCGTGCTGCCGGCGTAGATCGAGGCGAAGATGCCGGCGTGTCCGGCCCCGATGGCGGTGGCGCCGACGTGCAGCTCGCCGCGGACGTTCACGAACGACGCGTCGTCGGTGAATCGGGCGCCGAAGGCGGCGCCGTCGCCGCGGTTCCACGCGTCCTCGAGGCGGGCCAGCATCTCGCGGGCGGCGACGTCGGGGGCGATGACGGGGGTGGTGGTGACGGTCATGAGGAACTCCTTGAGTGAGTGTTACTTGTTTGATTGAGCGATACTCAGTCAATATAGCGTCGGTCAACCAACCTGTACAGTGGCGGGATGCCGGAGACTCCGACCTCGCGTCCCTACCGCTCGGCGCTCCGCGAGGAGCAGGCCGACCGGACGAGGTCCCTGATCGCCCAGGCGGCCCGCGCGCGCTTCCTCGAGTCCGGTTGGGCGCGCACCAGCGTCCGCTCCGTCGCGGCGGCCGCCGGGGTCTCGGAGGCGACGGTGTACGCCGTCTACGGCAGCAAGGCGGGCCTCGCCTCCTCCCTCATCGACGAGGGCGACGCGCGGGCGGGTGTGGATCGGGTGATGGCCGAGCTCGAGGCCGGCGCCGGCGACCCGGCGGCGCAGCTCCGGGCATTCGTGGGCTACGACCGTCGCCTCTTCGAGCGGCACGGCGACGTGCTCCGCGTCCTCATCGAGGGCCGGCGGCAGGAGCCGGACCTCGAGGCGGCGTACGTCGACGGTCGCGGTCGCGGCGACTCCCAGCGGCGGGCGGTCTTCGCCGGCTGGCCGAAGAAGGCCTGGCGACGGGGCGTCGACCTCCAGCAGGCGCTGGACGTCTACTCCTTCACCTGCTCGATGGAGGCCTTCGACATCGCCACCGCCGAGCGTGGGTGGACTCCCGACGAGGTCGAGCGGTGGTGGGGAGACACCCTGGCTGCGCGCCTGTTGGCGTGACCCGGCATCGGGCGGCGACGCCCGCGACCCGGTCGATGGTGCCGGCGAGCACGACGGCGACGAACACACCGTTAGGCTCCGCACGCCGAGACGACAGGGAGTACCGATGACCGCGAGCCGTTCTGCCCGCGCGCGGAAGGCGGCCGCCGAGGCCGGCCCACTCGCGAGGGTCAAGATCGACGTCGACCAGCAGGACCAGCTCGTCTACAAGATCAGCTGCTCGGAGTGCGTCGCCCGCGGCCATCGCTCCTGGTCGGCCTACCGGATCGGCGGCGACAACGGCTTCATCGCGGCCATGGACCGCTGGGTCTTCCACCTGAACGAGCGCCACCCGGGTGCGGAGGCGCCGTGCCTGGCGTTCCTGCCGGCCGCCCAGCAGCGCCTGCAGGAGCGACGCGAGCGGTAGGGATCCCCGGTGGACCGGGGATCCCTTCACTTGTGACCCTGGCGCGCGGTCGCGGGGCACTGATCGCAGCCCGCGCGGGTCACAAGTTGCGGACGCGGTCACCGCAAGGCGCCGGCGGCCTCAGGCGGGGAAGGTACCCCCCGAGGCGGCGAGGTCCCGCAGGTACGCCGTCGGCCGGAACCGCTCGCCGTACGTCTCGGCCAGCTCCTCGGCGCGCTTCACGAACGCCTGGAGCCCGATGTCGCCGGACTGGCCCTCTCCTCGGGCCTCGTAGCCGGTCATGAACTGCGCCGCGCCACCCGTGTTGGGCGGGAACCCGATGCCCATGATCGAGCCGATGTTGGCCGCGGCGGCCGAGGTGAGCACGCCCTCCTCGAAGCACTTGGCGGTCTCGAGGGCCTCGAGGACGAGCATCCGGTCCTTGACGTCCTGGAAGGGGATCGGCTCCGAGGCCGTCGGGTACTCCGCGGTGAGGCCCTGCCAGATGCCGGCGCGGCTGCCGTTCTCGTCGTACTCGTAGAAGCCCGCACCCTTGAGCCGCGACGGGCGGCCGATCTCGACCATGTGCTTCACGACGGCGCTGCCCGGGTGCTCGGTGTGGTCGAGCCCGTCGCGCTCGGCGGCGTCGGCGGTCGCCTTGCCGATCTTGAGCATCAGCTCCATGTTCAGCTCGTCGGAGAGCTGGAGGGGGCCGACGGGGTACCCCGCCTGCGTCGCGGCCCGCTCGAGCGAGACCGGGTGCACGCCCTCGGCCAGCATGGCCAGGCCCTCGTTGACCATGAACCCGATGACGCGCGAGGTGTAGAAGCCGCGGCTGTCGTTGACGACGATCGGTGTCTTGCGGATCTGCTGCACGACGTCGTACGCCTTGGCCAGCGCGGCGTCCGAGGTCTCCTTGCCCTTGATGATCTCGACGAGCGGCATCTTGTCGACGGGGCTGAAGAAGTGCAGGCCGATGAAGTCGGCCGGCCGGTCCACGCCGGTGGCCAGCTCGGTGATCGGCAGCGTCGAGGTGTTGGAGCACAGCAGCGCGTCGGCGTTGACGTACGGCGCCACCTCGGCGAAGACCTGGTGCTTCAGGCTCGGGTCCTCGAAGACCGCCTCGATGACCAGGTCGCAGCCCTCCAGGTCGGCCGGGTCGGCGGTCGGCGTGATCCGCGCGAGCAGCTCGGCCTTCTTCTCCTCGGTGGACTTCCCCCGCGAGATGGCCTTGTCGAGCAGCTTCTCGGAGTACGCCTTGCCGCGCGCGGCCGACTCGGCCGAGACGTCCTTCAGCACGACCTCCATGCCGGAGCGGGCACAGGAGTAGGCGATGCCGGCCCCCATCATCCCGGCGCCGAGCACCGCGACCTTCGTGGCCTTGAACGTCTCCGTCGTGTCAGGGCCCTGGGGTCGCAGCTTGCCGGCGTTGATCGCCTGGAGGTCGAAGAAGAACGCCTGGATCATGTTCTTGGAGTTCTGCCCGACGATCAGGCTGACGAGGTACCGGGACTCGATGCGCGACGCCGTGTCGAAGTCGACCATCGCCCCCTCGACCGAGGCCGACAGGATCGCCCGCTGCGCGGGATAGTCCGCGCCCTTGGTCTGCTGGCGCAGCAGCGCCGGGAAGGCGGGCAGGAAGGCGGCGAGGGCCGGCGACTTCGGCGTACCTCCCGGCATCTTGTAGCCGGGCCGGTCCCAGGGGTTCTGGGCGGCATCGGCGTCGTCGCGGTGCTCGAGGACCCACGCCTTGGCCGCAGGTACGAGCTCGTCGCCGGTGGCGACCACCTGGTGCACCAGGCCCTTCTTCAGCGCGTCGGCCGGCTTGAAGCGGGTGCCCTGGAGGAGGACGTCCATCAGCGCGGACTGGATGCCGAGCATCCGGGTCACACGGGTCACCCCGCCGCCGCCGGGCAGCAGGCCGAGGGACGCCTCGGGCAGGCCGACCTCCGCCTTCGGGTCGTCGACGACGACGCGGTGGTTGCAGGCGAGCGTGATCTCGTACCCGCCGCCGAGCGCCGCCCCGTTGATCGCGGCCGCGACCGGCTTGGGCAGCCGCTCCAGGCGGCGAAGGTCGGCCTTCATGCCCTCGATCTCGGCGAAGAGCCGAGGTGCGTCCTCGGGCTTGGCCTGGATCATCAGGGACAGGTTGCCGCCGGCGAAGAAGGTCTTCTTGGCGCTGGTGACCACGACGCCGGTGACGGACTCGGGGTCCGCGGCCAGCTCGTCGTACAGCCGGTCGACCGCGGCGTGCATGCCGTCGCGGTAGGCCTCGTTCATGGTGTTGGCGCTGGCGTTCGGGTCGTCCAGCGTCAGGGTGACGATGCCGTCGGCGTCCTTGTCGTAGCGGACGGCGCTGGCGGCTGTGGTCTCGGTGGTCATGGCTTCCTATCGGTGCAGGGGTTTCGTGACAGGCGCTGGCGCGCCCTCAGCCAGCGGAGAAGCTCAGACGACTTCCACGATCGTGGCGATCCCCATACCTCCGCCGACGCAGAGCGTGGCGAGGCCGCGACGCAGGTCGCGGCGGTGCAGCTCGTCGACGAGCGTGCCGAGGATCATCGCGCCGGTGGCGCCGAGCGGGTGACCCATGGCGATGGCGCCGCCGTTGACGTTGGTGACCTCGTGGGTGATGCCCATGTCCTTCATGAAGCGCATGGCGACGGCGGCGAACGCCTCGTTCATCTCCCACAGGTCGATGTCGCCGACCTCCAGCCCGGCCTTGGCCAGCGCCTTGCGGGCCGCCGGCGCCGGACCGGTCAGCATGATCGTGGGGTCGGCGCCGGAGACGGCGACCGAGACGATGCGCGCGCGGGGCGTGAGACCCAGCTCGTGACCGACCTGCTCGGACCCGATGGCCATGATCGCGGCGCCGTCGACGATGCCGGAGGAGTTGCCGGCGTGGTGGACGTGGTCGATCTTCTCGACCCAGTGGTACTTCTCCAGGGCCACGTCGTCGAAGCCGGCGTCGCGGCCGATGTCGGCGAAGGACGGCTTGAGGGCGGCCAGCCCCTCGGGGCTCGTGTCGGGGCGGATCAGCTCGTCGTGGTCGAGAACGGTGACGCCGTTGATGTCGCGGACGGGCACGACGGCGTCCGCGAAGTAGCCGTTGGCCCAGGCCTTCGCCGCGCGGTGGTGGGACTCCGCGGCGTACGCGTCCACGTCGGAGCGGGTCCAGCCCTCCAGCGTGGCGATCAGGTCGGCGCCGATGCCCTGGGGCACGAAGCCGGTGGTGAGTGCGGTGGCCGGGTCGGCCGCCCAGGCGCCGCCGTCGGAGCCCATCGGCACCCGGCTCATCGACTCCACGCCACCGGCCAGGATGAGGTCCTCGAAGCCGGAGCGCACGCGCGCCGCCGCCTGGTTGACGGCCTCGAGGCCGCTGGCGCAGAAGCGGTTGAGCTGCACGCCGGCCACGGTCTCGGGGAAGCCGGACGCCAGCGCCGCGGTCTTGGCGATGTCCCCGCCCTGCTCGCCGAGCGGCGAGACGACGCCGAGCACGATGTCGTCGACGCGGCCCGGGTCCAGGCTCGGGTTGCGCTCCTTGAGCTCGTCGAGGACTCCGACGATCAGGTCGATCGGCTTCACCTCGTGGAGCGAGCCGACGGCCTTGCCCTTCCCGCGCGGCGTCCGGAGGTGGTCGTACACGAATGCTTCGGCACGTGCGGTCGTCATGGTGCCGATTGTGACACTCTTACTGTCATGGTGGTCGAGGAGAGCGCTGTGGATGCGGTCACACTGCTCACCCTGGACGAGCTCACCGACCGGGTCGGGATGAGCGTGCGCAACGTGCGGTTCTACACCTCGCGCGGCCTGGTGCCGCCGCCGATCCGGCGCGGCCGCTCGGGCTACTACGCCGCCGACCACGTGGCCCGCCTGGAGCTGGTCCAGGAGCTGCAGAGCCACGGGTTCACGCTGGCCGCGATCGAGCGGTACGTCGCGGGCATCCCCGCCACCGCGACGCCCGAGGACATCGCGCTGCACCGCACGATGCTGGCGCCCTGGCAGAGCGAGCCGCCCCTCCAGCTGACGAAGGCCGACCTCGACCGCCGCGCCGGCCGCACGCTCGGACCCGACGACCTGGCCGTGCTGGCCACGCTCGGCATCGCCGCCCCGATCGGGCACGGCCGCTACCGGGTGGCCGTCGGTCACCTCTCGGTGGGCATCGGCCTGCTCGACCTCGGCTTCCCGCCGGAGGCCGCCCAGGCGACGGCGGAGGTGTACGCCGCCCACGGGCGCGCGATCGCCGAGGAGCTCTACGCGGTGTTCAAGAAGCTCGTGTGGCCGGCGTACAAGGAGTCCGGCGCTCCCCCGCAGGCGTTGCAAGAGGTGTTGGAGCGGCTGAAGCCGCTCTCGGTGGCCTCACTGGTCACGGCCTACGAGGTCGCCATGGACGAGGCCAAGCGCGAGGGCATCGCGCGACGCACCGAGGGTTAGACAGACGCGAGCCCCGGGCGACATGGGCCGACGCCTCCCGGGGCACGCAGTTCAGGGTGGGGCTAGCTCTTGAAGGCGTCCTTGACGTCGTCGACGGCGTCCTTGACGTGCTCGCCGGCCTGCTTGGCGTTGGCCTCCGCCTGGTCACCGCGACCCTCGGCCTCGAGGCTCTCGTTGTCGGTCTTGTCGCCGACCTCTTCCTTGACCTTGCCCGTGGCCTCTTCAGCCTTGTTCTGGATCTTGTCGTCGAACCCCATGGTTCTCCTCCTGGGTAGTCGGTCCCTCCACACTCCCAGCGGCGGGGAGATGACGGTCCACCCCCCAGGGTGACGCCGGACGCTCGTTGAGTTGGCCCTCCGGGTGGTTCGAGTTGGCCCTTGCGGTCGCGCTCGGAATCGCTACGGCCAACTCGTCCAACCACAAGAGCCAAGTCAACGACGGGGGCTAGGACTGGTGAGCGGCGCCGGACGCGATGAGGGCGTCGACGTCGTCGATGCCCCAGGCGGTCAGGGCCGAGCGGGTGTCCTGCCCGGTGCGTGCGGGAGGTGGGCTGCCCAGGGTGGCGGGAGTGCCGGAGAAGCGCGGTGCCGGGGCGGGCTCCTGGCCGATGCCCCGGTCGGCGTACGTCGCCCGCTCGGCGAGGTGGGGGTGCTCGGCCGCCTCGGCCATCGTCAGCACGGGTGCGGCGCAGGCGTCCGTTCCGTCGAAGACCTCGGTCCACTCCGCGAGCGTGCGCCCACGCACCGTCTCGGCGATCAGCTCGCGAAGAGCCGGCCACTGGGCGGGGTCGTCGCGGTCGGGCGCCCGGCCCCGGATGCCGAGCCCGTCCACGAGCGCCTCGTAGAACTGCGGCTCCAGGGCGCCGATCGCCAGGTGCCGGCCGTCCGCGGTCTCGTACACGTCGTAGTACGGCGCGCCGCCGCCGAGCAGGTTGGTGGCGCGGCGGTCCTGCGCGAGGCCGGCGGTGAGGTGCCCGGCGTACATGGCGTTGAGGTGGGCGACCCCGTCGACGATCGCCGCGTCGACGACCTGGCCCCGGCCGGACGTCCGCGCGTGCAGGAGGGCGGCCAGGATGCCGGCGACGAGGTAGGTCGATCCGCCGCCGAAGTCACCCAGGAGGTTGGCCGGGAACTGCGGTCGGGCGGGGTCCTGGCCGAGGCCGTAGAGGGCGCCGGCGACGGCGAGGTACGTGAGGTCGTGGCCGGCGGTCTGCGCCAGCGGGCCGCCTTGGCCCCAGCCGGTCATCCGCCCGTAGACCAGCCGCGGGTTCCGTGCGAGGCAGTCGTCGGGGCCGAGGCCGAGCCGCTCGGTGACGCCGGGTCGCAGCCCCTCGACGAGGACGTCGGCGGACTCGACGAGCCGGAGGACCGTCGCGACCGCGTCCGGGTGCTTGAGGTCGAGGGCGACGTTGGGCCGGCCCCGGGTGAGGTAGTCGTGGGGACCGCCGGCCCCGAACTGGCCGCCCGGGCGGTCGACCCGGATCACGTCGGCCCCGAGGTCGGCCAGCAGCATGCACGCGTGCGGGCCCGGTCCGATGCCGGCCAGCTCGACGACGCGGACGCCGCCCAATGGTCCGGTCAGCGGTCCCGTCACGGCTGGAGCACCCGCCGCAGGAACTGGCGGGTGCGCTCCTCGCGGGGGTTCCCGAAGATCTCGGCGGGCGGGCCCTGCTCGAGGATCGCGCCGTCGTGGAGGAAGCAGACCTTGGTCGCGACGTCGCGCGCGAAGGTCATCTCGTGCGTGGCGAGCACCATCGTCGTCCCTTCCCCCGCCAGCTTCCGCATGATCTCCAGGACCTCGCCGGTCAGCTCCGGGTCGAGGGCGGCGGTGACCTCGTCCAGGAGCAGCAGGGCGGGACCTGTCGCCAGCGCGCGCGCCATCGCGACCCGCTGCTGCTGGCCGCCGGAGAGCCGGTCGGGGTGCTCGTCGGCCTTCTCGGCCAGCCCGAACGACGCCAGCAGCTCCCGCGCCCTGGCCTCCGCGGCCGCCCGGTCCACCCCGTGCACCTTGCGCGGCGCGAGGGTCAGGTTGTCCAGCACCGAGAGGTGCGGGAAGAGGTTGTAGGCCTGGAAGACGATGCCCATCCGGCGACGTACGGCGCGGGCGTCCACGCGCGGGTCCGAGATGTCCTCGCCCTCGAAGAAGATCGCGCCGTCGTCGATGTCCTCGAGCAGGTCCAGGCAGCGCAGCAACGTCGACTTGCCCGAGCCCGACGAGCCGATCAGGCAGACCACGTCGTGCTTCTCCACGACCAGGTCGATGTCGCGGAGCACCACCTTGTCGCCGTAGGCCTTGCGGAGGTTCTCGGTGCGCAGCACGGGTTCGGTCATCGCGCACCCGCCCGCTCGCGGCGCAGCATCCGCCGGCCCAGCCAGTCGGTGAAGCGCGCGAGCGGGATGGTCAGCGCCACGAAGAGCACGGCCACCACGACGTACGGCGTGTAGTTGAAGTTGTACGACGCGTAGTCGCGCGCCGTGAACAGCGCCTCGAAGACGAAGATCGAGGACAGCAGCGCGGTGTCCTTCTGCAGGGACACGAAGTCGTTGAGCAGCGGCGGGGCCACCCGACGGGTGGCCTGGGGCAGGACGACGTACCGCATCGCCTGCCCGTGCGAGAGCCCGAGCGCGTCGGCGCTGGCCACCTGGGACGGGTGGATCGAGTCGATGCCGGAGCGGAAGACCTCGGCGACGTACGCGCCGTACGACAGCACCAGCGCTCCGCAGCCGAGCCAGAACGTGTCCGTCGTGACGCCCTGGAGCTGGAGCGCCGGGATGCCGAAGCCGGCGAAGGCGACCACCAGCAGGGTCGGCATGCCCCGGAACAGGTCGGTGTAGAAGACGGCGAGCAACCGCACCGGGAACATGGCGGCCGAGGTGGTCGAGCGCACCACGGCCACGGCCGCCCCGAGGACGAGGATCAGCGGCTCGGCGACCAGGAACAGCAGGACGTTCTTGCCGAAGCCCTTGAGCACATCGGGGAACGACGCCTTCGCGTCCTCCCACGAGAAGAAGAACTCCTTCACGCGCGGCCAGCCGGGCGAGGACGTGATGAGCACGACGAGCAGCCCGAGGACGACGACCGTGGCGACCGTGGCAGTCAGCGCGGACCGGCGCCGGAGCCGCCGGCGCAGCGCGTCCCGCTCGACCTGGCGCGCGCTCGGTGACCAGTCGGCCTCGGTCGGCGGCATCCGCTACGGGGTGAGCTCGGGGACGTCCGCCACCTGGCTGAGCCAGCGCTGCTCGATCGAGTCGAGGGTGCCGTCCTCACGCAGCGCGGCGAGGGCGTCGTTCACGCACGGCACCAGGGGCGAGCCCTTCTCGAAGAGCATGCCGAACTCCTCCTGCTTGCCGCTCTCCGGCTGGAACTGGCCCACGATCGTGCCCTTCGAGAGCTCGGCCGCGACGATGTAGAAGGCCGTCGGCAGGTCGACGAGGATCGCGTCCACCTGACCCTGCTGCAGCGCCTGCGTGGCGCCGGCCGTGTCCTCGAACACCACCGGGTCGGAGTCGGGCTGGATCAGGTCGCGGATCGCGGTGAGCGAGGTGGTGGCCGTCTGCGCGCCGATCTTCAGGCCCTTGAGGTCCGCCAGCGAGGTGACCCCGTCGGCCGGCGAGCCCTTCAGCGTCACCACCGCCTGCGCGGCGGAGTAGTAGCCGTCGGAGAAGTCCACGACCTGGGCCCGCTGGGCGGTGATGGAGATCTGGTTGATGTCGAAGTCGAACCGGCCCTGCTTGCCGGGCGCGAACGACGAGTTGAACGGCACCTTGGTCCACTGGACCTGGTCGCCGGTGAAGCCGAGCTTCTCGGCGACGGCGTACGCGACCGCGGACTCGAAGCCCTCGCCGTTCGTGGGGTCGTTCTTGGCGAACCACGGGTCGTACGCCGGCGTGTCGGTGCCGATCGTCAGCGTGCCCGACGTGCGGACGGCGTCCGCGGCGCACGCCGCCGGGTCCGCGGCGGCCGACCCCGAAGCTCCGGACGACGATTCGGTGACGCTCGGCTCGTCGGAGCTCGCCGTGGTGCTGCTGTCCACGGGGGCGCAGGCGAGGAGGAGGACGAGAGGGGCCATCCCGAGGGCCAGACGGCGCAGTCGCATGCGCGCATAGTAGACCTCGCTTGCTGACTTTCGAGTCAGTGATGCATCGAGTGGACCACCGCGTGGCCCCTGGGTCCGGCGCGACGGGATACCCGGTCCACCGGGGATCACGTCACTTGTGACCCGGACGTGCTGCTCCAGGCCCGACTGGACCACCCTGCCGGGTCGCAAGTGAAGGTTTCCCCGTCTGACCGGGAAACCGCGCGGCGCGCTCACCCCGCGTGGTGGTCGTGCCCGTGCATCGAGTGGACCACCGCGTGGCCCTTGCCCCGGCCGATCATCTGGTGGTTGACCGGCACCGTGACCACGAACGCGATCGCCAGCGCGGCGGCCAGCGTCCACCAGAACAAGACCGTGCCGAGGGTCGCCGCCATCGCGCCGGGGACCAGGACCAGGAAGGCGTTGTCGACGACCTCCATCGTCAGGATCGAGACGGTGTCGGCCGCCAGCGCCGTGCTCACCGCCGCACCGACACCGAGGCCGGCGCGACGTACGGAGGTGAAGGTCAGCAGGTAGCCGAAGAAGAACGCCAGCACGATCGCCAGCACCAGGCTCGGGACCGTCGACCAGCCCCACCACGTCGCCAGCACCATGCCCAGCACCTCGCCGATCGCACAGCCGGTGAGGCAGTGCAGGGTGGCGCTGACGGCGGTCTTCCACGAGGCGTTCACACCATGGACGCTATACCCCATGGGGGTATCTGGCCAAGAGCGGGTGAGGCGATTCACGTTGCCTGTTACCGGCGAGTAGGGTCCACTGGCCGCGTGAGCCCGTACCCACGCCTGCTCGAGCCCGTCACCCTCGGCGACCTGACGTTGCGCAACCGCGTCGTGATGGGGTCGATGCACACCGGCCTCGAGGACCACCCGTGGGACCTGCCCAAGCTGACGGCGTACGCCGCCGAGCGCGCCCGCGGAGGGGTCGGGCTGATCATCACCGGCGGCTTCTCGCCCACCAAGCGCGGCTGGCTCAAGCCGTTCGCCGCCGAGATGACCACGCGCCTCCAGGCGATGCGCCACCGCGACCTCACCGACGCCGTCCACGCCGAGGGCGGCGCGATCGCGATGCAGGTGCTGCACGCGGGGCGCTACGCCTACCACCCGTTCAGCGTCGCCCCGTCGAGCAAGAAGTCGCCGATCACGCCGTTCCGCCCCAGCGCCCTGTCGACGAAGGGGGTCGACGACACCGCGTCCGCGTTCGCGAGCTCGGTCGCCCTGGCGCGGAAGGCGGGGTACGACGGGGTCGAGATCATGGGCTCGGAGGGCTACCTGGTCAACCAGTTCCTCGCCCGGCGCACCAACGACCGCACCGACCACTGGGGCGGCTCGGCGCGCAACCGGATGCGCTTCGCCGTCGAGGTGGTGCGCCGGTCGCGCGACGTCGTCCCCGAGGGCTTCCCGATCATCTACCGCCTCTCGCTGCTCGACCTCGTCGAGGACGGCCAGACGTGGGAGGAGGTCGTCGAGCTCGCCCACCTGCTCGAGGACGCCGGCGTCACACTGCTCAACACCGGCATCGGCTGGCACGAGGCCCGCGTCCCCACGATCATCACCCAGGTGCCGCCGGGCGCCTGGCGGTCCCTGACCGCACGGCTCAAGGCCGAGGTCTCGGTGCCGGTGTGCGCGTCGAACCGGATCAGCTCCCCCGACATGGCCGAGGAGATCCTCGCCACCGGCGGCGCCGACCTCGTCTCGATGGCCCGGCCGCTGCTGGCGGACCCGCTGTTCGTCGAGAAGGCCGCCGCCGGTCGCGCCGACGAGATCAACACGTGCATCGCCTGCAACCAGGCCTGCCTGGACCACGTGTTCGCCAACAAGCACGCCACCTGCCTGGTCAACCCGCGCGCCGGGCGCGAGACGTCGCTCGTCCTGCTCCCGCTGCCTCCGGTCCCCGCCCCTCGCCCGCGCGTCGCGGTCGTGGGTGCCGGGCCGGCCGGGCTCTCCGCCGCGGTCTCGGCGGCCGAGCGGGGCTTCGACGTCACGCTCTTCGAGAAGTCCGACGCGATCGGCGGCCAGTTCCGGCTGGCGATGGCCGTGCCCGGCAAGGAGGACTTCGCCGAGACCCTGCGCTACTACGGCCGCCGGCTCGAGGTCCTCGGCGTCACCGTGCGCCTCGGCACCGAGGCCTCGCCTGGCGGACCTGGCGAGGTACGACGACGTGATCGTCGCGACCGGTGTCCTGCCGCGGATCCCCGAGCTGGACGGCATCGACCACCCGAGCGTGGCGTCGTACGCCGACGTGCTCGCCGGCCGCGTCGTGCCCGGCCGCCACGTGGCCGTGATCGGGGCGGGCGGCATCGGTGTGGACGTCGCGACCTTCCTCGTCCACGACCCTGCCGACGGCTTCGACGACTGGATGGCGCACTGGGGCGTCGGCGACCCGGCCGTCCATCCCGGCGGCGTGACCGAGCCCAAGCCGCGCACCCCGCAGCGCGAGGTCACCCTTCTCCAGCGCAAGCGCACTCCGATCGGCGCCGGCCTCGGCAAGACCTCCGGCTGGGCGCACCGCGCCGTGCTGAAGCAGTCCGGCGTGCAGCTCGTCAGCGGCGTCACCTACGACCGCGTCGACGACGACGGCCTGCACGTCACCGTCGACGGCGAGCCCGCGACGTACGCCGTGGACACCGTCGTCGTCTGCGCGGGGCAGGAGTCGGTGCGGGGGTTGTACGACGAGCTGGTGAGTACGGGCAACACCGAGGGCCGCTGGCTCATCGGCGGCGCCGACGTGGCCGCCGAGCTCGACGCCCAGCGGGCCATCGAGCAGGGCACCCGGGTCGGCCGGGCTCTGACGGGCCCACGGGTCGCTGGTTGAGGAAGGGACGAAGTCCCGCACGAACAGCGACTGACCGCCGACCTCTCACCGGGTCTCGTGACGGTCGCTGCGCGACCTCCTCGACCAGCGGTCAGCGAATCAGGCCGGCCTTCTTGCCGAGCTTCTCGGCGAGCTCGGCGGGGTCGAGGGTGCCGGCGAGGATGCGGGAGGTGGCCCAGCGCGAGGTGTCGATGCCCGAGAGCTTCTCGAACAGCGGGAGGTCGGGCTGGAAGCGCTCGGCGAGGCGGAGCATGTCGTCGGCCATCGGCGGGCGGGCGTCGACGTCGGGGCTGGCGTTCTTGGCCTGCGGCGCCGGCGGCTCCACGAACTTCCCGATGTCCAGGAAGTCAGTGAGGGTGTCGAGCAGGGTGTCGCGGTCGGTCACCACGTCGACGAAGTCGAGCAGCAGCCAGCGCGAGCGGTCGGGGTAGATCTCGAAGGCCCTCTCGAGCTGCTGACCGTAGAGGCCGCGGGCGGCCAGGGCCCGCTTGCGCAGGTCACCGGGCTGCCAGCCGTCGGGCACACCGTTCGGGATCGTCTCGAAGGTGTCCTGCGCGATCGCCTGGGCGAACTGGGGGAAGCCCTCGTGGCGGGCGTAGTCCATCTGCCACTGCGAGAACGCCCGCTCGATCGGGTCCCGGAAGCTGGCGATGATCTTCATGTCCGGGTCGTAGTCGCGCATCCGCTTCAGGGCGCCGGGCCAGAACAGGTAGGCCGGGGTGTAGTCGCCGGCGATCTTCTGCCGGGGCGTGCGCCGCGGGGAGTTGTACGCCGAGTAGTCGGGGTTCTCCCAGTCGAGGAAGTCCTTGTCGAAGAAGTGGCGCTCCTTGCGCTCGCCGCGCGCGACGTGGCGGTGGCGCAGCAGGTAGAACGCGATCGTGCTGGTCGCGGCCTTCTGGACGCCGACCAGGGCGAAGGTGATGGGCAGCGTGCCCTGGCCCGCGTCGTGCCCTGCGTCCGGGCCGTCCGTCGCGTGGGTATGAGAGGCGCCTGCGTGGTGTGGCTGGACACTCATGTGTCCGAGCACCTCCCTGGGTTCGCATCTGAGGCCGATCGATCGCCGGTCAGTCTCTCACAGAGACGCCCCGCGACCGCCTTCGGTTCGCCCCGGGGGCCTGCCGGTAACGTGCCCGCGTGAGCCTGATCCGCGACCTCACCGACGAGGAGGCCCGGGCCGCGCTGCCGCAGAAGTGGGGCTCGGTCGAGCCCGGCGTGATCCCGGCCTACATCGCCGAGATGGACTTCGCGCCCGCCCCGGTGGTCTGCGACGCGGTGGTGGACGCCGTACGCCGCGGGGTGACCGGCTACCCACCCCAGGGCGACGGCGGCGTCGGCGCGGCCTTCGCATCGTTCGCCGAGCGGCACTGGGGCTGGGCTCCGCCGGACGACGCGACCGTCGTCACCGGCGACGTGCTCGGCGGCATCCGCCTGGTGCTCGACGTGCTGTGCCCGCCGGGGCCGGTCGCGGTGCCGATGCCGTGCTACCCGCCGTTCCGGGACCTGGTGGCCGTCGCCGGACGCGACCTCGTGCCGGTGCTGACCGACCCGGACGCCGACGTGGCCACCATGGACCTCGACGGTCTGGAGAGCGCCTTCGCCGGTGGCGCGCGGACGCTGCTGCTCTGCAGCCCGCACAACCCGCTGGGTCGCGCCTGGAGCCGCCAGGAGCTTGAGGACGTGCGGGACGTGGCCGCCCGGTACGACGTCCGCGTCGTCGCCGACGAGATCCACGCGCCGCTCGTGCTCCCGGGCGCGACGTTCACGCCGTACCTCGCCGTCGACCCGGGGGCGGTCGTGGTCACCGCCCCGTCGAAGGCCTTCAACACCCCGGGCCTGCACTGCGGACTGGTCGTGGCCCCCGACCCGCGCGACCTCGAGCGGCTGCGGTCGGCGCCGCTGCCGATGAACCACTCGTACTCTCCGCTCGGGATGCTCGCGGCCGTCGCGGCCTACACCAACGGTGACGACTGGGTCGCGGCTCTTGTCCAGCGGCTCGACGAGCAGCGCACGCTGCTCGCCACGCTGCTGGCCGAGCGGCTGCCGCTCGCGCGGATGCGGCCGCTGGAGGCGACGTACCTCCCGTGGCTGGACCTGCGGGCCTACGGCATCGACGACCTCGAGGCGCCGGCCCTGGCCCACGGCCTCAAGCTGGCTCCGGGGCAGAGCTTCCAGCCCGGACTGCCCGGCCACACCCGCCTCAACCTGGCCACCTCGCCGGCGCGGCTGACCGCGATGGTCGAGCGCCTCGCTTCGGCGGTGGGGGCGACCTCCTCCTAGGGTGATCCCGTGAGGACGACGACCATCGGCTGCGGGTACCTCGGCTCCACGCACTCCGCGTGCATGGCCGAGCTGGGGTACGACGTGCTCGGCCTCGAGGTGGACCCGGCCAAGCTCGAGCTCCTCCGACAGGGCATCGCCCCGGTGTACGAGCCCGGCCTGTCGGAGATGCTGCCCGCCACGTCGAGTCCGGCCGGCTGCGGTTCACCGACTCCTACGAGGAGGCCGCCGAGTTCGGCGAGATCCACTTCCTCTGCCTCGGCACGCCGCAGTCCCGCGACGGGCTGGGCGCGGACACCAGCCAGGTCGAGTACGCCGTCGAGCACCTCGCGCCGTACCTCACCGGCTCGCCCATCCTCGTCGGCAAGTCCACGGTGCCGGTGGGCACCGCCCAGCGGATGGCCGCGGTGCTCGACGCCCTCACACCGGACGGCGTGGACGCGGACCTGGCCTGGAACCCGGAGTTCCTGCGCGAGGCGCACGCCGTCGAGGACACGCTGCGCCCGGACCGCATCGTGTTCGGCGTGCGGTCGGAGCGCGACCGAGAAGCGGCTGCGGGAGTTCTTCGCCCCGGTCATCGACCACGGCATGCCGGTGGTCGTGACCGACTACCCGACCGCCGAGCTGGTCAAGGTCACCGCGAACTCCTTCCTGGCCACCAAGATCTCCTTCATCAACGCCGTGGCCGAGGTCTGCGAGGCGGCCGGCGCGGACGTGATGGCGCTCTCGGAGGCCATCGGCTACGACGACCGCATCGGCCGCAAGATGCTCGGTTCCGGGCGTCGGGTTCGGCGGCGGCTGCCTGCCCAAGGACCTGCGGGCCTTCCAGCACCGGGCCGGCGAGCTCGGCGTCGAGGACCTGATGAGCCTGCTCGGCCAGGTCGACGCGATCAACCAGCACCAGCGCGAGCGCGCCGTGCAGATCGCCTCCAGCATGATCGGCGGCCCGCTGGACGGGGCGCGGATCGCGGTGTGGGGTGCGGCCTTCAAGCCCGGCACCGACGACGTCCGCGACTCGCCGGCCCTCACGATCGCCGGCCAGCTGCACCTGCGCGGCGCCGAGGTCACGATCCACGACCCGAAGGCCGGCGACACCGCGCGGGCGGCGTTCCCGACGATGCGCTACGCCGACGACCCGGTCGAGGCCTGCCGCGACGCCGACCTCGTCATGCACATGACCGAGTGGCCGCAGTTCCGCGAGGTCGACATCGAGGCCGTCTCCGCGATCGTCGCCCGCAAGCAGCTCCTCGACGGCCGCAACATCCTCGACCTGTCCGCCTGGCGCGACGCCGGCTGGACCGCCCGCGGCCTCGGCCGCCACTGACCTCCGCGAGTCGGCGCTAGTTGCCCTCCTGCTACGTGGCGCTAGTGCCGACGCCGAGTCGGCGCTAGTTGCCCCGGGAAGCACGTCGAGTCGGCGCGAGCTGCCGGCAACTAGCGCCGACTCGGCGGTCTCGTCGCGGCAACTAGCGCCGACTCGCGGTCCGGGGCGGTCTTCCTCGTCGACCTCGAGCAGGCGGCTGGGGGCGAAGCCGGGGCGGATCTCGGCGACGCGGGCGGGGTCGAGGAGGTAGTCGTCGTCGACCTGCCAGGTGTGGCCGGTGGCGTTGCGGCGCAGCAGGTAGCCCAGGCCGTGGGTGCGGTACGTCGCGGCGCCGGCCCGCTGGACCGCGGCGATGAGCTGGGCGTCGACGTAGCTGCGCACGGACCGGAAGCCGCCCACCTCGCGGAGCAGGCCGCGCTCGACGAGCATGGTGCCGCCGGCGACGAACGGCGCGTAGAGCTCGGTCTGGTGGCCGCGCCGGACGGTGACGTCCTTCTCGGCGAGGTAGTGGAACTCGGCCGGCGTGCCGACCATCTCGGCGCCGGAGTAGGCGCGGGCGAGCAGGAGGTCGGCGACGAAGTCGCGGCCGTACCAGTCGTCGTCGTCCATCTTCAGCACCAGGTCGCCGTCGGCCGCCTCGACACCGGCGTTGAGCACGTCGCCGAACAGCACGTCGGCGGACTGCGGGCGGACGACGACGCGCTCCGGGCCGTGCTCGCGCGATCACGTCCGGGTCCGGCTCGAAGCCGTGCGCGGCCAGCACCAGCTGGACGTCGACGCCGGCCTGGCGGCGTACCTGCCGCAGCGCGAACCCGAGCATCTCCGGGCGTCTGGTCGCGAGCACGACCGAGACCGACGGCTCGGAGGCCACCCGTACGCCGGCCAGCTCGGCCGCGCGACGACGCCAGGCCGCCGTCGAGAAGGTCGCGCAGCGCCTCGCGCCGCTGCACCACCGAGTGCTCCTCGCGGGCCACCGGGTCGGTGAGGTCGACCCGCCGTCCGGCCCACGACCGGCACGCCGGCCATCGACAGCGCGGCCACGAGCGCCGGCGTCGCCGCGACCCGATGACGCCGGCCGACGACCGCAACGACCGGACCAGCGCCTCGGTGGGGGCTGACCGCGCAGCGACGCGAGGTCGACGACCGGACCGTCGACGACGGCCTCGAAGCCGATCGGGTTGAACACCCGCTCGTCGAACGGGCCGATCGTCGTCCGAGCCGTCCACCCACCGGCGCCCGGCCCGTGACGTGGTGCTCGACAGGACGCCGGACCGGGCACGAGCACGACATCGGGCGGCACGTCGCGCTCCTCGAGAGGTACGTCGGGTCCGGAGCCGTCGTCGACGACCAGACCCCGGCGCCACCGACCGCCGGCCAGACCGACACCCGGCCCAGCTCGCGCACGACGTTGGCGGCCCGCACCGGCTGCTCGAACCGAGCGACGACGAGGTACCCGTCGCCCACCGGCTGCGACCGGAACGCCTTCATCGCCGGCCACTCCGGTCGCGCGACCAGCCCGGGCGCGGCGTCGGCCGCGGCGATCCACACCGCGACGGTCGGCGTACGCACGGCGTGCGGAAGCACGGCGGCCCGGAGCTCGGCCCGGTCGGCGACCACGACGAGCACCCGCTGGTACTTGCCCGACTCGCCGAGGACCGGACGGCGGACGTCAGCACCAGCTGCTCGCCGCCCTGGTCGAGGAACGCCCGGACCGGCTCGGGGTAGGACTCAGACATCGACCGGCGCCCACGACGGCAGCCGGCGCACGAGCGGTCGTTCGGCGCTGCGGCAGCCAGCTGTTGGTGACGTGGTCGATGACGTGCACGCCGGGCGGGGCCTCGACGCGCACCAGCCCGGGCACCTCCTCGCCGCGGCCGGCGGCGAGCGCGGTGTAGACGTCCCACTCGCGGGCCTTGCGCGGCGCCCGGGCGCGGTCGAAGTCGATCCGGCCGGCCGAGCTCCAGTGCGCGAACTCGTCGGCGTCCAGCCACTTCAGCTCCACGCACAGCCCCTCCGGCGCGACGATCCGCTCGGAGGTGTCCGGGAACTCGCGCACCTCCCACTCGAAGGCCTTCACGAACGTGAACTCCGGGCCCATCGGGTAGACCCACGGCTCGAGGAACTTGTAGCCCAGGTCGAGCCACGCCTCGGACTCGCTGACGATCGACAGCGGGTGCCGCGGGATCGCGACGACCGCGCCGGAGTCCTCGAGCTGCCAGGACAGGTCGGCGAGGTAGGCGACGCCCTCGCGGCGTCAGCACCATGTCGCCGTCCCACTTCATCGAGTAGGTCGTGCGCACGTGCGCGAACGACCAGTTGTAGAAGTGCGTCAGCGAGTGCACGGACTGCGGCGGCGTGGTCAGGTGCTCGGTGCCGGCGCGGCTGACGCGGAAGGGGTACGTCGCCAGGGTCAGCCGGTCGGACGCGCCCGACCGAAGCCGCGACCTCGCGCGCCACCTCCAGCGTCCCGTCGTCGGACTCGTTGTCGACCAGCACGACGTGCTGCACCGCCTCGAACATCGGCGGCAGCACCCACGGCAGGTTGCGGGCCTCGTTCTTGACCCGGAAGACGCAGGTGAGACCGGGGGTGAGAGGGCCGTCGTGCCAGGGCCAGCGGACGTCGTACTCGGCGTACCCCTCCTGGCAGGCGATGTCGGCGGAGCCATCCTCAGCGCTCCCGGCCGATGGCCTTGCGGATGCCGCGTCGCGCCGAGGCCGGGACCAGCGCGCGCAGGCCGTGCGGGATCCGGTCCGCGCCGCGGGCGTGCTCCCCCATCGGCGGGCGGCCCGCGGCGCCGTCGGCGTAGCCCTCGCGGCGCGAGGCCAGCGCGGTCGAGGACGCGATCGCCTCGGCCTCCTCGTAGAAGGAGGCGTACGCCGACCGCATCTCGTCGAGGGTCGCGTGCACGTCGGGGCGGTCGCCGCCGTCGTCGGCGAGCTTGTCGAGGGCCGCCCAGCTCTCCTCGGCGATGTCGCGCAGCCGGGCCGGCACCTCGACGTCGTCCCACGTGAGCTGGACGCGACGCAGGTTCGGGTCGATGAACTGGTGCACCGCGCGGATGTCGTTGGCCGAGGCGGACTTCACCGCGAACAGGTCGAAGCGCTGGCCGATGCCGAACAGCGGGATGGTCCAGTCGGTGAGCAGGTCGCCGTAGCGGACGAACGCGCGCTGCGAGCCGCGGGTGGCGCGCTCGGTGTGCAGCATCATGTTGACCCAGGCGGCGGTGCGGTCGATCTCGCCGAAGCGGGTGGAGTAGTAGCGCTGCTTGCTGCCGACCACCTCGGTCACGGGGCGCAGCATGGTGACGTACGCCGGGGTGGCCTCGCAGCGCAGCGCGGCCGACCGCCACAGCCCGAGGAACCAGGACAGCCGCGGGTCCTTGACGACGAGCTCCGGGGCCTCGGCGAACTGCTCCTCCAGCCAGGTGTGCAGGCGGGTGCGCAGCCGCTCGACGTTGGCGAGCTTGCCGGCCTCGAACCAGGCGGCCGGCCGGGCGTCGGAGACCGCGACGTTGCAGCGTTGGAGCAGGTCGGTGTGCAGGTCGACCACCCACTGCGGCTCGCCGAAGCCCTTGGGGTTGGTCTCGTCGGCGAGCACCTCGGGCTGCGGGACGTGCATGCCGAGGGTCTGCAGGGCGCCGGACATCGTGCTGGTGCCGCTGCGGCCGGAGCCGACGACGAAGACGACGCGACGCTTCGGCGGGGCGGCGAGGCAGCCCGGCTCCAGCGCGGAGTCGGATCCGTCGGCGATGCCGGTCACCGGCGCCCCAGCAGGGCCGCGAGCTTCGCGCGCAGGGAGGGGACGGGCGCGGCGCGGGGGCGGCGGCCGGCCGGGGGCGGCGGGGCCGAGCCGGAGCGGCGGCTCCTCCTCGCCGTCCTCGTCGTCCTCGCGGTCCGAGGCGTCCGCGACGCCGGGCGCGGTCGGGCACGTCGTCGTGGTCCCAGGCGGCCTGCGGGTCCTCGGCCCGGCCGGCGGTGCCCTGCAGCCGTGGCCGGTGCACCTCCTGCCACGGCCAGAAGCCGACCTCGGCCGCGTCGAAGGTCCACGAGCCGAACAGCTCGTCGAGCACGTCGTCGAGGAACTCGCCGGACTTGATCACCCGGTGCGCCCGGGCCACCGCGGCGGTGCGCTCGATCCGGGCGACCGAGCCGTCGGGCATCCGGACCAGCCGCAGCCCGTGGTGGCTGCGCTCGAGGTTGTTGAGGAGCCGGGCGACGGTCTTGTGGGTGGGCGCCCACTCGGCGTTCTCCAGGGTCATCCGGAACATCGCCGCGCACCGGCCCTCCGGCAGCCCGTCGACCAGGTGGACGCGCGGGTCGCCGACGTACGACTCGTGGATCAGGCGGGTGTCGAGCATCGGGTCGTCGAGCGGGTTGCAGCGCTCGTCGCCGAGGTGGCTCCACGTCGCCGACGAGCACGACGCTGAGGTCGGGGAGCGTGCTGTTGAGGAGGGCGTCGACGGTGGCGATCGACCGGGTGGAAGTCGAGGCCGCGGCGTGTCGAGGACGACCTCGAGGTAGGGCACGGAGTAGAGCCGGCCGGCGCGGCGCTTGTTGCGCAGCTCGGGCAGCCGGTCGGAGAGGAAGACGTCGTTGTAGTCGTTGACCTCGTCGCGGCGCTTCATCACGTTGGTGCGGCCGAGGTGCCAGGACTTGGCCTGGCGGTCGGGGAGGAAGACGGCGCCCGCCTCGCCGAGGCGGTAGCCGAGGGCGATGTCCTCGCCGAGCCGCAGCGAGGTGTCCATGCCGCCGGAGGAGAGGTAGAGGTCGCGGGTCAGCGACGCGGTGGCGCCGACGTGCATCCGCAGCGCGCGCGGGCCGATGGTGCGCAGGTCGTCGAAGCGGGCGTACCAGCGCTCGACCCAGTCGTGCAGGTCCTTCTCCTGGCCCTCGAAGTAGTCGGCGAGGCGGCCCTCCGCGACGGCGTCGCGGACCTGCTGCGGGCGTGACGCTCGTAGAGCGGCTGCGGGTCGACGAACCACTTGTGGCCGAGCACCACGGCGTAGTCGATCTCGTGGTGCCAGCGCAGCTGCGCCTCGACGTGCTCGCGCTCGGGCAGCATGTCGGCGTCGAGCCAGTGGATGACGTCGCCCTCGGCGGCCATCGCGCCGGTGTGGCAGGCGTTGGCGCGGCCCCAGCCCTGCTCGACGCGGATGATCCGGGCGTTGTCGGGGCGCACCTCGGGCAGCTCGAGCGGCGGCTGGCCGGCCGCGGCGCCGTCGTCGACGACGATCAGCTCGATGAGGTGGCTGGGGTAGGTCTGCTCGGCGAGGCCCGCGAGCACGTAGGGCAGCGTGCGGTGGGCGCCGTACGCCGGCATCACCATGCTGACGCTGAGGTGCGGCTCCCACTGACCGAGGGGAGGCACGAGCAGGGAGCCCCACTCGTTGCGGCGTACCCGCGGCTGCGAGCTCGTCATTCCTCCACCCGTGGTCCTGAGTGCCGCAATGTGTGACCAGTCCTGTGCCGAGGCTACGGCACACGGGCGCGGCACCCGACCGACGGCCGCCTCCTAGACTCGCGGCATGTCCGAGGTCGACGAGCTGCGGGCCGAGGTGGCGCGGCTGCGGGCGAAGGTCAAGCAGCTGCGCGACGGCGGGGACGACCTCTGCTACGTCTTCGTGATGACCTACGGACGCTCGGGATCGACGCTGCTGATGGGCCTGCTCAACACCATCCCGGGCTACCTCATCCGCGGCGAGAACGACGACGCCCTGCGGTTCCTCTACGACTTCCACCGCACCTGCGTGGAGCGCATCGACTACTGGCCGATCGACCGGGTGCGCCGCAAGACCGACGCCTTCTACGGCATCGGCGACTTCCCGCCCGCGGTCTCGATCGCCGGCACCCGCCGGCTCGCCGTCGAGACCCTGCTGCGGCCGAAGCCGGACACCCGGGTCACCGGCTTCAAGGAGATCCGGTGGTGGCGCCACGAGGACCTCGACGCGTACGTCGCGTGGCTGCGCGAGGTCTTCCCCGGCGCCCGGTTCCTGGTCAACACCCGCAACCACGCCGGCGGTGCTGAAGAGCAAGTGGTGGGCCAAGGGCGGCGACCAAGTCCGAGCACCTCGCCGACATCGAGCGCCGCCTCCTGGACACCGCCGCCCACCTCGGCGACGCGGCGTACCACGTCCACTTCGACGACTACGTCGCCGACCCCGGTCCTCGCGCCGATGTTCGCCTGGCTCGGCGAGGAGTACGACGAGGCGTCGGTCGGGGACCATGGCCAAGAAGCACTCGGTCTGACGCCGCACCCCGACGTTTTCGCGACGCCGAGGTCGGAATACCCGGTCGACCGGGTATCCTGTCTTACCGACGCGAAACGGCTGGCGGAAGGGGTTCTACGACGTTTCCGCGTCCCTCAACCTGATTGGTGGGCCTTCGGCCAGCGCGCGAGGTGGTCGCGGAGGTCCAGGCGGTCGTCGAGTGAGGGACCGCCAGGTACGACGACCCAGAGGCGCGGCTGGTCCCGGGCTCGTCGCCGGGCGGCGCGCATCCGGTGGACGACCAGGTCCCGATCCTCCAGGTCCGCGCCGACGACCTCGAAAGGCTCGAGGCCGGCGTCTCGGAACCGGCTCTCGCGGGCGACGTCGCGGCGGTGCCGCTCGCGGCTGCGGTGCACCGCGCCGCTGAACTCGCCGACCACGCCGGACGGTCACGTCGAGCAGGTCCGGCACGCCGATCAGCCGACCGCCCAGGTCGACGAGCGTGGGGTTGCACAGCGGAGCCGGCCAGCAGGCCGCCCGACGCCAGATCAGCCGCAGACGTACCTCCTGCGGCGACAGCGCGTGCTCGTCGGCCCACGTCAGCGCGTGCAGCACGTCGAAGCGCCCGGGCAGGTGGGCGGCAGCGCGGGTGTAGGCACCCACCCGCCGGATGGAGGTGAGCTCGGCCGCGGCCGCCATGTCCATCGCCACCACCCGGTCCTCCAGCGTGGACGCCCACCGCATCTCGTCGAACACCGCACGCTCCGCGATGACGCACCGGACGCCGTACCGGATGACGACCTCGTCCTCGCGCACGTCGTTGCGGTGCAGCTGGACGCCGGGCTGCGGTCGCAACCGATCGGCCCCCACGGCCAGGTCGACGGAGGCCGGGTGTGTCCGTCTTGGGCAAGACCGTCGAAGTACCCGCCCCGATGCAGCCGAGTGCCGCCCACCCCGTGACCACACCGTACCACAGCCTGGCGGCCGCCTCGACGATGCGCTGCTCCACCAGGTCGTCACCGACGTCGGCCAGGACGTGCAGGCCCACGACGTACGGCGCAAGCCGGCCCGCGCGACTGTCCCGGCGTCGGCCCGGACCTCCCACTCGGATCGAGCCTGCTCGGGCGGACGACGCGGACCGACGGGCGACCGGACTCGTCCTCGCTCATGGCGGTTTCGTCGCCCGGCCGGGCAGGTCACCAATCCGGGGCCCGTCGCCTGGGGACAACCTCGATCAGCGACGCGCGAACCGTCCCCGACGACCTCCGACACGACCGATGCGCGCCCCACAGGTAATCCCCGGTCGACCGGGGATCCCGACCTCAGGGGCGCGAGAACCGCGGTCAGCCGGTCGCTTCCTCGGAG
>CAWAIW010000015.1:0-155187 GCA_963782035.1 uncultured Actinomycetota bacterium
CCAAGTGATCCAGCAGGAGTCGCGACTCAAGGTCGCCGACAACACCGGTGCCAAGGAAGTCCTGTGCATCCGTGTCCTCGGTGGCTCCGGACGTCGCTACGCCGGCATCGGCGACATCATCGTGTGCACCGTCAAGGACGCGATCCCGGGCGGCAACGTCAAGAAGGGTGACGTCGTCAAGGCCGTCGTCGTGCGCACCGTGAAGGCGCGCCGGCGTCCCGACGGTTCCTACATCCGCTTCGACGAGAACGCCGCGGTGATCCTCCGCCAGGACGGCGAGCCGCGCGGCACCCGCATCTTCGGCCCCGTGGGCCGCGAGCTGCGCGACAAGAAGTTCATGAAGATCATCTCGCTGGCCCCGGAGGTGCTCTGAGCCATGCCTGGGAAAAATGACCCCAAGAAGCAGAAGAAGCTGAGCGTGAACATCAAGAAGGGCGACACCGTCAAGGTGATCGCCGGCTCCGACAAGGGCGCCGAGGGCAAGGTCATCGCCGTGCTCCGTGAGGAGCAGCGCGTGATCGTCGAGGGCGTCAACCGCGTCAAGCGCCACACCAAGGTCGTGCAGCAGGGCGGCCGCGCCGGCACCACCGGCGGCATCATCACGACCGAGGCCCCGATCCACGTGTCGAACGTGATGCTCGTGGAGGGCAAGGGCGTGACCCGCGTGGGCTTCCGCCGCGACGAGGTGACCAAGCGCCGCAACGACGGCTCGACGTACTCCGCGCACCGCAGCGTCCGCGTCTCCCGCAAGACCGGCAAGGAAATCTGATGACCGACACCGAAACCGTCACGGCCACCGAGACCGAGGCCACGGAGGCCCCGGCCGCCCGTGAGCCGAAGGTGACCCCGCGCCTGAAGACCCGCTACCGCGAGGAGATCCTCCCCGCGCTCAAGAGCGAGTTCGACATCCCGAACGTCATGCAGGTGCCCGGCCTGACCAAGATCGTGGTCAACATGGGCGTCGGCGAGGCGGCTCGCGACTCGAAGCTGATCGAGGGTGCGGTCAAGGACCTCACCGCGATCACCGGCCAGAAGCCGACCGTGACCAAGGCGCGCAAGTCGATCGCGCAGTTCAAGCTGCGCGAGGGCATGCCGATCGGTGCCCACGTGACGCTGCGCGGCGACCGGATGTGGGAGTTCCTGGACCGTCTGCTGTCGCTGGCGCTGCCCCGCATCCGCGACTTCCGCGGTCTCTCGCCGAACCAGTTCGACGGTCGTGGCAACTACACCTTCGGGCTCACCGAGCAGGTCATGTTCCACGAGGTCGACCAGGACCGCATCGACCGTGCCCGTGGCATGGACATCACGGTCGTGACCACGGCCACCAATGACGACGAGGGTCGCGCGCTGCTCAAGCAGCTCGGGTTCCCGTTCGCCGAGCGCTGATAGGGAGCGACGAGACATGGCAAAGACAGCACTCAGGGTCAAGGCGGCCCGCAAGCCCAAGTTCGCGGTTCGCGGCTACACCCGCTGCCAGCGCTGCGGCCGGCCGAAGGCCGTCTACCGCAAGTTCGGCCTGTGCCGCATCTGCCTGCGGGAGATGGCCCACCGCGGCGAGCTCCCCGGCATCACCAAGTCCAGCTGGTAGTTCCACCCACCGGGTCTCGTGACAGGCGCTAGCGCGCCTTCCTCGACCACGAACGCTGTAGGTCCGTCCGGACCGGACGGAAACCACAGAAGAGAGAAGACCACGCACCATGACGATGACTGACCCGATCGCAGACATGCTGACGCGTCTGCGCAACGCCAACCAGGCCTTCCACGACCAGGTGACGATGCCCTACAGCAAGCTGAAGCAGGGCGTCGCCGAGATCCTCAAGCAGGAGGGCTACATCACCTCCTTCGAGGTGGCCGAGCCCGCCGAGGGCGCCGTCGGCAAGACGCTGACCGTCACCCTCAAGTACGGCCGCAACCGGGAGCGCTCGATCGCCGGCGTCCGCCGCATCAGCAAGCCCGGCCTGCGCGTGTACGCCAAGAGCACCGGCCTGCCGCGCGTGCTCGGCGGCCTGGGCGTCGCGATCATCTCGACGAGCCAGGGCCTGCTGACCGACCGCCAGGCGAACCAGAAGGGCGTGGGTGGGGAAGTCCTCGCCTACGTCTGGTGACGGGGTCCCCTAATGAATACGTCTAGAGGAGACTGACATGTCGCGTATCGGCAAGCTCCCGATCACCGTCCCGTCCGGCGTGGACGTCGCGATCGACGAGAACCTGGTGACCGTCAAGGGCCCCAAGGGCACCCTGTCGCACGCCGTGGCCGCCCCGATCGTCGTCGAGAAGACCGACGACGTGCTCGAGGTCAAGCGCCCCGACGACGAGCGGATCAGCCGTTCGCTGCACGGGCTGACCCGCACCCTGATCAACAACATGGTCGTCGGTGTCACCGACGGCTACGAGAAGCGGCTGGAGATCGTCGGCGTCGGTTACCGCGTCCTCTCCAAGGGGCCGACGCAGCTGGAGTTCCAGCTCGGCTACAGCCACTCGATCACGTTCAACGCGCCCGACGGCATCACCTTCGCCGTCGAGGGTCCGACCCGCCTCGGCGTGCAGGGCATCGACAAGCAGCTCGTCGGTGAGACTGCCGCCAAGATCCGCAAGCTGCGGAAGCCGGAGCCCTACAAGGGCAAGGGCGTCCGCTACGCGGGCGAGCAGGTCCGCAAGAAGGTCGGAAAGGCTGGTAAGTGATGGCGATCTCTCTGGGACAGCGCAAGCACACCGCTGCGCGCACCCGTTCACGACTGCGCCGTCAGGTGCGGGGACGCAAGAAGCTCTTCGGCACCGCCGAGCGTCCGCGCCTGGTCGTCACCCGGTCGAGCAAGCACATCTCCGTCCAGGTCGTCGACGACCTGGTCGGCAAGACCGTGGCGTCCGCCTCCAGCATGGAGGCCGACCTGCGCTCCTTCGAGGGTGACAAGACGGCCAAGGCCAAGCGCGTCGGCGAGCTCGTGGCCGAGCGCGCCAAGGCCGCGGGCGTGGACGGCGTGGTCTTCGACCGCGCCGGCCACCAGTACCACGGTCGGGTCGCAGCCCTGGCCGACGGCGCCCGCGAGGGTGGTCTGGCGTTCTGACCCCGGTCAGCGACCCAGGCCTCACAGACTTCAGAGAAGAGGAACAGACATGAGCGGAGCTCAGCGCGGACAGCGTGGGGGCGGCGAGCGCGACAACCGTCGCGGCGGCCGCGACGACCGTCGCGGTGGCGCCGACAAGACGGCGTACGTCGAGCGCGTCGTCGCGATCAACCGCGTCGCCAAGGTCGTCAAGGGTGGTCGTCGCTTCAGCTTCACCGCCCTCGTCGTCGTCGGTGACGGCGACGGCATGGTCGGCGTCGGCTACGGCAAGGCCAAGGAGGTGCCCGCGGCGATCGCCAAGGGTGTCGAGGAGGCCAAGAAGGCGTTCTTCCGGGTGCCTCGCATCCAGGGCACCATCCCGCACCCCGTCCAGGGTGAGAAGGCTGCCGGTGTCGTGCTGCTGCGTCCCGCCGCTCCCGGTACCGGCGTCATCGCCGGTGGCCCGGTGCGTGCGGTGCTGGAGTGCGCCGGCATCCACGACGTGCTCAGCAAGTCGCTGGGCTCGTCCAACCAGATCAACATCGTGCACGCGACCGTCGAGGCGCTGCGGATGCTCGAGCAGCCCGAGGCCGTCGCGGCCCGTCGTGGTCTGCGCGTCGAGGACGTGGCCCCGGCCGCCCTCCTCAAGGCGCGTGCCCAGGAGGCAGCGGGGGTGAACGGCTGATGGCGCAGATCAAGGTCCAGCAGAAGAAGTCGTCCATCGGTTGCAAGGCCAACCAGCGCGAGACCCTGCGCTCGCTCGGCCTCAAGCGGATCGGCGATGTTGTCGTGAAGGAGGACCGCCCGGAGATCCGGGGCATGGTCCACACCGTCCGTCACCTGGTGACGGTCCAGGTGATCGACGGAGAGGTCGGCTGAGATGACTCTGAAACTGCATCACCTGCGCCCGGCTCCCGGCGCCAAGACCGCGAAGAACCGCGTGGGTCGTGGCGAGGGGTCCAAGGGCAAGACCGCGGGCCGCGGCACCAAGGGCTCCAAGGCCCGCAACAACATCCCGGCGTACTTCGAGGGTGGCCAGCTCCCGCTGCACATGCGCCTGCCCAAGCTGAAGGGCTTCAAGAACCCCTTCCGCGTGGAGTTCCAGGTCGTCAACCTCGAGCGCATCGGCGAGTCCTTCCCGGACGGCGGCACCATCGGTGTCGACGACCTGGTGGCCAAGGGCCTGGTGCGCAAGAACCAGCCCGTCAAGGTGCTGGGTCAGGGCGAGCTCTCCGTGGCGGTCCAGGTGAGCGCCCAGGCGTTCTCCTCGTCGGCGAAGCAGAAGATCGAGGCCGCCGGCGGCTCTACGACCGTCGTATAGGCTTCCCGGGTCCTCGCCCCCACAGGGTGGGGACCGCACCCTGCTTGGAGAAAGAGGATCTCGTGCTAGCCGCGTTCGCCAACGCTTTCCGGACGCCCGACCTGCGGCGCAAGCTGCTGTTCGTCCTGATGATCATCGCGGTCTTCAGGCTCGGCTCGCAGGTGCCGGCTCCTGGGGTGAACGTCGCCAACGTGCAGACGTGCCTCAACGACGTCGGCAACTCGGGCATCTACAGCCTGATCAACCTGTTCTCCGGCGGAGCCTTGCTCCAGCTGACGATCTTCGCGCTCGGGATCATGCCGTACATCACGGCCTCGATCATCCTGCAGCTGCTGGTCGTGGTGATCCCGCGGCTGGAGGCCCTCAAGAAGGAGGGCCAGGCCGGCCAGGCGAAGATCACCCAGTACACCCGCTACCTCACCCTGGGCCTGGCGATCCTCCAGGCCACCGGCATCGTGGCGCTGGCACGCTCGGGCAACCTGCTGCAGGGCTGCTCCGCTCCGCTGCTGCACGACGACGGCACGGTCACCTTCCTGGTCATGGTCATCACCATGACCGCCGGCACCGCGGTGATCATGTGGCTCGGCGAGCTGATCACCGACCGCGGCGTCGGCAACGGCATGTCGATCCTGATCTTCACCCAGGTCGTGGCCACCTTCCCGGTGGCGCTGTGGAACGTCCAGACCGAGAAGGGCCCGTGGGTCTTCGGCATGGTCGTGGTGATCGGTCTGTCGATCATCGCCGCGGTCATCTTCATCGAGCAGGCCCAACGCCGGATCCCGGTGCAGTACGCCCGCCGGATGGTGGGCCGCAAGATGTTCGGCGGCTCCTCGACGTACATCCCGCTCAAGGTGAACCAGGCCGGCGTCATCCCGGTCATCTTCGCCTCGTCGCTGCTCTACCTGCCGGCGATGGCGGTGCAGTTCAACCAGACCTCCACCGCGCCCTGGATCCGCTGGATCAACGACTACTTCGTGCGCGGCAACCACCCGCTGTACATGATCGCCTACTTCCTCCTGATCGTCTTCTTCACCTACTTCTACGTCTCGATCACCTTCAACCCTCAAGAGGTGGCGGACAACATGAAGAAGTACGGCGGCTTCATCCCCGGGATCCGGGCGGGCAAGCCGACCGAGGACTACCTGTCCTACGTCTTGTCCCGCATCACGTTCCCCGGTGCGATGTACCTGGGGCTCGTGGCGCTCATCCCGCTGATCGCACTGGTGCTCATCAACGCCAACCAGAACTTCCCGTTCGGTGGCACGTCGATCCTCATCATGGTCGGCGTCGCGTTGGACACGGTGAAGCAGATCGAGTCCCAGCTGCAGCAGCGCAACTACGAAGGATTCCTTCGATGAACGGTAGTTCTCGATGAGGCTGGTGCTCATGGGTCCGCCTGGTGCGGGCAAGGGCACCCAGGCCACGTTCATCGCCGACCACTTCAACATCCCGGCCATCTCGACCGGTGACATCTTCCGCCGCAACGTCTCCGAGGGCACGCCGCTCGGCCAGGAGGCGCAGCGCTACATGGACGCCGGGGAGTACGTCCCCGACGAGATCACCAACAAGATGGTCCGCAACCGGATCGACGAGCCGGACGCCGCGCCGGGCTTCCTGCTCGACGGCTACCCGCGCACCCTCGCTCAGGTCGAGGAGCTCGACGGGATGATCAAGTTCACCGGTCATGCCCTCGACGCCGTGGTCTGCCTCACCGCCGACGACGACGTGCTGGTGTCCCGGCTGATGCAGCGGGCCCAGGTCGAGGGACGGGCCGACGACACCGAGGACGTCATCCGGCGTCGCCAGGAGGTGTACGCCGACCAGACCGCGCCGCTCATCGACGTCTACCGCGACCGCGGGCATCCTCGTCGAGGTCGACGGCCTCGGTGAGGTCGACGACGTCACCCAGCGGATCTTCGACGCGCTGGACGTCATCCCGGAGAGCTAGCCGGTGGTCGAGGAGGTTGCGCTAGCAACCGTCACGAGAACCCTCCCCCGTCACAGGGCCGCCGAACTCTCACCGGGTCTCGTGACAGGCGCTAGCGCGCCTTCCTCGACCAACGGAGGTAGTTGATGAGCTTTCGCGACCGTGGGATCGAGATCAAGAGCCGCGAGCAGATCGACCTGATGCGGGTCGCCGGCCGGCTGGTGGGGGAGACCCTGGAGCTGCTGCGCGCCGCCGTACGTCCCGGCGTCACCACCGGGGAGCTCGACCGCCTGGCCGAGGAGAACATCCGCGACCACGGCGGCGTGCCGTCGTTCCTGGGCTACGGCCACCCGCCGTTCCCGGCGACGATCTGTGCGTCGGCCAACGACGAGGTCGTGCACGGCATCCCGGGCGACCGGGTGCTGGCCGAGGGCGACGTGATCTCCATCGACTGCGGGGCGATCGTGGAGGGCTGGCACGGCGACAGTGCCATCACCGTCGGGGTCGGCGAGGTCGACGACGACGTACGCCGCCTGATGGAGGTCACCGAGGAGTCGCTGTGGCGCGGGATGGCCGCGGCGAGGCTCGGCGGACGGCTCACCGACATCTCGCACGGCGTGGAGTCCTACGTCCGCAGCCAGGGCGCCTACGGCATCCTCGAGGACTACGTCGGCCACGGCATCGGCACCGCCATGCACCAGCCACCCAACGTCCCGAACGTCGGCCGGCCCGGCCGCGGCCCCAAGCTGGTCGAGGGTCTGGCCCTGGCCGTGGAGCCGATGGTGACCCTCGGCGGGCCCGACACGGTGCTGCTCGACGACGACTGGACGGTGTCCACCGCCGACGGCAGCCGGGCCGCGCATTTCGAGCACACCTTTACGCTGACCAGTGACGGCCCCTGGGTGCTGACCGCCGTGGACGGCGGGGAGGCCAGGCTGATCGCCATGGGCGTGCCCTTCGGAGGTCGTTGACCCGCCCTGACCCGTCCTGACCCGTCTGACGCCGCAACGAGATCGGAGCCACCGACCCCGTGGACGTAAGCCCCTGGATCTGGGAAGTCACGATCGGCCTGACGGTCGTGTTCTTCATCTTCGACGTCTGGTACATGCGCCGGCACGTGCACGAACCGACGATCCGCGAGTGCGTGCGTCACCTGGCCTTCTACGTCGGCGCCGCGGTCGCCTTCGGCGTCGGCGTGTGGCAGACCGCCGGGAGCCGCTACGGCGGGGAGTTCTTCGCCGGCTGGCTGACGGAGTACTCGCTCTCCATCGACAACCTGTTCATCTTCATCATCATCATGAGCAAGTTCTCCGTGCCGCGGGAGTACCAGCAGACGGCGCTGATGATCGGCATCATCCTGGCGCTGGTCATGCGGGGCGTCTTCATCGCCGTCGGTGCGGCCGCGATCAACAACTTCTCATGGGTCTTCTACCTGTTCGGCGCCTTCCTGGTGCTGACCGCGGTCAACCTGGCGCGCGAGGGCGGCGAGGACGAGCAGGGGTACGACGAGCCGCGACTGGTCCGCTGGGCCCGCCGACATCTGCCGGTCTCCGACGACTGGAACGGCGTCAAGTTCTTCAGCCAGGTGAAGGGCAAGCGGCTGGTCACGCCGATGTTCATGGTCGTGCTGACCCTGGGCATGACCGACCTGCTGTTCGCCCTCGACTCGATCCCCGCGATCTACGGCCTCACCCAGGAGCCCTACCTGGTGCTGACCGCGAACGTGTTCGCGCTGATGGGCCTGCGGCAGCTCTACTTCCTCATCGGCGGGCTGCTGCAGAGGCTCGTCTACCTCTCCTACGGGCTGGCGTTCCTGCTCCTGTTCATCGGCGTGAAGCTGATCCTGCACGCCATGCACGAGAACGAGCTGCCGTTCCTCAACGGCGGCGAGCACATCGGCTGGGCGCCGGACATCCCGATCTGGATGTCCCTGCTGGTCATCCTCGGCACCCTGGTCGTGACCACGGTGGTCAGCCTGATGTCGAGCAAGTCGACGAGCGGCACCCCGGCCACCTGATGACCGACGACTCTCGGACCATCCTGGTGACCGGTGTGACCGGGTACCTCGGCTCGCGCCTGGTCCCGCGACTGCTCGACGGCGGGCACACCGTCCGCGTGCTGACCCGCGACGGCAGCAAGCTGGACGACAGCGAGTGGCGCGACCGCGTGCAGGTCGTCGAGGGTGACGCCTCGTCGTACGACGACCTGCGACCCGCGCTCGACGGCACGGACCTCGCCTACTACCTGTTGCACTCGATGGACGGCCGTCCCGGCTTCGTCGAGCGCGACCGGGAGATGGCCGCGACGTTCGCGCGGGCGGCCGAGGACTCGGGCACCGGCCGCATCGTCTACATGTCCGGGCTGCACCCCGACGACGAGGACCTGAGCGCCCACCTGGCCTCCCGCGTCGAGGTGGGAGAGATCTTCCTCGGGTCGGGGGTGCCGGCCGCCGTCCTCCAGGCCGCGGTGATCCTCGGCCCCGGCTCCGCGTCGTACGAGATGCTGCGCCACCTCACCCGGCGACTCCCGGTGATGCTGGCGCCCAAGTGGCTCGACAACCGGATCCAGCCGATCGCGGTCAGCGACGTGCTGCACTACCTCGTCGCGGCGATCGACCTGCCCGAGGACACCAACCGGTCCTTCGACGTCGGCGGCCCGGACGTGCTGACCTACCGCGAGATGATCCAGCGATTCGCCCAGGTGGCCGGCTTCGGCCGTCGGGTCGTGGTCACGGTGCCGGTGCTCACGCCCGGGCTGGCGAGCCTGTGGGTCGGCCTGGTCACGCCGATCCCGTCGGGCCTGGCCCGGCCGCTGGTCGGCAGCCTGGTGCACGAAGTGGTCTGTCGCGAGCACGACCTCGACGACCTGGTCGGCCCGCCGCCGGGAGGTGCACGCGGGTACGACGACTCGATCGCCCTGGCGGTCACGGGGAACGACCCGTGATCAACCCCGTGATCGAGGTACGTGCGTTCGTCCGCGCGGCGCTCGTCGTCCCGGTGCCGCGGGACCACGACGAGTCGGAGTCGGCCTTCCGCCGTCGGCGCTGGGTGGCGGGGCTCACGCTGGTCGTGGGGGCGGCCGTCCTGGGCTGGGCCCTGAGGATCGAGCCCGGGGACTCGCTCTTCTACGTGGCGACCTTCGCGCTGGCGTGCGTCTGGGCCATCGGCGCCTTCGTGTCCGGTCCGCTGCACCTGGGCCGCGCGCGCACCCGCGACGGCAGCACCGACAGCCGCGCTGTCGTCCAGTCGCTGGCGGTGGGCGCCCTGCTGCTGGCGCTGTTCCTGGCCGGCGCCCTGGTGGTGGCGCGCATCCCGTTCCTGCGCGACCCCGTCGACGCCCTCCTCGACCACGCCCAGGTCGGCTCGCTGCCGCTGGTCGCGGCGATCACGGCGGTCAACGGCATCGCCGAGGAGCTGTACTTCCGCGGGGCGCTGTACGCCGCGATCGGCCGCCGGCACGCCGTTCTCGTCACCACGGTCGTCTACGCCGCTGGTCACCGTGCCGGCCGGCATCCCGCTGCTCGTCCTGGCCGCGGCCATCCTCGGCCTCGTCGTCGGCCTCCAGCGCCGCGTCACCGGCGGCATCCTCGGCCCGATCATCACCCACCTGACCTGGTCGCTGGGCATGCTGTTCCTGCTGCCGTTGGTCCTCTCCTAGGGTCGGGACGTGACGGACACCGATGTCGTGGTCGTGGGGGCCGGGCTGGCGGGGCTGCGCTGCGCGCGGGCCCTCTCCGAGGCCGGCCGGCACGTCGTCGTGCTCGAGGCGGCAGACCACGTCGGGGGCCGGGTCACCAGCGAGCACGTCGACGGGTACGTCGTCGACCGCGGCTTCCAGGTCCTGAACCCCGCGTACCCCGCCGTCAAGCGCTGGGTGGACGTGGACGCCCTGCGGCTCGGCGCCTTCGACGCCGGTGTCCTGGTCCGCACCGACGAGGGGCTGCGTGTCCTGGCCGACCCACGCCGCGCCAGGCACCTGGCGTGGTCGTCGTTGCGCGACGGTCTGCTGGACGCCCGCGACCTGGTCGGGCTGGTGAGGTGGATGACCCCCGCATTGGTCCGCCCGCAGGCCTCGGTCACCGGCCCGGACGCCGGGCTCGCCGAGACCCTCGACCGGCTGGGCGTCAACGGCAAGGAGCGACGCATCCTGGACCGGTTCATCGCGGGCGTCGTCGTCGATCCCGACGGTGCCACCTCCTCCCACTTCGTCCGGCTGCTGCTCCGCTCCTTCGCGCTGGCCAGTCCCGGCCTCCCCGAGGGCGGCATGCAGCGGTTCCCCGAGCAGCTCGCGGCCGGGCTCGACGTTCGCCTCGGCACACCGGTCGAGGGGCTCGGCCCCGGACGCGTGGACACCACAGCCGGTCCGGTCAGCGCACGGCACGTGGTGGTCGCCACCGGCACCGACGAGGCCCAGCGCCTCACCGGTACGCCGGCCGCCGACATGCACGGCCTGACCACCTGGTGGTTCGCCGTACCGGAGCCACCCGACGCCCGGCGGCTGCTCGCCGTCGACGGTCGCGGCACCCAGACCCCGCCGGGGCCGGTGTGGAACGCGGCCACCGTGACCACCGCCGCCCCGTCGTACGCCCCTGCCGGCCGGCACCTGGTCGAGGCGACCACCCTGCTGGCGCGGCCCGACGGCACCGCGGGGGAGGAGCAGGTCCTCGCCCACCTGGGCGACCTCTACGGCTGCTCGACCGACGGCTGGGAGGTGGTCGCCCACCACGTCGTCCCCGACGCGGTGCCCGCCACGCCACCCCCGCTCCAGCTCACCCGGTCCGTCGTCGTCGGCGACGGTGTCTTCGTGTGCGGCGACCACCGCGACACCGCCTCCATCCAGGGTGCCCTCGTCTCGGGCCAGCGCGCGGCCCGGGCGGTCCTCGGGGTTGGGTAGGTTCGAGGAGATGACGACCGACGCCCCCCAGGCCTCAGCCTCGACGAGCACCGCGGCCGCGCTCGACGCCCTGATCCAGGTCGCGGCGACCGTGGACGCCGCGGTCGCGCGGCGAGCGGGCATCAGCACCTCCGAGCTCCAGGCCCTGCGCCACCTCGTGCACGGGTCGTGCGGGCCGGTCGAGCTGTCCCACGTCCTGGGCGTCACGTCCGCAGCCAGCTCGGGCGTGGTCGACCGGCTGGCGGCCGGCGGGCACGTACGTCGCCGTCCGCACCCCGACGACGGCCGGCGGACCCGCGTCGAGGTGACCGAGTCGGGCCGGCGCGAGGTCGAGCAGCTGATGCGGCCGCTGAGCGCGCGGCTGGCCGAGACCGACGACCGGCTCACCGAGGACGAGCGGGCGGTCGTCCGCCGGTACCTGCGGGACGTGACGGGCGCGCTGCGCGACGCGCTCTAGGGACAGCCGGCCGCGATCTCGCGCATGGTCGTGACGTCGGCCGCGGTGACCGAGAGGCCGTAGTGGAGCGCCACCTTCAGGTACTTCACGACGTACGCGCAGTGGTACGCCGTCCGCGGCGGCAGCCACTCCGACGGCGTGCTGTTCTCCTTGGCCTGGTTGGCCGCTCCCCACACCGCCAGCAGCTCCCGGTCGACGTCGTTGGCGAAGCGCACGCGCTTGCGCTGCGACCACGCCCAGGCGCCGGCGTACCAGGCGGTCGAGAGCGGGTAGACGTGGTCGATCTGGATCCGGTACCCGTCGCGGCGCCAGGTGAGCTTGCGGCCGGTGTACGGGTCCTTCAGCCGTGCCTGGTAGATCCGGCACTCCGAGCCCCAGCGCAGCTCGATGTCTCGCATCTGCTGGAGCAGCACGTCCTCGCGCGTGTCGCAGCCGTTGTGTCCGAACCTGGTGTCGTTGTCGTCGGTCCACTCCTCGCCGAAGACGCACCCGCCCGGGTCGCAGTCGCGGTCGTACCCCGGGTGGTACGGCGCGGTCTCGGTCACGGTGACCCGGTCCAGCAGCGTCAGGATCTGCTGGCCGGGAGCGGCCGACGCCGGCCCCGGCACGAGGGACAGCGGTGCGCGCCAGCAGGGCCAGCAGGGCCACGGACAGCATCAGTCGACGCATCGGTTCCCCCAGGGTGAGACGAAGCCGTCCCGGATCAGCCGGACCTGCACGCAGACCCGCTGGTCCGAGCGCACGGTGACGGAGGTGTCGGTGGTGCGGTCGCCCTGCCCGGTGTCGGTGCGCCGCCACTCCCAGGTGTCGGTCGGCTGGCCGCCGTCGGGCGCCTTCCAGCCGAACACCGCGCCCTGCGCCGTACGCCGCCCGGTCACCGCCGGCGGGTCGGTGGGCGCTCCGGGGTCGATGCTGTCGGGCGTGCTCGCCGTCGGCGTGGGCGGCGAGCTGGAGGTGGGGTCGTCACCGCCGGCGGTCAGGAAGAGCACGAGACCGACCACGAGCAGCAGGACGGCCGCCCCCACCAGCCACACCACCCGCGCCCGGTCGCCGCGCGACGGTGTCTCGACGACCGGCGACGGCGGTGCGTCCACGGCGACCCGCGGCGAGGAGCCGGAGATCACGGTGACCGGCTTGAGCACCGTGGCGTCACCACCCCGGGACGGGGCGACGTTCTGGACGGCCGGCAGGTCGGTCTCGACCGCGATCATCGTGCGCGGGTAGCCCGCCTGCGCCTCGATGCGCTGGAGCGACCGGGCCAGCTCGAGCGCGCTGGAGGGCCGGTGCGTGGGGTCCTTGGCCAGCGCCTGCTGGAGCAGCAGGTCGAGTGCCGGGGGCACGTCGGGGCGCTGGGTGCGCGGCGGCGTCGAGTGGAGGATGCGCGCGGTCAGGGCGCGCGAGGAGTTGTCGCCGTTCGGGATGGAGAACGGCGACCGGCCGACGAGGAGGTTCCAGATCGTCGCGCCGAGCGAGTACACGTCGGAGGCCACCGACCCGTTGGACCGGCCGTCGAGCAGCTCGGGCGGCGACCAGGGGTAGCTGATCCGCACGTCGGTGTCGGCCTCGACCTCGTGGATCCGGCCGGCGATGCCGAAGTCGGTGAGGGCCGGCTCGGAGTAGGTCGTGACCAGGACGTTGGACGGCTTGATGTCGCGGTGCAGGATCCCCGACCGGTGCGCGGTCTCGATGGCGCTGGCGAGCTTGATGCCCGTGGCGACGGCCTCGCTCACCGCCATCGGCTGCACCTGGACCCGCTGGCCCAGGTCCGGCGGCGGGCAGTACCGCATGACCAGGAAGGGTCGGGAACCCTCTTGCTCCGACGTCGTCCCGGCGGTGATCACCGAGACGATGTAGGGGTGGTCGGCGAGCCGGGCCATCGCGTCGGCCTCGGTGGTGAGCATCGCCATGTCGCGCTCGGTCAGGGGGAGGTCCGGGCGCACGACCTTCACCGCCACCCGCTGGCGCGGCCACTGCTGCTCGTAGAGGAAGACGTCGGCGAAGCCGCCCTGGCCGATGTGCTGGATGTAGGTGAAGCCAGGGATCGACGGAGCGGTCACCGCCCCGTCCTCTGGGCAGGCCTCACGGCACCACTTCGTAGGTGACTTCGTACTGGTCGGAGAGCGAGACCCGGCAACCGGGCTCCAGGACGTGCGGCTCCATGGGCCGCAGCCGCTCGGGCGGGCGGCCCGGCATGGTCAGCGTCGTGCCCCCGCGGGAGCCGAGGTCGCGGCAGATCACCAACCACCCGTCGAGCTCGATCTGCAGGTGCATGCGGGAGACGAAGCCGGCCTCCTGCGGCACGGCCACGAGGTGCGGGGCCGGCGCGTGCGGGTTGACCGGGACCGGCTTGCGGCCGAGCACCACGCCCCGGTCGAACGGCACGGTCTCGCCGGTCGGCAGCCGCAACCGGCCGAGCAGCGGTCGCGGGGCCCGCTGGGGGTCCTGGCGGCCGATCGGCTGCTGGCAGACCCGGCAGGTGGGGGCGTAGGGCGGGTTGACGTGGCCCTGCGGGCAGTACGTCGCCATCACGGTCTCGTGGGTGTGCTCGCGCAGGAGCTCGAACTCCGGCTCGGGCACCGGCACCGGTGGACCGCTCCCGGCGTCGCGCGACCGGACGACGGTGTGGCCACGGTCCCCGACGGCGGCGCCGACCGGCTCGGGCGGCTCACGGGTCAGGCCGATCGGACCGGTCACGGCCGCCTCGATGGACCCGACGGGCTCGAGCCGGTGTCCGGTCTGGTGGAGGTCGTCGGCCGAGGTGGCCGGCGTCTCGCCGGGCTGCTGGGCGGGGGAGCCGATGGGCGGGGCCACGGGTGCGGCGTCCCCTGGGGAGGACGCCTGCGCCGCGCGGGCCGTCAGCCGGGCGCGCAGAGGTACGTCGGGACCGACCGCCTCCAGCACCTCCAGCGGGATGCCGTCGATGACCTCGCGGCCCTCGTCACGCCCCGCTCGCGTGTCCGCCGGGATCTCGACGAGGGCGGCGGCGACGACCCCGCCGCGGAACGGGCGGCGCTTCCCCGAAGCCCCCGACGGCGTCGCCGCCGGGCCGAGGCTGAGCATCACGCCCACGCGGTCGTTGGTGACCTCGCCCGTGCCGCGGGTGATCTCGCGGCCGGCCCCGGTCATGGCCAGGGACGGGATGTTCGAGCCGTAGTGGCTCTCCAGCAGGCCCAGGACTCGCTCCACACCCGACCCGGTGATGGTCTCCCAGAGACTGGAGACGAAGGCGTCGTCGGGGCTGTCGCCGAGCAGCAGCCACCGCCGGTCGGCACCGACGAGCAGGCCGTCGCCCGCGACGTACCAGACGTCCGGCATCACCATTGCGTCACCGAGATCGGCCCTTTCCGTTTGTCCCGGGTGCTCGTGGGTCACCATTGTCATGCAGGGAGGGCCCGATGCCCACGATCAGGCCCAACTCGCCGCAACTTTGTTCGCAGCACTCGTGCGTGAATTTGTTTGCGCCCCCACGCTGCCTAGAGTCACTGACCAGTGTCACTGGGCGTCCTAGGGGCGCAGTCCGGTGAAGGGAAGACAGCGTGCCGTTCGGGGGTCAGCTGCAGCGCCGACGCGCCGCGTTGGCGTCCTGGGTCGCGCTCGCGGTCGCCCTCGGCGGCATCGTCACCTACGCCGTCCAGGCCGACGGGTACCAGGCGCACAAGGCCGAGCTGAACGACGGCGGCATCTGGGTCACCAGCAAGAAGGACGGCTCCTACGGCCGGATCAACAAGCCGATCGGAGAGCTCGACGGCGCGATCTTCTCCCGGCTGGACTCCAACCTCGACGTGGTGCAGGACGGTTCGTCGGTCGTCGGCATCAACCTGAGCGACGGCGTCGTCGTGCCCCTGGACCCCGCCCAGATGCGGGTCGCGGACGACCAGGAGGCTGCGATCCCCGGCAGCCCCGCGATCGGCATGGCCGGTGGCAGCCTCGCGGTCCTGGACTCGGTCTCCGGCAAGCTCTGGGCGTCCCGGGAGGACCCGGCGGTCGGCCTCCCGGCCGTCACCGCGCTCGCGAACCAGTCCGACCCCGTCGCCACGGTCGGCGCGGACGCCGCCCTGGCGGTCTCCCTCGACGGCACCGTCTTCGCCGCCTCGTCCGCGACCGACGAGCTGCTGACCCTGCACCAGTCCGGCGAGGACGCCTTCGCCGAGGCGACGACCGAGGGGCTGCCCGGCGAGAAGAGGTTCAGCGACGCGATCGCGCTGACCGCGGTCGGTGCGGTGCCGGTCGTGCTCGACTCCGCGAGCGGGCGACTGACCGTCATCGGGGGCGCGGACGCCGAGGTGCCCAAGGGCTCGGTCCTCCAGCAGCCCGGCCCGAGCGCTTCGTCGGTGCTGGTCGGCGCGCGTGACGGACTGCTGTCCGTCGACCTCGCGACCGGCGACATCACGACCGTGACCGGCGACGTCGGCGGCGAGCCGGCCAGCCCGGTGCGCCTCGGCGACTGCCAGTACGGCGCGTGGTCAGGCGGCACGGGCTCGGTCGTCACCGCCTGCGGCGGTGGCGCGGCGGCGCCGCAGGCCCTGGACGCGCAGACCTCCGACCTGGTGTTCCGCGTCAACCGCGGCCAGATCGTCCTCAACGACCGGTCCAGCGGCAACGTCTGGGACGTCGACTCCGAGAAGCCGACGCGGCTGGACAACTGGGACGCCTTCCGCCTGAAGTCCGAGGACAAGAACGACGACGACGACCAGAACCAGCAGGACCAGGGCGACCGCCGCCCGCCGAAGGCGAAGAACGACAGCCTCGGTGCACGGCCGGGCCGGACCACGATCCTGCATCCCCTCGACAACGACACCGCCCCGTCGGGGCGCCTGCTGGCGATCCGTTCGGTGCGGGCGGTGAGCGGGGCGCCGGGTCAGCTGGCCATCAGCCCGGACGGCCAGACCGTGCAGATCTCGCTTCCGGGTGACGCCGTGGGCGGCGCCAGCTTCGAGTACTTCATCGACGACGGCCGGCAGTCGGTGTCCGCACACGCGACCGTCCGCGTCGCCATCGCCGCCTCGAGCGCGCAGAACTCCGACCCGGAGCTGCGCGAGGGCTTCGAGCCGCGGATCTGGACCGTGCCGTCGAGCGGGACGATCGACGTACCCGTGCTGTCCGACTGGCGCGACCCGAAGGACGGCGATCCCGTCTCCACGGTGTCCGCGGAACCCCAGGGTGGGGCCGCGGGGGCCGACGCCCGGATCACCGCGGCCGGCGCCGTCCGGTTCCACGCGCCCGCCCAGGCCGGGCTGGTCAAGGTCGACTACGACGTCACCGACGGGCTCGGCCGGCCGGTCACCGAGAGCCTCGACTTCCGCGTCCAGGACCCCAACGACCTCGACGGGGTCCCCCCGGTCGCGGAGCCCGACGTGATCGCGGGGGAGACCGGCAAGCCGGTGGTGATCACGCCGCTGGCCAACGACCTGCCCGGTGCCGACCCCAGCACGCCGGACGCCGTGCTGCGGCTGGCCGGCAAGGTCGCCCAGGTCCCGGGAGCCCAGGTCACCACGAACCTCGTCAAGGGCACCGTCACGCTGCGCTCGGACACCGCCCAGACCTACTTCCTGGACTACCAGGCGGCCTACGGCAACGCCCAGCCTGCCCCGGGCAAGATCCGGGTGGACGTGCGTGCACCGGAGAACCCGCCCCTCGACCCCGTGGCGGTGCCCGACACGGTCACGCTGTTCGGACAGGCCGCGTCGCTGGTCGACGTGCTGGCCAACGACGTCGACCCGTCCGGCGGGCTCCTGTCGGTGCAACGCGCCGATCCCGTCACCGACAACCAGCTCGACGTCGCGGTCGTCAGCGGGCGGTGGCTGCGGGTGTCGGCCCGTCAGGGCGCGCTCACGCCCAACCCGCAGCTGATCCGCTACACCATCAGCAACGGCCTCAGGTCCGACGTCGTCGGCCAGGTCGTCGTCAGCCAGCGGCCGCTCCCTCAGGACAACACCCCCGTCACCCAGAACGACGAGGTCACCGTCCGGGCCGGCTCCTCGCAGGCGATCCCGGTCCTCGACAACGACTTCAGCCCGTCCGGCGGGACCCTGTCGCTGGTCAGCGACGGCCTCGCCGACCAGCCCGGCAGCCTGGACGTCGCACCGCTCGGCGCGTCCAGCGGGCCGGTCGGGTCGGCGTACGTGACCGGACGCGCGGTGCGGTACGTCGCCCCGGACGTGAAGGGCAGCCAGCGGTTCACGATCCGCTACGAGGCGGTCAACGAGCAGGGGGACAGCGCGGCCGGCAAGGTCCGGGTCACGGTGCTGCCGCTGAAGACGCGTGACAACCAGGCGCCGGAGCCGCCCGTGCTCGAGGGGCGCACGGTCTCCGGCGACACCGTGAAGCTGCGCCTGCCCGGGTACGGCGTGGACCCGGACGGCGACGCGGTGACGATCCTGGGCCTGGCCTCGGCGCCCGAGCTCGGCCGGGTGACCCGGATCGGGGCGAACTCGATCGAGTACTCCGCCTACCCGAGCAGCCACGACACCGACGAGTTCACCTACACCGTGATCGACAGCCTCGGCGCCACGGCCACGGGCACGGCGCGGATCTCGATCACGCCGCCCGGCCCGCCGCAGCCGCCGTTGGCCGTCCCGGACACCATCACCGTCGCGCCCGGACGCACGGCCGTCGTGGACGTCCTCGCCAACGACCTGGTCGCCACCGGGAGCCGGGTGACGCTCAGCCTGGTCGACCCGCCGCCGGGCGTGCGGCTGCGCACTCCGACCGGGCCGCTCGAGCTCGACGCCCCGGCGAGTGGCGACGGGCGCAGCGTCGAGGTCGTCTACCGCGTCAACGACGGCCTGGACAGCTCGCAGTCCACGGTGACCCTGCGGACGGTCAAGGGCTACAACAACCCGCCGATCGTCTCCGACGCCTTCGGCGCCGTCGGTGACGGCGCCAACATCACCGCGGACGTCCTGTCGGCGGGGACGGCGACGAGCGGGTCGACCAGCGGCGCCTACGACCCCGACGGCCCGTTCGAGGACCTTCGGGTCACCGACGTCTACGCCCCGCCCGGGATCTTCACGCGCATCGACGGCGGTGAGGTCACCGTCGAGCGGGCCGAGGAGCCGATGGTCGTGCCGTTCCGCGTCCAGGACGCTGACGGCGGCGCCGCGACCGGCTCGCTGTACGTCCCCGCTGCCACCTCCGGCATGCCCTTCGTGATCCCCGGCACCTCGATCGACCTCAAGCCCGGCCAGAAGCTGAACGCCGACCTGTCCGACTACGTCGAGAACCCGTCCGGCGGACCGGTCGACTTCACGCTCAAGAGCCGGATCCAGGCATCACCGAGCGCGCGTCTGGACGCCAGCGTCACCGGCGACGGCACGTTCCGCGTCGAGGCCGACCCGAGGTACTCCGGCCCGGGTGCGGTGGTCTTCGAGGTCACGACCGGGTCGTCGGTGGACGATCCGAGCGGCGTCAAGGCGACGCTCTCGGTGCCCGTCCAGGTGGGCGAGACCAGGCCGATCCTGCGCTGTCCCGAGGACCCGATCGACGTGCCCCAGGCCGAGTCCGTGCGGATCGACCTCGCCGCCCTGTGCCACGTGTTCACCGCGGATCCCGACGCGGTGGCCGGCCTGAGCTGGACCGCGGCGTTCGACGACGGCTCGGCGAGCGGCCTGGCGGCCGGCACGCCGCAGGCCGGGGTCGTCGAGGTGACGGCCGCGGCCAGCACCGACCCGGGCGCCACCGGCACCCTGCGGGTCGCCGCCGACAACAGCACGGCCGGGCGCATCACGGTCCGCGTCGTCGCCACGCCGCCGCCGTCCCTCGCCCCGATCCGCGTCTCCACGCTCAAGGCGGGCGAGTCCCAGACGATCGACCTCGCGCGGTACCTGACACCGGGGGTCCGCGAGCCCGTGCCGACGGTGGTCTCCGCCCAGCAGCTGACCAACCTCGACGTGCAGATCTCCTCCTCCGGCTCCTCGGTGACCATCACGACCGGGCCGAAGGTGCACGGGCACGCGGAGTTCCGCGTGGTCATGAGCGACGTGGCCGGCGACTCCGGACCGGGCCGGCGGGTCCAGGGCCGGATCGCCCTCGACGTGCTCGGTCCTCCGTCCGTCCCGGGCACGCCGGTGCCCGGCAAGGACGTTCGCGACTCCAAGGTGGGCCTGGACTGGCGGCCCGCGGAGTCCAACGGGTCCCCGATCGACTACTACGAGGTGCAGAACACCTCCGGGGGCACCATCCGGTGCCGCACGAACTCCTGCGACTTCACCGGCCTGCGCAACGGCACGTCGTACCGGTTCCGGGTCCGCGCGCACAACGCCGTCGGCTTCTCCGACTGGAGCGGGCTCTCCGCGGCCAAGACGCCCGACGAGACGCCCGAGCTCGTCGGCAAGGTGACGCTGGTCGAGGCCGGCGACGGGTTCCTGCACATCCACTGGAACCCGGTGAAGGGCAAGAACGGCGGCGAGATCAGCTACTTCGTGAAGTGGCAGGGCGACGGGAGGACGGCCTTCGACTCCGACCTGGTCGTCACCGGCCTGGACAACCACCAGCGCGTACACGTTCAGCATCACGCCGCGCAACGGCTTCATCGCCGGTGGCGTGCTGACCTCCGCGGCGTTCCAGCCGATCGGGCCGCCCGGTCAGCCGGGGGCGCCGACCATCACCGACCAGGAGACGCCGGGCTCGTCGGGTGCGATCACGCTCAAGTGGGACGCGGTGGACCCCAACGGCCCCGGCGGCCTCAGGTACACCGTCTTCCGCGACGGCGTCGCCCTCCCCAACTGCACCAAGATCGCCCAGACCAGCTGCGACAACGCCAACCTGACCTACGACGGGCACGTCTACAGCTACACCGTCCAGGCCTACAACAAGGACGGCAAGACAGGTGGGGCGGCGTCCCTGATGGGCGGACCGGCCCAGTGGAAGGCGGCCGGCCGGCCGGCCTCGTGGGGCGGCTGGACGCTGACGGCCACCGGCGCCAACAACCAGGCCAAGGCCGTGTTCTCCGTGCCGCCCTCGCGCGGCGCGGAGTCCCGCGTCAACGTCTACGCCGACGGTGCGAAGGTGCAGACCCTCGCCGTCAGCGGCAACACCGAGGCGCTGGTCGACGTCGCCAACAACGCCGGCCCGCACACGGTGGTGCTCGAGGTGTGCAACGAGGCCGGCTCCTGCACCCAGTCCGCCGCGCGGACCGTCCAGACCTACGGACCGCTGGTCCAGGGCAACATCCACAGCGTCACGCCCACCATCGACGGCACGCGCATCTCCTGGACGATCGAGGCCGACGGCAACGGGGACGGTGCCACCCTCACCGTCGTCAGCGACCGCGGCCGGTCCGAGCAGTTCGCCGTGCCCGTCGGGGTCGGGACCTTCACCACGACCGCGCTGGACCTGGGCTACCGCCAGACGGAGACCGTGACGGTCACCCTGGCCGACTCCTCGCCGGTCCGGGGACCGGTGACGACCACCAACGCCGGGACGACCGCCGACCCGCCGCCGCCGACGGTGACCGGCTCGCGTGGTGCGGCGTGCAACGACGACCCCACTGCCGGGCTGCCGGCCTGCGACACCGGCCTGTTCGGCGGTCCGAAGTGCACCGACGCGTCGTGCGCGTTCGTCCACATCGTGCTGACCAACTGGATGGACGGCGTGCCCGGTCAGGCCGTGTACTGCTCGGTCGACCGGGCAGCCGGACGCGTGTACAACCCGAACGCCAACACCGACACCCCGGACTACGTCGGCAGCCCTGGACAGACCGTCACCATCCACTGCGAGAACGGCACCGGCCAGAGCGCCGACACCCAGTTCGTCTGGTAGCCCCCGTACCGATGCACGAGAAGAGAAGAGCCCGATGACCATCTCCCAGCAGCAGGCAGCCTGGTTCAAGCAGACCTTCGACCAGCTGACCGACAACATGGAGCAGGCCGTGCTCGGCAAGCGCCGGGTGGTGCGGCTGGCCCTGACGTGCCTGCTCTCGGAGGGGCACATCCTGCTCGAGGACTACCCGGGCACGGGCAAGACGATGCTGGCGAGGGCCCTGGCCAACACCGTCCAGGGCAGCCACGCCCGGATCCAGTTCACCCCGGACCTGCTGCCGTCCGACGTGACCGGCGTGACCGTCTACGACCAGCACAAGGGCACCTTCGAGTTCCACCAGGGCCCGATCTTCCACACGATCGTGCTGGCCGACGAGATCAACCGGGCCTCGCCCAAGACCCAGTCGGCACTGCTCGAGGTGATGGAGGAGAACCGCGTCACGGTGGACGGTGTCGCCCACGAGGTCGGCCGGCCCTTCCTCGTGATCGCGACCCAGAACCCGATCGAGCAGGCCGGCACCTACCGGCTGCCGGAGGCCCAGCTCGACCGCTTCCTGATGAAGACCGCCGTCGGGTACCCCGACCGCGCCGCGACCATCGAGCTGCTCGTGAACGCCAAGGTGCGCGACCGGGCGGCGCTCGTCACCCCGGTGATCACCTCGGCCACGATCGGCCAGATGAGCGGGCTGGCCGACGACGTGTACGTCGACCCGGCCGTCCTGACGTACGTCGCCGAGCTCGCCGAGGAGTCCCGCCGCCAGCCCCACGTCCGGCTGGGGCTGTCGGCGCGCGGCTGCCTGGCCCTCGTCCGGGTGGCCAAGACCTGGGCGGCGGCCGACGGTCGGGACCACGTCGTCCCCGACGACGTCAAGGAGCTCGCCGAGCCCGTGCTCTGCCACCGCCTGCTGCTCGACGCCGAGGCACAGTTCTCCGGCGTGACCATCGAGACGGTCATCAACCGGCTCCTCGACAACGTCGCGCCACCCACGGACCGCGTGGCCTGACCGATGTCGTCCGCGATCACGCAGGCCCGCCGGCTGCTGGCTGTCGTCAACCCCCTGGGGTGGACGGTGCTGGCCGCCGGCGTGCTGCTGGCCGTCGCCGCGGCGTACACGGACTGGCGCGAGGTGGCCGTGCTGGCCGCCGCGTGCCTCCTGGTCTTCCTGCTCGCGCTGCCGTTCCTCGTCGGCCGCACGAACGTGCGCGTCGACATCGTGCTCCAGCCCGAGCGGGTGATCGCCGGCGGATCGGTCGCCGCCGGGGTCCGCGTCCGCAACGTGGCCTCCCACGGCCTGCTGCCGACGATGCTCGAGCTGCCCGTGGGCTCGATGGTGCACCGCTACGCCGTGCCCCGCCTGGCGCCGGCCGAGACCCACGACGAGAGCTTCACGATCCGCACCGAGCGTCGCGGTGTGATCCCCGTCGGGCCGGCGAGCACCCGGCGCGGCGACCCGCTGGCCCTGCTGTCGCGCGACGTCGAGTGGACCGACGTCACCGAGATCCTGGTGCGGCCGCCGATGGTGCCGATGGACTCCCTGGGCGCCGGCCTGCTGCGCGACCTCGAGGGCGTCTCGACCGACGCGGTCTCCCAGAGCGACCTGGCCTTCCACGCGCTGCGCGAGTACGTCCCCGGCGACGACCTGCGGCACGTGCACTGGAAGTCCTCGGCCAAGGCGATGGCGGTCGCCGACGACAGCCGGTTGCTCGTCCGGCAGTACCTGGACACCCGCCGCTCCCACGTCACCCTCGTCGTCGACGACAGCGCCGCCGTGTGGTCGCGTGCGAGCGAGTTCGAGACCGGGATGTCGGTCGCCGCGTCGATCATCGTGCGCGCGACGCTCGACGAGTTCGACACCTCGTTCGTGTGCGGCACGAGCGCGTCCTCCGGTGTCACCGGCCACCTGGCCCTCGACTCGGTCTGTCGTGCGGAGCTCGGGCCCGTCGGGCTGGTCTCGTCGGCGCACCGCGCCGCCGTGGTCTCGCCGGACACCAGCCTGCTGTTCCTGGTGTCGGGGCCGGCGGTGGACTTCGAGAGCTTCCAGCGCGCGGTCGTCGCCTTCCCCCCGGAGGTGCGTCGCTACGCCCTGATCGTGGACAACGACCGGCAGAGCCGGGTCACCGAGACCGGCGGCCTGGTCGTCGTGCAGATCGGCGACCTCTCCGACCTCGGCGCGCTGCTGCGGTGGTCCCAACGATGAGGACCGAGCCGTGAAGCTGCTCCGGAGGCTGACGCTCAGCCAGGCCCGCACGGTCGGCGTCGACGCCCTGTTCGTGCTGGCGCTGGCGGCCGTGTCGGTGGCCGGCCTGGGTGCGACGTACACCGGGGGCGAGTACTGGTGGATCGCCATGACCGGCGCCCTGCTCGCGGTGCTGAGCACCGTCGTGGTGGCCGTGATGCTGCGCTGGCCGACCGTGGCCGCGGCGCTGCTCGTGGCGGTCTGGTACCTCCTGCTCGGCCCCGTCCTCTGCCTGCGCCAGCAGGACTCCGTGCCCCGACCGTCCAGCTGGAAGCTGCTCGTGGACGAGACGCTGTTCGGCTGGAAGGACCTGCTCACCACCCTGCCGCCGGTCGACGGGGAGTCCCGGCTCCTGGTCCTGCCCTGGGTGCTCGGGCTGCTCGCCGGGCTGCTCGGTACCTCGCTCAGCCTGGTGCGCTCACGTCGGCCGCTCGTGACCGGGCCACTGCCCCTGCTGCCACTGATGGCCCTCCTCGCCGTGGTGATCCTGCTCGGCGTCGACCGGCCGCACCAGCTGTGGCTCCAGGGCGGCGTCTTCGGGGTGCTCGCCCTGGCCTGGCTCGGGCTGCGCTACGCCCGGACCTCGGCCCCCGTGCGCAGCACGCAGGGCAAGCTGGTCCGGATCGGCACCGGCGCCGCGCTGGTGGGCGTGGCCGGGCTGGTGGCCCTGCCGGTCGGCACCTGGGCGTCGGGCGGCGACGCGGAGCGGGTGATCCTGCGCAGCCACGTCGACCCGCCCTTCGACGTCGGGCAGTACCCCTCCCCGCTGGCCTCCTTCCGGAGGTACGTGCAGCTGCCCGATCGACGCGAGGACCCGCGCAACCTCCACGACACCGAGCTCTTCCGGATCGAGGGCGTGCCCGCGGGCAGCCGGGTCCGGCTCGCGGTGCTCGACCGTTACGACGGCGTGGTCTGGGGGGCGAGCAACAACGCGCAGCCCGACGGCTCGCCGGGTGCCGCCGACGACACCTACCAGCGCGTCTCGAGCGTCATCGACAACCCCGTCGACGGGACGGGCGTCGACGCGCGCGTGACGATCGGGCCCGGCTGGAACAGCGTCTGGCTGCCGACCCTCGGTGCCCTCCAGTCGCTGTCCTTCGACGGCTCGGACCGCGAGACCCTCAGCGAGTCCTTCCGCTACAACCTCGCCACGTCCTCGGCCGTCGTACCGGCCGGACTGCACCCGGGCGACGTCTACACCTTCACCGCGGTCCAGCCGGACGACACCCTCACCCCGCAGAGCACCAGCTCGGGCTTCGTCGGCGCGGCGGCGGACGCGGCCGGCTTCCTCGACACCCAGGCCGTGCAGTGGTCGGAAGGCGAGTCGCAGCCGATGCGACGGGTCTTCGCGGTCGCGCGGCACCTCAAGACCGAGGGCAAGTACTCCGACGGCGTCATCGAGAGCGAGAAGATCTACCACGCCGGCCACAACCGGTTCCGGCTCACCGACGACACCGGTGGCGTGAACGCGCCGTTCGTCGTGGGCAACGACGAGCAGTACGCCGCATGGATGGCGCTGCTCGCCAACCGCATCGGCGTCCCGGCCCGCGTCGTCTTCGGCGCGGTCGTGCCCGACGGCGGCACCGTCACCGGCGCCGACGTCCATGCCTGGGTCGAGGTCCAGGTGGCCGACGGCACCTGGCACACGCTGCCCACCGACCTGTTCATGGACAAGGACCGCCCGGCCGAGCAGCAGACCACCCGCCGACAGGACCAGAGCGGCAGCGTGGTGCCGCCGCCGGCGCCGATCCCGCCGCCGTCGACCGCCGGCGAGCAGAACGACGCCGACATGAAGGTCCGCAAGAACAAGTCGACCACCAAGGGCTCCCAGGAGGGCGCCGGCGGACCGATCAGCCAGTGGGTGCAGCGCGTGCTCGTGTACGTCGGCCTCCCGCTGCTCGCGATCACGATCCTGCTGGCGGCGGTCGTCCTGGCCAAGCTGCTGCGCCGTCGCCGTCGCCGTACCCGCTCGAAGGTCTCGGCCCGATTCGTCGGCGCCTGGCGCGAGCTGGTCGACCACGCCCGCGACCTCGGTGAGCCGGTGCCGGTCGGTGCCGGCGTGACCCGCCGCGAGCAGTCGCGCCGGCTCGGGACCGCCGGAGCCGGGGCGCTGGCCCAGCGCGCCGACAGCCACGTCTTCGGGCCGCGGGTGCCCCGGCCCCGCGACGCGGAGTCCTTCTGGCAGGCCGTGGACGCCGAACGCCAGTCGATGTCGGAGTCCGTGAGCCTGGGCAGACGCGTCCGCGCCGCCCTGAACCTGACGACGTTCCGGCGCTGAAAACGGGCCGGAAAAGGGCCTGACCTGCGCAAACGCCAGAATTGGGAACCTCGGGAGCGTCGGGCTAGACTGGCGTGTCGGCCCAACGTGGGTCGTGCTTCGTCGTGCCTCGCGGCTGTCCGAGCGCCTCCGACCTCTCGATCTCCGAGAGTCCGGCGTGCGCCCCGGATGAGGGGGACGCAGCACCCGCACGAGGTCCACCCAGAGTATCTGGGAGGTTCCCGGACCGACCGGAAGACAGACCGAAACTACCCCAACAGATTGCGGAGGACATGCCGAAGAAGGAAGGCGTGATCGAGATCGAGGGCACCGTCGTGGAGGCCCTCCCCAATGCGATGTTCCGCGTGGAGCTGAGCAACGGGCACAAGGTCCTCGCCCACATCAGCGGCAAGATGCGCCAGCACTACATCCGGATCCTCCCTGAGGACCGCGTGGTGGTGGAGCTGTCTCCCTACGACCTGACCCGGGGCCGGATCGTCTACCGCTACAAGTAGTCCGACCAGCCGAGAGGACCTCCACCAGTGAAGGTCAACCCCAGCGTCAAGAAGATCTGTGACAAGTGCAAGGTGATTCGTCGCCACGGCCGCGTCATGGTGATCTGCGAGAACCCTCGCCACAAGCAGCGTCAAGGGTGATCGCCGCCGGCCCGCCCGGCGCACACAACTGAAACCACCCACAACGTGATCGCTTAGCCGGTCCGAGTTCTACCTGGCGAAACACCTCCGGAGCAGTGGCCGGAGCTCCACCCGAGGCGGGTGGAGGCGCGACACGACGGACACCACCGCGCAAACCGAAAGGCCACCACATGGCACGCCTCGTTGGTGTCGACCTTCCGCGCGACAAGCGCATCGAGATCGCACTCACCTACATCTTCGGCATCGGCCGAACCCGCGCCCAGCAGGTGCTGAAGGCCACCGGCGTCAGCCCGGACCTCCGCGTCCACCAGCTCGGCGACGAGGAGCTGGTCAAGCTCCGCGACGAGATCGAGTCGAACTTCAAGATCGAGGGTGACCTCCGTCGCGAGGTCCAGGCCGACATCCGTCGCAAGATCGAGATCGGCAGCTACCAGGGTCGCCGCCACCGTCAGGGCCTCCCGGTCCGCGGTCAGCGCACCAAGACCAACGCGCGTACCCGCAAGGGCCCCAAGCGCACCGTCGCCGGCAAGAAGAAGGCCAAGTAAGCCGTCTGCGCCGCAGCCGACACCGATCCCGTCTTTCGTAGGAGTAAAGGAACCGAATGCCTCCCAAGAGCCGTCAGGCCGGCGCCAAGAAGGTGCGCCGCAAGGAGAAGAAGAACGTCGCCGTGGGCGAGGCCCACATCAAGAGCACGTTCAACAACACCATCGTCACCATCACCGACCCCTCGGGTGCGGTGATCTCGTGGGCCTCTGCCGGCACCGTCGGCTTCAAGGGCTCGCGCAAGTCCACGCCGTTCGCCGCGCAGATGGCCGCCGAGGCCGCCGGTCGCCGCGCGATGGACCACGGCATGAAGAAGATCGACGTCTTCGTCAAGGGTCCGGGCTCGGGCCGCGAGACCGCGATCAGGTCCTTGGGTGCGATCGGCCTCGAGGTCGGCACCATCCAGGACGTCACCCCCACCCCGCACAACGGCTGCCGTCCGCCCAAGCGCCGGCGCGTCTGAGCACCGAGACTGAGAAGGAGACTGATCTGTAATGGCCCGTTACACCGGCCCCATGACCAAGAAGTCCCGCCGTCTCGGCGTGGACCTCGTCGGTGGCGACTCGGCTTACGAGCGTCGCCCCTACCCGCCCGGCCAGCACGGCCGTGGCCGCATCAAGGAGAGCGAGTACCTTCTCCAGCTTCGTGAGAAGCAGAAGGCCCGCTACACCTACGGCATCCTCGAGAAGCAGTTCCACAACTACTACACCGAGGCCTCGCGCCGTCAGGGCAAGACCGGCGACAACCTGCTCCAGCTGCTGGAGTGCCGTCTGGACAACGTCGTCTACCGCGCCGGCTTCGCCCGCACGCGTCGTCACGCCCGTCAGCTGGTCGTGCACGGCCACTTCCGGGTCAACGGCCAGAAGGTGAACATCCCGTCGTTCCAGGTGACCGCCCACGACGTCATCGACGTCAAGGAGAAGTCGCTCGAGACGACCCCGTTCATCGTGGCGCGCGAGACCCACGGCGAGCGCATCGTGCCCGCGTGGCTCGAGGCGATCCCGTCGCGGATGCGCATCCTCGTGCACCAGCTGCCCGTCCGGGCCCAGATCGACATCCCGGTCCAGGAGCAGCTCATCGTGGAGTACTACTCCAAGAAGTAGTCCCGTCGTCCACCTCGCCGTCGCCACAACAAAATTCGGGCCCCTCAAATAGCGGTCGGACCCGGAAAGGAAGAAACAAGTGCTCATCGCACAGCGCCCCACCCTGTCGGAAGAGTCCGTCGACGAGTTCCGTTCGCGTTTCGTCATCGAGCCGCTCGAACCCGGCTTCGGCTACACGCTCGGCAACTCCCTGCGCCGTACCCTCCTGTCGTCGATCCCCGGTGCCTCGGTCACGAGCATCAAGGTCGACACCGTCCTCCACGAGTTCTCGACCATCGAGGGCGTCAAGGAAGACGTCACCGAGGTCATCCTCAACCTGAAGGGCCTGGTCGTCTCCTCCGAGCACGACGAGCCCGTCACCATGTACCTGCGCAAGTCCGGTCCCGGTGACGTCACCGCGGCCGACATCGCGCCGCCCGCCGGCGTGGAGGTGCACAACCCGGACCTGAAGATCGCCACCCTGTCCGACAAGGGCAAGCTGGAGATGGAGCTGGTCGTCGAGCGTGGCCGCGGCTACGTCTCCGCGGTCCAGAACAAGGGTGCCGACAACGAGATCGGCCGGATGCCGGTCGACTCGATCTACAGCCCCGTGCTGAAGGTGACCTACAAGGTCGAGGCCACCCGTGTCGAGCAGCGCACCGACTTCGACAAGCTCGTCATCGACGTCGAGACCAAGCCGTCGATCCGTCCCCGCGACGCGATCGCCTCGGCCGGCAAGACGCTCGTCGAGCTGTTCGGCCTCGCCCGCGAGCTGAACGTCGAGGCCGAGGGCATCGACATCGGTCCGTCGCCGGTCGACGAGCAGCTGGCCGCCGACCTGGCCCTGCCGGTCGAGGACCTGCAGCTCACGGTCCGGTCCTACAACTGCCTCAAGCGCGAGGGCATCCACACCGTGGGCGAGCTCATCTCGCGCTCGGAGCAGGACCTGCTCGACATCCGCAACTTCGGCGCGAAGTCGATCGACGAGGTCAAGGCCAAGCTGGTCGAGATGGGCCTGTCCCTCAAGGACAGCGCGCCCGGCTTCGACCCGCACGCTGCCCTGGCGGCGTACGGCGACGACGACGACGACGCCTTCGTGGAGGACGAGCAGTACTGACCAACCGGCCCGCGTCCGCGGGTCGTCTACCCGGGTACCTGACACGGCCCGAGAGAAGCGAGTGAGACGAAGATGCCTACTCCCAAGAAGGGTCCCCGCCTCGGCGGCAGTGCCGCCCACCAGCGGCACATGATCGCCAACCTGGCGACGGCGCTGTTCGAGCACGGCAAGATCACCACCACCGAGACCCGGGCGCGCACGTTGCGTCCGGTCGCGGAGAAGCTGATCACCAAGGCCAAGCGCGGCGACCTGCACAACCGGCGTGAGGTCCTCAAGACCATCACCAACAAGTCGGTCGTGCACGTGCTGTTCACCGAGATCGCACCGAAGATGGCCGAGCGTCCGGGCGGCTACACCCGCATCACCAAGATCGGTCCCCGCAAGGGCGACAACGCGCCGATGGCCGTGATCGAGCTGGTGCAGGAGGCCTACGCGCCGACCGCCAAGAAGACGACGGCCAAGAAGACGGCTGCGCCCGCCGAGAAGAAGACCGAGGCCCCTGCGGCCGAGGAGCTCTCGGGCGAGTCGTCACCGAGGACGAGACTCTCGACGACGCCGACACCAACGTCGGCTCCGAGGAGACGGTCAGCGAGGCGGCCGAGGAGGCCCTGGTCGCGAAGTTCGCCGACCTCGAGTTCGGTGACGACGTCGCCGCGGCGCTCGAGGACGGCTCTTCGCCGAACGAGGAGCTCACCATCAAGGGCAACAAGGACTCCGGCAAGTACCACACGCCGGATTCCCAGTGGTACGACCAGACGATCGCCGAGGTCTGGTTCCGGACCGAGGAGGCCGCGGAGAACGCCGGCTTCGTCAAGGCCGGCTGACCACAGCAGCTCTTCTGGACCCGTCACCCCTCAGGGGTGGCGGGTCCAGTGCTGTCTGACGAGCCGCTCTGCCTCGGCGACACCGAGCCCGGCGCGCCGTGCCACCTCGGCGTACGACGCGGCCGCGGCTCGCACCCCGGAGCCGCCCGCGGCCGCCGTGGGGCTGACGAAGGTGCCGCGGCGCCCCTCGGTGACCACGACGCCGTCGGTCTCCAGCTCGCGGTAGACACGGGCGACGGTGTTGACCGCGAGCCCGACCTCGGCGGCGAGCGCGCGGACGGTGGGCAGCTTCGTGCCGGCCGGCATCGCCCCGGAGGCCACCAGTCCGGCGATCTGGCGGCGTAGCTGCTCGAACGGCGGCTCGACGCCGTCGTGGTCCACGGGGCCGAGCTTCACTCGCGGTGCTCCCACCACTCCAACGCCCAGCAAGCCAGGCCGGCCAGGACGGCGGGGACCACGTGGAGGACGAGCGCCCGGAAGCTCGCCCACACCGCGACGTGGTCCAGGAACGGGTTGGGGTCGACCCAGCGGACGAGCAGGGCCAGTGCGGGGGCGAGGACGAGGCCGGCCCACCACCACCGGCCGTACCGGCGAGCCACACCCCAGGCCAGGGCGGCCCCCAGCGTCAGCACGGAGGCGACGCCCCAGGACCCGACGAGCTCATGCCCGAGGAGTCCGGAGGCGAGGACGATGAGGCAGGCCAGGACGCCGCGGGGCAGGGTCCGGGCGACGCCGAGGACCACGAGGGCCAGGGGCAGCACCGGCAGCATGTCGACGACCAGGAGCGCGGTCGAGTCGCCCGCGAGCGGCTCGACCAGGTCGTAGACGAGGTCCGGGAGGGTGGAGATGGAGTAGGCCATCGCGAGGTGCACGACCACGAGGCCGGCGACCAGGGCCGCGGAGACCCCGGCCCCGGTCTGGATCTCGGCCTCCATGGGCTCGGCCGAGCTCCGCTCCCCGTTCATGCGCACATGGTGCCACCGGACCGCGCCTGGCGGAGCGTTCGTCGCATCGGCTAGACACAGGACATGAGCAGGGGCATGAGCGACGGCGTGCTGGTGGTGGGGGAGTCCCTGGTCGACATCGTCCGTCGCGACGACGGGACGATCGGAGACGTTCCCCGGTGGCAGCGCGGCGAACGTCGCCGTCGCCCTGGCGCGGCTGGGGCGAGGTACGGGCGGGTTCGTCACCAGCTACGCCGACGACGAGCACGGCCGGATGATCGCCGAGCACCTGGCGGCCTCGGGCGTCCGGCTGGTCACCGACCCGCACGTCGTGCCCCGCACCTCCTCGGCCCTGGCCACGCTCCAGCCCGACGGGTCGGCGCGCTACACCTTCGACATCGACTGGCGGATCGGCGCGGTCGAGCATCGATCGACCCGCCGCTGGCCGTGCACGCCTGCTCGCTCGGCGCGGTGCTGACGCCCGGCTGCGAGGACGTGCGGGCCCTGCTGGCGCGGCTGCGACCGACCAGCACCACGTCGTACGACATCAACATGCGGCCCTCGGTGACCGGCGTCGGCCCGGCGATCGCGGCGACGGTCGAGGCGACCGTGGCGCTCACCGACATCGTCAAGGCGTCCGACGAGGACCTGGAGGCGTTGTACCCCGGCGACTCCGAGGCCGCGGCCGCCGAACGGCTGCTCGGCCTCGGCCCGGCCGCCGTGGTGGTGACGCGCGGCGCGGACGGCGCGGTCTGGTACGCCGACGGCCTCGCCGTCGCCGCCCCGGGAGTGGCCGTGCAGGTCGCCGACACCATCGGCGCCGGCGACACCTTCGGTGCCGCGATGCTCGACGAGCTGGCCACCCGGGGCTTCCTGGGCGGTGGCGTGGCCGCCGTACGCGGGATGACCCGCGACGACGTCGCCGCCGTCCTCGACTTCGCCGTCCGCGCCGCCGCCGTCACGGTGTCGCGGCCGGGCGCAGATCCGCCCTGGCGGCGGGAACTGTGAGGGCGAAGCCGGGGACGTAGAGGTCCACGCCCGGCGGCGCCCCGGTGATCATCGCGCCCGCGACCGCATCGACGGGACGGGTGCCGCGGTGGTCGACCAGGAAGTAGCGCCCGTGCGGTGTGCGCCAGATGTAGCGCCCGTCCCCGCACTGCCGGCTGGTGTAGCCGGCGTGGGTCTTCCACCGATGGTGGCGGCGTCCCAGCGGGCGCAGAGTTGTGGGTGCCGGTCTGGCCCGGCGGACCGTGTGACCGGAACGGGGTCGGATGGTCGAAGTCGGCGCCGGCTCCCTCGCCGCCGGCGTAGGGGAAGCGGTCGCCGCCGGTGATGAGGCGCACGCGCTCCTTCAGGTCCGTCGGGTGCTCGTAGGAGGACAGGCGGACCCGATCGGAAAGATCGCGGACCGGTGCGACCGTGATGTCGGCTGGCCCGACCAGGTCGCGCAGCCTGTCCAGGGCGACCGGGCCGAGTGCCCTCGACGCGGGCGACGCCCGAGACCAGGCCGGCGACGGACGCCTCGTGCAGGTGCACGTGAGGACCGCCTTGTCGCGATGCCGGCGCGGCCGTGTGCCGACGTCGGCCCGTCGGCCCGGAGGAGCCGGAGGAGGTCCTCGGGGCGGCCGAGCCAGCCGAACGCGATGGACCGGAGCTCGTCGCGCGTCGTCCCGTCCGGGTAGTCGGGGGCGATGAGGTCGGCGACCCGGTCGACCATCACGTCGACCCAGTGCGCGTCGCCGGCGGTCACGCGAGCGATCACGTGACGCAGACCGTGCTCGTCGGCCCGCGAGAGGGCGACGTAGCGCCGGCGACGCTCGGCGGCGGCCTTCTCGGCGGTGCCGACGGGGTCGGCCTCCATGATCTTGGCCTGCGTCACCGTGAGCACGCGGCTCGGGGACTCGGTGCCGATGATGCGCGCGACGGCCCGTCGACGATGTCGATGACGGCCAGCGGAACGGCGCGGGTCAGAGAGGCGACCTTGCGCGCCACCCACGCCTCGGCGTCCAGTGAGGCCACGCGCGCCCACACGAGCGGCAGGCGGTGCTGCAGGTCGAGCGCGTCGGCGATGAGGGCCTGTCCCGTGAGTGGGTGCACCTGCCGGACCATCGCCAGCTCGGCGAATGCAGAACTCCCGCACCCGCGGCGACCCGTCGCCACCGACGGCGATCAGGCGGTCCTCCGCCCACACCCGCTCGCCACCCTCGTGCCGCGGGTCGGTCGAGTGCAGGGCCGCCCAGTGGGAAGCGACCACGAGATCGTCCAGCTCTGCACGACGGCGTCGCCGTAGGACTGCCTCGGCCAGCGCCAGGGTCGCGGACGCGTCGAGGAGCGACATGTCGCGTGATCCCAGTGCTCCGAGAGTTGCTGCACGTCTCGAGTCTATCGAACATATGTTCGAACAGCAATGGTATGGTGGAGCCGAATCAACGCCGGCGTTCGTAGTGCTCGGCAGATCCAAGACATGACGCGTGGAGGCGGCGTCGTACTGTGACAACTTCCGCCGACGCCCACCCCTGAAGGCTCTCCATGCCCGTACGTCGCGCCCTGGGCGCAAGCGCCGTGTTGCTCCTCCTGCCCGCCGTACTGGGAGCGGGAACCGTCGGCGAACCAGCGGCCGGTACGTCGCCACGCACGAACCGCACGCAGACGGTGCACCTGGTCGCGTTGCCGCAGATCGTCCAGCCCGGCGGCAAGGCGGCAAGCCCCGACACGGCCAAGGCGGCGTTCACGGCCACCGTCGCGCCGATCACCATCGGCCGTCAGGTGAGCCTCGAGGTGCAGCGCGGCTCGACCTGGCAGACGGTGGCGACGGTCGGCCTGGACGGGAAGGGCCGGGCGCAGTTCGCCGCACCGGCGACCGCGGACGGCCGCCCCCTGACCTACCGCGTGACGGCCACCGCCTCCGGAGACCTCCCGGCGATCGAGAGCCGCACCGTCAGCACCCAGCGCTGGCTCGCCCCGACCTGGACCGACGAGTTCTCCGGCACGTCGCTCTCCAAGGCCTGGATCAACCGCGGCAAGGCCTACGAGCCGCAGAGCTTCCGCAGCTGCTCCCGGGGGAGCGCCCGGGCGGTCCGGGTCGGCGGTGGCGCCGTTCGGCTCAGCGTCATCGGGGATCCGAGCAGGAGCACGTTGTGCCCGGCGATCAAGAAGGGGCAGATCGCCGGTCGGTACGCCTACCGCCTCAACGGCCACATCGGCACCGACAAGGCCTTCTCCTTCAAGTACGGCGTCGCCGCAGCGCGCATCAAGTACCCCCGGCTGCGCGGCCAGCACGGCAGCTTCTGGATGCAGCCGGTCGGCGGCATGTCTCCGAGCGGCACCGGTCACGAGATCGACGTCACCGAGTTCTTCGGCCGGATCGGCCATCGCAGCGGCCTCTTCAGCTACATCCATCGCTACGAGGGCGGCCGGGTCGTCAAGACCGGCACCAACGTCCGTCGACTGGGTCCGCGTCTGGCAGACCGGCGGCTGACCACTCAGGCCGAGCCCAGCCAGGCGTGCACCAGGGGGACCACCGACGAGCCCTCGCCGGAGGCGGCGGCGACGCGCTTCATCGAGCCCGCGCGTACGTCGCCCACCGCGAACACTCCGGGCAGCGAGGTGGCCAGGGACTCAGGCGGGAGACCGTCGACCCAGAGGGACTTGGGGACGTCGCGGCCGGTGAGCACGAACCCGCGCTCGTCGCGGGCCACCTCGCCCGGGATCCAGTCGCAGTGGGGCTCCGCACCGAGCAGCAGGAAGAGGCCCTCGGCGTTGCGACGGATGACCTCGTCGGTGTCGCAGTCCTTGACGTCGACCCATTCCAGGCGACCGTCGCCTCCGGCAGAGGCCACCTCGCAGCGGGTGGACACCTCGACGCGCGGGTTCCACTCGATCTCGTTGATCAGGTACTGCGACATGGTCTCGCCGAGGCCGTGCCGCCGCACCATGATCGTCACCGACTTCGCGAACCGGGCGAGGTGGATGGCGGCCTGGCCGGCGGAGTTGCCGCCGCCGACGACCACCACGTCGTACCCCTCCATCTCGCGGGCCGCCGTCATCGCGCTGCCGTAGAACACGCCGCGACCGGTGAGGTCGTCGATGCCGGGCGCGCGCAGCTTGCGGTAGGCGACCCCGCTGGAGATCACGACCGCCCGGGCACGTACGTCGCCTCCGTCGGTGTGCACGACGTGGTGGTCGTCCCCCACCTCGATGCCGCCGACCTCCCAGCCGGTGTAGAACTTCGCCCCGAAGCGGATCGCCTGGTTGCGGGCACGCTGCGCCAACCGCATCCCGGAGATGCCGCGCGGGAAGCCGAGGTAGTTGCGGATCATCGACGACGTGCCGGCCTGGCCGCCGATCGCCTCCGCCTCGATCACCACCGTGGTCAGGCCCTCGGACGCGCCGTACACCGCCGCGGCCAGCCCCGCCGGCCCGGCGCCCACCACGCAGAGGTCGACCAGCGAGTCGACCGTGACGCCGTCGGGGCGCCCGTAGATGACCGCGGCCACCTCGCGCACGCTGCCCGGCGCCCAGGCGTCGTGGTACGGCGACTCCACGAGCGGCCAGCCGTGGTCGGCGGCGCCCCCGGCCCCGGCGTACCTCTCGATGATCCCCTGCCCGACCTCGCTGTCGGGGGCGTAGAGCTGGTGCGGCATGCCCATCCGGTCCAGGAAGTCGCGGATGGACAAGGTCAGGGCGTCCGGCCCGGAGGCGACCAGCTGCACGGTGGGGACCTCCGGCGTGGCCACGGTCGAGCCCCAGTCGGACAGCAGCTCGCAGATCGCGGTGTGGAACTCCTCGTCGCGCACGCCGCGCGGCATCAGCAGGAACGCGTCGTACTTGCCCTTCGCCAGGCCGGCGCGCAGCCGGTCGGCGTCGTCGAGGAACCGCTCCCACGGAGAGACCACGAGCCGCTTGGCGGTCGGGACCACCTGGCGCCAGGTGTGGAACGCCGCGAGCACGTTGTGCTGCTCGTCGTGCACGAAGTCGGACGGGAAGAGGGAGGAGTCGGCCACGAGCATGGCGACCTGGCCGCCGGTGGCCTCGATCTCGGAGGTGATGTCGGTGGCGACGCTCATGGTCGTCGCCGGGCGGATGTCGTAGTCACGGGCGTAGCGGCCGAACTCGTCGACCAGGAAGGCGGCGTTGTCGTGGCTGACGATGACGATGGCTGGGGGCTGGCGCACGGATGCTTGCTCGGGCACCCTCGAAATCTAGCCGGGAGTCGATGCGAGACTGGCTCGATGCGGCTGCGGATGGACCTCGCGTACGACGGCGCGGGCTTCCACGGCTGGGCCAAGCAGCACGACCTCCGCACCGTCCAGGGCGAGCTCGAGCGGGCGCTGGCCACCGTGCTGCGGGTCGAGGACGTCGCCGTCACCTGTGCCGGGCGTACCGACACCGGTGTGCACGCCCGAGGCCAGGTCGCGCACGTCGACGTCGCGGCCACCGATCCGGAGCAGCTGGGTCGCCGGCTCGACGGACTCCTGCCGGACGACCTGCGGGTACGCCGCGTGGTCGCCGCCCCGGCCGGGTTCGACGCCCGCTTCTCGGCGGTCTGGCGCCGTTACGCCTACCGGATCGCCGACCATCCGGAAGCCCAGGACCCGCTGACGCGTGGGCACGTGCTGGCGTGGAAGCGGCCCCTGGACCTCGACGCCATCGCCGTCGCATCGCGGGACCTGCTCGGTCGACACGACTTCGCGTCGTTCTGCAAGAAGCGGGAGGGCGCGACCACGATCCGCACGCTCCTCGATCTCTCGTGGAGCCGTGACGAGGCAGGCGTGATCGTCGGCACCGTGAGGGCCGACGCGTTCTGCCACCGCATGGTCCGCTCGCTGGTCGGCTGCCTGGTGGCCGTGGGCGACGGCCGGCGTCCGGCCGAGTGGGCCGGCGAGGTGCTCGCGGCCGAGCGGCGCGACTCCGCGGTCACCGTCGTCGCGGCCCACGGGCTCACGCTGGAGGAGGTGGCCTATCCGCCCGACGGCGACCTGGCCGCCCAGGCCGACTCCGCCCGACGGCTGCGCACCCTGGAGGACTAGCGGTTGCGGCGGACGATCGCGGCGTTGAGCGCGGTCGCGAACCCGTTCCAAGCGGCGTACGGCGCCAGGGCCGGCACCCGACGCGTCAGGGCGAGGGTCGAGGCCTCCAGGACGGCGATCTCGGCGAGCGCAGCCTTCGGGCGCTCGGCGGCGAAGAAGAGCCAGCACCAGCCGGCGTTCAGCGCCATGTTGGCCCACAGCTGCCGCTGCAGGGACCGCCGCTGGTCCGCGTCGGCCTGCTCCATCGCCCGCGCGGTGCCGACCGCGATCGATGCGTAGAGCGCGGTCCACACCGGGCCGAAGACCCACGCGGGCGGCTGCCACGACGGCTTGTCGAGGGAGCGGTACCAGGCGGAGCTCGGCCGCGTGCCGATGCCGCCGACGACCGCGGCGGCCACCACGGGCGGCACCGTGCGCTTCAGGTGGCTGGTCCAGCTCATGGGGTGACTCCCGTCTGCTCGGCGACCCACGACCACAACCGGTCGACGTCGCCGGGACGCGGGCGGGTGCGGGGCAGGTAGCTGGTCGGTCGACGACGGCGGTCGTGCCAGAGACCGCCGCCCGGCGGCGCGGGCTCGACGGCGGACAGCCAGACGGTGGTGTCGGCTCCGCCGTCGCCGTCCCGCAGGATCGGCCCGGTCAGCTTGTTGAAGCGCGGCAGCGACTCGGCAACTCCCGGGGTGGCGGCCCATCCGGGATGGGTGGCCCAGACGCGGGCGTTCTCGGTGCCCCACCGGCGCTGCAGCAGCGGCAGCAGCTCGACCTGGGCCCGCTTGCTGCGGGCGTACGCCGTGGCGGGCTTGTAGTCGTCCTTCACGTACTCGGGGTCGTCTGCCCTCAGCGGCTGGCTGTACATCCCGCCGGACGTCACCATCAGGACCCGCGGGCCGTCGCTCTCGCGCAGCGTCGGGCGGAGGAGCTCGGTCATGAGCACGGGTCCGAGGACGTGCACGGCCATCGACAGCTCGTGCCCCTGCGCCGACTCCGTGCGCTCGGGCGGCATCACGCCGGCGTTGTGGACCAGCACGTCGAGCTGGTTGCCGTCGGCCCGGAAGGCGCCAGCGAAACGGCGTACGTCGTCCAGGTCGCCGACGTCGCACCGGTGCACCACGACGACGGCCGAGGGTGTCGCGGCCGAGATCCGCGCGACCACGGCTCTTGGCCTTGGCCTCGTCCCGGACGACCAGGTGCACCCGCGCGCCCAGGGCGGCCACGCCGAGAGCCGTGGAGATGCCGAGCCCCGAGGTCGCGCCGGTGACGGCCACGTCCCGTCCGAGCAGCGCGTTCGGCGGCGGGTCGGCCGGCCAGCCGGGGAGCCGCGATCGCACGCTGAGGCCGACCTGGGAGAAGCCCAGCACGACGCTGCGGTCGAGCACGGTGTCCACCACGCTGCCCAGGCTCACGCGTGCGCCTTGGCGTCGAGGGTCCGGAGCAGCTGGGCCTCGGTGTCGTCGGCGAGCTTCTTGAGGAAGGGGGAGAGCAGCGGCGAGATGATGCCGGCGATGCCCTTGAAGGTCATGTCGGCGCGGTACTCGACCTCCGCGCCGCCGTTGCTCGTCGGCGTGACCGTCACGGTGTCCTTGCTGACGACCGTCTTGTTGACGCCGGTGATGACGAACTGCTTGCCGGGGACGAGCTTCTCGACCTCGTAGTCGAGGGTCGTCTCCCGGCCCAGGAACTTCGAGACGTTCCGGTAGGTCGTCCCGACCCCGCCCTGGCCGGCCAGCCGCTCGCAGCGGACGGTGCCGGAGTCCCACTCCTCGGCGTGCTCGAAGTCGAGCAGGTAGGCGAAGGCGGAGTCGGCGTCCCAGCGGGTCACGACCGTGCGGAGAAGGGTGTGGGCCATGCCCCCAACGTAGGCATCCACCCGAAAGGAGGGCCTGGAAAGATGCGCTGGTGAGCGAGGACCACTACTTCACGGCGGACCCCTCGGTGTCGTTCACCCGCGAGCCGGTGGAGACAACGGTGTGGGGACACCGGATGTCGCTCGTCAGCGGCTCGGGGGTCTTCGCCCGCGGCCGGCTCGACATCGGCACCGCGGTGCTGTTCCGCGAGACCGAGCCGCCGACCGCGGAGCGCGTGCTGGACCTGGGCTGCGGGTACGGCGTGATCGGCCTGGCCGTGGCGGTGGCGTCCCCGGAGTCGGTGGTCACCGCCGTCGACGTCAACGAGCGTGCCGTGCTCCTCGCCAACGAGAACGCCGAGCGTCTGGCGGTGACCGAGCGGTACGCCGCGTCCACGCCCGGCGAGGTACCTCCGGACGCGACGTACGACGAGATCTGGTCCAACCCACCGATCCGCATCGGCAAGGCGGCCCTGCACGACCTGCTGCTCACCTGGTTCGCCCGACTGGCACCCGAGGGACGGGCGGTGATGGTCGTGGGCAAGAACCTCGGCGCCGACTCGCTCCAGGCCTGGCTGGGAGACCAGGGGTACCCGACCTCGCGACTGGCGTCGGCCAAGGGCTTCAGGGTGCTGGAGTCGCGCCCCGACCACCACCCGGCTTGACCCACACCGTCGGCCAGTCCTCGAGGTCCTCGACGTGCTCGTCGTCGACGAACAGGGAGTACAACGGCTCGGCCGGGAAGTCGTTGACCCGCACCTGGAGCCGGTGGCCGTCGACCTCGGCGGCGAAGGGCCACTCGCCGTCCTCGGTCCGGCGCCAGCGGACGAGCATGCGGGTCCAGTCGGGCACGGGACCGAGGGTGCCACGATGGGCGCATGACCTACGAGGCCGCCGAGGACAGGTACGACAACGACCACTACGCCTACACCGGGCGCAGCGGGCTCAAGCTCCCGCGGCTCTCGCTCGGGTTGTGGCAGAACTTCGGCACCGACCGCCCCGAGGAGAGCCAGCGGGCGATCCTGCGCCGGGCCTTCGACCGGGGCGTGACGCACTTCGACCTGGCCAACAACTACGGGCCGCCGTACGGCCGCGCCGAGGAGAACTTCGGTCGGTACCTGGCCGAGGACTTCCTGCCGTACCGCGACGAGCTGGTCATCTCGACCAAGGCCGGGTACGACATGTGGCCGGGCCCCTACGGCCAGGGCGGCGGCTCGCGCAAGTACGTGCTCGCCTCCCTCGACCAGTCCCTGAAGCGGATGGGCCTGGAGTACGTCGACATCTTCTACAGCCACCGCTTCGACGCCGAGACGCCCGTCGAGGAGACGATGATGGCGCTGGACACCGCGGTGCGGTCCGGGCGGGCGCTGTACGCCGGCATCTCGTCGTACTCCGCCGAGAAGACCGACGAGGCGGCCACCATCGCCCGCGAGCTCGGCACGCCGCTGCTGATCCACCAGCCGTCGTACTCCATGCTCAACCGCTGGATCGAGGGCGACCTGCTCGACACCCTCGAGGAGCAGGGGATGGGCTGCATCGTCTTCTCGGCGCTGGCGCAGGGCCTGCTGACCGACCGGTACCTCGACGGCGTGCCGGAGGACTCCCGTGCGGCACGCGAGGACTCGACGCTGGCGGGGTTGGACGACGACGTGCTCGAGCGGGTGCGGTCGCTGAACGAGATCGCCCAGCGGCGCGGGCAGAAGCTCGCCCAGCTCGCCCTCCAATGGGCGATCCGCGACCCACGGGTCACGTCCGCGGTCATCGGCGCATCGTCGGTCGAGCAGCTCGACACCAACCTCGACGCCCTGGACTTCCCGGACCTCACCGAGGAGGAGCTGGACGAGATCGACCGGTACGCCGACGAATCGGGCATCAACCTCTGGGCGAAGTCGAGCGAGGACGACGCAACAGACGAGGACTGACGCGCGTCTGTACGGCGTGAGTGCCGGGTCGATCGAGCAGACGGTGACCGCCGACTTCGACGACTGGGTCGCCGCGCGCGGCCCGGGGCTGCTGCGGCTCGCGTACGTGCTCACGGGCAACCGCGCCGACGCCGAGGACGCCGTGCAGGACGCGCTGTCCCGGGCACTGCCGCGCTGGGAGCACATCCGCACCGTCGGCGACCCGGACGCCTACGTGCGGCGGATGGTCGTCAACGCGCACACCTCCTGGTGGCGCAAGTTCCGCAAGCGGGAGACACCGGTCGCCGAGACGTTCACACCGGGGACGGTCGACGGACCCGCCGACGGCGAGGGCGACCGCCTGTGGCGCGCCTGCCTGTCCCTGCCGGAGGCACAGCGCGTGGCCGTGGTGCTGCGCTACTACGAACAGCTCGAGTACGCCGAGATCGCCGCGCTCACCGGCGTGGCCGAGGGCAGCGTCCGGTCGCGGGTCTCCCGCGGCCTGACGGCGCTCCGGGCGGCCCTCGGCGAGGAGGAGACCCATGACTGACTTCGAGGAGCGGCTGACCTCCTCCCTCCACGCGGCCGGGGACGACGCCCCGGGCGCCGCCGGCCTGGCGCCGGCCGCACGCGCTCGTGCGCGCTCGCGCCGACGACGTACGGCGCTCGCCTCGGCCGTCGGCGCGGTCGCCGTCGCCGCGGTCGTCGGGGGAGTGGCGCTGCTCGGCTCGGGCGGTGACGACGGCGCCGCGTCCATCGCGGACGACGTGCCCACCCCTGCCCCCGCCACCCGCGTCGAGACGTGGCGCGACGTGTCCGTCACGGTGCCGACTGCGTGGGGTCACGGAAACCTGGACGACTGGTGCAGTAGTGGGGAGAGCGACGGCAGCCCCGTCGTCGAGCGCCCTGGGGCGATCTCGATCGACATCCTGTGCACGCCGACGTACGGCTACGGCGTCCAGTTCTCCGATGTACCCAGCGTGGGCCTGGAGGCGTACGGCCCAGGGACGGTCAACCAGTCCGTGGACGGCGACTTCCCGTCCGGGTCCTGGCAAGGGTGGGACGCGGCCGGCCAGGCGAGGGTGCTCGTCGTCGCACCGACGAAGGGGGAAGCCGAGCGGGTGCTCGGATCGTTCGAGGAGGTGAAGGGAGCCGACGCCAACGGCTGCGACAGCTCGACGCCGGACGACACCGGCTCCTTCCCGGCTCCCGGGACGCTGCGCCTGTGCCGGTACGCCGGCGACGGGTGGCTCGAGCAGAGCGAGCTGCTGACCGGCCAGGACGCCGTCGCCGCGGCCGCGGCCCTCGACTCCGCACCCGACCGACCCGCGCTGGCGTGCCCGAAAGCCTCGGGCACCTCGGTCCTCGTCACCTCGGCCGACCACAAGACGGGAGTGGTCCAGCTCGACACCTGCGCGGGGCTGTTCGGCTGGACCGGGGTGCAGCACGACCTGACGGGGGACATCCTCCACTGGGTGCTCTCGCCCGGGTGGACCGGCCAGGTGCCAGACGGGATCACCTTCCAGCCTCGCTCCTAGAGGTGGTCGGGGACGATCAACGCGTCGGGGTCGGCCCGGGGCGGGATGTGTGACAGCGCCACCTGCACCAGCACCACCCGCGCCTTCAGCAGCACCTTGCCCTTGATCCCGCCCAGGTCGCCGGCCCGCTCGCGTACGGCGGTCGTGACCTGCTCGTCGGTGAACGTGGGCCGGGTGCCGACGGCCACCTCGACGTCCGGCAGCGCGACCAGCACGCCGAGCAGCTGGTCGCCGAGCCCGTCGAGCAGCTGGAACCGCTGGTAGCGGGTGAGGGTCTGCCACGCCTCGTCCGGCGTACGACGGCCCCTGCGGACGTCCTTGTCGCGCGCCGCCAGCATCGTCTTGGCCGCGCCCTCGAGGGCGAGGGTCAGCTCTCGTTCGGTGAACCTCATGACCCCGCCTAGCCTGCCAGGGCCTGGACCGCGTCGGCGAGGTCCCGCACGCCACGTGAGAGCTCGCTCGGGGAGTCGGTGGCCAGGTCCACGTGGAAGCCGAGGAGGGCCGACTCGACCAGCTGGGTGATCCGGTCGAGCCTTGCCCGTGGGGCGCCGCAGCGCTCGAACCAGTCGCGCATCGCCGCAGCCCAACGGGCGTTGGAGTCGCGGACCGAGGAGCGGTAGGGCTCCTGGCCGAGGTACCCGCTCACCGCGGCCTGCACGTAGATCAGGTTGCAGGCGTGCAGCGGCGCCTGGTGGTAGGCCTGCCAGAGCCGCAGCACGCCGGCCCGGACGGTCGTGGGAGCGGTGAGCTCGCGCAGGTAGCCGACGGACCGGTTGGTGCTCTCGTCGATGATCGCGGCGACCAGGCCGTCGCGGCTACCGAAGTGGTAGATCAGCATCCGGTCGCTGGTGCCGACCGCCTTGGCCAGCGGGCGGAGGCTGAGACCGATCAGGCCCTCCGCGAGGACGTGGTCGGTGCACGCCGCGAGAAGTGCGTCACGTCGGGACTCCTCAGGCATATTTCCATTGTAGCGAGTGCTACAGTAGGTGATGTAGCGAGTGCTACACACCACGGATGAAGGAGATGACGGACATGTTCGGCGCGTTCCTGCTGTTGGGATTCGCGATCGTGATCGAGGTCGGAGCGACGGCCCTGCTGCCCAAGGCAGAGGGTTTCACCAACCCCGGCTGGGCCGCGGTCGTGCTTGCTGGTTACGGCATCTCGATCTGGATGCTGACCGTCGTGGTCAAGCAGATGCCCGTCTCCGTGGCGTACGCCGTGTGGGCCGGCGCCGGCACCGCCCTCGTGGCCGTGGTCGGCCTGCTGTTCCTCGGCGAGCACCTGAGCTGGATCAAGGCCGCCAGCCTGGCCATGATCGTGGCCGGCGTCGTCGGCCTGAACATGGCCGGCGCCCACTGACGGGCCGTCCCAGAAGACGTCGAAGAACGGGACGGACCTCGTCCGACGGGATCCGCCCCGTTCCTCGTCACGGTCGCCCGGTACGGCGCAGCTTCAGCCGGTTGTCGACGTGGCTGCCGCGGTCCCAGCGGGCGGTCGACGCGGCGTCCTGCCGCGCCTTCTGGGCCCGGGCCTCACGCTCCGCCTGGTCGGCGGTGATCGGGCCGTGGGTCTTGTACTCGACCGCCGGTACCGAGGTGGGCGGGTAGATGCGCGCCTGGTTGCCCGTGGTGCCCGGTTCGGCGATCGTCTCGTGGCCGCAGGCGGCGGCGCCGAGAGCGACGGTGAGCAGGGTGGAGGCAACGAATGCGCGGCGGGTGGTGCTGTTCATGGCGATGTTCCTTTCCAGGTGTGCCGTCCGAGGGAGCCCTCGGGCGGTGCCTTCACTGACGGAGGAACGACGCCGCTGATACGCCCTTCTGGTCGGCGACAAAGTTGGTTGCTGGACCGCGCTGCTGGTGCCACCGTGGACGCACCATGTGACGTATCAACGGGCCCGGCCGCTGCTCTGCAGGACGTGGTGACCATCGAGGACCGACTCGCGGCAGCGGAGGAGACGCGCATGCAACGGCTCGTTGCCGTCGACGACCTGGTGACCCGCGCTCGGAACGGTGACCAGGAGTCGTGGAACGCCCTGGTCGACCGGTACCTCCCCCTGGTCCACTCCGTCATCGGCAAGTTCCGGCTCTCCGCGGCCGACGCCGACGACGTCAACCAGACGGTCTGGCTGCGCCTCGTCGAGAACCTCGGGGCGATCCGCGAGCCGCGTGCGCTGCCGGGATGGCTGGCCACGACGACCCGCAACGAAGCCCTCCGGGTGATCCGGCTGCGCGGTCGCGAGCCCGCGTCCGACCCCCAGAGCCTGATGTTCGAGCGGCCCGCGGGCGACCCCGAGGCCGATGCGGACCTGCTCCGCGAGGAACGAGCCCAGGCCCTGCGCGACGCGCTCGAGGAGCTGCCGGCCGGCCGCCGCGAGCTGCTCGAGCTGCTGATGAGCGATCCGCCGATCTCCTACGACCAGATCAGCGCGAAGCTGGGCATCCCCGTGGGGAGCATCGGCCCGACTCGCGCGCGTGCCCTGCAGCAACTACGGAACACGACCGCGATGCGCGCCTTGATGGCGGCTCCGGCCATCGATCGATGAGGAGGTGGACCCGATGACGTCCTGGACCGACGACGACGGGCTCATGGACCAGCTGGCGGATGCGCTGGTCCAGGAGAGCGATGTACCTCCCCACCGGCGGCGAGCTGCGTACGGCGCGTTCTCGTGGCGCGCGGTCGACGAGGAGCTGCTGGCCCTCGTGCACGACTCCGCGCTGCAGACGACGGCCGCGGTACGCGGCGTGGAGGACGCGCGAACGCTGGCCTTCGAGGGCGGCGGGCTGTCCCTCGAGCTCGAGGTGGATGACAGCACGCTCACGGGTCAGCTTCTCTCTCCGGGTGGCGGGCTGATGGTGACGATGGAGCGGGCCGACGGCGAGAGCCGGACGGCCCGCACCGACGCTTCGGGGTTCTTCACGCTGCCCGGCGCCTCGGGCGCGACCCGTTTCGCGGTCGAGGTCGACGGCACGGTGCGACGGACGGAGTGGCTGGTGCTGTGACGCGTCAGGCCCCGATCGCGAGGAACGCCGCGGCGGTGGCCCCACGAAGCTCGTCGCCCCGCGACCGCATGCGCGCCTTCAGCAGCACGTCCCCGAGACCGTCGCCGTCGTCGAGGGCCCGGTGCACCTCGAGCATCATGACGGCGGTCGCCGCGTCGTTGACGGCGGCGACGCTGGACACGATCCCGGCCGTCCCCATCGACAACATGGCCGACGCCAGACCCAGCATCTCGCCCGCGCCGATCGGTGCGACCACGCCGGACTCGCAGGCCGAGAGCACCACCCGGTACGGCGCCCGGGCCAGGCGCTCGAGGTCGTGCACCGTGACCGGCCCGTCGTCGACGTCCAGCGAGGAGAACATCGGACTGTCGTCGCGGAAGTGGCCGTGGGCCGCGATGTGGGCGACCGCCGCGCCGTCGAGCGCGGCCAGGCAGCGATCCACGGTCGCGGCGCCGTCGCGCAGGACGACGGCCTCGGGATGACGCTCCGACAGCACGGCGATCTCCGAGCCTCCCGACTCCAGTCCGGGCCCGGCGATCAGGACCCGCGTGTCGGACCAGGGACTGGCGGCCCGGGCGCGCAGCCACAGCGCGGCCGAGGGGACGACGGTGAACGGGACGTCGACCAGGGCCGGCAGCAGGGCCCACGGGACCGTGAGCAGGCGGCTGGTCGCCGAGATCACGACGGGTCCGTCGGGCAGAGCCTTCGCGGCGTCGCCGAGGAGCGCGCTCTCGAGGCGCTCGCCGATGTCGGCGAGCCGGACCGGTCGGCCGCGCGCCACCTGCCGCAGGCTGAACCGGGCGATACGGACCAGGTCCTCGGCCACAGCGGCCGGACCGACGGCGAACCGGCGTACCCGTCCGCCGGCGACCACCAGCGCCTGGATCCCGCCGTCGACCACGACGAGCTGCACGAACGACTGCTGGCCGAGCGCATCCACCAGCCGACCGACGTCGAAGCGTGGCGCCTCCGCACTGGACCCGGTCAGGTGACGGGCTCGCTGGCGGATCGCCAGCTCGAGCCGCGCACGGTCGTCGTCGAGCCGGGCGGCGGTGTCGGCGCCCGACGCCCGGGCCTCGGCGAGCCGGCGCCGGGTGTCGCGCAGTGCGGTCAGCAGCCTGGCGACCTCCCGGTCGTCGGGCGGGCGGACCGGCGGCTGGCTGAGAGCCGTCGCCCGCCAGCGCTCGCTCCAGGACAGCAGCACGCGGGGGGTGCTCGTGGCCGCCTGGTGGAGGGCGAGACCGGCCAGCTCGTCACCGTGACGGTTGGCGAGCGCTCGCAGCTCGGAGCCGCCCAGGCCGGCTCGGTGCTCGTCGAGGGCGTCCAGGCCACGACGACAGGCGCTGAGCACCCCGCGGGAGTCACCGAGGGCCTCGCGCTCGAGGGCGAGCGCGCGCCAGCCCGTCGCGCGTACCAGGGCCGACGACCGCCGACGGAAGCGCGCCGCCTGCCCCAGGAGCTCGGGTGCGGCCGCGAGGCCGGCGGCAAGAGCGACCCTCCCGGCCAGCAGCCATGCCTCCGCGGCCTGGTCGGAACCGCGGTCCTGCAGCCGCTCTCCCACAGCACGGGCGTCCTCCACCAAGCGGCGCCCCGTGCCGCCGGCTCGGTGCCGCGCCAGCAGCACGAGCAGCTCGGCGTGGTCGGCCCACCAGTCCCGGTGTTGTCGCTTGAACAGGGTCCTGGCCTGGACGGCACTCTCCAGGGCTCCGGACGCGTTGCCGCGGGCGAGCTCGGCGGTCGCGAGCGCGAGCATCAGCTCCGCGAGCTCGACAGGCAGCAGCGATCCCTCGCTCACCCGCGCCGCCACCAGGGCGACGGCCTCCTCGGCCAGGCCGGCGGTCAGCAGTGCCTCGCACCGGTCGCTGACCAGCTTCTGCGGGTCCAGGTGCAGGACGGCGTACCGCGCCGCCGCGGCGTCGTACAGACGCAGAGATTCGGGCAGGTCCCCGCTGCAGTAGGCGATGAAGCCCCGGTTGTGCAGGGTGATGACCGCCTCGACGGCCTGGCCTTCGCGGACGAAGAGCTCGTCCGCCTCGAGGACGGCGCGGGACGCGTCCTCGGTCCGGCCGAGGGCCAGGTAGCAGAGGCCCAGCACGTTGAGCGTGCGCGCCTCCCACACCCGGTCGCCGGCGGCTCGCAGGCGCGGCAGGGCCTGCTCGAGGTCGATCACCGCCCGCTGGGGCAGCTGCAGGAAGAAGTAGTGGATGTTGGCCCGACGCATCAGTATCCGGGCCAGGGTCGGCGACTCTGTTGCATCGTGAGCTGCACGATCGAGCTGGTCGAGGCCTGCGCCGGAACGGCCGGACATCACCAGCGCGACCCCCAGCGTGGCGCGTACGTCGGCCTCACGGTTCGCGTCGGCGGAGCGTCGCGCGAGCCGAACCGCAAGGCGGAGCTCGGTGAGTCCATCGTCGAGAAGCCCCCGGTCGCGGAGCACGATGCCTCGCGCCTGGCGGGCGACGGACTCCTCCCACGGTCCTGGGCCCGACGCCAGGATCTCTCCGGCCTCGCGCTCTGCGCGGTCCGGTTCGGCGATGGCGAGCCGCAGCAGGTCGGCGACCGACGACCTGCCCTCCGTGCTCGTCATTGCGCCACCCTCCCCGGGGCCGGCCGGCCCCACCGGCGTCTGGCATCTCCAGGCGCATTCTTGCGAAAGGCACGCGTATGACACAGAGGTTGAACGACCCGGCTCAGCTGCTGGCTCGGGACACGACCCGCGACCAGCTGGCCGCGATGACGGCGGCCCACGACGGGCTCGTCTGGAACACGCCGGACGCCGCCGACGCCGACTACCAGTACGCGTCCGGGCGCTTGCTCTTCCTTCGCGAGGACCAGGGCGCGGTCTCGACGGGAGTCTCCAACCGTGCCGGTGACCTCGAGGGCGTCGTCTCGGTCGGCGACGTGACGCTGGCCCCGGAGGTGGCGCCCGGCGTGTTCGCGGTCGAGGTGCAGAGGGTCGGGCCTCCGGTCCTGGACGAGCCGGACGACCAGGGAGTCGAGGCGGCGCTGGCGATCCTCGACGACGAGCTCGGGGAGGGCGTGGTCAGTCCGGAGTACTTCCTGCACCTCGCCAACGGCGACGGCAAGCACTGCCCGGCCACCGAGCCGGAGGAGACCGGTGTGACGCAGCCCTGGCCTCCGATGAGGACGAACACGACCGACGGAGCCGGCGTGCGCGTGGCCGTCATCGACACCGGCTGGCACCCCCCGGCCTCGACGGAGGCGGCGACGGCGACTCTCCTGGCGGGAGCAGTGGACGCCGCGACCCCGAACGACGTCGAGCCGTACGACCCCGCCCAGCTGCGCCTCTACGAGGGCCACGGAACCTTCATCGCCGGCGTCGTCCGCTGCCGGGCGCCTCAGGCCGAGATCCGCCACTACATGATCGGAGCCGGCGGAGCCGTCTCCGAGGTCACGATGTACCAGGCCATCCTGAGGGCCCTGGACGACGACGGGGGACCGCAGGTCATCGTGCTGTCGGCCGGTTGCCACACCCGTCGGGACCATGGTCCGAAGACGTTCCAGCGTCTGTGGCGCGACCAGCTCCGCGACCACCCCGAGGTCGTCGTCGTCGCCGCGGCGGGCAACGACGCCTCGAGCGCGCCGTTCTACCCGGCGGCGCGCCAGTGGGCGTTCGGCATCGGTTCCCTCGACCGCGCCGACCCCGGACCCGTGTCGAGCTACTCCAACTACGGTGTCTCGGCCGACGTCTACGTGCTCGGCCGCAACCACGTGAACGCCTTCCCGAAGGGGACCTACGTCTGCCAGGAGGCGCCGAACAAGGGCGACGTCCGTCGGTTCACCAACGGGCTGGCCCGGTGGAGCGGCACGTCGTTCGCGGCGCCGCTGTTCGCCGGGATCGTGGCGGCCAGGCTGAGCGTCACGCAGGGCTCGACCGCGACGCAGATCGCCAAGGACGTGGTCGCCCAGGCCGACGAGCGGCAGGACGCCGTCCACGGCAAGCACCGGTACATCCGGATCGAGGACGATGACTGGGATCAGCAGTACTGACGCCGACGCCCACGCGATTCGTCTGCGACGCCCAGCGGAGAAAACCGCAGGGATCCGCAGACGAATCGGTGGGAGGATCGCTCCTTGTGGGCCACGTCGACATCCAGGGAGTCCGGTACCAGCTGCCGGACGGCCGCGTGCTGCTCGAGGACGTCTCGTTCCGGGTCGGTGAGGGCGCCAAGGTCGCCCTGGTGGGCGCCAACGGCGCCGGCAAGACGACCCTGCTGAGGATCATCACCGGCGAGCTCACCCCGCACGCCGGGGCGGTGACCCGGTCCGGCGGCCTGGGCGTGATGCGCCAGATGGTCGGCCAGGGCATCGGCGATGACCCAGCACGTCGCGGACCTCCTGCTGTCGGTCTCCCCGGCGCGCGTGCGGGAGGCCTCGAAACAGGTCGACGACTGCGAGCGGGCGCTGATGGAGTCCGACGACGAGGCCACGCAGATGCGGTACGCCGAGGCGCTGGCGGAGTACGCCGACGCCGGCGGCTACGACCTCGAGGTCACCTGGGACGTCTGCACGATCCGCGGCCTCGGCGTGCCGTACGACCGGGCGAAGTACCGGTCCCTCAAGACGCTCTCCGGCGGGGAGCAGAAGCGGCTCGTGCTGGAGTACCTCCTGGCCGGGCCCGACGAGGTGCTGCTCCTCGACGAGCCCGACAACTTCCTCGACGTCCCCGGCAAGATCTGGCTCGAGCAGCGGATCCGGGAGTCGGACAAGACGATCCTGTTCATCAGCCACGACCGCGAGCTGCTCGACAACACCGCGACCCGCGTGGTGACCGTCGAGCTCGGCGCCACCGGCAACCTGGTGTGGACGCACCCCGGCGGGTTCGCGTCGTACCACGAGGCGCGCCGCGACCGGTTCGCCCGCTTCGAGGAGATGCGCCGGCGCTGGGACGAGGAGCACGCCAAGCTCAAGGCCCTGGTGCTGATGTACAAGCAGAAGGCCGCCTACAACGACGGCCTCGCGTCGCGCTACCAGGCGGCGCAGACCCGGCTCCGCAAGTTCGAGGAGGCCGGGCCGCCGACCGAGCAGCCGCGCGAGCAGCAGGTCCAGATGCGCCTCAAGGGCGGCCGCACGGGCAAGCGCTCCGTGGTGTGCACCGACCTCGAGCTCACGGGGCTGATGAAGCCCTTCGACCTCGAGGTCTGGTACGGCGAGCGCGTCGCCGTCCTCGGTTCCAACGGCTCGGGCAAGTCGCACTTCCTGCGGCTGCTGGCCGCCGGGGGGAGTGACCCCGACAAGGAGCACGAGCCGGTGGAGGCGGTGCCGATCAAGCACGTCGACCACACCGGCAAGGCCAAGCTCGGCGCGCGGGTGCGCCCGGGCTGGTTCGTGCAGACCCACGAGCACCCCGAGCTGCGTGGCCGCACGCTGCTGGAAATACTTCATCGTGGCGACGGCTCTGCTGACGGGCGGGCCGGGATGGGGCGCGAGGCCGCCGCGCGGGTGCTGGACCGCTACGAGCTCGCGCACGCCTCGGAGCAGAGGTTCGAGTCGCTGTCGGGGGGTCAGCAGGCGCGGTTCCAGATCCTGCTGCTGGAGCTGTCCGGAGCCACCCTGCTGCTGCTCGACGAGCCCACCGACAACCTCGACGTCCAGTCCGCCGAGGCGCTGGAGGCGGGGCTGGAGTCCTTCGACGGGACGGTCGTCGCGGTCACGCACGACCGGTGGTTCGCGCGGGGCTTCGACCGCTTCCTCGTCTTCGGCGCGAGCGGCGACGTCTACGAGTCGGACGAGCCGGTCTGGGACGAGACGCGGGTCCAACGAGTCCGCTGAGCAACAGCGAGCGGAGCGAGCCAAACAGCAAGGTGAGCCTGGCACCGTCTCGCTCGGTCGAGCGGTGCCAGGCTCACCTGGTGGGTCCTGACCCCTGGAAAGGGATGTCGGGGTCAGGAGTTCGTGGCGGTCGAGTCCGAGTCGAGGCTCAGGGTGACCGTGTGCTCGTCCCCGTCACGGGTGTAGGTGACGGTGACCTTGTCGCCGGGGCGGTAGGACCGCACGGTGGCGACCAGGCCGTCGGCGTCGGTGATCAGGGTGTCGTCGACCTTGGTGATCACGTCGCCGTTCTTGAGCCCGGCGTCGGCGGCGGCGGAGCCGGCGTTCACGTCGTTGATCTGCGCACCGTCGGCGACCAGTGCGCCCTGGCCGGAGGCGACGTTCTGCACCGAGATGCCGAGGCGGGCGTGGGTCGGGGTCTCACCCTTCTCCAGCTGCTGGATCACGGGCATCACCTCGTCGATCGGGATCGCGAAGCCGAGGCCGATCGAGCCGGGCTCGCCGCCCGTCTGGTTCTGGGCGGTCTGGATGGAGGCGTTGATGCCGACCACGTGGCCGCTCATGTCCACGAGCGGACCGCCGCTGTTGCCGGGGTTGATCGCCGCGTCGGTCTGGATGGCCGGGTAGACGGTGCTGTTTCCCTGGCTCACGGTCCCGACGTTCACGGGACGCTTGAGCGCGCTGACGATGCCGGTGGTGACGGTGGCGTCGAGACCGAACGGCGACCCGATCGCCACCACGCCCTGACCCACCTGGAGCGAGTCGGAGGAACCGATGGTGGCCGGCGTGAGCCCGCTGACGCCCTCGGCCTGGATGACCGCGGTGTCGGTGAGCGGGTCGGTGCCGACGACCTTGGCCTTGGCGTGGGTGCCGTCGTTGAAGGACACCTCCAGCTCCCCGTTGTCACCGGCGAGGGCGACCACGTGGTTGTTGGTGAGGATCTGGCCGTCCGAGGACAAGATGATGCCGGAGCCGGACCCCTGTCCCTGAGGGCCGGCCACGTCGATCTTGACCACCGAGGGGAGCACGGTCTGCGCGACCTGCTCCACCGACCCGTCGCCCGACGCCGCGGCTGGGGTGTCGACAACCGGCGACGTCGAGCGCGGGGCCGACGCGGAGGTGCGGTCCGCGTCGTGCTGGGTGGTCCACACCGCGGCCCCGCCGAGACCAGCCCCTGCCCCCACCAGCAAGGACGCGGTGACCACCGACGCGGCGAAGAGGCCCGTGCGGGACTTCTTCGGTGCGGGCCCAGGAAGAGGACCTGGGGTCATGGCGCGCTCGTAGGCGATGGGAGGCAGCGGATGCGTGTGCTGCCACGGGTCCTGCGGGTCCTGCGGGTGCTGCGGTGTGTCGTTCACGCTCCCGAGACTCGTGGCCGGACCTGTGTCCTCCCTGAGAGTGCGCTGGGCGTCTGCCGAAAAGCCTGGCTACTTCGGCTTCTTCGCCTTGGGCGCGCAGAGCTTGCCGTAGACGTGCTCGGTGAACGTGAGGCCCTGGAGGTCCTCGACGCCGCGGAAGCGCAGCCGCCCGGTCGTGTCGGCGTACTCGCCGGTGCCCGTGACGTCCTCGGAGAGCGAGGCGAAGCGGCCCGAGATCGTGTCGAGGGTGCCGTCGACGGGAGCGGTCAGCATGCCCTTGTCGTTGGAGAGCACGATGGTGCCGGTGAAGGTGGCGACGCCGTCGGCGTCGACCCCGGTCAGGGTGAAGGTGCCGACGGTGGTGGCGAACTCGCGGTGACCGCGGTACAGGGTGGCGGTGGTGGTGCCCATCCCGTCGTCCACGCCGGCTCCCTTGGCGTGGAACCCGGTGCAGCGCGTGGTCGCGTTGCCACCCGGGATGGCGTCGGCGGGTGCGACCACACCGGCGGTGAAGAGACCTGCGGTGATGAGCAGGGCAGCACTGTGACGATGCTTCATGGGGGTGACCTCCGGTGGGGGGATGCGGGTGTCACCTCGGACGGTAGACGCGCCGAGGACCGCGCGGGAGAGGTGCCGGTCTGGTCGTCCAGACCACCTCCGAGGCTCCGTCAGTCCTCGTCGACCCAGTAGGTGTCGTGGCGGAGCATGAACTCCACGCGCTCCGCCTCCGTCATGGTGCCGCCCCGCCCGAGGGCGGCCAGCGTCTCGAAGTAGTCCTCGCGCGGCGCTCCGGGGGTGAACATCAGCAGCATGCTGGCGTGGTCGCCGCCCCGGAACCCGTGCAGCCCGCCCTCGGGCACGTAGAGGAAGTCGCCCGCACCGGCCCGCTTCCAGCCGCGGCCGTCGTACAGCCTCACCTCGCCCTCGAGCACGTAGAACAGCTCCGCGATCGACCTGTGGAAGTGCGGCGACGGACCGCTCTCACCCTCGCCGAAGCTCCACTTGTAGATCCCCAGCTTGCCGCCGGACCGCGGACCGGTCAGCAGGTACTCGCAGCTGCCGCCGTTGGTGTACTCGATCTCCCTGGGCGCATCGGACGGCCTGATCCAGGCCGACGCCTCGCCGGTCTCGCCGCTCGTAGACGTCGGGCGGGTACGAGGTGGACGGGTCGTCGTAGAACGGGAAGGACATCGTCCTTGTCTACCTCGAAATCCGCCGCCTCATCTCGGTGGTTGAGGTGCTACGAGCGCCAGCGACGAGCCTCGAAACCACGTCTCGGAGCCGAGGGTGTCCCTGCGGCGCGACACGGTGCCCATTTGCGCCTCCGCTGCGCTTCGGCGCGTGTCCGGCGCCAAGCCACGATGGCCGCGCCGGACGGTTCTGAGCGATGTGACTTCTAGCTCCAGCGCTCGGAGGCCGGCACGAAGTCGAGGGTGCGGTCGCCGGTGTAGATCTGCTTGGGGCGGGCGATCTTCTGCTCCTTGTCCTGCACCAGCTCCAGCCACTGGGCGAGCCAGCCAGGGGTGCGGCCGATCGCGAAGAGGACCGTGAACATCTCCGGCGGGAACTGGAAGGCCTCGTAGATGAGGCCGGAGTAGAAGTCGACGTTGGGGTAGAGCTTGCGCTTGACGAAGTACTCGTCCTCGAGCGCGATCTTCTCCAGCTCCTGGGCGATCTTGAGGAGCGGGTTGACCCCGGTCACCTCGAAGACGTCGTCGCAGGCCTTCTTGATGATCGTGGCGCGCGGGTCGTAGTTCTTGTAGACGCGGTGGCCGAAGCCCATCAGCCGCTCGTTGCCCTCCTTCACGCCGTCGATGAAGGCGGGGATGTTCTCCATCGAGCCGATGCGGCGCAGCATCCGCAGCACGGCCTCGTTGGCGCCTCCGTGCAGCGGGCCGAAGAGGGCGCCGACGCCGGCGGCCACGGCGGAGTAGGGGTCGACCTGCGAGGAGCCGACGGAGCGTACGGCGTTGGTCGAGCAGTTCTGCTCGTGGTCGGCGTGCAGGATGAAGAGCACGTCGAGGGCCTTGACGAGGCGCTCGTCGGCCTCGAACTTCTGCTCGCTCATCTTGAACAGCATCGAGAGGAAGTTCGCGGTGTAGCCGAGGTCGTTGTCGGGGTAGACGTACGGCTTGCCCTGCGCGTGCCGGAAGGCCCAGGCGCCGAGCGTCGGCATCTTGGCGATCATCCGCACGATCTGCATGTGGCGGTTCTCGGCGTCGTGGATGTTGCGGGCGTCGGGGTAGAACGTCGACAGCGCGCCGACCGAGGCCATCAGCATGCCCATCGGGTGCGCGTCGTACCGGAAGCCCTGCATGAACGAGCGGACGTTCTCGTGGACGAACGTGTGGTAGGTGATCTCGTGCACCCAGGCGTCGTACTCCGCCTTGCTCGGCAGGGTGCCGTGCACCAGCAGGTAGGCGACCTCGAGGAACGTCGACTTCTCGGCGAGCTGCTCGATGGGGTACCCGCGGTACTCCAGGATCCCCTTCTCGCCGTCGATGAACGTGACCGAGCTCTTGCAGGAGGCGGTGTTCACGAAGCCGGGGTCGTAGACGGCGAGACCGGGCTGCTCCTCGTCGGTGCGGATCTGACCGATGTCGGCGGCGCGGATGGTGCCGTCGGTGATCGGTACGTCGTACTCCTGGCCGGTGCGGTTGTCGCGTACGGTGAGAGAGGAGTTGTCGGGCACGGGTTCTCCTTCAACAACAGTGGGAGAACCGGTCACCCGCAGGGGTGGGACGCGGGTCCGGTTCGTCCTTTCAACCTAGACCGCCCCTCGGAACGGGTCGAATCCGAGTCTCGGAATTGGCGCTCGCGGACGGCGCTCCGTAGACTCGTTGGTCGCGTCTCCTGCCGCGTCCAGCCCTCGCACGGCTGGGTGCAGACCCGGACACCCCGTCCCTGACGGCAAGCCGGGCAGAGTTCGTCAGAAAGACGTGAGATCCCATCCCAACGAACGAAAAGGCATGTCTGTGCGCACGTACAGCCCCAAGCCCGGTGATGTGACCCGAGAGTGGTTCGTCATCGACGCCCAGGACGTCGTCCTGGGGCGTCTCGCCGTCGCGACCGCCAACCTCCTGCGCGGCAAGCACAAGCCGATCTTCGCCCCGAACGCCGACACCGGTGACTTCGTCATCATCGTCAACGCGGAGAAGGTCGCCCTGTCCGGCGACAAGAAGACCACCAAGATGGCCTATCGCCACTCCGGCTACCCGGGCGGTCTGTCCGCGACGCCCATCGGCGTGGTCCTGGAGAAGGACGCCCGCAAGGCCATCGAGAAGGCCGTCTGGGGCATGCTCCCCAAGAACAAGCTCGGCCGCCAGATCCTGAAGAAGCTCAAGGTCTACTCCGGCCCGAACCACCCGCACCAGGCCCAGCAAGCCGTCCCGTTCGAGATCGTCCAGGTCTCCCAGAACCCCGCCCGCTGACGAAGGAACTGAACACTCGTGACTGACACCACCAACGAGACCGGTCCCGTCGACGGCGACGTCGAGGAGACCTACACCACCGACGAGTCCGGCGTCGCCTACAGCTCGGAGTCGGCCCCCTCGGCCGACGCGCCGCTCAAGCCCGCCACGATCGCCCCCGCCGCGGCCACCGGCCGCCGCAAGGAGGCCGTCGCCCGTGTCCGCATCGTGCCGGGCTCCGGCGTCTGGACGATCAACGGCCGCACGCTCGACTCGTACTTCCCGAACAAGCTGCACCAGCAGGTCGTCAACGAGCCCTTCGCGGCGACCCAGCTCGACAACCGCTTCGACGTCATCGCCCGCATCCACGGCGGCGGCATCACCGGCCAGGCCGGCGCCCTGCGCCTCGGGGTGGCTCGCTGCCTGAACACCATCGACATCGACGCCAACCGCCCGGTCCTGAAGAAGGCCGGTCTGCTGACGCGTGACGCCCGCGTCATCGAGCGCAAGAAGGCCGGCCTCAAGAAGGCCCGCAAGGCTCCTCAGTACAGCAAGCGCTGATCCGAGCCCCTCGTGGCTCGTCTGTTCGGCACGGACGGGGTCCGCGGCCTGGCCAACGGTGATCTCACCGCCGGCCTGGCCCTGGACCTGTCCGTGGCCGCCGCCCACGTGCTCGCCGACCGCGGCGAGTTCGAGGGCCACCGTCCGCTCGCCGTCGTCGGCCGCGACACCCGCATCTCCGGGCAGTTCCTGGAGGCTGCGGTGGTCGCCGGCCTGGCGTCGTCGGGCGTCGACGTACTCCTCCTCGGCGTGCTGCCGACTCCCGGCGTCGCGTTCCTGACCGCGACGCTCGGCGCCGACTTCGGCGTGGTCATCTCGGCGTCCCACAACCCCATGCCCGACAACGGCATCAAGTTCTTCGCCCGGGGCGGCCTCAAGCTCGACGACACGATCGAGGTCGCGATCGAGCGCCGCCTCAGCGAGACGTTCGAGCGCCCCACGGGTGCCGAGGTCGGCCAGATCATCGGTTACCCGACGGCCGTCGAGGAGTACGCCGCGCACCTGGTGCGGTCCATCGAGCACCCGCTCGCCGGGCTGACGGTCGTGCTCGACTGCGCCGAGGGGGCGGCCTCCGAGGTCGGCCCACGAGCCCTCGAGGACGCCGGCGCCAACGTCATCGCCATCCACGCCTCGCCCGACGGCCTCAACATCAACGACGGCTGCGGCTCCACCCACCTCGGCGCCGTCCGCGCCGCCGTGCTCGAGCACGGCGCCGACGCCGGCTTCGCCGTCGACGGGGACGCCGACCGGTGCCTGGCCGTCGACCACGAGGGCAACGTCGTCGACGGCGACCAGCTGCTCGCCGTGCTCGCGCTGTCGATGAAGGACGCCGGCACGTTGGCCAAGGACACGGTGGTGGCCACCGTGATGAGCAACCTGGGCTTCGTGCGGGCCATGCGTGCGGCGGGCGTGGGCGTGCGCCAGACCAAGGTCGGCGACCGCTACGTGCTCCAGGCCATGCAGGTCTCGGGCTACACCCTGGGCGGCGAGCAGTCCGGACACGTGATCCTCACCGACTACGCCACCACCGGCGACGGCCTGCTGACCACGCTCCAGGTGCTGGAGCGGATGGTCACCACCGGCCAGTCCCTGCAGTCCCTGGCGTCGGTCGTCCAGCGCCTGCCGCAGACCCTCGTCAACGTCGACGGCGTCGACAAGTCGCGGGTCGAGGAGGACGGCATCCTGGCCGCGGCGCTGGCCGAGGAGGAGGCCGCGCTCGGCGAGTCCGGCCGGATCCTGCTGCGGCCCTCCGGCACGGAGCCGCTCGTCCGGGTGATGGTCGAGGCCGGTACGCAGGCCGACGCCGACGCGATCGCCCAACGGCTCGCCGGCGTGGTCCGCGAGCGCCTCGCCCTCTGAGCGGACATGCGGAGGCTCGCTAGAGCTTGCGCAGCCGCACGTACCGGACCGAGTGATCCCCGTCCTTGCGGAGAACCAGGTCGGCGCGTCCACGCGTGGGGAGGATGTTCTCGGCCAGGTTCGGCCCGTTGATGGAGTCCCAGATGCTCTCCGCGCGGGCCACGGCCTCGTCGTGGGAGAGCGAGGCGTACCTCGCGAAGTACGACGCCGGGTCGCGGAACGCCGTGCCGCGCAGCCGCAGGAACCGCTCGACGTACCAGCGCCGGATGTCGCTGGTCGCGGCGTCGACGTACACGCTGAAGTCGAAGAAGTCGCTCAGCGCCAGGCCACTGCGGCCGTCCTCGCGCACCCGGGCGGGCTGGAGCACGTTGAGGCCCTCGAGGATGACGATGTCGGGGTGCCGCACCACGACCTGCTCGTCGGGCACCACGTCGTAGGTGAGGTGGGAGTAGACCGGGGCCGCGACCTCGTCGCGGCCGGACTTGATCGCGATGAGGAAGCGCAGGAGCGCGCGGCGGTCGTAGGACTCGGGGAAGCCCTTGCGTTCCAGGACGCCGCGGCGCTCGAGCTCGGCGGTGGGCAGCAGGAAGCCGTCGGTGGTGACCAGCTCGACGTGCGGGTGCGCGGGCCAGTGGGCGAGGAGCTGCTGGAGGACGCGTGCGGTCGTGGACTTGCCGACGGCGACCGAGCCCGCGACGCCGATGACGAACGGCGTGCGCGGCGGCTGCGGCTGCTGGAGGAACTCCTCCTGCTTGCGGTGCAGCCGGCCGGCCGCCCGCACCCGCAGGCTCAGCAGCTGGGACAGCGGCAGGTAGACCTGGCTGACCTCGTCGAGGTCCAGCGCGTCGCCGAGGCCGCGAAGCCGGTCGATCTCGTCCTGCGAGAGGGGCGCGGCCTCTTCGGCGGCCAGCGAGGCCCAGCGACCGCGCTCGAGCTCGACGTACGGCGACGGCTCACGGTCGGTCCCGAACGGGAGGCCGTCGGAGGGCATGCGCGGCATTGTTGCAGCCGTCCCCGGTTCGGCCGGGCGCCGGTGGGTGCCTCGATAGACTCGCGCCCATGTGCGGAATCGTGGGCTACGTCGGCGAGAAGTCGGCCCAGGACGTCGTGGTCGAGGGGCTGCGCCGCATGGAGTACCGCGGGTACGACTCGGCCGGCATCGCCCTGGTGCACGACGGCTCGATCCTCTGGGACAAGAAGGCCGGCAAGCTGGCCAACCTCGAGAAGGCGCTGGCCGAGCACCCGCTGCCGCTGTCCACGACCGGCATCGGCCACACCCGCTGGGCCACCCACGGCGCGCCGACCGACCGCAACGCACACCCCCACATGGGTTCCCAGAACAGGGTGGCGGTGATCCACAACGGGATCATCGAGAACTTCGCCGAGCTGCGCGCCGAGCTCGAGGCCGCGGCCGTGGAGATGCGCTCCGAGACCGACACCGAGGTCGCCGCGCACCTGCTGGAGCGCGAGCTCGATGCCGGCGCGAACCTGACCGTCGCCATGCAGCACGTGTGCCGGCGGCTGCAGGGTGCCTTCACGCTGGTGGCGGTCGACGGGCAGGACCCGTCCCGCGTGGTCGCGGCCCGCCGCAACTCCCCGCTGGTCGTCGGGCTCGGCGTCGGCGAGAACTTCGTCGGCTCGGACGTCTCGGCGTTCATCGAGCACACCCGCGACGCCCTCGAGCTCGCGCAGGACCAGGTCGTCACGATCACCCGGACCGACGTGGCGGTGACCGGCTTCGACGGCTCGCCGGCCGAGGGCAAGCCGTACCACGTCGACTGGGACCTGTCGGCCGCCGAGAAGGACGGCCACGACTGGTTCATGCGCAAGGAGATCTTCGAGCAGCCGCACGCCGTGGCCGATGCGCTGCTGGGCCGGCACTCGGCCGGCGGCGCGCTGCAGCTGGACGAGATGCGGCTCTCCGAGCAGGAGCTGCGCGACGTCGACAAGATCATCGTGATCGCCTGCGGGACGGCGTTCTATGCGGGTCTCGTGGCGAAGTACGCGATCGAGCACTGGACGCGCATCCCGTGCGAGGTCGAGCTCGCGCACGAGTTCAGGTACCGCGACCCGATCCTCACGAGCAACACCCTGGTCGTCGCGATCAGCCAGTCCGGCGAGACCGCCGACACCCTGATGGCGATCCGGCACGCGCGCACCCAGGGCTCACGGGTGCTGGCGATCTGCAACACCAACGGGTCGACGATCCCGCGCGAGTCCGACGCGGTCATCTACACCCACGCCGGGCCGGAGATCGGCGTGGCGTCGACCAAGGGGTTCATGACGCAGCTCGTGGCGTCGTACCTGCTGGGTCTCTACCTCGCGCAGGTGCGGGGCACGAAGTTCGGCGACGAGATCCGCGACGTGGTGGACGAGCTCGAGCGGATGCCGGCGCACCTGCAGGGGATCCTGGACCGTGCGGACGAGATCTACGCGCTCGCCGACGAGCTGGCGGGCGCGCGGTCGGTGCTGTTCCTCGGGCGGCACGCCGGCTTCCCGGTCGCACTCGAGGGTGCGCTCAAGCTCAAGGAGCTGGCCTACATCCACGCCGAGGGGTTCGCCGCGGGCGAGCTCAAGCACGGGCCGATCGCGCTGATCGAGGAGGGGCTGCCGGTGTTCTGCGTGGTGCCGCCCCAGGGCCGCGACCAGCTGCACGACAAGATGATCAGCGCGATCCAGGAGATCCGGGCCCGTGGCGCCCGCACCATCCTGCTGGCCGAGGAGGACGACCCGGCCGTGGCGCCGTACGCCGACTCGGTGGTGTACCTGCCGCGCGTGCCGGTGCTGCTCCAGCCGATGGTGGCCGTCGTGCCGCTGCAGCTGTTCGCCTGCCAGCTCGCGAGCTCGATGGGCCACGACGTCGACCAGCCCCGCAACCTCGCCAAGTCCGTCACGGTCGAGTAGCTCTCGTGGCGGTGATCGGGGTCGGCATCGACGTGGTCGACCTGGAGCGGTTCGCGGAGTCGCTGCGACGTACGCCGGGACTGGCCGAGCGGCTGTTCACGCCGGGCGAGGCCTCGCTGGGCAGCGCGTCCCTGGCCGCCCGCTTCGCCGCGAAGGAGGCGCTGGCCAAGGCCCTCGGCGCCCCCGGCAACCTCGCCTGGCACGACGCCGAGGTGGTCTCCGAGTCCTCCGGCCGCCCGCTCTTCACGTTGCGCGGCACCGTCGCGGCCCGGGCCGCCGAGCTGGGGGCGGTACGTGTGCATCTCTCCCTCTCCCACGACGCCGGCATCGCCTCGGCCATGGTCGTCCTGGAGTCCGCCTGATCGGGTCGTGCCCCTGAGCGTGCGCTAGACCGCACGCTGAGGGGCACGACGCGGGGCTCCGAGGGCGATCAGGTCCCGACCAACCTGCTCGCGGTCGTCGCGGAGCTCGCGAGTGGTGCATCGCACGACGATCCGGCCCGGCCCGCTGATCCGCCGCTGCCGTGCGAGATCGTCCTCCCAGTGCCCGACGTCCATGTGGAAGGAACCGTCCACCTCGAGGACGAGCACGTCACCGCTGGGTAGGTCCCACTCGCAGTCGGTGTAGCGCATCCGGCCCGATGAGTCACGGCGCGGACGCTGGCGGTTCGGCGGCACGATGCCGACAGCACGGCACATGCGACGGACGTCGATCTCCCCGAGCGACTGAGCCCCGCCGGCGATCTCCTCGAGGGCGGCCCGGAACATCTTGGCCCATCGCAGCGGCCGCATCCGCTCCACCCACGAGTACAGGCGGTCCGGGGTCGACAGCCGCTGCTGGACGACGGCGGCGACAACGCCCTGGGCGGTTCGGCGTGAGGGTTGGTACGCCGCCCACAGCAGGACGGCAGGCTCGACGCGGGCCACAGGGATCCCGGCCCGGTGCAGACGCATGGCAGGGATGTCGCGACGGGTCCGGACGAAGCGCACGCCCGGCACCGCATCATCGAAGTCGAGCTCGTCGGGCACGAGGACGGTCACGTCCTCGCGCTCCCAATGGCGCAGACCCAGCACCTCGGCGGCGGTCAACCCCCCGACCACGGACGTGTCGCCGGCGTGCAGGACCCCCAGCCACATGGTGGCGAGCCGCGTCAGCCGGCCAGTGAAGGTCGCGACCACCATGGGGGTCAGCTCGGCCCAGCGACCGGCCTCCACCTGGTTACGGATGAAGAAGCGATCGAGACCGAGCTCGTTGAGCTGGCGCCGGCTGAGCAACCCTGCCTGGTCGTCGGCCAGCGCTCGCCAGTCGGCTCGCTCAGGTCGGCGTGGCATCGGCCCAGCGAACCCGAAACCGGTGATGGCCGTCGTTCCTCCTCCACAGGACCCGGGTCGTGCGGCTCAGCGGGCGCTAGAACGCACCCTCAACCACACGACCCAACTAGCGTGGACCGCATGAGGAGCGCGCACACGGTCGAGGAGGTGCGGGCGGCGGAAGCGGCGCTGATGGCGACGCTGCCGGAGGGCGCGCTGATGCAGCGGGCGGCGGCGGGGCTGGCGAGCGCGGTGCTCGAGATGCTCGGGACGGCCTACGGCAGCCACGTGGTGCTGCTCGTCGGGAGCCGGGAACAACGGCGGGGACGCGCTGTACGCCGGGGCGCTGCTCGCGCGGCGCGGGGTGCGGGTGAGCGCGTGGTTGCTGTCCGACCGGCCCCATCAGCAAGGGCTCGCGGCGTTGACCGGAGCCGGCGGCCGCACCATCGCAGAGGCCCCGAGGAGCGCACCCGACCTGATCGTCGACGGGATCGTCGGCATCGGTGGCAGGCCGGGGCTGAGGCCCGAGGCCCAGCAGGCCCTGGAGGCTCTGACGGGCACTCCCGTCGTGGCGGTCGACGTACCGTCCGGTGTCGACGTGGACACCGGCGAGCTGGCGGGGCCGGCCGTCCGGGCCGACGTCACGGTCACCTTCGGGACCCACAAGGTCGCCCTGCTCGCCGACCCCGCGGCCCACCACGCCGGCGCCGTGCACCTGGTCGACCTCGGCCTCGACCTCCCGCAGGCCGCGGTCGAGAGCCTCCAGCCCGATGACGTGGCGCGACTGCTGCCCAGGCCACGAGAGGACGCCCACAAGTACACCCGCGGCGTCGTCGGCGTGCGCGCCGGCTCCGTCGAGTACCCCGGCGCCGGCGTCCTCTGTGTCGCCGGCGCGGCGAGCGGGCTCTGCGGGATGGTCCGGTACGTCGCCGGGGCCGGCGCACAGGTGCTCGCCAGCCACCCCGACGTGGTCACCGCGAAGGGTCGCGTCCAGGCGTGGACGGTCGGCTCCGGCGGCGGCGTCGACGTGGCCACCATGCTCGCGGAGGCCCAGGAGGACGGCGTACCGATCGTGGTCGACGCGGACGCCCTCGCCCTGGTCGACGGGCCGCTGGGCGTCCCCGCCGTGCTGACCCCGCACACCGGCGAGCTGTCCCGCATGACCGGCACCCCCCGCGAGGAGATCGAGGCCGCGCCGTTGCGGCACGCACGTGAGGCGGCCGAGAGGTACGACGCGGTGGTGCTGCTCAAGGGCCGGCACACCGTCATCGCCCGGCCCGACGGCCGCGTGAGGATCACCACCACCGGCGTGCCCTGGCTGGCCACCGCCGGGGCCGGCGACGTGCTGGCCGGGCTGATCGGCGCCCTGTTGGCCGCCGGCCTGGCGCCGTACGACGCCGCGTCCGTCGGCTCCTGGCTGCACGGCGCCGCCGCGACGTACGCCTCCCAGGGTGGGCCGATCACCGCTCCCGACGTGGCGCGGGCGATCCCTGCCGTCGTGCGCGACCTGCCCCGGAAAGTGGTCTGAAAGAATCCTGGGCATGCGCCCGGAGATCGTGGTCGACCTGGCCGCGATCCGTGACAACGTGTCGATGCTCAAGCGCCTCGTCGCCCCCGCCGCGCTGATGACCGTCGTCAAGGCCGACGGCTACGGCCACGGCATCGTCGAGTCCGCCCGTGCCGCGCGGCAAGGCGGTGCGGACTGGATCGGCGTCGCCACCGTCCCCGAGGCGCTCCTGCTCCGCGAGGCCGGCGACGAAGGCCCGCTGCTCTGCTGGCTCACCCTGCCCGCCGACGTCGAGGACGGCTCCCTCGAGCGAGCAGCGAGGAGCGGCGTCGACGTCACGGCGTACTCCGTCGATCGCCTCGACGAGATCGCCGCCCTCCCCGGCACGCCGCGCGTCCAGCTCAAGGTCGACACCGGGTTGTCCCGCGGCGGCGCCGCGCTCGCCGACTGGCCCGGCCTCGTCGCACGGGCCGCCGCCCACGAGGCAGGCGGCCGGATCAACGTCACCGGCGTCTGGTCGCACTTCGCCTGCAGCGACGAGCCCGACCACCCGGCCAACGACGAGCAGCAGGCTCGCTTCGAGGAGGCGCTCCGGGCCGCCCGCGACGCCGGCCTGCGACCCGAGGTCACCCACCTCGCGAACTCCGCGGCCGCGATCCTGCGACCCAGCAGCCGGTACGACGTCGTGCGCGTCGGCCTCGCGTCGTACGGCCTCGACCCCGCACCGGACGTCCGGCACGGCACCGACCTGCGGCCCGCCATGACCGTGCGAGCCCCGTTGGCCCTCGCCAAGGCGATCGCGGCGGGCGAGGGCGTGTCCTACGGCCAGACCTGGACGGCTCCCGAGGACACCACCGTCGGGCTCGTCCCTGCGGGCTACGGCGACGGCGTACCGCGCCACGGCAGCAACGTGCTCGAGGTCGCGGTCGACGGCGTACGGCGACCCGTGCGCGGCCGGGTCTGCATGGACCAGGTCGTGGTCGACCTGCGCGGGGACCTGCCGGAGCCCGGCAGCGAGGTGCTGCTGTTCGGACCCGGTGACCACGGCGAGCCCACCGCTCAGGAGTGGGCCGCGGCGTGCGGGACGATCTCCTACGAGATCGTGACGAGGATCGGCGGCCGCCTCGAGCGCCGCCACGTGGACACCAGAGGAGACGCGACGTGAGCACCGCCCGCAGGGTTCTCGGGGTCGCCGCCGGAGCGGCCGGCCTGGCGGCCGGAGCCACGGTCTGGCGGGTCGCCCAGCGGCGCCGGATCATCGCGCGTCGTGGCATCGGCGACGTGACGCCGTTCGGCTCGTTGCGCGCCGCTCCGCTCACGGTCGTCGCCGACGACGGGGTACCCCTCCACGTCGAGGTCGACGAGCTCGACCCCGAGGCCGTGGGTGGCAAGGGTGCACGGGCCCGGCGCCGGCACACCGAGCTGACCGTCGTCTTCGTGCACGGCTACGCCCTGAACCTGGACTCCTGGCACTTCCAGCGGGCGGCGTACCGCGGCCTGGTGCGCACCGTCTACTACGACCAGCGCTCGCACGGCCGGTCCGGCCGGTCGGACGAGGACCACGCGAACATCGAGCAGCTCGGACAGGACCTGCTGCGCGTGCTCGACGAGGCGGTCCCCGACGGTCCCGTCGTGCTCGTCGGCCACTCGATGGGCGGCATGACCATCGTCGCGCTGGCCGAGGAGCGCCCCGAGCTGTTCGGCGACCGGGTCGTCGGGGTCGCGCTGATCGGCACCACGGCCGGCGGCCTCGACCCGCACCGCGTCGTCATCCCCCTGCTGCCCTCGACGATCGGCGGCCAGGTCGCCGGCCGGCTGGTCGCCGCGCTCGCGCGCGGGCACCGCACCGTCGACCGGTTCCGGAAGGTCGGGAGGTCCGTGGCCCTGGTGGCGACCGACGAGCTCGCGTTCGGGGACGCCGTACCCGCCAGGTACGTCGAGTTCGTCGACGACATGCTCTCCGCCACGCCGTTCGGGGTCGTCGCGGACTTCTTCCCCACGTTCGGCACGCTCGACAAGTTCGAGACCGTGCACGCCATGAGCGAGGTACCCGTGGCGGTCGTCTGCGGCACGCGCGACAAGATCACGCCCATCGAGCACAGCCGCCGGCTGCACGAGCTGATCGCCGGCTCGTCCCTGCTGGAGTGCGAGGGCGCCGGCCACATGGTGATGCTCGAGCGCCACGACCAGGTCAACGCCGAGCTCGACCAGCTCCTCGCCGCAGCGGGTGACCTGGTCGACCAGCAATGAGCCCCCCATGAGCCTCGTCGTACGCCGCGTGGGTGCGGATGACGCCGACGCCGTGCACGCGGTGGTCCGGGCGTCGTTCGGGGCCCGGCCGCCCCTCGACCCGCCTGCCGACGCGGCCGGCGAGACCACCGCGACCATCGCCGCCGCCCTGGCGTCGGGCGGCGGGCTGTTGGCCACGCTGGAGGGGCGTCCGGCGGGCGCCACGCTCATGGCTCCCGACGGCCGCACCGTCTGGTTGCGGCGGTTCGGCGTGGTGCCGTCCGCCCAGCGGCTCGGCGTCGCGGGTGCACTGGTCGCCGAGGCGCTCAGCATCGCCGACGGAGACGAGGTCGCGGTCGTCGCCCGCGAGGAGCTGCCCGCGACCGTCGCGTTCTGGCGCGGCCACGGGTTCGTGGAGACCGCGCGCCGGTCGCCGTACCTGGAGCTGCGTCGCGCCGTGCCCCACGCGTACCCGGCGCCGGACGCCGCGGCCATGCGCGACCTCGGTCGGATGGTCGGGGAGCGGGTGCGGGCCGGCGACGTCGTCGTGCTGTCGGGCGAGCTGGGCGCCGGCAAGACGACGTTCACCCAGGGCCTCGGCGCCGGCCTGGGCGTGCGCGGCGACGTCACGTCGCCGACGTTCGTGATCGCGCGGGTCCATCCGTCCCTCGGCGACGGGCCGGCCCTCGTGCACGCCGACGCCTACCGGCTCGGTGGCATCGACGAGCTCGACGACCTCGACCTCGATGCTTCCCTGGACGAGGCGGTGACCGTCGTCGAGTGGGGGACCGGGCTCGCCGAGGGCCTCGCCGACAGTCGCCTCGAGGTACGGATCGCGCGATCCAGTGAGGCCGTCCCCGACGGCGAGCTCGACCCTCGCACGGTCACCGTGGTTCCCGTCGGGGCTCGCTGGCTCGGCGTCTCCTGGCCCTGAAACCCCGGTGAGGGTGGCGTGAAACCGGGCGGCGGGATGGTCTCCCCATGACTTCCGCAACCGCAGCACCCCTCATCCGGACGACGCCCACCCGGGAAGCAGCCATGCTCGCCGTCGAGGCACACGGACTCGTGAAGACCTTCGGCGACATGCGCGCCGTGGACGGTGTCGACCTATCGGTCCACCGCGGCGAGGTGTTCGGCGTGCTCGGCCCCAACGGCGCCGGGAAGACGACCACCCTGTCCATGCTCGCCACCCTCCTCCCGATCGACGAGGGCCAGGCGACGATCTTCGGCGTGGACGTCCGCAAGGACCCGCACGTGATCCGGCAGCTGCTCGGTGTCACCGGGCAGTACGCCTCGGTCGACGAGCTGCTCACCGCCACCGAGAACCTCGTCCTCTTCGCCCGGCTCCAGGGCATCGGCCGGGCCGAGGCCCGGCGCAAGGCCGGCGAGCTGCTCGAGTCCTTCGACCTCACCGAGGCCGCGAACAAGCCCATCAAGCAGTTCTCGGGCGGCATGCGCCGGCGCCTCGACCTCGCCGTCAGCCTGATCACCCGGCCGCCGCTGATCTTCCTCGACGAGCCCACCACCGGGCTCGACCCCCGCACGCGCGGCCAGATGTGGGAGACCATCCGAGGGCTGGTGCGCGACGGCAGCACGGTGCTGCTGACCACGCAGTACCTCGACGAGGCCGACCAGCTGGCCGACCGGATCCAGGTGATCGACAGGGGCCGGACCGTCGCGCTCGGCACCCCGGACGAGCTCAAGTCGTCCATCGGCGGCTCGTCCCTCCAGGTGCAGGTATCCGACCTGGCGGATATGGAGCGCGCCGCCGCCGTCGTGCTGCGGCTCCTCGACGAGACCGCCGTGCCCAGCCCCGAGACCCGCCGCCTCACCGTCCCCCTGGGCCGCAGCGACCAGGCCGTCGACGTGCTCCTCGCCCTGCGCGAGGCCGGCATCGGCATCGAGTCGGTTGCGGTGGCCAAGCCCTCCCTCGACGAGGTGTTCCTGGCCCTGACCGGCCACGACACCCACAGCGACACCCACAGCGACACCCACGAGGGCGACACCGACGAGACCTCCGACAACCTGAATGGGGAGACCCGATGACCACCGCAACGCTTGCGCCGATCGACACCCGATCGAGCCCGATCGACGTTTCTGGGCTCTCGCACCACGTGAGCGTGGCCGACACCGTCCGTCAGACCATGACCATGGCCTGGCGCGCCACGTTGAAGATGCGCCGCAACCTGGAGCAGTTCTTCGACGTCATCATCCAGCCGCTGCTGTTCACCGCGATGTTCGCCGGCATCTTCGGCGGTGCCGTCGCGGGCAGCGTCGACAACTACCTGCCCCTGCTCATCCCCGGGCTGATCGCCCAGACCGTGCTCACCGCCTGCGTGGCCACCGGCACCCAGATCCGTGAGGACATGGACAAGGGCGTCTTCGACCGGTTCAAGGTGCTGCCGATCTCCCGGGTCGCTCCGCTGGCCGGCCCGATGGTCGCCGACATGATCCGCTACCTGATCGCCGGCACGCTGACCTTCGCCACCGGCATGGTCATCGGGTACCGCCCGGGCGGCGGCGCACTGGGAGTGGCGATGGCCATCCTGCTCGGTGTCATCTCCGGCTGGTCCCTGGCCTGGATCTTCACCTGGTTCGGCACGGTCGGGAAGAGTGCCCAGTCGGTGCAGGGCTACTCCCTGATGGTGATGTTCCCGCTGACCTTCCTGTCCAACGCGTTCGTCCCCGCCAGCACGCTGCCGGGCTGGCTGGAGACCTTCACCAAGTTCAACCCGGTCTCGCACATCGTGACGGCCCTGCGCGACCTGGCGAACACCGGCCAGGTCACCGCCGAGGTCGGCTGGGCGCTGTTCGGCTGCCTCGCGGTGATCGCGATCTTCGCGCCGCTCGCGGTGCGGGGGTTCACGAAGAAGATGTAGGCGCCACCCGGCGCAGCAGAGCCCGGGCCTCCTCGACGAGATCGGCCGGTGACCGGTCGGCGTACTCCGCCATCACCGCGTCGAGGCGGCCCGGGCTCTTGCGTGCGGCCACCTCGCGGAGGGACTCCCAGGACATCACCGGGAAGCTCCTGTTGTAGGCCCAGCGGTCTGCGACGGCCAGCAGGCGTACGCCGTCCTCGCGCACGGCCTCGGTCTCCTCGTGAGCCGCCCAGGCGCCGACCGCCGCGACGAGGACGCCGTTGAGCGGGAAGTCGAGATAGGGCAGGTCGGCGCTGTTCGAGTGCCCGAGGTGCTGCTCCACCAGCAGGTCCCGCAGCTCGACGGCGCGGTGCCGGTCCGCCGGCGTGGAGCCGTACCGCACCCGGGCGACCAGGGACCCCGACGCGGCGAGCATGACCCAGGGACTGATCCCGCTGAACTCCAGGCCCTCGATCGGGGCCACGCTGGTGAGCGCCTCGTCGAAGGACCGGAGCCCGCTCGCCACGTCGCCACGCGCGAGGGCCAGCTCGGCCCGGGCCGCGGCCATCGCCATCTGCGAGCCGAGCCGCGGGTCGGCGCTCTCGGCCTCCAGCTCGGCCAGCATCGCCTCGGCACCCTCGGGATCGCCGTCGAGCAGGGTGTTCATGAACGCGATCAGCAGCAAGGCCCGCGCGTCGTCGTCCGCGTGCAGCTTGCGCAGGATCGGCACGGCGATGTCGGCGTGCTTCGCGGCGGTCTCGTGGTCACCGGCCGACATGGCCAGCTGGGCGAGCTGGGCGTGCAACGAGCCCTCGAGGTACGGCGTGAGCGGCGGATGGGTCAGCCCCTCACGGGCGTACGCCGACGACTTGGCGATGTCGCCGGAGTTCTCGCTGATCAGGCCGGCCCACAGCAGACCCATCTGCGCGGTGACCGGGTCGGCCGCCCGGGCCATCGCGGCCACGCGCTCGTCGACGGGCACACCGTCCTGCTCCGGCTCGACGAACATGGCGTACGCCACCCGCGCCCAGGGGTGGTCCGGGACGCCCCAGCGCGCGAGGGTCGCGCGCAGGCCGTCGATCGAGCGGTTCGGCATCCAGCTGAGGTGCACCGTGAGCCAGGACAGCACCAGCTGGGCGGTGACGAGGAGGTCCGAGGGCGGGTCCCAGTCGACGAGGAGGGCCTCCGCGGAGTCGGCGATCGTGAAGATGCGCGGATGGTTGCCGGAGATCGTCCAGAACCCGCCCAGGAAGGCCAGCAACCGGGCCACCATCGCCCGGTCGCCCTCGCGAAGGGCGCGCCGCAGCACGTCGGCCAGGTTGTTCTCCTCCGCGGCGAGGTCGTCGACGGCCGCGATCTCGTCCGGCCCGAACAGCCCGGCACCGCACCGGTCGACGTACGCCGCCGCCCAGTCGTCCTGGCAGCGGTGGGCATCGTCGCGGAGCCCGGTCCCGGTCAGCCGCTCGGCCGCGAACTCGCGCACCGTCTCCAGCATCCGGAACCGCGTCCCGCCGTGGGCCTCGGTCACGGTGAGCAGCGACTGCTCGGCCAGGGTCTCGACCAGGTCGGCGCCGTCCGGGCCCAGGACGACGAGGGCCGTCTCGCGGGTGAACCCGTCGTGGAAGACCGAGAGCCGGGCCATGCCCTCCCGGTCGGCCGGGTCGAGCAGGTCCCACGACCACTCGATCACCGCGGTCAGGGTGCGGTGCCGCTCGGGAGCCGAGCGGTCGCGAGAGCGCAGCAGCGTGAAGAGGTCGTCGAGGCGGCGGCGTACCTCCTCGACCGTCATCGTCCGCACCCGTGCCGCGGCCAGCTCGATGGCCAGCGGCAGCCCGTCGAGGCGGGCGACGATGTCGCCCACCACGTCGCGGGGGAGATCGGCGTCCGCGCGGGCCGCGCGGGCCCGCCGGTCGAACAGCTCGGCCGCGTCGTCGGCGGCGAGCTGGCGCAGCGCCACGACCTGCTCGGCGGCCAGCCCGAGCGGCGCCCGGCTGGTGGTGAGCACGCGCAGGTCGCGGGTGGTCACGAGCAGCAGCGCGACCAGGGAGGCGACGGACTCCAGGACGTGCTCGCAGTTGTCGAGCACCAGCAGCGTCGGCGCGGTGTCGAGCTCGGCGGCGATCTGGCTGCGGACGTCGGCGAGCTGGGCCGGCGTCAACGTACGCCGCCCGGTCACCGACCCACGGACGCCCAGCGCAGCGCCCACCTCGGCCACCACGTCGTCGCCGGACGTGACGCCGACCAGCTCGACGAAGTACACGCGGGGCTGGGTGGCCTCGCGGGCCAGCACGTGCGCGACGCGGGTCTTGCCCAGCCCGCCGGGGCCGATGACCGAGACCAGCCGCGAGCGGCGGACCGCCGCGCGCAGCTCGGCCAGGTCGTCCTCGCGGCCCAGCAGCGTGTCGGCGTCGAAGTGCACGCCGTCGCGGACGGGGGAGTCGGCGACCAGCAGCTCGCGGTGCAGCCGCTGGAGCGCGGGGTCGGGGTCGACGCCCAGCCGGTCGACGAGGTCCTGGCGGTACGCCTCGTACCTCGCCAGCGCCGCGGCCGGACCCGCCGTCGCGGCCACGCTCCGCAAGAGCGCCGCGGTCACGGCCGTGTCGTGGACGGCCGTCCCGTGCACGACCTCGAGGTGGGCCAACGCGTCCTGGTCGCGCCCGGCCGCGGCGAGCGCGAGGGCCAGCACCCGCTCGGACCGCTGCTGGTCGACCGCGGCGTCGTGGCGGAGCTCGGCCAGCGGGCCGCGGTCGCCGTTCTCGTCCGCCACGTCCAGCCCCGCGGCCCGGCCCGCCAGGTCGGCGGCGCGGGCGGCCTCGCCCGCGTCGAGCGCGGCGCCCGCCTCTCGCACCAGGCGCCGCAGGAGGAGCGCGTCGACGTCGTCGGGAGGTACGCCGAGGCGGTAGCCGCCGTCGTAGCGCCCCACCGCGTCCGCGCCCAGCGTGGTCCGCACCCGCGACACCAGCACCCGGAGCGCCTTGGTCGGGTTGGCCGGCTCGTCGTCGGCCCAGATCAGGCCGATCAGCCTCGAGTCAGTGACGCCCTCGGGTCGGCCGGCGAGCGCGGCCAGCAGCGCCGCGACGCGGTCGCCCGGGATCGCCCGGCCGCGCCAGGAGACCCCGTCGAGGAGGGTCAGCGCAGGCTGGACGACGGGGGGCACCCGGTCAGGATAGGAGGCCGCTCTCGACGGCCAGCACGACGACGTCGGCGTGCACCGCGTCGTGCACGCGGAGCCACGCGACCGCCTCGTCCGGCGCCAGCGCGAGCACCTCGACCACCGACTCCCCGTCGGGCGGGTTGAGTGGCTCGCCGACGTGCTCGACGGGCGCCACGTAGTAGGCCCAGGAGGCCACGGGGTGGGGGAGGTGGGACCGGTACGGCGCGGGATCGCGGGACGTGGCGACGTACCTGCCGAGGAACACCGGCTCACCGCGCAGGGCGCACCCGGCCTCCTCCCCCAGCTCGCGCGCGATCAGCTCACGCACGGGCTCGTCGGGCTCGCGGGTGCCGCCCGGCAGGAACCGCCACTCCTCGACGGAGCGGCAGACCACCACCTCCCCGTCGGACGTCACCGCCACGACGTGCGCCCGCGAGACGTCGTCGACCTCGGGCGGAACGACGGTGAAGGCCAGGTCGACGTTCGCATAGGCGACCGACGTGACCGCGGAGAGGGCTTCGGTCACGTCCGGCGGCCCAGGCGCAGCACGAGGAGCCCGGCGACGAGGGACCCGAGCGTGCCGAGGGTCATGTCGCCGAGCGTGTCCTCGTAGGCCGTGTCGAGCTCGGTGCCGTGACGGATGAACGTGTACCACTCGCCGAGCTCCCAGCCGAGCGCCAGGATGCAGCCGAACCCGGTCACCAGCGCGACCAGCACCCAGGCCGGCCGCATTGCCGGCGCGATCACGAGGGCCAGGCCCAGGCACAGGAACACCCAGTTGACGAAGTGGTTGACGTCGTCCCACCACACGACGGAGTCGTAGAGATCGAGGCTGTTGCCGGTCACGTCGACCAGGAACGGCAGCATGATCAGCGCGAAGGCGACGTACGGCGGCCGCGCGCCGTGCCTGCCCTTCACCAGCCACCAGATCGCCGGGGTGATCAGCATCAGCACCGGGTAGGCGACGAGCCGGGCGCCGAACGCCTTGTCGGCGAACCGGTCGATGCCGGGCACCCACTCGGCCACCGCCAGCTGAGCCATCGTCGCCACGAGGACGAGCGCGGGCAGCCAGACCGAGCTCGGTCCGCGGTTCGGGCGTTGTGTCACGGAGCGGACAGTACTGAAGGAGCTCCCTCCCTAGCCTGGGACCGTGCCGGACCTTGCGCTCGTGGTGGCCCACATCACCGATACCCACTTCGGTCACGACGGTGGCCAGGCCGCCGACCGGACCCGCCGCGTGCTCGACGAGCTGCTGAGGATGGACCCGCTCCCGGACGTGCTCGTGCACTCCGGCGACGTGACCGACCACGGGTTCGCCGCTGAGTACGTCGAGGCCGTGCAGGTGCTCGGCGCGTGGGAGGGGCCGATGGTGATCTGCCCCGGGAACCACGACGTCCGGACGCCGTACGTCGACGCCTTCCTCGACGGCCCGCTGCCCTCACCCGACGGTCGGGCCAACCGCGCCCACACCGTCAACGGTGTCCGCTTCCTCGTGCTCGACTCGCTCATCGAGGAGGTGGACGGCGAGCGCCAGGACCCCGGGTACCTCGGCCCGGAGACGCTGGCCTGGCTCGACCGCGAGCTGAGCGCCGACCATGCCCCGACGTTCGTCGTGCTGCACCACCCGCCCGTCGAGCTCGGCATCTCCCTGATGGACCCCATCAAGCTGACGGACTCCGCCGACCTCTGCCGGCTCCTGGAGTGGCATCCGCACGTGCGTGCCGTGCTCACCGGGCACGCCCACACCATGGGCACCTCGACGTTCGCCGGCCGACCCATCATGGTCGGCGGCGGCTGCGTCTCCACGGTCCCGCTGGACCAGGAGGACCTGCCGATCGTCTGGTACGACGCCCCGGCCAGCTACGCCATCCACTTCCTGCACACCGACGGGCGCGTCACCAGCCACTGGCGGGCGCTGGCCTGAGGGACGAGCGGATGACCCGTAGCCTTCCGAGTGTGCTGCTCGCGTTCGACACCGCCACGCCCTACGTCACCGTCGCCCTGCACGACGGCGAGGACGTCGTGGCCGAGGCGCGCTCGACCGAGCGGATGAAGCACGGCGAGCGGCTGGCACCGCTCATCGAGGACGTGATGAGCCGGGCGGGCATCGTGCGGCAGGACCTGACCGCGATCGCGGTCGGCACCGGACCCGGCCCCTTCACGGGGCTGCGGGTCGGCCTGGTCACGGCCCGCACCCTGAGCCTGGTGCTGGAGATCCCGGCGTACGGCGTGTGCTCGCTCGACGCGATCGCGCTGGAGGCGGCCGCGGGTCTGGCCAATGATCTGGGCGGGCCGACGGACTTCGTGGTGGCGACCGACGCGCGGCGCAAGGAGGTGTACCTCGCGACGTACGACGAGCAGGGCACCCGCCTGTCCGGGCCGGTCGTCGACCGGCCGGCGAACGTCGCGACGGACCTCCCCGTGGCCGGGGAGGGCGCCGTGCTCTACCCGGAGGCGTTCGGCCGGCCGGTCGCCCCGGCGCTGCCGAGCGCCGCCTGGCTGGCGCTCGCCGTCGTCGAGGAGCGGGTGGAGCTGACCGACGCCGAGCCGAGGTACCTGCGACGCCCGGACGCCGCCATGCCCGGGGAACGCAAGCGGGTCTCGTGATCCGGGTCGCCACGACCGCCGACGTCGAGGCGGTCGTCCGGCTGGAGGAGGTGTGTCTCGGCGACGACGCCTGGTCGCGGGGGCTGGTGGAGCAGGGGATCGCGGCGCGGCTCCCGACCGTGTCGTACCTGGTGGCCGAGCTCGACGGGGGCGTGGTCGGGCACGCGGTCGCGAGCGCGGCGGGCGAGGACGCCGAGCTCCAGCGGATCGCGGTCGACCCGGCGTACCGACGCCGCGGCCTGGGCGCCGAGCTGCTCGCCGCGGTCGAGGGGCTGGTGGTCGGTGACGGGGCCGGGCGGCTGCTGCTCGAGGTACGTGAGGACAACGCGGCCGCGGCAGCCTTCTACGAGGCCCATGGCTTCGAGGAGGTCGGCCGCCGGCCTGGCTACTACCGGGACGGTGCCGCCGCGGTGGTCCTGGGGAAGAAAGTAGGACGCCGCGGCGGCACCGCGTCTGGTTACGGCAGGTAGTAGGTCGGGTTCGGCAGCTTCACCGGACGGCCGTGGCCGCCCAGCAGGTCGGAGTACTGGTCACCGAAGTTGCCGATGATCTTCACCCCGAACTTGTCCTCGATGTGGGCGCGCGTCTGCGACTTGAACTCCACGCGCGTGCACGCGTCCTTCACCTCGCAGGTGATGTACGCCGGCTGCTTGCCGTCGGCGTACTTGGTGAAGAAGCGCTTCGAGGTGAACGAGGCGCCGTAGTACTTGCGCAGGTTCTTCAGGGTCGCGACCCGCTGGTCCGCGCCGCGCCCGGTCAGGCCGAAGACCTGGCAACCGTGTCCCTTGGCGGCCTTGACGACGCGCTTCATGCCCGGCACCGCCGGGAACTTCTTGCCCTGGACGAACTCGTCCTGGAGCACCGGGTCGAAGTTGAAGTGCATCGCCGCGTCCTCCATGTCGTAGGTCCACAACGTGGTGTCGTCGGCGTCGAAGACGACCGCGGGCTTGTTGCCCAGGGCGCTCTGGTTGGAGCAACGGGTCTTCAGCCGCGAGGCCCACTTGTCGCGGAGCTTCTTCATCTCGGTGATGTAGCGCGACTTGTGCTTGGCCGCGATGCCGGCGGTCGCGCCGTAGTAGGCGCGGATCGTGGACTTCACCGAGTCGATGTTGGGGATGTACTCGCCCCCGACCGTCGCTCCGCTCGAGCCGTCCGGCTCCATGGTGAACACCGAGTGCGGCACCAGCTCCGGCTGCGAGAGACCGGGCAGGTTCGGGCTCGGCAGGTAGTACGTCGGGTTGGGCAGCTTGAGCACCTTCTTGGCGTGCCCGCCCATGAGGTCCGACCACTGGTCGCCGACGTTCAGCACGATGTTGTAGCCGAGCGACTCGATGTGGGCCCGGGTCTGCGCCTTGTACTCGACCGTGGTGCAGGAGGCCGCGGCGCACGTGATGTACGACGGCTGGGTGCTGCCCGGCTTGCCGGTCCACTTGGTGAAGAACTTGTCGGCGGTGAAGTTCGTGCCGTAGCCGACCTTGGTGAGGTTCGCCAGGGTGGCCGTCTTCTGGTCGTCGTTGCGCCCGGTCAGGCCGAAGACGGTGTAGCCCATCTGCGTGGCCTTGGTGACGAAGTCGACCATGCCCGGGGTGGCTGGGAACCTCTGGTCCTGCACCCACTCGTTCTGGAGCGTGGGGTCGAAGTTGAAGTGCATCGCCCCGTCCTCCATGTCGTAGGTCCAGAGCGTGGTGTCGTCGGTGTCCAGCACGATCGCCGGCTTGCCGGTCTTGTTCTGGGCGAGGTACGGCTGCTGGTCGTTCAGCAGCTTCTGCACCTCGCTGATGTACGGCGACTTGCTCTTGTCGGCGATGCCGTCACCGTCGGCGCTGTAGTAGGTGCGGATCGTCGCCTTCACCGAGTCGATGTTCGGGATGGCCTCGCCGGACTTCCGCAGGCCGCTGGAGCCGTCGGCCTTCATGGCGAAGTGCGTGCGTGGCGTGAGCGGGTCCCGAGCCTTCAGGACGGGTGAGGCGCCGGCGCCGGCCTGGAGGCCGATGACGAGGGCGCCCGCGGCGGCGACGGCGATGAGGCCGCGCCCCGCAGTGATCGGATTCAGCATGGATGACCCTTCCGATGGGCGAAAAAACCAACGTGCCAACGTAGTACCGAGGCCGACCGCACCACTCCGGGGGTCGATGACCGGGTACCTCACGGTCAGATGCAGCCACCGGCGAGAATGTTCGACGTGAACACCGATGGCCCCCTCGTCCTCGGCATCGAGACGTCCTGCGACGAGACCGGCGTCGGCATCGTCCGGGGCGCCACGCTGCTGGCCGACGCGGTCGCCAGCTCCGTCGACGAGCACGCCCGCTTCGGCGGCGTCGTGCCGGAGGTGGCCTCGCGCGCGCACCTCGAGGCGATGGTGCCCACGCTCGAGCGGGCGGCCGAGACCGCCGGCGTACGCCTCCACGACGTCGACGCCGTCGCGGTGACGAGCGGACCGGGTCTCGCCGGGGCGCTGCTGGTCGGCGTGGCCGCGGCCAAGGCGCTGGCGATCGGGCTCGGCAAGCCGCTGTACGGCGTGAACCACCTCGCCGCGCACGTCGCCGTCGACCAGCTCGAGCACGGCCCGCTGCCCGAGCCCTGCCTGGCCATGCTGGTCTCCGGCGGGCACTCCTCGCTGCTCCAGGTCACCGACGTGACGCTCGGCGTCGAGCCGCTGGGCGCGACCATCGACGACGCGGCCGGCGAGGCCTTCGACAAGGTGGCCCGCCTGCTGGGGCTGCCGTTCCCCGGCGGCCCGCACATCGACCGCGTGGCGCGCGAGGGGCACGTGACGATCGACTTCCCGCGCGGGCTGACCTCGCGCCGCGACCTCGAGCGACACCGCTTCGACTTCTCGTTCTCCGGACTCAAGACGGCCGTGGCCCGCTGGGTCGAGGCCCGCGAGCGTTCCGGTGAGCCGGTGCCGGTCGCCGACGTCGCCGCGTCGTTCCAGGAGGCGGTGTGCGACGTGCTGGTGCGCAAGGCGCTGGACGCCGCGACCGACCGCGGCATCGAGGACATCCTGATCGGCGGTGGGGTCGCGGCGAACTCCCGGCTGCGGGCGATGGCCACCGAGCGCGCCACCGACCGCGGCATCCGCGTGCGGGTGCCACGCCCGGGGCTGTGCACCGACAACGGTGCGATGGTCGCCGCACTGGGGTCCGAGCTCGTCGCCCGCGGCCGCGCCCCGTCGGCGCTCGACCTGCCCGCCGACTCCTCGATGCCCGTGACGACGGTCGTCGCCTAGCTGGTCACATCGGGTGGGCGTTGCCCTCGAAGACGAACGGACGCGACAGGTTGTCGCCGAGGGAGTCCGGCGGGACGGCGTACTCCATCGATCCGTCGACGCCCATCCGGACCATCGACCACTTCTCGTCCTGATAAGCGGAGAACAGGAGGTGAGAGTCGTCCTCCCACGCGAAGTACGCGTAGTACGCCGAGTCGCCGGCCTTCGCGATCCGGTACGTCGTGGTCTTGCCGGTCGCGGCGTCGTAGATGGCGATGGAGCCGTTGAGGTCGCCGGAGTGGAAGGGGTCGCTCGCCGCGACGTAGGCGCCGCTGGGGGAGAACGCGTCGAGCGTGTGCTTGCAGGTCTTCCACTGCGTCGCCGGTGAGACGAGGGACGAGCAGGAGTTGTAGTCGTCCCGCTGCGAGAGACCGACGAGCTGACCGCTCGACGGTGACGTCCTTGACGAGGAACACGGTGTCGCTCGGGTCGGCCGGGCGCACGCTGCCGTCCTGGTCGATGCGCACGGAGGCTGCGGTCGGCCTCCGGGCCACGGCCCCCGGAGACCCAGGCCGAGCACTGCCGCCGTCGGAGCAGTCGCCGGTGAGCGCGCGGATGAGCGCGCCGTGGAGACCATGGGTCGCCGAGGGCGACAGGCTTCTGGGCGCCAGGCCAGAAGCATGACCGTGCCGTCGAGGTCGACCCACGCGGCCGCGGAGCCGTTGGCGGTCTGCCGACGAGCGAGCTCGCGTCGTACGGGCCGTGAGGCTGCCCGCCGTCGTCGCGGGTCACCGTCACCTTCTCGCCGGACGAGGACCACCGTCTGGGTGCCCAGCTCCACGTAGGTCCTGAGCGTCGGTGTCGGCGGCATCGTCGCGATAGCCGATCTGCGGCGGCGCGCCGGTCGGCAGGTCGCGCACGTCGAGGGCGTGCGGCTTGCCCATCACCGGCGTGGACGTCGGGGTCGGATCGGCGGAGTCGGTGACCACGGTCGGCTGCGTGACCGGCAGGGGACCGTCGCTGGTCGTGCCCTTGGTGGCGAGCATCGCCGTCGGCACGATCACCGCGATGGCGGCGGCGACGCCGAGACCGGAGGCGATCGCGGCGCCGGCGGCGGATCGAGGTCGCCTTGCCGCGGACGTCGTCGAAGGCGAGGGGGGCAGCGCCCATCGTGTCGGCGCGGCGGCGCAGCGTCTGGCTCAGCTCGTCGTCGAGGTCGTTCATCGCTCCTCCTCCTGGGGGTTCAGGTGGGCCGGCGTGCGCTCGCGGAGCGCGGCCAGGGCCCGGCTGGTCTGGGACTTCACGGTGCCGACGGAGACGCCGAGGGCCTCGGCGGTCTCGGCCTCCGACAGCTCCTCGTAGTAGCGCAGCACCAGGACGGCGCGCGCCTTCTTCGGCAGGGTCTGGACGAGCTCCCACAGCGCGGCGCCGCGCCCGTCGTCGTACTCGTCGAGTGACGGCGTCGGCTCGGGCAGCTGCTCGATGGCGTGCTCGCGCTTCTTCCAGCCGCGCCGCCACAGGGAGTTGTTCTCGTTGACCAGGATCCGCCGCAGGTAGCCGTCGATCGAACCCTGGTCGCGCACCCGGTCCCAGGCGAGGTACAGCTTGGCGAACGCCGTCTGCACCAGGTCCTCGGCGGTGTGCCGGTCCCCGGTGAGCAGGTACGCCGTGCGCAGCACGCTCGCCTGGCGCGCCTGCAGGTACGCCGCGAAGTCGGCGTCGCGCGCCCGTTCGTGGGCTGAGCGGCGGTCGGGCATCAGCGTCCCCGGTTCGGCGGTGGGGCTGGCGGTCAACGGTCATCCTTCCTCGACTCGGTCTCCACCAAGACGCAACCGGGCCGGAGGAGGTTGCAAAACGCGAGGCTGTTGGACCTAGACCGTCGGCAGCAGGAACCGCGCCTCGCCGCTGGGGTCGTGAACGGGCGGCACGGCGACCTCGACCGACCCGTCCGTGACGCCGAGGCGCAGGACGGCCCAGCTCTCGCGCTGGTAGACCACCGCCAGGACGTGGCCGTCGTCCTCCCAGATGCTGTCCAGCAGGGCGCTCTGACCCTTGCTGTGCCACTCGGCGAGGACCCGGCCGTCCGCTCCGTCGAGCACGGCGGCCAGGCCCTGGCCGAAGCCGTCGAGGTACGCCGGGCCGCCGAGGATCAGCGCACCCGAGGGGGAGTAGTCGAAGAGCGTGTAGTCGCAGGTCTCCCAGATCGGCTTCTGCTTCGACGGCGCGAACCGGCCCCAGCACGAACCCGCGTCCAGGAGGTCGGTCATGCCGAGCAGGCCGCCCGCGGTGACGTCGTCGATCGCCAGCACGCCGGGGACGGAGTCCACGATGCCGTGCGAGATCGAGACCCAGGAGCCGGTCACGTCGCCGGAGTCCACGTAGACGGCGCAGCCCTGGCCGCCCTCGCCCTCCTTGCACGTCGTCCCGTCGCTGACGACGGCGGCGACGTGGTCGCCCTTCGGCACGGGGTTGAGGTCGTACTCCTGGGCGCCGCCCTGCTCGACCACGTGCGGGCGGCCGTCGGCGCCGAGCCACGAGACGATCTCGCCGTCCGGCGTGGTGGCGATGGTGCCGCCGCGTACCTCGGCGCTGGAGACCTCGCGCAGCTCGCCGTCCAGGACGAACGCCATCGTCTGGTCGTCGACCGAGGCCATGCCGACGATGCCGTCGCCCATCGTCGCGAAGGCGTCGTACTGACGGTCGAGCGGTCGCGAGGAGCCGTCGGGCGATACGAGGGACCACCCGCCGTGGGCGTCCTGGGCGAGGTACGAGACGTGGGGCGGCGCGCCCTCCGGCACGCCCACCAAGGTCAGCACGCCGGGCTGCACCGGGTCGGCCGGCTCCGAGGTCTCGGCCGTGCTCGCCGTCGCGCTCGGCGTCGGCGTGGGGGTCGTGGACGGGGTCGGCGCCGACGGCGTCGGTTCGTCGGCCGCCTGCGGTTCTGAGGTCTGGGTGCCGCAGGCCGCGAGGCCGACGACAGCGAGGGAGACGGCCAGGGCGCGCCCGAGAGGCTTCATGCCCCTACGACGCGCCCCGCCGGTGTTCGGTTGCCGTCAGGCCGTGTCGTCGTCCTCGTCCTGCTCGATGTCCTCGGCCCGGACGTCCTCGATCTCCTCCGCGTCCTCGGCAGCCTCGGCCGCAGGAGCCTCGTCGCCGGAGTCCTCGAACGGGTCGACCAGCGGCACCATCCCGCCGCCGGTGAGGGTCGCCAGCATCTGCCGCACGTTGGACAGCTGGGCGTTGATGCTGTCGCGCCGCTGGGTGGCCGCGGACAGCTCGCGGTCGGAGTCCGCACGTACGCGGGCCGCCTGCGCGCGCGCCTCGCCGACGATGGTGGCGGCCTGCTTCTCGGCCTCCTCGAGCAGGCGACGGCTCTCGCGCACCGACTCGTCGTTCATCTTCTCGGCGCCGGTGCGGGTGAGGTCGATGTGGGACTCCATCTCGGCGAGCCGGGTCTGGTGGTCCTGCATCTGGGTGGTGAAGTCCTCCTCGGCCGCCGCACGACGCCGGGCCAGGGTGGTCTCGAAGTCCGCGGCCGCCTGGGCAGCCTTGGCACGCTGCGTCTCGTAGACCGCCTCGGCCTCCTGCATGCGCGCCGCGGCGTCCCGCTCGGAGGCGTCGAGGCGGTCGTCCGCGGCCTTGCGGGCGTCCTCGAGGACACGGGCGGCTTCGGTGTCGGCATCGCTGCGCCGCTGCTCGGAGTGCCGGTCGGCGTCCGTGCGCTGACGGGAGACCTCGTCGGCCACCGCGGCCCGCTCGCCCTCGAGCGCGGCACGTCCCTTGTCGAGCAGGTCCCGGGCCTCTTCCTCGGCCATGCTGAGGATCTCGGCGACCCGCTTGCCCAGGTGCTCGAACGTCGCCAGCACCGGCTGCTGCTCGGCGGCCCCGGACTCGTGCTCGAGCTGCTGCACGCGGTCGGCGAGCTGCGCGGCCTGCTGGCGCGCCGACTCGGCCTGCTGCGCGAGCTCGTGGAGCCGCTTGTCGACCTGGGCGGGCTCGTAGCCACGCAGGACGACACGGAACTGGGGGGTCTCGGTCATGAGTGCTGATCCTTCTCCTCGGGGGCGGGTTCGGTGGGCACATCGGTGGGAACGGCCAGCGCCTGGATGACACCGGAGAGACCTTCGAGCTCCGCCGCGATCTCGTCGCGGCGCTTGGTGAGCACGGCGGCCTCGGAGCGGGCGTCCTCGAGGACGGCGCGGGCCTTGCCGCGCAGCTCGTCGGCCTCCGCGCGGGCCGAGGCGACCAGGTCGGTCGCCTCACGGCGGGCGGCGCGGAGCTCGTCCTGGGCGGTCTGCCGGTTGCGCACGACCTCGTCGGCGACCTGCTCGCGCAGCAGGTGGGCGGTCGACTCGGTCTCCTCTTCACGCCGCCGGGCCCGCTCGTGCACCAGCGTGGCCTCGTCCTCGGCGGCCGCGAGATGGGCCCGCCGGGCCTCGTCGGCCTCGGCGCGGATGCGAGCCGCGTCGGCCTCGGCGCTCGTCACCAGGCTCGCGGCGACGGCGCTGACCTCCTGGGCGTCGCGCTCCGCGGCCGCCAGCGCGTCCCGCATCCGTTCGGTCACACGGTCCACGACCGTCTGGATCCGACGGCGTCGTCGCTCGACGTGCTCGGCGCCCTCGGATCGTGCGGTGCCGCGCAGGCGCTCCGCCTCCTGCTCGGCGTTGTCCAGGAGCGCACGCATGGTGTTCTGGGTCCAGGCCGTCTGCTCCTCGGCCGCGTGGATGGCTTCGCCGGCCTCGGTGCGAGCGTGGCGGAGCAGCTCCTCGGCCGCCAGGTGGGCCTGGGCCCGCACCTGCTCGGCCTCCGCGAGCACGGTGTGGGCGTGGGTGTCGGCGTCCTTGCGGAGAGCCTCGGCCTCCTGGGTGGCGTGGGACCGTACGGCGGCGGCGTCCTCGTCCGCGGTGATCCTCAGCTCCTCGGCGGCCCGGACCGTCTCGAGCTGTTGGTGACGCATCGCGACGGTGGCCAGGGCGAGCAGCCGCTGGGTCAGCGAGGCGGTGGTCGCCAGGCGGTGGTCGGTCTCGACGCGGGTCTCCGAGCGCAGCCGCTCGGCCTCGTCGCGACTGGTGGCCAGCTCCTGGCTGACCGCCTCACGGTCGCGCCGTGCGGCCTCGGTGGCCTCGGCGAGGATCGCGTGGCGCTGGGCCTCGGCGGCGTCGAGGAGGAGACGGACCTGCTCGCCGGCGTCGCTGACCGACTGCCGGGCCTCGCGGGACGCGTCGGCCAGCCGGGCGTCGGCCTGCGCCAGCGCGCGGGCCGCCTCGGCGCGGTCCGCGGCAGCCTCGTCGTGGAAGCGGCGGCTCTCGGCCTCCAGCTGCTCGGCGAGCGCTATCGCCTCGTGGGCCTGCTGCTCGGCCTGCGAGCGCAGCTCGTCGGCCACCTGCTGGGCGTGCAGCAGCAACTGGGCCGCCGCCGTTCCGCGGCCCTCGGGGTCCGGGTCCGGCTCCTCGGCCGGATATGGGTCGATCGCCTGCATCCGCTCCATCGCGTCCTGTCTCGCCGGCCTCTCGCCCCCCAACAGGCAACGCACCTGCCGACACGCGTACCCGCGGAGCATAACGCCCGTCGGGCCTGGGGTCAGCGTCGTGACCGAGACGGGCATCCCTACGCTGGCGCCACACCATCAGCGAAGGGATTGCGCAGCCATGCACGAGGTCCGAGGTGTCGTCGCCCGCTCGAAGGGCGCTCCTGTCAGCGTCGAGACGATCCTGGTCCCCGATCCCGGACCGGGCGAGGCCCTGGTGAAGGTGCAGGCCTGCGGGGTCTGCCACACCGATCTGCACTACCGCGAGGGTGGCATCAACGACGACTTCCCCTTCCTGCTGGGCCACGAGGCCGCCGGCGTCGTGGAGGCCGTCGGGGACGACGTACGTGACCTCGCCCCGGGCGACTTCGTGATCCTCAACTGGCGGGCGGTGTGCGGCTCCTGCCGGGCCTGCAGGCGCGGCGAGCCGTGGTACTGCTTCGCCACCTTCAACGCCACCCAGAAGATGACGCTCGCGGACGGCACCGAGCTCAGCCCGGCCCTCGGCATCGGCGCGTTCGCCGAGAAGACCCTCGTCGCCGCGGGGCAGTGCACCAAGGTCGACCCGTCGACCCGCGCGGCCGCCGCCGGGCTGCTCGGCTGCGGCGTGATGGCCGGCCTGGGCGCCGCCATCAACACCGGCAGCGTCAGCCGCGGCAAGAGCGTCGCCGTGATCGGCTGCGGCGGGGTGGGCGCGGCCGCGATCGCCGGTTCGGTGCTGGCCGGGGCGAGCACGATCATCGCCGTCGACATCGACCCGCGGAAGCTCGAGATGGCCACCCGGATGGGCGCCACGCACACCGTCAACTCCGCCGAGGACGAGCCGGTGGCCGCGATCCAGGCGCTCACCGAGGGCAACGGTGCCGACGTGGTCATCGACGCCGTCGGTCGCCCCGAGACCTGGAAGCAGGGCTTCTACGCGCGCGACCTGGCCGGCACGCTGGTGCTGGTCGGCGTGCCGACCCCGGACATGAAGATCCCCGACATCCCGCTCATCGACGTCTTCGGGCGCGGCGGGGCGCTGAAGTCCAGCTGGTACGGCGACTGCCTGCCCACCCGCGACTTCCCGATGCTCGTCGACCTCTACCGCCAGGGCCGGCTCGACCTCGACGCCTTCGTGTCCGAGGAGATCGGCATCGACGACGTCGAGGCGGCGTTCGAGAAGATGCACCACGGCGACGTCCTCCGCTCGGTGGTGATCTTCTGACCGCCCGGCCAACAGCCAGGGTCGACCACGCCGTCGTCAGCGGCACCTTCACCCTCGACGGGGAGACCTTCGACGTCGACAACAACCTGTGGGTGGTCGGCGACGACGAGGAGTGCGCGGTCATCGACGCGCCGCACGACGTCGACGCGATCCTCGCCGTGGTGGGCGGGCGCAAGGTGAAGGCGATCATCTGCACGCACGCCCACGACGACCACGTCCGGGTCGCCCCAGCGCTGCGCGAGGCGGTGGTCGCGCCGATCATGCTGCACCCCGACGACAAGCCGCTGTGGGACCTGACCCACACCGACTACCTGTGGGACCTCGACCTCAGCGACGGCCTCACCGTCGACGTCGGCGGCACCACGTTGCGGGTGCTGCACACGCCCGGCCACGCCCCGGGCGCCGTCTGCCTGTACGCCGCCGACCTCGGCTGCGTCTTCACCGGCGACACCCTCTTCCAGGGCGGGCCTGGCGCCACCGGCCGCTCGTTCAGCGACGCGGACCTCATCAAGGAGTCGATCCGGGCCCGCCTGTTCGCGCTACCCGACGACACCGTCGTGCACACCGGGCACGGGGGCGACACCACGATCGGCGCCGAGCGGGTCGGCCTCGACGGCTGACCTCGTCCGCTGCCACACCAGCGAGCTCGCCCACGCGAGCGCGACCGCGAGCAGGGCGAAGCCCCCCTCGAAGACCAGGACGTCGCCGAACGACGGGTCCTCGGCCCCCGGGTCCGGCATGAAGAGCGCCAGGTAGAGGGCCAGGGCGAGCGTGCCGACGAGAGCCAGGACGCCCACCACCCGAAGGATCCGGCCGCGGACCCCGAAGGCCGGGCCGCCGAGCAGGAACGCCGGCGCGAGCACCATGCCGGGGCTCATGAAAAGGACCAGCCCGGGGATGACGGCCAGCGTCCACCACCGCGAGCGACCGGTACGGCGGGAGGCGTGCACCACGCCGACGCCGAGGCCGAGCAACGCCGAGAACCCGATGATCATCAGCGTGCCCTCCCAGCTGAACTCGGGGTCGGTGGAGATCAGCCGCATCCAGACGCGGGCGAGCACCCCCCAGCCGGCGCCGAGCGCGGCGCCGTACGCCGTCGCCTTCACCGCTGTCCGCGATCGAGTCGTCATGACGGGCTCCTGTCCTGGGCGGGAAGTCTGAACACCTCGACAGACGGGCCTGGACAGCGATCGGGTGACGCGAGGAATCTGCAAGAAGTCGCGGTCGTGACGTGTCACCCGGCAGGGGCGTCGCGCACGTCTGCCCCAGTGATGGAGTCCGTGTCGGCGGTGCCTCGAGGACTGGTGGTGAGCGGGTCGGCGCGAGACGCCGACGCGCTGGTGGCCGCGCTCTTCGAGCAGGAAGGTCGGCGCCTGGTCGCGCTGGCGCGCTTCTTCACCGACGACCGAACCGCCGCCGAGGACCTGGTGCAGGAGGCGTTCATCCGGCTGGCCCGGAACGCGCACCGGATCCGGGAGCGCGACAAGGCCGCGGCCTACCTCCGCTCGATCGTCGTCAACCTCGCCCGCGACCACAACCGGCGCGGCCTGGTGTCCCTGCGGCACCGTCCGCCGGCCGCGCCCGACGAGCCGTCCGCCGAGGAGACGGCGTCCCGCGAGGCGTCGCGTCGCGAGGTGGTGGCTGCGCTGCGCGCGCTGCCGCACCGGCAGCGCGAGTGCCTGGCGCTGCGCTACTACCTCGAGCTGCGGGTCGACGAGATCGCCGCGGCCCTCGGAGTCTCGGCGAACTCCGTGAAGACGCACCTCAAGCGCGGCCTGCGCGGCCTCGCCCGCGCCCTGGAGGCGGACACGATGGGAGACGACGATGGCTGACCTCGAGACCCGGCTGCACGACGCGCTCGGCGAGACCGGCGAGCGCACCGAGCCGTCACCCGACCTCTTCGCCCGCGTCGTCGGCAGCATCGCCGACGACCGCTCCCGGCGCCGGCACGCCCGTGTCGTCGCCCTCGCCTGGGTGGCCGGCGTCGCCGTCGCCGCCCTGCTCACCGTCACCCTGACCCCGAAGGACGAGGAGGGACTGCACATGCCCTGGTGGATCCTGGAGATCGCCACGAACCTGGCCCTGGTCGGCATCGCCGTCTGGCTGGGGCCGTTCATCAAGCGGTTCGGCCGCGCGTACGCCGCCGACGTCTTCCACGACAACCCGCTGACCGGCAAGAGCTACATCGTGCTCACCGACATCGTCTACTACCTGATCTTCACGGCGTACATCCTCTTCACGTTGCGGGTCGAGCCCTTGGACCTCCATCGCGACGTGCACGCCGAGCTGGTGAAGGCCGAGCTCGTGCGCATCGGCGGCATCCTGCTGATCATCGGCGTGCTCCACGGCCTGAACATCGTGATCATGCCGATCCTCGGCCGGCTGTTCTCGCTCAACCGGCGGCTGCCGCCGAGGATGGGCGGGTGACGGGTCTGGCGGGTTCTGCCACGAAGGAGGCGGGCCGCTTGCCAGACTGACGGACGTGCGCCGCCCCCTGACCGGAGCCGCCGCGTTGCTGCTCGCCGGTGCCGCGCTGGCGACCCCCACCCCCACCGAGGCGTCCGTCCCGATCCTGGACCGCGCGCCGGTGCACCAAGTCCGCGCGCCGGCGCCCGCGCCGACCTCCTGGGGTCCCACGCCGGTCGAGATCCGCCATGCGCGAGAGCTGGTCCGCGCCCTCCCGCTGTCGCAGCTGGCCGGTCAGGTGATCGTCGCGGGGTACCGCGGGACCGGCTCGCCGGCAGCCCTGGTCGCCCGCCTCCACCTCGGCGGTGCCGTCCCGGTGGCGGAGAACATCACCTCGAGCACCCAGATCCGCGCGGTGAACGCCTCCATCCAACGGGTGGTCCGCGCACGCGGCTACCCGGCGTTCATCGGGGTCGACCAGGAGGGCGGGACCGTGGTGCGCATCCGCGACGCGGCGACCGCGTTCCCGGCGTTCATGTCGACCGGCGCCGCCCGAGACCCGGCCCTCACGCGTCGTACGGCGGCCGCCAACGGCCGCGAGATGCGCGGCCTCGGCTTCACCTCGGTGCTCGCCCCGGTGGCCGACGTGACCCGCGGCCCGGCCGATCCCGTCATCGGCACCCGCTCCGCCTCGGGCTTCCCGCGGGTCGCGGCGGCCCAGGTCGTCGCCGCCGAGGCCGGGCTGGCCGACGCGGGCGTGATCGGCGCCCTCAAGCACTTCCCCGGCCACGGCTCCGTGACGGTCGACAGCCACCAGGCGCTCCCGGTGCTGCGCACGCCGCTCCCCGATGCTGCGCCGCACCGCCCTCGTCCCGTTCCGCCGCGGCATCGAGGCCGGCGCGTCCGCGGTGATGATCGGCCACCTCGACGTCCGGGCCGTCGACCCGCACGTGCCGGCGTCCCTGTCCCGCAAGGTCGTCACGGGGCTGCTGCGGCGCGAGCTCGGCTTCCGGGGCGTGGTGATGACCGACGCGCTGTCGATGGGAGCAGTCGCGCACCGGTACGGCTCGGCCAAGGCCGCCGCCCGCGCCGTGAACGCCGGCGTCGACATCGTGCTCATGCCGGCCGACGCCCGCGCCGCGCGCACGGGGATCGTCGACGCGGTCCGCGCCGACCGTCTCCCGCGCTCTCGCCTCGAGGCCGCCGCGACCCGGATGGTGGCCCTGCTGCTGCACGAGGACCACGCCCACGTGGACGGTGCGCGGTTGGGGTCCTCGGCCGCCCTGTCCGCACAGCTCTCGGCCGAGGCGCTGACCTCCGTCGCCGGCCCGTGCGGCGGCCGGTTGGTCGGCGGGCACGTCCGCGTCGTCGGTGCCGAGCCGGCGGTGTCCGCGTTCCGTGCTGCGGCCACCGCCCACGGGTTGGGCCTGGGGCGAGGTACCCGAGTGGTGCTGGCCTCCCGTGGCCGAACCCCGCGCGCTGGGGTGCTCGTCGCCCTCGACCGGCCGGACCTGCTGGCCCGCAGCTCGGCGCGGGTCCGGGTGGCGACGTACGGCGCCACTCCCGGCGCCATGGACGCCCTCGTGGGCTTCCTCCTGGGCGTGCAGCCGGCCCCCGGACACCTGCCCGTCGCGGTCCCGGCCATACCGCGCACCGGGTGTTGACGGAAGCCCGAACGCCTAGATCCACGCATTCCGGAGGCGAGACGGTCAGGAACGACCGAACTCGTCGCGAGATACGCCCCCAGGTCGAGGATTTCGACTGGTACAGCCCACCGCCGGACCTCGGGACAGTGCATTTCCCATCGGCTGGGTGAGCGGTCTACTGTGTGGTTTCCACATGTATCCGGGGGGGTAACAATGGATTCCAAGCACACGCCTGCGCGTGTCAGGTCTGGGGGGACTCAGATCTCGCGACGCACCGTCACACGCGGTGTGGTCTGGACGGCGCCGATCGCCGTCATCGCCACCGCCGCACCCGCGTTTGCTGCGTCGCCGGGACCGCGTCTCGGTCACCAACTGCGGCACCGCCTGCAAGCACCCGGGCAACGGCGGCATGAGAAGCGATACCACACCACGTTCTGCTTCAAGACCAACGTGCCGCTCGCCGGCAACCTGGTGTACCTCGACTCGTTGACGGTGAACATCCGAGACGCGGACACCGACGCCGGCGACGGTCACCGTCAACGCCGGCGTCGACCGCGACTGCTACTACGTCGACGCCGCTGCGTTCAGCAACAGTGCGAACGGCAGGGCACGCTGACCTTTCACTACTTCCTGGCCAGCGCGCCGGCGGTGTCGGTTCCGGGCTCGTTCCAGATCACGGTGCAGCCCGACAACGACCTGCCGCCGTGCGACACCGGTGCCGACCCGGGCAACAACCCCTCGTGGCCGACCACACCCCGACGGGCGACGCCACCCACGTGCCGACGAACTGCACGGTCTGACCTACGTCGTGCCCGGCCGGGTGGAGCCTCAGCTCCGCCCGCCGGGAACCACGTCTGCTCGACGGTCAGAACGGTTTGACCAGCACGGCGATGCCCTCTCCTCGCGAGCGGGTCATCACCAGCGTCGCCTCGTCCTCGCCGTGCAGCGCCAGCCGCTTGCGGAGCTGCTCGGGGGAGACGTCGACGCCACGCTTCTTGATGGTCAACGTGCCGATGCCGCGCGCCCGTAGCGCGGCGCGGAGCTGCTTCTCGCGGTAGGGCAGCTCCTCCAGGACCCGGTAGGACCGGGCGAAGGGCGTCCGGAACGACTCCTCGGACGTCACGTAGGCGATCTTGCGGTCGATCAGTCGACCGCCGACCCCGGCAGCGACGGCGGTGACCAGACCCGCCCGGATCACGGCACCATCCGGTTCGTACAGGAAGGCGCCGAGGTCACCGACGTCGCTCCCGGGATCGTCCTCCTCGGTCAGCGTGGCCAGTCCACCGCGTCCGATCACCGTGGCGCGGCGGGCCACCGTCGCCAGCCGGCCCGACCACAGCGCGGCCTCCTTGACCTCGCCGTGGTCGCTGACCCACTCCGCCTCCACGCCCGGCGGGACCAGTGCGTGCGGGATCCCCGGCGCGACCTTCACGCACGCGTCGCGGGTGAGGAGTCCCTCCACGAACGCCCACGGCGGCGTCCAGTCCTCGACGTGGAAGCTGCGTCCGCGGCCGTTGCGGCGGGCCGGGTCGGCGAAGGCGACGTCGAACGGAGTGGTGTCGACGGTGGTCGCATCGGCCACCTGGACCGCCCCGTCGAGGTCGAGGGCGGCCAGGTTCGCCTGGGCGACGGCCACCCTGACGGGGTCGAGGTCGACCCCGGCCGTGACGACACCGGCGCGCGCGAACGCCACGAGGTCGCCGCCGATCCCGCACCCGAGGTCGATCGCCGTCGTGGCCACCGCCGCCTGGAGCCGGCCGGCCCGGTGCGTCGCGACGCTCAGGCGGGTGGCCTGCTCGAGGCCGTCGGGCGTGAAGTACATGCGGGCCGCGAGGTCCCCGAACTTGGGCACCGCCCGCCGGCGCAGCTCGACCTGGGTGAGGGCCGCGGCGACGCGGTCGGCGGGCGTCGTACGCCGCAGCTCGGCCTGCACCGCGAGCTCGCCCGACCCGTGTCCCGACCCGTGTCCCGACCCGTCGTCGGCGGTCGCCGCCTCGGCCCGCGCGAGCACGGCCTGACCGTCGTCGGTCAGCAGCCACCGGAAGGCGTCGAGGTCCACGCACCGTCAGTCTGTCAGCCATCATGCCCCTCCCTGGCACTCGCCTGGGGGGAGTGCTAACGTCGGCGCTGGCACTCTCAGTCCGAGGGTGCCAGCGCTTGCGACGACGTACGACCCCCGCGACGGCGTACTTCCGAGCAGGCTCAAACGTCCGGGACCGCTCCGCATCGGGTGGTCCCACCCGCACCTGACAACTGTTCAGAAAGTGGAGGTCGACATCGTGTCGGTCAACATCAAGCCCCTCGAGGACCGCATCGTCGTTCAGGCGATCGAAGCGGAGCAGACCACGGCGTCCGGCCTGGTCATCCCCGACACCGCCAAGGAGAAGCCCCAGGAGGGCGAGGTCATCGCGATCGGCCCCGGGCGCATCGACGACAACGGCAACCGCGTCCCGCTCGACGTCGCGGTCGGTGACAAGGTCATCTACAGCAAGTACGGCGGTACCGAGGTCAAGTACGCCGGCAACGAGTACCTCATCCTCTCCGCGCGCGACGTGCTCGCGGTCGTCTCCTGACTCACGCTGACCGGGTCGTGTCCCTGACCGTGCGCCAGAGCGCGCCGCTGGGGGCACGACCCGTTCGCTTCCCGCACCACTGAGCACCTGAAGGAATCACATGCCCAAGATCCTGGAGTTCGACGAGCACGCGAGGCGCTCCCTGGAGCGTGGCGTGGACAAGCTCGCCAACACCGTCAAGGTGACGCTCGGCCCCAAGGGCCGTTACGTCGTCCTCGACAAGAAGTGGGGCGCCCCCACGATCACCAACGACGGCGTCACGGTGGCGCGCGAGATCGAGCTCGACGACCCGTTCGAGAACCTCGGTGCGCAGCTCACCAAGGAGGTCGCGACCAAGACCAACGACGTCGCCGGCGACGGTACGACGACCGCGACCGTGCTCGCCCAGGCGATGGTCCACGAGGGCCTGCGCGCCGTGGCCGCCGGTGCCAACCCGATGGCGCTCAAGCGCGGCATGGACGCCGCGGCCGAGGCCGTCGGCGACGCTCTGCGCGAGGCCGCCCGCGAGGTGGAGTCCAAGGAGGACATGGCGTCGGTCGCCACCATCTCCAGCCGTGACAGCCTCATCGGTGAGCTGCTGGCCGAGTCGTTCGACAAGGTCGGCAAGGACGGTGTCATCACCGTCGAGGAGTCCAACACCATGGGCACCGAGCTCGAGTTCACCGAGGGCATGCAGTTCGACAAGGGCTACATCTCGGCGTACTTCGTGACCGACGCCGAGCGGATGGAGGCCGTCCTCGACGAGCCGTACATCCTGCTGCACCAGGGGAAGGTCTCGGCGATCGCCGACATCCTCCCGCTGCTGGAGAAGGTCATCGCGGCGGGCAAGTCGCTGTTCATCCTCGCCGAGGACGTCGACGGCGAGGCGCTGTCGACCCTGGTGGTCAACAAGATCCGTGGCACGTTCACCGCCGTCGCGGTGAAGAGCCCGGCGTTCGGCGACCGCCGCAAGGCGATGATGCAGGACATCGCGACGCTGACCGGTGGCCAGGTCGTCTCTCCCGAGGTCGGGCTCAAGCTCGACCAGGTCGGTCTCGACGTGCTGGGCCAGGCCCGGCGCATCGTGGTCACCAAGGACACCACCACGATCATCGACGGCGGCGGTGACAAGGCCGAGGTCGAGGGCCGCGTCAACCAGATCAAGGCCGAGATCGAGAACACCGACTCCGACTGGGACCGCGAGAAGCTCCAGGAGCGCCTCGCCAAGCTGGCCGGCGGCGTCTGCGTCATCAAGGTCGGCGCGCACACCGAGGTGGAGCTGAAGGAGAAGAAGCACCGCATCGAGGACGCCGTCTCCGCGACGCGCGCCGCGATCGAGGAGGGCATCGTCGCCGGTGGCGGCTCCGCCCTCATCCACGCGGCCTCGGTCCTCAGCGACGACCTCGGTCTCACCGGTGACGAAGCCATCGGGGTACGCATCGTGCGCAAGTCCGTCGACGAGCCGCTGCGCTGGATCGCCGAGAACGGCGGCGAGAACGGCTACGTCATCGTCGCCAAGGTCCGCGACGGAGGCGTCGGCACCGGCTACAACGCCGCGACCGGCGAGTACGGCGACCTGGTCGCCCAGGGCGTGCTCGACCCCGTCAAGGTGACCCGCTCCGCGCTGGTCAACGCCACCTCGATCGCCGCGATGCTGCTGACGACCGAGACGCTGATCGTCGAGAAGCCCGAGCAGCAGGAGGACGCCCCCGCGGCCGGTCACGGCCACGGTCACGGCCACTGACCTCCACGCACGACTCTGAACGGGTCGTGTGCCCGAGAACGCGCCCTGGCGCTGCCTCGGGCACACGACCCGTTCGTCGTTCGTCAGGGGCGCCCCCGCGGCCGGCGCAAGCGTCCTCGTGGTGCGCTGGTGAGGGCATTGGCAGGAGTGGGAACGGGCGTGCGCGGCACGCTGTGGAACGCCGCGACCAAGCGTTCGATGCCCAGCGAGAACAGGGCGCCGATGCCGATCAGGGCGAGGTCACGCCGGGTGCCCAGGTCGGATTCCTCGATTGCGGCAAGCGTGGCGCACGAGGGCCTGCCCAGCACCTCGGCGAGGCGACCGGTGGACAAGGAGTAGACCCCGTTGTTGGCATCACGGGGGATCGCCAGGTCGGGAACGTCGTCGCCCGGGCGCAGGCTGTCGAGGAATCCGTACTCGTCCAAGGCCTGCGACGAGCAGGTCCAGGCCTGGCGGCCCTCGAGGTTGGCGTCGGGCCCGGGAAGCGATCCCTCGGCGTCCAGCGACATCCCGTGCAGCTCCACCGACGTGACGCCGCGGGTCAGCTGGTAGCGCGACTCGTACCCGGCGTGGCGGCCGTTGGCCACCACCACCACGTCGTTCTGCAGCCCGGGGATCCGTGCGTCGACGTCCGTGGCGCGGCCCGCGACCTCGGCCGCGCTGAGGACCGTCGGCACCCCGACGAGGGAGGGCAGCTCGACGTAGCAGCGACCGAGCCAGGTGCTGTCGACGATCCAGTCCGCCCGGAACGTGAAGCTGACCGGGACGTTGGTGTCGCCCCAGCGATCGATGTTCACGGTCACGATCGTGACGTCGCCATCGGTCCGATGCTCCTCGGACGCGATCGGCACGGTCGTGGCGTCGTCGAGGCTCACTCCCGGCCGCGTCACGCCGCCGACGGGGTCGCTGGTCACGCTCGCCCGCACGTCGGTGATGGTGGCGTCAGGGACGGCGATCCCGATGACGGCGCCGTCGGCGAGGGCGCGTGCGCGGGCGACCCAGAACTCGGCCGTCGGCGTCAGGGTCAGTCGGACCTCGGGCTCGTCGTCACAGCTCGACATCTCGACCGCCGCGCTCACGGCGATGTTGGCCGAGCTGGAACGTCCGGGCTGTTCGCCCGGACGCCACACGAGCACCCCGACCGCCCGCGGGTCGTCCGGGTTGGGCACGCCGGTGCGGATCAACGACGCGCCGGACAGCAGCGCCAGGGACATCACGGCCACGCCGAGGACCAGGGTGGCGGCGCGCGCCGTGTACGGACGCCTGGCTCGTCCCGCCCAGAGCCGGACCGCCAACGTGAGCGCCGTCGCGACGGCGGCCCACGGCAGCAGGGCCGCCGCGTCGATCGTCACCGACCGCTACCGCAGCTCGACCTGGTGGACATCGCCCGCCGGCCGGCAGGCCAGCGGGACATCGGCGTGCTTCCAGTCCCAGACGCCCGGTGCTGGGTTGCACTTCTGGTGCAGTGCGAAGCAGCCGCTCTTGGTGCTGTTGACCTTGTACACCTTGTAGGGAGGGAAGGCGCAGGACGCCTGGCTCCGCTGCAGCCGCACGACCCGCTGGTTCCCGGCCAGGTCGAAGACGCGGGCGTACACGGGCTTCTTCGCCGAGAACAGCCCGACCCGCTCGCTGCTGGAGCACGTCTTGGTGCAGAAGTTCTTGGTCTTCAAGGTCTTCCTGCCGGCGTCGAGCATCTGGATCTTGCGGACGCCGGTGCCTTGGTCCTTGCCGCGCACGAAGAAGTGCCATCCCTTCTTCGCCATCGCGGAGAACTCGCCCCCCACGCCAGCGGGCCTCACCGTGTCGAGGGTGATGCTGTCGTCCTGGCTGTTGTCCTTGATGCCGGGTCCCTGAAAGACCACCTTGACGTCTCGCGAGGCGCTCGACTGTCCGGACGACAGCGGTCGCAAGGTCCACGGGTACGTCGCCGACGAGATGCGAATCGGGGCGGTGAACGTCGAGTCCCCGTTGGAGATCCGCATGGTCTGAGCTCCCTGCGGCCAGTTCAGCTTGAGGGTCACGGAGGTGTCGTTGGTGGTGTCGACGTCGCCGGTGGGGCTGAGGATCGTGACGTACGGCGGGTTGCCGACGTCCGGGGGGGTAGGGCCCGCGGGGCAGCCGTTGTACGGCGCGCTGGCCGGGACGCCGGCATCGGTCGGGCAGTTGTCCTGACTGTCTTGGATCCCGTCCCCGTCCGCATCCGGGCAGCCCTGGGCGCTCGCCTGGCCGGCGACACTCGGGCACTGGTCCTGGCTGTCGGGCACGCCGTCGGCGTCGCTGTCGTCCGGGACGAACGTGAACTGGAGGACCGTGTCACCCCCGGCCGGGAGGGCGCCGTTGGTCTCCTGGCAGGAGGAGGGGTCGTTCTGCGTGGGGCAGATGACGCCGACCTGCACGTAGTAGTCATGGTCGCGGGTCACCTGGAAGCAGGCACCTGAAGGGCAGTTCGTGCCGATGCGCTCGGTCGCCCCTGCAGCGGCCAGGTAGGAGCACGTGATCGACCCGGTGAGGTTGGCCAGGGTGGCGCCGCCGTACGGCGCCTTGTTCGCCCCGAAGAGGTTCATCTGGGCGTCGTAGCCGGTGCTGGCCAGGATCCCGACCTTGCCGTCGACACCGGGGTTGATCCGCAGCCAGGCGGTGCGGCCGACGAACTGGGCCGTGCCCGGCGCGACGATGCAGCCGTTGTAGTTGGGGTTGTTGCCGTTCTCCTTGATCGGCGCCTGTTGCACCGTGAAGCCCGCCGTGGAGAACGTCTGCGTCGTCCACGATCCCGCGGCGACCAGGGGTTGCTCCTGGCCGTTGACGACGGGATTCACCGTGACGGCACCGAAGGTGTCGTACGCCGCGGGATCGGCGACGGGGATGCTCCTCGCCGGCCTGTCGGGCGCGACAGGAGTGGAGACCGCGGGTACCGCGATCGTGATGGCAGGAACCAGGGCCAGGAGCATCGCCAGCCCCCCGATGAAGCGACGCATGGGGCGGATGCTAGGCAGCCCGGGCTCGGTTGGGTATGGGTCGATCGGTCGGAGTTCGCGCGGTCTAGCGCGGCTCTGCCGATCGGATCGCGGTGAAGTTTTCCTCCGCGAAACACCGGCGAACCTGTCCGGAAACGGCGGCGGCGCACCATCGGCGCATGCTGTGGCGAGTGCGTGCGACGCTGCCCGACCGGCCCGGAGCCCTGGCGGCGCTGGCCACCGAGTGCGGGCACAGCCACGGTGAACATCCTCGGGTTCCAGATCTTCCCGGGTGTCGACCGGGTGACCGACGAGCTCGTCCTGGACACGCCCGCCGGCTGGTCGAGCGACGATGTCGCGGCGCTCGTCGGCCGGTCCGGAGGCACCGCGGTGAGCATCGCGCCGTGCACCGAGGCGGCGCTGACCGACCAGCCCACGAGGTACGTGCAGGCCGCGCGGTCGGTGCTGTCCGCGCCCGCGAGCTTCCCTGAAGTGCTCGCGCGGCTCTTCGACGCCGAGGCCGAGCCGCCGACCGGGGAGTCCTCCCAGGACGTCCTCGACGTGACGGTCGCCTCGGTGCTCGTGCAGGTGCGGCGTACGGCGCCCTTCACGGCCACCGAGCACGCCCGGGCCTCGGCCCTCGCCGGCCTGGTCGACGACGTGCTCGCCCGACCGGCGCCGTACCTGCCGCCGCACCCGGCCCGAGCAGCGCCGAGCCGCGGTGGGTCAGCGAGGACGGCCGGGTGACCGCACTCGTCGGCGAGACCGTCGTCGGACACGCCGCGGTGCGGCCCGCCGTCGACGAGGTCGACGTCTGGGTGCTCTCCTTGACCGTCGACCCGCAGTGGCGTCGCCGCGGGATCGGCGGCCGGCTGCTCGGCGAGGCGGTGCGCCACGCGGCCTCCCGCGGCGCGGCCGAGCTGGTGCTGACCACGCGCGCCGACAACCAGGCCGTGCTGCCGATGGTCCTGGCCGCGGGACTGCGCGGCCGGATCCGGATGTCCGGCGACCGCCTCACGGTGCGCATCCCGCTGGCGGCCCTGCACCGCTGACCGGCTGCTCTGGTCGGTCGGCGGACGCCGATAGGATGGCGAGGTGGAGCCCGCCCGCACCGAAGTCCCCGACAAGTTCGCCTCTCTCGGCCTCACCTACGACGACGTGCTGCTGCTGCCGGGGTTCTCCGACCTGGCGCCGAGCGACATCGACACCACCACCCGGCTGACCCGCGAGATCACCCTCAAGGCGCCGCTGGTCAGCGCCGCCATGGACACCGTGACCGAGAGCCGGATGGCCATCGCGATGGCCCGCGAGGGCGGCATCGGCGTGCTGCACCGCAACCTCTCGGTGGAGGACCAGGCCTACCAGGTCGACCTGGTCAAGCGGACCCAGACCGGGATCATCTCCAACCCGGTGACCATCGGCCCCGACCAGACGCTCGAGGACCTCGACCGCATCTGCGGCGAGTACCGCGTCTCCGGCCTGCCCGTCGTGGACACCCAGAACCGGCTGCTCGGCATCATCACCAACCGCGACCTGCGCTTCACGCCGGTCGCGGAGTGGGCGACCACCAAGGTCGACGAGGTGATGACGCCGATGCCGCTCATCACCGGCCCGATCGGCATCGGCCGCGACGAGGCGACCAGCCTGCTCCGCCAGCACAAGCGCGAGCGGCTCCCGCTCATCGACGAGGCAGGGCCACCTCGGCGGGCTGATCACCGTCAAGGACTTCGTCAAGGGCGAGCAGTTCCCCGACGCGTCGTACGACGCCCACGGACGCCTGCTCGTCGGTGCCGCCATCGGGTACTTCGGCGACGCCTGGCAGCGCGCCACCACCCTGATCGAGGCCGGCGTCGACGTGCTCGTCGCCGACACCGCCCACGGCCACGTCCGGATGCTCCTCGACATGGTCCAGCGGCTGAAGTCCGACCCCGCCACCCGGCACGTGCAGGTGATCGGCGGCAACGTCGGCACCCGCGAGGGCGCCCAGGCGTTCGTCGACGCCGGCGCGGACGCGGTCAAGGTCGGCGTCGGGCCGGGTGCGATCTGCACCACTCGCGTCGTCACCGGCGTCGGCGTGCCTCAGATCACGGCGGTCCACGAGGCCTCGCTGGCCTGCAAGGCCGGCCGGCGTCCCGGTGATCGCCGACGGCGGCCTGAAGTACTCCGGCGACATCGCCAAGGCTCTGGTCGCCGGCGCCGACTCCGTCATGGTCGGCGCCCTGCTGGCCGGCTGCGAGGAGGCGCCGGGCGAGCTGATCTTCGTCAACGGCAAGCAGTACAAGTCGTTCCGGGGCATGGGCTCGATGGCGGCGATGTCGAGCCGCGGCAAGAAGTCCTACTCCAAGGACCGCTACTTCCAGGCCGAGGTCGCCAGCGACGACAAGATCGTGCCCGAGGGCATCGAGGGGCAGGTCGCCTACCGCGGCCCGCTGTCCGCGGTGGCCCACCAGCTCATCGGCGGTCTCACCCAGTCGATGTTCTACGTCGGCGCCCGCAACGTCGCCGAGCTGCAGGAGAACGGCAGGTTCGTGCGGATCACCTCGGCGTCGCTCAAGGAGAGCCACCCGCACGACGTGCAGATGACGGTCGAGGCGCCCAACTACTCCGGACGCTGACCAGGTTCTCGTCAGGTCCATCCCGCCCCTGCGGGGGTGGTCGCCGCCGGCGGTGCGCGGCCAGGGTGGTGGGATGCCGCCTTCCGACGTCCCGTGGATCGCCCAGTCCCGGACTCGCGTGTGGATCTCGTGCGCAGCCGCGTGCCTGGTCGTGGTGGCGGCCTTCGGGCTGATCGTCACCCAGGACCGTTCGCCGCTCGACTCCTTCGACCACGTGGGCCTGCGCGCCGAGGAGTGGGCCCACGGGCATGCCGTCCTGATGAACGTGCTGCGGGTGATCGAGCTGGCCTTCGCGACCGTCGGAATGGCCGACGTGGACCACGTTGATCGCGCTCGGGCTGCTCATCCGGCGACGGCTGCGCGCCGCGGCGTTCGTCGTGGTCGTGATGGTGGGCACCTCGCTGCTGACCACGGTGATCAAGCTCTCGCTGGGGCGGTCGCGACCCGAGTGGCAGGACTCGGTGGACTCTCTGACGAGCAAGTCGTTCCCCTCAGGGCACGCCTCGTCCTCCGCAGCGCTGGCCGGCGTGGTGATCCTCCTCGCGTGGGGGATGCTCCGGCACGGGATCCTGCGCACCACCGTGACCTGCCTGGCGATCGCCATGTGGGTCGCGGTCTGCCTGGACCGCGTGCTGCTCGGCCGGCACTTCCCGACCGACGTGGTCGCCGGCTCCCTCCTGGGCGTCGCCGTCGTCCTGATCGCGTTGGTGGCGTTCGACCCGCTGAGCTACCGCCGGCCCAGCGCCACCGACGCCGAGGAGGCCGCCGAGTCGATCGTGGCCCCGCACGACGCGGACGCCAGCCGCTGAGGCGAGGATGGCCCGATGGACTCCCAGACGTTCCGCCTCCGCACCGGCAGCAGTGAGACCGTCCGGGACATCACCGCCGACTGCGCAGACTTCGCCGGCGGTCGGGGCGACGGGCTGCTGCACGTCTTCGTCCCGCACGCCACGGCCGGGGTAGCGATCCTGGAGACCGGCGCGGGCTCCGACGACGACCTGCTGGCAGCGCTCGCCGATCTGCTGCCGGCCGACGACCGGTGGCGGCACCGGCACGGCTCGCCGGGACACGGCCGCTCGCACGTGCTGCCGGCCCTCGTCCCGCCGTACGCGACCGTCCCGGTCCTCGGCGGCCGGCTTGCCCTCGGCACCTGGCAGTCGATCTGCCTGGTCGACCTCAACGTCGACAACCCGGACCGCGAGGTCCGGCTGTCGTTCCTCAGCTGACAGCCTTCACCAGGTCGAACTTCCCCTCCCGGAAGGCGTCCACGAACAGCGCGTGGTCCTTGCGCGTCTTCGCCGCGTAGTCGACCGCGAAGTCCACCAGCTCGTCGACGAACCCCGCGGGGTCCGCGTCGATCGCCTCGATGATCACCTCCTCGGTCTGGAAGTCGACGAGGTCCTCGTCGCTGTCCTCATCGGAGACGCAGTGGATCTTGGCGGTGGCGCGGCCGAGCAGCGCGACGACTGGCTCGATCTGGTCGGGCTCGGTGATCTCGGACCAGTCGAGGTCGGCTTCGTACGGCGACACCTCGGCGACGACGTACCCGACCTTGTCGACCGTGGTCCAGCCCAGGAACGGGTCGGTGTGCACCTGGAGCTCGCGCTGGCTGACGACCGTGCGATGGCCCTCGTTCTCGAAGAACTCGGCGGCGCGGTCGTCCTCGACGATCCGGCTGACGGCCGGCACGTTGGCCTGCTTCATCGACAAGACGACGTCGTTCTCCAGGGCCTGGTTGAGGCCCTCGATGAGGACGTTGTACGCCGGCAGGCCGGCCGACCCGATGCCGAAGCCGGACCGTCCGACGACGTCCTTGATGTCGTAGAACACCGCCTGCTGCTGGCGCTTGGAGTCCGACAGCGTCTCGAGGTAGCGCTTGAACGCCCGCTCGACCTTGCCCCGCTCGGTCTTGCTGAGCTCGCGCACGCCGGCGCCGCGGGCGAACCGTCGCTCGTGGTCGACGACCTCGGTCGTGGCGTCCAGCATCTCGACGCGGGTGCGCATCCGGGCCGTGACAAGCACCTGCTGGACCTCACCGTCGGTGTTGTCGAGGCGCAGCGCGAACGCCTCGTCCTCCTCGACCTCCACGTAGTGCCGCACCTGGTCGACGTACGCGTCGAGGTAGACGCGCGAGAGCTTGCGGACGTCCTCCTCGGGCAGCGCCTTCTGCCAGCCCAGCAGTGCCAGGCTGGCCAGGAAGCGGCGCAGGTCCCAGGTGAAGTGACCGAGGTAGGCCTCGTCGAAGTCGTTGACGTCGAAGACCAGCACGCCCTCGGAGTTCATGTAGGTGCCGAAGTTCTCGGCGTGCAGGTCGCCGTGGATCCAGACCCGGCTGGTGCGGTCGTCGGCCCGGTGGTCCGCGCCGCTTGCCCATGTCGGCGTAGAACAGGCAGGCGCTGCCGCGGTAGAACGCGAACGGGTCGGCGGCCATCTTGCGGAACTTGGTCCGGAAGCCCTCGGGGTCGGCCTTCATCAGCGGCTCGAACGCCTCGATGAGCGTCGAGACGATCAGCTCCTGTCGCTTGATGGGCATGCGCCCGACCCTAGGGGGACCGTGCAGAGGAGACCTTCCCCCACGGGAGGTGCGCACTAGCCTGCCGCCCAGGACGGGGGTCACTAGGGGGAGACCGGTGGGGTGTCCCTGGCTCTCGGCCGGTGAGGAGACTCGGGTGTCCCGACGTCACTATCTCGTTCCGCTCATCTCGCTCGTCGCGGCGCTGGTGCTCGCGCCGCCCGGCGCCGACGCGCGACCGGCCGCGGCTCAGCTGCAGGCGGGGCCCGGGTACCACGAGCCGGCCGTGGGTCAGTGCTACGACCTGACCGCCAAGCAGGCGGGCAAGCCGTCCTCGACGAAGGCCGCGGTGCCCTGCGACGCGCCGCACACCGTCCTCACGGTCAAGGTGAAGCGGCTGCCGAAGGACTTCCACTGGAAGAGCTTCTCCCAGGACGACTTCTTCGTGCCCTGCAAGAAGGCGGTCGTGGACGCGCTCGGCGGGAGCGCCAAGAACGTCGCCCAGTCGGCCTACGACCTGTGGTGGTTCACCCCGACCAAGGAGGAGCGGGCCAAGGGCGCGACGTGGGTGCGCTGCGACATCGGCCTGCACAAGGGCAAGTCCGGCCTGAACAAGCTGCCGACGACCCTCGGGCTCAGCACGTTCCCGTTCGCGACCAAGGACCTGCGGTGCCTGGTCGGCCGCGGGCTCGCCACGACCTCGTGCGCGCAGTCGCACGACTACAAGGTCAAGGGCGCCTACAAGCTGAACCGGCTGCCCAAGACGGCCGCGCAGTACCGCCAGGCCGCGCAGCGCTGCCCCAACCTGACCGGCACCCGGCGCTGGGCCTACTCCGGCCCGACCGCGCTGGACTGGAAGGCAGGCGACCACTTGATGGTCTGCTTCAAGCCGGACTGAGCTCGTTGGTGGAGGAGGGCCGCCAGGCCCGTCACGAGACCCGGTGACAGGCCCGCGGTCCGTCACCGGGTCTCGTGACGGTTGCCAGCGCAACCTCCTCGACCAACGTGCTGGATAGGCTGCGCCGTGACCGAGATCGACATCGGCAAGGCCAAGCGGGCGCGCCGGGCCTACTCCTTCGACGACATCGCGATCGTGCCCTCGCGGCGTACGCGCGACCCGGAGGAGGTCAACGTCGCCTGGCAGATCGACGCCTACCGCTTCGAGCTGCCGATCCTGGCGGCGCCGATGGACTCGGTGATGTCGCCGGAGACGGCGATCGCCTTCGGCCGGTACGGCGGGCTCGGCGTGCTGAACCTCGAGGGTCTCTGGACCAGGTACGAGGAGCCGGAGCCGCTGCTCGCCGAGGTGGCCGGGCTGCACGGGGTCGAGGCGACCCAGCGCCTGCAGGAGATCTACGCCGAGGAGATCAAGCCGGAGCTGATCACCACGCGGCTCCAGCAGATCCGCGAGGCCGGCGTGACGGTCGCCGGGTCGCTGTCGCCGCAGCGCACCAAGCAGTTCGCCAAGACGGTGGTCGACGCGGGCGTCGACATGTTCGTGATCCGCGGCACGACGGTCTCCGCCGAGCACGTCTCCTCGCAGGCCGAGCCGCTGAACCTCAAGGAGTTCATCTACGAGCTCGACGTGCCGGTGATCGTCGGCGGCTGCGCGACCTACCAGGCCGCTCTGCACCTGATGCGCACCGGCGCCGCCGGGGTGCTGGTCGGGTTCGGCGGAGGTGCGGCGCACACGACGCGGACGGTGCTGGGCGTCGCGGTCCCGATGGCCTCGGCCGTCGCCGACGTGGCCGCGGCCCGCCGCGACTACATGGACGAGTCGGGCGGGAGGTACGTGCACGTGATCGCCGACGGCTCGATCGGCAAGTCCGGCGACATCGCCAAGGCGATCGCGTGCGGCGCCGACGCGGTGATGGTCGGCTCGCCGTTCGCGCGCGCGACCGACGCGCCCGGCCGCGGCTTCCACTGGGGCGCCGAGGCGCACCACCCGGCGCTGCCGCGCGGCGAGCGGGTGGAGATCGGCACCGTCGGCACGATGGAGGAGATCCTCTTCGGCCCGTCGCGGGTGGCCGACGGCACCATGAACCTCGTCGGCGCGCTGCGCCGCGCGATGGCCACGACGGGCTACACCGAGCTCAAGGAGTTCCAGCGGATCGAGGTCGTCGTCCAGTGATCCTGCGGGTCGCCGCGGCCCAGGACGTCGCGGTCGCCGGCGACCTGGCGGCGAACGTCGCGACGGCCGCCGGCCTGGTGCGGCAGGCCGCCGAACAGGGCGCCGAGGTCGTGGTGCTGCCCGAGGCATTCCTCACCGGCTACGACCTCGAGGTCTTCGCCGCGGACCTGCCGTCGCTGGTCGACCTGCCGCTCGCGCCGCTGGTCGAGGCGGCCCGCGAGACCGGTGCGTCGTCGTGGTCGGAGCAGCGCGCTCGAGGCCGAGGGCGTGAAGACCCTGTCGAGCGTGGTCGTGCCGCCCGGACGGCGCCGTCGACGTGCCCTACGACAAGCAGCACCTCGACGGCGACGAGAAGCAGCACTTCACCGCGGGCGACCACGGCGCCTCCATGCGCGTGCGCGGCCTCGAGCTCGGCCTGTCCATCTGCTACGACGGCTGCTTCCCCGAGCACGCCCGCGCCGCCGCCGAGGACGGCGCGGTCGGCTACCTCAGCTCCTCGGCGTACTTCGCCGGCGCCGACCACCGCCGCGACCTCTACTACGCCGCCCGCGCGGTCGAGAACGGCATGTACGTCGTGTTCGCCGGGCTCACGGGTCCGTGCGGGGCGCGCGAGTTCAGCGGCGGCTCGGCGGTCTACGACCCCGAGGGCCGGCCGCTCGTCCGCCTCGGCACCGAGCCCGGCGTCGCGGTCGCCGACATCGACACCGCCGTCGTCGAGGCCACCCGAGCCCGGCACACGATGCTCGCCGACCACCGCAGCGGGCTGGGCGAGCGGGTCCGGCTCTAGGTCGGGCGCTTCCGGGTCAGCCGCACCGCGAGCCAGACACCGCCGACCAGGAGCACGAGCACGAGCAGCCCACCGACGTCGCCGGGCAGGAGGTGGTGGTCGTCGTAGATCACCTGGCGGACAGGGGTGTCCTCGGCGGCCGGCTCGAAGGTGAGGTCGGAGGTGATGGCTGACGGGTCGGGGAACCACTGCGAGGTCTTGGTGAGGTACGGCGTGGTGGCCAGCCAGCCCTCGAGGTCCCGGGAGCGGACGTCGGCGGGCGAGACCTGGCCGGCGAACCAGGTCTCCGGGCGGGTCGCGCCGGTGGCGAGCGGGTCCGTGCGCAGCATCCGGTGCTGTCCGAGCACGTAGACCAGCGGCTGCTGGGAGTCCGAGGCCGCCGACGACATCCGCATCGGGTACACCGCCTCCTTGCTCGCGAAGCGCATCGCGATCGGCGGCAGGTCACCTTGGAGGGTGTCGCCCGGCGTGGTGTGCAGCTGGAGCGCGACGAAGGTCCAGGTCTCCTGCACGTACGGCGCCAGCGACGCGAGCAGCTCCGGCGACGCGTCGAAGTCGTGGGAGCCCAGCCACTGCTGGAGCGCAGGGGTGTTGGCGGCCGCGATCGTGGTCGCCTGCAGCGGGCCGAGGTCGACCGACGACAGGACCTGCACGCCGCCCGGGGCGCCCGGTCCACCGGCCGAGTCGCCGTCCCCTCCGCCGCCACCCAGCAGGGGCGGTCCGAACAGGTGCCACCGCGACTCCTCCCTCGGCCGGGTCACGTCGGCGAGGTCGGTGAACACCTGCTCGTCGCCGAGCTCGACGGTCGCCGGCGACGGCGTCGGCACGATCAGCCCGGCGCTCACCGCGTCGGTCCGCGTGCTGAGCCGGAGCAGGATCGTCTCGTCCGTGCCGTCCCAGACGACCAGCGCGGTCTCGGAGGTCACCGACGTGTCCCGACCCGGCTGGTCGACCACGCCGCCGCACGCGCAGGCGTACGCCGGCGAGGCCACCGTCAGGGTGCTGCCGAGGAGCAGGGCTGCGACCAGCCGCCTCACCGCAGGACCAGTCCGGGCGCGTGACCGAGCAGGTCACGGCAGCGCGGGTCGCCGCGAGCGCCTCCCGCAGCCGAGCCTGGTCGCCGGCGCCGCGTGCCAGCGCCCGCACCACCCGCTGGACGCGGATCGGGTGGCCGGCGGAGTAGTGGTTCCAGTACGTCGGCACGTACTCGGCCCGCGAGACGACGAACCCCCGGTGCTCCGTCTCCCGGAAGGTGAAGCCGACGGTGATGCCCTCGTAGGCCCGCGGTCGCGAGACCTCGCTCTGCGCCACCGCGTTGCCCAGCCCGTAGACGACCCACTTCCCGTTGACCTTCGTGATCGGCTGGACCACGTGGGCGTGCTCACCGACGACCACGTCGACGTACGGCGACGCGGTGAGCGCCCGCGCGAGGGCGACCTGCTGGGCGTTGGGCGTCGCGGAGTACTCGTCCCCGCCGTGGTACTTCACGATCACGATGTCGGCACCGGCCCGCCGGGCGGCGCGCGCCTGGGCGATCAGGTTGCGCGCGTCCCACATCGACACCGACCACTCGTGCCCGGCGGGGAGCGGGAACCCGTTGAGGCTGTAGGTGCCGCTCACGATCCCGACCTTCACCCCGGCCCCGGTCGTCAGCACGACCGGCGTCCGGCGCTCGCGCAGGGTCCGGAACGTGCCGACGTGGGCGACCCCCGCGGCCTCGAGCAGGTCCGCGGTGCGCACCAGCCCGTCGTACCCCTGGTCGACCGCGTGGTTCGACGCCGTCGTGCACGCGTCCCAGCCCATCGAGCCGATCCAGCCGGCGATGGCGGGCGGCGCGGCGAAGACGGGATAGCTCTCGTACGGCGCCCCGGGCGCCGCGAACGGCACCTCCTCGTGGCAGATGGCGAGGTCGGCGCTCGCCACGAGCGGCTCGAGGGCGGCGAACATCGGGTCGAAGTCGAACCCACGACCGGTCCTGGTGGTCCTGGCGTCGGACCGGGCGCTGGCCCAGACGGTGTCGTGCCAGAGGAGGTCACCGCTGAGGACGATGCGCGCCGTGCGCAGCAGGTCTCGTGACGGGCCTTGACGGCCCTTCTCGACCACCGGGTCGTCGCCAGCGCCGGTCTCGAAACCTGCCAACGAGATCGACGGAGTCTCGTGACGGGCCTGACGGCCCTCCTCGACCAACGACATCCAGGGCGTGCCGACAGCCGCCACCGCCAGCGTCAGGCAGGTGACCAGGCCGATGCCGGCGTACGTGCGGCCTACCAATGATCGAGATCCTCCCGTGGGTGCGGCTCAGGGTATCCACCGGACAACCGGCAGGATGGGAAACATGACGCAGGCCAGTGCCCTCAGCCCGGAGGCCCGCGACACCGCCTTGGACGCACTCGCAGCCACGGGAGTTGCCGGTCCCGAGCTCGACGTCCTGGTCGTCGGCGGCGGCATCGTCGGCGCCGGCACGGCCCTGGACGCCGCGACGCGTGGCCTGTCCACCGGCCTCATCGAGCAGCGCGACCTGGCGTCCGGCACGAGCTCGCGCAGCAGCAAGCTGATCCACGGCGGGCTGCGGTACCTGGAGATGTACGACTTCGGCCTGGTCAAGGAGGCCCTGGAGGAGCGCGGGCTGCTGCTGACCCGCCTCGCCCCGCACCTGGTCCGGCCGGTGCCGTTCCTGTACCCCCTGCACAAGACGAGGGAGCGGCCCTACGTCGGCGCCGGCCTGCTGCTCTACGACGTGATGGCGATGGCCGGCAAGTACGACATGGGCGTCCCCAAGCACGCCCACCTCTTCCGCAAGCAGGTCGCGCGGATCGCACCGGACCTGCGCACCGAGGACCTCAAGGGCGCCATCCGCTACTACGACGCGCAGGTCGACGACGCCCGCCTGGTCCTGGCCGTCGCCCGCACGGCCGCCAGCCACGGCGCCCACGTCGCCACCCGGACGCGTGTGGTCGGCTTCCTCCGCGAGGGTGAGCGGGTCGTCGGCGTCCGGGCGCTGGACCTCGAGTCCGGCCGCGAGCTCGAGGTGCGCGCCAAGGTCGTGGTGAACGCCGCGGGCGTCTGGACCGACGAGATCCAGGAGATGGTCGGCGGCCGCGGGTCCTTGGACGTCCAGGCCAGCAAGGGCGTCCACCTCGTCGTGCCCCGCGACCGGATCCGCTCGGAGGCCGGGTTCATCACCCGCACCGAGACCTCGGTCCTCTTCGTGATCCCGTGGGGCCGGCACTGGATCATCGGCACCACCGACACCGACTGGAACCTCGACAAGGCGCACCCCGCCGCCTCCCGCGCCGACATCGACTACCTCCTCGCCCACGTCAACACGATGGTGCGCGAGCCCCTCGACCACACCGATGTCGAGGGCGTCTACGCCGGCCTGCGCCCGCTCGTCCGCGGCGCCCGCGAGCCCTCGTCGCGGATCTCGCGCGAGCACACCGTCGTCGCGCCCGTGCCCGGCCTGGTGATGATCGCCGGCGGCAAGCTCACGACGTACCGCGTGATGGCCAAGGACGCCATCGACGTGGCTGTCCCCGATGCGCGGGACTGCATCACCGACCGCATCCCGCTCGCCGGCGCCGACGGCTTCCTCGCCCGCTCCAACCAGCGCGCCCTCCTGGCGCGGCGGGCCGGCATCAGCGTGGGTCGCGTCGACCATCTCCTCGGCCGGTACGGCGGGCTCGTCGACGAGGTGCTCGCGCTGCTGCGCGACCGGCCCGAGCTGGCCGAGCCCCTCGAGGGCGCCGACGAATCCCTGGCGGCCGAGGTCGTGTACGCCGTCACCCACGAGGGCGCGCGCCACCTCGACGACGTCCTCACCCGGCGTACGCGCATCTCCATCGAGACCTTCGACCGCGGCGTCCAGGCCGCCGGGCCGGCCGCCCGGCTGATGGCCGGGGTCCTCGGCTGGGACGACGCCCGCACCGCCGACGAGGTCGACCACTACCTGCGGCGGGTCGAGGCCGAGCGGCAGAGCCAGACGATGCTCACCGACCAGGAAGCCGACGAGGCGCGCGTCAGCGCGCCCGACATCGTGTAGTCACCACGGCGCCTTCGGCAAGATCGCGTGCCGTTGGTTCGCCGGCTCACCGAAACTCGGCTACCACCTGGACCCGGGTGGTCGGACCCGAGCCTCGGGTCTCTACCGTGCAGGTGAACTCTCGTGGTCATGCGACCCGTGGCAAGCACTGCGCGCGAGCTGTCTAGGACGACCAGGATGCCTCGTCGTGTCGGTGCGGTGCGTCATGATGGGCCTGTACCTGCACCCGCGGCGAGAGGAGGTCGATCGTGACGGTTCTCGATGCTCCTGCGGCCGTCGACAAGTTCGCTGCGGCGCTTTACACCCAAGCCGAGGCAGCCCGCTTCCTGGCGCTCTCCGAGACGACCTTCCGCAACTGGGCACGCGGCTATCGCGTCATCGTGCGTGGCCGGGAAGTTGAGGGTGCGGCGATCTTGAGCACGGTGACGCGGGCCGGCCAGCGGGGACCCAACATCCCGTTCATCGGCCTCGCCGAGGGCTACGCCCTGAGCGCGATCCGCAAGACGGGCGTGCCGATGCAACGCATCAGGCCCGCTCTCCAAAGGCTCAACCGTGAGTTCGGGCTGGAGCACGCGCTCGCTTCGCGCAAGCTCCACACCGACGGCGCCGAGGTCCTCTTCGACTACGGCGAACGAGCCGGCGGCGAAGAACGCGATGCCGTCAGCGAGCTGGTTGTCGTGCGCAACGGACAGCGGGTATTCACCGAGGTGGTCGAGGACTACTTGCAGCAGATCGTGTTCGACGACGATGATTTCGCTACCGCCATTCCGCTCCCGGGCTTTCGCAAGGCGGACCTGGTGGCCGACGTTCGCCGATCGTTCGGCCAGCCCATCTTCCGGAGTGCTGGCGTTCGTCTGGAGGACGCGATTTCGCTGTTCAAGGCTGAGCGAGACATCAATGTCGTTTCGGAGGAGTACGGGATACCCCGCGCAGAGCTCGAGGACGCTCTCGCCGTTCTCGTGAGCTGAGCCGGTCCGATGACTGGGCCGCTCTTCTTCGTGGATCGCAGCCTGGGACGAGTTCGACTACCTCGACTGCTTCGGGCCGACACGTGGTCCTTGCTCACAATGGCCGAGCACTATGGCGAGGACGTCGGTCAGGGCGTCGCCGACACGGACTGGCTTCAACTCGCCGGCGAGAACGGCTGGCCCGTGTTAGCAAAGGACGAAAAGATCCGCTATCGCCCGGCCGAACGGGCTGCGATCGTCCGTTACGGAGTCCGAGCCTTCTACCTATCCTCGGGCAACCTGACTGCCGCCGAGATGGCCGACGCTTTCATCGCCAACCGGACGGCCATCTGGGAGAGAGCGGCCCATGCTGGACCAGGCCTCTACGCCGTGACCCGGAGCTCGATCCGAGCGATTGATCTGGCGCAGTGATCGCGGGTCGACCTGCCGCATAGCGGACGAAGTCCACGAAACTGGGCGAGCACTAGTCAAGCTCAGACCAGGCACGCTGCGACTTGCTGCGCCCTCCTAACCGTACGGTTATGAGGCATGGCCGAACCTGAGAGTCCTACGACACAGGTCTACTCGCTCGACTTGCATCTAGCGCCGGACGCGGATGACCGACCAACCGGGCCGCAAAAGACCTATGAGATGCGGTCATCCACGGCTCACCACGCGGCTGATCGCATGGCGACGCGAACGGATCTCGCCTTCGTGTGGAACGCATGCGACATGCTGGGCGACCTGCCAGACGTTGAGGTTCGCGAGACACTCTCACGCGCTCTATGGACGTCCGCCGTGGTCGCCTATGCGCGATGTTTCAACGGTGGCAAGCGTCGCCGACTCACGGACAAGGACGTCCGGAGCGTGGCGGGCGACCCAGGAGTCGCTTTCCATCGGAAGATCCTCGCCCTGCGTGACAAGCACATCGCCCACTCGGTCAACGCTTCAGAGTTCATCAAGTTTGGAGTCATGGTCGGGTCCCTGGGATCCGACAAGGGGGAAGGCGTCACAGGCTTGATTGCATTGGTGGGCGCCGACTGGGAACCGCCAGCGGCGAATGTCGAGGGTTTACGTCGGCTGGCCAAAGCGCTGCTCGACGGCGTGCTCCTCACGGCGAACGAGCACGCACCCGCCTTGCGGGCCGCTGCCGAGGCTGCCGGTCTTGACCAAGTTCGCACTTGGCCCGAGCTCGTCTATGAGCGAGGTGACGCAGACCCTGAAATCGTTCGAGAGCGCTGACCGCTTTAAGATTTGGAGGCGAGGGACGGAACTCTTCCCCGACATGGTCGATCGCGTGGTCTAACTCGACCCCGAGCAGCATGCACGCTCATTCGGGATGTCAGTGCGTCCCGCAGGTGGGGCGCAGGCGGGGACGTGACCCACAGGGGGAGCGTCCATCAAGGCGCTCCGTCAGGCGGCGTTGCCGATGCGGCGGGTGCCGGTGTGGTCGACGAGGTAACCGGGCGCCGAACGGGTCCTGCCAGACGTACACGCCGGGGAACGGTTGGGCGACCTGCCAACCGCCGTGGGTCTTGATGCGGTGGTGGAGGACGGTCATCTTCCCGTAGTTGCCCAGCCGGGACTGGCCGGTGCCTTCGGCGGCCACCCCGCGCCGGAACGGCACGGTGTGGTCGACCTGTTGGGATCGGCTGGTGTTGGGGGAGTGAGGGAAGCAGTCGGCCGGCGTCATCAGATGCACGGCCTGACGATGTCGGTCGGGGATCTCGTAGGCGTCGACAGGTGCTTGTCCCTCGATGTCGAGGATCGGGCGGATGGTGAACCTCGCGTCCTTGCCGAGGTGGTCGCGGATCCAGGTCTCGGTGAGGGGTCCGGCGCCCTCGACGCGGGCGATGCCGTCGCCGTCGGCGCCGCCGTAGAGGTGCACGTACACGGTCACGGCGGGCAGCAGGGCGGCCTCGTCGACCCGCGGAGCAGGGCCGGAGTCGGTGCCGCCGCTCAGCCATTGCTGGTAGCCGCGCAGCAGCTCGAGGGCGGCGACCGGGTTGGCGAGGATCAGCACCGCCCTGACTCGCCGTTCGTCCTCATCGGCGTTGTCGCCGAGGTGGGCGCAGCACCGTGGCGAAGAAGGCGACTGCAGCGTCGAGCTTGGCGATCACCGCGAACGGGCCGCGGACGTAGAAGCCGCGCATCCCGTGCTCGTCGGAGTGGGTGGGGTTGGCGAACTGGCGAGCGTGCTCGGCCTCCTCGGCCTGCGCCGCAGCAACCGGGTCGGCGGCCTTGACGGCCGCCTCCACGAGCAGCTCGAAACGCGACCACGGGATCCGGCCGTCGGCGGACTCGGCGACCCGTTCGTCGACGTACGCCGCCTGCTCGGGGGTGAGGTCACGGGTCTTGCGGGCCACCAGACGGGCGTAGGACGCCTTCACCTCCAACGCCTGCACTCGCTCCCACAGCTGGGGCAGCCGGTGCGCGAGGTCCAGGGCATCGGCCATCAGCTCCCGGCCGGAGTACGTCGACAGGCCCAGCCGGGCGGCCAGAGTGGCCGGGGAGAACTCCGCCACCAAGGGCGTCCCGTCGCCGCCGAGCTGTCGTGCGCGTTCGCCGCCGGGGATCTTGGCCTGCCAGGGATCGACCGTGTCGGCGTTGTTGATCACTGCGTGCTGGCGGGCCACCAGCAGGACCTCGGCCTCGCACCTGCGTTGGGAGCGCGCGAGGGCGTCGGCATGCGCGAGGAGCTCAGCCCCCGACATGTCCGCAAGGTCGCGATCCCGATCCATGCCTCAAGTACAGCATTGACCACCGACATCGCTCAGGCTGGAATCGGCCTGAATCCCCTTTATCCACAGGGGATTCCGCGATCGTGACCCAACTGTGACTCACGGGCTTCCGCGTCCACAGCCTCCCCGTCGCGGCCGAGGCGGCGGAGGAGAACGGCCCGCGATGCGTGCCACAACGAGTACCCGTCCAACCCCTCGATGGCGTCCACGAGGACCAACCCGGCGTCGGCACCGTCGCGCTCGGCGACCGCGGCCGCGCGGTTGAGCCGGACGACGGGGCTCTCGTCGATGGTCAGGAGCACGTCGTACCAGGACAGCACCGTGTCCCAGTCGGTCTCGGCGTACGTCGCGGCCAGGGCGTGGCAGGACGCGATGGCGGCCTGCACGACGTACCGGTCGGGCCGGGTGGGCGTGCGGCGCAGGCCCTCGCCGACCAGCCGCACACCCTCCTCGATCTTCGCTCGGTCCCAACGGGCCCGGTCCTGCTCGGCGAGCAGCACGGGCTCGCCCTCGGCGTCAGCGCGGGCCGCGCGCCGAGAGTCCTGCAGGAGCATCAGGGCCAGCAGCCCGATGGCGCCGGCGTCATCCGGCTGGAGCCGGACCAGCAGCCGCGCCAGCCGGACCGCCTCGTCGACCAGCTCGTCGCGGACGACGAGCGGACCGGTCGTGGCGGCGTACCCCTCGTTGAACAGCAGGTACGTCGTCGCGAGCACCGCCGCCCACCGGTCGGGCAGCTCGTGGTCGGGCGGGACGCGGTAGGGGATGTGGGCCTGGAGGATCTTCTGCCGCGCCCGGGTGAGTCGCTTGGCCATCGATGCCTCGCTCACGAGCAGCGCCCGCGCGACCTCGGGCGTCGTCAGGCCGCAGAGGGTGCGCAAGGACAGGGCAACCTGGGTCTCCGGCGCGAGGCTCGGGTGGCAGCACGTGAAGACCAGCCGGAGCAGGTCGTCGTCCACCACCGAGGCGACCGGCTCCTCGTCGTCGAGCACGTCCATCGACTGGTCCATCGACTGGGCCTCCTTCGGCCCGCGCGCAGCCTCCCGCCGGATCAGGTCGACCGCGCGGCGCCTGGCCACCGTGCGCAGCCAGGCCACGGGGTTGTCCGGTACGCCGTCGCGGGGCCAGGTCTCCAAGGCCCGGACGGTCGCGTCCTGGACGGCGTCCTCGGCCAGGGCCAGGTTCCCCGTCCAGCGCGTCAGGGTCGCGAGCACGTCGCGGCCCGACGCGCGAACCAGGGTCGCGAGAGCCTCGGCCGGGTCGGTCACTCGGGAGTCGGACGCCCGAAGTCGATCACCGGGCGGACCTCGACGGCCCCGCCCCAGGCCGCCGGGATCTTGGCCGCCCAGGCGATCGCCTCGTCGAGGTTCTCGCACTCCAGCAGGTAGAAGCCGGTCAGCGCCTCCTTGGTCTCGGCGTACGGTCCGTCGGTCGCGAGCACGTCCCCGCCCTTCTCGCTGACGCGGACGGTGGTGGCCGTGCCGGTCGGGTACAGCGCGGCTCCGCCGCGGATGTGGGCCATCGCGGCGTCTCGGAACTCGTTCCAGTCCGCCATCTCCCCGGCCTGCTCGGGGGCCGTCCAGTCGACGTCGGGGGTGAAGGTGAGGGCTGCGTACTGCGGCATGGTGACTCCTGGGGTCCGAGGCCGACCTGGTGCCGGCCACTCACCCTAGAGACGAACGGGCACGGCCCAGAAGGACATGGTCCGACCAACGCGCGTCGTTGACAAAAGATGCCTCTGTGTCAAGGACCACGAAGCATGGTCGCGGTGACCGGGGTCACCTACGCTCGCAGGCATGAGTACGCACGGTGCCGATCCGGCCGACCCGACCGTCACCGGCCCGCACGACCCGGAGCACGAGCCGAGCGCCACGCTGGCCTTCGAGCCCGAGTACGCCGCCGCACTGACGCGGCGCCTGGTGGCCACGACCGGGCAGTCGGCGATCGTGGCGTCGCCGCTGACCGGCCAGCCGCTGGCGAACGTGCCCCAGTCGAGCGAGGCCGACGTGGCCGAGGCGTTCCGCCGGGCGCGACGGGCGCAGGCCGAGCTGGGCACGGACGCCCCTCGCCGAGCGGGCCGCCGCCGCACTGCGCCTGCACGACCTGGTCCTCGACCGCCAGGAAGAGATCATCGACCTGATCGTCTGGGAGTCCGGGAAGGCCCGCAAGCACGCGTTCGACGAGCCGCTCCACATCGCGCTGACCGCTCGCTACTACGGCCGCACCGCCGAGCGGCACCTCGGGTCCGAGCGCCGCGTGGGCGTCGTACCCGTCCTGACCCGCGTGGACGTCAACCACGTGCCCAAGGGCGTCGTCGGCATCATCAGCCCCTGGAACTACCCCTTCACGATGGCGGTCTGCGACGGGCTGCCCGCGCTGGTGGCCGGCAACGCGGTGGTCATCAAGCCCGACGCGCAGACCATGCTCTCGGCCCTCCTGGCCGCCGAGCTGCTCGAGGAGGCCGGCTTCCCGCGCGAGCTGTGGCAGGTCGTCGCCGGACCCGGCCCGGAGATCGGCGGGGCGATCGTCGCCCAGGCCGACTACGTCTGCTTCACCGGGTCGACGGCCACCGGCCGGCTGATCGCGAAGGGCTGTGCGGAGCGGCTGATCGGCTGCTCGCTCGAGCTCGGCGGGAAGAACCCGATCCTGGTCCTGCGCGACGCCGACATCGAGAAGGCCGCCGAGGGCGCCGTGCGGGCGTCGTTCTCGAACGCCGGTCAGCTCTGTGTGTCGACCGAGCGGATGTTCGTCGCCGACCAGGTCTACGACCGCTTCGTGGCGCGGTTCGTCGCGCGCACGCAGGCGATGACCCTCGGCGCCACCCTCGACTGGGGCAACGACATGGGGCCGCTGATCTCGGCCCAGCAGCTCGCGACGGTGCAGGCGCACGTCGACGACGCGGTCTCCAAGGGCGCCACCGTGCTCGCCGGCGGCCGGGCGCGGCCCGACCTGGCGCCGTACTTCTTCGAGCCCACGATCCTCGAGGGCGTGACGCCGGAGATGACGTGCTTCGGCCGCGAGACGTTCGGGCCGGTGATCTCGGTGTACCGCTTCCACGACGAGGCCGACGCGGTCGCCCGGGCCAACGAGGGCGAGTACGGGCTGAACGGCTCGATCTACTCCCAGGACGGCCCGCGTGCGCGGGCGATCGCCCGGCTCATCAAGTGCGGCACCGTGAACATCAACGAGGCGTTCGGGGCGACGTTCGGCAGCGTGGACTCCCCGATGGGGGGCATGCGCGAGTCCGGGCTCGGCCGACGCCAGGGCGGTGAGGGGATCCGCCGCTACACCGAGACCCAGGCCGTCGGGACGCAGCGGCTGATGCGCTTCGCGCCCATGTTCGGGATGAGCGACGCGGCCTACGCGAAGGTGATGACCGCCAACCTGCGGCTGATGAAGAAGCTCGGCCGCCCGTGAGCGACGGCACCAGCCAGTTCGACGTCCTGGTCGTCGGGTCCGGGTTCGGCGGGTCGGTCGCGGCGCTGCGGCTGACCGAGAAGGGCTACCGCGTCGGCGTGCTCGAGGCCGGCGCGCGGTTCGCCGACGAGGACTTCGCCGCGACGTCGTGGGACCTCAAGAAGTTCCTGTTCCGCCCCGAGGCCGGGTGCTACGGCATCCAGCGCATCGACGTCCTGAAGGACTGCCTCATCCTCTCCGGCGCGGGTGTCGGCGGCGGGTCGCTGGTCTACGCGAACACGCTCTACGAGCCGCTGCCCGCCTTCTACACCGACCCCGCGTGGCGCGACATCACCGACTGGCGCTCCGAGCTGGCGCCGTACTACGACCAGGCCAAGCGGATGCTCGGCGTGGTCAGCAACCCACTGCACACGCCGGCCGACGAGGTGATGCGGCAGGTCGCCGAGCAGATGGGCGTGGGGGAGACGTTCCGGCCGACGCCGGTGGGGGTGTTCTTCGGCGGCCCGGGGTCGGTGCCCGCGAACGCCGAGCCCGACCCCTTCTTCGGCGGCGAGGGCCCCGACCGCAACCCGTGCCGCAACTGCGGCGAGTGCATGACCGGCTGCCGGCACAACGCCAAGAACACGCTGGTGAAGAACTACCTGCACCTCGCCGAGAAGAACGGCGCCACGGTGCTGCCGCTGACCACGGTCACGCGCGTCGTCCCGAGGGACGGAGGCGGGTACGACGTGCACGTCCGCTCGACCACGGCCAAGCTACGGCGGCGCGCGTCGTCGCGCGTGCTGACCGCCGACCACGTCGTGTTCGCCGCGTCCGCGCTCGGCACCCAACGCCTGCTGCACTCGATGAAGGCAGAGGGGCACCTGCCGGCACTGTCCGACCGGCTGGGGCACCTCGCGCGCACGAACTCCGAGTCGATCCTCGGCTCGATCGCGCGCGACGACTCCGTCGACTACACGCAGGGCGTCGCGATCACGTCGTCGTTCCACCCCGACGAGCACACCCACATCGAGCCGGTGAGGTACGGGAAGGGCTCCAACTCCATGGCCCTGATGCAGACGGTGCTCACCGACGGCGACGGCGACGAGCCTCGCTGGCGGACCTGGCTGCGCGAGATGTGGTCCGAGCGGAAGCAGGTGCGGGAGCTCTACGACATCCGGCACTGGTCCGAGCGCACCGTCATCGCGCTGGTCATGCAGAGCAGCGACAACTCGATCACCACGTTCCTCAGGAAGAACCGGCTCGGCCGGTGGGTGCTGACGTCCAAGCAGGGGTACGGCGAGCCGAACCCGACCTGGATCCCGGCCGGCAACGAGGCCGCCCGCCGGATGGCCGACGTGATGGGCGGCACCGCCGGCGGCACGATCGGCGAGCCTTTCAACCGGCCGCTGACCGCGCACTTCATCGGCGGCTGCACGATCGGCGCCACACCGGACTCCGGAGTGATCGACCCGTACCAGCGGGTCTACGGCCACCCCGGCCTGCACATCGCCGACGGCTCGGCCATCACCGCCAACCTCGGCGTGAACCCGTCGCTCTCGATCACCGCCCAGGCCGAGCGGGCGATGGCCTTCTGGCCCAACAAGGGCGAGGACGACTCCCGTCCGCCGCTGGGGTCGGCGTACGAGCGCATCTCGCCCGTCGCCCCGGCCTCGCCGGCCGTGCCGCCGACCGCTCCGGCGGCCCTCCGGCTGCCCCGTCGTCGGGGTCACCGGGCCTGAGATTCACCAGACCCCTCCCGTAACCCGTCGGTAAGGACGTCGTTGGACGGCTGGGTCCACGCTCTTGTGCTCCCTCACGGAATGGACCCGTAGCCGGGGAGGGTGACCTTGTCGGCGAGCAGGGCCCGGCCACCCTCCCTCCCCGGCCGGGCCCTGTTCAGATCCGCGCCTCCGCTTCGCCACGCCCGGCTCGACCAGCGAACCGGCTCGGTAGGGTTCCGGTATGTCGGAGCACGACCTGGTCCTGGTAGTCGACTTCGGTGCCCAGTACGCCCAGCTGATCGCGCGGCGGGTCCGCGAGGCCAACGTCTACTCCGAGATCGTGCCGCACACGCTGCCCGTGGCCGAGATGCTCGCGCGCGGGCCGAAGGCGGTCATCCTGTCCGGCGGTCCGTCGTCGGTCTACGAGGAGGGCGCACCGGCGCTCGACGGTGCCCTGTTCGAGGGCGGCGTCCCGGTGTTCGGGATGTGCTACGGGTTCCAGGTCATGGCCCAGTCGCTGGGTGGCACCGTGTCGCCGACCGGCGCGCGGGAGTACGGCCGCACGCCCGTGCACGTGGTGGAGCCGGGGACGCTGCTGGCCGGCGTACCGGCGGCGCACAACGTCTGGATGTCGCACGGCGACTCGGTGACCGCGGCGCCCGAGGGCTTCACCCTGCTCGCGTCGACGGCCGGCACGCCGGTGGCGGCGTTCGAGCAGGTCGACCGGGGCTTCGCCGGGGTCCAGTGGCACCCCGAGGTGCTCCACACCGAGCACGGTCAGAAGGTGCTCGAGCACTTCCTGCTCGAGATCGCCGGCTGCCGGCCGACCTGGACGATGCTCAACATCGTCGACGAGCAGGTCGAGAAGATCCGCGAGCAGGTCGGGGACTCGCGAGCGATCTGCGCCCTGTCCGGCGGCGTCGACTCGGCGGTCGCCGCCGCCATCGTGCAGCGGGCGATCGGCGACCGGCTGACGTGCGTGTACGTCGACCACGGGATGATGCGGCTCGGCGAGACCGAGCAGGTGCGCACCGACTTCGAGGCGGTCTTCGACACCCTCGAGGTCGTCGACGCCAGCGACCAGTTCCTCGGCGCCCTCGAGGGGATCCACGACCCCGAGGAGAAGCGCAAGATCATCGGCCGTGAGTTCATCCGGGTCTTCGAGGCGGCCGAGGAGCGGGTCTTCGCGGACGCCGGCGCCGGCGACACGGCGTACCTCGTGCAGGGCACGCTCTACCCCGACGTCGTCGAGTCCGGCGGTGGGGCGGGCACGTCGACCATCAAGTCCCACCACAACGTCGGCGGCATCCCCGACGACATGCGGATGGAGCTGGTCGAGCCGCTGCGCACCCTCTTCAAGGACGAGGTGCGGATGGTCGGCGAGCAGCTCGGCCTCCCGCCGACCATGGTCTGGCGCCAGCCGTTCCCCGGTCCCGGCCTGGGCATCCGCATCATCGGCGAGGTCACCCGCGAGCGTCTCGACATCCTGCGCCAGGCCGACGCCATCGCGCGCGCCGAGCTCACCGCCGCCGGCCTCGACCGCGACATCTGGCAGTTCCCCGTGGTCCTGCTCGCCGACGTGCGCTCGGTCGGGGTCCAGGGCGACGGCCGCACCTACGGCCACCCCGTCGTGCTCCGCCCGGTGACGTCCGAGGACGCGATGACCGCCGACTGGGCCCGCCTGCCCTACGACCTGCTGGAGAGGATCTCCACCCGCATCACCAACGAGGTCCCCGAGATCAACCGCGTCACCGTCGACATCACCTCGAAGCCGCCCGGCACCATCGAGTGGGAGTGAGCGTCACATCCCCGCGGCGTCGTCGATGCACAGGACGTTGTTCTCGCTGTCCTTGAACCAGGCCGCCTTGCCCATGTCTCCGAGGCTCGCGATGACGCCGTCCCACGTGACGCCCGGCATGTCGTAGGTGTCGAAGGTGACGCCCTTCGCCTCGAGGTCGGCAACCTCCGCGGCGACATCGGCGACGTGGAACTGCGCGATCGTGTGGCCGGCCCGACCGGCGTACTCGGTCGGGTACAGGAAGAACCAGGTCCCGCCCGCGGTCTTGTAGATGAGGCCACCGGGGTTCTCGTCCACCGGCGTGAGGCCGAGCTTGTCGGCGTAGAAGCTGCGCGCCCGCTCGATGTCGACGGCGGGGATGTTGGCGGTGACGGAGCTGTCGTTCAACATGGAGATCTCCTCAGCGTTCGGGAACGCCCGAGCCGCTCTTCTCGCAACCTAGACCCGTGTGCCGAGGAGTCAAGTCCCGCACGCCGGATGGGGGAGCACCCTGACGTTTCCCTGAAAGCGGCCTCCGGTCACCCGTTCGGGTGATCGGTCGCAGTAACCTTCACCGCAGTCCGGAAGCCTGAACTGTTGAGGGGTCGAGATGGCGCTGCTGCTCGAGGCGGTGCGTTCGCGGGTGAAGCGGGCGCTCATCGCCCGCAGCCCGGGCATCGACCTGACCCGCTTGGACCGCGTTCCGGAGCGGCTGACCTGGCCGCTGAAGCGCGAGGGCATGGAGCCGACGCCGCGGCTGGCCGAGACCCGTGAGGCCAAGGGCCCGGTGGCCAAGGTCGTCACGTTCCTCGGCACCGAGGTGTGGCTGGTCACCGGCGACGCGGAGAGCCGCGAGCTGCTCGCCGACCAGACGTCGTACTCCACCGACATCCGCCCCTACATGGGCAAGTCCGGCGCCGCGGGCGGCGACATCGGGGGGCTGGGGTTCACCGACCCGCCCGACCACACGCGGCTGCGCCGGCTGCTGACGCCGGAGTTCACGATGCGCCGGCTGGCGCGGCTCAAGCCCGCGATCGAACGGATCATCGAGGACCAGCTCGACGAGACCGAGCGCCTCGGCGCCGACGGAGCGGTCGTCGACCTGGCGCAGACCTTTGCGTTCCCGGTGCCGTTCCTGGTGATCTGCGAGCTGCTCGGTCTGCCGGTCGAGGAGCGGGAGAAGTTCCGCTCGATGGCCAGCGCACGGTTCGACGTGACCGGCGGTGGCGTCGGCACCGTCGGCGCGGTGGCCGGCTCGCGGGAGTTCCTGATCGCGGAGACCGCGCGGCAGCGCCGGGAGCCCGGCCCGGGCCTGATCGGGCAGATCATCCGCGAGCACGGCGACGAGATCACCGACTTCGACCTGGCCGGTCTGGCCGACGGCGCCTTCACCGGCGGCCTGGAGACCAGCGCCTCGATGCTCGCGCTCGGCACCGCCGTGCTGCTGGACCGTCCCGACGTCTGGCAGCTGCTGATCGACGAGGACGCCAGCGTCGTGCCGATCGTCGACGAGCTCCTCCGGTACCTCGCCGTCGTCCAGATCTCCTTCCCGCGCTTCGCCAAGCAGGACATGGTGCTCGCCGGCCACAAGATCAAGAAGGGTGCGGTCGTCCTCGCGCACCTCCCGTCGGCCAACCGCGACGAGCGCAGCTTCCACGGGTCACGAGATGGGGGCGGGTTCGACCACACCCAGGCGACGTCCTCGCACCTGGCGTTCGGTCACGGCTTCCACCGCTGCATCGGCGCCGAGCTGGCGCGGATGGAGCTGCGGGCGGCGTACCCCGCCCTCGCGCGGCGTTTCCCCAGCCTGCGGCTCGCCGTGGACCCGAGCGAGCTGGCGTTCCACGACCGGTCGATCGTGTACGGCGTGGAGTCGCTGCCGGTCTACCTGAGCTGACGCACCGCGAGGTCGCGCAACAGGGCGATCTCGGCACCGTGGTGGATCTGCTCGTCGACGAGAGTGCGCACCTGGTCACCGGCCGCCATGGTGCGGTCCAGGTGGCTGGGTCGTTGCTCGGTCAGCTGTGGGTCGGTGGCGTCCGCCAGCCAGGCGGTGATCGGCACCCGGCTGTCGTGCCACTCCGCGAGCGCGGACTCGGCCGTGTGCGGCACGAGCAGGGCGGGGAAGGTCAGCGTGCCGTCACCGAACCCGTGGTTCCAGTAGAGCCGGTTGCCGGCGGTCAGGTGCACCAGGCGCCAGCCGATGGTGGTCAGCGGCGCCGGGTCCTCGGGAGCGAACTCGTACTCGTAGGACCATCCGCCCACGTGACTCTCGTCGGGGCGGATGTTCCAGCAGTCCTCGACCGGCTCCCAGAAGAACTCCTCGTCGGTCAGACCGCGACAGCGCTCACGCAGGCGCCGTCCGGGCTGCTCCCAGAGCGCCAGGAGCTCCCGCACCGCGGCCGTCGACTCCCCCATCCGCCCAGTCATTCAGCCAGGGTAGGACGGTGGGGGAGCCGGCGCATGATCGATTTTCAGTGCGAGTAGATCTGCTCCTGCTGCTGCTCGGGCAGCTCGCGCGGCGCGTCGCCGCGGTCCAGCCTGCTGGGCCACCAGATCTTGCCGCCCAGGTCGAGGTTGAGCGCGGTGACCAGGACGGACCGGACGATCATGGTGTCGAGGATGACGCCCAGCGCCACCGCCGTGCCCATCTCCGCCAGGAACACCAGCGGCAGGGTGCCGAGCACCGCGAACGTCGCCGCCAGCACCAGTCCCGCGGACGTGATCACCCCACCCGTGGCCGACAGGGCCACGAGCGAGCCCTCGCGGGTGCCCCGCGTCTGGGTCTCCTCCCGCACCCGGGTCATCAGGAAGATGTTGTAGTCGATGCCGAGCGCCACGAGGAAGACGAACACGAAGAGCGGGAACGAGGCGTCGGCGTGGTTGAAGCCGTTGCCGTGGTCGATGAGCCGTGTGTAGACCTGCTGGAAGATGATCGTCGACACGCCCAGGGCGGTGCCGAAGGACAAGATCACCGTGGCGATCAGCAGCAGGGGGGAGATCAGGGCGCGCAGCAGCAGCATCAGGATCAGCATCACGACCAGGAGCACGACCGGGATGATCACCAGGTTGTCCCGGTGGGACGCGGTCTGGATGTCCAGGTAGATCGCGGACGTGCCGCCGACGAGCGCGTCGGCACCGTCGACCTGATGCACGGCGTCACGCACCTGCTTGACCAGCTCGAACGCGGCCGGTGAGGCAGGATCGTCCGGCACGGTGGCGGTGACCAGGGCGACGCCACCCACGGGGGGGATGGACGTGTCGGGCTCGCCCAGACCGGGCACGGTCGCGATGGCGTCCGCCACTGCCTGCTGCTGGTCGGCGTTGGCGATGACCTGGATCGGGTTCGAGGTGTCCACGAGCCCGTGCTCGCTGAGCAGGGACTGACCCTTGAGGCTGTCGAACTCCTTGGTGTACTGGTCGTCGGTGTTGAGCCCCGACGTGTCCAGCTGGAGCATGCCCAGGCAGGCCACGCCCAGGACGAGGGCGGTCCCGACCCAGACGCGGCGGGGGTGCGGGGCGATGCGGTGACCCACGCGCGACCAGAATCCCGTGGCCGTGGGCTCGGGCGAGCCGAAGGCCGGCCGCTTGGGCCAGAAGATCCAGCGCCCGGTGATCACCAGCAGCGCGGGCAGCAGCGTGACCATCACGGCCAGCGTGACGACGACGCCGATCGCCAGGACCGGTCCCAGGCCGGCGGTGGAGTTCATCTCCGCGAGGGTGAGGCAGAGCATGCCGATCGCGACCGTTGCCGCGCTGGCGATGATGGCGGGCGACGCGCGGTGCAGGGCGAAGGCCATCGCCTCGTGCCGGTCCTCGTGGCGGCGCAGCTCCTCGCGGTAGCGGGCGACGAGCAGGAGGGCGTAGTCCGTCCCGGCCCCCACGACGAGCACCGTCAGGATGCCCTGGCTCTGACCGTTGACGGTCAGGCCGAAGTTCTTGGCCAGGAAGTAGATGACGGCCTCGCTGGTGAACAGCGCGAACATCGCCGAGAGGATCGGCAGGATCCACAGCACGGGGCTCCGGTAGGTGAACAGCAGGATGACGATCACGACGATGAGGGCGGAGTAGAGCAGCGTGCCGTCGATGCCGGCGAAGGCCTCGGCGGAGTCGGCCGCCTGGCCGCCCGGCCCGGCGATGTGGACGGTGACCCCGTCGATCTTCGTGATCTCGCGGATCTGGTCGGCGGTGTCGGGAAGGTCGTTCCAGCCGTTCTTGCCGAAGTTGTAGGTGACGACCGTCTGGGCGACCGCGCCGTCGGAGGACGGGATCGGTCCCTGGACCTCGCCGACGACCCCGTCCATGGCCCCGATCTCGGCCACCTGGGACTGGATCGCCCCCAGGTCGTCCTGGGTCAGACCGCCGTCGCGGTAGTAGACGACCACGGTCGGGATGTTGTTCTCGTCCTGACCCGGGAGCGTGGTCAGCTGGTCGAGAGCCTTGGTGGACTCGGCGCTGGACGGCAGCCAGGAGGCGGCCTCGTTGTTCTGGACGTCGGTGAGCTTCTGGGCGAATCCACTCGAGATGCCCAGGATCACGATCCAGGCCCCGAAGACGAGCCATTTGGTGACGCGGCCGGTCAGCCTGCCGGCGATCTGACGATGCATGAGAAAACTCCATCACAGGGCGGGGACACAGTTCATCGGGTTTACCCCTGAGCAGACCCTGAGACGGTGACCGACTCATCGCTGCCGAGGGCAACCTTGCTGGAACGACGAACGAGATGCCCTGGATGTGACACCAGCCGAATGGTTTCAGAGGCCCAGTGATCGGCCGATGATCTCCTTCTGGATCTCGGTGGTGCCGCCGTAGATGGTCTGGACGCGGCTGTTCACGAACGCCCGCGCGATCGGGTACTCCGTCATGTAGCCGTACCCGCCGTGCATCTGCACGCCGCGGTCGACCAGCTTGTTCTGGAGCTCGGTGACCCAGTACTTCGCCATCGACGCGGTCATGGTGTCGAGCTCGCCGCGGACGTGCTTGGCGAGGCAGTCGTCGACGAACACGCGAGCGATCTGCGCCTCGGTCGCCATCTCCGCGATCACGAAGCGGTTGTGCTGGAACTTGCCGATCGGCCGGCCGAAGGCGGTGCGGTCCCTGGCGTACCTCAGCGTCTCCTCCACGACGACCTCGCAGGCCGTGGCGGCGGACACCGCGATCGAGAGGCGCTCCTGCGGGAGGTTGGTCATCAGGGCGACGAACCCCTGGCCCTCTTCGCCGAGCAGGTTCGCCTTGGGCACCCGGACGTCTTCGAAGAACAGCTCGGCGGTGTCCTGGGCGTGCTGGCCGATCTTGTCCAGGTTGCGGCCGCGCTCGAAGCCCTCCATGCCGCGCTCGACCACCAGCAGGGAGATGCCCTGGTGGCCGGCGTCTGCGTCGGTGCGCGCGACCACGACGACGAGGTCGGCGAGGATGCCGTTGGAGATGAAGGTCTTCTGGCCGTTGAGGACGTAGTGGTCACCGGCGTCGACGGCCGAGGTCCGGATGCCCTGGAGGTCCGAGCCCGCGCCCGGTTCGCTCATCGCGATCGCGGCGATCAGCTCGCCCGAGCACAGCCCGGGGAACCAGCGGGACCGCTGCTCCTCGTTCGCACTCGCCACGAGGTACGGCGCGATCATGTCGTTGAAGAGCGGGAACGCCGCCCCGTAGACGCCGCGCCGGGTCATCTCCTCGCCGATGACGGCGTTGTAGCGGAAGTCGGGCGTCCCGCCGCCGCCGTACGCCTCGTCGACCTGGAGCCCGAGCAGCCCTTGCGAGCCGGCCTTCGCCCAGACCTCCCGGTCGACGATGCCGTCCTTCTCCCACTGGTCGTGGAAGGGGACGACCTCCTTGTCCAGGAAGGTGCCGACGGACTCCCGGAAGGCTTCGTGCTCGGCGTCGAAGATCGCGCGTGGCATGCCGTCAATCGTGACAGTGGAACTGTCACGGTGCAAGGCGCGCGAGGCCGGATGACACCATGGTCCTCGATGGCCGACCTCTTGCCCGGGGACAACCCCCAGGCCTACATCCCGGGAGACCGGCGGCGAGCACTCGCGCGCGGCGAGGAGCTGCCCCGTCGGACGCACGGGGCGGCGGTGTTCGTGGACATCTCGGGCTTCACCCCGCTCACCGAGGCCCTGGCCCGGGAGCTCGGCGGGCGGCGCGGGGCGGAGGAGCTGTCGGCCACCCTCGACCGCATCTTCGCGGCGCTGATCGAGCCCCTCCACGTGTGGGACGGCAGCGTCGTCTACTTCAGCGGCGACGCCGTGACCGCGTGGATCGACGGCGACGACGGAAGCCGTGCGGTCGAGTGCGGACTGGCGATGCAGCACGTGATGGCACGGGTGGGGGTCGTGCAGACCCCGGGAGGGGTGCCGATCACGTTGGGCGTGAAGGTCGCCGTCGCCGTGGGCGAGGTGCACCGCTTCGTCGTCGGCGACCCGCGCGTGCAGCTCATCGACGTGCTGGCGGGTGCGCTGATGGACTCCCTGGCTGCGGCCGAGCAGCAGTCGCACGCGGGTGAAGTGGTCCTCGACGCCGGCGCCATCGCCTCGCTCGGTGACCGCGTCGGGCTTCGCGAGGTCCGCGCGGGCGACCTCGGTGAGGTCGGCGTCGTCGAGGGGCTCACCGACGCGCTCTTCCCGCCGGACTCCCCGCCACGCTGGCCGCAGCTGCCCGAGGAGACCGCGCGCCAGTGGCTGCTGCCGCCCGTCTGGGACCGGATGGCGACCGGCCGCGGCGAGTTCGTCTCCGACCTGCGCCCGGCCGTGCCCATCTTCGTCCGGTTCGGCGGCCTGGACTTCGAGCGCGACCGCTCGGCGCCCGACGTGCTCGACGACTTCGTGACCCGCGCCGAGCTCGCCCTCGACGAGCAGGGCGGGTACGTCCTCCAGCTCACCATCGGCGACAAGGGCGCCTACCTGTACGCCGTCTTCGGCTCGCCGATCGCGCACGAGGACGACGCCGCGAGGGCCTGCGAGGCCGCGCTGCGGCTGCTCGAGATCGCCGGCGAGGTTCCGGTCACCGACGTCCAGATCGGGGTGGCGACCGGCCGACTGCGCAGCGGGACCTACGGGCACCGCGAGCGGCGTACGTTCTGCTGCCTCGGCGACGCGGTCAACCTGGCGGCGCGGCTGATGACGCGCGCGCCGGTCGGCGGCATCTGGGTGCACGGGGACGTGGCCGACGCCGCCGACGAACGCTTCGAGTGGGAGGACGTGCCGCCGATCACGGTGAAGGGTCGCGAGCAGGTCGTGCCCGTACGCCGCCTCCTCGCCCGCGCCTCCCGGCGTCGCGCGGGCACGGGCTCGACGCCCGCCGCCCTCAACGTGATGGTCGGCCGCGACGCCGAGCTGGCCCGGCTGCGCGACGTCTGGGGCTCCGCCGAGGCCGGCCAGGGCCAGGTCGTGGTGGTGCAGGCCGAGGCCGGCACCGGCAAGTCCCGGCTCGTCGGCGGCCTGGTCGCCGAGCTGGTCGAGGACGGCGTGCCCTTCGCGACCGGCGAGGCGACGCCGCTGGCGACCCAGGCGTCGTACACCGCCTGGCGCAGCGTGTGGACCGACCTCCTCGGCCTCGACGACGACTCCACGCCGGAGGAGGTGGCCCAGGGGGTCGCCCGCCTCGACCCGGGCCTCGTCGGCCGCGCGCCCCTGCTCGGACCGGTGCTCGGCCTGGAGCTGCCGGACAGCGACCTGACCGCGACCTTCGACGGCGAGCTCCGCAAGGCCTCGCTGGAGGACCTGCTCGGCCGCTTGCTCGCGCTGCTGGCCGAGGAGGCCGCCGGCGTGGTGCTGGTGCTCGAGGACGCGCACTGGCTGGACCCGCTGTCCCGCGACCTCCTGGAGTCGCTCTCCCGAACGATCGTGCGCGCACCCGTCCTGCTCATGGTCACCAGCCGGCCGGACGGCACCGCCTTCGCCGGCCTGCCCCTGAGCCGAGGGAGCCACGTCACCGACCTCGTCCTGGAGCCGCTCGGGCCCGAGGCATCGGCCGCGCTCGTGAGCGAGCGCCACCAAGCGCTCGTCGGCGATGCCCCGAGCCCCGAGGTGCTGGAGACCATCGTCGGCCGCGCGGAGGGCAACGCCTTCTACCTCGAGCAGCTCGTCGACTACGTGCTCGCCCACGCTGCCCGCACCGACGGCCGCGTGGACCCTGACGCCCTCGAGCTGCCGCCGTCGCTGCACAGCCTGGTGCTGAGCCGCATCGACGCCCAGCCGGAGGGCTCGCGTCGGGCCGTCGGGGTGGCGAGCGTGATCGGCCGGGCCTTCCGGTCCCCGCTGGTCGCGGCGGCCTACCCCGACCTCGGGCCCGCGCCCCAGGTGCACGACGACCTGGTCGCCCTGACGAGCACCCGCCTGATCGAGCTGGAGGACCCGGAGGACCAGGCGTTCGCGTTCGGGCACGCCGTCACCCGCGACGTGGCCTACGACTCCCTGCCGTTCAGCGTGCGCTCGTTGTTGCACGGCCGCGTGGGCGACGTCCTGGAGTCCGAGCCGGACGGACCCCGCCGGCACCTGGACCTGCTGGCCTACCACTACTCACGCAGCGAGGACCTCCCGAAGAAGCGGCACTACCTCGGCGTCGCGGCGACGGCCGCGAAGGCGGCGTACGCGAACGAGGCGGCCATCTCCTACCTCGAGCAGCTGCTGCCCCTGGTCCTGCCGGAGGACCGCAACGACGTGCTGCTCCAGCTCGCCGAGTCGCTCGAGGTCGGCGGCGACTGGGCCGCGGCCGAGGACGCGGTGACCCGGTCCCGCGCCGCCGCCGAGGAGGTCGAGGACGCCGCGGGGGTGGCCCGCGCGCGCACCGCGCAGGCGGAGCTCGCGCGCAAGCAGGGGAGGTACGTCGAGGCGGAGAGCGAGCTGACCGCGGCCGAGGCCGCCTTCACCGAGGTCGGCGACGAGTCCGGTCGGGCGCGGGTGCTGCACCTGCGCGGCACGCTGGCGTCGCAGCAGGGTCACCCCGACCAGGCCCGCGCGGCGTACGAAGCGAGCCTCGGTCTCCGGGAGACCCTCGGCGACACCGCGGGGGTGGCCGCGCTGCTGACCAACCTGGCTCTGGTGGCCGAGGACGAGGGCGACCTCGACGAGGCCGAACGACTGGGCGAGGACGGGCTGGCGCGGCGCCGGGCCCTGGACGACCGCCGGGCGGTGAGCGTGTCGCTGACGAACATGGGCATGTTGGCGCAGGTACGTGGAGACCTGCGGCTCGCGCTGGACCGGTTCATCGAGTCCCAGGTGCTGGCGGAGGAGGTCGGTGACCCGTGGATGATCGCGGTCGGGAGCCACAACCTCGGCAACGCCCAGCGCGATCTCGGTGACCTCGACGGGGCCGCGCCGCAGTTCGCCGCGGCACTCGGGGCCTACGACGAGCGCGACGACCGGTGGTCGCTCGCGCACCTCTTCGAGGACATCGGGCTGTGGTTGCTGGCTCGCGGCGCGGAGGGCGACGCCGAGGCGGTGTCCCTCCTCGCGACCGCCGAGCAGCTGCGCGAGGAGATCGGGGCGCCGCGGTTCCCGCCGACCGAGGCGGAGCTGGCCCGAGCCCTCGCGCCGGCGCACGAGCGCACGCCGGCCGACGTCCTCGAGCGGGCCGCGGCGATGGGCCGGACGGCCGCCCTGGACCTCACCGTCCGCCGGGCCGCGCTGCTGCTCGGCCAGGCCACTGCGGAGTGACTCGCGAGTAACCGAATCCCGCTCGACAGTGCAGGTCCAGGCGTTGGAGATCTGTCGGGTTCCGAACAGTGGAGCGGGGGTTCAGTCGGGTATCGTGCGATTGCTTCTCTCGGGGGGATGCGTCCGCTCGGACGTTTCCCACAGCGTGATCCAGGGGGGCTTGGAATCGTGGTACTGACTTCCGTCCGCAAGTCGCGCAGTCGTGTCGTCGTCGCGGTGCTCGCAGCCTTGGTGGCCGCGGCCGCCGGCGTGCTGAGCGTGCCCGCCGCGCCGACGTACGCCGTCCCGGTCGACATCGGGTGGTCCGTCTCCGGCACCGGCCCCGTGCTCGACTCCGACGGCACCAGCTCGGCCGCGGCGTTCCACTACAACGCCGACAACTCGCCGACCGGGGTGAACATCACCTTCCAGGCGACGGCCTCGCAGGCCGGCACGATCAAGGTGCCCTACACGTGGTCGGGCCTGCACGCGTGGTTCAACGTCACCGCCGGGCTGCAGCAGTTCGTGGGCAACTCCGCACCGACCTCCGTCTTCGCCGCCGGCCCCCAGAACTGCTGCGCCACGCCGTCCAACGGCTTCCTCTACGGTGGCGTGGCCGAGTTCACCGTGCAGGCAGGGCAGACCTACGGCTTCGTCCTCACCGGCAACAACGGCGACATCAACCGCTTCTTCCGCGGCACCTTCACGCTGAGCACCAAGCCCTACCTCGACGCGACGATCGGCAGCGACAACCGGCAGTGGCTGGGTGCCGAGGACCTGCCGTCCGGCACGCTCCCCACGGGGGGCAAGACCGGCTCCGTCAGGGAGAGCGGCGAGGCCCGCTGGTACAAGTTCCCGGTCGTGCCGAACCAGCAGGTCTCGGTCACGCTGAAGAACCTGCCCGCCGACTACGACCTCGCGCTCTACGGCGACATCCAGAAGGCGTTCGACTCCCTGAGCACCGCCGACGACCTCTCGCAGCTCGCATCGGCCGCGTCGGCCGGGGCGCCCGGCTCGGAGACCCAGATACCGGACTACCCCGCCAGCGTGACCAAGGTGCCGACCGACGCCAGCAACGCGCCGTCGACCACCTTCGCGCCGCGGATCTATGCGCCGCGGATCTATGCCCCGCGGATCTATGCCCCGCGGATCTATGCCCCGCGGATCTATGCCCCGCGGATCTATGCGCCGCGGATCTATGCGCCCGACTCCTACGTCCCGGACATCACGTCCGACCCGAAGTTCCGCGACGCGTTCTCGGCGGCCCAGAACCAGACCCTGCTCGCGGTGTCGACCAACACCGGCACCGACCAGGAGACCGTGACGGCCTCGACCGGGAACACCGACGGCTTCTTCTACGTGCGGGTCCAGGGTCACGGCGACGCCGACTTCGACGCCACGAACCAGTTCGGTCTCGAGCGCACCACGACCGGCGGCGACGACTGCGACGGCCTCGAGAGCTTCTCCGGCACCTCGACCCTCGCCCCGACGCGCAACGACGCGGACACCGTGATCCTCACCGACACCAACAAGCTCGGCCTCACCGAAGGCACGCCCGACTACACGGCGTACCTCGCCTCCCTCGCCAGCCTCGCCGCCGTGAACGACGGCGTCGTCGTCGACGTCCGCGCCAGCGCCCGGGTCGTGGCTCTGCAGCAGCAGGCCGCCACGCACCTGCTGTGCCCGTACGCCGTGAACCTCGTCGCGCGTGAGATCAGGAGCATCGCCAACAGCTACCGCAACGCCGGCAGCAAGTACGTCGTGATCGCCGGCAACGACGACGTGATCCCGTTCTTCCGCTACCCCGACACCTCGGGGCTCGGGTCCGAGAAGGACTTCGAGGTCGGACTGCTGCCCGGGTCGGCGTCGAAGGCCTCGCTGAACAACAACCAGGTGCTGAGCCAGGACGCCTACGGCTCGGCGCGCGAGGTGACCATCGCCGGCGCGACCGTGCCGGTCCCGGACCTGGCGGTCGGCCGCCTGGTCGAGACGCCGGGCGAGATCGAGGCGACCATCGCCCACTACCGCGGGCTGGCCAACGGAGCGCTGCCGACGCCGACCAACTCGCTGGTGACCGGCTACGACTTCCTCGCCGACGCCGCGCACCGGGTCAACGAGCAGTTCGACGGCGCGCTGCCGGGTGCCACCAGCGACACGCTCATCGCCGAGAACGGCACGCCGCACGACCAGTCCTGGAAGGCGGCCGACCTGCGTCACGCGCTGCTCGACTCCCACCACAGCCTGGTCTACCTGGCCGGCCACTTCAGCGCGAACGACACGCTGGCGGCGAACTTCGACCAGGACGACACCTTCCACGCCGACGAGCTCGACCCGACGGTGGCGGCCGGAAAGCTGACCGACACGCTCGTGCTGAGCGCCGGTTGCCACTCCGGCTACAACATCGTCGACGGCGCGTCGACCGACGACCCGAACGACTGGGCGCAGCGGATGGCCCAGCAGCAGGCGGTCCTCATCGGTGGCACCGGCTACCAGTACGGCGACACCGACTTCCTCGAGTACAGCGAGCGCCTCTACCTCGACATCGCTCGACGGCTCCGTGAGGGCGACCCCAACGCCGCCTCCAACCCGACTGTCGCCGTGGGCAAGGCGCTCAGCCTGGCCAAGCAGGACTACCTGGCCAGCCTGGCGTCGTTCGACGGCATCGACCAGAAGGCCGTGCTGCAGGCGACCCTCTACGGCCTGCCGATGACCGGCTTCAACGCACCGGTGCGGGCCAAGCTCGACGGCCAGGCCTCGACGGTGACGCCCCAGGCGATCACGACCGGCCCGGGCGGGACCCTCGGTCTCAGCGCTGCCGACTACGAGGTCGACACCCCGACCACCCGTGGCCAGAAGAACGTCCCGGTCGGCACCGACACGCCGCCCGGTCTCCCGTCCAAGCTCAGCTGGCTCAACGGCGACGACGGCGTCACCACGCAGCCGGGCGCGCCCACCCTGCCGAAGCAGGTCGAGAACGTCACGGTCGCGAACAAGACCCTGCGTGGCGTCGGCTTCCGGAGCGGCACCTACACCGACAGCAACGGCCTGCTGCCCCTCACCGGAGCGCCGGCGACCGAGAGCTCGACGGCGAACACGACGTTCGAGTCGGCGGTGTTCTTCCCGCAGAAGATGGCCACGGCCAACTACTTCGGTGCGCTGGGTGACAGCGGTCGTACGTCGCTGATCCTGACTCCTGGTCAGTACCGGTCCGACCCGGCCGGGCTCTACCTCAACACCGAGCGGGCCTTCTCCCACCTCGGGCTGCGGCTCTTCTACACGGGCAAGATCACGACCGACACCGGCGCCAACCAGCCGGCTTCCGCGGCGGCACCCGGCATCAGCGACGTCGACGGCACGTTCCGCAACGGCATGGTCCGGTTCTCCGTGAAGGCGACCGGCGACCCGTCCGCAGGCGTCCAGCAGGTCTGGGTCACCTGGACCGGCACGGGCACCGACTCCGGCCACGGGAAGTGGCAGTCGGTCGACCTACGCCAGAGCCTGACCGACTCGACCCGGTGGACGGCGAGCATGGACCTGCCGGCCGGCCAGTCCTACGAGGGCATCCGGTTCATCGTGCAGGCCGCCAACGGTGTCGGTGCCGTCGGGCTCGACACCGCTGACGGTGACGGCTACGGCGTGACGCTGCAGCCCGACCTGCCCCTGCCCACGCTCGCCCTGGACAAGCAGGAGCCGTCCGTGGGCTCGCCGTACGGCATCACGGCCCAGGTGCGGGACACCGGCGGTCAGCCGCTGCCCAACCAGTCGGTGGTGTTCACCGTGACGCGTGGCACGAACGTCAACCCGGTGGCGACGTACGTCAACATCACCGACGCGTCCGGCAACCTCGTGCTGCGACCCACCGGTACGCCGCCGGCCGGGCCGCTCACGGTGCGGGCCGACCTCTACGACGCCGACAGCACGGTGATCCGGACGGCGAGCACGATCGTCAACCTGAGTGCCTTCACGCTGACCGCCGAGCCGGACGGTCTGATGGCCCGCGCCGGCACGGCGTTCGCGGTCCCCGTCCCCGGCCTCCGGGCGACGCTGATGGACGGCACCTCCGGTGTCGGGGGGTGGCCGATCACGTTCACGATCCAGCCGGGACCGGGCGGTGGCCGCGCCACCTTCCCGGGTGGCGCCAACAGCGTCACCGTCCCCACGGATGCGACCGGTCACGCCACCGCGCCGACCCCGATCACCGCGGGTACCGCAGCGGGTTCCTTCACGATCGCGGTGACGACGGACGGCGCACCGCAGACGAGCGTGGTCTGGGCCTCGCAGTACGGCTTCGGCGCCTTCGGACCGCCGGTCAACAGCACGCCGGGGGTCGTGAACGGGGGCAGCGGCAACCTGCCGCTCAAGTTCGGGATCAAGGCCGCGAACGGTGCCGCCATCCCGGACGCCGAGGCGGCCGGCGTGGTCGGGCGGGTCCAGCTGCGCTGGCGCGCGCAGGGGACGCCCGACACGTGGGAGTCCAAGCTCGGGCTGGCCACCTACGACGCGAGCTCCGACACCTTCCAGATCAACCTCAAGACGACGTCGCTGGGCATGAAGAAGGGGACCGTCTACGTCGTCGAGGTGCGGGTGCTGGTGGGCGGTTCCGACCCGAAGCCGGCGGCGTACGACTCGGTCGGCGGCCAGTTCGACCTCGGTCGCACGACGCTGCTGGTCAAGGCCGAGAAATAGAGGTCCGGTCAGGCGATTCGTCTGCGGTTTCGCCTGGATTCTGACGCTCAGCGGACACAGACGAATCGCGAGATGAGACGGTTCAGCCGACCCACTCCTTGAGCTGGCGGATGGTCGCCGGCGGGTCGTCGGTGACGGGCAGCACCTGGAGGTCGGTGACGCCGGCCTCGGCGAAGGCGGCGATGCGCTCCTTCACGTACGACGCCGGGCCGACGAGGTTGCCCAGCTCCAGCATCTCCATCGGCACGACCGCCTCGGCGTCGCGCTTGTTGCCGCCGAGGTAGAGGTCCTGGATCTCCTTGGCCTCCTTCTCGAAGCCGTACTGGCAGGCCAGGTCGTTGTAGAAGTTCTTGCCGCGGGCGCCCATGCCGCCGACGTACAGCGCGACGTAGGGCCGCGCGAGGTCCAGCAGGGCCTTGGTCTCCGGACCCTCGCCGATCGCGACCATGCCGCCCGCGGAGATCTCCAGCGGGCCCAGTCCGTCCTGCCGCTTTGCCGTGCCCGCGGCCAGCGCGTCGCCCCACACGTCGCCGGACTTCTCGGGGAGGAAGAAGATCGGCAGCCAGCCGTCGGCGTACTCGGCCGTCGCCTGCACGTTCTTCTGGCCCAGGGCGGCGATCCAGATGGGGATGCTCGACCGCTCCGGCTTGGTCAGCAGCTTGAGCGGTTTGCCGAGTCCGGTGCCCCGACCTTCCGGGAGCGGGAGGGTGAAGATGCCGTCGTGGACCAGCGTCTCCCGGCGCAGCCCGCGGCGCACCAGGTCCACGATCTCGCGGGTGCGGCCGAGCGGCTTGTCGTAGGGCACCCCGTGGAAGCCCTCGATCACCTGCGGGCCACTGGCGCCGAGGCCGAGGATCGCGCGGCCCTGGCTGACGTTGTCGAGCCCGGCGGCGGTCTGCAGGATCGCGCTCGGCGTGCGGGAGTAGACGTTGAGGATCGCCGACCCGATCTCGACCGTCTCGGTCTTGGCGGCGAGGTACCCCATGAGCGTGGGGGAGTCGAAGCCGTAGGCCTCCGGCACCCAGATCCGGTCCAGCCCCGCCCGCTCCAGCGCCGCGACCTGGTCGGCGGTCTCCCGTGGGTTGCCGGCGTACATCAGCTGGGTGGAGATCTTCACGCGATCGACTGTGACAGAGCCGCTGTCACGGTCGCAAGGCGTGCGTGCCCAGCCGGTCGAGCACGGCCTCCCAGCCCTCCACGAGCCCGTCCATCTCGCCGCGCGTCTGCGGTGAGGAGTGCCGCACGGTCACCAACGTGCCCTCGCCGCTCGGTTCGAACGTCACCTCGACGCGGTCCTCGGGCGGGTTCGGCTCGTCGGCGGAGATCCAACGCCAGCCGAACGCCAGGCAGCGTGGCTCGTCGACTCGGGTGAACACGCCCTCGATCCCGAAGCCGGCAGACTCGCTGGCGATGCTGTACGCCGCCCCGGACGCGGGAGCCCATTCGTACGTCGTGTCGCCGAGCATCGGCCACCACCACCGGGCCAGGGCGGCCGGGTCGGTCCAGGCCCGCCACGCCTCGGTGGGCGTGATGGGCACGGTGCGGGTGAGGGTGACGGTGGTCATGGACGCTCCGGTCGGTCGGTGACGTGCTGCTCGAAGCGATCGAGCAGGTTGGTCCACATCAGGCGCGTGCTCGTGGCCCAGGTGGCGAGGTCCTGCAGGCTGCCCGGGTTGAGGTGGACGGTCGTGGTGCGGCCCTGTTTGGCCTTGGTGACGACGCCGCCGTCGAGGAGGACGTGGAGGTGCTTGTCGACGGCGGGCAGGGTGACGCCCAGCTCGTCGGCGAGCTCCGACATCGACGCGGGGCCGGTGGCCAGACGGTCGATGATGGCCCGGCGGGGCGCGGAGGCGATGGCGTGCGCCGTCGCATCCAACGAATACTTCACCATGTGGTGAAGTATTGGGGGGAGGGTCGGGTGTTGTCAACCCATCGGCCGGCCGAGCCCCTCGACCAGCTCGGCACCCGGCAGCTCGGCGAGCGCGGCGCCCGAGAGGATCAGCTTCGAGCGCCGCAGGCCTGAGCCGATCATCGCCGCCGGCACGCCCAGCAGGGCGGCGTCGACGAGGACCCGCCACGACGCCGGGAGACCGACCGGCGTGATCCCGCCGTACTCCATCCCCGACTCCTCGACCGCCCGGTCCATCGGGAGGAACGACGCCTTGCGGACGTCGATCAGCTTGCGGGCCACGTTGTTGACGTCGGCGCGGGTGTCGGCGGCGACCACGCAGGCGGCGATCCGCTCCTCGCCGCCGCGGCTGCCGGAGATCAGCACGCAGTTGGCGCTGGCCTCGAGCGGCAGGGCGTAGGCCTCGGTCAGGGCCGCGGTGTCGGCCAGGTCCGGGTCGATCTCGACGACCGCGACGTCTGCGGCGCGCGACCAGCCGCGCAGGGCGTCGGCGACGGGAGGGGGCACGAGGTCGAGGTGGTCGAGCACCGGCAGGGATGTCAGGCCGTCGAAGCCGGGAAGCGCCATGACGCCCATCTTGTCGTGCCGCCAGAATGGCCGGATGTACGTCCCGCACTTCAACGCCCTCGACGACCCGGCCGAGATCCAGGCCCTGGTCTCGAGCGTCGGATCCGCGCAGCTGGTCACGAACGGACCGGAGGGCTACCCGCTCGCCTCCCTGCTCCCCGTGATCTGGGAGCCCGACGGCAGTGACCCGGGGCGGCTCGTCATGCACATGGCGAAGGCCAACCACCACTGGAAGGCGATCGAGCCCGGCACCCCCGCGCTCTCCGTGGTGACGGGGCCGGAGGCGTACGTGTCACCCGCCTGGTACGCCACCAAGGCCGAGCACGGGAAGGTCGTGCCGACCTGGAACTACTCGGCCATCCACTTCTCCGGACGGGTGACGGTGATCCACGATGCCGACTGGCTGCGCGAGGCGGTCTCGTGGCTCACCGACCTCCAGGAGGCGCCGCGCGAGGCCGCGGGGCACGAGGGCTGGTCGGTCGACGACGCGCCCGAGAAGTACGTGACCGGCCAGCTGCGCGCCATCGTCGGCATCCAGGTCGAGGTGGAGCGGGTCGAGGCCAAGCGCAAGCTCAGCCAGAACCGCTCCGAGGAGGACCGCGCCGGTGTGGTCGAGGGGCTGCGGACCGAGTACGCCGCCGGCGGACGTGGCGAGGCCCAGGTCGCCGACCGGATGGCCGGGGACCTGGGCCTCTGATTCTTCGGTGGTCGAGGTGTGAGCGTGCGTGCCTCGAAACCACTACGCCTCCGGCATCAGCATCCAGGCGACGACGTAGGCGACGACCAGGAGCCGAAGCCGAAGATCGCGCCGAGGACCGCGAGGATGCGGACCAGGGTGACGTCGAGGCCGAGGTGGTCGGCGAGCCCGGCGCACACGCCGCCGAGCATCCCCTCCTCGGTGTTGCGGGTGAGGCGGCGGGCGGTGGTGTGGGTGCTCATCGGTCGTTCTCCTTCGGGTCGGCGGGGTCGGCAGGGTCGGCGGGGTCGGCAGGGTCGGCGGGGTCGGCAGGGTCGGCGGGATCCGCCGGCTCGGGCGCGCTCGTGGCCTGCTGGACGAGGGTCTCCCGCTCGGCGCGGGCGAGCTTCTGGTCCAGGTCGTCGTAGGGCTCCTCGACGACGGGCGTCGGGTCCGCGCCGACCCAGCCGCGCTCGTGGGCGGAGTACGCCGCCTCGCGCCACTCCTCGGTGTCGCGGTGGCGGCGCGTGGTGGCGATCAGGCCCGCCACGCCGGCCAGCACCCACGGGACCGGCAGGAGCCAGCGGATGTCGCCGCCGGTGACCGCGTCGGCCTCGACGAGGATCCAGACCAGGACGATGCCCAGGAAGGCGATGCCCATCACGAACTGGCCGACGTTGACCGGGTGGGTGCCTCGGCGCAGGGCCGAGGTCTTCGGGCGGGTGTCGATGGTGCTCATGTCAGGTCTCCTTCTCGCGGGGCTCAGCGGGTCCGGACGTCGATGTGGCCGACGTCGATCTGGAGGTCGAAGGTGACGTGCGGGGCGCCGTCGCCGCCGTCGTGGGTGGCCGACTTGGTGCTGTCGATGCCGCCGGAGTCGTTGCCGAAGAGAGAGATCCCACCCGGTCCGTCGACCGCGGCGTCGACCGTGACGTCCATGTCCTCGGGGACCACGACGTCGAGCTCGCCGACATTGCCGGTGATGTGGATGGTGCGGCCGTCGAGCGCCTCGGGGTCGGAGAGCTGGGTCAGGTCGAGGACGTGCTTGCCGACGTCGAAGGAGTAGTCGTTCACGACCTCCGACGACGTACGCGGGAAGATCTCGACGGTGTCACCGTCGACCTTCTCGCTGGCCAGGCCCGCGGCGGTGACGACGGCGGCGAGCAGGCCGACCAGGATCAGGCCGCCGGCCCGGCCGAAGAACGAGCCGATCACGAGCATCACGCCGATCACGGCGACGACGACGGCGGGGTAGAGCGAGCCGGGCACCGGGGCCCCGGACACGTCCACGACCCCGACGACGCCGACGGCCAGCGCGGCGAGCGCCATGGTGAACCAGAAGAGCCTGGGACCGCGCTTGCGCGGGTTCCGCGGGGCTGGGGTCGACGTACCTGGTCGCCTGCGGCGGCACCTGGGCGTAGCCGGCCGTGGGCTGCTCGTACGCCGGAGCCGGTGCGGGCACGCTCGCCTGCTCGTACGCCGGCCGGTCGGCGGGCGTGGTGCCCCAGCGCTGCTCGGGCGTCACGGCGTTCGGGCCGGCGCCCGGAGGCGGGGAGGAGGGTGCACCGGCCGGAGCCGGGGGCGGTGTGGCCGCGCGCTCCTGGCGCCGCGAGACGAAGAGCCAGACGACCAGCGCCACCAGGATCAGCGGGCCGGGCACCCAGAACCAGTCCCACTGGCCGACGAGCAGGGCCGCGCCCAGCACGCCGGCGAGGATCAGCGCCACGCTGCGGCTGCGGTCGTCGAGACCGAGGGGCTGGCGTTGCTCGCCGTCCTCGGGGAGGAGGATCCAGCCGGCGGCGTACATCACGAGGCCGGCGCCGCCGAAGAGGCTGAGGACCACGAACGCCACCCGCACGACGAGCGGGTCGATGTCGAGGTGCCGCGCGACGCCGCCGGCGACGCCGCCGACCTTGCGGTCGGCGGTGACCCGACGCAGCCGGCTCAGGTCGCGGACCTGCTCGGCGGTGACGCGGGGGCCGGTGCCCATGGGAGCCGGCTCCTCGGTCGGCCAGGTGGGGCCGGGAACGGGAGCGTCGGCGGACGGGCCGGCGGGAGGCGGGGTGCTGGTCATGGCACCAACTCTGCGGCCTCCGGGCGCCCCGGACCATCGGGGACGCCCCTGAGCCGACCCCTGGGGACAGGGGCCGAGGAGCCGGGGGCCGTCAGGGTGGGGTCAGGGTGCTTCCTCATGGTCCGCCTCCGGCCCACCTGCGACGATGGACGGACGATGAGCACCACGCAGACCGCCGCGCAGACAACAGGGGCGCCGCCGCGCTTCTACTACCGCCGCGCGACCCGCGACACCCAGGACCGGGTGATCGGTGGCGTCGCCGCCGGCCTCGCCGCCCACCTGGACGTGCCCGTGCTCTGGGTGCGGGCGGCGTTCGTGGTGGCGACGGCCCTCGGCGGCGCGGGCGTGGCGATGTACGCCGGCCTCTGGATGGTGCTGCCCACCGACGAGCGCTTCGCCACGTCGGCCCCCGGGCTGGAGAGCGCGAGCCGGCGCGGTGCGCGGCCGCGACGAGTCCGTCGCCTGGTCGACGCCGGCCCGGCGATCGCGCTGGGGGCGCTGGGCTTCGGCGTCCTGCTCATCGTCCAGCTCTTCCTCGGTCAGGGCGCCATCTTCTGGCCGCTGCTCATCGGCACCGTGGGCATCGCCCTGCTGTGGCGGCAGGCCGACGAGGCGCAGCGCGAGCGGTGGCTCGACTCCACCGGCCGCATCGACCCGGTCCGGATCATCTTCGGCACCGGCACCTGGCAGTCCATCGTGCGCGTCCTGGCCGGGCTCGTCCTCATCATCGTCGCGGTCGGTGTCTTCGCCCTGCGCGAGGGCCAGATCGGCGACATCTACAGCGTGATGCTCTCGGCCGCGGTCGGCGTGCTCGGCCTGGGCATCACCATCGGGCCCTGGATCTACCGGCTGGCCGGCGACCTGACCGCCGAGCGCGCCGAGCGCGTCCGCACCCAGGAGCGCGCCGACATGGCCGCGCACCTGCACGACTCGGTGCTGCAGACCCTGGCCCTCATCCAGAAGAACTCGCAGGACTCCGCCCTCGTCGCCCGGCTGGCGCGCTCGCAGGAGCGCGACCTGCGGTCCTGGCTGTTCGAGGGTGAGAGCAAGGACTCCGACACCCTGGCGGGCGCGATGAGGACCATCGCGGCCGAGGTCGAGGACACCCACGGCGTCGACGTCGACGTGGTGGTCGTCGGCGACTGCCCCTTCGACGAGTCGCTGCGCGCGATCGTCAACGCCACCCGCGAGGCCCTCGTCAACGCCGCCAAGCACGCGGGCACCGGCAAGGTCGACCTGTACGCCGAGGTCTCGCCCTCCGCGGTCGAGGTCTTCGTGCGCGACCGGGGCGTGGGCTTCGACCCCGACGACGTACCGACCGACAGGATGGGCGTGCGCGGCAGCATCGTGGATCGCATGGACCGCCACGGCGGCACGGCCGATGTCCGGTCGACGCGGGGTGAAGGCACGGAGGTCCGGCTGCGGCTGCCCCGCCCGCATCGATCCGACGAGGAGAACCATGACTGAGGAAAGCAAGGTGCGCGTCGTCATCGTCGACGACCACGCGATGTTCCGGGTCGGTGTGAAGGCCGAGCTCGGGGACGCCGTGGACGTCGTCGGCGAGGGGCACGACGTGGACAGCGCCGTCGCCGTCATCGGCCAGCAGCAGCCCGCCGTCGTCCTCCTCGACGTCCACCTCCCCGGCGGAGGCGGCGTCGAGGTGATCCGCCGCTCCCAGGCGCCGGACACGCGCTACCTCGCGCTGTCGGTCTCCGACGCGGCCGAGGACGTCATCGGCACCATCCGCGGCGGCGCCCGGGGGTACGTCACCAAGACCATCACCGGCCCCGAGCTCGTCGACGCCATCAAGCGCGTGCAGCTCGGCGACGCGGTGTTCTCGCCGCGGCTGGCCGGGTTCGTGCTGGACGCGTTCGCCGGGTCGATCGAGGTGGCGTCGGTCGACGAGGACCTCGACCGGCTCTCCGAGCGGGAGCGCGAGGTCATGCGGCTCATCGCCCGGGGGTACGCCTACAAGGAGGTCGCGAAGGAGCTCTTCATCTCCATCAAGACCGTCGAGACCCACATGTCCTCGGTGCTGCGCAAGCTGCAGCTCTCCTCGCGCCACGAGCTCACGAAGTGGGCCTCGGACCGCCGCCTTCTCTGAGGCGCCGAGTGATGGCGTTTGGTCCCAAACGCCAGCGAAACGGGCCCCAAACCTGGCGTTTGTGACCAATGGCGGCGTGGACGGCGCCCTACGATCCCCTCATGGACATCGCGCACGTCGTGCTGCTGGTGCTCCACATCGGCGGCATCCTCGCGCTGCTGGCCGGCATCCTGGTCCAGGTACGTCGCCCCGAGAAGAAGGTCAACGGGCTGATGCGCGACGGCATCGGCACGGCGTTCCTGGCCGGGCTGTTCCTCGTCGGCGTCCTCGAGGCCGAGGACGACGACGTGGACCACAGCAAGATCGCGGTCAAGTTCGCGATCGGCCTGGTCATCCTGGTCCTGGTGATGGCCAACCTGCGCAAGCCGCGCATCCCCGACGGCCTCTACTGGGTGCTCCTCGTGCTCACCCTCGCGAACGTCGGGGTCGCGCTGTTCTGAGGCCGGTTACTCACAGCCACGACCACCACGGGGGTGGCGGGACGTAGGGTTGGAGCAGCATGACCGAGGCCCTGTCGCTCCCCGAGCTCGAGAACGCCGGCGTCCCCGACGAGGCGACGCAGCGGCAGCGTCCGCCCACCAGGGAGGAGCTGCTCGAGGGGCTGAACCCACCGCAGCGCGAGGCCGTGATGCACGCCGGCGCGCCGCTGCTGGTCGTCGCCGGCGCGGGCTCGGGCAAGACGCGGGTGCTGACCCGGCGGATCGCCTGGCTGATCACCGAGCGCAAGGCGCACCCCGGCTCCATCCTGGCGATCACCTTCACCAACAAGGCCGCCGCCGAGATGAAGGAGCGCGTCGAGGCGCTGGTCGGCAAGCGCGCACGGATCATGTGGGTGAGCACGTTCCACTCCGCCTGCGTGCGGATCCTGCGCAAGGAGATCGACAAGCTGGGCTACAAGTCGAGCTTCTCGATCTACGACGCGGCCGACTCCAAGCGGCTGATGACGCTGGTGCTCAAGGACCTCGACCTCGACCCCAAGCGCTACCAGCCCGGCGCGGTCCTGCACTGGATCAGCAACCACAAGAACGAGCTCCGCGACGCCGAGGACGCCGCGAAGGACCTCCGCAACAAGTTCGAGGAGTCGATGGCGGCGGCGTACACCCTCTACCAGCGCCGCCTCAAGGAGGCGCACGCCCTCGACTTCGACGACCTCATCATGTTCACCGTCCACCTGTTCCAGCAGTTCCCGGACGTCCGCGAGACCTACCGCCGCCGGTTCCGCCACGTGCTGGTCGACGAGTACCAGGACACCAACCACGCGCAGTACGCCCTCATCCACCAGCTGTGTGCCGACCAGCTGGAGGAGACGACGTACGACGGCTCGCTGCCGCCCGAGGAGGCCCCGGACCGCGTCCCGCCGGCGGAGCTGATGGTCGTCGGCGACGCCGACCAGTCCATCTACGCCTTCCGCGGCGCCAACATCCGCAACATCATGGACTTCGAGCAGGACTTCCCCAACGCCACCTCGATCATGCTCGAGCAGAACTACCGCTCCACCCAGACCATCCTCAACGCCGCCAACGCGGTCATCGGCCACAACCAGGGACGCAAGCCGAAGAAGCTCTGGTCGGACGCGGGCGACGGCTCGCGGATCGTGGGCTACGTCGCCGACGACGAGCGCGACGAGGCACGGTTCGTCTCCGAGGAGATCGACCGGCTCGCCGACGAGAAGGCCGCCCGCCCGGCCGACGTCGCCATCTTCTACCGCACCAACGCCCAGTCCCGCGTCTTCGAGGAGACCTTCATCCGCGTCGGCCTGCCCTACAAGGTCGTCGGCGGGGTGCGGTTCTACGAGCGTCGTGAGGTGCGCGACGCGCTGGCCTACCTGCGGATGCTGGTCAACCCGGCCGACCAGGTCTCGCTGCGCCGGATCCTCAACACCCCCAAGCGCGGCATCGGCGACCGCGCGGTCGAGTGCGTGAACTCCTACGCCGACCGAGAGCGGATCACGTTCTGGGAGTCCCTGGAGCGGGCCGACCAAGCACCCGGCCTCGCCACCCGCTCGCTGACCAACATCCAGGGCTTCGTCGACATGGTCCACGAGCTCCAGTCGATGGTGGACGCCGGCGAGCGGGCCGACGTCATCCTCGAGTCGGTGCTGGCGCGCTCGGGGTACCTCGAGGAGCTCGAGGCCTCCGACGACCCGCAGGACGCCACTCGCGTCGAGAACCTCGCCGAGCTCGTCGCGGTCGCCCGTGAGTTCTCCGACGACCCGCAGGCCGGCCCGTCCGCCGATCCCGCCGACGTCGACGCCGGCATCGTCGCGCCCGGCCTGACCGACTTCCTCGAGCGCGTCGCGCTGGTTGCCGACGCCGACCAGATCCCCGACAACAATGGCGACGACGGCGGAGTCGTCACCCTCATGACGCTCCACACCGCCAAGGGCCTGGAGTTCCCGGTCGTCTTCCTCACCGGTCTCGAGGACGGCGTCTTCCCGCACTCCCGCTCGCTCGGCGACCAGCCGGAGCTCGAGGAGGAGCGCCGGCTGGCGTACGTCGGCGTCACCCGCGCCCAGCAGCGGCTCTACGTCTCCCGTGCGCTGATGCGGTCGGCGTGGGGCGCGCCCGCGCACAACCCGGGCTCGCGGTTCCTCAACGAGCTGCCCGTCGACCTCGTCGACTGGAAGCGCACCGAGGCCGCCCAGACGATGTGGAACCGTCCGGACTTCTCCGGCGGTGGCGGTGGCGGTGGCGGCGGGCTGGCCTCACCGACGGTGGCCGGGCGGCGCAACTTCTCCTCCGCCGCGGCCCGCGCGGACGCCGCGTCCAAGGCCAAGCCGGCCCGCGAGATCCCGTCGCTCGAGCCCGGCGACCGGGTCACCCACGACTCGTTCGGCCTCGGCACCGTCGTCGCGCTGGAGGGCGTCGCCGACAAGGCCGTCGCCTCCATCGACTTCGGGTCCGAGGGCGTGAAGCGGTTGCTGCTGAGGTACGCGCCCGTGCAGAAGCTCTGACGGGCGTCCCGCTGGTCGAGGAGGGCGCGCTAGCGCCTGTCACGAGACCGCCGGTGGCGGTCGGCTTCCCACTCACCGGGTCTCGACACGCGCTGACCGCGCCTTCGCAGGCTCAGGCGCGGGCGCTGCTCGACCTGGCCGCCGTGTAGTCCTTCGGCTCGCTTCGCTTCGCCGAAGTCCTACGGCGTCACACCATGCACCACGAAGGCGGGGTACGGGTCGACGGGGTCGCCACCGCCGGGCCGGACCTCGACGTGGAGGTGCGGGCCGGTGACGTGGCCGGTCGAGCCGATGTAGCCGATCAGCTCGCCGGCGTGCACGGTCTCGCCGGCGCTGACCACGAACGAGGTCTGGTGGCAGTACCAGAGCTCGGTGCCGTCCTCGAGGGTCTCGACGGTCTTGTTGCCGTAGGAGCCGTCGTACGACGCGGAGCTGATCGTGCCGTTGGCGATCGCGTAGATCGGGGTGCCGCTCGGCGCCGCGAAGTCCAGGCCGGTGTGGTAGCTCGACCACAGGCCGTAGTCGCCGAAGCGGGCCGTCAGGTGGTAGCCGACGACCGGCAGGTGCCAGATGTTCTTCTTGAGGTAGGCGTCCTGCTTCGCCGCGGCCTTGTCGGTCGTCGCGAAAGCCTGGACGCGCTCTTGCGCCTGAGCCTCGGCGGCGGCGGCCAGGTCGTCGTCGGGGGCGCTGGTGAGGTCACGGCGCGAGTCGCGGGACACGACCGGGCCGCGCTTGCCGGGGATGTTGCTGGAGGCCACCGCGCCGGCACCGGTCAGGGCGCTCGCCTGCATGATCTTGGCCGAGCCGGTGTCGTTCGCGCCGACCAGGCTCGGGTCGGCCGCGCTGACGGCGCCGCCGGCGGAGATGGCGAGGGCCGCGACGCCCAGCAGGATCGGTGCCGACGGGAGACCGCGGAACAGCGACCGGCGCCGGGCACACCGGCGGCCGGTCGACGTGGTGCGGGGCGCGGGCGCCTGCTCGACGACGCGCTCGACGAGGACGGGCGACGGGGGCGGGACGACAGACCGGCGTGAGGGCTTCTCCGCGACCCGCCGGCCGGCGGCACGTTTGCCGGCCGTGGAGGTTGGGTACTGGGTGGTCGCCGGGGTCTCCGAACGCGGACTGCGCGAGGCGCGCGTGTCAGCACGGTGATGACCCATTCGGCGACTGCTCCGTAGGACAGGGGACGGGGAAGACGAGCCACGACTGTAACGGATAGGTCACGGCCCGGGAAATCCGTGTCAAGAGGTTTGTGGACGCACGGGGATGGTCCGTCCGGGCCGGGTGTGGTGGCCCACCCGGGGTAGCCTGCGCCCATGTCCTCGACCGGCTCCGGCAGCTCACGGCTGCGCATCGTGGTCGGCAAGCCCGGCCTCGACGGCCACGACCGCGGCGCCAAGATCGTGGCCCGCGCGCTGCGCGACGCCGGCTACGAAGTCATCTACACCGGCCTGCACCAGACGCCGGAGCAGATCGTGGAGACCGCGATCCAGGAGGACGCCGACCTGATCGGCCTCTCGGTGCTCTCCGGCGCGCACATGACGCTGTTCCGCACCCTCATCGACCTGCTGGCCGAGCGGGACGCCTCCGACATCGCCGTCTTCGGCGGCGGGATCATCCCCGAGGAGGACATCCCGGTGCTGGAGGAGATGGGCGTTCGCAAGGTGTTCACCCCCGGCGCCGCGACCACCGAGATCACCGGCTGGGTGGCCGAGGAGTTTGCGTCGCCCCAGCCCGAGCCCGCGAGGGCTGGGAGCAGCGACCAGATTGAGGAGAGCTGACGCAACCCGCTCGCTGGGGATGCGTCACTCGTCTCGAAGTCAGTCCTTCGGCCGCCGGCTGACGTCCAGCACCACACGCACCCGCTGGCCGGTCTGGGCGACGCTCCGGAAGCGCATCCGCTCCGAGGTGATGCGCCGCGGCAGCAACGGCGCCCCGGCGCCCAGCGTCACCGGGGTCAGCCCGAGCCAGATCTCGTCGAGCAGCCCCGCGTCGTCGAACTGACCGACCAGGTCACCGCCGCCGACGACCCAGATGTTCTTCTCCGGCAGTGCGGCCACGATCGCGTCGTACACGGGGCGGACGTCGCCCCGGACGAACGTCAGGTCGATCCCTGGGATGCGCGGCAGCTCGCGATGCGTGAACACCCACGCCGGCCGGTCGTCGTAGTACTCCCGCCACTTGTCGGGGCCCTCGAGCATCTCGGGGTCGTGGCCGAGCACCCATTCGTACGTCGTGGCGCCCATGACCAGGGATCCCACCGGACCGATGAACTCGTCCCAGGAGCCGTCGTCATCGGAGTGCGGGACCTCGAAGAGCCAGTCGAGGGAGTTGCGTTCGTCGGCGATGAAGCCGTCCAGGCTGGTGGCGGTGAAGTACTGGACCTTGACCCCGGCCGGGTCCGCCGGCGGGTCGGGCAGCACCTCGGGCACGTCGATGGCGTTCACCGTCCGAACGTACGCCGCCCCGTCTCGTCCCCCCGCGAAACCCGGGACTAGGGTGCCTGGCGTGGACCTGATGGAGTACCAGGCAAAGGAACTGTTCGCCAAGCACGGCGTCACCACCACCCTCGGCATCGTGGTCACCACGCCCGAGGAGGCCCGCGCGGCCGCCGAGGAGCTCGGCTTCTGCGTGGTCAAGGCGCAGGTCAAGGCGGGTGGTCGCGGCAAGGCCGGCGGGGTGAAGCTGGCCAGGACGCCGGACGAGGCCTTCGAGCACGCCTCGAACATCCTCGGCATGGAGATCAAGGGTCTCCGGGTCAACCGGGTCCTGCTGGTGCCGGCGACGCCGCCGGTGGAGGAGTACTACTTCTCCTTCCTGCTCGACCGGGCCAACCGTCGCTACCTCTGCATCGCCTCCGTCGAGGGCGGTGTCGAGATCGAGGAGGTCGCCAAGACCAACCCCGACGCCGTCGCGCAGATCCCGATCGACCCCGGCACCGGTGTGGACGCCGCCAAGGCCCGCGAGATCGCGACCGAGGCCAAGTTCCCGGAGGCCGTCTTCGAGCAGGCCGTCACCATGATCGAGGCGCTCTACCGGGTCTTCACCGAGGAGGACGCGACGCTGGTCGAGGTGAACCCGCTGGCGCGGCTCGAGGGCGACAGGCTCGAGGCGCTGGACGGCAAGGTCTCCCTCGACGACAACGCCTCCGAGGTCCGCCACCCCGACCACGAGCAGTTCGAGATCAAGGACGAGACCGACCCCCTCGAGGCCAAGGCCAAGGAGAAGGGGCTCAATTACGTCAAGCTCGACGGCCAGGTCGGCATCATCGGCAACGGTGCGGGACTGGTCATGTCGACGCTGGACGTCGTGGCGTACGCCGGTGAGGCGCACGGCGGCGTCAAGCCGGCCAACTTCCTCGACATCGGCGGCGGCGCCAACGCGCAGGTGATGGCCGACGGCCTCGACGTGATCCTCCACGACGCGCAGGTCAAGAGCGTGTTCGTCAACGTCTTCGGCGGCATCACCGCCTGCGACGAGGTCGCCAACGGCATCAAGGGCGCGCTGGAGATCCTCGGCGACGAGGCGAGCAAGCCTCTGGTCGTACGTCTCGACGGCAACAACGTCGCCGAGGGCCGCCGGATCCTCGACGAGCTCAACCACCCGCTGGTCACCCAGGTACCGACCATGGACGGCGCGGCCGACAAGGCCGCCGAGCTGGCCCACTCAACGGGCGTCTGAGGAGCGAGAAGCAGATGTCGATCTACCTCAACAAGGACTCCAAGATCATCGTCCAGGGCATGACGGGCGGGATGGGCTCCAAGCACACCACGCTCATGCTGGACGCCGGCTCGAACATCGTCGGTGGCGTCAACGCCCGCAAGGCGGGCACGACGGTCGAGCTCGGCGGCCAGGAGCTGCCGGTCTTCGGCTCGGTCAAGGAAGCGATGACCGAGACCGGCGCCGACGTGTCGGTCGTCTTCGTGCCGCCGGCGTTCACGAAGGACGCGTGCGTCGAGGCCATCGACGCCGGCATCGGCCTGCTCGTGGTCATCACCGAGGGCGTGCCCGTGCAGGACACCGCCGAGGTGTGGTCCTACCTCGACGGGAAGACGACCCGGATGATCGGCCCGAACTGCCCCGGCATCATCACCCCGGGCGAGTCATTGGCCGGCATCACGCCGCACACCATCGCCGGGTCGGGCCCGATCGGGCTGGTGTCGAAGTCCGGCACCCTGACCTACCAGATGATGTACGAGCTCAAGGACTTCGGCTTCACCACAGCCATCGGCATCGGCGGCGACCCGGTCATCGGCACCACGCACATCGACGCGCTGGAAGCCTTCGAGGCGGACCCCGACACCAAGGCGATCGTGATGATCGGCGAGATCGGCGGGGACGCCGAGGAGCGCGCCGCGGCGTACATCAAGGACCACGTCACCAAGCCCGTCGTCGGGTACGTCGCCGGCTTCACCGCCCCCGAGGGCAAGACCATGGGCCACGCCGGCGCCATCGTGTCGGGCTCGTCCGGCACGGCGGCGGCCAAGCAGGAGGCCCTCGAGGCGGTCGGCGTCAAGGTCGGCAAGACGCCCTCTGCCGCCGCCCAGCTGATGCGGGACATCCTCAAGACGCTCTGACACCGATTCGTCTGTGATCGCCAGCGGAGAAACCCGCAGCGAACCGCAGACGAATCGGTGTCGGCCCTCCGCTACGGACGCGCCTCGTACACGTTGTTGAACGGCGTCTCGGCGACCCGGCGGAACCGGGTGAAGCCGGCGTCGGTGACGACCTGGCGGATGGCGGCCTCGCCGGCCTGGGCGCCCAGGGCGTACCCGCCCGACTGCGACATCGCGTTCGGGACGCAGAGGAACGTCGAGAAGCTGTAGAACACCCGCCCGACGGGGTTGAGGTTCGACTCGACGGTGTCGCCGGCGGCGGGCTCGACGATCAGCCACGTACCGTCCGCGGCGAGGGCGCGACGTACGTGCTGGGCCGCGGCCAGCGGGTCGCCCATGTCGTGCAGGCAGTCGAACGTCGTGACGAGGTCGAGCCCCGATCCCTGGAGCTCCTGGGCGCTGGCCACGTCGAACCGCACGCGGTCACCGACCCCGGCGTCCGCGGCCCGCTCGCGCGCGGCCTCGATGGAGCCGGTGTGGTAGTCCGAGCCGACGAACGTGCTGTTCGGGAAGGCGTCGGCCATCAGCAGCGTGGAGGCGCCGTGACCGCAGCCGAGGTCGGCCACGGACCCGCCCCTCTCGAGCTTGGCCTGCACGCCCTCGAGCGCCGGGATCCACTCGGTCAGCAGGTGCATCAGGTACCCCGGCCGGAAGAACCGCTCGCAGCCGGAGAAGACGTCCTCGTCGTGCTGCCCCCATCCGTACCCGGCCCCGGTGCGGAAGGCCTCCTCGATGTGGTCCTGGGCCTTCAGCGACGCCGAGCGCGAGCTCGAACGCGCCCGGCAGGAACACCGGGCCGCCCGGGTCGGTCAGCGCGAACGCCTGCTCGGGGGTCATGGAGTACGTCGCGGTGGCGGCGTCGTACTCGATGTACCCGCCGGCAGCCTGTCCGCGCAGCCACTCATCGACGTACCTCGGGTCGGTGTCGGTGGCGGCCGCCACCGACCGTGCGTCTCCCGGCGAGGCGGCGAGGGCGCGGTAGAGGCCGAGCCGCTCGCCGAGCATCACGTTGCCGGCGCCCATGGTGGCCCCGAGGTCGCCGACGAACTTGCCGACGAACGCCATGAGGGTGTCCATGTCGATGGCCGGGGCGGTGTCGGTGGTCGGGGGCTTCTCTTCGGTGGTGGTCATCAGGTCTCCCGCGCTGGGCATCCCGGGTGGATGCTGGAGCCCAGACCCTGATCCCGAGCGATTGCAGGGTGGTTGCAACGCCGCTGCAATGCGGCGGGAGGAAGGTGTTCCCACCGACGAGGAGGAACCGAATGCGGGCACGGGAACCGGACGAGCAGGGGTACGTCGAGCGCGACGGCGTGCGCATCGGCTACGAGACCTTCAACTTCGAGCGGCCCGGCGACCACCCGACCGTGGCGTTCGTGCCGATCGACACGATCGTGCACAGCCGCGCCTGGAAGGGGCAGGTGCCCTACCTCGCCCAGCACTACCGCGTCGTCACCATCGACCCACGCGGCAACGGCCGTTCCGACCGGCCCGACGAGCCCGCGGCGTACGACGACTCGCGTTCGTCGCCGACACGGTGGCGGTGATGGACCAGTTGGGGATCGAGCGGGCCTCGCTGGTCGGGATCTGCCTGAGTCGCCTGGCAGGCGATGCGTCGACGGCCCACCTCCACCCGGACCGGGTCCAGCGGCGTCGTCGCGGTCGCGCCGTGGATCCAGGACGCCACCCCGCCCCCCGAGTGCCGCGCGGAGGCGGAGACCGGTTCGACGTGGAGCTGGCGACCTACGAGGGCTGGTCCAAGACCAACCGGCACTACTGGCTGGAGCACTGGCGCGGCTTCGCGGAGTTCTTCTTCGACCAGATGCTGCCGGAGCCGCACTCGACCAAGCTGCTGGAGGACGTCGTCGGCTTCACGCAGCGAGACGACGGGCAAGACGATGCTGGTGGCCGAGGAGCGGCGAGTCCTCGCCCGAGACGGCCGAGGAGGGCGAGGCCATCCTGCGCGGTGTCACCGTGCCCGTGCTGGTGATCCCCGGGACCGAGGACCGTTGTCAGCCGGTCGGGGCGGTTCGAGAACGTGGCGCGGCTGACGGGCGCCGAGCGCCTGGTCCTCGAGGGTGCCGGGCATCTGCCGATGGCGCGGCACCCGGTGCTCGTCAACCGGGCGATCAAGGGCTTCGTCGACCGGGTCGACCGGGCGCCGACCGCGCCGACGCGAACGCCGGCGCGGTCGGGGCGCCGCCGACCGCGCGCGCTGTACCTCAGCTCGCCGATCGGGCTCGGCCACGTCCGCCGCGACCTGGCGATCGCCGACGCGATGCGCGAGCAGCGGCCGGACCTGGAGGTCCAGTGGCTGACGCAGTCGCCGGTGGCGGACTTCCTGGAGAAGCGCGGCGAGGTCGTCCACCCGGCGTCGCGGCTGCTGGCCAGCGAGTCGGGGCACTTCGAGTCCGAGTCCGGGGAGCACGACCTGCACGCGTTCCAGGCCGTCCGCCGCATGGACGAGGTGCTGGTCAACAACTTCATGGTCTTCGACGACCTGGTCGAGCGGGAGCACTTCGACCTCTGGCTCGGCGACGAGGCGTGGGACCTCGACCACTTCCTGCACGAGAACCCCGAGCTCAAGCGGGCGCCGTTCGTCTGGATGACCGACTTCGTCGGCTGGGTGCCGATGGCCGACGGCGGCGACCGCGAGGCCTTCCTGACCTCCGACTACAACGCCGAGATGGTCGAGCACGTCGCGCGCTACCCGCACCTGCGCGACCGCTCGGTGTTCGTCGGCGACCCCGGCGACGTCGTCGACCTGCCGCTCGGTCCGGGGCTGCCGCGGGATCCGCGAGTGGACCGAGCAGCACTTCGACTTCGCGGGGTACGTGATGGGGGAGCGGCCCGACCCGGCCGGACCGCGAGGAGCTGCGGCAGCGGCTGGGCTACGCGCGACGACGAGGTCGTCTGCGTCGTCAGCGTCGGCGGGTCCGGTGTCGGCGACCACCTGCTGCGGCGGGTGGTGGCGTCCTACGACGAGGCGCGCCGGCGCGTGGACGGCCTGCGGATGGTGGTCGTGGCCGGCCCGCGCATCGACCCGGACTCGCTCGGAGCGCCGCCGGGAGTCGAGGTGCACGGGTTCCTGCCCGACCTCGACCTGCACCACGCAGCCTGCGACGTGGCCGTGGTCCAGGGCGGGCTGAGCACGACGATGGAGCTCACGGCGGCCGGCCGCCCGTTCCTGTACTTCCCGCTCGGCCACCACTTCGAGCAGCAGGTGCACGTGCGCCACCGGCTCGAGCGGCACCGGGCCGGTCGGGCGATGGACTACCGCGACGCCGACCCCGGCCGGATCGCGGACGCACTCGCCGAGGTGCTCAAGGCGCCCGACGGACTACCTCCCGGTGCCGGCCGACGGGGCAGCGCGGGCGGCTCAGCTGGTGGTCGAGCTCCTCTGACGGTCGATGGCCGAACGCAGGGCCGGCCACGATCCCGTCGTGGCGCGGTCCAGCGGGTCGAGCTCGCCGAGCAGCAGGTAGGCGTCGGCGCCGGCGACCCAGGCGCCTCCCGGCGGGCAGGTCACGGCGTCGAGGCCCGCTCGCGCCAGGGCCAGGTCGGACTCGGTGCCGGTCAGGGCCGCCAGCGCCACCAGGCACCGCAGCCGGCCGGCTGCGGCGGAGCCGTCCGTGGTCGCCGCCAACCCACGGCGGGCCACGGCCTCCGCCTCACCGTGCTCTCCGGTCTCCACCAGGGTGGCGGCGAGCAGCCCGGCCGCCGTGGCGAACCACCACGGGTGGGCCGGAGAGGTCACCTCGACCGCTTCACGGCCGACCCGCCCCGCCGTCGCGAGGTCGCCGTCCAGCCGGGCGAACCACCCGTCGTGGGCCAGCATGTAGCCGGCGTACGCCGCGAAGCCGCTGCGCCGGTTGACCTCCAGGGCGTCCGAGACCAGCCGCCGCGCGTCGCCATGACGACCCTCGGCCGCGGCGACGAACGAGGACTCGAAGACCACCCACTGCAGCAGCCAGGTGTACCCGCGTGCGCGCACCATGGGTTCGAGCTCGGCGAGGACCGCCCGTAGCCGCGCGCCGTCGCCGAGGTACCACAGCACCGTCTTGAGCCCGTCGAGGGCGAGCAGCACCGCCTCGCCGGAGCCGGCAGCACGGGCCCGGACCAGGCCCCGCTCGGCGCGGTCGTGCGCAGCCGCCAGTCGCAGCCGGCCGGCGTCGAGGATCGTCAGCCTGGTGGTGAAGTCGGCCTCGGCCGCGCGGTCGCCGAGCTCCGCGGCCAGCCGGAGACCCGCCTCGAGTGGGGCGGCGAGGACGTCCGCGGGGAGGCGGAGCGCCACGGACGGGTCGCCGCCGCGGGCGCGCAGGGCGGCCATCTCCAGGCGGCGGTCTCCGCTGCTGCTGGCCAGGGCGAGGGCGGCGTCGACGTCGCCGAGAGCGAGGTCGTACTCCGTCCGGGCCTCGTGCACGGCGCCGCGGGCGAGCAGCGCGCGGGCCCGGGTCTGCGCGAAGGAGGTCTCGACCGCCAGCGAACGGTCCAGGAGCCCGAGGGCGTCCTCGACGGCCGACCGCCTCAGGGCGTCCTCGCCGGCGAGCAGCCAGCCCTGCGCGGCCCGAGGCGCGTCACCGGCGGCGTACGCGTGCTCGGCCATCACCTCCGGGCGGTCGGCGGTCAGGTCGGCGGCCCGGCGGTGGTACGCCAGGGCCAGTGCCGGTGCGATGGCGGCGTGCACGCACTCCTGCAAGAGGTCGTTGGAGAACTCGTAGTGCTCGCCGCTGCGGACGAGGAGCCGCTGGCGGACCAGCTCCTCGCACCCCCTCGCCACTGCCAGCTCCGTGGAGTCCGTGAGCGCGGCGAGCAACCTCGGGTCGAGCCGGCGACGCAGGACGGCGCCCGCATCGATGAGGGCGCGAGCCTCCCCGTCGAGCCGGCCGACGCGCGACAGCACGGCCTCGGCGAGTGACTCGGGGACGCCGGCGTCACCGCCGGCCAGCGCCCGGAGGTACTCCACGACCGACAGCGGGTGACCGGCCGTCCGGGCCATCACCTGCTCGCCGTGGGAGCCGAGACCGGCCGCGGCGGCCAGCGCGTCGACGGCCGAGCGGGGGAGCGCGCCGAGGCGGACCCGGCGCGCACGATCGGCGAGCCGGTCGACGGTGGCCGCGTCCTCGGCGCGGACGGCCGCCAGCAGCATCACCGGCGCGGAGCCGAGACGAGCGGCGAGGTAGCCCAGGAGGTCGACGGTGGCCGCACCACCGTCCTGCAGGTCGTCGACCGTGAGCAGCACGGGCTGGTCCAGGGCGAGCCGTCGCAGGACGGCGAGCACGGCGTCGTAGGCCGCTCGGCGCTGGAGGTCGACGTCACTGGGCAGCGCGGGAGGTACGGGGAGCACGGCGCCGAGCTCGGGGACGAGCGCGACCCAGGCCGCCTCGTGGTCGCGCACGAGGGCGGCCAGCCGCGCGGGCGGCGCCTCGAGGAGTGCGGGCCGCAGCGCGTCGATGTACGGCTGGAGGAAGAGGGAACGCTCGGCGGGGTGGCAGCGGCCGCGCAGCACCGAGCCGCCGGTGGCCGCCGCCAGGTCGGCCACGGCGTCGAGCAAGCGGGACTTGCCGATGCCCGCCTCGCCCTCGACGAGGAGCAGGTGGCCGTCCTGGTCCGCGCCGACGCCGGCCCACGCGGCCTGCGCCGCGGCGAGCTCGTGGTCGCGGCCCATCAACATCGCCCGGGCGAGCTCGGCCCGCGGGCGGTCCTCGGGCGGGAGGCGGCCCTCCCGCAGGATCGCCAGGTGCACCGCCGCCGTGCCGCGGTCCGGGACCGTGCCGAGCTCCTCACGGAGCCGGCCGGCCAGGTCGTCGTACGCCGCGAGAGCCGCGCTCGGCCGCCCGTCCGCCACCAACGCACGCATCAGGTCGCGAACCGCCTGCTCGTCGAGTGGGTCGACACCGCTGGCTTCCGTCGCGACCGCGACGGCGCCGCCCGGTTCGAGCGTGGTCAGCGCCTCGGCCAGCACGTGCCGCCCCTGGCGGCGCAGGGCGTCGGCCTCGCGGCGGACGGCCTGGACCCAGTCCGCGTCGTCCTCGTCGGGCAGCGCCGGTGGAGCGCCGAGCAGGTCGAGCGCCGAGCGCGCGCCGGCGGCGGCCAGGACGGGCTCGGCCGTCCGGGCCGCCGCCTCGGCCAGCAGCGCGGCCGCCTCGTCGAGGTCGACGCTCCAGGGCCCGTGCTCGGTCAGCCCGTAGGCGCGACCGGTCGTGGTGAGCACGTCGGGCCCCAGCAGCCGGCGGGTACGGCTGACGAGGGTGGCCACGTTCGCCGCCGGGTCGGCCGGCCCACCCGTGGGCCACAGCACCTCGACGATCCGGTCCAGGGTCACGAGCCCGCCGCGCTCGGCCGCGAGCAGAGCCAGCAGCGTTCGGGCCTTGCGGCTTCCCAGGTCCCGTCCGGCCAGCGGTCCGCGCGGCGTGTCCACCGCCACCGCGGTGCACAGCCGGAACCGGACCGAGCCGTGGCCCTCCTCCACGGACCGAGTATCACCCCCAGCGCGTGTCTCAGCAGCGCTGGTCGGTCAGCAGCAGGTCCACGTCGGTCACCAGGTGGTCCTGGCCGATGGTGAACGAGTACGTGCGGTCGGCATGGCCGGGCACCTGCGCGGTCCAGAGCGAGTCGGTCCCCGTCGCGTCCGGGTACGCCGCGACCAGCTCGTCCGGGGTCGACCCGTAGCCGACGTCCTCGGGCGTGCGGCTGATCGTCGTGGCCCACACCGAGACCACCCCGACGCCGGTGCGCACCTCGGCCATCACGCCGTACATGCCGCTCGGGTCGTCCCGGTTCATCGTGGTGCACCCCCCGCTGCTGGGCCCCGACCGGACCAGGCCCGCCGCCGCGGCGGCCTCAGCCGACATCCCGAGCGTGATGTCCTCGACGCCGTCCGGACCGATCCCGACGACCGGGCTCGGCTCGCGGACCGAGCACGGGTGCGCGGCGTACTCGCAGAGCTCTGGCATGAGGGACTCGGTGCCCTCCACGACCTCGCGCAGCGACCGGTTGATGGAGTCCGCGGAGCCGCCGCCCTCGCCGTACTCGAAGGTGAGCAGGAGCAGGTCGTCGAGACGCAGCGCCTCGATCACCTCGAGGCCGGTGTCGAAGCCCTGCTCGCCGCGGTAGCGGTGCGTGACGACGAACGAGTCGTCGCCGGAGTCCGCGGGCATGAGGTCGTAGACCTGGGCCGTCCCGCCGATCACCTCCTCGGGGCACGCCTCGATGGCGTCCCGGAGCCGGTCGATGGTGGCGTCGGCCCCGTCCCCGTCGTACCGGGCCAGCGTGCGGCCGCGGAAGTCCTCGGCCTCACCGGTGTACGTCGTGCCGACCAGGTCCACGGCTTGGTGCGGGTCCCAGGCCGTGCGGCCGCAGAACGTCAGGTCGTCGACGCCTGAGGCGTCGGTGACCTCGACCGGTGTGCCGTCGTCACCGTTGGTCGCGGGGTACCCGCGGACGAGCGGGAAGTCGTCGAGCGCCATCAGACCCGTGGCCGTGGGGCTGGATGACGGGGAGGGAGACAGGGTCAGGCTCGCGCTGGACGTCGGGCTGGGGTGGCGTCGGGCTGGACGTCGGCTGGACGTCGGGCTCGGGGCCGTGGCCACGGGGCGGACGTCGCCGAACCGCAGGCGGTGAGCACGGCGCGGCGAGCAGGA
>CAWAIW010000016.1:0-93913 GCA_963782035.1 uncultured Actinomycetota bacterium
CACGTCGCGGTGGTCCTTGTGCAGGGTGCTCACTCGTCGTCCTCCTTGACGGACCCGCCGCCGGCGCGCGTGAAGCCCGCGGCCTCCGCGTCCTCGGCGGTCTTGAAGTAGAACTCCGCGTCGGTCTGGTCGTACCACTGGCCGTCGGGCTCGTGGTACAGCCCGGAGTCGGCGTTGCCCTTGACGTCGTAGCCCTTGGGCGCACCGCCGGACTTCAGCGGGGCCTTCGCGCCCTTGGGCAGCTCCGGCTTCTCGTCGGCCTCGACGGACTCGGCCGGCTCGGCCTTCTCCGCGGACTTGGCGGTCTTGACGTCGGCCAGCGCAGCCGGCTTCTCGGCGGCCGCGCTCGGCTCCTCGCCCTCGACCTCGATCGTCGTGGGCGACCTTCGAGCTCGAGGTGTCACCACCCACGAACGCCTCGTAGGCGCCCCGGGTGAAGACCACGTCGTCGGAGGCCAGCACGTCGTAGGTGTTGAGCTGGTCGACGGCGACGATGTGCACCTCGGGCGCGTTGCGCAGCGAGAGCCAGGTCAGCGCGTCGGAACGCTCGAGGACCACCAGGAAGTTGCGACGCTCCACGACACCGGTCAGCGCCTTGAGCGCGAGCTTGGTCGACGGCTTCTCACCGGAGACCAGCCCGTCGACCACGTGGATGCGGCCGTCACGTGCCCGGTCGGAGAGGGCGCCACGCAGGGCGGCGGCCTTCATCTTCTTGGGGGTGCGCTGGCTGTAGTCACGCGGCGTCGGCCCGTGGACCACGCCGCCGCCGGCGAACTGGGGCGCGCGGGTCGAGCCCTGACGGGCGCGGCCGGTGCCCTTCTGCTTGTAGGGCTTGCGACCGCCACCGCGGACCTCGGCCCGGGTCTTGGCCTTGTGCGTGCCCTGACGAGCGGCGGCCTGCTGGGCCACCACGACCTGGTGCATCAGCGGGATGTTGACCGGCGCGTCGAAGATCTCGGCGGGCAGGTCGACCTTCAATACCTTCGTGGTGGTCGCAGAGTCACTCATTGGGCGCTCCCCTCGGCGTTGGCACGCTTGGCGGCCGAGCGAAGGATCAGGACGCCACCCTTGGGGCCGGGAACGGCGCCCTTGAGCAGGATCAGGCCCTTGTCGACGTCGACGGCGTGGACGGTGACGTTCTGGGTGGTGATGGTGTCGCTACCCATCCGGCCGGCCATCCGGGTGCCCTTGAACACGCGGCCGGGGGTGGCGCAGGCGCCGATCGAGCCCGGCTTGCGGTGGTTCTTGTGGGCGCCGTGGGAGGCCCCGACGCCGTGGAAGCCGTGCAGCTTCATCACGCCGGCGTAGCCCTTGCCCTTGCTGGTGCCCGTCACGTCGATGACGTCACCCGCGGTGAACGTGTCGACGGCGAGCTCCTGGCCCGCTTCGTACGCCGAGGCGTCGGCGGTGCGGATCTCGACGAGGTGGCGGCGCGGGGTCGAGCCGGCCTTGGCGAAGTGGCCCGCCTTCGGCTTGTTGACCTTGCGGGCCTCGATCTCGCCGAACCCGACCTGGATGGCGTTGTAGCCGTCGGTCTCGGGACGGCGGACCTGGGTCACCACGTTGGTGGAGGCCTCGACCACGGTGACGGGGACGACGATGTTGTTCTCGTCCCACACCTGGGTCATGCCGAGCTTGGTGCCCAGCAGGCCCTTCACGTTGCGTTCGATAGTCATGTCGGATGCCCTCAGAGCTTGATCTCGATGTCGACGCCGGCCGGCAGGTCGAGGCGCATCAGGGAGTCGACGGTCTTCGGGGTGGGGTCGATGATGTCGATGAGGCGCTTGTGGGTGCGCATCTCGAAGTGCTCGCGGGAGTCCTTGTACTTGTGGGGCGAGCGGATCACGCAGTAGACGTTCTTCTCGGTCGGCAGCGGCACGGGGCCGGCGACCTTGGCACCCGTGCGGGTGACGGTGTCCACGATCTTGCGCGCCGAGGTGTCGATCACCTCGTGGTCATAGGCCTTGAGCCTGATGCGGATCTTCTGTCCCGCCATAGGTCTCTCTCGTCCTTCGTCTCGTGCCGGTCGATGTCGCCCGGAAGGTTCCTGGCCGCTCCCGCCACCCCGCAGCGCCGACCCCCGCGGTCGGGCGTGTCGCAGACTTTTCTCTGCGACCCGCCGGTGCGGATCGGATGATGAGGGTGTTGGCCCGACGAACATTCGTCGAGCAGATCGGGTCCCCCCCAAGCTTCTTGGGTTCGGCACGGCCGCACAGCGACCACCGGCACCCATCAGGAGACGCGATTCAATGGTCAAGCACTGCCGCACCCCGGCAACCCGCCGGAGCAACCGGACCATCTTGGCAGAGAGTCCGAAAGAGACGAAATCGATCTGGCCGCTGGGAGGATGGGCCCCGTCGGCACCCGGTCGACACCCTCGGAGGTGAGCAGCCGTGTCGGGAAGTGATTCCTACCCGCCCCCGGGTGCAGCGGGCCAGGAGCCTCCCGACCAACGCCACCCGTCGCCCGCGCCCGCGGCCCCGCCCCCGCCGCCGCAGTGGTCGCCGTACCCGGCCCCGGAGCCCCAGTGGGCGCCGCCACCGGATCTCCCTCCGCACCTGCGGGGCGCCACCCACCGGCCCGGCGCGATCCCGCTGAGGCCCCTCCAGCTCGGTGACGTGTACGACGCGGCGTTCCGGATCATCCGCTACAACCCCCGCGCGACCGTGGGCTCGGCGGTCCTGGTCACCGCCGTGGCGATGCTGATCCCGGTGCTGGCCACCGCGGCGCTCGCGTGGAGCGTCGACCTGACCATCGACTCCGACACGACCCTCACCGACGCCGGCCTGCTCGGCGCGGTCGGCTCCCGGGTGCTCGGCCTGGTGCTGCAGTCGGTCGGGCTGATCCTGGTCACCGGCATGGTCGCGCACGTGACGATGGCCGCCGCGGTCGGCAGGAAGCTGACGCTGGGCGAGGCCTGGGGAGCGACCCGGGGCAAGCGCGGCAAGCTGCTGGGCCTCCTGCTGCTGCTGGCCGGGATGCTGCTCCTGCTCATCGCCCTGTTCGTGCTCCTCTGGGTCGCCGGCGCGACGGCGCTCGGCGGAGCGGCGGCCGTGCTGTTCTTCTTCGTGACGATCCCGGCGTTCCTGGCAGCGCTGTGGTGGTTCTGGATCCGCATCTACTACCTGCCCGTCCCCGCCTTGATGCTCGAGGACGTCGGCATCTTCGGCGCGATCGAGCGCGGGCACGCGCTGACGGGTCGCGCGTTCTGGCGCGTCTTCGGCATCGCGCTGCTCACCATCGTGATCTCGGGGATCGCCAGCCTGATGCTGACCACGCCCATCGGCCTGGTGACGGGGGCGCTCCTCGGCGGCGGTACCGCCACTCCGGGCGACGCGATCTGGGCGTCGGTCGTCGAGGCCGTCACGGCGGTCGTGCAGTCGGCGTTCGTGGCGCCCTTCACCGCGGCCGTCACCTCGCTCCAGTACGTCGACCAGCGGATCCGCAAGGAGGCGTTCGACGTGGAGCTGATGACCCGGGCCGGGGTCGCCGGCTCGTGACGCCCTTGTTGTCCCTGGCGGTCGACCCGCCGCTCACCCCCGGCGGGGACGAGGCACACGACGCGCTGCGCCGCGAGCTGCTGCGGCCCGAGTACCACCAGGACAACCTCCTCCTCCGGCTGCTCTCCTGGCTGTCGCGGGTCCTGAACGACGGCCTGACCTCCGCCCGCGACGCCCCACCGCTCACGACCCTGGCCGCGATGCTGGTCGGCCTGCTGGTGGTCGGGGCCCTGGCGTGGCTGGTCTCACGGGCCAGCCGCACCCGTCGCGCCCCGGACGCCGCCCGCCCGCTGTTGGCCGACGAGCTCGCGACCGCCGCCGAGCTGCGGGCCCGCGCCGAGGCGGCCTTCGACGACGGGAGGTACGCCGACGCGCTGGTCGACGCGTTCCGCGCCTGTGCCCTGCGGCAGGTCGAGCGCGGCCGCATCGACGACCTGCCGGGTGCCACCGCCCACGAGGTGGCGCTGGCCCTGGCCGAGGCGTTCCCCGAGCAGGCGGCGGACGTGCACCGGTGCGCGGGGCTCTTCGACCTCGTCCTGTACGGCGGCCGGCCCGCCACCCGCGACCAGGCGCAGGAGTCGCTCGGCCTGGACGCCCGGCTCGGAGCTCGCCGGTGAGGATCTGGCGGCGGCACCGGACCTCCCTGCTCGTCGTCGCGGCGGGCGTGCTGGCCGTGGTCGTGGTCCTCCTGATCGGCGGACGGCCGCCGACCAGCACCCCGCTGGACCCGGACAACCCCGGCCCGCTGGGCGCCCGGGCCGTCGCTCGCGTGCTCGACGACCAGGGGGTCGACGTGCGCGTGGCCCGCGGCGCCGCCGCCCTGGACGCCGAGGCGCTCGGCCCCGGTGCCACGGTGGTGGTCACCTCGACGTACCTGCTGGGCCAGAGCACCGCCGACCGGCTGCTGGCGCACCTGTCCGGCGCGACCCTGGTCGTCGTCCAGCCCGAGCCGGGTGCCGTCGACGCGCTGGGCTACGCGGCACCCTCCTTCACCGTGGCGACCGACGCCGACCGCCGGGCGTCGTGCGACGACCCGCTCCTCGACGGGCTGGTGATCCGCGTGGACCTCGCCACCGAGTACGACGTTCCGGACGGCTGCTTCCCCGGGGACCACGGCTCCCTGGCCGCGTCCCCGGTGCCCGGTGTGACGCTCCTCGGCGCCGGTGACCTGCTGACCAACGACCAGGTGCTGCGCGCGGACAACGCCGCCGTCGCGCTGCGGTTGCTGGGGCAGCACGACACCCTGGTCTGGTACGTCCCGCAGGCCACCGACCTGGTCGGCGGCGACGGGGTCAGCCTGCGGACGCTCGCCCCCGAGTGGATCCTGCCCGGCGTCTGGCTGGTCGGAGGCGCCGTCGTGGCCCTGCTGCTCTGGCGGGTGCGGCGACTGGGACCGCTCGTCACCGAGCCCCTGCCGGTGACGGTGAAGGCGATCGAGACGGCGCGCAGCCGGGGGCGGCTCTACCGGCGCTCCGGCGACCGGCGCCACGCCGCGGGGGCCCTGCGGCGCGCGGCCCGCCGTACGCTCGCCGAGCGGTTGCACCTCCCGCCGACCGTGGACGCGCGGGTGCTCGTCCGCGACGTGGCCCGCCACGTCGGCCGGCCGGTCGAGCAGGTCGCCGCGCTGCTCGACCACGATGCACCGCCCCCCGCCACCGACCACGACCTGATCGCCCTGGCCACGGACCTGACCGCCCTCGAGGAAGAGGTACGACGCGCATGAGCCTGACTCCAGACGAACCGACCGACGGGGCGCGCGAGCGGCTGGCCGCCGTCCGCGGGGAGGTCGCGAAGGCCGTCGTCGGCCAGGACGCGGCCGTCTCCGGCCTGCTGGTCGCGCTGCTGTGCGGCGGGCACGTGCTCATGGAAGGGGTGCCGGGTGTCGCGAAGACGCTGCTGGTCCGCACCCTCGCCGGCGCGCTGGCGGTGGAGACGCGCCGCGTGCAGTTCACCCCGGACCTGATGCCCGGCGACATCACCGGCTCGATGGTGATCGACAGCAACCGCGGCGAGCTGAGCTTCCGCGAGGGACCGCTCTTCACCAACCTGCTGCTGGCCGACGAGATCAACCGCACGCCGCCGAAGACCCAGTCGGCGCTGCTGGAGGCGATGGAGGAGGGGCAGGTCTCGGTCGACGGGGTGTCCCGCCCGCTGCCGCGGCCCTTCCTGGTGGCCGCCACGCAGAACCCCGTCGAGTACGAAGGCACCTACCCGCTGCCGGAGGCGCAGCTCGACCGGTTCCTGCTCAAGGTCGTGCTGCCGATCCCGCCCCGGGACGCAGAGCTGGAGATCCTGCGCCGGCACGCGGAGGGCTTCGACCCCCGCGACATCGCCGGCGCCGGGGTGCGCGCGGTCTGCGGGCCCGACGACATCGCGGCCGGCCAGGCGGCGGTCCGGCGGGTGCAGGTCTCGCCCGAGGTGTCGTCGTACATCGTCGACATCGCCCGCGCCACCCGCGAGTCGCCCTCGCTCAGCCTCGGCGTCAGCCCGCGCGGCGCGACCGCGCTGATGCGTTCGGCGCGGGCGTGGGCCTGGCTCACCGGCCGCGACTTCGTGACGCCGGACGACGTGAAGGCGCTGGCGCAGGCGACCCTCGCCCACCGGCTCGGGCTGCGGCCCGAGGCCGAGCTCGAGGGCGTGCAGGTCGGCCAGGTCCTCGACTCGGCGCTCGGGTCGGTCCCCGTCCCGCGCTGATGGCCATCTCCGGACGCGTCCCGCTGCTGGTGCTGCTCGGCCTCGTGCCGGTGGTGCTGCGGCCGTCGTTCGGCACGATGTGGCTCTGGCTGCTGGTCGTCGCCGTCGCGGTGGCCGTCGACGCCCTGCTCGCGCCCCGGCCCGACGTCCTCGAGATCACCCGCCGTCCGACGCCGACCGTGCGGCTCGGCCAGCCGGCCGCGTCCACCCTGGTCGTGGCCAACCCGTCCGGGCGCACCATCACCGGCCTGCTGCGCGACGCCTGGCAGCCGACCGCCGGCGCCCGCGACAACCGGTTCCGGCTGCGGCTGACAGCCGGCGACCGGGTGCTGCTCCAGACGCCCCTTCTCCCCGTACGCCGCGGGGACCTGCGCGCCCGCGGCGTCACGGTCCGTTCGCGGGGACCGCTCGGCCTGGCCTACCGGCAGCGGACGACCGAGGTGCCGGGTGCGGTCCGCGCGCTGCCGCCGTTCGAGTCCCGCAAGCACCTGCCGTCGCGGCTGGCGCGGTTGCGCGACCTCGACGGTCGGTCGGCGGTACGGGTGCGCGGCCAGGGCACCGAGTTCGACTCGCTCCGGGAGTACGTCCGCGGCGACGACGTCCGGTCGATCGACTGGCGCGCCACCGCCCGCAACCGCACGGTCGTCGTGCGCACCTGGCAGCCCGAGCGGGACCGCCGGGTGGTGCTGCTGCTGGACACCTCACGGACGTCGGCGGGCCGGGTGGACGACGTACCCCGCCTCGACTCCGCCATGGACGCCGCCCTGCTGCTGGCGGCGCTGGCCGCGCGGGCCGGTGACCGGGTGGACTTCCTGGCCGGCGATCGGCGGGTGCGCGCGCGAGTACGGGCGGGCGGGTCCCGCGAGGCCGCGGGCGCCATCCAGGACGCCATGGCCGACCTCGAGCCGGTGATCGCCGAGGCCGACTGGGCGGGCCTGGCCGGGGCGGTCACCGCGCTGGGCCGTCAGCGTGCGCTGGTCGTGCTGCTCACGCCGCTGGAGTCCTCGGCGGTCGAGGAGGGTCTGCTGCCGGTGCTGCCGACGCTGACCAAGCACCACCGCGTCGTGCTGGCGTCGGTGAAGGACCCCGCGCTCGACCGGCTGGCCCGAGCTCGTGGCGATGTCGACGAGGTCTACGACGCCGCCGCGGCCGAGCAGGTGCTGGCGAGGCGGCGAGGTACGGCCGACCTGCTGCGGGCACTCGGGGTGGACGTGGTCGACGCGTCCGCCGAGCAGCTGCCCCCGGCGCTGGCCGACCACTACCTCGCACTGAAGGCGCGCGGGCTGCTCTGACCGGAGGTCAGCGCGGTCGCACGTAGTCGGTCCACGCGCTGAACGGCCCGTACTTGTCGAGGTTCTTCGCGCGCACTTTGAAGCGGTACTTGCCGGGCTTCAGCGTGACCATGACGCGGTGCTTGGCGGCGCCAACCTTCTTCTTGGCCACCACCTTGCCCTTCTTGTTCACCACGACGACCTGGTAGCGCTTCAGCTGGAGGCCACCCGCGCTCTTCGGCGCCTTCCACTTGAGGCCGGCCGTCTTCTTGCCGCCCTTGGCTCCGCGCAGCGCCTTCGCGCCCCGCGGCTTGGACAGCTTCTTCAGGGTGAGGGTGGCGCCGACCTTGGTGCTGGCGCCGATGGCGTTGACCGCCACGACTTCGACGGTGTGCTGGCCCGGCCCGGCGTTGGCGACGCCGGCGGAGAGGCCGGTGGTGGTGGCGACCTGCTTGCCGTCCAGCAGGACGTTGTACGACGACACGGCCGCGCCGCCGTCGTTGACCGGCGCCGCCCACGAGAGCTGGACGACCGAGCCGTCACCCGGTTTGGCCGCGAACGACTGCGGGGCCGACGGGGCGGTCTGGGCGAAGTTCTCGCCGGGGACCGTGCGTCGTAGTCGCCATCGCGACGTCTCGATCGTCTTGACCGTGACGTAGGTGTTCTGCGCGTTGCGCGCGACGGGCCGCACGATGCAGTAGTTCGCTCCCGCCGGCAGGTCCTGGCCGACGCAGTCCGGCGTCTGCAGCATGACGCCAGCGTCGCTGATGTGGCCGACCTGCACCTCGTTGAGCGGCGTGCTCATCACGTCGGCCTGGGAGAAGCGCAGGGTGATGGTCGCCGGCTGCGTCCTGTCCTGGACCAGCCCGTCGGCGTGCGCGAAGACGTCGTTGCCGATGGCCCGCGAGTCCGTGGTGTCCGGCGGCTGCGCCAGCTCCTGGACCTGGACGTTCGCCGGGTTGCCGGCGTTGTTGGACAGCTGGAGAACGGCGTTGCTCGGGTCGACGGCCGGGTCGGCGCTGCCGCCGCAGACCGCGAACGTCCCGGCGCCGCACGCGCTCGGTGCCGAGCGACATGCGGCAGCACCTTGCCGGACACGACCTGGCCACCGGCGAAGGCGAGGGTCGCGCAGCAGTCGACCTCGATCGCGCCGCCGGGTGGCTGGGTGTACGCCGCGTCGACGATGCTCGCCGTACCGCCGCCGGTCTTGAGATCGTGCCCGCGTTGACCAGCGCGCTCGGCGACGAGCCCGCGACCGCGCTGCCCTGGTAGTAGCCGCCCTGGCCCTGGAGCTCGAGCCGGCCGCCCGGCGCGACGGTGGTGCCGGTGCCCCAGTCCGCGGAGATGAAGGCGTCCGACTGCACGAGCAGGTCGCCGAAGATCCCGACGTTGTAGTGGGTGCGCAGCGCGAGCGCGCTGTCGTCGACGAAGACGGTGCCGTCGCCCGGGATGTTCAGCGTGCCGTTCGGTCCGTTGTACGCCGTACCGGGGCCGCCGGCACCGAAGTCAGGCGGCGCCGCCGGTGAAGTCGATGGTGCCGTGCGTGTCCACGCGAGCCCGTGCCGCCGAACGTGCTGCCGCTGATCGTCACCTGGCTGGAGGTGCCCCAGATCGAGGGCCCGGAGACCGTCCACGAAGAGGCTCGCGCCGCCCGAGACGGTGAGGCCGCCGTCGATGTGGAGCAGCGACACGTGGACCACGCCGGCGTTCAGGGTGACCGCCTGGCCGCTCTGGATGCAGGCGACCGAGCCGGGACCCGGCAGCCCTCCGGACCAGTTGCCGCCGGTGGTCCAGCTGCCGCTCGCCACCTGGTACGTGGTGGTGCAGCCACCGGGCAGCGCCGAGGCGGTGCCCGCCGAGCCCATCACGACGAGCAGGGCGGCGACCAGCGCACCCAGTGCTCCCAGGACTCCCGCGGTTCTTGTTCTCGTCCGGCCCATCGCCTGCTCCCCCTCGCCACGAATGGCGAGAAGCGTAGGCCGAACCGATGGCTCCTGACGACCGCCTTCTGGTGCTATCTCGGGTGGACCAGACGAGACGTCAGGCGTGGACGGCGACGACGTCGGTGAGCAGGTCCCGCAGTCGGTCCACCGGCAGCGACGTGCCGAGGGTCCACTCGCGGCCGGCCGCGTCCGGGCCGAGGGTGCTGCGGGCCAGCTCCAGCCCGCCGGCCAGGTCCCCCTCGACGGGGTCGTCGGTGCCGCTCGGCGAGGGCGCGAGCCGTTGCGCGGCGGCGTACAGGCGAATGGCCTCGGCGGCCCGCCCCCGGGCCGCGGCGATGGAGCCGGCGACCCGGAAGCACTGGCCGATCGCGAAGGTCTGGCCGATCTTCTCGGCCGCCTCGAGCGCCTCGGCCACCGTCTTCGCGCCGCCCTCGAGGTCGCCCTCGGCGACCGCGGCGCGCGCGAGCACGACGAGGGCGTCGCGCGCCTCCATGGGCAGCACCGGGTGGGCGATGGCCAGCGCCTCCTCGGCGTAGGCGCGCGCGGTCGCGGCGTCGGCCTCGTCGAGAGCGATCTCGGCGAGGGTCGAGAGGGCGTCGGCGGTGCGGGCGATGTCGCCGTGCTCGCGCGCCACGGCCAGGCGGGCGAGCCGCATCTCGCGCTCGCGCTCGAAGTCACCGGCGATGGCGTGGGCCATCGCGAGCACGCCGAGGCCCTCGGCGACCAGCGGGTAGAGGCCCAGCCGTCCGGCCGCCTCCGCGCCCAGCCGGGCCAGCTCGGTGCCGCGCTCGACCTCGTCGGTGATCAGGAGGGCGGCGCCGTGGAAGCACCGGCTGGTGGCGACCGTCGCCTCGTCGCCCAGCGGCTCGGCGATGGCGACGGCCCGCAGGAGGTCGGCGACGGCCGCCTCGTCGTCGTTCAGGTGGTAGGCCAGCGTGCCCGCGAGCGCGTGCAGCCGGCCGGCCTCGAGGGAGTCGCCGGGCACGGATCGCAGCACGGCCCGGGTCCGGGCGAGACCGCCGCGGAGCTCCCCGCCTGCGATCCAGAACGGCCCGGACGCCAGCGTCAGCGCGGCGGCGTCCTCGATGCGACCGAGGCGCAGCAGCGCGTCGATGGAGGCGTGGACGTCGCGACCGACGTCCTGGAACCGGCCCAGCGCCAGCCGTCCCTCCGCCGTGTCGAGGTCGGGTTGCCAGCCCGTCACGTGCTCCCGGACGTACGCCGCGAGCGCGAGCCGCGCGGGGTCGAGCTCGCGCGGGTCGGCGAGGTTGCTGCGCAGGTAGGCGTGCACGGTCGCCGGCATCACGAAGCCGATGCGGACGCGGCTGACGAGGGTGCGCACGAGGCCCGCGTCCATGACCTGGGTGAGCCCGTCGATCACTTCGCCGATGTCGGCGGCCACGGCCTCCGCGGCCTCCAGGGTGAACGCCTGCTCGAAGACGGCCAGCCGCCGGCACAGCCGCTGGGCGCCCTCGTCGAGGCGGTCGAAGCTCCACGCGATCGTCGAGGCCAGGGCGCGCTGGCGCTCGGGCACGTCGGGAGCCGTGGTGCGCAGCAGCTCCAGGCCGGTCTCGAGGCCGGCCCGCAGGCCGTCGATCCCGACCAGCCGGACACGAGCGGCCGCGAGCTCGAGCGCCAACGGGACTCCGTCGAGCAGCCGGCAGACCTCGGCCAGCTCGCGCTCGCGCCCGGTCAGGTCGAGCTGCGGGTCGGCCTGCTGGGCCAGCCGGCTGAACAGCTCGACCGACGGGTTCTCCCGTACCTCGGCCGCGGACGCGTCCGGGGCGGGCACGGCGAGCGGGTCGACCGAGACGACCTGCTCCCCCGCCAGCCGGAGCGGGAAGCGGCAGGTGACGAGCAGCTCGAGCGTCGGGAGGTCCTCGAGGAGCCGCCGGACGGCCTCGGCGCCCTGCACCGAGACGTCGACGTTGTCCAGCACGACCAGCGGTCCGCGACCGGACGCCGCGCCGGCCTCCGCCTCGCCGACGACCGACGACACGGCCGCGACGACGTCCTCGGCGGAGTCGCCCTCGGTCACCTCGAGGAAGGAGACCTCACGCTCGGTGGCGTCGCGCACCTGGGCCGCCGCGACCGTGGCCACGCGGGTCTTCCCGGTGCCGCCCATCCCGGTCAGCGTGACGAGCAGGGTGCTCGCCGCGCGCAGGGCGACGTCGACCCGCTCGACGAGCTCGACGCGACCCACGGTCGGCGTCCTCGGGATGGGCAGACGGGCGGACGCCCGCGGCGCCGGGTGGTCGCCGAGCGCCGGGTCCCGGCCCGGGTCCTCGAGCAGGATGGCGGCCTCGAGCCGCTGCAGCGCCTCGCCCGGCTCGATGCCGAGCTCGTCGGCGAGGACCGCCCGCGCGTCGGCGTACACCTCCATGGCGTCCTGGAAACGCTGCTCGCGGTAGTACGCCGTCATCAGCTGGCCCCAGAGACGCTCGCGCGTCGGGTGCTCCTGCGTCGCCGCGCGGAGCTCGTCGACCACCTCGGTCTGGCGCCCCAGCTGGAGCAGACGCTCGAAGCGCTCCTCGACCAGCCCGAGCCGCAGCTCGGAGAGCCGTTCGACGTGCGGCCTGGCGAAGGGGACGTCCTCCACGCCGGACAGCACCGGCCCGTGCCACAGGTCGAGCGCGGCCTCGATGGTGGCGAGCGCCTCGGCCGGTGGTTGTCCGTCGGCCGTGGCGGCGAGCGCCTCGGCCCGCAGCGCGTCCACGTCCTCGGCCGTCACCGCCAGGGTCAGGCCCTCGGGCGCGATGCTCGCCCCGACCCGCTCGGCCAGCGCGTCCAGGGTGCCGGGCGGCGGGACGAGCGCGCCCCACAGGCCGGCGGAGACGTCGTCGGCCCGGACCGGACCGCCACCGGCGAGCGCCAGCAGGGCCACGAGGGCGCGGTCGCGCTTGCCGGCCGGGGTGCGGTCCTCGCCGTCCACCTCGGCGCGGACCGGGCCGAGCACCTCGACGCGCACGGCAGGAGCGTAGGGCCTCAGCCCGCGCTGGCGACCCGGTCCTCGAGGAGCGAGGCGTCCACGTCGCCGGTCTCGCCGCGGCCGTACGCCGCCCGGCCCAGCACGAAGACGTAGGCGAAGAAGGCCGTCTCGGCCAGGATCCCGATGCCGATCCTCGCCCACGTCGGCAGGCCCGACGGCGTCACGAACGCCTCGATGAGCCCGCTGACGAAGAGCACCATCACCAGGCCGAGCGCGACGGTGCCCGCGGTCCGGCCCTCGCGCGCGATCGCCTGGGAGCGGGAGAGGTCACCCGGTTCGACCCACGACCAGAACAACCGGAAGCCCACCCCGCCCGCGACGAACACGGCGGTCAGCTCGAGCAGTCCGTGGGGCAGGATCAACCCCCAGAACAGCTCGCCGCGGTCGTGGCGGGTCATGATCGAGCCGATGACGGCCAGGTTGGCGACGTTGTCGAAGAGGATCTTCACCAGCGGCAGGCCGAGGATGCCCAAGCCCAGGCAGAGGGCGGTCACCCACGCGTTGTTGACCCACACCTGGGCGGCGAAGTGGCTCGCGGCGTACTGGCTGTAGTACCCCGCGAAGTCGTCGTTGACGAGCTGGTCCACCTCGCCGGGCGAGAGCAGGCTCTGCTCCACGTTGGGGTGGTCGAGGAGCCACAGCATCATCACGGCGGTGACGACGACGTTGGCCGCCATCGTGCCCAACCACCACCAGCGCAGGCGGTACAGCGCGGCCGGGAAGCGCTCGAGCACGAAGCGCTGGACTCCCCGCCAGGTGCCGACCCGCGTGCCGACCGAGCGGTTGCGCGCGCGGGCGAGCAGCGAGGACAGGTGGGCGACGAGCGTCGGGTCCGGGGCCGCGCTCCGCAGCACGGACAAGTGGGTGGCGACCTGCTGGTAGCGCTCGACCAGCTCGTCGGCCTCCTCGCCGCTGAGCCTGCGCTGCTTCAGCAGCCTCTCGAGGCGGGACCAGTCCGCGTGGTGCGCAAGCACATACGCGTCCAGATCCACGGGACGAAGCCTAGGCTTCCGGTTGATGTCCCACGCCGCATTCCCCGGTCTCACCAGTGACGACCTCGTCACCGGTGAAGCCGTCGCGCTCGACCTCCCTCCGGCCAGCCTCGGCGTCCGGATGGCATCCGGCCTGGTCGACGTGGCGATGACGGGCGCGCTGCTCCTGGTCGTCATCTTCACGTTCCTGCTCGCCGCGCTCCGGGCCGACGGCGCCCTGGCCCACGTGGCGCTGGTCGGCACGATGGTCGTGGTGTTCCTCGTCGTCCCGACCACGGTGGAGACGCTCACCCGGGGCAAGTCGCTGGGCAAGTGGGCCTTCGGGCTGCGCACTGTGCGCGACGACGCGGGGCCGATCAGCTTCCAGCACGCGTTCGTGCGCGCGCTGGTCGGGTTCGTCGAGATCTACGCGACCGGAGGCGGCGCGGCGTTCTTCTCCTCGATGCTCAGCGAACGGGGCAAGCGGCTCGGCGACTACGCCGCCGGCACGTACGTCGTGCGCGAGCGCGTCCGGCTCCGGCTCGCGCCGCCTCCGCCGATGCCGTACGAGCTGGCCGGCTGGGCCCGCGGAGCCGACGTCGCGGCGCTGCCGACCGCCCTGGCCCTCGCCGTACGCCAGTTCCTCCAGCGCGTCGCGACGCTCGAGCCCGCCTCGCGGCAGAAGGTCGGCGAGTCCCTGGCGCGCCAGGTGGCGGCGTACGTCGCCCCGCTGCCGCCCCCGGGCTACCCCGCCGAGGCGTTCCTCGCGGCCGTCGTCGCGACCCGCCGCGAGCGCGACCAGGCCCGGCTGGGTCGTGAGCGGGCGTTCCGCGAGCGGCTCACCGCGCGCCGCGGCTAGCCGTCACTGGAAGGCGTTCTCCGCCCAGCTCGCGGTGAAGTTCCGGGGCGGGAGGTCGACGTACTCACTGACGCGGTAGAGGTCCGGGGTGCCGACCCTCCAGGCCAGCACCCGGTAGGCGCCGTCGGGCGACGAGGCGGAGAAGAGCACGAAGTCGTGGCTGAACCACGCCATCGGCACGCAGCACAGCTTGTTGCGGCCCATCCCGAACGCCAGCAGCTCCGGGTCCTCCGGGGTCCCGGCGGCCAGGAACTCGGGGTTCGCGACCATGTCGGCCCTCCCCGGCAGGACGGGCGCGCCGATGCCTTCCATCCAGTCGAGCTCGGCGGCCTTCCCGTCCGGGCCGGCCACGGTCGGTGTGGCCTGGTGGTCCGCCGTCCACGGGTCCGGTCTGCCGGAGTAGGCCTCGAGTCCGAGGTGGCCGTCGATGCTCCACGCCGATCCCTGGACCTCGTCCAGGTTCATGGGGACGGAGAGCCAGGTGTTCGACCGCAGCGTCCACACCTCGAGCCCGTCCGGCTGCATGAAGAACACCCGGGTGCCGTCGGGCGAGACGCTGCCGGACCCGAGCGGACTGAACTCGTTGCCGCCCTCGTCGGCGACCGGACCCAGCCGGTCGGACAGGTCGACCGCCGTCATCGTCTCGTCGCTGAGCAGGAGGTACTGCTGCTTGCCCAGCCCGAACACGGCGTCCACGTGGTCGGGGGGGTCGCCGGCGTACGGCGCACCGGTCATCGGCAGCTCCTCCGGGAGACCCGGCACCTGCAGGACGGGGAGCTCGGCGTCCAGCTGCGCTGGGGGTGCCCACCAGAACCACGCTCCCCCGAACGTCCCGGCGCGCTGGGCGCTCGGCCCCAGCGCAACGTTGGTCGATGCCGTCGGGGGCCGGTGCGTGATCGGCGGAGCCTCGGCGTCCGGACGCTGGTCGAGGACGGCGACGGCCCCCGCTGCCACCAGGACGACGGCCGCGGCGCTGCCGACGACGGCGTACCGGCGCCGGCGGCGTACGCCGTCCGCGCGGGCCCACGCCGGGGCCGAGAGGTCGGCGCGGGTGTCGACGTCGGCGACCCGCTCGTCGAGCAGGTCGCGCAGGCGTTGGTCGGTCACGGTGCCTCCTCGATGCCCAGCAGCTCGGCCAGCTCCGGCGCCGCCTGGGCCAGCCGGCGCAGGGCCAGGTGGGTCTGGCTCTTCACGGTGCCGAGGGCGACGCCGAGCACGTCGGCGGTCGCCTGCTCGGTGAGGTCGTCGTAGTAGCGGAGCACGACCACGGCGCGCTGCCGCGGGGTCAGTGCCGCCAGCGCCCGGTCGAGAAGGAGGCGGCGTTCCGTCGCGTCGGAGGCGTCGACCGGCGCCGACTCCGGCGGGTCCACCAGCACCTCGCGGCGGTGCTTGCGCCACCAGGAGATGTTGTCGCGGACGATGACCTGGCGCGCGTAGGCCTCGGGGTAGCCGTCCCGCAGCCGTCGCCAGCGCAGGGCCACCTTGACCAGCGCCTCCTGCACCAGGTCCTCGGCCCGCTGGTGGTCCCCCGTCAGCAGCACTGCGGTCCGCAGCAGCCGACGTTGGGCGGGGCGGGCCCAGGCGCTGAACGAGTCGGCGTCACCCGACGCCTCGTCCGCGACCCTGTCGACCCCGCCGGCCATGACCTCCACACTCCCAGAACGCGCGGGAGGTACCGGAAGGTTGGAGGGTTTCCGTCAGCTCTGCGGGAGCTCGAGCGTCCCGGTGCCGTCGACGAGAAGCTCAGAGCTCAGCGGCCTTGACCGGCCCCCTAGATTCCCGCCATGACCGACGCCATCGACGACAGACGCCTCGCCGACCTCCTCGTGGCCGAGGAGCGGCGGTTCGTCGAGACCCATCCCCGCTCCGCCGCCCTCGCCGAGCGGGCCCAGGGACCGCTGCTGGCCGGCGTACCGATGCCGTGGATGACGCGCTGGGCGGGCTCGTTCCCGGTGTTCGTGGAGTCGGCGACCGGAGCGCGGTTCACGGACGTGGACGGGGTGGAGTACGTCGACCTGTGCCTCGGCGACACCGGTGCGATGACCGGGCACGCGCTGCCACAGGTCTCCGCCGCGATCGCCGAGCGGGCGACGAAGGGCATCACCACGATGCTGCCGTCCGAGGACGCGATCTGGGTGGCCGAGGAGCTGGGCCGCCGGTTCGGGCTGCCGCGCTGGCAGTTCGCGATGACGGCCACCGACGCCAACCGGTTCGTGCTCCGGTTCTGCCGGCACCTGACCGGGCGGCCGCGGATCGCGGTGTTCGACTGGTGCTACCACGGCACCGTCGACGAGACGCTGGCCGTCCTCGACGGTGACCGGGTCGTGCCGCGGCCCGGGGCCATGGGCCCGCAGGTCGACGTCGCGGTGACGACGGCCGTCGTCCCCTTCAACGACCTCGACGCCCTCGACCGCCGGCTGGCGCAGGGCGACGTCGCCTGCCTGCTGATGGAGCCGGCGCTGACCAACATCGGCATCGTGCTCCCGGACGAGGGGTACTCCGAGGCGGTCCGGAAGATCACCCGCAAGCACGACGTGCTCCTGGTCATCGACGAGACGCACACCCTGTGCGCCGGACCGGGCGGCGCCACGCGGGCCTGGGGCCTCGAGCCCGACTTCCTGGTGGTGGGCAAGCCGATCGCCGGCGGTGTGCCGCTGGCGGCGTACGGGATGACGACGGCCATCGCGGACCGCCTGCTCGGCCCGATGCTGACCGCCGAGGCCGACGTGTCCGGCGTCGGCGGCACGCTCACCGCGAACGCCATGGCGCTCTCGGCCGCCCGCGCGACGCTGTCCTCGGCCCTGCGCGAGGAGGACTTCGCGGTCGCGATCCCGCTGGCCGAGCGGTTCACGGCCGGCGTCCAGGGGGTCATCGACGCGCACGGCCTGCCGTGGAACGTGCAGCGCCTCGGCTGTCGCGCCGAGTACTGGTTCTGCCCGCCTCCCCGCGACGGCGCCGGCGCGGCCGCCGCCGTCGACGAGGAGCTCGAGCGGTTCATGCACCTGTGGGCGCTCAACCGCGGGGTCCTGCTGACGCCGTTCCACAACATGGCGCTCTTCTCCCCCGCCCACACCGAGGCCGACGTCGACCGGCACACCGAGGTGTTCGGGGCCGCGGTCGAGGCGCTCGTCGGCTAGCGGCGGACGTACGTCAGGTCGGTGATCGACCGCCCGGCCGCCAGACCCTTCCGCTCGAACCTCGTCACCGGCCGCTCCGCCCACCGCTCGACCACGCCACCCTCGAGGCCGGGCTCGTCGTCGAGCACCTCGACCATCTGCTCGGCGTAGTCGGACCAGTCGGTGGCCAACCGCCACAGGCCTCCGGGAGCCAGCCGCGCGGTGGCCAGCGCCGCGAACTCCGGCGTGACCAGCCGGCGCTTGTGGTGCTTCTTCTTGTGCCAGGGGTCGGGGAAGAACGTCCACAGCTCGGCGACGTCGCCCGGACCGAGCAGGTGCTCCATCGACCACACCGCGTCGACCGAGCTGAACCGCACGTTGGTCGCCCCCGTCGCGACGACCCGGTCCAGGGCGTCCGCGATGCCGGGCCGCCAGACCTCGAGGGCCAGCACGTCGTACGCCGGCCGGGCCGGCGCGAGGGCCGCCGTGGACTCCCCCACCCCCGAGCCGATCTCCACGATGAGGGGCGCCTGCCGGCCGAACCACGTGGCCAGGCCGAAGCCGGGGTCGTCGACGGCCTCGTCGGGGATCACCCAGGTCTCGTGGTGGGCGTCCCACGCCTCACGCTGACGCGGGGTGAAGCGCGAGCCACGGCGGGCGTAGGTCAGCACCTCACGCATCCGCCGGCCGTCCTCGGTCAGCCGCTGGTGCGGGCGGGCCGGGCGGACGCCGCCCTCGTGCTCGGCCATGGCCGTATCCTTCCAGCCCATGGTCTGGGTCGGCGCGGCGCTGGAGGTCCCGCCGGAGGACGTCCAGCCCGTCACGGAGTTCTGGGCCGCGGTCACGGGCGGCCCGCTGCCGGAGCACCTGTCGGTGGTCCCCGGCGCGGGCGCGGTCGGCGTCCACGTGCACGACTCCCCCGTGCCACCCGTCCCCGCGCCGGCGTCCTTCCCGGAGGTACGCCGGAGCCGCGTCTACCAGGTCTGCCTGGACGTCCCGGGGCCGAGGTTCGACGACGAGGCCGCGCGATGGGAGGCCCGCACCGGCGGCCGGGTCGAGGTGCTGGAGCGACGTCCGGAGTTCGCGTGGCTGCGCATCCCGGACGGCCCGCGGCCACTGGACGTCCTGTTGCAACGGCTCGACCGGGTCGACGGCCCCGTGTCCGCACACCTGGACCTCGGCACGCCGGACCGCGCCGCCGAGGTACGTCGCCACCTCGCGCTCGGCGCGCGGCTCATCGTGGAGGAGGAGTTCTGGAGCGTCCTCGCCGACCCGGCCGGCCTCCCCTACTGCGTCACCGACCGCGACCCCGCGACCGGACGCCTCAGCCGATGATCCCCGCGGACCCACCTTGGCGCCCATTCCGGTTGTCGAGGTCGGTGGGCGGGCTTACCGTCGGTTCATGGACGGCGGCGTGGTGCTCGGCATCGTGTTCGTCGTCGTGCTCAGCTTCAGCAGCGCCGTGGTGCTCCGGCTGCTGCTCGACTCAGCCTCCATCGCCGGCTGGGTCGGTGACCGCGGCCTCCCTGCGCTGCGCCGCCGGCTGCGTCGCGGGCGCGTCCCGCTGCCGACCTGCCGGCCGATCGAGGAGATCGCCCACAACGTCCGGCGGCTCGGCACCGAGTGGCACGGCGGACACCCGGGCCGCTCGTGGGTGAAGTCCGAGGCCCTGCGCCGCTCCTACGACGACGCGCTCGGCGAGGCCTGTCGCGCCCTCGACGTCTCCACCGACCTCCTCGACCTCGAGCCCGGCCCCGAGCGCGACGCCGAGCGGCTGCGGGTCGAGCACCTGCTCGCCGCCGGCGGCCTGGTGATGCGCCACCGCCCGGCCGCCTGACGCCGAGTCGGCGCTACTTTCCCCCGAAATGCACCGAGTCGGCGCCACCTGCCCCGCACAGGGGGAAAGTAGCGCCGACTCGGCGTTGAAGAGCTAGATCACTTGGTGATCTTGGTGACCCGACCGGCGCCGACGGTGCGGCCACCCTCGCGGATCGCGAACCGCAGACCCTCGTCCATGGCGATGGGCTGGATCAGCTCGACCGCCATCTCGGTGTTGTCGCCGGGCATGACCATCTCGGTGCCCTCGGGCAGCGTGACGACGCCGGTGACGTCCGTGGTGCGGAAGTAGAACTGCGGACGGTAGTTGTTGAAGAACGGCGTGTGACGGCCGCCCTCCTCCTTCGACAGGATGTAGACGTTCGCGTCGAAGTTGGTGTGCGGGGTCGTCGTGCCGGGCTTGATCACGACCATGCCGCGCTCGACGTCCTCGCGCTTGGTGCCGCGGAGCAGCAGCCCGACGTTCTCGCCGGCCTGGCCCTCGTCGAGCAGCTTGCGGAACATCTCGACGCCGGTGACGGTCGACTTCTGCGAGCCCTCGCGGATGCCGACGATCTCGACCTCCTCGCCGACCTTGACGATGCCGCGCTCGATGCGACCGGTGATGACGGTGCCACGACCGGTGATCGTGAAGACGTCCTCGACGGGCATGAGGAACGGCTTGTCCGTCTCACGCTCGGGGGTCGGGATGCTCTCGTCGACGGCGTTCATGAGCTCGAGGACGGTGGCGCCCCACTTCTCGTCGCCGTTCAGCGCCGGGAAGGCAGCGGTCCGGACGACGGGGATCTCGTCGCCGTCGAACTCGTACTCGGAGAGGAGCTCGCGCACCTCCATCTCGACGAGCTCGATGAGCTCCTCGTCGTCGACCATGTCGCACTTGTTGAGCGCCACGACCAGGGCCGGCACGCCGACCTGGCGGGCGAGCAGCACGTGCTCACGCGTCTGCGGCATCGGACCGTCGGTGGCGGCGACCACGAGGATCGCGCCGTCCATCTGGGCCGCGCCGGTGATCATGTTCTTGATGTAGTCGGCGTGACCGGGGCAGTCGACGTGCGCGTAGTGGCGCGCGTCGGTCTGGTACTCGACGTGAGCGATCGAGATCGTGATGCCGCGCTGACGCTCTTCGGGCGCCTTGTCGATCTCGTCGAACGGCGTGAACGGGTTCAACTCCGGGTGCGCGTCGTGCAGGACCTTGGTGATCGCCGCGGTCAGCGTGGTCTTGCCGTGGTCGATGTGCCCGATCGTGCCGATGTTCACGTGCGGCTTGGTCCGCTCGAACTTCGCCTTAGCCACTGGGGCTCCTCCTGGTTGTGATTACTTGTTGACTCGTAGGACTGATGAACTGCCGAGGGTTCAGGCGGGATCTACTCGCCGCGAACCTTCTTGACGATCTCGTCGGCGATGCCCGAAGGGACCTCGGCGTACGAGTCGAACTCCATCGAGTACGAAGCCTGTCCTGAGGTCTTGGACCTCAGGTCGCCAACGTACCCGAACATCTCGGAAAGAGGCACGAGCGCGTTGATGACCATGTCACCGTGACGCTCCTCCTGTGCCTGGATCTGTCCGCGACGGCTGTTGATGTCACCGATGACCGTCCCGAGGAACGTCTCGGGGGTGATCACCTCGACGGCGAACATGGGCTCGAGGAGGACCGGACGCGCCTTGCGCGCCGCCTCCTTGAACGCCATGTTGCCGGCGATCTTGAACGCGAGCTCCGAGGAGTCGACGTCGTGGTACGCGCCGTCCTCCAGCGAGACCTTCACGTCGACCATCGGGTAGCCGGCGAGCACGCCGAACTCCATGGCGTCCTGCGCACCCTGGTCGACCGAGGGGATGTACTCGCGCGGGATGCGGCCGCCGGACACGTTGTTGACGAACTCGTAGCCGGCACCCAGGCCGGTCTCCGGGTCGAGGTTCGGCTCGATGGTGATCTGGATCTTCGCGAACTGACCCGAACCGCCGGTCTGCTTCTTGTGGGTGTAGGCGTGCTTCTCGATCTTGTTCTTGATGGTCTCGCGGTAGGCGACCTGGGGCTTGCCGACGGTCGCCTCGACGCGGAACTCCCGCTTCATCCGGTCGACCAGGATCTCCAGGTGGAGCTCGCCCATGCCGGCGATGATCGTCTGCCCGGTCTCCTCGTCGGCCTTCACCGTGAAGGTGGGGTCCTCGTCGGAGAGCCGCTGGATCGCGGTGCCCAGCTTCTCCTGGTCGCTCTTGGTCTTGGGCTCGATCGCGACCTCGATCACCGGGGCCGGGAAGCTCATCGACTCGAGGACGACCGGGTTGGCGATGTCGCTCAGGGTGTGACCGGTCTTGGTGTCCTTCAGACCCATGACGGCCACGATCTGGCCGGCGCCGACCGACGCGATCTCCTCACGCTTGTTGGCGTGCATCTGGTAGACCTTGCCGATCCGCTCCTTGCGGCCGGTGACCGAGTTGAGCACCGTGGCGCCTGCCTCGAGCTTGCCGGAGTAGACGCGGACGTAGATCAGCTTGCCGAGGTGCGGGTCGCTGGCGATCTTGTAGGCCAGGCCGGAGAACGGCTGGTCGTCCGAGGGCTGGCGCTCGATCTTCGTCTCCTCGTCGTTGACCTTGTGGCCGACGATGGCGTCGATGTCGAGCGGCGACGGCAGGTACTTCACGACCGCGTCGAGCAGGGGCTGGACGCCCTTGTTCTTGAACGCCGTGCCGCACAGCACCGGGTTGAGCTTGTCGGCCAGGGTCGCGCGACGGATGGCGGCCTCGATCTCGGCGACGGACAGGTCCTCGCCCTCGAGGTACTTCTCCATGATGTCGTCGTCGGCCTCGGCCAGCGTCTCGAGCAGCTTCTCGCGGTACTCCTCGGCCTGCGCCTGCAGGTCGGCCGGGATCTCCTCGACGGTGTAGTCCTCACCCATCGTGGTCTCGCCACGCCAGGTCAGGGCGCGCATGCCGACCAGGTCGACGACGCCGAGGAAGTCGTGCTCGGCGCCGATCGGCAGCTGGAGCACGAGCGGGGTGGAGTTCAGCCGCTCGACCATCATGTTCACGCAGCGGAAGAAGTCCGCGCCGGTGCGGTCGAGCTTGTTGACGAAGCACATCCGCGGCACGGAGTACTTGTTGGCCTGGCGCCACACGGTCATCGTCTGCGGCTCCACGCCGGCCACGCCGTCGAAGACCGCGACGGCACCGTCGAGGACGCGCAGCGAGCGCTCGACCTCGGCGGTGAAGTCGACGTGCCCGGGCGTGTCGATGATGTTGATCTGGTGGTCCTTCCACCAGCAGGTCGTCGCGGCGGACGTGATCGTGATGCCGCGCTCCTGCTCCTGCTCCATCCAGTCCATGACGGCCGCGCCGTCGTGGACCTCACCGATCTTGTAGGACACGCCGGTGTAGAACAGGATGCGCTCGGTCGTGGTGGTCTTGCCGGCGTCGATGTGCGCCATGATGCCGATGTTGCGGACCTTGTTGAGGTCCGTGGTGATGTCGACAGCCACTGTCAGCGTTCCTTAGGTAGGAGTGTGGGTGCTGGAAGGCACCGCGGCAGTACGTCGGCCGGTTCTGGCCGACGTACCACTGCAGATCACCAGCGGTAGTGGGCGAAGGCCTTGTTGGACTCGGCCATCTTGTGGGTGTCCTCGCGCTTCTTCACCGCGGCACCGAGGCCGTTGGAGGCGTCGAGGATCTCGTTCATGAGGCGCTCGTGCATCGTCTTCTCGCGGCGGGCCTGGGCGTAGCCGACCAGCCAGCGCAGCGCGAGCGTGGTGCCGCGGGTGCCCTTGACCTCGATCGGGACCTGGTAGGTCGCGCCACCGACGCGGCGGGACTTGACCTCGATGGCCGGCTTCACGTTGTCCAGCGCACGCTTGAGCGTGACCACCGGGTCGGTGCCGGTCTTGTCGCGACAGCCCTCGAGGGCGGTGTAGACGATGCGCTGGGCGACCTGCTTCTTGCCGTCCATGAGCACCTTGGAGACGAGCTGGCTCACCAGCTGTGACCCGTAGACCGGGTCCATGTCGATCGGCCGCTTCGGGGCCGGGCCCTTGCGCGGCATATCAGCTCTTCTCCTTCTTCGCGCCGTAACGGCTGCGAGCCTGCTTGCGGTTCTTCACGCCCTGGGTGTCGAGCGTGCCGCGGATGATCTTGTAGCGGACACCGGGGAGGTCCTTCACCCGGCCGCCGCGGACGAGCACGATCGAGTGCTCCTGGAGGTTGTGGCCCACGCCCGGGATGTACGCCGTGACCTCGACGCCGCTCGACAGGCGCACGCGGGCGACCTTGCGGAGGGCGGAGTTCGGCTTCTTCGGGGTGGTCGTGTAGACGCGAGTGCAGACGCCGCGGCGCTGCGGAGAACCCTTCAGGGCGGGCGTCTTGGTCTTCGACGCCTTGTCCTGGCGGCCCTTGCGGACCAGCTGGTTGATGGTGGGCACCTTGAGTGGTTCCCTTTCTTTCTGCTCTCAGGACCCGGCGCCTTGCCGGGCACGATCGTGCTGCTACTACTGGTGTGCCTGTGATGGGCGTGGACATCGATCGACAGAGAAGATCGTTTCGGGCACGCACAACGGTCTGGTCGTCCCAGACACAAGGGTTGAGATTACTCTCGCGCGCCAAAGAGGGTCAAAACGCGGGGTGGAGGTCTCTGGCCTCCTCGGCCCGGGCGTTGCTGCGGACCAGCACGCTGCTCGCGACGCCGGCTCCGACGATGACCAGGGCGCCGCCGACGACGAGGGTCCACCGGGCGCCGAAGGTCTCGCCGACCCAGCCGATGACCGGCGATCCGATCGGGGTGCCGCCCATCACGATGGTCATGTAGAGCGCCATCACCCGGCCGCGGTACGCCGGGTCGGACTCGAGCTGCATGGTGGCGTTGGCGGAGTTCAGGAGAGTGATCGTGCAGAAGCCGATGAGCGGGCAGATGGCGGCGAACAGGACGTAGGACGGCATCAGGCCGGCCGCGATCTCGGCGGAGCCGAAGCCCAGGGCGGCCACGATCAGCAGCCGCACCCGGATCCGGGACCGCCGCGCCGCGAGCAGCGCACCCGCGAGAGAGCCGACCGCCATGAACGAGCCGAGCAGCCCGAACTCGCCGGCGCCCTTGCCGAAGACCTGCGTCGCCATCAGCGCCGAGGTGATCTGGAAGTTCATGCCGAAGGTGCCGGCGAAGAAGACCAGCACGAGCACCATCAGCATCTTCGGCTGGCTGCGCACGTAGCGGACGCCGTCGAGGAGCATGCCCGGCGTCCGGGCGACCGGCTGGGGGCTGTGCAGGAGCGAGGTGTCCATCCGCTCGAGCTGGGTGATGACGGCGGCGTACGAGAGGGCGTTGATGAGGATGACCCACCCGGTGGCGCCGGCGCCGCTGCCGAGAGCCCCGATCATCAGGCCGGCCAGGCCCGGACCGAGGATGCGGGCCACGTTGAACGCCGCGGAGTTCAGGCCGACGGCGTTGGTCAGGTCCTCGCGGTCGACCATCTCGGAGACGAAGGACTGCCGGGCCGGGGCGTCGAAGGCCGAGCCGATGCCGAACACGAACGCGAGGGTGTAGACGTGCCACACCTCGACCACGCCGAGCACGGTGATCACACCGAGGACGAGGGACGCGGCGGCCATCACGGCCTGGGTCAGCTGGAGCAGGCGCCGCTTGGGGAAGCGGTCCGCGATCACGCCGGCGTACGGCGAGAGCAGCAGCACGGGCAGGAACTGGAGGCCGGTGGTGATGCCGAGGGCGGTGCCGCTGCCGTGGGTGAGCTGGAGCACCAGCCAGTCCTGCGCGACACGCTGCATCCAGGTGCCGGTGTTGCTGACGACGCTGCCCGCGGCGTACTTGCGGTAGTTCGGGTTGTGCAGCGCCTTGAAGGTCGGGCTCGTGGGTTATCAGTCCTTGCGGGTGAGTGAGTCGATGATCGGGGCGGCCTGGCGGACGATCGCCCGTTGCTCGGGCGTCAGGTCCGCCAGCCGGCGAGACAGCCACGCGTCGCGTCGCGCGCGGTCGGCGCGGACCACGGCGAGGCCGGTGTCCTTGATGCTGATGATGATCTGGCGGCCGTCGGTCTCGTGGCGCCGGCGGGCGACGTACCCGCCGGCCTCGAGCGTCTTGACCGTGCGGGTCATGCTGGGCGGCTGCACGCCTTCCGCGGCCGCGAGGTCACCGACCGTCTGCTCGCCGTTGCGCATCAGCTGGCCGAGGACCGCCATCTGGCTCAGGCTCAGCTCGTTGTCGGGATGACGCTCGGACACCAGCCGGCGGCGCAGCCTCATCACGGAGATGCGCAGCTCGCTCGCTAGCCCGGAGTCGGTCCGGGCGGCCTTCTCGACGGTCGGCATGTCGTGAGCATAACTCATTACCTCTGCTAACTATTCCGCGCCGATCCCCAGTCCCTGCTGGGCCCGGCCCAGTCGGGGAGCACGTCAGGTCAGCAGGGCGGTGATCGGGTGGATCGCGAAGTACACGAGGAACAGCACCGCGACCACCCACAGCAGCGGGTGCACCGCACGACCCTTCCCGCGGAAGAGCTGGATGAGGGCGTAGGCCAGGAAACCGGCCCCGATGCCGACGGTGATCGAGTAGGTGAACGGCATCAGCACGATCGTCAGGAACGCCGGGATGGCGATCTCCACGTCGTCCCAGTCGATGCCGGTGATCTGCTGCATCATCAGGAAGCCGACCAGCACCAGGGCGGGCACCGCGGCCTCGCTCGGGATGATGTCGACGATCGGCGAGAGCAGGATCGACAGCAGGAACAGCACGCCGGTCACCACGGACGCCAGCCCGGTGCGGGCGCCCTCGCCGACGCCGGACGCCGACTCGATGTAGGAGGTGTTCGAGGAGACGCCGCCGATGCCGCCGGCCGCGGCCGCCAGCGAGTCGACGATCAGGATCTTCTGGACGTCGGGCGGGTTGCCGTCCTCGTCGAGCAGGCCGGCCTCGGCGCCGATCGCCGTCATCGTGCCCATGGTGTCGAAGAAGTCGGCCAGCATCAGCGTGAAGATCAGCAACAACGCGGCCACGATGCCCACCCGGTCGAAGGACCCGAGCAGGTCGAACTCGCCCAGGGTGGCGAAGTCGGGAAGGTCGACCACCTTGTCGGGAAGGCTCGGGATGTTGAGGCTCCAGCCGGTCGGGCTGTCCACGCTGCTGCCGAAGTCCCCGATCGCCTCGACGATGATCGCCACCACCGTGGTGGTGATGATCGCGATCAGGATCGCGCCCTTGACGCGCAGCACCCACAGCGCGACGACGAGCACCAGGCCGATCGCGAACACGAGGACCGGCCAGCCGGCGAGCTGTCCGTCGGGGCCGAGCTGCACGGGCACGGTGGTGCCACCGGCGTCCGGGATGCGGCGTACGAAGCCGGCGTCGACGAAGCCGATGAGCGCGATGAACAGCCCGATGCCCACCGAGATGGCGATCTTGAGCTGGGCGGGCACGGCGTTGAAGATCGCCGCGCGGAACCCGGTCAGCACGAGCAGGAGGATGAGCACGCCCTCGATGACCACCAGGCCCATCGCGTCGGCCCAGGTCATCTGACCGGCCACGGCGAAGGCGATGAAGGCGTTGAGGCCGAGCCCGGTGGCCAGGGCCAGCGGGTAGTTGGCCACGACGCCCATCAGGATCGTCAGCACGCCGGCGACGAGGGCCGTGCCCGCCGCGATCGCCGGCAGGTTCGGCTCGGTGCCGCCTCCGAGGAACTGCCCGTCCTGGTCGGTCGCGAACCCGAGGATGAGCGGGTTCAGCACGATGATGTAGGCCATCGTGAAGAACGTGACGACCCCGCCGCGGACCTCCCGCTCCACCGACGAGCCGCGCTCGGTGATCTTGAAGTAGCCGTCCAGCCCGCTCCGGTTGCTCACGGGTCGAAAGCATGGCACTGCGCGGGCACGAACGGCAGTACGTCGGCTACCGTGCGCGTGTGGAGCAGCTGCCCGAGTCGATCCAGCACGACATCGGCAACCGGACCTACTTCGTCGCCAACGTCGAGCCCCTCGACGTCGACGGGGTGCGCACGGTCCAGGTGGGCCTCGCGATCTGGTTCCTCACCTTCCTGGGCCTGCTCCCCTTCTGGGGTGCGTTGGCCGACGCCGACCGCACCTGGTGGCTCTGGACCTGCTTGGCCGGCTCCGGTCTCGGCCTCTTCGGCCTCGAGTACTGCCGGCGCCGCCGGGCTGCTCGTGCCGAGGGCCGTCCCTACAGGAACTGAGCCCTACAGCCAGTCGACCTCGTCGTCGTTGAGGGTGTCGTGGACGTGGCCGGGGACGGGGACGGGCTCGTGCTTGCGGGCCAGACGTACCTCGGAGTGGGCGCCGCAGCCGTGGTCGAACGAGACCGCCCGGCCGTCGTCGTTGGCGTCGCCGTTGGCGCAGACGCCGAAGGAGTCGGCCAGCGGGCCGGCGATGCGGACCAGGAAGCCGCAGCTGCGGCAGGTGTCGGGGGCGGCCTGGGCGATGGCCGAGGAGGGACCGCCGTCACCGTCGTACCAGCGCTCGGCAGCGAGGTCACGGCCCTCGACCGAGAGGGTGCGGATGCGGCCGAGGCCGAGGTCGGCGGCCACCTGGCGCACCTGGGCCTTCTCGTCGGCGTCCAGCGGGTCGTCACCGAAGGAGTAGGTCGGCACCAGGCGCGGGTCGTCGTCGGCGACGGGCAGCAGGTCGCCGGGTGAGAGGTCACCGGGCTGGATGCGCTCGCGGTAGGGCACCCACTCGGGGGCGACGATGGCCTCGTCGCCGGGGATGAGCACGATCTCGGCGACGGTGATGGTCTTCTGGCGCGAGGCGCGCATGACGGTCACCGACCAGCGCCACCCGGCGTACCCGCGCCGCTCGCAGGAGAAGTGGTGGGTGACGATCCGCTCGCCCTCGACGACCGCCCCCAGGTGCTCACCGACATCGGCGGCGTCGACGTCCTCGATGAGGGCGTCGCGGGCCGCGTCCACCGCGGCCATCGCCACGGTGTCGGGCTTGGCACGCACCGTCGGTGCCGTCTTCAGGGCCGCGTTCACCGGCACATCATCACCCATCGGGGCGTCCCCCGTCAGATCGGGCTGAAGATGGGTGCGGCGGGGCAGGATAGGCACATGAGCACCGCCGGACCCGGAGGGACGCCGACCGGGCGCGAGCGCGCCCGGCGGGTCGGCCGTGCGCTCGGCACGAGCGCCAAGGTCACCGGCCGAGGCGTGGCCGGGGTCGCCCGGGGCACCGGCAGGTTCAGCCGCTTCACCGTGACCCAGGCGCGAAAGGCCGCCAACGCCCAGGGCGCCGACCGGTCGGGTCTGTCCCGTCTCATCGAGATGCACGCCTTCAACACCGCCGGTGACGCCGCGGTGGCGATCTCGCTGGCGGGCAGCCTGTTCTTCAAGGTGCCGTCCGGCGAGGCCCGCGACCAGGTCGCCCTGTTCCTGGCCCTGACGATGCTGCCGTTCGCGATCGTGGCGCCGCTGATCGGCCCGTTCCTCGACCGCTTCGCCCACGGCCGGCGCTGGGCCGTCGGCAGCACCATGGCCCTGCGCGCCTTCCTGTGCTGGGTCCTCGCCTCCTCCGTCGACAGCGGCTCGGCCCTCGTCTTCGCCTCGGCGCTCGGCGTGCTGGTGGCGTCCAAGGCGTACGGCGTCACGCGCGCCGCCGCCGTACCCCGCCTGCTCCCCGCCGACTTCACCCTCGTCAAGGCCAACGGCCGGGTCTCGCTGTCGGGCATCGTCGGGGCGACGGTCTCGGCCCCGATCGCCGGGGTGGCCTCGCTGTTCGGCACGGAGTGGTCGCTGCGCTACGCCTTCCTGCTGTTCGTGGTCGCCACCGTCGGCGCCATCCGCCTGCCCTCCAAGGTCGACTCCAGCGAGGGCGAGGGCGAGATGTCCTGGCGCAAGGGCAGCACGACGTCCTCGCGCCGCGGCCGCACCCGCACGCCGATCCCCGCGCAGGTGGCGTTCGCGCTGCGGGCCAACTGCGGGCCGTGGTTCATGTCCGGCTTCCTGCTGATGTTCGTGGCGTTCCTGCTCCGCAACCCCGACGTCCGTCCCGACAGCGCCTTCGGAGCCGGCGTGATGATCGGCATCGTCGTCGGCGCGGCCGGCCTGGGGCGCGTCCTGGGCACCCTGGCCGCATCCACGCTCAGCAAGCTCACGCCGGCGGTGGCCGTCGTGATGGCCCTGGCCGCCGACGCGGCCGCCGCGCTCGTCGCCGCCCTGTTCTACGGCGTCTGGACGCTCGCGCTGCTCGGCCTGGTGGCGGGACTGTCGCAGGCCCTGGCCAAGTTCTCCCTGGACGCCACGATCCAGCGGCACATCCCGCCGCGGGTCCAGGCAAGTGCCTTCGGGCGCAGCGACACGACCTGTCAGCTGGCCTGGGTGCTGGGCGGGTTCGTGGGCATCGCCCTGCCCCTCGACCCGCCCCGGCTCGGGCTCTCCGTGGCGTTCGTGCTGGTCGCCGCGTGGACCGGTTTCGTGCTCACGACGGTGCCGAAGAAGCGCACCGGGCCAGGTGGGACCGTCGCGCGCGTCGACCAGACCGGCCTCGAGACCCAGCCCCTGCCGACCCAGCAGCGTCCTTAGGACTCCAGCTCGTCGGCGATCTCGCGGAGCAGCTTGGCCGTCGGGGCCGCCGTCCGGCGGTCGGGGTGGCGGCCGTGCCGGTAGGCCTCACCGACGCCGTCGAGGAGCCGGATGAGGTCCTCCACGATCGTCACCATCTCCTCGGGGTTCTTGCGGGCGGCGTTGCGCTGCGCGGTGCGCTGGTTGCGCGCGACCGACACGGGCTCGTCGAGGATCTTCACCTGGAGCGCCTGGTCGCCGCGCCGCCCCTGGGCGATGCCGAACTCGACGCGGGTGCCGGGCTTGAGGTTCGTGGTGCCCTCGGGCAGCGCGTCGCTGCGGACGTAGACGTCCGGACCCTCCTGCTGGGAGAGGAAGCCGAAGCCCTTCTCGGCGTCGAACCACTTCACCTTGCCAGTGGGCACGGTCACGTCCTTCATCGAACCTGCGGGGGAAGCCGCGCGTGCGGCCCAGCGAAGCCTAGGCGTCCGACCCTGACGTCCGCTATCGGGTTGGGGCGCTCGCCAGATGGGCGTCCAGCCAGTCGGGGAACACGGTCAGGTCCGCGAGCACCACGTCGGTGCCGGCCGCCACCAGCTCCTCCTCGGTGCAGCCGCCCGTCAGGACCGACACGCTCAGCACGCCGGCGGCCTTGGCGCCCTCCACGTCGTGGACGTGGTCGCCGACGAGGAGGGACGCCCCCTCACGGCGGAGCACGTCGGCCTTGCCGACGCCGACCACCAGTCCCTCGAGGTGGTCGATGTCGAGCGCGAGATGGTCGAGATGGCGTCGGGCGTTCGGCTCGTACTTGCCGGTGACGACCAGGACGCGCCCGCCGTGGCGCCGTACGGCGGCGATCGACTCGGCCGCGCCGGGGAAGGCCTCCACGGAGTGGATGGCGTGGTCGACGTACAGCTCCCGGAAGCGGTCGACGAGCCCGTCCATGGCGGCCGGCGCGACGTACGGCTCGAGCAGGAGGTGGAGGGGCGGGCCGAGCCGGGAGGTGAGCTCGTCGATCGGGAAGTCGATGCCCATCTCGCCACCGAGCGCCGTGAGCGTGCTCGCGACGCCCGGAACGGTGTCGATGAGCGTCATGTCGAGGTCGAAGGCGACGACGAGTGACATGGGGACACCCTAGGCAGGCTCTGCCACCATGGAGGCTTGCCCACTCCTGCTCGCTCGCGCCGCGCTCCCGCCGGAGCGCTGACGGCGTGCGCCCTCCTGGTGTCGCTGGTGTCGCTGGTGGCCCTGGCCGGTCCCGCACAGGCCGGTGAGACGACCGGCCCGGGCGACGACGGCGACCTCTACCTCGTCACCCTGACCGGCCCCGGCAGCGCCGGTGACCGTGCCGGCGTCACGGCCCACGACTACCGGGTCGACGAGGTGACGGCCCAGGACCGGACGCTGGCGACGGTCGGCGCCGACTCCCCGGTCTACCGCTGGACCACGGCCCTCAACGGCTACGCCGTCCACCTCACCGATGACCAGGCCCAGGCCCTGGCGGACGACCCGGCCGTGGAGGTCGTCGAGCGCGACAGCATCCGCCGGCTGGCCGGGGCACGTGCCCCGGGCAGCCTCGGCGTCGGGGACGTCCCGGGTCGTGGCGGAGCCGGCACCGTGATCGGCCTGGTCGACTCGGGGCTGTGGCCGGACAGCCCGCTGTTCGCCGACCTGCGGGGTCTGGGCCGCTCCCCCAAGTCCTTCCGGGGCAGCTGCGCGAGCGGCCCCGGCTGGGGCGCCGAGGTGTGCGACCGCAAGATCGTGGGCGCTCACTGGTACGTCGACGGGTTCGGCGCCGACCGTGTCCGCAGCGGCGCGAGCCTGTCTCCGCTCGACGACAGCGGCCACGGCACGCTCGTGGCCTCCGTCGCCGCGGGCAACAGCGGCGTGACCGTGCGGGTCCCCGGACAGCGCGCCGGCGTGTACTCGGGTGCCGCACCGCAGGCCCGGCTCGCCGTCTACAAGGCGTGCTGGACCGCCCCCGACCCGCGCGACGACGGGTGCTCGGCCGCCGACCTGGTGACCGCGATCGACCGCGCCGTCGCCGACCGGGTCGACGTCCTCAACCTCTCCGTCGACGGCGGCAGCCAGGTCGACACCGTCGAGCGCGCGCTGCTGGGCGCGGCCGAGGCCGACATCGTGGTCGTCGGCGCCTCCGGCAACGCCGGTGCCGCCGGGTACGCCGCGCACGCCTCGCCCTGGGTCACCTCGGTCGGCGGCACGACCGGCGTGACCCGCCGTGGCGCCGTCGTCGCCCCCGGACTGCGGCTCACCGGCGCGATGGCCGCGCGCCAGCCGACCGAGCCGGCGCGTCTCGTGCTCGGCGCCCAGGTGCCGGCCGCGGGCATCGGACCGGGCCGGTCCCGTTACTGCCTGCCCGGCAGCCTCGACGCCGGCCGGGTCGCCGGCCGCATCGTCGTCTGCGAGCGCGGCAAGGTGGGGCGGGTCGACAAGTCCGCGGCCGTCCACCGGGCCGACGGGGCGGGGATGATCCTGCTCAACGTCTCGCGCGGTCAGGTGTCGGCCGACTTCCACCAGGTGCCCACCGTCCACCTGACCAAGCAGGACGGCCACCGGCTGCGCGCCTGGCTGCGCTCGCACCCCGGCCGGCTGGTGTCCCTGCGCCCGGCCGGCGTCACCCGCAGTCCCGACCGCCTGGTGGCGTGGAGCAGCGCCGGCGACCCGACCGCGTCCTTCCTCAAGCCCGACGTCGTCGACACGGCGGTGGGCGTGCTGGGCGCGACCCCGCCGTCGCCGTACGGCCGTCGCTGGGACCTCGGCTCCGGCACGTCGGTCGCCGCCGCCCGCACGTCCGGCATCGCCGCCGCGCTCCTCAGCCGGCACGACTGGACGGCCGCCGAGGTCCGCTCCGCCCTCGCCACCACCGCCGGCAACGTCGCCGGCGACCCGTCGCTGATCCGCCTCGGCGCCGGCCGCACCAGGGCCCGCGCCGCCGACCGGCCCGGGCTGGTCTTCCCGGTGGCGCAGGGCGACTACCGCGCATGGCTCGGCGACGCGCTCGACGCCACCGAGCTGAACACCCCGTCCCTGCTCGTCCACGGTCCCGGCACGTTCACGCGGACCGTCACCAACGTCGGTACGCGCGGCATGTACTACTCCTCCTCGGCCCGAGGGTTCGGTCGCTACCAGGTGTCGGTCGCTCCCGCGGCGGTCAACCTCTCGCCCGGCGAGAGCGTCACGTTCACCGTGACGGTCACCGGCCCCGCCGGCCCGCAGGCCCTGGACGACGGCTACGTGCTGTGGCGCGGCGCGAACGGCAACCGCGTCCGCGTGCCGGTCGTCATCGCGCGGTAGCCGGCCACCCGTCGGCCACCTCGGCGGCCATCCGTCGTCCCTGCTCGCGGCCGGCGCGAGCGGCACCCATCCGCTTGGACGGGTCGAGGACGTCCCGGCCGATCGCGGCAAGCGACGCCTTGTCGGGGCTGATCCACGCCGTTCGACGCGCGCCGGTGCGCCGCAGCTGCTCGGGCACCGCATGGTGCCGGGAGAGCGACCGCCACAGAGGTACGACGGCCAGCACCACGCCGCAGCCCGTCGCGAGGTCGGCGTTGGCGGCCGACCGCATCCCGCCGTCGACGTAGAAGCGGCCGTCGATCTCGACGGCGGGCCAGACGAGCGGCACAGCGCAGCTCGCCGCCACCGCGTGCAACAGGTCGACGTCTCCGTTGCGGTCGAACACACGGAACGAGCCGCTGTCCGCATCGACCGCCGTGATCTTGAGGTCGCGCTCCGGCCACTCGACGAGCGAGCCGTCCTCGCGCCGGAGCCGGGTCTCGAAGACCTTGAGCCGGTCGTCGGCCGGACCGGGGTGGGCCTTGCGGGCAGCCTGCCCGATCCGCCGCCGCTTGGTCCGCCCGCTCCCCGGCAGCGTCAGCAGCCCGAGCAGCGTGAGCTGAGCCCACGGGCCGAACTCAGCTCCGAGCTCGGCCGTCGCGGGACGGGTCTGCTCCTCGTACAGGTCGTCGAGGTCGTCCCCCATGCCGAGCAGGGCTCCCACCACCGAGCCGGCCGACGTGCCGATGATGGTGTCGGCATCCGAGAGGTCGACGCCACCGTCACGCAGTCCCTCGAGGAGGCCGATCTCCCACGCGATGCCGGTGACGCCGCCGCCACCGAGGACGAGTCCGGTTCGTGTCACGCCCCGAGCCTAGGAGGTGGGACTTCAGAGGCCGAGCTGCTCGGCGGTCTCCTCGCGCATCTGCACCTTGCGGATCTTGCCGGTGACGGTCATCGGGAACTCGTCGACCAGCACCACGTACCTCGGGATCTTGTAGTGCGCGAGCTTGCCGGTCGCGAAGGCCCGGACCGCGTCGGCGTCGAGGGGCTCGGCGCCGGACTTCATCTTCACCCAGGCGGCGAGCTCCTCGCCGTACTTGGGGTCGGGGACGCCGATCACCTGGACGTCCTCGATGTCGGGGTGCTGGTAGAGGAACTCCTCGATCTCGCGCGGGTAGATGTTCTCGCCACCGCGGATCACCATGTCCTTGATGCGGCCGACGATGTTGCAGTAGCCGTCCTCGCGCATCTCGGCGAGGTCCCCGCTGTGCATCCAGCCCTCGTCGTCGATGGAATCGTGCGTCTTCGCGTCGTCCTCCCAGTAGCCGAGCATCACGGAGTACCCGCGGGTGCAGAACTCGCCCGTCTCCCCGCGCTCGACGGTCTCGCCGGTGTCGGGGTCGACGATCTTGATCTCGACGTGCGGATGGGCGCGGCCGATGGTCGCCGTACGCCGGTCGAGGTCGTCGTCGGCCCGCGTCTGGCAGGAGACCGGCGAGGTCTCGGTCATGCCGTAGGCGATCGAGACCTCCTCCATGTGCATGTCGGAGATGCAGTGCTTCATCACCTCGACCGGGCAGATCGAGCCGGCCATGATCCCGGTGCGCAGCGAGGAGAGGTCGTGCTCGGCGAACGACGGGTGGTTCTGCATGGCGATGAACATCGTCGGCACGCCGTACACCCCGGTGCAGCGCTCCTCGGCGATCGTGCGCAGGGTGATCTCGGGGTCGAAGCCCGGCGCGGGGATGACCATCGTCGCACCGTGGGTGGTGCAGCCGAGGTTGCCCATCACCATCCCGAAGCAGTGGTAGAAGGGCACCGGGATGCAGAGCCGGTCCTCCTTGGTGAAGTTGATCGTCTCGGTGACGAAGTAGCCGTTGTTGAGGATGTTGCGGTGCGAGAGCGTCGCGCCCTTGGGGTAGCCGGTGGTGCCCGACGTGTACTGGATGTTGATCGGGTCGTGCGGGTCGAGCTCGTAGGTGAGGACGTCGAGCAGGGTGACGCCCGGGTCGTGGACGTTGTGGTCGGTCCACTCCTGGTCGCCGAGGAACCAGACCTGCTCGACGGGCACCCGGTCGCGGACCTCCGCGACCATCGACCGGTAGTCGCTGGTCTTGAACTCCGGCGCCGAGATCAGCAGCTTGGTGCCCGACTGGTTGAGCGCGTAGGCCAGCTCGTGGGTCCGGTACGCCGGGTTGATGTTGACCAGGATCGCGCCGATCTTGGCGGTGGCGTACTGGGTGATCGTCCACTCGGCACAGTTCGGCGACCAGATGCCGACCCGGTCGCCCTTGGTGATCCCGGCGCGCAGCAGACCCAGGGCGAGGTCGTCGACGTCGCTGTTCAGCTCGGCCCAGGTCCAGCGCCGGCCGGAGGCGATCTCGACCAGCGCCTCGCGGTCGGGGTACGCCGCGACCGTGCGCTCGAAGTTCGCGCCGATGGTCTCCTCGAGGAGCGGGGTGTCGGTCTCGCCGGCGGCGTAGGACTCCATGGGAGCGAAACTACGCCCGCGCTCATCCCTCGCGGGAGACCTGCATGCTGCGGTCGCCGAAGCGGACCACGTCCCCGTCGAGGAGGGTGGCCGGCTTGCCGCCGGACAGCGGCCGCGAGACGCCCTGGCGGATCAGCACCGAGCCGTTGGTCGACCCACGGTCCATCACGACCAGCGTGCCGTCGCCGGCCACGCCGACCTGCGCGTGCGTCTTCGACAGGGACATGTCCTGGGAGGGCAGCGCGACCAGGTGCCGCACGGCCTCCCCGGAGCGGCCCTCCGGCCGGCGGCCGACGAGCACCAGGCCGTCGACGGGCACGTGCTCGCCGGTGTCGAACGTCAGCACCCAGCCCGAGGACGGCCCCGTCGGCGTGACGACGGGAGCGCGACGCACGGTGCGGCCGGCGTCCGGCGCGGCGGCTGGCACCGGGACGGGCACGGGCACGGGCCCGGATGTGGGCACCGGCGTCGGAGTGGGAGTGGGTCGCGGGGCACGCCGCGGCGCCTCGGGCTGCGGCACGGGCTGCACCGCCGGCACCAGCCGCATCGCGGTGAGGTTGACGACGTGTCGTGGTCCGCTGTGTGCCTCGTCGGCGGCCACCGGCTCGGGCCGCACGTCGACCACGACCGACCGGGCCACCTGGTCGTGCCAGCCCCGGCGCTGCCGGCGCGCATCCATCAGGGCGGTCCAGGCGAGGGTGGCCAGCCCGATGCCGAGGGTCGGGATCGTGGCGACCCCGAGCACCAGCCCGCGGAGGAGGGCTCGGCCGACGCCGATCGGCGTACCCGCACCGGCACTCACCGCCCGCAGCCCCACCGCCGCCTTGCCGGGAGTGGCGCCGCTGGCACCGAGGGCGACCGCGAACAGCAGCCAGACCACGACCACCGTCCCGGCGATCAGCGCGACTCCCGGCCAGACCTCGTCGTCACGGAAGAACAGCGCGTACGCCGCCCCGCTCGCGGCCGCGACCAGGCCCCACCCGATCAGCCGGTCCACGACGAAGGCGTAGAAGCGTCGGTCGAGCCCGGCCACCGGGTAGCTGGCGGCGGGACGTTCGGGAGGGTGCTGGTCGCTCATCGAGGGACGGCTCAGCCGTTGCCGACCTGGATGGTGACGCCGTCGCCGAGGTCGAGGATGGCGCCGGGGATCAGCTGCACGGCGATGCCGGGCTGGAGGTCCTCGGCAGCCAGGCCCGGCTGCGCGAGCACGGTGCCGTTGGTGGAGCCGAGGTCGGTCACGACGGCGGAGCCGTGGTCGGCGCCGGCACCCGGGCGGATCTCGAGGTGGGTGGAGGAGATCTCCTGGTTCGGGCTCGGCACCGTGATCAGCCGCGGCTGCTCGGTCGAGGTGAAGCGGCGTGCCTCAGGGGCCCGGCCGACGATGACCGCCCGGTCCACCTCGACCACCTCACCGCTGGAGAACGTGAGCCGGGCGACGGGTGCGGCCAGCACGCTCGGCGTCGGCGGTTGTCCCGGGATGCCGGGATGGCTGCGGGCGAAGTCGCCGGGGTTCCAGTTGCCGGCCTGGGTGTGCCCGTCGTGCTCGACCGACGGTGGCGTGGGTTGCGCCCACCCGGCCTCCTCGGTGAGCGAGCGCTCCTGAGGGTTGGTCGGCGGGTCGTCGTCGAGGGGGGTCTCCGGGCCCACCAGGGGATCGGTCAGCGGGTCGGGCGTCGGGTCGGGCGTCGGGTCGGGCGTCGGGTCGGGTGTCGGGTCGGGATCGACCTCGGGGACGGCGGCGTAGAAAGCCGTCTCCTCCTCGGGCTGTTCCTCGGGCTGTTCCTCGGGCTGTTCCTCGACCTCGGGAGCGGTCGGCTCGACGTCGGCACCGGCCGCCGGGCGGTCGGTCCGGGCGATGCGCACCAGCCCTGCGGTGATGGGGAGGTCCTCACCCTCGGCGCTGTCGGAGACGTCGATGCGCACGGTGTGCACGCCGGCCAGCGACCGCTCGGCCCAGGTGGTGCCGGCCGAGCCCTCGACCGTCATGGTCTCCTGGTCCGTGGTGAGCTCGGCGCGCGCGGCCCCGCGGATGACGACCCGGGTCTCCCCGTCGGCCTCGCTGACGAGCACGAAGCCCGGCAGCTCGCGCAGGCCGTCGGAGATCAGGGCGTCGAGCACCTCGTCGAACCCCGCCCCGTCGTCGACGAGCGCCCAGATCGCGGCGACGCGTCCCTTCTCGGTCGGGGGCAGCACGACGGTGGCGTGCTCGCCGAAGACACCGAACCAGTCCCCGGGACGGTACGACCGGCTCTCACTCACGGCAGGCTCATTCGGGTAGGGCCCCCAGCTTCATCTCGAGACTCACGCGCTGCCGCTCGGAGTCGTAACCGTTCTCGGACTCCAATCCCATCACATCGACGACGACCGCCGTGGCGTTGTCACGACCGCCGGCCCGGACCGCGGCCCCGACCAGTCGGTCGGCGGCGTCGCGCGGGTCGGTCGCGTCGGCCAGGATCGCGGCGACCTCGTCGTCGCCGATCATCTCGGTCACGCCGTCTGAGCACAGCACCAGGCGCTCGGCGGTGGGCAGCGGCAGCAGGAAGTAGTCGGCGTCCTCGAGGTCGGGACCGCCGAGGGCGCGGGTGACGACGTGTCGCGCCGGGTGGACCGACATCTCCTCACGGGTGATGCGTCCCTCGTCGGCCAGCTCCTGGACCAGGCTGTGGTCCACACTGACCTGCTCGAGGTGGCCGTCGACGAACTTGTAGATCCGCGAGTCCCCGACGTTCGCCAGCAGCCACTTGGGGATGCTGACGTCCCCGTGCTCGTGCTCGTCCTCGACGAGCAGCGCGACGACGGCGGTGGTGCCGGCCTGGAAGTCGCGACCGGTCGCGCGGGACTGCTCCTCGGCGTACGCCGTGATCCGTTCGTGGCAGGTGACCAGGGTGCCGGCGACGGCCTGGCTGCCGCGGCGCGGGTCGTACCCCTCCTCGGCCAGCCGGGCGAACTCCTCGACCACGATGCGGCTGGCGACGTCGCCGCCGTCGTGGCCGCCCATCCCGTCGGCGACCACGAAGACCGGCGGCGCCGCGAGGTAGGCGTCCTCGTTGACCTCGCGCACCCGGCCGACGTCGGTGGCGGCCCCGTAGTGCAGCTCGACGCGGCTCATCGGGCCCGTCCCGAACTGACCGGTAGCGTCAAGAGCGTGGCGCACCGATCCCTGGCCGACCAGCTCCGCGGCTGGCCGGACGACCGGCTCTCCCGGCTGCTCCGCGAGCGACCCGATCTCGCCACTCCTGCCCCTCAGGACTCGAGCCAGCTCGCCTCTCGCGCGGCGGCCCGGTCGTCCGTACCTCGTGCGCTCGACCTGCTGACCAGGGTCGAGCTGTGTGTAGTGGATGCCCTCGTCGCCGCGGGCCAAACCACCCAAGCCGATCTGGTGTCCCTGGTCAACGCCTCCGCGGACGCCGTCAACGCCGCCGTCGAGCGCCTGGTCGACCTCGCCCTCGCCTGGGAGTCGACCGGCGGCCTGCGACCGGTGGCCGGGATCGCCGAGCTCGCGCGGGGCACGGGCCAGGCCGCGGGGCTGGGCGGTCTGCGCCCCTTCTCCCCCGACCGCCCGCCACCCGCGGAGGTGGCGGCCCGCCTCGACGAGGTGAGCGCCGCCGCCCGGGCGCTGCTGGAGCACGTCGACGAGAGCGGCGGGGAGGCGACCGCGGGGACGGCGCGCCACACCGTGCTGCCCGAGGACGCCCGGACCCCGGCCGAGGAGCTGATGTCGCGCAAGCTGCTCGTGCCGCGGTCGGGCGGGCAGGTGTGGGTGCCGGGCGAGGTCAGCGTCGCCCTGCGCGGCGGTCACACGACAGCGGAGCCGGTCGACGGGATCCCCGCCCTGGCCACGACCGAGCGCGACCACGCGCTCGTCGAGCGGACGGCTGCCGGCGCGGCCTTCGAGCTGGTCCGCCGTGTCGAGCTGCTCCTCGACCAGTGGGGCGCGCACCCGCCGGCCGAGCTGCGGGCCGGGGGCCTCGGCGTCCGCGAGCTCAAGGCGGCCGCCGCGCACCTCCACGTGGACGAGCGCACGGCCGGGCTGCTCGTCGAGATCGCGGCCGAGGCGCGGCTGGTGGCGGCCCGGTACGACGAGGACGGCAACGCCGTCTACGCCCCGACCGACGGGTTCGACGCCTGGACCCGGAGGCCGACGGCCGATCGCTGGTCGGTGCTGGCGTCGGCCTGGCTGGGCTCGCCGCGCCTGCCCGGGCTGGTCGGCCGGCGCGACGCCGCCGGGAAGACCATGACGGCACTCGCGCCGGAGAACTCCAGCACGTACGCCGCCGAGACCCGGCGCGCGGTGCTCGCCCAGGTGGCCGGGATCCCGGACGGTCAGGTGCTGGCGAGCGGCACCGGCCCGCCGACCCTGGTCGAGCGTCTGGCGTGGCTGCGCCCGCGGCGGCCGCGCACGCGCGGCGACCAGGCGATCTGGGCGCTCGACGAGGCGACGACGTTGGGGCTGGTCGCCCTCGGCGGCGTCCCGGCGTACGCCCGGGCGCTGCTCGACGGCGAGGACGCCGGAGCCGTGGCCCTGTTGATGCCACTGCTGCCGGAGCCGGTCGACCACGTGCTGCTCCAGGCCGACCTGACCGCGGTCGCCCCCGGCCCGCTGGAGCCCGACCTCGCCCGCCGGTTGCAGGTCGCGGCGCAGGTCGAGTCGCGCGGCGGCGCGACGGTCTACCGCTTCACCTCCGCATCCGTACGCCGCGCGCTCGACCTCGGCTGGAGCGCCGCGGAGCTGCACGCCTTCCTGGCCGCCGTCTCGCGGACGCCGGTCCCGCAGCCGCTCACCTACCTGGTCGACGACACGGCGCGGACCTACGGCACGGTCCGGGTCGGGCACGCCGAGGCGTTCGTTCGGGCCGACGACGAGACCGCGCTGACCGAGCTGATGCTGCACCCGCAGGCCGCGTCCCTCGGTCTGCGCCGGCTGGCGCCGACGGTGCTGGTGAGCAGCATCCCGATCGACGTGCTCCTGCCGCGACTGCGCGAGATGGGTGCCGCGCCCGCGGTCGAGGCGCCGGACGGTTCCCTGCACGTCGCCCGACCGGACCTGCTCCGCGCCCGGACGCCCAAGGAGCGCGGCTCGGCCGAGCGGGCGACCCGCGAGTCGGCCTCGGTGGTGCGGGTGGTCGCGGCGATCCGGGCCGGTGACCGGGCCGTGGCCGAGAGACCGTCCGACCTGCCGGCGTACACCCCGAGCGACGCGATGACCGCGCTGCGCCAGGCGGTGGCGTCGCGGGTCTCGGTACTCATCGGGTACGTCGACAACCACGGCGCGAGCACCGAGAGGATCGTCGACCCGCTCGGGCTGGAGGGCGGCTCGCTGACGGCGCTCGACCACCGCAGCGACGAGATCCGTACGTTCGCGATCCACCGGATCACGTCGGTGGCGCCGGTCGGCGCCGGCGGGTGGGCCCCGGCTAGGTTGCCGGGGTGCGCTACCTGCTTGAGCGTCCCGCCCTTCACCGACCCGCGCGTCGTCGTCGAGCTGGCCGTGCGCGCCGAGGAGACCGGTTGGGACGGCTTCTTCCTCTGGGACCACTTGCGCTGGGACGACAAGCAGGACGTGCACGACCCCTGGGTGCTGCTCGGCGCGATCGCGGCGCGGACCTCGCGGCTGGTCCTGGGCACGCTGGTGACGCCGATCTCGCGGCGCCGGCCCTGGGTGGTCGCCAAGCACCTGGTCACCCTCGACCACCTGGCACCCGGACGCGTCGTCCTCGGCGTCGGCCTCGGAGACCCGCCCGACCTGGACTTCACCGACCTCGGCGACGAGGGCGACCACCGCACCCGGGCGGCGATCCTCGACGAGGCGCTCGACGTGGTCGCTGCGCTGGTGGCCGGCGAGCGGGTCGACCACGACGGCGAGCACCACCACGTCCACGCCGCCATCCGGCCGGCGGCGAGCCGGATCCCGATCTGGGTCGCCGGCCGCACCCCGAACCGGCGGCCGCTGGAGCGGGCGCGCCGGTGGGACGGCTACGCCCCGATCGGGTCCGGACTGGAGCCGGCGGCCATCCCGGACCTCGTCGGCCCACCGCCCCGGCCCGGCTGGGACCTCGTCGTGCCGTGGGAGGACGGCGTCCCCGCGGCCGACTACGAAGCGGCCGGCGTCACCTGGCTGGTGAGGTCGGTGTGGCCGACCGACGAGGGGTGGGTCGAGCAGCTGCGCCGCGACGTCGAGGGTGGCCCGACTCCGTAGGCTGGGCGCGTGGACTTCGTCCGGTACGCCGAGGCGTCGGCCCGTCTGCTGAACGCCACGCTCGACGGGCCGGAGGCCCTCGTCGCGATCCTGCCCGGCCGCGAGTGGCTGCACCCGCAGGTGACCGACCGGGACGTGACGGCCCTGCGCCGGTTCCAGAAAGAGCTGCGGCCGGTGTTCGACGCGGCCGACGCCGGCGAGGTACGGGCGACCATCGACGGCCTGAACGCCGCGATGGCGCGGCACCCGATCACCCCGCGCATCTCCGACCACGACCCCGACGACCTGCACCTCCACGTCGCCACCAAGTCCGCCTCGGTCGCCGAGCTGCTCATCGGGGAGTCGCTGCTCGGCCTGTCCACCCTGGTCTGCGACCTCGGCCCCACCCGCCTCGGCGTCTGCCAGGCGACTCCCTGCACCGACGTCTTCGTCGACACCTCCCCCAACCGGTCCCGCCGGTACTGCTCGGACCGCTGCTCCTCGCGCGCCAACGTCGCGGCGTACCGCGCGCGGCAGAAGGCGGCGTCGGCCTGACGTTCGAGGGCTCAGCGCTTGCCGTTCCAGCTGTCCCAGAGGGCGGCGTACGAGCCGCCGGCCTCGACCAGCTCGTCGTGGGAGCCCAGCTCGCTGATCCTGCCGTCCTCGACGACCGCGACCCGGTCGGCGTCGTGGGCGGAGAAGAGGCGGTGGGCGATGGCGATGACGGTGCGGCCCTCGAGCACGGCGCCGAGCGAGCGCTCGAGGTGGCGGGCGGCGCGGGGGTCGATGAGGGAGGTGGCCTCGTCGAGGACGAGGGTGTGCGGGTCGGCGAGGACCAGCCGGGCGAGGGCGAGCTGCTGGGCCTGCGCGTCGGTGAGGGCGCGGCCGCCCGAGCCGACGACGGTGTCGAGGCCCGACGGCAGGAGGTCGACCCAGAGCAGGGCGTCCACGGCGTCCAACGCGTCGCGCAGGTCGTCGTCGGTGGCGCCGGGCGGAGCGGCCAGGGCGAGGTTCTCCCGCAACGTGCCCACGAACACGTGGTGCTCCTGGGTCACCAGCGCGACGTGCCCGCGCAGGTCGTCGAGCGGCAGCTCGACCAGGCCGACGCCGCCGACGGTCACCGAGCCCGTGCGCGGCGGGTGGATGCCGGCGAGCAGCCGCCCGAGCGTCGACTTGCCGGCGCCGGACGGCCCGACCATCGCGATCCGCTCCCCCGGCTCGACCTGCAGGTCGACGCCGTGCAGGACGTCGCGCCCGTCGACGTAGGCGAACCGCACCTCGTCGGCGTCGAGCCGTTCGTCCGACGGCACGCGCCCCGTCGGGGTCCGGTCGTCGGGCACCATCGCGACGCCGAGCAGCCGGGCGAGCGAGGCCTGGCCGACCTGGAGCTCGTCGAGGATCGACACGATCCGGTCGACGGGGTCGATGAGCATCTGCACGTACAGCGTCGCGGCCGTGACCTCACCCAGCGTCACCGAGCCCTGGGTGTAGAGGTAGCCCCCGAGCAGCAGCGTGCAGACGGTCGGGATCAGGTACGACAGCTCCATGGCCGGGAAGAAGACCGTCCGCAGGTACAGCGTGTAGCGCTCCGCGGCGTACGACTCACCGATGTCCCCGTCGATCGCGGCGACCCGCTCGCGCCCGAGCCCGAGCGCCTCGATGGTGCGGGCACCCTCGACGGTCTCGGTGAGGGTGGCGTTCATGCGGGAGTACGACGCGCCCTCGCGCAGGTACCCCGCCTTCGCGCGCCGCAGGTACCACCGCAGGCCGGCGACCAGCGGCGGCATGCCCAGCAGGCACGGCAGGACGACCCACCAGCCGACGCTGATCGCGGCGAAGAACGTGACGACCGCGGTGACCACCGCGATCGTCCACTCGGGCAAGGCCCATCGGACCGACCAGCCGAGCTGGTCGACGTCCCGGCTGGTGCGGGTCAGCAGGTCGCCCGAGCCGGCCGACTCGACCGTGCCGACCGGCAGCGCGAGTGCGTTGCCCACGAAGTCCTCGCGGAGGCGAGCCAGCACCTGCTCGCCGAGCGCCTGGCTGATGTACCTGGCGTAGCGGGTGAGCACGGTCTGCACGACCAGGAACACCGCGAGCAGCATCACGATCCGGTCGACGTGATGGGTGGTGGTGCCCTCCTCGACCGCCTGCACCAGGCCGCCGAGCAGGCGGGGCGCGGCCAGCGCCGCCAGGGCCGCGCCGACATGCAGCGATAGAGCACCCCAGAGCATCCGCGGGTAGGTGCGGGCCAGCTGGCGGACGTACCGGCGCAGCGCCGGCCCGTCGGCCACCGGCAGCGCGGTCGACGTGCTCACGCCGGGACCTCCGTCTCGCGGGTGACGACGGCGCGGAAGTCGGGGCGGTTCGCGAGCAGGTCGGCGTACGTGCCGACCGCGGACACCCGGCCACCACTCAGGAAGACGACCTCGTCGACGGCGTCGAGCACCAGCGGGCTCGAGCTCACCACGACCGTCGTGCGTCCGGCCCGGTGCGCGCGCAGCCGCGAGGCGATCCGGGCCTCGGTGTGCGCGTCCACGGCGGACGTCGGCTCGACCAGCACCAGGATCTCCGGGTCGGCCGCCAGGGCCCGCGCCAGCACCAGCCGCTGCCGTTGGCCGCCGGAGAACGTCCGGCCCCGCTCGGCCACGATCGTCGCCAGCCCGTCGGGGAGCGCCTCGAGGATGTCCTCGGTCGCGGCGGTCGCGAGGGCGGCCTCGACCGCACCGGTCCCGCTGACGTCCAGCCGCTCGCGCAGGGGGCCGGAGAACAACGTGGCGCCGGTGTCGGAGACGACGACGCGACGACGTACGTCGTCCCGCGCGAAGGCGGTCAGGGGGACACCGCCGAGGGTGACGTCGTCGTCGACCTCGGCCGCGCAGAGGCCGAGCCGGTCGGCCAGGGCGGCGGCCTCGTCGGGCAGGTCGCTGACGATCGCGGTCATCAGGCCCGGCGTGACGACCAGCCCGGTCCGGGCGTCGGCGAGCACGGCACCCGGCGCAGGCGGCATCGCCGGGTCGGCCGGGTCGACGTGACCGGGCGTCAGCGCGAGCACGCGGCACACGCGGCGGGCCGCGACGCGGCCGCGGATCAGCTTGTTGGCGTACTCCGTCGCCGTCCGCAGCGGCATCATCAGGAACGCGGCGTACCCGTAGAACGCGACCAGCTCGCCCGGCGTGATGCGCCCCTGCACGGCGTACCGCGCCCCGAGCCACACGACGACCACCACGAAGAGCCCGGGCAGGAAGACCTGGAGCGCGTCGAGCACGGACTGCACCCGCGCCACCTCGACGCCGGCGCGGCGCGTGGTCTGCGACTCGCGGCGGTAGCGGTCGTGGAAGACCTGCTCCCCGCCGATCCCGCGCAGCACCCGCAGCCCGCCGACGATGTCGGTCGCGGTGTTCGACAGCTCGCCCATCAGGTGGCGCTGGTGCGCGCTGCGCGACTGCAGCGGCTTGAGCAGCGGCGCGATCATGAACATCAGGCCGGGCACGCCGAGCAGCACGAGCAGGCCGAGCGGCACGGACGTGCCGAGCAGGATGACCGCCACCAGGACGAACGAGACCACCGCGCCGGCGAACCGCGCCGAGACGTCCATGACCTGGCCGATGCTCGACAGGTCGTTGGTGCCGATCGCGACGACCTCGCCCGTCGAGACCTTGCGAGGCAGGGTGCCGCCGAGGTGCACCGCCTGCCGGGACACCAGCTGGACGGTGCGGTAGGCGGAGGTGAGCCAGTTGGTGACCGCCATCCGGTGCCGCATGATCCCGCTGACCGCCTGGACGAGACCGATCAGCAGCATCAGCCCGGCGTACTGGAGCAGAGCCCGACCGTCCTTGGCGGACACGCCCTGGTCGATGGCCCGGCCGATGACCGCGGGCATCACGGCCTGCGCGCTCATCCAGACGATGCCGTAGCCCATCCCGAGCACGAGGGTGTGCCACTGGCCCTTGGCCAGCCACCACAGGAAGAGGCCCGGAGAACGGACGTCGGCCGTCCCGGGGTCGTCGAGAGGGAGGCGGCGCACTCCCCTCAATCTAGGGACCGCGCCCAGCGGTCGGCGAATCAATAAGGGGGAGTGGTGAGCTCAGGCGGGCACGGCCCGTGGTCTTCGGGCCGGAGTGACGTCGGTGGTGCCGCGGTCGTCGCGCAGGAACCGTTGGCCATGAGGCTCGGACCAGAGCCAGACGCCGGTCTCGACAGTTTCGTAGCGCCACCCGGCCTTCGTCTTGAGCCGGTGATGTCGTCGACAGAGCGGGGCCAGGTTGCAGTCGCAGGTGGTGCCACCGGCGGCATGGGCGAGGACGTGGTCGGCGTCGCACTTCCGGGCGGGGCGGCTGCACCACGGGAAGACGCACGTCGGGTGGAGCAGCGAGACTCTGGTGCGCATCCGGTCGCCGACCTCGTAGCGGTCGACGCCGGCGTGGTCGTCGAGGTCGATGACGGGCACGACGGTGAGGTGGGTGTCGGTGCGCCCGCACCAGTCGCGGACCTGCTGCTCGAGCACCGGGCGACCGGTGGTCTCGTTGCGGCCGACCAGCTCGGTCCCGCGGACCGCGTCCATGCTGAGGTGGACGAACAGGGTCGTGTGGCGGCGGGGCTCGGGAGCCGGTCGACGCTCCAGCAAGGCCGCCGCGGCGGCGGGGTCGGCGAGCACGCCGACGGCACGCGAGCGGCGTACGTCGAGGGACTCGGGGACGAGGTGCTCGGCCACGTCCTCCTCAGCCAGCCGGGCCGCGATCTGCGAGAGCGTCTCGCTGAAGTCCGTGAGGTCCTTCCAGTCCGCGCGGATCGTCAGCTCGCCGATCCCGGCCGCGGTCACCGAGTCCTCGTGCAGGGTGGCGTGCCGCGTCTCGAGCGCCTCGAGACGGGCCAGCTCGACCTCCTCGGGGTAGAGCCGCATCATCGCCTCGTCGATCAACCGGTCCAGCGTGACCGGGCCGACCTTCTCCGCGACGGGCGCGCTCGCCTCGTCGAGGTGAGCGGCGACGTCGTCGGGCTTGCCCGCGACGGCCTGGGCGATCCGGCGCGCTCGCCACACGGGGATCTCGTGCGCCATCAGGCGCTTCCAGACCGACGGAAGCCGGTGGCGCAGCACCAGCGCGTCGCGGATCATCGCCTCGCCCGCGCTCGTGGAGACGCCGAGCGCCGCCGCGAACGGCGCACCCGCGTCCCACGCCACCGCCGGCACTCGAGGGTCCGGTGCCTCCGGATCGTGGTCCGCCTCGATCTCGGTCGGGTCGCGCCGCAGCGACGCCGCGTTGGCGGCGTCGGCCTCCAGATCCGGGTGCGCGTCCGCCCAGAGCGTGGCCAGCACGATCAGCTCGGTCTCCCGAGCCCGCACCGCCGCCGACGTCTCGCGCACCAGCGCGATCAGCTCGACCGGCGTGGTCGCGGTGCTGGCGGCGGGCTGCATGGTCGCCATCTTATCGAACACCTGTTCGAACCGCAACTCCGATTGTGCTGCTGTGGACAAGCGGAATCGTCGGTCCCTCGGGCTTCGGAGTGCTCTCATCGGACGACAACGAATGTCCCGTGACGACTACCGTGACCCCGTGCCGATCGTGGATGTCACCTACCGGCCACGCATCACGGAGGACCAGCTCCGGACACTCGCCGCGACGTTGCCGCACGCCGTGTCGCTTGCCGTCGAGTGTCCCGAGGAGCCCTACGACGGCATGCTGCGACCAGGTGACGTGATCATCCGCTTCCAGCAGTGCAGCCCCTTCGACAGTGGCTGATCTCGACCTGGTCGTCGAAGTCCGGTCGAAGTGGTTCGCCACCCGCGCTGAGGACCGGCACCGACGGTGCGAGCGGCTGCGCGACGCAGTCCTCGATGCAGTCGGCCCCCTCAGCATCGGGGTCTATCTGTCGCTCCCCATCGCCGGGTGGGCACAGACCGACTAGCTGTGCTTGCGCTACTCCAAGCGCCAGCCGGACAAGCGGATGATCTCAGCGGCGACATCGACCACCGACCCAGCCAGCGGTTCACTAAACTCGGTGGGTGAACGACGGCCCCCTGATCGTGCAGAGCGACAAGACCCTGTTGCTCGAGGTCGACCACGAGCAGGCGACCGAGTGCCGGAAGGCGATCGCGCCGTTCGCGGAGCTGGAGCGCAGCCCGGAGCACGTGCACACCTACCGGCTCACGCCGCTGGGCCTCTGGAACGCCCGCGCCGCCGGCCACGACGCCGAGCAGGTCGTCGACACGCTGCTGAAGTTCAGCCGGTACGCCGTCCCCCACGCGCTGCTCGTCGACGTCGCGGAGACGATGGCGAGGTACGGGCGACTGCGCCTGGAGAAGCACCCGGTCCACGGCCTGGTCCTGGTCTCCAACGACCGGCCGGTCCTCGAGGAGGTGCTGCGCGCCAAGCGCATCCAGGGGATGCTCGGAAACCGGGTCGACGGGCGGACGGTGACACCGTGGTCGTGCACGCCTCCGAGCGCGGCAACCTCAAGCAGGCGCTGCTCAAGCTGGGCTGGCCGGCCGAGGACTTCGCCGGGTACGTCGACGGCGAGGCGCACCCGATCGACCTCGACCAGACCGAGTGGACGTTGCGGGCCTACCAGCGCGAGGCGGCCGAGTCGTTCTGGCACGGTGGCTCGGGCGTCGTCGTGCTGCCCTGCGGCGCGGGCAAGACGCTGGTCGGCGCGGCCGCGATGGCCGAGGCGAAGGCGACCACGCTGATCCTGGTCACCAACACCGTGAGCGCACGGCAGTGGAAGGACGAGCTGATCCGGCGTACCTCCCTCACCGCGGAGGAGATCGGCGAGTACTCCGGGTCGGTCAAGGAGATCCGGCCGGTGACCATCGCGACGTACCAGGTGATGACCACCAAGCGCGGCGGCGTCTACAAGCACCTCGAGCTGCTCGACGCGCGCGACTGGGGCCTCATCGTCTACGACGAGGTGCACCTGCTGCCCGCCCCGATCTTCCGGATGACCGCGAACCTCCAGGCCCGGCGCCGGCTCGGCCTGACCGCGACGCTGGTGCGCGAGGACGGCCGCGAGGGCGACGTCTTCTCGCTGATCGGGCCGAAGCGGTACGACGCGCCGTGGAAGGACATCGAGGCCCAGGGCTGGATCGCGCCGGCCGACTGCGTCGAGGTGCGGGTGTCGATGACGTCCTCCGAGCGGATGGCCTACGCCACCGCGGAGCCCGACGAGCGCTACCGGCTCGCCTCCTGCACGCCGTCGAAGACGCGGGTCGCGGAGCTGCTCGCCGAGAAGCACGCGGGTGAGCCGACGCTGGTGATCGGCCAGTACCTCGACCAGCTCGACGAGCTGGCGGAGTACCTGGACGCGCCCCTCATCAAGGGCGAGACGCCGGTCAAGGAGCGGCAGCGGCTCTTCGAGGCCTTCCGCACCGGCGAGATCAACCTGCTCGTCGTCTCCAAGGTCGCGAACTTCTCCATCGACCTGCCCGAGGCGGCGGTCGCCATCCAGGTGTCCGGGTCCTTCGGCTCGCGCCAGGAGGAGGCCCAGCGGCTGGGCCGGCTGCTCCGGCCCAAGGCCGACGGCCGCACGGCCCGCTTCTACGCCGTGGTCGCCCGCGACAGCGTCGACGCCGACTTCGCGCAGAACCGCCAGCGCTTCCTGGCCGAGCAGGGCTACGCCTACCGGATCACCGACGCCGACGACCTGTTCGCCTGACACACGCCAGGGTGGGCCGTGACCCCGCCCGTACTGTCGAGGGCATGACCCCCGTCGCGCGTGTCCGACACCGCCTCGGCGCCGAGCTGTTCCGCCGCGTCGCGGGGCCTGACGGCGTGCGGCACCGGGAGCGCATCCACGGCACGCCGGGGCCGCGCTGGTTCGAGCCGGGCAGCCCGATCGCGCGGGTGCACGGCGACGCCTCGATGTTCGTCGGCGGCATCCGTGCGGTGCTCCTGCAGACCATGCACCCTGCGGCGATGACGGCCGTGGCCGAGCACTCCGGCTACCGCGGCGACATGTGGGGCCGGCTGGCCCGCACGAGCCGCTTCCTCGCCGTGACCACGTTCGGAACCGCCGACCACGCCCAGCAGGCCGTCGACGCGGTCCGCTCGATCCACGAGCGCGTCACCGGCTCGCTGCCGGACGGCACGACGTACGCCGCCTCCGACCCGCACCTGCTCCGCTGGGTGCACGTCGCGGAGGTCGAGAGCTTCCTGCTCGCCCACCAGGTCTACGGCAAGCACCCGCTGGACCAGGCGGGTCGCGACGAGTACGTCGCCCAGACCGCCGAGATCGCCAGCAGGCTGGGCGTCGTCGACCCGCCCACGACGGAGGCGGAGCTCTCCGCCGCGGTCGAGGCGTTCCGGCCCGAGCTCGAGGCGACCGAGCACGCCCGCGAGGCCGTGTCGTTCCTCGTCTGGCACCCGCCCCTGCCGCTGGCCGCGCGTCCGCCGTACGGCGTGCTGGTCGCGGCCGCGATCGGCCTCATGCCGGTGTGGTCCCGGCGCCCGCTGCGGCTGCCCTGGCTGCCGGTCAGCGAGCGCACGGTCGTGCGCGCGCTGGGCCGCGCCGCCACGGGGACGGTGCGGTGGGCGTTGCGGCCACCCGGGGAGTCTCAGCCGCCCGCGGCGACCAGTCCGTCGCCGAGCGCCGTCCGCCAGTAGAGGACCTCGCGCCCGGACCGGCGCCGCAGCACCACGCCGGCCTCGAGGAGCACCTTGAGGTGCCCGCCCACCGACCCGAGGGCCTGACCGCTCAGCGCGACCAGCTGCGAGGTGCTCCGGGGGACGTCGAGCAGGGTCAGCAGCTCGGCCCGGTTCGTCCCGACGAGCGGCGCGAGGCCCGCGGTGCTGTCGGCGTCCAGCCGGGCCAGCCGACCGGACACGGGGTAGTAGAGGGCGTAGCGGCCGTCGTGCCACCCCACCCAGGTGCCGTCGGTGTGCGTCGGCACGAACAGCAGGTTGCTGCCCGGCTCGAGCGTGCGGGTCGGGAGGTCGTAGCGGTTGATGCGCAGCTGGCCGTCGCCCACCCACTCGCGGTCGCGGCCGAGGTCCCGCAGCACCGAACCCCAGCCGTGACGAGCCAGCTGCGCGGTCCGCGCCACGATGTCGGCGCGCAGGATCCGCTCGCGCCGGGCCCAGTCGGTCTCGACGGTGTGCGTCCACAGCCAGACGACCAGCTCCACCGTCAGGTCCCGCACGCCGGGCGCCCTCAGTGCGGGTGCCAGTGGTGCCTGGGTGGTCTCGCGCAGGTCGGCGCGCAGCGCCTCGTCGCTCAGGGCCTGCAGCTGGGCGACCCCGTCCTCGAAGGACTCCTGGTCGGCGAGCGGCGGCAGGCTCAGGTAGTCGGCCATCCAGCCCACCTGGCCGGGCCGTGCGTCCCGGAAGCTGGCGGCGACCAGGTCCGCCATCCCGGGCCGGCGGGCGACCCACTGCCAGAACGCCGCTCCGTGGGCCTCCCCGAAGGCCCGCTGGTCCGGCCCGCGCGGACGGGTGAGGGCGCCGAGCGCGCCGACCACCTCGGCCATCGCCGAGATGGCGAACCTGCTGCCGGCCATCACGTCGGCAGGCACCCGCCACATGCCCATGTTTCGCCTCCTCGCGAAACATTATGCGAGGTCCGTGGATCTCGTCCAGGGTGGGAACGTGCGCACCTACCGCGAGCTGTTCTCGATCCGCGAGTTCCGCGTGCTGTTCACGACCACGTCGTTGAACGTCGCCGCCGGGTCGGTGGCCAGCCTGGCCCTGGGCACGCTGGCGTACCGGGAGACCGGGTCGCCGCTGCTGAGCTCGTTCGTGATGTTCGGCGGGCCGCTGATCCGTCTCTGCACGTCGTGGTTCCTGCTCTCGCTGGCCGACCTGTGGCGACCGCGCACGGCGATGGCCCTGGCCGCGGGGATCGGGGTGGTCGCCGACCTCGCGCAGGCGATCCCGGACATGCCCATGGGTGTGCGCCTCGTCGTCCTGGTGGTGCCGTGGATCCTGCTCTCGGCGATGGGCGGCAGCATGATCGCGCTCGTCTCCGACATCGTCCCCGAGGGCTCGTTCGTCTTCGCCCGCGCCACCATGAACGTCGCGGTGGGCGTCATGCAGATCGTCGGCTACGGCCTGGGCGGCCTGCTCCTGCTGGCCTACACGACCAGCCAGCTCTTCCTCGGCGCGGCCACCTGCTCGCTGCTCGCCCTGCTGCTCGTCCGGTTCGGGCTCCGCGACCACCCGCCGCGCGCCACCGGCAAGGCCGTGCAGCGCAGCCGGGCGGTCAACGGGCTGCTGCTGCGCTCGCCGGTCCTGCGCCCGGTGTACCTCTCCCTCTGGGTGCCCAACGGCCTGGTCGTGGGCTGCGAGGCGCTGGTCGTGCCGTACGCCGGGAAGCAGGCGGGCTTCCTCTTCGCCGCCACGGCGCTGGGCATGCTGGCCGGCGACGTGGTGATGGGGCGGCTGATCCCGCCGGAGTGGCGCGACCGTCTCGTGGAGCCCGCGCGGTTCCTGCTCGCCGTCCCCTGGCTCTTCTTCGTCTTCCACCCGGGACCGGTGCTCGCGTTCGCCCTCGCGGCGGTCGCGTCGGTGGGCTACTGCGCGAGCCTCCCGCTCCAGGAGCGTCTGGTCACCCGGACCGCTCCCGACATCCGTGGCCACACCCTCGGCCTGCACAGCCTCGGCATGATGTCGATGCAAGGTGTCGGCGCCCTCCTGGCGGGTGGGGTGGCCACGCTGCTCGGCTCGGACAGCCACGCGGCCGGTCTCGCGATCGGTGTGATGTCCGCGGCCTCCGTGCTGGTCACCCTGTCCCTGGTGCGAGGGCTGCAACGGAGCCGGCAGGGCCGGCCGATCGACGTACTCGCCCTGGAAACCGTCCGCGGCTAGACCGGTCCAGACCGAATCCGTCGGCTCAACGGCCGAGCCTCATAGCCCGAACGGGCCATAGGGGGCGCGTCGCCCCCCATGAGCCCTCCTGCGCTCCCACACTTCTGATCACGGGCCTCTCCCCCCAAGGCTCGCCCCCCGAACGAGAAGGTGACCACGATGACGATGACGCCGATCCGCCGGCACATGGAGCCGACGTACTCCGCACTGGGCCCGCTGCTCGGCAGCCCCGTCACCGTGATCGCCAGCGTGCTCGACGGTGGCGGCGTGGTGCCACTGACCCTCGAGTCCCTGTCGACCCCGGTGAGCTGGGGCGGCGCGACCACCTACAGCCTGCGCCTCACCGGCCCCACCGACGTACGGCTCTCCCAGGGCCGCTACGAGGTCGTGCACGCGGACTGCTCGTTCGTGCTGTCGCTCTTCCAGGTGGCCGACGAGGCCCTGCACGTGCACTACGAGGCGTACCTCAGCGAACCCGTCTGAGCCATTGATCCGGTCGTCGCGCCGGCGAGGACTCCCCCCGACCTCGCCGGCGCGTAGCGGCCACCCGTCACCATGGGCCCGTGGACCGTCAGTTGGCCGCCCAGGTTGCGGACCGCTTCGACCTCGGCCCCGACGCCCGGCTCGAGGTCGAAGCGGCACGGGGTGAGCAGGGCCGCGTACGCCGTCTCGACACGGCGCGCGGCTCCTTCGCGTTCAAGGAGTCCTTCGTCGAGGTCGACCTCGAGGACGCCGAGGCGACCGCACGGTTCCAAGCGCGCTGCCACGACGCCGGCGCGCCCTGCCCACGACCGATGGTCGGCGTCGACGGCCGGTACGTCGCCCTGGTCGACGGCGAGCCGGTGCGCGTGCAGACGTGGTCCGACATCCACGACCCGGACCCGATGCTGGACCCGGCCCTGGTGGGCGACGCGCTCGCGCGGCTGCACGCGGTCGTCGTCCCCGCCACGACGAGTCCTCACGAGTGGGGCACGGACCCGGTGGGCGCCGGCGAGTGGCGGGCGCTGGTGAAGGCGGCCCGTGGCGCGGGGGCGCCCTTCGCCGAGCGGCTGGCCGCGCTCGTCCCCTCGCTGCTCGCCGTCGAGGAGGTGCTGACCCCGATGACCGGCGTCCAGTGGTGCCACCTGGACCTGTGGGCGGACAACCTGCGGGGCACGCCGGAGGGCGGCGCGTGCGTCATCGACTTCGACAACGCCGGGCCGGGCGACCCGACCCGCGAGCTGGCCATGGTCCTCTTCGAGTTCGCCCGGACCGAGCCCTCGCGGGTGGAGTCGCTGCTGGCGGCGTACGGCGCGGCCGGCGGCGCGGGTCGGGTGACGCGTCCCGAGGACTTCGGCCTCACGGTCGCCCAGCTGCACCACATCGGGAGGCACCAGGTGCTCGGCTGGCTGCACGCCCGCGACGCGGAGTCCCGGGCGCGCGCACACGCGGGCGTCGCGGAGTTCGTCGACGACCCGTTCCTCCTGGCCGACGTCGAGCGCGTCGCGGGCTGGGCGAGCGAACAAACGGGATGACAGGGCGGGCGACGCGGCGTAACGTCGCGCGGCCCGCTCGCCGCGTCTCTCTCTCCTCTCCCGGAGGTTGCCCTTGCCTGCCGACGACCTCATCTCCGAGCAGACCCACCTCGCCCGCTCCCGCGAGCAGCTCGCCCGGATGCGCGCCCGGACGGCGTCGATGGACGCCTCCGCCGGCGGCGACTGGGTCAGCCGTGAGTACCTCCAGTCGACGTTCGCCCTCCGCATGAAGCAGCTCGCGGACGACCCCACGATCCCCTTGTTCTTCGGGCGTCTGGACTACGACGAGGGGCTCGGGGAGTTCCACATCGGTCGGCGCCACGTCAGCAACGAGGACGGCGACCCCCTGGTCATCGACTGGCGGGCACCCGTGTCGCTGCCGTTCTACCGCGCCACGCGCACCGAGCCGATGGGCGTGGAGCTGCGCCGCCGGTACGGCTTCCAGCACGGCACGCTGACGTCGTACGAGGACGAGGACCTCACCTCGCGCGGCACCTCGGCGGAGTTCTCCGCGATCCTCGAGCAGGAGATCGAGCGGCCGCGCGTCGGCCCGATGCGCGACATCGTGGCGACCATCCAGCCCGAGCAGGACGTGATCGTGCGCTCGGACCTGTCGCAGTCGATCTGCGTGCAGGGCGCGCCGGGTACGGGCAAGACGGCGGTCGGCCTGCACCGCGCGGCGTTCCTCCTGTTCGCGCACCGCGAGCAGCTGACCCGGCAGGGCGTGCTGGTGGTCGGGCCGAACGCCAGCTTCTTGAGGTACATCCGCGACGTGCTCCCCGCGCTCGGCGAGGTGGAGGCCCAGCAGGCGACGATCGGCGAGCTCGCGGAGAAGTCGCTGCGGTCGGTGAACCCGAAGTGGTCGGTGCGCGGCACCGAGGACGCCGCCGTCGCGACGCTCAAGGGCGACCCGCGGCTGGCCGAGGTGCTGTCCCGGGCGCTGTGGTCGCACGTGACGACGCCGGCCGAGGGGCTGGTCGTGCCGCGCGGGGCGCGGCGGTGGCGGGTGGCGGCGTACGAGGTCGAGGAGCTGGTCAGGTCCCTGCGGTCGCGTGGGGTGAGGTACGGCGCGGCGCGGGCGATGGTGCCCCAGGCGCTGGCGCACCGGATCCTGGTGCGGATGGAGCTCGCCGGCGACTCCCCCGACGACCGGGTCCAGAACGCCGTGGCGCGGAGCAAGCCGGTCAAGGACTACGCGGCGGCGGTCTGGCCGGTCGTCGAGCCGGCGCGGCTGGTCTGGCGGCTGCTGTCGGACGCCTCGTTCCTGGCGGCCGCCGCCTCGGACGTGCTGACCGACGAGGAGCAGGCGCTGCTGCTCTGGGATCGTCCCCCCAAGAGCCCGGCCTCGACCCCGTGGACGCTGGCCGAGGCCATCCTGGTCGACGAGGCGCTCGACCTCGTCGAGCGGACAGGCTCGGTCGGCCACATCGTGGCCGACGAGGCGCAGGACCTCTCCCCGATGATGCTGCGGGCGCTGGCCCGTCGGTCCTCGACGGGGTCGCTGACCGTCCTCGGCGACCTCGCCCAGGCGACGACCCCGTGGGCGTCGCGGTCGTGGGCCGAGGCGCTGACCCACCTCGGCAAGCCCGACGCGCACGTCGAGCAGCTGACCCGCGGCTTCCGGGTCCCCGGCGAGGTGATCGAGTACGCCGCCCGCCTGCTGCCCGTGATCGCGCCCGGCCTCGAGCCGCCGACCTCGGTCCGCCGTACGCGCGGCGAGCTCGAGATCACCTCGGACTCGCCCGCCTCCGCCATCCGTGGCGTCGTCGACCGCGAGGGGTCGATCGGCGTGATCGCCCCGGACTCCGCCATCGACCTGCTCGGAGCCTCGCTCGCCGACGCCGGCGTCCGGTTCGGCGTCGTCGGTCGGGAGGCCGACGTCGACCCCGACTCCGTCGAGACCGAGTTCGACCAGCACCTCGACCTGGTGCCCGCCTCGCTGGCCAAGGGCCTCGAGTTCGACCACGTGGTCCTCGTCGAGCCCGCCGCGATCGTGGCCGCCGAGCCCGACCGCGTCACCGGCCTGCGCCGCCTCTACGTCTGCCTGACCCGCGCCGTCACCTCGCTGGTCATCGTGCACGAGCAGCCGCTGCCCGAGGAGCTGGGCGACGCGCCGTAGGGTGCAACGGCCGAGCGGGTCACGGTGGGACGGATCCGCCGGAGCGCCGGACGGCCTCGGCGATGGCGTGGACGCCGCGCACGAGCTGATGTTCGGAGAGGTTGCCGAAGGCGAGGAGCAGTGCCGGTTCGGCGGGCTGATGCGTGAGCCGGTAGCTCCCCAGGCCGGCGACGCTGACTCCGAGGGACCGTGCCGCCTGCACGACCGAGTCCTCGTCGACGTCGAGGGGGAGGAGGAGCACGGTGTGGCAACCCGCGGCCAGTCCCTGGAGGCGGTCGGGACCGAAGACGCCTGCGACCGCCTCGGCCAGGGCGTCGCGGCGGGCGCGGTAGACGTCGCGTACGCGTCGCAGGTGGCGGTCGAAGCGCCCCGACTCGATCAGCAGCGCCAGGGCTTCCTGGTCGAGCCCGGGTGCGCCCCGCGTGCTCAGCTGCTTCTCCTCGGTGAGGGCTTCGACGAACCGGTGCGGCGCGAGGACCCAGCCGATCCGGATGGCCGGCGCGATGGTCTTGCTGACGGAGCCGAGCGCGAACACCCGCTCGGGATCCAGTCCCTGGAGGGATCCGACGGCCTGCCGGTCGTAGCGGAACTCCGCGTCGTAGTCGTCCTCGAGGATCACGCCGTCGACCTCGTTGGCCCACGCCACCAGCTCGCGGCGACGGGACGGGCTGAGGGCCACCCCGGTGGGGCACTGGTGTGCCGGCGTGACCAGGACGGCACGTGCCCGGGTCCTACGCAGCGCGGCCACGTCCAGTCCCTCGGCATCGACCGGGACCGGCACGGCCACGAGACCGGCGCGCTGCGCGATGACGTCGTGCTCGCGGGGGCCGGGATCTTCCAGGCCGACCACGTCGATGCCCGACCGCGCGAGCGTCGCGAGGGTGAAGGCGAGCCCCTGGCGGAAGCCGCCGACCACGAGGGCGTCGTCCGCGGTCGCGCACCCGGCACGCACGCGACGGTGATAGGCCGTCACGACCTCCCGCAGGTGACGCGAGCCGGCTGCTTCCTCGTCCCCCAGTCCGGCGGTCGGCAGCGTCCGAGTCGCCTCCCCCACGGCCCAGACCCAGTCGCGCAGCGGGACCGACCCGAGATCGGGGATGCCGTACTCGAAGTCGATCACGGGCTCCGGCCTGGGCACTGCGGGAGACGCTCTCTCGGTGCGGTGGCGTCGCTCCGCGCCAGGGATCCGGGCGACCCGGGTGCCCGAGCCGACCGCGGAGTCGACGTACCCCTCGGCCACCAGCTGCTCGTAGACCTCGACGGCGGTGCCGCGCGAGACCCCGAGGTGTTCGGCCAGACGTCGGGTGGACGGCAGCCGCTCTCCGGCGACCAGTCGACCTTCGCGGATGGCGACGCGCAGGTGCTCCTGGATCTGCAGGGCGAGGGTGGCGCCCTTGCGGTCCAGCTCGATCATCAGGTCCGGAGCCCCGCGGCTCCAGTCGGCGGGCATGAGACCAGTCAACCAAATGGTCCAGCACGCCGCCCACCAAGTGGACCTTCAGAGCGGACCGCCTGGGGACGACGATCGGGTCATGGGCATCGGACTCTTCTTGGCACTCACCGCGGCGCTCGCCTACGGCGCCTCCGACTTCGTCGGAGGGACGGGCTCGCGCCGTCACTCCCCGTGGGCGGTGGTGCTGGTCGGCCAGGGGTGCGGCGCAGCCCTGATGCTGGCGTGCGGACTGCTCGTACCCGCCGAGCCCCGGGCAGGAGACTTCGCGTGGGCACTGGCGGCCGGCGTCGGATCGGCGACGGGCAGCATCTTCCTGTACCGGGGGCTCGCCCGTGGCCGGATGGGACTGGTCGCCCCCGTGTCCGCGGTCGGCGCAGCGGTGCTCCCGGTCCTGGTCGGGGTCGCCCTCGGCGAACGGCCCACGTGGTTGGCCTGGCTGGGCGTCCTCGTCGCTCTTCCCGGCATCTGGCTGGTCTCCCGGGAGTCCACCGCGCCGACCGCCGGCACGCGTGGCGCGCTCGTGGACGGCGCCGCGGCCGGCGCCGGCTTCGGCGTGCTGTTCATCGCGCTGGGACAGGTGTCCAGCGACGCGGGCTTGTTGCCGCTGGCGGCGAACCAGCTCTTCGGAGCGGCGGTGACGGTTCTCGTGGCCGCCATGCTCGGGCAGGAGTGGCGCCCGCGTCCGGGTGTGCTGTCCTGGGGAGGCGCGTCCGGCGCGCTCGGTGCGGCCGGCACGTTGACCTTCCTGCTGTCCACCCACACGACGGATCTCGGCGTGGCCGCCGTGCTGACGTCCCTCTACCCGGCGGTGACCGTGCTGCTCGCCTCCCTCGCGCTGGGCGAGCGCCTGGGCGGTAGCCAGCGGCTCGGTATCGGCATCTGCACCCTGGCCGTCGCGACCCTCGCGATCGGCTGACCGCACCTCCACCACGAAGGGGAAGCACCATGCGCAAGCTCACTGTCCTCATGCAGACCACGCTGGACGGCCGGATCAGCAACGCGGACGGACTGTTCTGGCAGCCCTTCGCGTGGGGCGAGGAGGAGACGGCCTACGTCAACGAGACGTTCGCTCGAGCCGACACCTGGGCGGGGTCCCGCAAGCTGTACGAGCGAGTGGTGCCGTTCTGGGAGCAGGTCGCGGCCGGGACGTCCCCCGACAGCGACGTCCAGGACAGCCCCGCGAGCCTCGAGTTCGCGCGACTCCTGGTCGCCATGCGGAAGGTGGTGCTCTCGCGCACACTTCCCGACGATCCCGCCACGCGTCGCGAGGTCAGGTCGGGGGACGCGGTCGAGCACCTGTGGGACCTCAAGAAGCAGGACGGCGCCGACATCGTCGCCTCCTTCGGTCCCCGGACGCTCGGCCCCTTGGCCGACGCACCCGGCCTGATCGACGAGTACCTGCTCGTCATCCATCCGGCCGTCCTGGCGTCCGGACCCCGGCTGTTCGACCACCTGACCCGGGACCTGGCCTTCACCCTGGCTTCCGCCCGCGTCTTCGACGGTGGCGCAGCCGTCCTGCGCTACCGCACGCTCGAGACCGCCGAGGAGGTGCGGATCAGCCTCCCGGCATCCCCGGCAGACCTCCCGGCGTGACCCAGACGTACCCTCCGACGATCTGCCGCCCGACCGACAGGGCGTTCCGCAGGGACGGCGCGTTGTCCGGGTGGATGGTGCCCCAGAGCACATCGCCCTCCCTCGCGGGCAGTGCGTCGACCAGCCGCTGGACGGCGCCCGCGGCGAGCCCGCGGCCGCGCCACGTGGTGTCGAGGCACAGCTCCTCGACGCAGAAGCCGCTCATCGCGTGGCGGTCGTCCCGGAGGGCGGCCACGACGCCGGCGCCGGTTCCGTCGACGCTCACCTCGAACAGCAGGCCCTCGTCCGCACAGTCCTGGAGCGAGTCCTCGCTCTCGGCGCAGGCCCATCGGCCGTGGCCGGGAGGCAGGGCGGCGTAGATCCTCTCGGCCAGCTCCGCCATGGCCGCCGGCTCTCCCGGCCGCAGCGCCACGGCGGCGTACGACGCAGAGCGCCGCCAGGAGCGCAGGGTCTCGACCTGGCCGGCGACGACGTACTGGTCGACCCCGCCGCCGAAGGCCCCCGGGTCCGGCGGCTCGATGCGCAGGGCCAGCGGCGCGAAGGGCTCGTACGACGGGAGGACGGCGTCGGCGATCTCCGCGAGGGCGTCGCTGGTCGGCGGCGCGGTCGAGGCGATCACGTCGACGAACGGGCGCTCGACGTCGAGCCCGCGGAACCGGATCCCGACGACCACCCATCCGCCCGACGCGAGCTCGAAGCGCCGGTTCGCCCACTGGAGCGGGGTGGTCGCGACCGAGAGACCGACGTCGTCGCGGAAGGACGCGCCGAACTCCACGTCGTCCACACGCGCAGCCTCCTCGACGAGGCCGGACGCGAGCTGGCGCAGGAGCCGGTCCTCGTCGTACCAACCGCGCACGGCGGGCGGTACCCACCCCAGCCGCGCGCGAGCCAGGTCTCCGAGAAGGTCGGTCACGCACTCACTGTGCCCGACTCTTCAGCAGGCCGAGCCAGCCGCCGTACGCTGGCGGCGTGGAGGTCCGCTTCGTCGACGGGCAGGGGGTGCGGGTCTGCGACCCCGAGGACGTCGTGGAGCTGCTCGCCCACGACGACGGCTTCTACTGGATCGACGTGCCGACCTGGGACGACGCGGCCGAAGCCGTGCTGACCGGCCTCGGCTGCCATCCCCTGGTCGTGGAGGGCTGCCGGCAGCGCAACTACATCCCGACCGTGCACGCCTACGAGGACCAGGTGTTCATCACCTCGCAGTCCCCGTACCTCGGCCACGCCGGCCACGTGCACCTGCTCGAGCTCGACCAGATCGTCGCCACGCAGTTCCTGGTCACCGTGCACGGACCGATCAACCCCGACCTCGACGTCTCGGTGTCGCTGGTCGAGACCGATGGCGTGCTGGCCCGGCTCCAGAACGGGCGGTTCCACCCCAAGACACCTGCCGAGCTGTCGTACGCCGTCACCTCGGCCGTCGCGCGCCGGCAGCGGGCCGCCATCGGCGAGGTGTCGCTGAAGCTGCCCGGCCTCGAGGCGGAGGTGATGGGCTCCAAGCTCACCGACCCCGAGCAGCTGCTCGAGACCATGTTCCTGATCCGGCACGAGCTGATCACCACGCGCACCATGGCCGCGCAGTGCCACGACGTGTGGATGCGGCTGGCGAGCATCGGCCGGATGAGTGACGACGTCGACGCGGCGTACGCCCGGGACATCGCCGACCAGTTCGACCGCGTGCGTTCGCTGGCCGATGGCGAGTCGCAGTTCCTCTTCGGCGTGATCGAGCTCTACCAGACCAAGGTGCACACCAAGATGACCGTCGCGATGGAGCGGCTCGCGGTCATCGCCGCGGTGACCCTGCCGGTCACGGCGATCGCGTCGGTCTACGGCATGAACGTGATCGTGAACGGCTCGACCCACTGGACGCAGCTGATCATCGTCCTGGTCGTGATGGTCGTGATGAGCGGGACGCTGCTCACCTGGGCCCGCCGCCAGGGCTGGTGGTGAGCGGCCCCAACATCTCCCGGTCCTCGTCGGTCATCACCTGGTCGACCTCACGGTGGTCGGCCATGGGCATCACCCCGTCATGGCCGGTCGGGCACGATGGTCCGGTGCGGTTCATCCTGAACGTCCTCTGGTTGGTCCTGTGCGGGTTCTGGATGCGGTGGGGTACGCCGTCGCCGGGGTCGTCTGCTGCATCCTGATCGTCACCATCCCGTTCGGCATCGCCTCGTTCCGGATCGCCAACTACGCCCTGTGGCCCTTCGGCCGCACGATCGAGCGCAAGCCCACCGCCGGCGCACCCTCGGCGATCGGCAACGTCATCTGGTTCGTGTTCGCGGGCATCTGGCTGGCCATCGGGCACCTGCTCACCGGCGTTGCGCTCTGCATCACGATCGTCGGGATCCCGCTCGGCATCGCGAGCTTCAAGCTGATCCCGGTGTCCCTGACACCCCTGGGCTACCGCATCGTCGACACCCGCGCGGCCGCGTGGTGAGCTGGCCACTCGGCGATCAGCTCACCGACGTGCGCGACGCGCTCCTGGCGGCGTACGCCACCGACCGCGGCTACCACGACACCCGTCACCTGGCCGAGGTGCTCGACCGGCTCGAGGAGCTGCAGGCGGCCGGCGAGACCTTCGACGGTCTCGCGGTCCGGCTGGCCGCGTGGTTCCACGACGGCGTGTACGACGGCGAGCCCGGCGCCGAGGAACGCTCCGCGCAGTGGGCGCTCACGGCCTTGACCGGCCGGCCGGAGGGCGACGAGGTGGCCCGGCTGGTGCGCCTGACCGAGCACCATCGCCCCCCCAGGACGACGCGAACGGCTGCGTCCTCTCCGACGCGGACCTGGCGATCCTGGCCGCGCCCGCCGAGCGCTACGCGGAGTACGTCGCCGACGTCCGCCGCGAGTACGCCCACGTCCCCGACGACCTCTTCGCCGCCGGCCGCGCCGCCGTGCTCCGAGAGCTCCTCGCGAAGCCCTCCCTGTTCCACACCCGCCACGCGCGCGAGCACTGGGAGGCACCGGCCCGCGCGAACGTGGAGGCGGAGCTCGCCCGGTTGGTCTAGGGCCGTCGCGGCTTGCGCTGCCGCAGGCCCGCGCGCACCAGCATCACGACCAGGTCGCGCGAGGACGTCGGGACGGCGCCCATCGCGACCGCCGCGTCGTACAGCTCCGCCGGCACGTCGTAGTGGTCGCGGTCGAAACCACGGGGCGGGATGCCGAGCCCGGCGGCGAAGACGTGGAGTTCGTCGTAGGACGTGTCGCTGGCCAGGTGCGACCACGTGCGGCCGTAGCGCGGCACGGCCGGCGGGTCGATCACGATCACGCGCCCACCCTCACAAGCGCTCCATCGCGTCGTCGAGCAGGGTGCGCCAGGAGCGCACGTACCCGGCGTCGACGTAGGCCCTGGCCGAGCCACCCGGTCGCACCTGCGGGCCGACGTGGAACGCGCGCACGCCCTGCCGGACCAGCCACGGCACGTGCTCGGCGGTCAGCCCGCCGCCGGGCATCAGCTTCGGGCGGCGATGGCGGGGTCGGACTCGGCGGTGGCGATGAGGTCGTCGTAGCCGACGGCCATCCCCTGCGGTGAGCCCGCCGACCGCACGTGGACCAAACGCGGCAAGGTCAGCAGCCGTCGCCACGAACGCCGCGGGTCGAGGGTCGAGTCGACGGCGCGCGTGAACGTCCACGGCACCTCGGCCAGGCGGTCGGCCAGGGCGGTGCACGTCCGCACGTCGATCTCGAGGTCGCCGTCGAGGAAGCCGAACGCCACGCCGGTCGCCCCGCACGACAAGTAGTCCTCGGCGAGTCCGACCAGCCGCTCGAACTCGCCTCCGGTCGTGGTCCACGAGTCGTTGAGGCGCAGCAGCACGTACATCGGGAGGTCCGACTCGCGGCCGATGGCCGAGACAACCGAGGGCTCGGGTGAGAGGGCGACGGGCTGGTCATCGGTGTGGCCCGGAGCGACGACGTGCAGCCGGTCGGCGCCGCCCTCCGCGGCCCCGGCCACGTCACGCGGCTGCGCCACGACCACCTCGAGCAGTGGCGCTCCCCCAGCCATGCCCACACTCTAGGAGTCCCCAGGGTCAGGGTGCGCGAGGCAGAATCGGTCGGGTGGACGCACAGCTGATCTTCTCGGCCCGCGCGCTCGTCCTCGCCGACCTCGCCGCACGCGGCCGGGCCACCCCCGAAGCGGTCTCCGTGCTCGAGGACGCGATGTCCCAACGCACCTGGTGGGCCGAGCAGTGGCCGGAGGGCGAACCGTACGTCGCGGGGCTGGTCGCCCAGGACGTGCAGGACGCCTTGTTCGAGACCAGTGGGCGCTGGCCGCTCTGCAAGGGATGCCCCGGACCGGAGCACGCGCTCTACATCCAGCCCGACCTCGGCGGCCCGGACCCGGTCTGGGTGTGCGAGGAGACGGGTGAAGCGGTGGCGCCGCTCGGTCACCTGTGACCCTTTGTTGAGTTGGCCCTCCGGGCGCGTTGAATTGGCCCTCCGGGCGTGCGCTCCAGCCCAACGGGCCAACTGAACCAGCCCGGAGGGCCAATTCAACGAGTCTTCGTCAGCCCTCGACGCCGAGCTGGACGCGCAGCGTGTACTTGTCGGCGCGGTAGCAGGAGCGCGACACCTCCACGACGGCGTCGCCGGCCAGGGCGCGGCGGGTCTGGCGGAGGACGGCGGTGCCGCCCGGGATGCCGAGCAGGTCGGCCTCGTCCGGGTTGGCGATGTCGGCGGTGACGGTGTCCTCGGCCCAGGTGGGGCGCAGGCCACGGGCGCCGAGCTCGTCGTACAGGCTGGTCGGCAGCGGCGCCTGGAGGAAGCCGGGCAGCATGACCTCGTTGAGGTAGGCGTCCTCGATGGCGATGACCTCGCCGTCGGAGCAGCGCAGCCGCTTCCAGTGGATGACGGCGTCGCCGGCGGTGATGCCGAGCGCACGGGCCACGCCGGGGCCGGCCTGGCCGAGTCGGGCGTGCAGGGTCTGGTTCTCCGAGGTGAGGCCGGTGCGGCCCATCTCCTCGGTGAAGCTGGCGAGGCGGCCGACGCCGCGACGCGGGCGGGCCACGAACGTGCCGCGGCCCGGGATGCGCTCGAGGAGCCCCTCGGTGACCAGGGCGTCCATGGCCTGGCGCACGGTCATCCGGGCCACACCGAACTGCTGCACGAGCTCGCGCTCGGAGGGCGCCGGCGAGCCAGGCTCGGCATCACGGACGAGGGCGCGAACGTATTCGCGCACCTGTACGTGCTTCAGCGCGCCGCTTCCCGCGGCGTGGAGCAGTTGTTCCACACCGGCACCATAGATCGGCCAGCGTGTCCGCGTCACAGGATCGCCGACACAATGACCCAGCGGGGCTATCCGCCGGTGCCATGTGGGCTACCAGCCCGGCCAATCGGTCGGCCCATCGGTCGGCCAATCGGTCGGCCAATCGGTCGGCCAATCGGTCGGTCAGTCGGTCGCGATGGCCCGCAGCACGTCGAGGCGTGCCGCGCGCCGCGCCGGCAGCACCGCGGCGAGCACGCCGATCACCACCGCGGAGACGAGGAACAGCGCCAGCTGGCCCCAGGGCAGGCTGATCACCTCGAGGCCCTGGTCGCGCAGCTTGGTGAGCATCGCGATGCCGAAGCCGATGCCCAGCAGCACGCCGAGGATCGCCCCCAGCACGGCGATCACGACCGACTCGAGCGTGATCATCAGCCACAGCTGGCCGCGCCCCAGCCCGATCGCGCGCAGCAGCCCGACCTCGCGGGTCCGCTCGATCACCGACAGCGCGAGCGTGTTGACGATCCCCAACGCCGCGATCACCACGGCCAGCCCGAGCAGGGCGAAGATCATCGCCACGATCCGGTCGATCGGCGCGCGCTGCTCGTCGGCGAAGCCCGCCTGGTCCTTGACCGTGACGATCGGCAGGTCCGCCACGACGGCGTCCAGGTCGTTCTTGATCCCGACCCGTGGCGTGGTGTCGAGGATCAGCGCGTTGTCCGACGTCGGGTACCCCTGGCGCTCCAGGGTGTCCAGCGTGGTGACGGTCGAGAAGAAGAGGACCGGGTTCTTCTCGTAGATCCCCACGACTCGGAGATCGAGCTTGCCCTTCGGGGTCTGGTCGATCGTGTAGGTGTCACCCACCTTCAGGTGCTCCTCCTCCGCCCAGGCCTCGTCGACGAGCATCGTGCCCTCGGCGAAGCCGTCGAGGCTCCCCGCGGTCAGCGTGATGCCGAGGTACGTCGCGTCGGTCGGGTCGATGCCCGCGAACCCGAAGAAGTCCCCGTCCCGCTCGCCCTGCGCCCAGCGTTGCCGGACGATGCGGTCGACCCCGGGCACCTTGGCCAGGTCCGCGGCGATGGTCCGGGAGAACGGCTCCCCGAAGAGGCTGCTCACCACGTAGTCGCCCTTGAAGTTCTCCTCGACCGCCTGGTCCACCGAGGCCTTGGCCGAGGCGCCGATGATCGCCATCAGGCAGCCGAGAGCGAGCCCGATCATCAGCGCGGACGCGGTGGCCGTCGTACGCCGGGGGTTGCGCAGGGAGTTCTGACCGGCGAGGTTGCCCACGGACCCGAAGGCGGCGCGGTACGTCGCCTGGGCCGCCGCCAGGAAGGGCCGGCTGATCACGGGGCTCACCGCCGTCACCCCCAGCAGCACGGCCAGCGTGCCGGCGCCGAGCAGGTAGCCGCCGTGGGGCACGTCCCCGAACAGACCGGTCAGCATGGCCGCCACGCCCAGCAGACCACCGAGCGTGCCGAGCAGGAACCGCCGGCGCAACGACGTCTCGGGCAGGGCGATGTCGTCCCGCAGCGCCTGGACCGGCGCGATCCGCGCGGTCCGGCGGGCCGGCAGCCAGGCGGCCGCCATGGTGACGAGCACGCCGACCACGTAGCAGGCCAGCACCGTGCGCGACGCGAAGATCAGCGGCTGGCCGGTCAGGTCGAGACCGAAGTTCGCGAACAGGCTGCGGATGCCCATCGCCAGCACGACCCCGAGGCCGACGCCGAGCGTCGCGCCGATCAGGCCGATCACGAGCGCCTCGAGCAGCACCGAGCGCGTCACCTGCCGGCCGGATGCCCCGAGGGCGCGCAGCAGGGCCAGCTCCCGGCTGCGTTGCGCGACCAGGATGGAGAAGGTGTTGACGATCAGGAAGGCGGCGACCACCAGCGAGACGCCCGCGAAGATCAGCAGGAAGGTACGCAGGAAGCTGATCGCGTCCAGGAGGTCGGTCGCGCTCTCCTCGGCCGCGTCGTCGCCGGTGACGGCCTCGAGGCCTGCGGGCAGGGCCGCCGCCACCTCGTCGCGGAGCCGCTCCTGGGAGACACCGTCCCGGGCGGTCACCCAGACCTGGGTGAACGCGTCCTTCCCGTCCAGGAACAGGTCCTGGGAGCGGGCGGTGTCGAAGCCGGCGTACGTCGCGCCGTTCAGCGTGCCCCCGTCGGGGAAGCCCATCAGGCCGACCAGCGTCGGCGTCACGACGGCCTGGTCCCCGGCGGTGACGATGTGGACCTTCTCGCCGAGGAAGTAGCCCGACCGCTCGGCGGTCTTGGTGTCGAGGACGACCTCGTCCGGGCCCGCCGGCGGCCGGCCCTGCACGAGGGTCAGGCCCGTCAGTCCGTGTCCGGCGGGTGCGTCGGAGTACGACCCGCCGAACGCGGGTGGTCCCTGCCCGCCGACGACCTTGTTGTCCTTGTCCACGACGTACACGCCGACCGCGCGGACGCGGCCGTCCACCCGGGCCGCGTCGGGCACCTCCTCCTCGAGCGTCGTCACGACGTCGGCGGGCATCGAGACCGTGGACGCGCCCAGCCCCTCCTGCCCGTCGGCCGGCCGGACCACCACGTCACCCACCGACGAGGCGAACAACGCCGTGAAGCTGCGGCCGAGGGTGTCGGAGAAGATGAGCGACCCGCCCACGAACGCCACCGACAGCACGATGGCGAACGTGCTCATCAGCAGGCGCACCTTGCGCCCGAGGAGGCTCTTCAGCGCGGCGTGGAGCATCGGGACCTGCTCAGACCGTCTCGGCCGCGGCGGTCATCCTGGCCATGATCTCCAGCACGCGGTCGCGGTCCGGGTTCCGCAGCTCGTCGACGATCCGGCCGTCGGCGAGGAAGACGACGCGGTCGGTGTACGCCGCGGCGAGCGGATCGTGGGTCACCATCACGACCGTCTGTCCGTGGTCGTCGACGCTGCTGCGCAACAGCTCGAGCACCTCGGCCCCCGACCTCGAGTCGAGGTTGCCGGTGGGCTCGTCGGCGAACACGATCCGCGGCCGGCTCACCAGCGCCCGCGCGACGGCGACCCGCTGCTGCTGGCCGCCGGACAGCTCGCTGGGCTTGTGGGACAGGCGGTCCGCGAGGCCCACGGTCGCGATGACGCCGGCGTACCACTCGGCGTCCGGCTTGCGGCCCGCGATCGCGAGCGGCAGCAGGATGTTCTCCTCCGCGGTGAGGGTCGGGACCAGGTTGTAGGACTGGAAGACGAAGCCGATCTGGTCACGCCGCAAGCGCGTCAGGGCCTTGTCCTTGAGCGTGGTCAGGTCCTCCTCGCCGATGAAGACCGAGCCGCGGTCCGCGCGGTCGAGCGCGGCGCAGCAGTGCATCAGCGTCGACTTGCCCGACCCGCTCGGACCCATCACGGCGGTGAACTCCCCCTGCACGACGTCGAGCGTGACGTCGTCGAGGGCGGTGATGCGCGCCTCGCCCGTGCCGTAGGTCTTGGTCAGGCCCACGACCCGCGCCGCCACCTCGGGTGCGTTCATGTCGCAAGCCTGCCCGACCCTCGAAAACCAGCGCCAACCACTCGAACATCTGTTCGATCCTGACGTACACTCCCGTCATGGACTTCCAGAGCAGCCTCTTCGGCGCGGTCGCGACCACGCCCGGCGTGCGTCCGCTCGACGATGGCCCCCACGGTGTCCAGCGCACCACCCTCACCCGGGGCGCCTGGGTCGACGTGCTGCGCAACTTCGTCGTCGGGGCCGACGACGTCCTCGAGCGACTGGTCGCCGACGTCCCGTGGCGAGCCGAGCGGCGGCCGATGTACGACCGCGTGGTCGACGTGCCCCGCCTCGTGCACACCTACGTCGTCGACGAGGAGCTCCCTCACCCGCTGCTCGCCACCGCGCGGGACGCCCTGTCGGCGCACTACCTCCCCGAGCTCGGCGAGCCGTTCGTGTCGGCGGGCTGCTGCTTCTACCGCGACGGACACGACTCGGTCGCCTGGCACGGCGACACGATCGGCCGCGGCAAGCACGCCGACACCATGGTCGCGATCGTCTCGTTCGGCGACCCGCGCCGGCTGGCGCTCCGACCCCGTGGCGGCGGCGACTCGATCGGGTTCGAGATGGGTCACGGTGACCTGGTGGTGATGGGCGGCTCCTGCCAGCGCACCTGGGAGCACGCCGTCCCGAAGGTCGCCCACGCCGGCCCGAGGATCTCGGTGCAGTTCCGGCCGCTGAACGTGTTCTGAGGCCGCCATGGCGGACCGGGTGGCGGGCGCGTTAGCCTCACGCCAGATCCGCCGGCCCGGCGGCGTACCCGTCCCGGAGGTCGTGGCTGATGCGCATCCTCTTCGCCGACAAGCTGCCCGACCACACGCTGGCCGCCCTCGAGTCCCACGGTCACGAGTGCGTGATGGAGCCCGGGCTCTCGGCCGACGACCTGGCCGGCAGGATCGCCGGCTTCGAGGGTCTGGTCGTGCGCAGCACCAAGGTCAAGAAGGACGTGTTCGACGCGGCCGACCGGCTGGCGCTGGTGATCCGCGCGGGCGCGGGCACCAACACGATCGACACGGACGCGGCCGCCGGACACGGCGTGTTCGTCTGCAACGTGCCGGGCCGCAACGCGGTCGCGGTGGCCGAGCTCACGATGGGGCTGCTGCTCGCGCTCGACCGTCGCATCCCGGACAACGTCGCCGACCTGCGCGACGGGCAGTGGGACAAGCGCACGTACGGCAAGGCCGAGGGCCTGCTCGGCTCGACGATGGGCATCATCGGGCTCGGCTCGATCGGCTTCGCGGTCGCCGAGCGTGCGGCGGCGTTCGGGATCCGGCTGCAGGCCCAGGCCAGGCCGGGCCGATCGGCCCAGGCCGTCGCACGGGCCGAGGAGCTCGGCATCACGCTGTGCGACTCGCTGGAGGAGCTGGTCTCGTCCTCCGACATCGTGACGCTGCACGTGCCGGGCGCCGCGGACACCAAGCACCTCGTCGACGCGACCTTCCTCGGGTGGATGAAGCCGGGGGCGATCTTCCTGAACACCTCGCGCGGTGACGTGGTCGACGAGACCGCGCTGCTCGCCGCCCTCGACGCGGGCGCGATCCGCGCGGGTCTGGACGTGTTCGCCGACGAGCCGGGCGCGAGCCACGGCGCGTTCGAGTCGGCGGTCGCGCGGCACCCCCACGTCGTGGCCACCCACCACATCGGCGCCTCCACCAACCAGGCCCAGCGCGCCATCGCCGACGGAGTGGCCGAGATCGTGGACGCCTTCGTGGCCGGCGAGGCCCGGCACTGCGTCAACCTCGCGCCGCACCGCCTGGGGACGATGACGCTGACGGTGCGCCACCTCGACCGGGTCGGGGTGCTGGCCAAGGTCCTGGAGCGGCTGAGCGTCGAGCACCTCAACGTCGAGCACATGGTCAACCGCGTGTTCCGCGGCGGCGACGCCGCGGTCGCGTCGATCGACGTCGAGGGCGAGCCGTCCGAGGAGCTGCTGTCCGACCTGCGCGGCGTACGGCACGTGCTCGGGGTGACGCTCGTCGAGCTGGGCGCGAGCCGCCCGTGAGCCCCGTGGAGAGCGCGGTCCGCCTCTTCCCCGCCCGCATCGTCCGCCAGGACTGGGCCCGCAAGACCGTGGGCGCCCTGTCGGACTCCGTCGACGAGTCGGGCATCGACCTCTACCGCGTCGCGGTCGACCCCGACGCCTACGCCGACACCCCGGTCTCCCTCTACGTCTACCGCCAGACGGTGGGCGGCGCGTCGTACGACGGCGTCGTCTGCGAGGTGTCCGTGCAGGCCGTGGCCGACGGCCGGGTCCGCGGCCACGAGGCCGTCCACCCGCAGCGCGTCGAGGCCCTCGTCTGGCACCACCAGACGATGGACGGCCCACCGGCGCTGGTGGAGCTGCTGCATCGCGCGGGGCCGGCGTACACGCGGACGCTCGAGGACGTGCAGCGCACCGAGCCGCTGCTGGACTTCGTCGGGCCGCACGGCGTCCAGCAGACGGTGTGGCGGCTGCCGGAGGGCCCGGACACCGGCGCGCTGGCCGAGGAGCTGGGCGCCTCCGACTTCTACATCGCCGACGGCCACCACCGCGCGACGGCGGCGCTCGAGGAGTGGGCGACGGCCGGCAAGCCCGCGGACGCCGGGCTGCTGTGCGTCGTGCACCCGATGGACGGTCTGCGCCTCGACTCCTTCCACCGCCGCGTCCCCGGGCCGGTCGACCCCGATGCGCTGCTCCTTCTGGTGTCGGAGGGCTTCGAGGTTCGTGAGACCGGTCGTCCGCCGGTGGCGACGAGCGGGACGATCGGCATGTACGTCGGCCACCGCTGGTTCGAGCTCACCGACGACGAGGACCGACCCGGCGGCGTGGCCGGGCTCGACGTCTCACTCCTCCAGTCGCGGGTGCTCGACCGGCTCGACCCCGCTCCCGGCGGGCGGACCCGAGAGGTGGAGACGATCCCGGCTACCGCGTCGCTCGACCGGCTCGCCGCGCGCTGCGACGTGGACTCCGGAGCCCTGTTCACCCTGGCCCCGCCGTCGACCGACGCCCTGGTCGCGGTCGCCGACGCCGGCGAGGTGATGCCGCCGAAGACGACGTACTTCGAGCCCAAGCCGGCCACCGGCATCTTCCTGCGCCGGTAGGTTCGGAGCGTGACGGTGCTGAGCCAGGGCCAGGAGTGGACGGTCGCCGACGGCGACGGACTCGCGCTGACGCGCGTGCGGATGGGGATCGGCTGGGACAAGGACCCGACCGCCGGCGCGATCGCGAGCGGTCGCGCCGACATCGACCTCGACGCTACGGCGATCCAGTTCGCCGAGGGGCAGCTGTTCGACATCGCGTTCTACAACAACCTGGCGACCCGCGACGGCTCGGTCGTCCACCAGGGCGACAACCAGACCGGCAGCGGCGGGGGCGACGACGAGACCGTCCACGTCGACCTCGGCCGCGTGTACGCCAAGGTCGACGCGATCGTCTTCCTCGTCAGCAGCTACCAGGGCCACGACCTCACGTGGGTCAACAACGCCTACTGCCGTCTCCTCGACGAGGACGACGTCGAGCTCGCCCGCTTCACGCTGTCGGGCGGTACGTCGCAGACCGGCATGGTGATGGCCAAGCTCGTCCGTGCCGCCAGTGATGGGCAGAGTGGGTGGTCGCTCGTCGCCATCGGCGAGGGCGTCCCCGTCACCGTCCCCACCGAGGCGATCGCCAAGGTCGCCCGGTTCGCCTGAGGGCCGTCAGAACTCGACGCGGGGGACCTCGGTGGAGCCGGCGGGGGCCTCGTAGAACTCGCGGGTGTGGACGCCGGCGATGCCGGTGAAGAACAGCCACGGGATGGTGCGGCAGAGGGTGTTCAGCTTGGCCACGGCGTCGTTGTAGTACTGGCGGGCGAAGGAGATCTGGTTCTCGGTCTCGGCCAGCTGCTTCTGGAGGTCCAGGAAGTTCGCGTTCGCCTTGAGGTCGGGGTAGGCCTCGGCGACGGCGTTCAGCCGGACCAGGGCGCCCTGGAGGGCGGCGTCGGCGGCGGCCTTGGCGGGCACGTCGCTGCCGGCGGCCGCGGCCTGGACCTGCGAACGGGCCTTGGTGATCTCCTCGAAGACCTCCCGCTCGTGCGCGGCGTACCCCTTGACCGTGTCCACGAGGTTCGGGATGAGGTCGGCGCGGCGGGTGAGCTGCACGTCGATGCCGCCCAGCGCCTCCTGGGCGCCCACGTCGGTGGTGCGCAGCTTGTTGAAGCCGGTGACCGCGAAGGCGATCAGGGCCAGGACGATGACGCCGCCGATGATGAGTCCGGTCATGTGGGGATCCCTTGCTCTGGAGGACTTGAGCAGATTGTGGGGCACGGGCTCACCAGGAGCCACCTCCCCCGCCGCCACCGCCGCCGCCGCCGGAGAACCCGCCGCCCCCGCCACCGCCGGAGGAGGACGAGGACTGCGTCGCGGTGTAGGAGGAGATGGCGCTGTTGACGGTCGAGGAGAAGCTGTTGACCATCTGGTCGGTGTAGTTGCCGGTGTGCGCCCCGGCGTACCCCGGGAAGTAGCCCGGCACGGGCGGCTCGGCTCCGGTCTCGGCGCGGTACTTGGCCGCCCACTCGTCGGCGCAGTCGAAGGCGACCGCCCACGGGATGTACTGCGTGTAGAGGTCCTGGCGCCCGGAGAAGTCGAAGCGGTTCTGGCTCGACGGCGTGGACAGCACCCGGTAGAAGCCACCGATCCGCGACCAGAGGTCCCGGCCGGTCGCGGTGCGCCGGGTGGCCGCCCCCGGCCCGAGGACCGGCGCCGCGCCCGCCGCCAGCAGGCCGGGGATCAGCGCGATGATGTTCATGTCGAACCAGTTGGCCCCGGCGACGAACAGCGCCAGGATGCCGCCGCCGATCACGAACAACCCGCCGAGGCAGCCGAGCCCGGAGCTCTGCATGAACCCGGCCTCCTTGGCCCAGCTCTTGGTCGCCGTCTCGAAGCCCGACAGCTCGCTCTGGAGCGTCTGGCCGGCCGAGACGTCCTTGGGCGAGGCGGTGAACGACTCGTGCGGTCCGCCGGTCAGCCGGGCCACGCGCTGGGTGACCAGGTCGAGCCCCGCCCAGCCCTGCGGGCCCTGCGTGTCGGTCACGGTCCATGCCTTGTCCGACGGCTTGTCGAGGGTGACGGCACCCTTCTCGGCGGCCTCCATGATCGAGGCGACGAAGTGCCGCTTGTCCGTGCGCTCGGTCATCAGGTACGCCGCCTGCGCCGGACCGATCCCGTCCGGCGGGGCGTACATCAGCGGGTACGGCGGGGTCTTCTCGCGTACCTTGCGCGCCTGGACCGCGCCGAAGCCGCCCGCCAGCAGCGCGAGGAGCACGACGATGCCGAGGTTCCGTGGGCTGCGCCCCAGCACCGGGTCGTAGCGCGCCGACCAGGGCACGTACTGCCCCCGGTCCGGCGTCGGCATGTCCAGGCCGGTCTTGATCGTGATCGGCGTGTTCGCCGAGAGCGAGTCCGCGTCGACGGTCAGCCGCTGCGTGCCGTCGCCCTCGACCGTGCAGCCGCTGTCGGCGCCGGTCCCCCGGGCGCACAGGACGCCCTGCGCGGGCACCGGGAGCGTCACGGTGAGGTGGGCCTGGTCGATGCTCTGCAGCCAGCCGCTGGGGATCAGGTTCCAGTAGAGCTGCGTGCGCGGGGTGACGCCGTTGATCCCGGTGCCCTTCTCGAGCACCCCGTCGATCCGGTAGTCGATGACGTAGGTGTGCTCGCCCGGGTCGACGAAGACGCCGGCATCACCGATCCGCACGTTGGTGATGCGCCCGTTGCGCTCGTCGAGGACCGTGAACGGCTCCGACGACCCGTCGCGCGTCACGGTGATGTCGTGCGGGACGCGCCGGGCGTTCTTGTCGCTCAGGTCGGCCTCGTCGAAGAACCGGAAGATGCCGTGCTTGCCGCTGCTCGGGAAGTCCACGACGAGCGTCTCGACCCCGTGCAGGTCGCCGTCGGTGTCGATGGTGAACGCCGCGTCGTACGACCGGATGGTCGTCTCCTCGTACGTCGTGTCGCCGAACGACCAGTTGTAGCTGATCGCCGGCCACGACATGACCCCGACGAGGACGAGGAGCCACACGACGACCCCGACGACGCGCTTCACGCGAGGAGCCTAGGGGTCGCCTCCCCTGCGTCACGCCGACGCGCCCTGACTGGTCCAGACACCCTCACAGGGCAGAGATCAGCCAGATCAGGGCGACGATCACGACCAGCGCGACCAGGCCCTGCTTCCAGTAGCTCTTGAACAGCACCGGGAGGACCGTGGCGCCGAGGTTGATGGCGTCCCCGTCCTTCTTCCTCGCCCCGCCGGTCGGCCCGGTCGGCGCGGCCGCGGGGACCGGTGCCGGTGGCGGGGACACCGCGGGTGCCGGTGCCGGCGGCGCGGCCTCGACCACGGCGGGAGCGGACTCGTCGGTGAGCGTCGGCTCGGGCTCGGCGGCCGGTGGCGTGGGCCCAGGTTCGTCGACGGCCGCCGGGGCCGGCGTACCGCCCGCGCCCTCGAAACGCTGCTCCAGGCAGGCCACGAACTGCCCGAGCAGCTTGTCCGAGACGTCCTGCATCACGCCGCGGCCGAACTGGGCCGGCTTGCCGGTGATGGCCAGGTCGGTGACCACCTCGACGTCGGTCGAGCCGCCGGAACCGCTCATCGTCATCGTGACGAGGGCACCGGCGGTGCCGTTCCCGCGCTTGTCCTTGCCCTTGGCGTCGACGACCATCCGGTGCGCCGTCGCGTCCTTCTCGGTGAAGGTGCCCGACCCGTTGTAGACCAGCGCGATCGGGCCGAGCTTGACCTTCACCGAGCCCTGGAAGGTGTCGCCCTCGGCGGACGTCACGGTGGCGCCGGGGAAGCACTCCGCGACCGAGGCGATGTCGTTGAACTCCGCCCAGGCCTGCTCGACGGGGATCGGGACCGTGAACCGGTGGGTGAGATCCATGAATCCCTTTCTAGACCCTCACGCCTGGGCCCCGGCCGCCGCCGCGACGGCACGGCGGGTGAGCACCGTGGCCAGGTGCTTGCGGTAGTCCGCGGAGCCGTTGAGGTCCGACGGCGGGTTCGTGCCGTCGGCGGCCTTGCCCGCGGCGTCGCGTACGCCGTCCTCGGACGCCGTGGCGCCGGCCAAGGCCTCCTCCACGCCACGCGCGCGCAGCGGGGTGGAGCCCATGTTGGTCAGCCCGACCCGCGCCTCGGAGATCGTGCCTCCATCGGCCTTCACCGTCGCGGCGACCGCGACGATCGGCCACTGGTGCGCGACCCGGACGAACTTCGCGTAGTGAGCCCCCCAGCCGGTGTGCTTGGGGATGCGGACCTCGGTGAGGATCTCGTCCTCGCCGATGGCGGTCTCGAACAGGTCGACGAAGAAGTCGTCGGCCCCGACCGTGCGGGTGCCGCCGGAGCCGGCGATCACGAACTCGGCCCCGAGGGCGAGCGCGGGCGCGCCGAGGTCACCGGCCGGGTCGGCGTGCGCGAGGGCGCCGCCGAACGTGCCGCGGTGCCGGACCTGCGCGTCGGCCACCTCGGTGGCCGCCTTGGTGATGAGGAGCGCGTGCTCCTTCACCAGGGCGTCGTGCATGACCTCGTGGTGGGTGGTCATCGCGCCGATCACGATCGCGTCGCCGTCGTCGCGGATGCCCCGCAGCGAGTCGATCTTGCCGAGGTCGATGACCCACTCGGGCGCGTTGAGCCGCATCCGGAGCACCGGCAGCAGGCTCTGGCCGCCGGCGATGATCTTCGCCTCGTCACCGTGCTCCGACAGGGCTTGCAGGGCCTCCTCGACCGAAGCCGGGGCGACGTAGTCGAACCGTGCGGGGATCATGCGTTGTTCTCCTCTGTGTTGCCGCCCTCGAAGTGCGGCATGGCGTCCTCGACCGTCGCGGCCCCGGAGCCCGCGCCCTGCAAGGCCGTCCAGACCCGTTCGGGCGTGCACGGCATCAGGATGTCGTTGATGCCGAAGTGGCGGATCGCGTCGACGACCGCGTTCACCACGGCCGGCGTCGAGGCGATGGTGCCCGCCTCGCCGACGCCCTTGGTGCCCAGCGTGTTGGTGGTCGACGGGCTGGTCGTGTGGTCGATCTCGAAGTTGATCGTGTCGGCCGAGGTCGGCAGCAGGTAGTCCACGAACGAGCCGCTGACCAGCGTGCCCGAGTCGTCGTACACCGCCTCCTCCCAGAGCGCCTGGGCGATGCCCTGGACGAGGCCACCGTGCACCTGGCCGGCCACGATGAGCGGGTTGATGATGTTGCCGATGTCGTCGACGCAGACGTACTTGCGCAGCTTGACCTGGCCGGTCTCGGTGTCCACCTCCGCCGCGCACAGGTGCGTGCCGTGGGGGAAGGAGAAGTTGACCGGGTCGTAGGTCGACTCCGCGTCGATGCCTGGTTCCATCCCCTCGGGGTAGTTGTGGGACGCGAACGTCGCCAGCGCCACCTCGGTGATGCCGATGCCCTGGTCGGTGCCCTTGACGGAGTACCGGCCGTTGCTGAACTCGAGGTCGTCGGCGTTGGCCTCCAGCAGGTGGGCGGCCAGCGGCTTGGCCTTCTCGATGACCTTGTCGGCCGCCAGCACCAGCGCCTCGCCGCCCACCACGAGCGAGCGCGAGCCGTAGGTGTCCAGGCCCTTGTGGGAGACCTGGGTGTCACCGTGGAGGATCTCGACGTCCTCGAACGGCACGCCGAGCCGGTCGGCGATGATCTGGCTGAACGCCGTCTCGTGGCCCTGGCCGTGGGCGCTCGCCCCGGTGATCACCTCGACCTTGCCGGTCGGCAGCATCCGGATCGTCGCGTGCTCCCAGCCGCCGGCGCCGTAGTTGAGCGAGCCGAGCACCCGGCTGGGCGCCAGGCCGCACATCTCGGTGAACGTCGAGACGCCGATGCCGAGCTGCACCCTGTCCCCGCGGTCGCGGCGCTCCTTCTGCTCGGCACGCAGCGCGTCGTACCCGAACATCTCCTTGGCCTTGGCCGTCGCGGCCTCGTAGTTGCCGGAGTCGTAGGTCATGCCCGCGACGGTCGTGAACGGGAACTCCTCGTGCTTGATCCAGTTCATCTCGCGGACCTCGAGCGGGTCCTTGCCGAGCTCGGCGGCGAGCTCGTCCATCATCCGCTCGATGGCGTACGTCGCCTCGGGACGTCCGGCGCCGCGGTAGGCGTCGACCCACGTCTTGTTCGTCAGCACCGGGGTGCAGTTGAACTGGTAGGCGTCGAACTTGTAGATCGCGTTGAACATCCAGGCACCCAGGACCGGTACGCCGGCGCCGACCACGCCGACGTACGCGCCCATGTCGGCCAGCAGGTCGACCTTCAGGCCGGTGACCCGGCCCTCCTTGGTGGCGGCCAGGGTGAGCTTCTGCCACTGGTCACGGCCGTGGTGGGCCGAGAGCAGCGACTCCGAGCGGGTCTCGGTGTACTTGCAGGGCTTGCCGATCTTGCGGGCGACCGCCCAGGTGATCCACTCCTCGGGCGTGGTCTGGAGCTTGCCGCCGAACCCGCCGCCGACGTCGGGGGCGATCACGCGGATCTTCGACTCGGGGACGCCGGTGGTCGCGGCGAGCAGGAACCGGGTGATGTGCGGGATCTGGCTCGAGGTCCACATGGTGATCTGCTCACCGGTCGGGTCGACGACGGTCGAGCGCGGCTCCATGAACGCCGGGATGAGCCGCTGCTGGCGGTACTCGCGCTCGATGACGATGCCGTCGGCGCGAGCCGCTTCGAGGACGTCGTCGATCGCGGTGCCGCTGCCCTGGCCGGCGGAGTCCAGCTGCCAGAAGGCGATCTTGTTGGTGCCGAGGTCGGGGTGCGCCAGGACCTTGTCATCGGCGGCTTCCTTGAGGTCGAGGACGGGCTCCAACAGCTCGTACTCGACGTCCACGAGCTCGGCCGCGTCGCGGGCCTCGGCCGCGGTACGAGCGACCACGACGGCGACGACCTCGCCGGCGAAGGCCACCCGGTCGATCGCCATCGGCAGGTGGTCCGGCGTCTTCTGCTCGGTCGTGATCGGCCAGGCGTTGACGACGACGCCCTGGGTCGCGGCGAGGTGCTGGCCGGTGAAGACCTCGTAGATGTTCGGCGACTTGTCGGCCGCCTCGATGTCGATGCTCAGGATCTTCGCGTGCGCGTGGGGGCTGCGGACCATGGCCAGGTGCAGCATGCCCGGCAGCGCGATGTTGTCGGTCCAGCGGGTGCGTCCGGTGATGAGACGCTGGTCCTCCTTGCGGCGGCGGTCCTTCCCGATCTCCGGCTCGATCTCGGGGCTGACCGCGGGGCGGTCGTCGACGGCGGTCATGCGTTCGCCCCCTGGTTGGCGTCCTTCTTGAGCTGGGCGGCGTACAGGACCGACTTCACGATGTTGTGGTAGCCGGTGCAGCGGCACAGGTTGCCCTCGAGCCCGAGGCGGACCTCCTCCTCGGTGGGGTCGGGGTTCTCGTTGAGGAGGTCGACCGACTGCATGATCATGCCCGGCGTGCAGAAGCCGCACTGGAGGCCGTGGCACTCGCGGAAGGCCGTCTGCACCGGGTGCAGCGTCCCGTCGTCGTCGGCCAGCCGCTCGATGGTGTCGACCGTCGCGCCGTCGGCCTGGACCGCCAGCACGTTGCAGGACTTCACCGAGCGTCCGTTCAGATGGACCGTGCAGGCGCCGCAGTTGCTGGTGTCGCAGCCGATCACGGTGCCCGTCTTGCCGAGCTTCTCGCGGAGGTACTGCACCAGCAGCATCCGCGGCTCGACGTCGTCGGTGACGTTCTCCTGGTCGACTCTCATGCTGATCTTGGTCATGCAGCACGCCTCCTGGCCGTTGTGATGCCGCTCACGCTAGGGCGGACCGGTTGGTAAGGTTGGTTGAGGCGGCTGGTCGGGAAGCGCCCAGCGCCTGTCACGAGACCCTGAGGAGCGCGCAGATCCGTCGCAGGGTCTCGTGACGCTTGCTGCGCAACCTCCTCGACCAGCGCAGCTGACGGCTTGTCGAAGAGCCGGAACGACGGGATGGCGAGCGGCAGCATGGTGGCGGCGAAGTAGGCGAACCCGACGACCAGGAGCGCCGCGACGATGCCGACGCCGTCCGGCAGGAACCCGCCGAGCAGGCCACCGAACGGCATCAGCGACCAGCACAGCGCGCCGTTGATCGTCGTCACCCGGCCCATCACCGCTGCCGGCACCCGCTCGTAGATCACCGCGCCGAGGATCGGGTTGAGGAACCCGGAGGCGAACCCGCCGACCAGGCAGGAGGCGATCACGACCCACCACGGCACGCCCAGGGCGAGCAGCACGAACCTCGGCAGACCGGTGACGAGGAACGCCCAGAGGTACACCTGGAACCGCGGCAGCCGCTCGGCGGCCCACGCCGCGACGACGGACCCGCCGGCCGAGGCGAGCGCCCAGGTGGCGAAGTACGCGCCCATCACGCCGACGCTGTAGCCGTTCTCGTGGATCCACACCGGCAGCAGCACCGCCGAGAACGCCAGGTCGAGCAGGTTGGTCACCGCGACCATGCCGGACATGGCCACGAGCACCGGGTCCTTGCGCAGGAACGTCCAGCCCTCCCGCAGCTCCTCGCCGTACGTCGTGCCGACCGGTCGCTCGTCGACCTGCTCGGCGCGCATGGCCCGGGTGGACCACGCGAAGACGGCCGCGCAGACCCCGAAGGACGCGGCGTCGATGATCAGCGCGTCGGCCGCGCCGAGGAACGCGACCAGGGCACCGGCCATCGCAGCGCCGGCGAAGCTCGCGGTCCGCTCGATCGCCGAGGCCAGGCCGGTCACGCGCTCCAGGGGCACGCCGGCGTGGGCGGCCAGAGCAGGGACGAAGGCGCCCTTGGCGCCGTCGCCGGGACCGCGGAGGGCACCGCCGACCGCGACCAGGCCCAGCAGCAGCGGGAAGCCGAGCGCGCCGGCCAGGTGCAGCAGCGGGATCAGGCCGACCACGAGCATGCTCAGCACGTCGCAGGTGATGGCCACCCGTCGCGCGCCGGTGCGGTCGATGAGCGGTCCGGCCAGCGCCTTGACCAGCACCAGCGGCAGGAGCTCGGCAAACGCCACGAGGCCGGTCTGCGCGGCGGAGCCGGTGGTGGTGAGCACCAGCCAGGGGATGGCGATCATCGAGACGCGCGTGCCGGACAGCGAGATCGCGTCGGCGACGAGGAAGCCCCAGAGCGGCGTACGACGGCTCATCACGCCTCCCCTCCGAGCTTGCCGGGCCGGGGGAACGCCTGGAACTGGAAGACGAAGTCGACCGCGTCCGGGTCGTCGTCCTCGTCCTCGCGGAGGTCCATGAAGATCTGGTGCATCTTGGTGGTCAGCGCCTCGGCGTGCTCCGCCGTCACGCGGACGTGGTAGTCGCTCAGGGTCGAGGCGTCCCGCCACTCGGTCGGCAGCAGGGGCGCCTCCTCGACGGCGGCCTGCAGCTGCTGGGTGTAGATCACGGCAATCGTCTGGATGTAGGCGTCCATCGCCTCCGCGTCCTCCGGCCTGCGCGGCACGGTGTTGGCGAGGGTCGACTGGTGCGCGGCCTTCCACCAGCGCTCGCGCCCGTTGCCCCGCTCCTCGTCGTCGACGACGAAGCCGTGCTGGGCCAGCTGGCGCAGGTGGTACGACGTCTGGCCGGTGTTGATCCCGAGCCGCGTCGCCAGCGAGGTCGCCGTCGCCGGCCCGTCGATGCGCAGCAGGCCGAGCATCCGCAGCCGGGTCGGGTGGCTCAGTGCCCGCAGCCCCGCCATGTCCGGAGTGATCGAGGTGAGGTCCATCCCCTCAGGCTAGAACCGCAAAGACTTCTTTGCAAGGGTTTGTTTGCAAACAGTCGTTGGTGGTTATCCGGCGGCCACGGCGAGGCGGCCCTTGAGGAGGGGCTTGGCGGGGTGGGGGTGGTCGCCGAGGCGGGCCAGGCAGACCTCGATGACCTCCGCGTCGTACGGCGCGAGCTCGCTGTAGCGGACGACCGCCTCGGGCCGCGGGTCGGCCAGCAGGGCCTCGCGGACGGCCACCGCGACGTACTCGGCCAGCTCGGTGAGCGCGGGCGAGTTCGTGCCGGGCAGGAGGTCGCCGCCGTAGGCCGCCAGTGCGCCCGTCACGTCGCCGCGGCCGACCGCGGCGAGGACCGCTTCCACGTCGGTCGAGACCGGCATGGTCAGCCGGTAGGGCCGCGAGCTGAGCGCGCCGCCGAGGGTGGCGCGCAGGTGCGAGACCTCCGCCTTCAGCGTGGAGAGGGTGACGGCCTGGTCGCCGTAGACCAGTGCGTGCAGCCGCTCGAGCGAGAGGCCCTCGGTCCGGATCGCGAGCAGGGCGAGGATCTCGGTCTGGCGGCGGTTCAGCAGCAGGCGCCGGCCGTCGAGGTGGGCCTCGGCCGTGCCGAGGAGCCGCAGGGTCAGGCCGTCCTCCTGGGGCGCCGCGGGTGGGGCGGCCAGGCCCGGGTGCTCGTGGGAGCGCGGCATCGCCTGCTCGATCAGCCGCGCCATCACGCGGGCCGTGGCGAGGCCGATCGGGTGGGTGCGGTCCCACGTGGTCGACAGGTCGATGACCCCCAGCTGCTGCCCGGTGACCGGGTCGTTGACCGGCGCCGCCCAGCAGACCCAGTTGTGCACGATCGAGGCGTAGTGCTCCGCGGAGAACACCATCGCGGGCCGGCTCAGCCGGTTGGCCAGGTCGAGTGCGTTGGTGCCGACGCTCTGGTCGTCCCACCGCCCGCCGGCCACGAAGTTGACCGTCTCGGCCTTGCGTCGCATCACCCGGCCGCCGTACGTCCACAGGATCCGCGTGTCCGCGTCGGTGACGGCGAGCACGAGGTCGCCGTCCTCGGCGGTGCGCCGCAGATCGTCCTCGACGCGCGCGACCGCGATCTGCAACGGAGACCCCTGCCAGAACGCGCGGGTGTCGCCCTCGTCGGCGAGCGGCGCCTGCAGCACGTCGGTGGTGATCGCGGCGCCCGAACGCTCCCAGCTCGAGAGGATCTCCGGCCGCACGAGACGCGCGGCCTCGTCGCCGCGCTCCACGAACGTCGTCCACGCACGCACGGCTTCGAGCCGGCGCGCGGGCAGATCGTCCTTCTCGACGGCCATCGCGGCGTCCTTCCTCAACGCTCCCGTCCGCCACGCTAGCCGCTGGATGCAAGCCCCTGGAGGCCGGTTCGCGCCGCCGATCGCGTGGACAGGCGTACTGTCGAGAGCAACCTAGGCCCCGTCAACCGGACCCGGTCCGGACGACGTCAGGAGATCCCCATGGATCTGCATGCTCTCAGCCAGGGAAGATCGATGTTGGTGGTGCGAGGAACCATCGCCTTCCTCGTCGGTCTCATCATCTCCAACAACTCGGGACTGTCCGCCGACACCGTGCTCATGCTGGTCGGGGTGTGGACGCTGCTCGACGGCGGCGCCACGATCTGGCAGGCCTACCAGCCGACCCACCCGGGCCGTCCCGCCGCGATGCACCCCTCGCTGCGGGTCGTCGGCGGCGTCGGCATCGCCGTCGGGGCGATCGCCGTCCTCATGCCCGGTCTCTCGACCGGCACGCTGATCTGGCTGCTGGCGGCCTGGTTCGCGTTCCGCGCCGTGGTCCAGGTGACGGCCGGCTTCTCCGGCGTCCCGGGCCGCGCGCTCGCGTTCCTCGTCCTGGCCGCGACGGCCGACCTCGGGCTGGTGGCGATCCTGCTCACCCACAGGTCCGGAAGCATCGAGTCGATCGCCCTCTTCGGCGGCGGGCTGGCGTTCGCCTGGGGCGTGCTGCAGATGTTCCTCGGCACCGTCGCGGGCCGCGCGCCCAAGCGCGAGACCGTCGGTCCGAGGCTGCTGGCCCCGCGCTGAGCCATCGTCGAGCTCCGCTCGACCATCTAATGGTGGATGCGGCCGTCCTTGGCGGCCAGCCGGTCGCCCGTACCGCCCCACTGCAGCGCCACGATCTCCGCGGCGATCGAGATCGCGGTCTCCTCGGGAGTCCGCGCGCCGAGGTCGAGGCCGATCGGGCTGGAGAGCCGGTCGATCTCCTTCTCGGTGACGCCGGCCTCGCGGAGCCGCTCCAGCCGGTCGTCGTGAGTACGTCGCGACCCCATCGCGCCGACGTACGCGACCTCGGGCAGCCGCAGGGCGACCTCGAGGAGGGGTACGTCGAACTTGGGGTCGTGGGTGAGCACGGCGATGACGGTGCGCTGGTCGATCCGCCCGGCCTCCTGCTCGGCCTGGAGGTAACGGTGCGGCCAGTCGACGACGACCTCGTCGGCCTCGGGGAAGCGGCTCTTGGTGGCGAAGACGGGACGGGCGTCGCACACCGTGACGTAGTAGCCGAGGAACGCGCCGACCCGGGCCACGGCCGCAGCGAAGTCGATCGCGCCGAAGACGAGCATCCGCGGCTTCGGGGCGAACGCCCACACGAACACCCGCATCCCCTCGCCGCGGCGCTCGCCGTCCGGGCCGTAGGTGAGCGTCGCGTTGGTGCCGCTGGCCAGGAGACCGATCGCGTCGTCGTGCACCGCGTCGTCCATACGCGAGGACCCCAGGGAGATCCCGGTCGGCGGCTCGTCCGGTCGCACCACGATGCGGCGTCCCATCACGGCCGGGTCGGGGTGCTCGATGACCGTGGCCAGGGCGACGGGGCGGCCGGCCTCGATGTCCGCGGCGATCTCGCCCAGCTCCGGGAACGTCTCGCGCGACACCTTCTCGACGTACACGTCGAGGATGCCGCCGCACGTCAGCCCCACCGCGAAGGCGTCGTCGTCGGAGATCCCGTAACGCTGGAGCACCGGCTCCCCGGAGCCCACCACGGACTGGCCGAGCTCGTAGACCGCGCCCTCGACGCAGCCGCCGGACACCGAGCCGACCGCCGTCTCGTCGGGGCCGACCAGCATCGAGGCACCGGGCGGGCGCGGTGCGGACTGGAAGGTCGCGACGACGGTGCCGACGCCGACGGTCTCACCCTGCTTCCACCAGGCCAGCAGCTCGGGGAGCACCTCACGCACGGGAGACCACCTCCGTGAGGTCGGCGTAGGTGGCCAGCGAGTGGCCGGCCAGGAAGTCGTCGACGTGCGGCAGCGCCGCGAGCACGCCCTGCTGGACCGCTTCGTAACCGGCCTTGCCGCGGTGCGGGTTCACCCAGATGACGCGGTGCGCGATCCGGTGCAGCCGGGCCATCTGCTCGGCGAGCAGCGACGGGTCCCCGCGCTCCCAGCCGTCGCTGAAGACCACGACCACGGCGCCGCGCGCCAGGCCGCGCTGGCCCCAGCGGTCCACGAAGAACCGCAGCGTCTCGCCGAGCCTGGTGCCACCCGACCAGTCGGGCACGGTGTCACCGGCGGCGACGAGCGCCCGCTCGGGGTCGCGCATCCGCAGCGCCCGCGTCACGTGGGTGAGCCGGGTGCCCAGGGTGAACGTCTCGACCACGCCGCCCTGCTCGCGCAGCCCGACGGTCAGCCGGTGGGCCAGACGCAGCAGCGCGTCGGCGTACGTGCTCATCGATCCCGACACATCCAGCAACAACACCACGCGCCGCGGCTTCATGCCCCGGCGCCGCCAGCTGATGCGGGCGGGCTCGCCCATCTGGCGCAGGCTGGAGCGCAGCGTCCGCGACGCGTCGACCTGGCCGCGGTGCCAGCGTTGGTGACGGGCGGTCCGTCGCATCGGCGGCCGCGGCCGCAGCGTCGCGAACATCGCGGCCAGCCGCGCCCGCTCGCCGGTCGTCAGGGACGCGACGTCGCGGTGCCGCAGCACCTCGGCCTCGCTCGCGCTGGCGAAGACGGTCTCGGTCTCCGCGTCGGCGTCGTCACCGTCGCGCTCGGACTCGGGGAACGGCGTGGTCTGCGGCGGCGAGGGCGCCGCCGGTCGCGGGCGGGGCAGCCCGTCGCGCGCGTTGAAGAACGCCTCGAACACCGCGTCGAACCGCACCAGGTCGTCCGGGCCGGCACACAGCGTCGACCGGCCGGCCACCCAGGTCGCGCGCTCGTCGGCCAGGTCGAGCAGCGCCATCGCCTGGAGGAAGCCCTGGGACCGGTCCGTCGTGACCGGTACGCCGGCGGCGCGCACCGCCCGTGCGAACGCCAGCAGGATCTCGTCGCCACCCCGCACGCCCGCGTGCGTTCACGACCGCAGCATCTGGTCGAGGGCGTGCCTGACCTTCTCGCCGTCCTCGCGGTACTTCACCAGTGCCCCGAGTGTCACGGCCGCGGTGGCCAGGTCGAGATCGGTCGTGCCGAGGTGGGTGATCGCGCGCGCCCAGTCGAGGGTCTCCGCGACACCCGGCGGCTTGGCGAGGTCGTCGCGGGCGCGCAGCTGTTGCACCACACCGACGACCTGGCGGGCCAGGGTCTCCGACACCTCCGGGGCGCGCGAGCGGACGATCTCCACCTCGCGGTCCAGGCCGGGGTGGTCGATCCAGTGGTAGAGGCAGCGCCGCTTCAGCGCGTCGTGCAGCTCGCGGGTGCGGTTGGAGGTCAGCACCACGATCGGCGGCGTCGTGGCCTTCACGGTGCCGAGCTCGGGGATGCTCACCTGGTAGGTCGAGAGGACCTCGAGCAGGAACGCCTCGAACTCGTCGTCGGCCCGGTCCACCTCGTCGACCAGCAACACCGCCGGGCTCTGCTGGAGGGCGGCCAGCACCGGACGCGCGAGCAGGAAGCGCTCGTCGTACAGGCTCTTCTCGGCCTCCTCGGCGTCGGTGCCCCCCGCGGCCTCGAGGGCGCGCAGGTGCAGGATCTGCCGCGGGAAGTCCCAGTCGTAGAGCGCCTGGGTGGCGTCGATGCCCTCGTAGCACTGGAGCCGCACCAACGGCAGCTCCAGCGACTCGGCGATGGCCTCGGCCAGGGCGGTCTTGCCGGTGCCGGGCTCACCCTCGAGCAGGAGGGGGCGCTGCATCCGCAGCGCGAGGAACGTGACGGTCGCGAGGTCGCCGTCGCAGAGGTAGCCCGTCGTCGCGAGGCTCGCGGCGACGTCGGAGGCGGACTCCGGTTCCATGGCTCCAGGCTACTGGCCGGTCAGTTGGCAGTTGGTTGGGTGAACGACGCTAGGGCTGGTAGTTCACCACGATCTGGTCGGTGGAGAAGGAGTCCTGCTGGTGCTCCGCGTCGTAGCCCTCCACGCGCAACGAGTAGGTGCCAGGTCCGCCGGCATGGGCGGCCGCGTCGAACGGCAGGGTCACCTCGCCCGTGAACTGCCCGGTGAGCTCGACGTCCTCGCCGCCGAAGGAGACGACCAGCCGCTCGAGCGGCGACAGGTTGTTCACGATCCGCACGTGGACCTCGAACTGGGCACCGACGGTCTGTCCCTCCACCGGACCGAGCAGCGCCAGGGAGGGGTACGGGTCGGTGACGACGACCGGCACGTGCACCACGGTGTCGTGGCCCTCGGCGTCCGAGACGTAGGCGTCGAACACCTGGGCCCCGCTCCCGTGCAGCTCCACGTCGAACTCGTACGGCGCGGTGTCGTCGTAGGGGTCGTGAAAGCCGCGGTAGCCGTTGGCACCCAGGGTCACCCCGGAGATCGGCGAATGTGTGTAGACGTTCGGCACGGCATCGACGACGACGTGCGCGAACCGTCCCCCCAGCACAGTGCCGGGCGCGGGTGAGACGACGCGGGCGGTCGGTCCGTTGGGGGCCACGACCACGGGTCCCGACCAGCCGGAGTCGCCGGCCTCGTTGAACGCCTGGACGGAGACGGCGGCCCCCACACCAGCGACGTCGTTGTCGTCCAGGATCGTGGTCAGGCCGCCGACCGAGTCGACGGTGGTCACGCTCTTGTCGGGGAGGCGCACCCGGTAGCCGCGCACGATCGCCCCGTTGTCATCGGTCGACCGCTGCCACTCGACGTGGGTGGAGTACTCGTCGCCGATGGCGAAGGAGGCTGTCGGGGTCGACGGCGGCGTCGGCCGCGGGGCGTGGCGCGTGACCTGCACGACGGCCGAGCCGCCGACCGACACGGTGCGGAACCGGATGCCCTCGGTCGTGGTCAGGCTGCTGCCCACGGGCAGGTCGACGCGCACGAGGTCGGGGTCGGGGATGATGAGGTACGGGTCCGGCGCCCCGGGGAGGGCATCGAGCACGTCCACCCGCTTCTTCCCGGTCTGCAGGCGGATCTGGACGCCCGCGGCGCCGTTGGTGTCGCGCCCGATGTCCGCGACCTTCCCGTCGCTGCGGTACTCCACCCAGTACGACCGCTTGCGGCTCACCTTGACTCGGAGGCCCTGCAGGCCGTGGCCGGAGCGCTCCGCCGGCGCGAGGGTGAACGTCCCCGACCCGGTGGCGGTCTTGGTCTTCCCGGCCCAGCCCAGGCCTACCAAGCGGGGCACCGAGAACTGGCCGGTGGACTGGCCGCTCGAGATCCCCATGGCGTCATACATGTCGCCGTACTCGTACTCGCTGCACTCCTTGCGCCCACCGGACGGGACCCGGAGCTTCCTGCGGTTGCAGATCAGCGCGTTCGCGTGCTCCAGCCCGAGGTTGTGACCGAGCTCGTGGATGACGACGTCGGCGGTGACCGACGCGTCGCGGATCCACGTCACCGCGCCCGGGAGCTCCCCCAGCGAGTTGGTGCGGCACTGGGGCGTGACCAGCATGAACCGCTGGAAACCACTGGTGCCGATGCCCTTCGCCCGCGCCTTCCGCTGGGCGAGACGCACGAGGTCCCGCATCGCGTAGTCGTCCGAGCAGTCCGGCTTGGCGATCTTGAGGTAGGGCGTGACCCGCCCGCTCAGCCGGTAGCGCCCGCGCGAGACGCGGCGATACCAGTCGCTCGCCTGGCCGAGCACCACCTTCTTGATGTCGGCGCTGGTGGGCTTCGGCGGTCCGCCGGACCCCCAGTAGGCCGCCAGCACGAGCAGGCGGCTGCGTCGCGGCACGGCGGCGGCCCGTCCGGTGACCAGGGCGTCCTGCCGTGGGGGGATGAGGGCTCGGACCCCGCCCGGGTCGCCGACGTCGGCGCGCAGGGACGTGCCGGCCACGGACGTGGGTGCGGCGGCCGGTGGGTTGTCGGGCGAGGACACCCCAGCGCCCGCGGGCGCCACCGGTCCCGCGGTGACAGCCACCACCATCAGCGTGACAAGCGCTCGTCTCACCGGACCCCCCCGTTGCACTCGCTGGCCGGAGGGTAGAGCGATTTCGCGTCGAGGAGTACCCCAGGCACCCCTGGTCCTGACCTGGACCTAGGGGGACGGGGGCGCGCGGTCGACGTCCCGGCCGGTCGCCAGGTCCCCGCACTCCACGAGCGTGACGTCGCGTGCGGCGAGGTAGTCGCGCGCTCCCTTGTCCCCGGTCGCGCTCGCGCGCACGCCCTCCCAGTGGTCGTGGCCCAGGAGGACGGGGTGGCCCGGCTTGCCGTCGTACGCCGCCCGCACCAGGTCCGCCGGTCCGGTCGCGGCCGCGACGACGCGGCGTACGACGTCCGCCGTCACGTCGGGCAGGTCGACCAGCGTGAGGACGACGGCGTCGGCGTCCGGGTACGCGCCGGCCAGGCCGGCACGGAGGGAGGCGCCCATGCCCTCGGCCCAGTCCTCGGCGACCACGAGCCGCGCCCGCCCGGCGGGTGCCTGCGTCAGGAGCCAGCCCGCCTCCTTGGCCGCCGCCCCGAGGACGACCGTCACGCGCTCGCAGCCGCCCTCGTGGAGCGTGCGCAAGGTGGCGTGCAGCCAGGGCACGCCGTCGTCGCCGAGGACGAGCGCCTTGGGCTGGCCCATCCGGCTCCCCGAGCCGGCGGCGAGCAGGAGTCCGTCGACGCGCACGCGCTCCAGGTTAGGTGGTCGCGTCAGGCGCCGAAGGCCTCGTCGTACAGGGCGGCCAGGTCGGGCGAGTACGGCGCGGTGAACCCGCACACCGAGACCGAACCTCCCGTGGCCGAGACGAGGTAGCGCTCGCCCACCTCGAAGTTCGCGGCCTGCACCAGGGCCTGGAGGTCGGCAGTCGGCGCCTCGACGGTGACCTGGTCGGCGTTGCCCCCGAGGTACCAGTGGCTCACGTCGAGGGTGACCAGCCCTTCGGTGATGCTGTTCACGGTCCCGTCGAAGGCGACCTCCTGCTGCTGCAGGGCTGCGGGGCTGACGACCAGGCACTTGGCTGCGGTCGGTGGCCGCGCGGAGAGGGTCAGCACCGACGGCGGCGGCTCGTCAGCGGACGGGACGGCCGAGTCGTCACCACCGAGGAAGGCGAAGGCGCCGACACCGGCGATCACCAGGACCGCCGCGGCGGCGACCAGCCAGGCCAGCGGTGAGCGGCGGCGTACGGGGGTGTCCTGGTCGGGGGTCATGGTGTCCTCCAGCAGTCGGGCGGTCCGGCCGGGGTCGGCCGGGGCGAGCGAGGCGGCGGGGTCGGCGGCACGCAGCCGAGCGAGGAGCTCGTCGTGCTCGTCGTCGTTCATGTCCGCCTCCCTTCCTTCTCCTCTTCATGTCCGGCCGGCCGCTCGGTCTTTCGTCGGGTGAGGACTTCCTTGAGCTTCTCGCGGGCGCGGTGCAGCCGGATGCTCGCGGCGTTCGGCGTGATGGCGAGGACCGCGGCGATCTCGGCCGGCGTCAGCTGCTCCCAGGCCCACAGGCGGACCAGCTCCTGCTCGTCCTCGCGCAGCGTCGCGAGGGCGTCGTCGAGGTCGATGTCGCGGCTCTCACCGGGCCCGTCGGTGGTGGAGGTCGGCGGGTCGACGACGGCGATCTTCGCCGCGAGCCGCTCCTGGCGACGTACGCCGCGCTGGGCGTTGGCCAGGCAGTTGCGGGCCACGCCGTACGCCCAGGGCAGCGCCTCCTCGGGTACGTCGTCGAGACGCCGCCAGCAGACGAGCAAGGTCTCGGCGAGCACGTCGTCGGCCGTCGCGGGGTCGGTACGTCGGGCGAGGTAGCGCCGGAGCGGCTCCACGAGGGCGGGCGCGAGCGCCTCGAAACGCTCCCGCCGCACGTCCCCGGACACGCTCCTCACGGTGTCACATGTCCGGCAGCGGGCCGGATCTTTCGGTGGCTCGGCCTTGTCCCTGGCCGAGCGGGCTCCGGCGCGGATCAACGCGTTGTGAACCCGCCAATGGTCACAAACGCCAGCCTGGAGGCCCGTTTCGATGGCGTTTGGGACCAAACGCCATCACACCCTCACCCCAGCACGATGGCGGCGATCCCGGCCGCGACGACCAGGGAGCCGACCATCCGGTGGACCGGGCGGGACTCCTTGAGCACCAGCCAGCCGAACACCGCGCCGACGACGATGCTGCTCTCCCGGGCGGCCGCGACGAGGGCGACCGGCGCCTCCTGCATGGCGCGCAGCACGAAGATGTAGGCCAGCGGGGAGAGCATGGCCACCGCGGCGGCGGGCTTCCAGAGGGCCGGCCAGGCCCGCCGGACGCCGCGGAGGGAACCGCTGGCCATCACCGTCAGGGCCGGCACCTGGCAGAGCAGCCCGAGCGCGAAGTACGTCAACGGCGGCACGTCCAGGTCGGTGACGGAGTGGCTGTCCCAGAGTGTGTACGCCGCGATCGTCACGCCGGTCGCGGCACCCCAGAAGACGCCGCTGCGCGTTCCGGGTCCGTGGCGTCGGCGCGGCGAGTACGAGATGAGCAGCACCCCGACGACCACCAGCAGCACACCGAGCGGCACCGACCACCCCGGGCCGCTCGCCGAGCAGCGAGACCGCGACGACGAAGGTCAGCAACGGCCCGGTCCCCCGGGCGATCGGGTAGACGAGGTTCAGGTCGCCCTCGGCGTACCCGCGCTGCAGGACCAGCTGGTAGGCGATGTGCATCGACGCGCTCAGCGCCGCCGCCCCCAGCCAGGTCCAGGTCGGCCGCTCGTCGTACACCACCACCCACACCACCGCGATCGGCGCCCAGATCACCGCGCTGAGGCCGGCGTACATCCAGATGAACAGCAGCCGGTCCTCGGTCACGCCCTTCGCCGCCAGGTTCCACAACGCGTGCAGCACCGCCGCCGCCAACACCAGCGCCAGCGCCTCGCCCCCCACGCCCCGCACGCTTCCACACGGCCTGCCCCGAGACGCAGCAAGGCCCCCGTCCGAGGACGGGGGCCTTGCGAGGTAACGGAAAAAAAAAAAAAAAAAAAAAAAAAAAAAAAGGGGGGGGGGGGGGGGGGGGGGGGGGGGGGGGGGGGGGGGGGGGGGGGGGGGGGGGGGGGGGGGGGGGGGGGGGGGGGGGGGGGGGGGGGGGGGGGGGGGGGGGGGGGGGGGGGGGGGGGGGGGGGGGGGGGGGGAAAAAAAAAAAAAAAAAAAAAAAAAAAAAAAAAAAAAAAAAAAAAAAAAAAAAAAAAAAAAAAAAAAAAAAAAAAAAAAAAAAAAAAAAAAAAAAAAAAAAAAAAAAAAAAAAAAAAAAAAAAAAAAAAAAAAAAAAAAAAAAAAAAAAAAAAAAAAAAAAAAAAAAAAAAAAAAAAAAAAAAAAAAAAAAAAAAAAAAAAAAAAAAAAAAAAAAAAAAAAAAAAAAAAAAAAAAAAAAAAAAAAAAAAAAAAAAAAAAAAAAAAAAAAAAAAAAAAAAAAAAAAAAAAAAAAAAAAAAAAAAAAAAAAAAAAAGAAGGACTAGAGTTGCTAGTAGCGCTAGAAAGAGAAGAAGGGGATAGAAGATGGAAAAGGAGAAAGTTGTAGGTGATTGGGTATGCAAGAAAGAAGGTGGAGAAGAAAGAGAAAGAGAGAGAATAAAAAGGAAAGTAGAGAAAAGATAAGAGAGAAGAAAAAAGGAAAGGAAGTAAAAGAAAAGAAGGAGAAGGAAAAGAGAAAGAAGAAAGAGAAGATGAAAGTAAGAGAGAAAGTATTATAAAAAGAAAAAAAAAGAGGAAATGAAGGAAAAAAAAAAGAAAAAAAGATAAAAGGAAAAGGTAAAAAAGTTGAAAAAGGTTTATAGAGGCTTCTACGGTGGCGACGAGCACGGGCTTCACGTTCGTCGAACGCCGGTGTCGACCGAAAGGACAAAGCGACGTGGTACGTGTCGTAGGGAGGCGGCGAAGAGCACGAGATGAAGACGACGCTGAAGAACAGGGCGGCGATAACGCGCCTGAACGTGTACACGAAGAGCGGCGGTGGCTATCTCGGTTACGCGTATCTGCCCGAGGATGACCGTACACCGAACAAGTCTGCCGGACGGTATAGTGATAGACTGAGAATAGATGCGAGGCGTTACGAGCGACGTACGCGGGAGTGCTACGAACAGGGCGACACGCTCGACGCAAGAGGTCGGCGACTGGCTCGACCTCGAGCACACGTTCTTCGGCCAGTTGCAACGAAGAAGGGCGACTGCGTCGACGACACGCCGGCGGAGAAGTCCGACGACGTGAGGCTGCCAGACCGGCGAGGACACGTGCCCCGGAGCCGGGAGTCGACCCGATACACAACTACATGGACTACTCGGACGACAGTGCCTAACGGAGTTCACGGCGGTCAGGAAGCGGATGAAGGACGCTGGGAAAAGAGCAGGAGAAAAGAGAGCTACGGGTGGAGCGGTGGACTCAGAAGTCCATGCCGCCCATGCCACCCGAGGGGTCGCCACCCATGGGGGCGGCCTTCTCGGGCTTGTCCGCGACGACGGCCTCGGTGGTGAGGAACAGCGCGGCGATGGACGCGGCGTTCTGCAGCGCCGAACGGACGACCTTGGTCGGGTCCGGGATGCCGGCCGCCAGCATGTCGCCGTACTCACCGGTCGCGGCGTTGAGGCCGTGACCGACGGGGAGCCCGGCGACCTTCTCCGCGACGACGCCACCCTCGAGGCCGGCGTTGACCGCGATCTGGCGGATCGGGGCAGCGAGCGCGACCTTGACGATGTTCGCGCCCGTGGCCTCGTCACCGGTCAGGTCGAGCTTCTCGAACGCCGTGTTGCCGGCCTGCACGAGGGCCACGCCGCCGCCGGCGACGATGCCCTCCTCGACCGACGCCTTGGCGGCGCGGACGGCGTCCTCGATGCGGTGCTTGCGCTCCTTGAGCTCGACCTCGGTGGCCGCGCCGACCTTGATGACCGCAACACCGCCGGCCAGCTTGGCCAGGCGCTCCTGCAGCTTCTCCTTGTCGTAGTCGGAGTCCGACTTCTCGATCTCGGCGCGGATCTGGTTCACCCGGCCGGCGATCTGGTCGGCGTCGCCGCCACCCTCGACGATGGTGGTCTCGTCCTTGGTGATGACGACCTTGCGCGCGGTGCCGAGCAGCTCGATGCCGGTCGACTCGAGCTTGAGGCCGACCTCCTCGCTGACGACCTGGCCACCGGTCAGGATCGCGATGTCCTGCAGCATGGCCTTGCGGCGGTCACCGAAGCCCGGGGCCTTGACGGCGACGGACTTGAAGGTGCCACGGATCTTGTTCACGACCAGGGTCGACAGCGCCTCGCCGTCGGTGTCCTCGGCGATGATCAGCAGCGGCTTGCCGGACTGCATGACCTTCTCCAGGAGCGGCAGCAGGTCCTTGACCGAGGAGATCTTCTGGTTGGCGACCAGGATGTAGGGGTCGTCGAGCACGGTCTCCATGCGCTCGGCGTCGGTGACGAAGTACGCCGAGATGTAGCCCTTGTCGAACCGCATGCCCTCGGTGAGCTCCAGGTCGATGCCGAACGTGTTCGACTCCTCGACCGTGATGACGCCTTCCTTGCCGACCTTGTCCATGGCCTCGGCGATGATGTCGCCGACGCTCTGGTCGCCGCCCGCGGAGATGGCCGCCACCGAGGCGATCTGCTCCTTGGTCTCGACGTCCTTGGACGCGGCGGTCAGCGCCGCGGAGACGGCCTCGACGGCCTTCTCGATGCCGCGCTTGATGCCCATCGGGTTCGCACCCGCGGCCACGTTGCGCAGGCCCTCGCGGACCATCGCCTGGGCGAGGACCGTGGCGGTCGTCGTCCCGTCACCGGCGACGTCGTCGGTCTTCTTGGCGACCTCCTTGACGAGCTCGGCCCCGATCTTCTCGTAGGGGTCCTCCAGCTCGATCTCCTTGGCGATGCTCACACCATCGTTGGTGATGGTGGGCGCGCCCCACTTCTTCTCGAGCACGACGTTGCGGCCCTTGGGGCCGAGGGTGACCTTGACGGCGTCGGCGAGCGTGTTCATGCCACGCTCCAGACCGCGCCGGGCCTCCTCGTCGAAAGCAATCAGCTTAGCCATGCGTGCGATTCCTTCAGCGTCTGGTGGCCGGCTCGCTGCCCGCGACGGACGGCCCCGGCCGACCCGGCGAACCCTGCTCGCCGGAGCCTGAGGACCTCAGCTCACCGGTCCGGAATGTTGTCACTCTCATGACGAGAGT
>CAWAIW010000017.1:0-135737 GCA_963782035.1 uncultured Actinomycetota bacterium
TCCAGTCCCACCGAGCGCGCCGACGTGCTGACCGCGCTGCAGGTCTCCCTCGACTCCGCGCTGGTGGCGTTGCGGGAGATCACCCCGGGGGTCTTCCCGGCCCAGCTCCGCCCGGTCGGGCCTTCCGGTCGCGCTGGCCTCCCTGGTCGCGAGGGCGGGGGAGACCGGGCGCCTCGTGGTCGAGGAGTCGGCCGCCGGACGGCGGTTCCCCTCACGCGTCGAGGCGGCGGCGTACTTCTGTGCCGCCGAGACTACCTGCGACCTCGACGACCCCACCGTCGTGGTGTCCGTCAGAGCCGAATCCCGGCGGCCCGCTCCTGGTCGTGACCGGCACCGACCCCGGGACGATCGACCACGACGACATCCGCGACCGCATCGAGGCCGCCGAGGGGACGCTGGTCGTCACGAGCGCCCAGGGCCGGACGGTCGTCGACGTTCGGCTCGCCCGTCCACGCGGCGGCGAGCCGGTCCGGGCCGAACGCCGCCTTGGTCACGTAGCCCGCGGCTCCCGACTGGGCCACGAAGGACTCGCCGGCCTCGTCGTCGTACGTCGACAAGAGCAGCACCACGACCGCGGGCTGCAGGGTGCGGAGACGGCGCGTCGTCTCGAGCCCGTCGATGCCGGGGAGGTTCACGTCGAGCAGCACCAGGTCGGGGCGCAGTCTCTCCGCCTGGTCCTCGATGGCCTCCTCGCCCGACGTCGCGCGGCCGACCACCTCGAACCCCGGCGTCTCCTGGACGACCGCGGTCATCGCGCGCAGGTAGGTCTCCTGGGCCGTTGACCAGCAGGACCCGTACCGCTGTCACGTCCGTCGCCACCTCCACGACGAGTCTCGCGGCGGTCGAGCAGGCGTGGGATGGGGCCAGCCGTACTGCGACGGTGGTAGCCCGCCGTGTCCTACGGCGTCGCGAACCCGCTGAGCGCCGTCCGCCAGGTGGCGTCGAGGTCGGCCTCGGGGGAAAGCGGCCTTAGAGCTCGAGATCGACCAGGCCGTGCGCCAGCGCCCACAGGGCGCGAGCGAGGTGCTCGTCCCCACCGGCGGCCGCGACGATCGGCGCGGCGGCGGCGGCCTCGACGCCGGGGGAGATGCGGTCGCGCGCCAGCGGGCGACCCGTTGTGACGTCGTACAGGCGGGGGTTCGCCATCGCCCACGAGCGGTAGGCCTCGGCGAGCTCGGCGAGCCCGCCGGGTACGTCGGCGAGGTGCTGGGTGAGGGCGACCAACGCCCGTTCCTGCAGCCCGGCCACGATGTCGTCCTTGTCGCGCACGTGCTTGTAGAGCGAGGGTGCCCGGATCCCCATCCGTGCGGCGACCTCGCGCATGGTGACCGCCTCGATCCCCTCCTCCTCGAGGAGGGTCGCCGCCACGTCGAGGATCTCGTCGCGCCGACTCACCGGCATGTCACCGGGGTCGCGCCTCCGCGCGCCGGCGCAGGGCCTCGTTCATGGCCGCGAAGCCCTCGCGCGTGCGCGCGAGCATGCTGCCCATCACCGGCACGAGGACACCGCTGAACTCCTCGGCCTGCGTCAGCCGGGTTCGTCCGTCGTCCAGGGCCTCGACCAGGAACGAGTGCCGACCGTCGACGATGCCCGGCACGAGGAAGCGGCCCAGCCACTCGATGCGGCGACCCGGTGTCACCGCGGTGATGGTGGGACGGAAGATCATCGGTCGCCCTCCCGGGGGAGCGATGCGGACCTCGACCCGGGAACCGACGGCCAGCTCGCCGATGAACGACGTGATGAACGGGTTCCACGCGGCGTACTCACCGACCGCCGTCAGGTCGGCCCACACCGTCTCGGTCGGGGCGGAGATCTCGGTCGTCACGCTGATGCTCTTCATGGCTGCTCCCTGGTGGCTAATGATGTTAGCCATCATGGCTTACGACGTTAGCCTTGTCAAGGGAGGTACGCCGCCACGGGTCGCCGGCCGCGGTGGCCCAGCTGCCGAGGACGTGCCGCCAGGGGATCACCGCGATCACGATCACGACCCAGAGCACCTTGACGACTTGCTCGCCGGTCGCCGCGTCGATGGTGCCGTCGAGCCACAGCGGCAGGGCCACCACGCCCAGCCAGATCAGCTTCCAGGTCACCTCGAACAGGAGGATGGGCAGCATCCGCACGGGATGGCGCAGGCCGAGCAGCGCGAGCAGTGACATCCCCACCAGGAGGCACTCGACGGTGCCTTCGGCCAGGCTCCAGGGCTCGTGGTCGAACAGCAGCGGCCACTTGAAGACGGCCAGGCCGCCGCCCATGACCAGGTAGCCGAGGCGGAGCAGGTTGACCTGCCAGAGGGCGATGGACGGACTGAGGGTGCGGGCTGCTTCATGCTCACCAGCCTCGCGAGATGCCCCGGCGCGCACATCGGCCGAGGGACGGGCCCCGGCGCCCTGCGAAGTCCGCCTTTCGTCAGGGGGACGCCGACCTTCGGCGATGTCGGCTCGTCACGTGGGCGCCTACGGTGGGCACATGTCCGATGGCAGCGAGTGATGCTCGGGGCGGCGAACCGGCGGGACCGGTTCGTCGACGTGGCCGGCTGTGTGGCCGCGGCAGCCGCGGGCGCGGTCTTCCTGAGCCCGGCGCTGCACGACGCCGCGACTCCGCTGCCGGCCGCCCAGGTGGTCGTCGACGTCGGCTGCGGCGTAGTGGCCTGCCTCGCGCTGTGGTGGCGGCGGCGCTGGCCGCTGGGCGTCGCGATCGCCTGCGTGCTGCTGGGGACCGTCTCGATGTCGGCCACCGCCGCCGGCCTGCTCGCTCTGTTCTCCCTCGCCGTGCACCGACCGATCCGCCCGGTGCTGGTCGCCCTCGGCCTGTGGGTCCCGTGTGCCCTGGTCTTCGCGGCCTACAGCCCGACCACCGATGCGGTCTCGGTGGTCCTGGTCACCACGCCCCTCGCGCTGGCGGCCGTCGCGTGGGGGATGTTCGTGCGGGCGCGCCGCCAGCTGCTGCTGAGCCTCCGGGAACGAGCGCTTCGGGCGGAGTCGGACCAACGCCTGCACGAGGACACGGCACGGATGGCGGAGCGCACGCGCATCGCACGCGAGATGCACGACGTACTCGCTCATCGGATCTCCCTGATGGCGCTGCACGCGGGAGCGCTCGAGATCCGGCCCGACCTGCCGCCGGCCGAGGTGCGCGGGACTGCCGCACTGTTGCGCTCGACGGCACGCCAGGCCCTCGAGGAGCTCCGCGACGTGATCGGGGTGCTCCGCGAGGAGCCCGGGCCGGTTGCGGAGGCCCCGCAGCCGCGGCTCTCCGACATCCCCCGGCTGGTCGAGGAGACCCGTCGCGCGGGCGCGAAGATCGACCTCGAGATGCATGTGAGCGACGCCGAGAGCGCGCCCAGCGGGCTGGGGCGCGACGCCTACCGGATCGTGCAGGAGGCGCTGACCAACATCGGCAAGCACGCCGTGGGGACGGCCGCCAAGGTACGGGTCAGCGGTGCGCCGGACGGCGGCCTTCGCGTCACGGTCCGCAACCGCCAGCCGGTGCACTCCCACGCAGGACCGGCGTTGCCGGGAGCCGGGGCCGGCCTGCTGGGCCTGCAGGAACGGGTGGCGCTGGCGGGCGGCACGCTCGTGCACGGACCCGACGACACTGGGGACTTCGTCGTGGATGCGGAGCTGCCATGGCCACGGTGAGGGTGCTGCTGGTCGACGACGACGCCTTGGTGCGGGCCGGGCTGCGGATCATCCTCTCGGCGGCCGACGACCTCGAGGTCGTCGGTGAGGCGGACGACGGCACCCGCGCCGTGGCCGCGGTCCGCGAGCACCGACCCGACGTCGTCCTCATGGACATCCGGATGGCCGAGATGGACGGCATCGCCGCCACTGCGGCGCTGCGCCGCCTCGACGCGCCACCGCAGGTCATCGTGCTGACCACGTTCCAGGCGGACGCCCAGGTGATGAGCGCCCTGCGCGCCGGCGCCAGCGGCTTCCTGGTCAAGGACACCCCACCCGCCGAGATCATCAACGCCATCCGGGTGGTCGCCTCCGGCGAGGCGATCATCTCCCCGTCCGTGACCCGCACCCTGCTCAGCCACTTCGGTGCCGGAGAGGCGTCCGACCGCTATCGCGCCGCGGCCAGCCGGCTCACCGCTCTCACCGACCGAGAGCGCGAGGTGGCGCTGGCCGTCGGCTCGGGTGCCTCCAACGCAGAGATCGCCGCCTCCCTCTTCATGGGCGAGGCGACGGTCAAGGCCCACGTCTCGCGCCTCTTCACCAAGCTCGACGTCGTCAACCGCGTCCAGGTCGCCATCCTCGTCCACGACGCCGGCCAGTCCTGAGCTCAATCCACGGCCTGTTGCCCCGATGCGGATCCGTCCGCCGAGGGGTCCGACTCGGGCGTCAACGGGGATGAGCCATCGGCAGTTCGCAAGAAGGCTGCCAGCGCCTTCCTGGCCTCGGCTTTGGTTGGGTATGCGGCGCCCGTGGCAACGATCTGCCCGGTGCTGCTCCGGTAGCGGAATCGATATTCGCCCCTGCGGGCCCGGTAGATCTCGAAGTTTCCCGTCACGACGTCCCCCAAATGACGCTCTGACCTTTGCAACGGCCCGGCGTTCCTCGCGTTACGGCGCAGCTGAGGTGAGGACCCGGCCGGGCCGGTGTGGCTCACGGGCGGGGGATGAAGCCGGTGCGGAAGGCGAAGACAACTGCCTGGACGCGGTCGCGGCAGCCGAGCTTACGGAGCAGGCGGCCCACGTGCGTCTTCACCGTGGCCTCGCTCAGGAAGAGCGCCTGGCCGATCTCCCCGTTCGACATCCCCTGCGCGATCAGCCGCAGGACTTCGAGTTCTCGGTCGGTGAGCCGGCTCAGGCTCACGGCGTCGGTTTCGGTGATGACCGGCGGTGGGGCGAAGGATTCAATCAGCCGCCGAGTGACCGATGGTGCGAGCACCGCGTCTCCCCGAGAGACGACCCGGATGGCATGGATCAGCTGGTCGTAGGGCGTGTCCTTGAGCAAGAACCCGCTGGCTCCCGCCTCGAGGGCACGGTGGACTGCTTCGTCGAGGTCGAAGGTGGTGAGCATGAGGACCCGCACAGATGGCGCGTCCCGGATGATCTGGGCGGTGGCTTCCACCCCGTCCATCCCGGGCATCCGCACGTCCATCAGCGCGACGTCGGGCTTGGCCTGCAGCGCCATCGTCACGGCCGTCGCACCGTCGGCCGCCTCGCCGACGACCTCGATGTCGCCGACGTCACGGAGCAGCCGCGAGAAACCTTTCCGCACCAGCTCCTGGTCGTCGACCAGCAAGACGCGGATCACCTCGGTTCCTCGGCCACCGTAGGTGTGGGCTCGGGCGGGAGACCACGATCAGATAGGGGCAGGGTCACCTCCAGGGTGTATCCGGTTCCGTCCGGTCCGGCCCTCATGCGTCCGCCGCACAGGAGCACACGTTCGCGCAGGCCGACCAGGCCGGTCCCCGTGCCCAGCTGATCAGCGGTGGCGTTGCCGCCGGAATCGTGGATGCGCACCCGCAGACTTCCGCGATCGCTGGAGACATCGACGTCGACCCGCGATCCATGCGCGTAGCGCATGGCGTTCGTCAGCCCTTCCTGAACCGAGCGGTAGGCGCACAGCGCGATGCCCGGCGGGACGTTTGCAGGTAGGGTGAGCCCAGCCGCGACATTGACGCCGGCGCCGCGGAAGCCCGCAACGAGGCTGTCCAGACGGCCCAGGTCGGGAAGCGGCTGCCTATCGGGCTCACCCTCTGAGCGCAGGACGTCCAGCAGGCGCCGCAGCTCGGTCAGTGCCTCACGTCCCGCGTGTTCGATCGTCTCGAGCACCTCGGCCAGCTCGCGGTCGACACGTTCTGCCATTGGCCGAGCCGTGCCTGCCTGCACCACCATCAGGCTCACCGAGTGCGCCACGATGTCGTGCAGCTCTCGGGCGATGACGGCACGTTCGCGGGCGACCGCCTCCCTGGTCCGGCTCTCGCGTGCCCCGTCAGCGAGCTGGAGCTGGGTGGCGAGAACGTCGGCTTGTGCCGTCCGGCGTTGCACGATGCGACCGATCCACACGGTGAAGCCGACGAAGGCCCAGTCGATGACCATGTCCGTGGCGTCGTTCCCTGTGGTGCGCAGGTCGCGCATCGTGCCGGTGACGACCAGCGCCAGTAGCCATGGCCACGGCTGGCGCGACCACGCCGCGAGACCGAACGCGATCGCGAGCCACGCGAATCCGGCGCCCAGGGTGCCGGACTCCGACGACTGAACCGAAGCCAGGACTTCGACCCCGATCACGACTCCGGCCGCGAGCTCGGGCCACGCCCTCGACCAGGCCACCGCCAGGGGCGGCACCACCGCCGCGAGGAGCCGGATGGCCGTCGGCGCCGGCTGCTCATCGGAGAACAACGCCTCGGCTACTGCCAGCAGCAACAGGACCACGGCAAGGAATGACTCGATCCGCGTCGGCCTAAGTGCACGCCGCTCGGTCATCTTCGTGACGCTACTCACCCGCCGACCCCGCTCTGAAGGATCTGCAGACGGACGCGACCCAAGGAGGACCGGATCGCGACCCAAGGATGACGCGACCACGTGGCCCAGTCGAGCACGGTGGAGCCATCGCCTACCAGCACGGAAGGGATCAGTCATGAAACCCAGGAACGCTCCCAGCACCGCAGGCCTCGTACTGACCCTCGCTCTGGCAGTGTCCGCGACCGCCAGTTCCGGCGCCGCCGCTGCCGTTGACGCCGTTAGGAGCCCGGCGGTGCGTCCGGTTGCAGACCGGGTGCCCGCGCTCGTGGTGAACGTGCACGTCGGGAAACACCACCTCACCCGATCCAGGACCGGCTTCCGACCCGGCAACACAGTCTTCAACGTCTACTACTCGCCCGCCCGCGGGCACGCCGCGGTGCAGCTGGTCCGGCTACGCCACGGATACGCGTTCGAGGAGCTCCGTGCCGACCTGGAGAGCGACGATGTCAGCGCGATCCGCCGAATCGATCGCAAGGCCATCTTCTACGGTGGCATGCCAGCCACCCACCAGAACCCGAACCACTTCGGTGTCCGACTCGAACCGGGCAAGTACTGGCTCTTCGACTTCGACACCCCCCGGTGGGTCTCCCTGCGAGTCGAGGGTGCCCCGCAGCGCCGGACACTGCCAAGGACCACCGGCTCGATCGACATGGTGATGCGGCACGGCAAGCACCGCTTCGCGACCCCGACGTCCCTGCCCAGCATGGGCTGGCTGAGACAGACCAACCGGACCGACGAACCCCACTTCATGGACATGACGAACGTCAAGCCGTCCACGACCCGCCGACAGGTCCGCAGGGCGTTCAACGGTCAGGGAGGCGACAGTTGGGCGATCAAGGACTACCCCGGCACCTTCCTCGTCAGTCCCGGACACACCGTCGTCTGGCGCTACGCCTATCCGCCCGGCAGGTATCTCGAGCTGTGCTTCTGGCCCAACGACGTGGACGGCATGTCGCACGCCGAGATGGGGATGTGGAACTTCATCACCCTGCGCTGAACTCGTTCGCCCTGGGATACCCACACGGCATGTCCCAGTTTCAGCCGTCGCTGACGACGGGCTTGCGGCCGGCGGCACCGAGAAGAGCGGCGCAGGCTGGCAAGACTTGGCGGAGGCTCGAATCGGGTGACCTCTCGGCCAGCGTCCCAGAGGTCACTCGACGGGGGATCGGCGAACCCCCGGGAAGGTAGGTCGCGGGCGCGGTCGGCGAAGGCTCGGTCGCGGTCGGCTCCGCCCACCAGTACGTCAGCCCGGATCGGAGCCGCTGGGGGCGGAGGCTGAGCGCGCTGACCACCTCACGCCAGAAGGCCGCACGACTCCCGACGGCCCCGCCCGACCGGGACGGCACCGGCCCGGTCCCGTCCTGCTCGAGCTCATACCCGACGCACCAACCGACCCGCGTCCCGGAACTGGAAAGCACCTACCGGAACCAGAAGGTCAAGCTGCGCCGAAACCGCACAGCGGAAGACGGTGACCTCTTGACGCACGTATAAGGCACCGAGCGATAAGGAAGCTCCCTCTGACCAGCGTTTCCGCAGGTCAGAGGGAGATGGCTTGGTGGGCGATACTGGGTTTGAACCAGTGACCTCTTCCGTGTCAAGGAAGCGCGCTACCGCTGCGCCAATCGCCCGTGGGGTGTTGCATTCAGTTCGAGGTGGGTACGGGATTTGAACCCGTGTACACGGATTTGCAGTCCGTTGCCTCGCCTCTCGGCCAACCCACCGTGGAGGCCCACACGTGGCCGGCAACTCCCGAGCGGACGACGAGGCTCGAACTCGCGACCTCAACCTTGGCAAGGTTGCGCTCTACCAACTGAGCTACGTCCGCTTGTCTCTCCGGCTGCCCGGAAGAACGAACAGAACCATACCCAAACACCCAACCTCCTCCAATTTGAGGTCCGGCGGGCGTGGCGGAGGGGTGCGAGCCCTAGGGTCGAGGGCATGCGCGTGTGGGTCAACGGACGCCTTCTCGACGACCCGGAGGGCGTGGCGATCACCGTCGGCGACCACGGGCTGACGGTCGGGGACGGGGTCTTCGAGGCGGTCAAGGTCGTCGACGACCAGCCGTTCGCGCTAGGGCTGCACCTCGCGCGGCTTCACCGATCGGCCAGCGGACTGGGGCTTCCGGACATCGACGAAGCGGCCGTCCGCGAGGGGGTCAAGGCGGTGCTGGCGGAGGGCGGCCTGACGCTGGGCCGGCTCCGCATCACCTACACCGGCGGCCCGGCGCCGATGGGGTCCGGACGAGGGGACGCACCGCCGACGCTGGTCGTGGCCGCTGCGCCGATGACCGCGTGGCCGCCGACCGCGACCGTGGCGGTAGTGCCGTGGCCGCGCAACGAGCGAGGGGCGCTCGCGGGCATCAAGACGACGTCGTACGCCGAGAACGTGGTCGCCCTGGCCGAGGCCAAGCGCCGGGGGGCCGGTGAGGCGGTCTTCGCGAACCTCGCAGGGCACCTGTGCGAGGGGACGGGGAGCAACGTCTTCTACGTCGTCGACGGGGATCTGCGGACGCCGACGCTGGCCAGCGGCTGCCTCGCCGGAGTGACGCGCGGGCTGATCCTGGAGTGGGTCGGTGGGCGCGAGGTGGACGAGCCGATCGAAGTCATCGGCCAGGCGAGCGAGGTGTTCCTGGCGTCGACGACCCGCGACGTCCAAGGTGTCGCCCGTTGGGACGACCGCGAGCTGCCAGCACCCGGTCCGGTCACCGCTGACGCCCTGGCCACGTGGCGCAGACGAGAGCCGGATCTGCTGGGGGTCTGACGTCGCACGCCGGGTCTCGACACGGGCTCGCCCAGGGCTCGCCCGCCTCGACCAACGAAGGTACGGATGTCGGACCGGCGAGATCGGTGCGTTAGAGTTTCGCCTCGTCCCGAGAGGGACTCCGAGAACGTTCTCGGGCGATTGGCGCAGTGGTAGCGCGCTTCGTTCACACCGAAGAGGTCACTGGTTCGAACCCAGTATCGCCCACCGAATCTCAGTCCTGCAGTACGTCTCGGACGATCGCCAGCAGCTGCTCCGAGCCCGCGTCGTGGGAGAAGCGTGCACGAAACGTCTCGTACGACGACTCCGCCATCGACTGCCACAGGTCGTCGTCGCGGCTGAGCCGGACGACCTGCGCGGCCAGCTCGGCGGGTGAGTCGCCGACGAGGACGTCGCGACCCTCGACCAGGCCGCCGCCCTCGGCGCCGATCGAGGTGGAGACGACCGGGACGCCGTGGGCCAGGCTGGTCACGATCTTGCCCTTGAAGCCGGCCCCGATGCGCAGCGGGACGACGCTCATCCGCGCGGTGTCGAAGACGTCGGCGAGGTCGGGGACGTAGCCGACGACCGCGATGTCGTCGCGGGCGAGGGCGGCGACGGAAGCGGGGACGCCATGGCCGGCGATGACGAAGCGGTCGATGACGCCCTCTGCGCGGACCAGGTCGAGGACCTCCTCGACGAACCAGATGACGGCGTCGGTGTTCGGGCTGTGTGCGAAGCCGCCGAGGAAGAGCAGGTCGCGCCGGCGGCGCAACGACGCCGAGCGGGCGTTGACGCCCCGCGCCCCACGGTCCCAGCCGGTGCAGGGCGCGTCGGGTCTGCCAGGCGGCACGGGAGGCGGCCGAGCGCGCCACGGGCGCGCGGAGGAGGGGCAGGGCGTGGACGGTGGCGCCGGACGCCGTGGTCCTCAGCAGGTCCCGCTCGTAGGTGCTGACCACGATCGTGGCGTCGGCCTCGCCGATGAGGGAGAGCTCCATCTCCCGCATGCGGTCGAGGTCCGGCACCTCGACGCCGCCGACGGACGCCTCTCGCTCCATGCGCACGTGGTGCAGGTCGACCGGCAGGAAGACGACCTTGGTGGCGGGGGAGGCGAGGCGGATCGGCTCGAGGAGTCGGATGGCCGTGGGAGCCCGGTAGAGCATCGCCACGTCGTGCTCGGGTGCGAGCCGGCGCACGATCTCGACCAGGTCGTCCGCGTCACCGACGGCCGGCACCTCGATGCCCGTGGCCCGCATCGCGCGGGCGTAGGGGTCGGCCGGATCGGCACCCGCGGCGAGGAACGTGACGTGGTGCCCGCCGTGCCGCAGGACCTGGAGATGGGACAGCGTGCTGGCCGAACCGCTGTCCCGGTCGGGGGTCGGCACCGCGTGGTCGACGGCGAGGACGCGCGCTGGCACGCGCGGAGCCTAGTGGCGAAATGCCGACGAGGCCGGTGCCCCCCAGAGGGGAGCGCCGGCCTCGTCGTGAGGATCAGAGGTTGATCAGAGAGCGCGGACGCGCGTCGCCTGAAGGCCCTTGGGGCCCTGGGCGACCTCGAACTCGACCTGCTGGTTCTCCTCGAGGTTCTTGAAGCCAGTCCCCTCGATCTCGGAGAAGTGGACGAAGACGTCCGGGCCGTCGGCCTGCGAGATGAAGCCGAAGCCCTTCTCGCCGTTGAACCACTTGACGGTTCCCTGTGCCATGCGTTGCTCCTTTCAAGAGCGTGCCGGGCGCGCTCCGTGCGTGCCCGCCATCGAGGAACAACCCCTACCGGCGGCAGGGACTCGGTCCAGCGATGAAGTGTCCTGAGTGAGCCAGCGACGATGTCGCGGCTGCAAACCCAGGACACAGAAGCACCGGAAAGCCTCAGAACGAAAGCGATCCGGCAAGGACAAGTCTCGCACACGGACCCCAGAGCGGCGAATCTGCCGGGTGTACCGTGGCGACGTCGTCGACGACCGCCGCTCGGCGGTTCCTCACCAGACGGCGGAGAGGCGCACTCGATGCTGCACCGCCGGCTCGTTCCCCGCTCCCACGCCGAGCGGGTGAGCACCCTGACGGCGCTGCACGACGCGGCCTACGCCGCCCGCGAGACCGAGAAGCTCCAGCAGTGCCGACGCGGCATCACGATGCTCGAGGTCACCCGCTTGCGCAACGACACCTTGCAGGCGATGGAGGCGTACGCCGACGCGGTCGAGGCCCTCTCCTGGCCGGTGCCGCGGGCGGTGCTGCAGGAGATCCGGCTGCACCGGCTGCTGCTGGGCGTCCGCACGCCCGCCCGATCCGCGGGCTGAGATCTCGGGCCGACGCCCGATGCGCGAACCCCCCTCGATGGTCGATGCTCGACCCGGGAGGGCGACGTGGGGGGACGGAGCGAGGCGCTGCGCCGGTGCTGGAGCAACCGGCGGCTGCGCCGCGCCCTGACGGCGTACCTTCTCTTCAACGTCAACGAGTGGGCGACCTGGATCGCCTTGCTGGTCTGGGCGTACGCCGTCCACGGCGTCCGGGGCGCCAGCGTGATCGCCGTCGTGCAGCTCGTGCCGGCGGCCCTCACGGCCTCCCTCCTCGCCGGCTGGCTGGGGCGGATGCGGGCGCCGCGGGCGCTGCTGCTGGGGTACGCCGCGCAGACGGCGACGACCGCACTGACCGCCGCCGTCACGCTGCTGGACGCGCCCTTCGCGGTCGTGTGCGTGGTCGCGGCCGTGAACACGGTGGCCGTCAGCCTGACCCGGCCGGTGCACAACGCGCTGCTGCCCGAGATCTCCGACACGACGAGCGAGGTGACGGCGAGCAACGCCGCGTCAGGGTCGGCCGAGGCTGCCGGCATCCTGCTGGGGCCGTTGGTCAGCGGCGCGATCTCCGCGTGGTGGGACCCGGGCGGCGTGCTGGTGGTGATGGCGGTCGGCAGCGCGCTGTCGGCGTGGTGCGCGTCCGGGTTGGGCCCGGGGGTGCCGCGCGTGACGGCACTCGCCGGAGGCGGCACGTCGCCGCTGCGGGAGGTCCTGCGCGACCCGGCCGCCCGGCTGCTGACCGCCCTCGTCGGCGCGGAGTACGTGCTGCTCGGCATGCTCGACATCCTGCTCGTGGTCCTGGCGCTCGACCGCCTGGAGATGTCGCAGGGCGGGCCGGGCCTGCTGAACTCCGCCATCGGGATCGGCGGGGTGGTGGGAGCGTCCGCGACGGTCGTGCTGGTCGGCGGGCGTCGGTTGGCCCCCGCCATGGTGGCGGCGGCGGCCGCGGTCGGGCTCGCGGTCGCGTTGGCCGGCCTCGCCACGGTCCCGGTCGTGGCCATGGTGATGATCGCGCTGGCCGGCGGCGGGAAGGTGTTCTTCGACGTCTCGCTGCGGACGTTCGTGCAGCGGCTGCTGCCGGACCGGCTGCTGACCGCGGTCTTCGGCGTGCAGGAGTCGGTGATGCTGGCCGGCATCGCGGTGGGCTCCGCCGCAGCCCCGCTCCTGGTCACCGGACTCGGCGCCGAGACGTCGTTCCTGGTCGCCGGCGTGTTCCTGCCCGTGGTCGCGCTCGCCGCGTGGCGGGCCCTCGCCCGCCTCGACGCGGACACGGCGGTCCCGGCCGACCGGCTGGCCCTGCTCCGGGGCGTGCCCATGTTCGACGTGCTGGCGCCCCGGGTGGTCGAGCGGCTGGCGCTCTTCTCAAGCTCCGAGCAGCGGCCGCCCGGCGCGCCCGTCACCGTGGAGGGCGAGGTAGGCGACCGGTTCTACGTGATCGTGGCGGGGGAGGTCACCGTCAGCCACGGCGCCGAGGAGATCCGGCGGCTGGGGCCGGGCGAGTGGTTCGGCGAGCTGGCGCTGCTCCGTGCGGACGCGCACCGGACCGCGACGGTCACGGCCGTCGTACCGGTCGACCTGCTGACCGTCGACCGGCAGACGTTCCTCACCGCCTTGGCCGGCGCGCCGCGGTCCCAGGCGCTCGCCACCGAGCACGCCCGCGAGCACTACCGGTAGACCGGTCCGCACCTCTTTCGAACACACGTTCGAAGTCGTGCCACACTGGGTCGATGGCGGGGGGCATGAACAAGCGCGGGGGACACCCCTACGGCACCATGGCCGAGCGCATCGCCGCCACCAAGGCCGCCGCCGCCCCGCCACGACCGGCGGCTCGTGCTGCCCCGGCCGTCCCCGAGCCTCGAGGCCCCGAGGCTCTACGTCACTGCTGGGTTCGCGGCGAGCACGGCCGGCTCCCGGCACTGCTGATCGAGTGGCGGCGTACGGCGTCGGGCTGGCAGGGCCGGGTCGTGCACCCGGTCCCGGACGTCGGCGAGCTCGGCGGCTGGGTCCTGGTCGAGGAGTGGCTCCCGGCTTCGGCGCTCGATCAGGCCTGATCGACCCAGGCGCGTCGACCAGCCCGCCTGCACCCGCCGCTTGTCAGAGCTTCGACAGGGCGATGGAGAAGTCGGGGGACTCGTCGAGCTGGTCGTTGGTGTAGGTCAGGGTGCGGCCGTCGACCATCTGCCAGCCGTCGGGGGTGCTGCTCAGGCCGTAACCCTCGGGCACGTGGAGGGTCACCTTGACCGCTTCAGGGTTCACCAGCGACTGCGGGTCGATGGCCAGCCCGTACCTGAGCGCGTCGCCGTCGACGGTGGCGGCGGCGGGCACGTGGTAGCTGACCGTCAGCACGGCCTGGCCACCGGGATCGAGCATCACCTTGCGGACGAAGTAGGGGCGGTCGAGCACGTGCCGCACGATCGGCCTGAAGGGCACGTCGCGGATCCTGGCCTGGCCTTGCACCTCGGCGCCATCGGGCAGGAAGACGCCGATCGCGTTGCCGGCGTAGCGCGTGTAGTAGCCGAGCTTCGGGTCGTCGACCGGGTCGGGCGTGTGGACCCACGGCGGCGACGGGTTCTGCACGGTGACGGTGAGGTCGACGTCGGCGCTGCCGTCGGCGTGCAGCTTCACGTCGGAGTCGACGAGCCGCCTCTGCCAGTAGTCGGCCTTGCTGCCGTTGAGGTTCTGGGTGAAGACGCCGACGTAGTCGTGCGTGTCGGTGCTGAGGTCGCCGGCGAGGTGCCGCTCCTCGAAGGCGTCCTGGAGGCGGTGGTCGCGGAAGTACATCGCGAAGTGGCGACCCTTGGCCGCGTCGGCGAGCACCTGGAACTTCTGCGTCAGCTGGCCACCGCCCTGGAAGAGCTTCTCCCGGAACGCCGGCACGACGGCGGCGTTGATGGCCCGGCGCTCCTCGGGCATGTTGTAGGTGTCGTAGCTGCCGGCCAGCACCTGGACCAGGTTGCCGGCGTTCAGCTCGCCGATCTCGGGCACCTGCACCGGCCCGGTCAGCGACATCAGGCGCGCCAGCGCCTGCAGGTCGATGGCAACGACGCCGTCGGCCTGCTGCCCGAACCTCGTCTGCCAGGCGCGCAACAGCTCCTCGCCGGACTGGGACCAGTTCGGCGAGAACGTCGCGTTCACCAGGCGGGTCTTGCCGGGCTGGTGGAACGGGTTGCCCTTGACCTTGGGCCACTTGATGAACTGGCGCCCGTCGGAGGAGACGTCCTCGTTGGTGACCGGGTCCCCGAAGGTCGCCTTGCCGTCCTTCATGATCAGCGTCGCGAGGGTCAGCGTCGCGCCGCCGGAGTAGCGCAGCTCGGAGGGGTTCATCATGGCCACGATGTAGGTGCGCTCGCCTTCACCGCCCAGCACGTCGGGCAGCGCCTGGAGCACGGGCTTCGCCTCGTCGTACGTCGTGCGCAGGGGGTCGACGCGCTCCCGCGCGGCGTCGCGGGCCGCCAGTACCTGGTCGCCGACGATCGGGGTGGTGCCCTGCACGGCGTCCAGGTCGTCGGCCGCGGCGTGCAGGTGCAGGCCGGCCCGGTTGACGCCGTCGAGGATGTGCTGGAGCTGGGCGAGGTCGACGGTGCCGTCCCTGACCAGGCTGTCGCTCTCCATCACGTCGGGGTAGAGGTCGGCACCGATCTCGGCGATCGAGGTCGCCTGGTCGAGCGCGTCGACGAGGTGGCGGACATCCTTCACGGCGCCCCCGGCGACGGGCACCCACCGCCAGACGTCGCCGCCGAAGCCGTTGACCCGCGTCGACGCCTCGGCGACGTGGACGCGGGCGCTTGCGATGTGCGCCTTCGCAGCGTCCAGGTCCTCGGCCTTGAGGGAGTCCTGGGCGGCCGCGAGGTCATCACGCGCGGCGTCCGCCTCGGGCTTGACCTGGACCATCGGCTTGGCGAGGAGCGCGAGACCGACGACCACGACCGCGAGCACACCGAGGACGAGGAGCACCCAGGGCCACTTGCGTCGCCGGGTGCTGGACGTACGTGTGCCGCGTGCCAATGGTCCTCCTCGTCGCACGAAGGATAAGGGCGTGGGCGAAACCGGCGGGCGGGAACGCGCGAGCGGTCGATAGCATCGACGTCAGCCCGCGGGGTCTCGTGACGGGCGCTAGCGCGCCCTCCTCGACCAGCGGATCGACCGAAAGGAGCAGGCCCGTGTCCGACATCAAGATCGCCCTCGTCACCGCCGGTGCGCGCGAGGAGAAGGCGGTCACGACGGGCACCAGGGCCTGGGAGCTGTACGCCGACGAGCCGGAGGTCATCGCGGCCCGGGTCGGCGGCCGGCTGAAGGACCTCGCCTACGAGCTCGAGGACGGCGACGAGGTCGAGGCCGTCGCGATCGACTCCCAGGACGGCCACGACATCCTCCGGCACTCCACCGCCCACGTGATGGCGCAGGCGGTCCAGGACATCTGGCCCGAGGCCAGGCTGGGGATCGGCCCGCCGATCGAGAACGGCTTCTACTACGACTTCGACGTCGAGGTGCCGTTCAAGCCCGACGACCTCGAGAAGATCGAGACCCGGATGCGCAAGATCATCAAGGAGGGCCAGCGGTTCTCCCGGCGGGCGGTCTCCGACCACGACGCCCTGGTCGAGCTGAAGGACGAGCCCTACAAGGTCGAGCTGATCGGGCTGAAGGGTGCGGGCAAGGAGGAGGACGCGGCGGAAGGTGCGTCGGTCGAGGTCGGCGCGGGCGAGCTGACGATCTACGACAACATCCGGCGCGACGGCGAGGTGGCGTGGTCCGACCTGTGCCGCGGCCCGCACCTGCCGACCACCAAGCGGATCCCGGCGTTCAAGCTGATGCGCAGCGCCGCGGCGTACTGGCGCGGCAACGAGAAGAACAAGCAGCTCCAGCGCATCTACGGCACCGCGTGGGAGTCGAAGGAGGCGCTCGCCGAGCACCTCCACCGCATCGAGGAGGCCGAGAAGCGCGACCACCGCAAGCTCGGCCGCGACCTCGACCTCTACTCCTTCCCCGACGAGCTCGGGTCCGGCCTCGCGGTCTTCCACCCCAAGGGCGGCGTGATCAAGCGGGTGATGGAGGACTACGTCCGGCAGCGGCACATCGAGGAGGGGTTCGAGTACGTCGGCACCCCGCACATCTCCAAGGAGGGGTTGTTCCACACCTCCGGGCACCTGCCGTACTACGCCGAGACCATGTATCCGCCCATGGAGTTCGAGAACGCGAAGTACCGGCTCAAGGCGATGAGCTGCCCGATGCACAACCTGATCTTCCAGTCGCGCGGGCGGTCCTACCGTGAGCTGCCGCTGCGGCTCTTCGAGTTCGGCGGCGTCTACCGGCTGGAGAAGTCCGGCGTCGTGCACGGCCTGACCCGCGTGCGCGGGATGACCCAGGACGACTCGCACTCCTACGTCACCCAGGAGCAGGCGCCCGACGAGGTCAAGCACCTGCTGAACTTCTGCCTCGGCCTGTTCCGCGACTTCGGCCTCGACGACTTCTACCTCGAGCTGTCGACCCGCGACGACAAGAACAAGGACAAGTTCCAGGGCTCCGACGAGGACTGGGAGGTCGCCACCGCGATCCTGCAGAAGGTCGCCGACGAGTCCGGTCTGGAGATGGTGCCCGATCCCGGCGGCGCGGCGTTCTACGGGCCGAAGATCTCGGTCCAGGCGCGTGACGCGATCGGACGCACCTGGCAGATGTCGACGGTGCAGTACGACTTCGGCCAGCCGGCCGGCTTCGGCCTGGAGTACCAAGCCGCCGACGGCACCCGCCAGCAGCCGGTCATGATCCACTCGGCGAAGTTCGGCTCGATCGAGCGGTTCATCGGCGTGCTGGTCGAGCACTACGCCGGCGCCTTCCCGCCCTGGCTCGCGCCGGTGCAGGTGCAGGGCATCCCGATCGCCGAGCGGCACAACGACTACCTCTACGACGTCGCCAAGCAGCTGAAGGCGCGCGGCCTGCGGGTCGAGGTCGACGACTCCGACGACCGGATGCAGAAGAAGATCCGCAACGCGCAGCTGCAGAAGGTGCCGTTCATGGTGATCGCCGGCGACCAGGACGTCGAAGCCGGCGCGGTGTCGTTCCGCTACCGCGACGGGCACCAGGACAACGGCGTACCGGTCGCCGAGGCCATCGAGCGGGTGGCCGCGGCGGTGGCATCGCGCGAGCAGGTCTGACCCGGTGGAGCTGCGTCCCGGCCGTCCGGGCGCGCTGGTCGACAGCCCGGACGGCGTCTTCGTCTCGGGGGCGCCGCCCGGCGGGACGGTGATGATCGAGGCGTCCCTGGACATGTGCGGCCGGTCGTGGCAGTGCGTGGGCGAGTACGTCGCGGACCGGGACGGCGAGGTCGACACGGCCCTCGACGCGAGCCAGGGCGGGACCTACCGCGGCACCGACCCGTTCGGCCTGTTCTGGAGCGTGACCCTCGACGCGCCGTACGACTGGACCCTCCTGCACCCCATGCGCGTGACGCTGCGGGCGACGTGCGAGGCGATGACCGTCCAGACGTCGTACGCCCGGCCGCTGCTGGGCGACGGCGTCACCGAGCACGTAGTCGCCCAGAGCGGCGTGTCCGGCCGGCTGTTCCTCCCCGAGCGGTCGAGCCGGGCGGTGGTCGTGATCGGCGGGTCGGTCCCCGGTCCGGGCCTGCCCGCGACCGGGGGCCTGCTCGCCGGGCACGGCGTCGCCGCGCTCTGCCTGGCCTACTGGGGCCACCCGGGCACGCCCGACGTGCTGCGCGACATCGACGTCGAGGTCGTCGGCCGGGCTGCCGACTGGCTGCGCGCGCAGGACCTGGTCGACGACGTGCCTCCGGCCGTGGTCGGGGTCTCGCGCGGCAGCGAGCTCGCGCTGCTGGCCGCCTCGCTGACGCCCGACAAGATCGGCCCGGTCGCCGCCCTGGTGCCCAGCGGCGTGGCCTGGGGCGCCTGGGGGGAGGGTACGGACGTGCTGGAGACCGCCTGGCGCTTCGACGGCGAGCCCGTCACCCAGGTGGCCGAGGACGAGGACGACCCGGACGCCTGCCTCGACGACGCCGAGATGATGGCCGCGGCCGAGATCCCGATCGAGCGCGCGACCGGTCCCGTCCTGCTGCTGAGCGGCCAGGACGACGCCATGTGGCCGAGCTCGCGGCTGAGCCGGGTCGCCGAGGCGCGGGCCGAGCGCGAGGACGCCGCACACCGGGTCGAGCACGTGGCGTACCCGGACGCCGGGCACTTCTGCACGACCCCGCCGGGGTTCCCGATCCTGTCCGACGCCGCGCTCCGCAACGGGGGCAGCCGGCACGGCAACCAGGCGGCCCGGCTCGACTCGTGGCGGCGGCTGCTCGACCACGTGGGCGCGGCCCGATGAACGAGCACCAGGACGGGGTCGGCGAGCCGGATGGCCTCGAGCGGCTGTGGACGCCGTACCGGATGGCCTACATCCGCGGCGAGAACAAGCCGGCCGACGCCTCGGCGGAGGAGTGCCCGTTCTGCCGGATCCCCTCGCTGGACGACGAGGCCGGCCTGCTCGTGCGCCGCGGCGAGACGTCGTACGTGCTGCTGAACCTCTACCCGTACGCCGCCGGGCACCTGATGGTCTGCCCCTACCGCCACATCGCCGACTACACCGAGGTCACCGACGAGGAGTCCGACGAGATCGCCGTGCTGACCCGGGCGGCGATGCGGACGGTGCGGGCGGTCTCGCACGCCGAGGGCTTCAACATCGGCATGAACCAGGGCACCGCCGGCGGGGCCGGCATCCGTGCTCACCTGCACCAGCACGTGGTGCCGCGGTGGGTCGGCGACGCCAACTTCATGCCGATCATCGGGCGGACCAAGACGCTGCCCGAGCTGCTCCATGAGACGCGGTCCCTGCTGGCCGAGGGGTGGGTCACGGACGGGGCAGGGTGAGGATCTCCGCGCCGTCCTCGGTGATGGCGATGGTGTGCTCGCTGTGTGCGGTCCGGCACCCGGTGGCGCTGCGCAGCGTCCAGCCGTCGGCGTCGGTGACGAGCACGTCGGTGTCGGCCATCACCCACGGCTCCAGCGCCAGCAGCAGACCGGGCCGCAGCCGGTAGCCGCGGCCGGGCCGGCCGGCGTTGGGGACGTGCGGGTCCTGGTGCATGGTCGAGCCGATGCCGTGGCCGCCGAACTGGGTGTTGACCGGGTACCCGGCGTCGCCGAGGACCGTGCCGATGGTGTGGGAGATGTCGCCGAGGCGGACGTCGGGGCCGGCGGCGCCGATGGCCGCCGCCAGGGCCCGCTGCGTCGTCTCGATGAGCGCCACGCTCTCCGGTGGCCGGTCCGCGCCGACGAGGAAGCTGATCGCGGAGTCCGCGGCGACGCCGTCCAGCGAGACGGCGAGGTCCAGGCTCACCAGGTCGCCGTCGGCGAGCACCTGGTCGCGCGGCTTCCCGTGCAGGACGGCGTCGTTGACCGACGTACAGATGTAGTGGCCGAACGGGCCGCGGCCGAACGACGGCTCGTAGTCGACGTAGCAGGACTCCGCGCCCGCCTCCTCGATCAGCTCCCGCGTCCAGCGGTCGATGTCGAGCAGGTTCGTCCCGACTTCCGCGCGGCTCTCGAGGTCGCGCAGGATCCCGCCGACCAGCGCGCCGGTCTCTTTGGCGCGCGCGATCCCGCTGGGGCTCAGGATCTCGATCACGCGCCGGCTCCGGCCACCCGCTTCTCGTACCTCCGGCAGGGCGACACGAAGGTCTCGCCCAGGGCGACCACTTCGTACGGGAGGTCCTCGGCGTTGGTCCAGCCGGCCTTCTCGTAGAAGGCCCGCGCCCGGGCGTTGCCGATCGCGACGGCCAGCCACGCGACGTCGTACCCGTTGGCCGCCACCTGTCGCTCGGCCTCCGGCATGAGCACGCTCGCGACCCCGCGGCCGTGGTGTGACGGTGCGACGTAGATCTGCTCGACCTCGTCGTCGACGACCATGATGAAGCCCGCCACCTCGCCGTCGACCTCGGCGACCGTCGTGTCCGCGACGCGCTTCGGTGAGCGCTCGTGGAAGGCCGCGCGCGTACGGCGCTCCGCAAGCCCGTTCGGTACGTGCCCGTCGTGCGCGGGGTGCCAGCCGTCGAACCAGATGTCGGCCACGACCGCCGCGTCGTCGGGCGTGCCGGGGCGCAGCGAGACGCGCGTCGAAGCTGGGCTCACGCGACGAAGCCTAGGGTCGGGCGCTACTTCTTCTTCGGGTGCATCGTCTCCGACATGGTCTCGACGTGGCCCTTGTCGCGCTTCTCGGCGCGCTTCTCCTTGATGGACTTCCCGGACTTCTTGGACATGCCTTGGCGTGGCGACTTGTCGCTCATCGCGGCTCCCTCGAGTCGGTTGCCTGAGTGGCTCCGTGCCGCCACCGTACGCCTAGGCTCCCCGGGTGCGTGTTGCTCCGGCTGTCGGCTGGTTCGTGCTGGCCCTGGTCTTCCTCGACGAGCTGCTGCTGATGGCCGCCCTGGCGGTCTGGGGCGCGTGGGCCGGCGGGTGGTGGCTGGCCGTGCTGGCCGCCGCGGCCGGGGTGCTCGTCTGGTTCCTCTTCGCCTCCCCGAAGGCGAGGTACGGCGGCCCCGTCGTCCGTCCGCTCGCCAAGGTGCTGGTCGTCGCCGCCGCGGTGGGCGGGCTGTTTGCCTCGGGTCACGTCGGCTGGGCGTGGGCGTTGCTGGTGTTCTCGGTGGTGGTCAACGCGCTGGCGCTGCACCGCGACATCCGGGACCTACCGGTGGTCGAGGAGGGACGAGTCCCGCAGTCCCGCACGGGTAGGTCCGGTCGAGGAGGACCCCAGACCCGAACGGGTCGGCGTACGTCTCGCGGGGTCTCGTGACGGCGCTGGCGTCGCCTCCTCGACCAGCGGGTCTAGAGGCGGTCGCGGCTCTCGGTGAAGAAGGCCCGCAGGTCGTCGATCTCCGAGACCGGGACGGCGCGGCCGAAGGGGGCGTTCCAGAAGTCGTCCTGGGTGGGTGGGGACCAGGGGCCGACGTAGGCGTAGGGGACGGCGAGGTACGTGTCTCCGGCCGAGACGCCGTAGTTGACCTCGCCGACGGTGATGCCGACGTCGAAGTGCTCGGGCCAGAGGATCGGCGTCTCGTCGGGGGCGAGCGCGCGGAGGGCCGCGTCACCCGCCGAGAACGCCGCGGCGATGGCGGCCGCCGCATCGGGGTCGACCTCGAGCACGTCGTCGAGACCGATGCCGGAGCCGTCGGTGTACACCTCGCTCAGCGACCGCGCCTCCACGCCGAGCGCGGCCGCGAGGGAGGTCGGCGTCAGGCCGGTGATGCCGACCGTGGCCTCCGCGCCGACCACGTCGGTGCCGTCGACGCGCAGGTCCGGCGTGTGCGTCGTACCGAACCCACCCGGCGTCGCGCGGAGCGAGATCTCGCCGGTCTGCGCGTGCTGCGGGCCGGCCAGGACGAGCTCGCCGACGGCGTGCAGGGACCGCCGGGTGGTGATGAGGGTGGAGTCGCCGCCCATTTCCTTCTCCTTACGACGTCGCGCCGCGCCTTGTCAGCGACACGGAGCAAGAGCAGTCTCGGGCAACCGCGAGGGAGAGGGAACAGCCGTGGATGACGAGACGATGACGAACCGCTGGCACAAGGTCGACGGCGAGGACGTGCCGGGCGACGGGCGCGTCACCAGCACCGTCGTCGACGGCCGCCCGGTCGCGCTGACCCGCTGCGCCGGCCGGCTCGGCGCCCTGGAGAACCGGTGCCCGCACCAGGGCGGCCCGGTCGGGGAGGGCTCCATCGAGAACGGCTGGCTGCGGTGCCCGTGGCACGGCTACGACTACGACCCGACCACCGGGAAGCCGCCGGAGGGCTTCGTCGACGCGGTGACGGCCTACGACGTCGAGGAACGCGAGGACGGCGCGTACGTCGCCCTGCCGGCCCACTCCCAGCGCGGCCGGACCGTCGGCGACGCCGTCGTCGAGACCCTCGTCGCGCACGGGGTCGACACGGTCTTCGGCATGGTCGGTCACTCGAACCTCGGCATCGCCGACGCCATGCGCCGGGCCGAGGAGCGCGGCGAGCTGAGGTACGTCGGGATCCGGCACGAGGGTGCCGCGTCGTTCGCCGCCAGCGCCTACGGCAAGCTCACCGGCCGGCCGGCGGCCTGCTTCGCCATCGCCGGCCCGGGTTCCACGAACCTGCTGACCGGCCTGTACGACGCCAAGCTCGACGGCTCGCCCGTGCTGGCCCTCTCCGGGCAGGTCCCGTCGAACGTCCTGGGCCGCGGGGCGTTCCAGGACGTCGACCTGCAGGCGGTGTTCCGGGACGTATCGGTGTGGAACGCGACCGTGTCCTCGGGCAGCGACCCCGCCGAGCTCGCCGCCCTGGCCGTGAAGCACGCGGTCGACCGGCGCGGCGTCGCGCACCTGGTGTTCCCCGACGAGGTCCAGGTGCAGGCCTGCGACGTGCCCGCCGCCGCCCCGGCCGGCCGGATCGGCAACCGTCGCGTGCGCCCCGACCGCGACGCGCTCGAGGCCGCCGCCTCGGCGCTGCGCGGGGCGAGACGACCGGTCTTCGTGGTCGGCCACGGCGCCCGGCCCGCCCGCGACCAGGTGATCGCCCTGGCGGAGCGGCTCGGCGCACCCGTGCTGACGACGTTCAAGGCCAAGGGCCTGGTGCCGGACACCCACCCGCTCGGCGCCGGCGTGCTCGGCCGCAGCGGGACTCCGGTCGCCAGCTGGCTGATGAACGAGTCGGACCTGCTGGTCGTGGTCGGCGCGTCGTTCAGCAACCACACCGGCATCGCGTCGTACAAGCCGATCGTCCAGGTCGACGACGAGCCGTCGGCGATCGGGCGGTTCCACGCGGTCACCTATCCGGTGCTCTCCGACACCGCGCTGGGCGTCGATGCCCTCGCCGCGGCACTCGGCGACGAGGTGGCCGCCGAGGACCAGCGCGCCGACGTGGCCGCCCGGTGGGAGCTGTGGCGGGCCGAGAAGCGGCGGCGGGTCGAGGACGACCGTGGCCACGGGGTCGGCGCGGCCGCGGTGTTCGCGGCGCTCTCCGAGGCGCTGCCCGAGGACGCCGTCGTCACCGTCGACGTCGGCAACCACGCGTACTCGCTCGGCCGGTACCTGGAGTCCAAGGGCCAGCCGGTGCTGATGTCCGGGTACTTGGGGTCGATCGGCTTCGGGTACCCCGCCGCCCTCGGGGCCTGGGCCGCCGACCCGACACGGCCGGTCGTGGCCGTGACCGGCGACGGCGGGTTCGGCCAGTACGCCGCCGAGCTGACCACCGCCGTGAAGTACGGCATCCCGGTCAAGCACGTCCTGCTCGACAACCACGCGCTCGGCAAGATCGCCAAGGAGCAGGTGGCCGGCGACTTCGCGGTCTGGCACACCTCGCTGCACAACCCCGACTGGTCGGCGTACGCCGAGCTGTGCGGCGCCACCGGCATCAAGGTCACGTCGCGCCACGAGCTGCCGGACGCGATGGCTCGGCTGTTCGCGGCCGAGGGACCGGCCCTGCTGCACATCGAGCAGGACGCGGCCCTGTTGTGAGCAGGGTCTGATGCCCGACGTCGAGTTCGTCAACCTGCTGGGTGTCCTGGCCGTCGCCGTCGTCGCGCCCATCCTGCTCGGGCTGGCGCCCCGACTGGCCGTCCCGGCGGTCGTCCTGGAGATCGTGCTCGGCGTCGTGCTCGGGCCGTCGGCCCTGGGGTGGCTCGAGCCCGACCTGGCCGTCCAGGTCGTCGGCCTGCTCGGACTGGCGATGCTGCTCTTCCTGGCCGGGCTCGAGATCGACGTCACCGCGCTGCGCGGGTCGCTGCTGCAGGCGGCGCTGGTCGGGTACGTCGCGTCGATCGCGATCGGCTGGCTCGCCGGGCTGGCGCTGGACTCGGTCGGCTGGGTCGACGACCCCGTCCTCCTCGCGGTGACCGTCTCCGCCACGTCGCTCGGGCTGGTCGTGGCCGTGCTCAAGGACGCGCGCGCCGTCGACGGCCGCCTGGGGCAGACGGTGATCGCCGCGTCGTCGGTGGCCGACTTCGCCGCCGTGCTCCTGCTCTCCCTGGCCTTCTCGACCTCGGGCGGGGGCACGGGGGAGCGGCTGGTGCTCCTCGGCTCGTTCGTGCTGCTCGTGGTCGTGGTGGCGGTCGTCACCGGCTTCTCGACCAGGTCGATGGGGCTCAGCGACGTGGTCCTGCGGTTGCAGGACAGCACCGCGGAGATCCGCGTGCGCGCCTCGATGCTGCTGCTGCTCGCCTTCGTCGTGCTCGCCGAGGAGTTCGGGCTCGAGAGCATCCTCGGCGCGTTCGTGGCCGGCGCCCTGGTCGGGCTGCTGGACCGGGACGCGACCAGCCACCCGTACTTCCGCACCAAGCTGGAGGCCGTGGGGTACGGCTTCCTGATCCCGGTCTTCTTCATCTCCAGCGGACTGCGGCTGGACGTGTCCGGGCTGTTCGCGAGCGCCGACGCCCTGGCTCGGGTGCCGGTGTTCCTGCTCGTGCTGCTCCTCGCCCGAGGGCTGCCGGCGCTGCTGTACCTGCGGACCTTCGGCGGCCGGCGTACGGCGGCCGCCGCCCTGCTCCAGGCGACGTCCCTGCCGTTCATCGTGGCCGCGACGCAGATCGGCGTGCTGACCGACCGCCTCGACGGCACCACCGCGGCGGGACTGGTGTGCGCCGGCCTGCTGTCCGTGCTGCTCTTCCCCGCGGTCGCGAGCGGCCTGGGGCTGCGCGAGCCGATTACCGCGGACGCCGGGTCGCCCCGGTAGCCTGCTCCCCTCATGTTGGAGAGGTTCAAGGCGTTCTGGCAGGGCGTCATGCTCGCGCCGTTCGTCAACGGCCTGCTCAGGCTGGGTGTCAGCCCCGACGCGGTCACCCTCGTCGGCACGATCGGTGTCTCGGTCGGCGCGCTGGCGTTCTACCCGCGGGGCGAGCTGCTGTGGGGCACGGTCTTCATCACGGCGTTCATCTTCTCCGACCTCATCGACGGCGCGATGGCCCGCAAGTCCGGCCGGTCGTCGGTCTTCGGGTCGTTCTGGGACTCCACGCTCGACCGGGTCGGTGACGCCGCGATCTTCGGCGGGCTGGCGCTGTACTTCGTCCGCGACGGGGACTCCTACCTCTACCTGTGCCTCGCGCTGTTCTGCCTGGTCACCGGCAACCTGACGTCGTACGCGCGGGCCAAGGCCGAGTCCCTCGGTCTGGACGCCCGGGGCGGCATCGCCGAGCGGTCCGACCGCATCGTCGCGATCCTGCTGGGGGCTGGGTTCGCCGGTCTCCTCGACCTGCCGTGGCTGCTCGAGGGTGCGTTGTGGCTGCTCGCCGCGGCCAGCGCCTACACCGTCGTGTTCCGGGTGCTGAAGGTACGACGCCAGGCGATCGCCCTGGACCGCTCACCGGCCGTCCCCGAATAGGGGGCGTCTCGTCCGCCGCCGTACGATTCGGGTATGGCTGACAGCAACACTGAGGGCACCGGAACGGGAACGACGCGCGTCAAGCGCGGCATGGCGGAGATGCTCAAGGGCGGCGTGATCATGGACGTGGTCACCGCCGAGCAGGCGAAGATCGCCGAGGACGCCGGCGCCGTCGCGGTGATGGCGCTCGAGCGGGTGCCCGCCGACATCCGCGCGCAGGGCGGCGTCTCCCGGATGAGCGACCCGGACATGATCGACTCGATCATCTCCGCGGTGTCGATCCCGGTGATGGCGAAGGCCCGCATCGGCCACTTCGCCGAGGCCCAGGTGCTCCAGTCGCTCGGCGTCGACTACATCGACGAGTCCGAGGTGCTGACCCCGGCCGACTACGCCAACCACATCGACAAGTGGCAGTTCACCGTGCCGTTCGTGTGCGGTGCGACCAACCTCGGCGAGGCCCTGCGGCGCATCACCGAGGGCGCGGCGATGATCCGCTCCAAGGGCGAGGCGGGCACGGGCGATGTGTCCAACGCCGTCACCCACATGCGCACCATCCGCGCCGAGCTGCGCCGCCTGCAGGGCATGGAGCCCGACGAGCTGTACGTCGCCGCCAAGGAGCTCCAGGCGCCCTACGACCTGGTCGTCGAGGTCGCCTCCCTGGGCAAGCTTCCCGTCGTCCTCTTCACCGCCGGCGGCATCGCCACCCCGGCCGACGCGGCGATGATGATGCAGCTCGGCGCCGAGGGCGTCTTCGTCGGCTCCGGCATCTTCAAGTCCGGCAACCCCGCCGAGCGGGCGTCCGCGATCGTCAAGGCGACCACCTTCTACGACGACCCCGACGTCGTCGCCAAGGTCTCTCGTGGCCTCGGTGAGGCCATGGTCGGCATCAACGTCGACGAGATCCCCCAGCCCCACCGGCTCGCCGAGCGCGGCTGGTAGGGCCGGTTCGGGAGTATTCCCGGCCGGCCGGAGAAACCCGGACGTGGGCGTGACGGTGCACCACACGCCAAGTTCCGGAACGTCACGCCAAGTACGCCGGATCGTCAGCCGGTTCTTCGACCACGCCGGCAGCTCCTGGACCGTCCACGACGTACCGTCCGGGTCGGTGAAGTAGACGAAGCGCCCCCACGGCTGGTCGTCGACGCCCTGGGCGTCCACGCCGCGCGCCGTGAGGTCGGCCAGCGCCTCGTCGGCGGAGCCGACGACGACCTGGAGGGCCTTCAACGAGCCGGGAGTCATCTCGCTGAGGCCCCGGCCGAAGGCGATGGAGCAGGCCGACCCCGGCGGCGTGACCTGCACGAAGCGGATGTTCTCGTCGACGGTCTGGTCGTGGTCGACCGGCCAGCCCAACGTCTCTCCGTAGAACGCCCGGCTGCGGTCCACGTCCGCCACGGGCACGATCACCAGCTCGATCCTGTAATCAACCATGGGCACGACGGTAGGGGCCGATCAGGAACACCTCGTTCCTGATCGGCCCCGATCTCGCTGCAGGATCAAACCGTCGCCGGCTCCCGGTCCGGTTCGGTGACCGCCTCGGACGGCTCGTCGTCGACCATCGTCGCCTCGTCGAACGGGTCGTCCCCGCCGAGCACCCGGTCGAGCCGGGCGCGGTCGAGGCCGCCGGTCCAGTGGCCGATGAGCACCGTGGCCACCGAGTTGCCGGCGAAGTTGGTCAGCGCGCGGGCCTCGGACATGAACCGGTCGATCCCGACGATGAGGCCGACCCCGTCGACCAGCTCGGGCCGGTGCGACGACAGGCCGCCGGCCAGCGTCGCCATGCCCGCTCCGGTCACGCCGGCGGCACCCTTCGAGGCGATCATCATGAACACCAGCAGCGAGATCTGCTCGCCGATCGACAGCGGGTCACCCATCGCCTCGGCGATGAACAGGGACGCCATGGTCAGGTAGATCGCGGTGCCGTCCAGGTTGAAGGAGTACCCCGTCGGTACGACGACCCCGACGGTCGGCTTGTCCACGCCGGCGTGCTCCATCTTGGCGATCAGCCGCGGCAGCGCCGACTCCGAGGAGGACGTCGAGAGGATCAGCAGGAACTCGCGGGCGAGGTACTTGAAGAGCAGCAGGATGTTCACGCCGGTCGTCACCTTGAGCACGGTGCCGAGGACCACGAAGACGAACAGGAAGCACGTCACGTAGAAGCCGAACATCAGCATCGCCAGGCTCTTCAGCGCGTCCACCCCGGTCTCGCCGACCACCGCGGCGATGGCGCCGAAGGCGCCGATCGGCGCGGCCCACATGATCATCGCCAGGACGCGGAACACCAGCTTCTGGATCTGCTGGACGGCGCCCAGCACCGGCTTGCCGGCGGCGCCCATCCGCTGGAGCGCGAAGCCGATCAGCAGCGCGACGAGCAGCGTCTGCAGCACCTCGCCGGAGGTCAGCGACGACAGCATCGAGGTCGGGATGATGCCGAGCAGGAAGTCGACCGAGCTGCCGTGACCGCTGGCCGCCTGCTCCTGGCCGGCCGCGGAGACCGCGTCGTCGATGTGCAGCCCCTCGCCGGGGTGCAGCAGGTTGCCGACGACCAGGCCGATCGCGAGGGCGAAGGTCGACATCGTCAGGAAGTAGCCGAGAGCCAGTCCGCCGACCTTGCCGACCCGAGCGGCGCTGGCGACCGAGCCGACGCCGAGCACGATCGTGCAGAAGATGACGGGCTGGATCATCATCTTGATCAGGGCCACGAAGGCGGTGCCGAGCGGCTTCAGCTCGACCGCGAAGTCCGGCGCCACCAGGCCGACGCCGATGCCGAGCAGCACCGCGATGATGACCGCGATGTAGAGGTAGTGGGTCCGGTTCTGGACCGTGCTGGTCCGTGGTGCGCCAGGAGTGCTCATGGCGCACACGCTCCTCGCTGGTGTGAACGGCGTCACTCTTGTGGTCGTTGAGTTCGTGACCTGGCTCACGAGCCAGGGGAGAATGCGCCCGTGCGAGCGCCGCGGTGGGTCCGGGAGCTGTCGGTGGCCCGGCAGATCCTGCTGCTCCAGGCCCTCGTCGTCCTGGTGCTGGTCCTGGTCTCCATCACGCTCGCGGCCTACGACGCCCGCCGCGACGCCCGCGACGCGGCCACCGACCGCGCCGTCGCCGTGGCCCTGGCGGTCGCCGACTCACCGACGGTCCTGGACGCACTGGACACACCCGATCCTTCGGCGCTGATCCAGCCGTACGCCGAGGACGTCCGCATCGACGCCGACGTCGACTTCGTCGTGGTGATGGGACTGGACCGCACCCGCTACAGCCACCCGACCGCCAGCCTGATCGGGAAGCCCTTCGTCGGCGACCTCGGCGACGCCCCGCAGGGCGGCATCTTCACCCAGCAGTACACCGGCTCCCTCGGGCCGTCGATGCGCTCGGTCGTGCCCGTCTTCAACGCTGCCGACGGCGCGGATGGTGACCGGGTCGTCGCGATGGTCTCGGTCGGCATCACCGTGGCGTCCATCGACCGGCAGCTGCGCGACGACGTCCTGAGCGTGCTGCTCGTGGCGTTGGCGGTGCTGGCCGCCGGGCTCCTGGGCGCCTGGCTGGTCAGCCGCCGCCTCCAGCGGCAGACGCACGGGATGGGGGAGCGCGAGATCACCCGGATGTACGAGTACTACTCGGCCGTCCTGCACGCCGTCCGCGAGGGCCTGCTTCTGGTCGACACGAGCGGCCGCGTCCAGCTGGTCAACGACGAGGCCCGTCGGCTGCTCGGCCTGCCCGAGAACGTCGTCGGCCAACGCCTGGACGAGCTGGGGCTGGCACCGGGGCTGGTCGCGGCCGCGCTCGGCGAGACCGCCGAGTCCGACGACCTGTACGTCGCCGGCGACCGCATCCTGGTGGTCAGCTCGTCGCCGGCCACCTGGGCCGGTCGCGAGGTCGGCGCCGTGGTCACGCTGCGGGACCACACCGAGCTGCGCTCGGTGACCGGCGAGCTGGACGCCGTGCGCGGGCTGACCGAGTCCCTGCGATCGCAGACCCACGAGGCCGCCAACCGTCTGCACACGGTGGTCTCGCTCATCGAGATGGGGAGGTCCGACGACGCGGTCGAGTTCGCCACGACCGAGCTCGAGGTGGCGCAGCGGCTCACCGACCAGGTCGTCGGAGCAGTGGGCGACCCCGTCGTCGCCGCCCTCCTGCTCGGCAAGAGCGCCGAGGCCGCGGAGCGCGGCGTGGACCTGACGGTGACCGGCGAGCTGCCGCCCGGGTCCGGCGTATCCGCCCGCGACCTCGTCACCGTCCTCGGCAACCTCGTCGACAACGCGCTCGACGCCGTGTCCGGCTCCTCCTGGAAGCGCGTGGACGTGGTGCTCGAGGGCGACGCCCGCGAGCTGTCGGTGACGGTCCGCGACAGCGGCCCCGGGCTCGACGACGACACGGTGGCCCACGTGCTCGAGCGCGGCTGGTCGACCAAGGCCGCGGGGCGCGGCGTGGGGCTCGCGCTCGTGGCGCAGGTCGCCCGGCGGCACGGGGGAGAGGTACGCGTCGGCCGCTCGTCCGCGGGCGGGGCCGAGTTCGTGGTGGCCCTGCGGCCGAGCCGGGTCGAGGCATGAGCGTGCGCGTTCTCGTCGTCGAGGACGAGGAGCTCGCGGCCCAGGCCCACGCGGCGTACGTCGGCCGCGTGCCCGGCTTCGAGCTGGCCGGCGTCGCGCGCTCGGCTCGCGAAGCGGCGCGGTTACTGGAGTCAGACTCTAGAGTCGACCTCTTGCTGCTCGACATGCACCTGCCCGACGGCCACGGGCTCGGCCTCGTCCAGCGGCTGAGGGCCCAGGGCCGGCTGGTCGACGTGATCGCCGTGACGTCGGCCCGCGACGCCGACGTGGTGCGGCACGCGGTCGCCCAGGGCGTGGTCCTCTACCTGCTGAAGCCGTTCTCCTTCGCCGCCTTCCGCGGCAAGCTCGAGCAGTACGCCGCGTACCGCGACGGCCTGGCCGCCGCGAGCGCCGACCTCGCCCAGGACGAGGTGGACCGGCTGCTCGACCCGCTGCGCGCGGCGGCCGGCGCACACGAGCTGCCGAAGGGAATGAGTCCCGAGACCCTCGAGAGCGTGTCCGCCGCCGTCCGGGACGTCCGCCCCGAGGGCCGGTCGGCCAGCGAGGTCGCCGAGGTGGTCGGCGCCTCGAGGGTCACGGTCCGCCGGTACCTGGAGCACCTCGCCGAGTCCGGCGCCGTGGTCCGCCGGCCGCGCTACGGCGGCGGCGGGCGGCCCGAGGTCGAGTACCGCTGGGCCTCCCAGCAGCCGGGCTAGCCGTCCGCGCCGCAGCCACCCTGCGACAGGTTGAACAGTGTCTGCTGGTTGACGCGGCCGGTCTGCTTGTCCCCGCACTTCTTCTGGAAGGCCTTCAGCTGTGCTTCGGTCTGCGCGGCGAAGTCGCCGTCGACTGCGAGGGTCTCGCCGTCGGCCCGCAGGGCACGCTGGAGGGTCTTGACCCGGATGCCGGAGTCGCCACGCTCGAGCCCGGCCAGCCGGTGCGACGCGGTGAAGAGGATGACCCAGTACCAGGTGCGCACCTTCAGCGGGTTCTTGATGCAGCACTCGAACCCGTCGGTGAGCTCCTTGACCGCCGCCTGCGTCTGCGGCCCGTAGAAGCCGTCGACGGTCACCGGCCCGAGCCCCGCGTCGTTCAGGACGCACTGCAGGGAACGCACCGCCTTGCTCGTCGTCCCCCGCTTGATCTCCGGGTACGACGCGAGCGTGCGCTGGCAGGGCGCCTGCCGGACGCCGCCGGTGGGGGCGGCGTCCGCAGCCGGGCCGAGGAGAGCGGCGACGAGAAGGGTGACCACGACCGAGACGAGGGTCCGCATCTCCCCATGGTGCGCCCACATCGGCGGCCCGGGAAGGTCTCAGGCGGTGAAGAGCGGGACCTCGACCGCGCAGAAGTCGTCGGAGCGCCCCGTCGAGCCCTTGGTCTGCTCGAAGGACACGTCGACGTCGTTCACCACGTCGTACACGATGTGGAAGCGCACCTGGCCCGGGTTGCGGGCGATGGCCTTGCCGTCCGGTCCGTAGAGAGCCGCGTTGCCGGTGGCGAGCGTGTCGATGGTGAGCAGTCCGGTCGCCTCGTCGAAGCTCAGCTTGAGGTCCTTGGAGATCGAGCGCTCGGTGTAGGTCGTGGAGACGCCGTTCGGACCGGTGTGGATGCTCGAGATCGTGAAGTGCTCGATGAAGTACTCGGGGCCCTTGGCGCCCTTCTTGATCACCCGGTCGATGGTGAAGGTCTGCACGAAGGAGACGTCGAGGCCGGTGACCCCGCAGAAGTCCTCGACGACGAAGACGTCGGTGCCGGTCTCCGTCTCGTGGATCGGCGGGGCCGCGACGGCCGGTGCGGCGACCGACAGGAGCGCGATCCCGAGAGTGGCGGCGGCCGCGAGGATGCGTCGTGGGTTCATGGTGGTGCTCCAAGGTGAGGTGACGTCCCGAGCTCCATTGCCGACGCTAGGACTCCTGCAGCGAACGCGCATCCGAGTTGACCCTGAGAGGCCCGTGCGGGCCGGTGCCCATTAGCCTGCGGCCGTGTCCGGTCCGACCATCGGTGTCCTCGCCCTCCAAGGCGACGTCCGCGAGCACCTGCACGTGCTGGAGTCCCTCGGCGCGCAACCGGTCGCCGTACGCCGCGAGGCCGAGCTCGACTCCGTCGACGGCCTGATCGTGCCGGGCGGTGAGTCCACCACGATGGCCAAGCTGGCGCGGATCTTCGACCTCCTCGACCCGCTGCGGGAGCGGATCGTCGGCGGCCTGCCGGTGTTCGGCACCTGCGCGGGGATGATCCTGCTGGCCGACCGGATCGAGGACGGCACGGCCGACCAGGAGACCCTGGGCGGGCTGGACATCACCGTGCGCCGCAACGCGTTCGGACGCCAGGTCGACTCCTTCGAGGGCGACGTGGAGTTCGCCGGTCTCGCCGAGCCGGTGCACGCGATCTTCATCCGCGCGCCGTGGGTCGAGGCCGTCGGCGACGGCGTCGAGGTGCTGGCGAAGGTGGCCGACGATCCCGCCCTCGGGCCGGCCGCCGGTAGGATCGTCGCGGTCCGCCAGGGCCCGCTGATGGCGACGTCGTTCCACCCCGAGGTGGGGGGCGACGACCGCATCCACCGGGTCTTCGTGGACCTCGTGACGTCGTACGCGTCCCCGACTTAGTCATCAGACCCGAAGGAATCCCTCATGTCCGGCCACTCGAAATGGGCGACCACCAAGCACAAGAAGGCCGTCGTCGACAGCCGACGGGCCAAGATGTTCGCCAAGCTCATCAAGAACATCGAGGTCGCGGCCCGCATGGGCGGCGGTGACATCAGCGGCAACCCGACGCTGTACGACGCCATCCAGAAGGCCAAGAAGTCGTCGGTGCCCAACGACAACATCGACCGGGCGGTCAAGCGCGGCTCCGGCGCGGAGGCGGGGGGCGCCGACTACACGACGATCATGTACGAGGGCTACGGCCCGGCCGGTGTGGCGATGCTCATCGAGTGCCTCACCGACAACAAGAACCGTGCCGCCATGGAGGTCCGCACGGCCATGACCCGCAACGGCGGCTCGCTCGCCGACCCGGGCTCGGTGTCGTTCCTCTTCAACCGCAAGGGCGTGGTGCTCGTCCCCGCGGCGCAGGACGGCAAGACGGTGACCGAGGACGACGTGCTCGAAGCGGCGCTGGACGCCGGCGCCGAGGACGTCCAGGACCTGGGGGAGGCTTTCGAGGTCGTCTCCGAGGCCACCGACCTGGTCGCCGTACGCACCGCGCTCCAGGCCGCCGGCATCGACTACGACTCCGCCGAGGCCGAGTTCGTGCCGGACATGCAGGTCGAGCTGGACAAGGACAACGCCGCCAAGCTCTTCCGACTCATCGAGGCCCTCGAGGACTCCGACGACGTGCAGAACGTCTTCGCGAACTTCGACGTCTCCGACGAGGTCATGGCCGAGCTCGACGCCTGACCGCGGAACCCACCGCCGACCGGCGGCGTCGGATCGCGGACTGGCCTTGCAACGCGGTGTTCGAGTGACTTGCCCAGCGTTCGAACGCTGGGTAGGCCCACCAAACACCGCGTTACATGTGGGCGTGGGGGCGCCGCTCGACCAGCACAGACCGCGTGTCGCACGCCGTACGCCGGGCGGGCGCGGATAGCGTTCGGTACGAACACCTGTTCGGACGGCGAGAGGCGTGAGGCGTGCGTGTGCTGGGGATCGACCCGGGGCTGACCCGCTGCGGCATGGGCGTGGTCGAGGGGTCCGTCGGCCGGCCGCTGACCCTGGTCGACGTCAACGTGATCCGCACCAGCGCCGACCTGCCGATCGCCCAGCGGCTGGTGACGATCGAGAAGGGCATCGACGCCTGGCTCGACGAGCACCGGCCCGACGCGGTGGCGGTGGAGCGGGTGTTCGCGCGATCGGACTCGAGCACGATCATGGGCACCGCTCAGGCCAGCGGCATCGCCCTGGTCGCCGCCGCCCGGCGCGGGCTGCCGATCGCGCTGCACACGCCGAGCGAGGTGAAGGCCGCGGTCTCCGGCAGCGGCCGGGCCGACAAGGCCCAGGTCGGCGCCATGGTCACGCGGATCCTGCGGCTCGACTCCCCGCCCAAGCCCGCCGACGCCGCAGACGCGCTGGCGCTCGCCATCACCCACATCTGGCGCGGTGGCGCCCAGGCCCGCATCGACGCCGCCCTCGCCGCCGCCCAACGATCCACCGCGAGGACCCGATGATCGCCTTCGTCCGCGGCGAGGTCGCCGCCCTGACCCTGAACAGTGCCGTCCTGCAGGTCGGCGGCGTCGGCCTGGAGCTGATGTGCACCCCCGGCACCCTTGCCACCCTGCGGCCCGGGCAGACCGCGACGCTGCCGACGAGCATGGTCGTGCGCGAGGACTCCTTGACCCTGTTCGGATTCCTCGACGACGACGAGAAGGCCTGCTTCGAGCTCGTGCAGACCGCGTCCGGCGTCGGCCCCAAGCTCGCGCAGTCGATCCTGGCCTGCCTGGAGCCCGACGAGCTCCGGGTGGCGGTCGCCTCCGACGACACCAAGACCCTGACCCGCGTCCCCGGCATCGGCCAGAAGGGCGCCCAGCGGATCATCCTCGAGCTCAAGGACCGCATCGGCGCCCCGGTCGGCCACGTCCGGCACGGACGTACGCCGACGGCAGCCGCGCCCTGGAAGGACCAGGTGCTCCAGGGCCTGGTGGGCCTCGGCTGGTCCGCCAAGGACGCCGACGCGGCCGTCGAGGCCGTCGCCCCGGAGGCCGGGGACGACCCGCAGGTCGCCGTCCTCCTGCGCTCGGCGCTCCGCACGTTGAGCAAGGCCTGAGCCGATGGACCCGATCGAGGACCTGGAGGCCCGCGAGGAGGCCCACCTCGGTTCGCTGACCGCGGCCGAGGCCGAGGGTGACGAGCGGGCGATCGAGGCCGCGCTGCGCCCTCGGACCCTTGCCGAGGTCGTCGGGCAGAGGCGGGTTCGTGATCAGCTCGGGCTGATGCTCGAGGCGGCGCGCAACCGGGGTCGCGTACCCGACCACGTGCTGCTGTCCGGTCCACCCGGCCTGGGCAAGACCACGCTGGCGATGATCGTGGCCCACGAGATGACGGCGCCGCTGCGGCTCACGAGTGGACCGGCCATCACCCACGCGGGCGACCTGGCCGCGATCCTGTCCGGCATGAACGACGGCGACGTGCTCTTCGTCGACGAGATCCACCGCATGTCCCGGCCCGCCGAGGAGATGCTCTACATGGCGATGGAGGACTTCCGGGTCGACGTGGTCATCGGCAAGGGTCCCGGCGCCACGGCCATCCCGCTGGAGATCCCGCCGTTCACCCTCGTCGGCGCCACCACCCGCGCCGGCCTGCTGCCCGGTCCGCTGCGCGACCGCTTCGGGTTCACCGCCCGCCTGGAGTTCTACGAGTCCGAGGACCTCGAGCGCATCGTGCGACGGTCGGCCGGCCTCCTCGGCGTCGAGCTCACCGACGACGGCGGCACCGAGATCGCCACCCGCTCGAGGGGCACGCCGCGCATCGCGAACCGGCTGCTGCGCCGGGTCCGCGACTACGCCCAGGTGAAGGCCGACGGCGTGGTGTCCCGCGACATCGCCCGCCGCGGGCTGGAGCTCTACGAGGTCGACGAGCTCGGTCTGGACAGCCTGGACCGGTCGGTGATCGACGTGCTGTGCCGCCACTTCGGGGGCGGGCCGGTCGGCATCTCCACCCTGGCCGTGGCCGTGGGCGAGGAGCGCGAGACCGTCGAGGAGGTCGCCGAGCCGTTCCTGGTGCGGTTGGGGTTCCTGGCTCGCACGCCCCGGGGACGGGTCGCGACGGCCGCCGCGTGGCAGCACCTGGGCATGACCCCACCGCCCGCCGTACCCGTCGATCCCACCCTCTTCGAGGAGTGAGGCGCTAGCGTCCCGGGGTCGAGCCACGCGCCAACCGCGATGCCGTGACCCGCGCCACCCACGGCTACACTTCACCGTTGGTCGGCCCCCCTCTGTGTGGCTGCCCTGTCCAGAGAACCCCTTGTGAAGAGGTCTGTTTGTCGTGGAAGGCCTTGCCGGTCTGCTGCCCCTCGTGGGCATCGCCCTGTTGTTCTGGTTGCTCCTGATCCGTCCTGCCCAGCGCCGTCAGCGCGAGCTCGGACGGATGCAGTCCGCCGCCGACGTGGGGGACGAGGTGATGCTGACCTCGGGCATCTACGGCACGGTGACCTCGGTCGGCGACGACCGCCTCGGCGTGCAGGTCGCGGAGGGCGTGGTCCTCGAGGTCGTGCGCGGCGCGATCGGCAGCGTGGTGACCAAGGCCGACGAACCGGCCGGCGAACTAACCGAGGACCCCGAGCGTTCAGACTCCGTGACCCCGGAGACCAGCGGGACCACCGAGACCGGCGAGGAGCGCTGACATGGCTCGTCGTTCGGCACGTCCCCAGCGCACGCTGGCCATCTTCTTCCTGGGCATCGTCGTCATGTACGGCCTGGTCGCCCTGGCCGGCTCCTGGAAGCCCGCTCTTGGTCTCGACCTCGAGGGCGGCACCCGCATCCGCCTCACCGCCACCGGTGCCGGCGTCACGTCGGAGAACCTCAAGGAGGCCGCCGACATCATCGGCGCCCGCGTGAACGGCACCGGCGTCTCCGAGGCCGAGGTCTCGACGGAGGGCAACCAGTACGTCGTCGTCGAGATCCCCGGCAAGAGCCGGCGCGACCTCGTGGAGACCGTCGAGCGCCAGGCCCAGCTGCGGTTCCGCGTCGTCGCGCAGAGCGGTGTCGGAACCGCCGCGCCGACGGCCCCCGCCAGCCCGACGGGCAGCGGCACCGCCAAGCCCACCCAGTCGGTGGCTCCGGGCGGCGGCGTGCTCGCCCCGACCGACAGCGCGTCTGCGACGAAGTCACCGAAGACCCCCAAGCCCAGCCAGTCGCCGACCGGCAACACGGGCAACAACCGGCCCGGTGCGCTGCTGGACGGCAAGACCAAGACCCCGGACCCGTCCGGCACCGCCTCGCCCACCGACGGCGCGTCGCCGACCGACGGGGACTCCCCGAGCGGCTCGCCCACCGCGACGCCGACCGACGGCGCGACGGGTGGCGCGGACGCGACGCCCGACATCACCGACCCGTTGAAGTGGATGGACAACCCGGACGCCAAGTCGGTGGCGGCGTACAACGCCTTCGCCTGCGACAACGGCGCCAACACCCTGTCGAAGAACGTCGACCCGAAGACCGGCAAGGCGACCGAGGGCGATGACCCCAAGCTGCCCCTTCTGGCGTGCGACGACCAGGGCCAGAAGTTCCTCCTGTCGGTGTCGATGGTCGAGGGCACGGACCTGGACAACGCCTCGGCCGGGATCCCTCAGCAGCAGCTCAACTGGGTGGTCAACCTGGACTTCAACGGTCACGGCACCGACGAGTTCACGAAGATCTCGCAGGCCCTCTACGGCACCCAGAAGCTGTTCGCCATCGTCCTCGACGGCAAGGTCATCTCGGCGCCGACGATGAACGGCGTCATCACCAACGGCCAGGCCCAGATCAGCGGCAACTTCAACCAGGACTCGGCCCAGAGCCTGGCCACCAGCCTGCGCTACGGCTCGCTGCCGATCGCCTTCGAGAAGAAGCCCAGCGTCGAGACCATCGGCCCCTCGCTCGCCGGCAACCAGCTCTCCGCCGGCATCCTGGCGGGCGTCGTCGGGCTCGGTGCGGTGATGATCTACTGCCTCTTCTACTACCGCGGCCTGGGACTCGTGGTCCTGGCGTCGCTCCTGGTGGCGGGCGGGATCACCTACGGCATGGTGCTGCTGCTCGACAAGGCGGCGAACTTCACCCTGACCCTCCCGGGCATCGCGGGTCTGATCGTGGCGGTCGGCATCACGGCCGACTCCTTCATCGTGTACTTCGAGCGCATCCGGGACGAGATGCGTGACGGCAAGTCCATGCGGGTCGCGGTCGAGGCCGGCTGGAAGCGGGCCAGGAACACCTGTCTGGCCGCCGACGCGGTGTCGATCCTGGCGGCCGTGGTGCTCTACATCTTCGCCGCCGGCGTGGTCCGCGGGTTCGCGTTCGCGCTGGGCCTGTCCACGGTGATCGACCTGGTCGTGTTCTTCTGGTTCACCCACCCGATGGTGTCGTACCTGGCGAAGTACCCGTTCTTCAACCGGGGGCACAAGCTGTCCGGGCTCGACGCCGAGTCGCTCGGTGTGGACCGGATCCACATCGCCCCGGCGACGGCTGGAGGGAAGGCCTGATGGGCAAGTTCTCGAGACTGGGCAACAACCTCTACACGGGCAAGAAGTCGATCGACTTCGTCGGTCGCAAGTGGCTCTGGTACGCCCTGTCCGGCGTGATCGTCCTGCTCGCGGTGGGTGGCCTGTACTTCAAGGGCCTCAACATGGGCATCGAGTTCGTGGGTGGCGCGCAGTACCGCGTCACCGTCGCGGACGGCGAGCCCAACGTGAACCAGGACGACGCCGACGCGCTGCGGACCGCGGTCGCCGGCACCGGCATCGAGGGTGCCACCTCGCCGGTCGTCACGACGTCGGGCGACCGCAGCATCATCGTCCAGACCAAGCAGCTGTCGAACGCCGACTCCGACGCGGTGGTGCAGGTCCTCGCCGACACGATGGACGTCAGCGCGACCGAGGACATCTCCCAGGAGGAGATCGGGGCCAGCTGGGGCAAGGACGTGGCGAAGCGCTCGCTGACCGGCCTGATCGTCTTCCTGGTCCTCGTCGTCCTCTTCATCTGGGCCTACTTCCGAGAATGGAAGATGTCGGCGGCCGCGATCGTGGCCCTGGCCCACGACGTGCTCATCACCGTCGGCGTCTACGCCCTGTCGGGCTTCGAGGTGACGCCCGCGACGGTGACCGGCCTGCTGACGATCCTCGGCTTCTCGCTCTACGACACCGTCGTGGTGTTCGACAAGGTCCGGGAGAACACCAAGAACCTCCGCTCCACGCGGAAGACGTACGCCGAGGCGGCGAACCTCGCGGTCAACCAGACCCTGGTGCGCTCGATCAACACCTCGATCGTGGCGCTGATCCCGGTGGGCGCGATCCTCTACGTCGGTGCGGTCCAGCTGGGCTCGGGCTCGATGAAGGACCTCGCCCTGGCCCTGTTCGTGGGCATGGCGGCCGGTGCCTACTCCTCGATCTTCATCGCCACGCCGCTGCTGGCGCAGATGAAGCAGGGTGAGGCGGCCAACCTGGCGATCGAGAAGAGGCTCGCGACCCGGCGCCGGCACGAGGCCGACCGCTACGCGTCGGTTCCGGTGTTCACCGAGGACATGCCGGTCCCCCGCGACGATGACGACGACGATCTCGACGAGCTCGATGAGGACGACCACACCGGCCGCGAAGTGGGCGCGTCGACCACGCCGACGCGACCGGTCCCGACCGGTCGCGGGCGCGTCGTACCCCAGGCCACCCGCCCCGTGGAGCAGAGCACCGCGGCCGGCCGCACTCAGCCGACCCGCCAGCCGCGGTCCAAGCGCGGCAAGAAGTAGCCGCCCTCATGGGTGCCCGCGAGACTCTCGCGCGCTTGGTCGTCGACGTCCCCGACTACCCCGAGCCCGGGGTCGTCTTCAAGGACATCACGCCCGTGCTCGCCGACCATGCGGCGTTCACCGAGGTCGTCGAGGCGATGGCCGACGCCGGCCGGGACGCCTCGGGCGCGACGGTCGTCGACGTCGTGGTCGGCATGGAGGCGCGGGGGTTCATCCTGGCCGCGCCGGTCGCGCTGGCGCTGGGTGCGTCCTTCGTGCCGGTGCGCAAGGCCGGCAAGCTGCCGCGGGCGACGTACGCCGAGTCGTACTCGCTCGAGTACGGCCAGGCCACCCTCGAGATGCACCAGGACGCGCTCGCGCCCGGCGCCCGGGTGCTCCTCGTCGACGACGTGCTGGCCACCGGCGGAACGGTCGCGGCGACGGTGCGGCTGATCGAGCGGGGCGGCGGTGTCGCCGTCGGCGCGTCCGTGCTGATGGAGCTGAGCTTCCTGCCCGGTCGCGAGGCGATCGGCGACCTGCGGCTCGCGAGCCTGCTGACGGTCTGACCGACCTCCAGCCGCCCGTAGACTGGGCGTGATGGCAGAGGAAGCGCCGGCGCCGCCGGCCGAGCGGACCGCGGAGACGGTTCCCCCTGCCCGCGGGATGCGCGCGCGGCTGGCCCGGATGGGCTCGCGGACGCAGACCGGCAACCCGGTGCTCGAGCCCCTCTTCCGGACCGTGCGGGCCAACCACCCGAAGGCCGACCTGGCGCTGCTCGAGCGGGCCTACCTCACCGCCGAGAAGCACCACGGCAACCAGATGCGCAAGAGCGGCGACCGCTACATCACCCATCCGCTGGCGGTCACCACGATCCTCGCCGACATCGGCATGACCGAGCCGACGCTGGTCGCCGCGCTGCTGCACGACACGGTCGAGGACACGCCGTACACGCTCGACGAGCTGCGCGCCGACTTCGGCGAGGAGGTCGCGCGGCTGGTCGACGGTGTCACCAAGCTCGAGAAGGTCAAGTACGGCGACGCCGCGCAGGCCGAGACCATCCGCAAGATGATCGTGGCGATGGCCCGCGACATCCGGGTGCTGGTCATCAAGCTCGCCGACCGGCTGCACAACATGCGCACCGTGAGGTACGTGAAGCAGTCCACGCAGGAGCGGCAGGCCAGCGAGTCGCTGGACATCTACGCGCCGCTCGCGCACCGGCTCGGCATGAACACCATCAAGTGGGAGCTGGAGGACCTCGCGTTCGCGACCCTGCACCCCAAGGTCTACGACGAGATCGTGCGGATGGTCGCCGACCGCGCGCCGTCGCGCGACCAGTTCCTGGCCGAGGTCATCCAGCAGGTCGAGGGCGACCTCAAGGACGCCAAGGTGAGGGCGACCGTGACCGGGCGGCCCAAGCACTACTACTCGATCTACCAGAAGATGATCCTGGGCGGTCGCGAGTTCAGCGACATCTACGACCTGGTGGGCCTGAGAGTGCTCGTCGACGAGGACCGCGACTGCTACTCGGTGCTCGGGGTCCTGCACTCGCGGTGGAACCCGGTGCTCGGCCGGTTCAAGGACTACGTCGCGATGCCGAAGTTCAACATGTACCAGTCGCTGCACACGACGGTCATCGGCCCGCAGGGCAAGCCGGTCGAGATCCAGATCCGCACCCGAGCGATGCACCGTCGGGCGGAGTACGGCGTGGCGGCGCACTGGAAGTACAAGGAGGACGGCCGCACGGGCGTCGACACCGAGCGCATGGGCGACCTCGACGACATGTCCTGGGTGCGGCAGCTGCTCGACTGGCAGTCCGAGGTCGAGGACCCGGGCGAGTTCCTGGAGTCGCTGCGGTTCGAGATCAACCGGGCCGAGGTCTACGTGTTCACGCCGCGGGGAGACGTGATCGCGCTGCCCCTCGGTGCGACGCCGGTGGACTTCGCGTACGCCGTGCACACCGAGGTCGGCCACCACACCATCGGCGCGCGGGTCAACGGCCGGCTGGTGCCGCTCGAGTCCACGCTGGAGAACTCCGACGTGGTGGAGATCTTCACCTCCAAGGCCGCGAACGCCGCGCCCTCGCAGGACTGGCTCGGGTTCGTCCGCTCGCCGCGGGCGCGCTCGAAGATCCGGCAGTGGTTCACCAAGGAGCGCCGCGAGGAGGCGATCGAGCGCGGCAAGGAGCAGATCGCCAAGCTGATGCGCAAGGAGGGCGTGCCGCTCAAGCGGGTGCTGTCCCACGAGTCGCTGACCCAGGCCGCGGTGCACTTCAAGCTCGCGGACGTGTCGGCCCTTTACGCCGCGGTCGGTGAGAACAACATCAGCGCGCAGGCCGTCGTACGCCGTGTCATCGAGCTCCACGGCGGGGCCGGCGGCGCCGAGGAGGACCTGTCCGAGGGCGTCCAGATCACCGGACGCCGGGTGCGGACGAAGGCGGTGGTCGGCGGGGACGCGGGTGTCATCGTGCGCGGCGTCACCGACGTGTGGGTCAAGCTCGCCAAGTGCTGCACGCCGGTGCCGCCCGACGCGATCCTCGGGTTCGTGACCAAGGGCGGGGGAGTCTCGGTGCACCGCATGGACTGCACCAACGCCGCGTCCCTGAAGGCCCAGCCGGAGAAGCTGCTGGACGTCGAGTGGGCGCCGACCGCGCAGAGCACGTTCCTGGTGAACATCCAGGTCGAGGCCCTCGACCGCAACCGGCTCCTGTCCGACATCACCATGGCGCTCTCGGACGCCCACGTGAACATCCTGTCCGCGAGCCTCTCCACCACGCGCGACCGGATCGCCAAGTCCCGCTTCACCTTCGAGATGGCCGACGCCAAGCACCTCGACGGCGTCCTGCGCTCGGTACGTTCGGTGGCCGGCGTCTTCGACGCCTACCGGGTCACGCAGTAGCGGTTCGTCGTCGCGGCGTACCCGGGGCGGCGGTGACCTAGCGACCGTTTGGTGGCCCGAAGCGGTGGCTGGCTCACCGCTGCCCGGGCGGCTGTGGGGGCGGCGGTGAGTTAGCGACCGTTGGGTGGCCGGAAGCGGTGGCTGGCTCACCGCTGCCCGGGCTCCCGCGGGTGCGCCGGTGAGTTAGCGACCGTTGGGTGGCCGGAAGCGGTGGTTGGCTCACCGCTGCCCGGGCTGCCCTGGGGGCGCCGGTGAGTTAGCGACCGTTGGGTGGCCGGAAGCGGTGGCTGGCTCACCGCTGCCCGGGCTGCTCTGGGAGCGCCGGTGACCTAGCGACCGTTGGGTGGCCCGAAGCGGTGGCTGGCTCACCGCTGCCCGGGCTGCTCTGGGAGCGCCGGTGAGTTAGCGACCGTTGGGTGGCCGGAAACGGTGGCCAGGTCACCGCCGCCCTGCTCAGCGCCGAGACAGCTCAGCGCCGCGACCAGGCCGGCGTCGAGTAGAAGCTGTGCGTCGTGCCGCTGAGCTGGTGACGGTCCGAGGGGTCGGCCACGGAGGCGATCCAGAGCTCACGGATCACGTCCGGCTCGACGACGTCGGTCGTGGCCGGGTCGTCCTGCGGGGAGTGGGTGTAGACGATGGACGTCCCGTCGGGGGAGAACATCGGGTCCAGGTCGTCGCCCGGGACGTCACCGGAGACGTGCAGCAGGTGGTCGGTGTCGAGCTTCCCGTCCACGATGGGCGCGGCGAGGATCTCCGAGCCGAGGGCAGTGGTCGGGTCGGCGCCCTCGACCGGCGGCAGGGTGCTGGCCCGCCAGACGAGCATCTGGCCGTCGGGGGAGTACACGGGGTCGCCGAACGCGACGTACGGGATCTCGGGTGCCAGCAGCAGGTGCCGCTCGTGGGAGGCGAGGTCGATCTCGACCAGGCTGCCCTCCCGCGACTTCGCCTGCGTGGCGATCGGGAACACCGCCGTGGTGCTGTCGGGGGAGACCGTCGGGTGGCCGAAGTCCTGCGTCTTGTCCCCGGGCTCGATCTCGGCGTAGGACTCCGCGAACGAGCCGTGCAGGTCGACCCGGACGATCCGGATGAACTTGTCGGAGCCGAAGCAGCGCATCAGCAGGTCGTTGCTGGTCGGGATCCAGGCCGGCCGGCCGGTGCTCAGGCTGCACTGCCGGATCGAGCTCTCGTCGAACAGCGGGCGGTCATCGCTGCCGTCCACGGACGCGGCGCGCAGCTGGTTCCCCGACTCGCGCTGCCGCGAGTAGATCAGCGTCTTCCGGTCGGGGCTGAGCACGGGGTTGAACTCGCGCGTGTTCGACCCGGTCGTGAGCGGCTTCGCATCCTCCTGCCCGGTCAGGGTGTCGAGGACGTAGATGTGGAGGTCGGTCTCGTCGTCGCCGGCGGCGACGAGCAGCCGGGAGTCGGGGAGGGCCGCGACTGCCGGCCCGCCGCCGTCGCCGCCTCCGGGCAGCACCACGATCGCGAGCACGACGAGCGCCACGAGCGCGACGGCGGCGGCCGCCACGATCGGGACGTGCCCCCGAAGCCACAGCCACCCACGGCGCGGGAGGAGACGGGGGACCGGGAGGCGGAGGCGGCGGGAGAGCCGCACGTACGTCGCCCGCGCCGGCGTGCACGTTCTCGAAGATGTTGCCGTCGGGTGAGCGCAGGAAGAGAACAGGCGTCGCCCACTCGTCGCCGAAGTCCGCCAGGAGTGCCTTGCGGGCGCTGCTGACCGCTTGGTCGACGGGCAGCCCGTCGACCAGGGCGCCGTAGAACTCGCCGGTGAACCGGACCGCCGCGCGGTCGCTGATCGGGAACTGCATCGCCACCACGGCGGTCGCGTCCTGCTGGACGAGGCCCTGCGCCATCCCGCCGAACGGGTCGGTGCCGTCGACCCGGGCCGACCGGCAGGCGTTGAGCACGATCATCCGCAGCGGGTCGTGGTCGCGGACGTACGGGCCCAGGATCGAGGAGGTGACGGCGGCGGCGCGCCCCTGCTCGTCCTGGAAGTAGAGGACGCCCTCGCGCAGCCGCTCGTCGAAGTCGCCGTGGCCGACGAAGTGGAGCACGTGCGTCGGGTGCGCGCGCAGCCACGTACCCAGCTCGCCGACCGTCGCACTCGGCAGCCGGTCCAGGACGACCAGCCCGGCCTCGACACTCACCTTCACCGCGTCGGTGAGCCGCCGCCACTCCGCCTCGACGTCGAGCTCCTCGAGGTCGGTGGGGGAGGAGATGACGGCCAGCACGCGCAGCGGACCGTCGACGGCGATCGGCCGCGGTACCTCGGGCACGTCGAGGAACCGCACCAGCGGGGTGCGCTCGGACTGGGCGATGAAGCTGTTGGCCCGAGCGTCGTACAGCAGCTCCCACGGCAGCCCGGCGATCCCCGCGGCGTCGTTGAGCCGCAGCCGGAGCCGCAGTCCGCCGGCGTCCTCGCTGCGCACCTTGTCCAGGCTGCGCTGCCAGGCCAGCGCGAGGTCCCCGGTGAAGATCGCCTGGTACAGCGGGCCGCCGAAGTCCATCGCGGCCTGCTGCTGCGACGTACCTCCCACCCGACGCGTGCCCGACCGGCCCGGGTCCAGCTTGAGCAGGAGGTTCTCCAGCGTGGTCGCGTCGAACGGCAGCCGGAACCGGACGCTCGGCGTCTCGCCGAGCGGGGAGTCGGTGACGCGCGCCTGGTACTCCCCGTCTCCCTCTTGCTCCAGGAGGAGGTCGAAGTTCAGGTAGCGCCGTGCGGCCATCTGCGCTCTCTCGCGTGCCCATTCACATTGCCCGGTGCGGACACCAGACTAGAGCCGCGAGCCGCCCCCCAGATACGTCCGCAACTCCAGCGACGTATCCGCCGGCGCGGGTCCGGCTCCTCTCGGAGGGAGGGACGGGAATGGACCCAGCACAGTGGACCGCCACGCGCGCCGCGCTCGAGGCCGTCGAGCCGGTCGTCGACGAGGCACCGACGTTCAGCGACGCGGAGATCGAGCTCGCCCGCTCGACGGCCGCGGATCTGCGGGCGCACGGTGACGACGCGATCGTGAACCCGGAGCTCCTGGCCGCCCTGTCACCCGACGAGGCGGGGGCGCTGGCCGACGAGATGGCCGACGCGGGGCACATCATCGCGCTCCAGTACGCCGTGACGTACACGCCGCCGCACCGCTACCCGCTCGCCAAGCTGCTGCGCGCCGCCGCCGGCCTCACGCCCGACCTCTTCTCCCACGACGCGATGATCCAGGGCGTGGCCCTCGCGCCGAAGCTGCGGCTGATGTCGGCGGTCGACGAGGTGGCCGGGGATCCGCGGATGCAGGACATGGTCGCCGAGGTCGCCGTCGTGCGGGCGAGGCTCGCGGCCGGCCCGCCGTACCGCTGGTGGCGTGACCCCGAGGCCGCGATGGCCGTACCCGGGGAGGACGGCCGCGGGGCCGGGCCGGACGACGGCACCGACCCCGACGAGCCCGTTTTCCGCGAGGGCGAGACGAAGCGCAAGACGTACCCGCTGCTCGACGTCACCGGCACGGAGCGACCCGACGTGGTGGTGATCGACCAGCCCTTCCAGGCGGTGCTCGGGCTCCAGCAGCGCAAGGACAGCCGTCTGGTCGCCAGCTCACCCCTCGACTTCACGCCGGGGGAGACCGTCGAGCTCGACGTCGTCCTGCTCTTCGACCCGACGTCGATCGAGGTCACGGGCAGCCCACGCGCCCACGTGACGGTGACCGACGTGGCGCCCTACCCGAGTGTCACCTTCACCTGCACGCCGAAGTACGGCGAGGACCTCGCGGCCGAGCGTCGCCTCGGCATGCAGCTGGTGCGTGACGGCCAGGTCGCGGCCGTCGCCTGGCGCACCGTCGTCGCGGTCGACACGGCGGCCGAGGTCGCAGCCGCCGTGGTCCCGCCCCGTCGTGACGTGACGCTGCTCGACCTGGACCCGCTGGTCGGGCAGGAGGCGCCGGACCTGGTGATCTCGGTCTGCGGGTCCGACGCCGGGGGCACGACGTTCGTGTGGACGGCGTACGCCGCCGACGCCGACGTGCCCGTCCCCGACCTGCCCAGCGCCAGCACGCTCGACGACGAGGTCAGCGACTTCGCCACGATGATCCGGCGGACCATCGAGTTCTCCGGCGGGGCGGCCGACGACTACTTCAGCCTGGCCGGGCGGGCCGTGCAGATCGGGCGGGCCGTGCCGTCGGGCATCCAGGACGCGGTGCGCCACGTGGCCGAGCAGCCCGGTCGCACGACCGCCCCGACCGTGCTGCTGCTGACCGAGGAGCTCGTCGTCCCCTGGGAGCTGGCCACGTTCGACCCGAAGCTCGCCACGACGTGGGGCGGTCCTTCGCCCTTCCTCGGCGCCCACGTCGCCGTCTCCCGCTGGCCCCTCGACGAGCACAAGCCGCGACCGCGGCCCCGGCAGCTCGGTCGAGGTCCACCAGGCGGCCGTCCTGACCGCCGACTACACCGGTGTCCCCAGCTGGAAGAACCTCGAGAGCGCGCTGGAGGAGGGCAAGGAGGTCGCGCGGCTCTTCCACCCGCCGGCCACGCCCGTCGAGCCCGAGCTGATCACCGTCATCGACCTCTTCAACAGCCGGCCGCAGTACGACGTCCTGCACGCCGCCCTCCACGGCAAGTACGACGCCCAGGGCGGGCAGGAGGGCATCGTGCTGCTCAAGAAGAGCCCGGCCGGCGGGGCGACCGCGCAGTTCCTCACCCCGACCATGCTCGAGACGGGCTCTCTGCCGCACGGGCCGTTCGTGTTCCTCAACGCCTGCCAGGTCGCCTCCGACGAGAGCGTGCTCGGGGACTACGCCGGCTTCGCCTCGACGCTGATGCGGATCGGCGCCGCGGGCGTCGTCGCGCCGCTCTGGAACGTCCGCGACGACGTCGCCGCCGCGGTGGCCCGGGACTTCTACGCCGCGACGCTCGCAGCCACCCCCGTGTCGGCCGCCGAGGCCATGCGCGCCATCCGGGCGACGTACACCGAGGCCGGCGCCCGCGCCGACAACGGCCAGGGCGACCCGAAGCAGCACGCCACCCTCATCGCCTACCAGGTGTTCGGGCATCCGCGCCTGGTCCTGACCCAACCGTAAGGAGCACCTCATGGCCGAGCCCCTCCGTCCCGACGGCGACGTCTTCGTCGAGGACGTCGTGATCCGCACGCCCGGCATGACCGGCGAGGTCGAGGTGTACCGGCCGACCTCGCCCGGCATGCGCGGCGAGGAGCTCACCACCGAGGACTTCCTCGAGGCCGTCTCCGCCGCCGGGCTCGCCGAGCAGCTCTCGGTCGTGATCTCCCAGCACCAGGAGATCACCCCGGCCGAGGGCACCCGCGGCAGCGGCGGCGCCGACGACATCGAGGTCAACGTGCCGGCGCCGGGCGACGGCAACGGTCAGGTCCTCCTGTACGCCGCCGAGGACGGCTCGTTGTCGTGGCACTACTCCGTCGACGTACCGCCGGAGGTGGCGGTCGACCGGGGCGGCGAGCGCCGGACCTACCGGGTGCCCAAGGCCGTCGTCCCTCCCGACGAGCAGGACGGCGACGCCCACCGCGGCATCCTCGGGGCGGTCGGCAAGAAGGTCCTCAAGGTGCTGGTCTTCCCGCTCGTCGACCCGGTGCTCGGGAAGGTCGGTGACCACTTCGCCCACAAGTGGGAGGACAAGAACCGGCTGAACCGCGTGCGCTGGATGACCGTCGACGGCTACCGCAGCGGCACGGCCCCGTCGTTCACCGACACCGACTGGGCGACGCTGCGAGCCGGGCGCGGCCTGCTGCTCGTCCACGGCACGTTCTCCACACCGCAGGGCGGCTTCGGCGGGCTGCCGCAGGCGACGATGGCCGAGCTGCACGAGAGGTACGACGGACGGGTCGCCGCCTTCGAGCACCACTCGGTCTCGGTCACGCCGAAGGAGAACTCCGACTTCCTCGCGAGCCTGGTGCCCGCCGGCGACGCCGTCGAGGTCGACGTCGTCACGCACTCGCGCGGAGGCCTGGTCGGCCGCGAGATCGCGTCGGCCGCCGCGCTCGACGTCCGCGGCCTGGTGATGGTCGCCTCACCCAACGCCGGCACGGTGCTCGCGGACCGGGAGCACCTCTCCGACCTCCTGGACCGCATCACCGACCTCGCGCAGTTCGTGCCCGACAACGGTGTCACCGACACGATCGGGCTGCTGCTGGCTGTGGTGAAGCAGCTCGCGGTCGGTGCGGTCGGCGGGCTCGACGGCCTGATGTCGATGAACCCCGAGGAGCCCTACCTCGCCGAGCTCAACGGGCGCCCGGCTCCCGCCGCCTCGCTGCGGGCGGTCGCCGCCGACTACGAGCCGCCGAGCAACGCGCCGCTCGCGCGGGTCGCCCGGGACGGCGCCACCGACCTGGTGTTCGCCAAGGCCGACAACGACCTCGTCGTACCGACCCTCGGCTCCTGGGACGTCGACGGCTCCGCGGGCTTCCCGATCGAGGACCGACTGGTCCTGGAGTCCTCGGCCTCGGTCGACCACAACTCCTACTTCCGGCAGGCCGAGGTCGCCCAGCAGCTCCTGGACTGGCTGCCGACTTCGTAGCCGTTGGTCGAGGAGGGCGCGCGAGCGCCTGTCACGAGACCCGGCGAGCGGTCCCCTGGCCTGTTGCGGGGTCTCGTGACGGGACTTCGTCCCTCCTCGACCAGCGGCCAGGTCAGCCCGAGTAGTCGGAGGCGGCGCGCTTGGCCATCTCGAGGAAGGCCTGGCGGGACTCGAGGTTCTCCGCGAGCTCCTTGGCCTTCTTGTCGTTGCCCGAGGCCTGGGCGGCGGCGAGGTCGGCCTCGATCTTGGCGATCGCGTCCTCGAGCTTGGTGACCATGTCGTCGGCACGGGCGGACTTCTCGGGGTCGGTGCGCTTCCACTGCTCGTCCTCGACGGCGCGGATGGCCTGCTCCACCTTGCGGATCCGGCCCTCGAGGTCGCGCATCCGTTCGCGCGGTACCTTGCCCGCTGCGTCCCAGCGGTCGGAGATCTCGCGGAACGACGTCTTGGCCGCCTCCAGGTCGGTGACGGGCACCAGCGCCTCGGCCTCGACGAGCAGCTTCTCCTTGGTCTCCGCGTTGGCGCTGAACTCGGCGTCCTGCGCGGCGTTCGCGGCGTCGCGGGCGGCGAAGAAGTTGTCCTGCGCGGCCCGGAACCGCTTCCAGAGCTCGTCGTCGATGTCGCGCGGTGCGGGACCGGCCAGCTTCCAACGGCGCATCAGCTCGCGGTACTCACCGGACGTCGGTCCCCACTCCGTGGAGTCCGTGATGGCCTCGGCGTCCTTGACCAGCCGCTCCTTGACGACCTGGGCACCGGCTCGCTTCTCGTGCTGCTCGGCGAAGTGGGACTTGCGCGCCTTCGTGTACGCCGTGCGCGCCGTCGAGAACCGTCGCCACAGCGAGTCGTCCGAGGGCCGGTCGATGCGGGGGAGGGCCTTCCACTTGTCCAGCAGGTCGCGCAGCCGGTTGGCGCCGTTGCGCCAGTCGTTGCCGCCGGCCAGCTTCTCGGCCTCGACGACGATGCGCTCCTTCTCCACCTTCGCCTCGGCCTGCTTCTGCGCGCGCTCGGCCTTGCGCGCCTCGCGCTGCACGCCGATCAGGTCGCCGAACGAGTCGAGCCGGCCGAGCAACGAGGGGAGGTCGCCCACGGCGTTGGCGTCCGCCACCTGGCCGCGCACGGTGCGCACGGACTCCGCCGCCTCCTCCGGGGACATCACGCCGGACTTGATGCGCCGGTCGAGGAGCTCGACCTCGAAGGCCAGCGCGTCGTAGCGGTCGGTGTAGAACTTCAGCGCTTCCTCGGCCGTGCCCTCGGGGTACTGGCCGACCTCGCGCTCGCCTTCCTCGGTCTTGAGGAAGACGGTGCCGTCCTCGGCGACCCGGCCCCACTCCCGGCCGGCGGCCGGTGCGGCCGGCGTGGGACCGGACGGCGGTGGGCCGGGGATCGGAGCAGAGGTGACGGTGCCGGGGTCGGCGCCTCGGTCGGGGCCCCGGTCGGTGTGTCGGTCGGTGTGTCGGTCGGTGCGTCGGACGGCGGGTCCGACGGCGGGCTGGACTGGTGGCCAGACTCGTGGTCAGTCACGACAATCCCTACGGTTTCGGTCTCCACGGGCACCGGATCGCCCGCGCGGAGGCACCATGCTAGTCAACCGTTTTCAGGGTCCGGCCATCGCAAGGGCCGCAGACCTCGCGATGCGGGACCGCCTCGGTCGTCTCGCTAGTCTGCGTGGGTGCTGATCGCCGGATTCCCCGCTGGTCCGTGGGGCACCAACTGCTACGTCGCGGCCACCGCGCCGGGCGCGGAGTGCGTGGTGATCGACCCCGGCAAGGACGCCGCTCCCGGCGTGGCGGACGTGGTCCGCGAACACTCCCTCAAGCCGGTGGCGGTCCTCGTCACGCACGGGCACGTCGACCACATGTGGTGCGTCGCGCCGGTCGCCGGCACGTACGACGCCACCGCCTGGATCCACCCCGAGGACCGGCACCTGCTGGCCAACCCGATGGCCGGCATGAGCGCCGAGACGACCGCCATGCTGCTCGGCGGCAAGTACACGTTCGCCGAGCCGGACGACGTCCGGGAGCTCGCCGACGGTCAGGAGCTCGAGCTGGCCGGGCTGACGGTGACCGTCGACCACACGCCCGGCCACACGCGCGGGTCGGTGACCTTCCGATCGCCGTATGAACACCAAGGAGACATCACTGATGTTTCAGAGGTGATGTTCTCGGGAGATCTCCTCTTCCAGGGCTCGATCGGCCGCACCGACCTGCCGGGTGGAGACCACCCGACGATGCTGCACAGCCTGCGCACCAAGGTGCTCACGCTGGCCGACGACATCGTCGTGCTGCCCGGCCACGGCGAGCAGACGTCCATCGGCCGCGAGCGTGCGACCAACCCCTTCCTGCTGGAGCTCCAGGACGACGGAGCCGCGGGACCCAGGGGACCAGCCAGCTCCCGAGGACTGTGACGCCTTGTCCAAGATCACGCCGCTGAGCGGCTTCCCGGAGTTCCTGCCTGCCGAGCGGGCCGTCGAGCGCGAGGTGATCGCGAGCCTGTCGCGCACCTTCGAGCTGCACGGCTTCGCCAACATCGAGACACGGGTCGTCGAGCCGCTCGACCGCCTCTCGAAGGGCGGTGACATCGACAAGGAGATCTACGTCCTGCGTCGGTTGCACGCGGACGAGTCCGCGGGTGACTCGGGGCTGGGCCTGCACTTCGACCTCACCGTGCCCTTCGCGAGGTACGTGCTGGAGCACGCCGGCAAGCTCGAGTTCCCGTTCCGGCGCTTCCAGATCCAGCCTGCCTGGCGCGGCGAGCGGCCGCAGGAGGGCCGCTACCGCCAGTTCGCGCAGGCCGACATCGACATCGTCGGTCGCGACGAGCTGCCGTTCCACCACGACGTCGAGGTCGTGCGGGTGATGGTCGAGGCGCTCGACGCCCTGCCGCTGCCGCCGCTGTCCTTCCAGGTCAACAACCGCAAGCTGATCCAGGGCTTCTACCGCGGCCTCGGCATCCCCGACGTACCCGCCGCCATCCGCGCCATCGACAAGCTCGACAAGCAGTCGCCCGAGGCCGTCGCCTCGTTGCTGGTGGACACCGCCGGCGCGACGCCCGAGCAGGCGGAGCGGTGCCTGGCCCTGGCGACGATCCGCGTGGCCGACACCTCCTTCGTGGAGACCGTGCACGACCTGGGCGTCGAGGACGAGCTGCTGGAGACCGGCCTGACCGAGCTGGCCGCCGTCATCGACGGCTGCGCGTCGGCGGTGAGCGACCACGTGACGGTCGAGGCCAACCTGCGCATCGCGCGCGGCCTCGACTACTACACGGGCACGGTCCTCGAGGTCTTCATGGAGGGCTACGAGCGCCTCAAGTCGGTGGCCGGCGGCGGCCGGTACGACGCCCTCGCCGGCGACGGCAAGACCACCTACCCCGGCGTCGGCATCTCCTTCGGCGTCTCCCGCACCCTCGTCCCGCTCATCAGCGATGGCGTGCTGGCCGGGAGCCGGCCCGTGTCCAGCGCCGTGCTCGTCGCCCTCGCCGACGAGGACGCCCGCCCGGCCGCGCAGGAGCTCGCGAACCGGCTGCGCCGCCGCGGGATCGCTACGGAGGTCTCGGCGGGCGCCCAGAAGTTCGGCAAGCAGATCCGGTACGCCGAGCGGCGCGGCATCCCGTACGTCTGGTTCGAACAGGACGACGGGAGCCACCAGGTCAAGGACATCCGCAGCGGTGACCAGGTCGAGGCGGACCCCGATGCCTGGATGCCACCCGACACCGATCTCCACCAGACGATCATCACCAAGGAGCAGCTCACGTGATCCGCACCCACGACGCCGGCACCCTCACCGCCGCCGACGCCGGCCAGAGCGTCACCCTCGCCGGCTGGGTCGCGCGTCGGCGCGACCACGGCGGCGTCGCCTTCCTCGACCTGCGCGAGGCCAGCGGCGTGGCCCAGGTCGTGGTCCGTGACGAGGGCGTGGCGCACAGCCTGCGCAGTGAGTACTGCATCGCGGTCACCGGCACGGTGCAGCTGCGCCCGGAGGGCAACGCCAACCCCAACCTGCCGTCCGGCGAGATCGAGGTCATCGCCGACCGCGTCGAGGTGCTGAGCGCCGCGGCTGCGTTGCCGTTCCCGATCGACGATCACGTCGACGTGGGGGAGGAGGCGCGCCTCAAGCATCGCTACCTCGACCTGCGCCGCAGCGGTCCCAACGCCGCACTTCGCCTGCGCAGCAAGGTCAACAAGGCCGCACGCGACGTCCTCGACCGCCACGACTTCGTCGAGATCGAGACGCCGACCCTGACCCGGAGCACGCCCGAGGGCGCCCGCGACTTCCTGGTGCCGGCCCGCCTCCAGCCCGGCAGCTGGTACGCCCTCCCGCAGAGCCCGCAGCTCTTCAAGCAGCTGTTGATGGTCGCCGGCATGGAGCGCTACTTCCAGATCGCCCGGTGCTACCGCGACGAGGACTTCCGCGCCGACCGCCAGCCGGAGTTCACCCAGCTCGACATCGAGATGAGCTTCGTGGACCAGGACGACGTGCTCGCGATCGCCGAGGACGTGCTGGTCGCGCTCTGGAAGCTGATCGGCGTCGACCTGCCCACGCCGTTCCCGCGGATGACCTACGCCGAGTCGATGGCGCGGTTCGGCTCCGACAAGCCGGACCTGCGGATGGGCCTCGAGCTGGTCGACTGCACCGACTACTTCTCCGACACTCCCTTCCGGGTCTTCCAGAGCGCGTACGTCGGTGCGGTGCTCATGCCTGGTGGCGCGAGCCAGCCGCGCAAGCAGCTGGACGCCTGGCAGGAGTGGGCCAAGCAGCGCGGCGCCCGCGGGCTGGCCTACGTGCTGTTCACCGAGGACGGCGAGCTCGGAGGCCCGGTCGCCAAGAACCTGTCCGAGGAGGAGCGCGCCGGGCTGGCCGCGCACCTCGGCGCGAAGCCTGGCGACTGCGCGTTCTTCGCCGCCGGCCCCGCAAAGTCCAGCCGCGCGCTGCTCGGCGCCGCCCGCGTGGAGATCGGGCGCCGCGGCGGCCTCATCGACGAGGACGCCTGGAGCTTCCTCTGGGTGGTCGACGCGCCCCTGTTCGAGCCCGCCGACGACGCGACCGCCGCCGGTGACGTCGCGGTCGGCAGCGGTGCCTGGACCGCGGTGCACCACGCCTTCACCTCGCCGCAGGACGTCGACACCTTCGACACCGATCCCGGCAACGCGCTGGCGTGGGCCTACGACATCGTCTGCAACGGCAACGAGATCGGCGGCGGCTCCATCCGTATCCACCGCGAGGACGTGCAGAAGCGCGTGTTCGCGATCATGGGGCTCGACGAGGCCGAGGCCGATGAGAAGTTCGGCTTCCTGCTCAACGCCTTCAAGTACGGCGCTCCGCCGCACGGCGGCCTGGCCTTCGGCTGGGACCGCATCGTGGCCCTCCTCGCGCGCACCGACTCGATCCGCGACGTCATCGCCTTCCCCAAGTCCGGCGGCGGGTTCGACCCGCTGACGGCGGCCCCCGCCCCCATCACGCCGGAGCAGCGCAAGGAGGCCGGCGTGGACGCCGTACCGGACAAGGACCGTCTCGAAGGCGCGGTGACAACCAACCCCTGGTGACGAAGGCCGTAGGCCGCCTGCGGACCGTGCTCACCTCGCGCTCGGCTCTTCCGCGCGGTTCCTGCACCGCCACGCGGCGAAACCAGTTGACAAGTCGTGCGACGCGCCACGGCGCCGGGAGATTTTCCGGTGTGACACCTCAGGCGACGCGCTGGTATCAAACCGTTACCTGCCCGATGCTCAACATCGTCTGCTGTTCGTCTAGTGTCGCGCTTCGGGTGCCTACGTGTGTCCCGGGTCACGGCGTGACTTGGAACGATGCGGGCTGATAGGCAGAGCACTGACGACCAGCAAAGGGGCGACATGGCGCTGACACCGTTGGAGATGGCTGCACCCGATGTGGCGAAGCTTCCGACTCCCGAGCAGGAGAAGGAGATCGCCGGGCGATCTCCACTGCAGATCGCGCTGGGCCGACTTCGTTCCGACAAGATCGCGATGGCCTGCTTCGCGGTCGTCGTCATCTTCGCCCTGATCGCCATCCTGGCCCCGCTGCTGACGCGCCTGTTCGGCGTCGAGGTGCGCACCGGTGACCCGTCCACGGACACCGACATCTTCAACTTCCCGGTGATCGGACCGCCGGACCACGGGTTCACGTGGAAGGCCCCGCTGGGTCTCGCGCCCAACACCGGGGACGACAACCTGGCGGAGTGGATCTACGGCGCCCGCACCTCGCTGATGGTGGCGACGATCTCGACCCTGGTGTCGACGGCGATCGGCATCAGCATCGGCCTGGTCGCCGGCTTCAGCCGCGGCTGGCTGGACCGCGTGATCTCGTTCATCATCGACACGTTCCTCTCGCTGCCCTTCCTGCTGATGGCGCTGGCCCTGGCCCCGATCATCACTCTCCGTTTCGCGAACCAGCCTCAGGCGCTCAAGTACGCCCAGGTGATATCGCTGCTGTGCATCCTCAGCCTGTTCGGCTGGATGACCCTCGCACGACTGATCCGCGGTGAGGTCCTCTCACTGCGCGAGCGAGAGTTCGTCCAGGCCGCCCGGGTGATGGGCGTTCCCACCCGGCAGATCCTGTTCAAGGAGCTCCTGCCGAACATGGTCGCCCCGATCGTGGTCTCGATCTCCCTGGGTCTCCCGGGCTTCGTGACCGCCGAGGCCGGTCTTTCCTATCTCGGCATCGGCATCGTCGGCGTCCCCTCGTGGGGCCAGACGGTCAACAAGGCGGTCGAGTACTTCGACACCTACCCGCTCTACCTGTACGCGCCCGTGGTCGGCATCTTCTTGCTGGTCGTGGCGCTCAACCTGCTCGGAGACGCCATCCGTGACGCCTTCGACCCCAAGACTCGCCGGTGAGACTGACACCGACCGAGAGGCATCATCGATCAGCCCTAGAAAGGTGGGGAAAACCCTGATGCGACTCAAGAAATCTGCGGTAGCGGCCATCGCTGCTGCATCACTGCTCGCGCTTGCCGCGTGCGGAGGCGGTGGCGACAGCAACACGCCCGACACCGTTGTACCCAGCCAGGACGCCGGAGGCGGTGCGGGTGCCGGCAAGGTACCCGACATGAAGGCCCCGAAGGCCGTCCCGGACGACGCCGCCCAGGGCGGCAAGATCACGGTGCTCACTTCGGTGGTCCCCGCGACCCTGGACCCCACCCGGGCCTACTACACCGACTCGACCGCGATCATGAACATGGTCACGCGGGCCCTGACGCAGTATGTCTACGACCCTGAGACCAACGACATGGTGCTGGCTCCCGACATGGCGACCGACCTCGGTCAGCCCAACGATGACAACACCGCGTGGACCTTCACGCTGCGTGACGGCCTCAAGTACGAGGACGGCACCGACGTCAAGCCGGAGGACGTCGCCTACGCGATCTCTCGTTCGTTCGCGATCGAGGAGCTCCCGGACGGCCCGACCTACCAGCTCCAGTTCTTCCAGGACGGCGACACCTACAAGGGTCCCTTCAAGGACAAGGCTCCTTACAAGGGCGTCACCGTCGACGGCAACGACATCACCATCCAGATGTCGCAGCCGTTCCCGGAGATGGACTACTACGCGTCGTTCCCGGTGTTCACTGCGATCCCGCAGGCCAAGGACACCAAGGAGGAGTACGGCAACCACCCGCTGGCGACCGGCCCCTACATGTTCAAGGACTACAAGCCGGGCTCGTCCCTGACGCTGGTCAAGAACCCCAACTGGGACCCCAACACGGACCCCGGCCGCATCCAGACGGTCGACGAGTGGGACTTCAAGTTCGGTGAGGACACCGCCAAGATCGAGAACACGATCCTCGCGGACACCGGCGACGGCCAGACGACGATCACCTACGACAACATCACGCCGCCGACGTACAAGAAGGTCTCGTCGGACAGCCCCGAGCGCCTCGTGGTCGGCACCTCGCCGTGCACGTACATGTGGTACCTCGACATGCGCAAGATCACCGACATCAACGTGCGCAAGGCGATCGGCTACGCCTACCCGTACGTCGACGTCTGGAAGGCCGGCGGCGAGATCGTGGGTCTGACCCGCGTCCCCGGCACCAGCATCCTGCCTCCGGGCACCGCTGGTCGCGTGGACTACGACGTGCTGGGCATCAAGGGTCAGAACACCGACCCGGAGAAGGCCAAGGAGCTGCTGGACCAGGCGAACGCCATGGGCTTCGAGCTCAAGTTCCTCTACGCGACCGACGACCCGCTGTCGGTCTCCGCGAAGGACCAGCTGGTCAAGGGTCTCGAGGCGGGTGGCTTCAAGGCCACCCCGATCGCCTCCACCTCGGAGAAGATCCGTGAGGCCCGTACCGACCCCGACAGCCCGATCAACATCCGCTCCAGCGGTTGGTGCTCGGACTGGCCGTCGGGTGGCTCGTGGTTCCCGGCTCAGTGGGACGGTGCGCTTGCCGACCTGGCGGGCATGCCGAACCCGGCCATGTTCCAGGAGGACGACGCCGACGCCAAGCAGAAGGAGATCCTGAGCCTTCCTGCTGACGAGGTGGCGGCCGCCTGGGGTGAGTTCGACAAGTTCGTCGAGGAGACCTACTACCCGGCCGTGGTCACCGGTTACTCCGGCACCGCGATCATCCGTGGGTCCAAGATCGGTGGCATGTTCAACGACTCGGTGCGCGGTATGCCCACCCTGTCCGACATGTACATCACCAACTGATCGACCGGCATCTAGTCAGAGTGGTTGACTGGCGATGACCTCGAGATGACAACTGGCCGCCCGGGCTGACCTTCGGGTCAGCTCGGGCGGCCGGAACCCCAACCGAAACGGACCGGTACCCATCGGTTCGAGACAGAGAGGGACAAGCGCCAGATGTTCGGATACGTCGTTCGACGCCTCATCGCTGGTCTGCTGGTCATCATCGCGGTGTCGATGCTGGTCTTCGCGATCTTCTTCTACGGGCCGAACGACCCGGCACTGGCCTACTGCCCGGAGTCCCGGTGCACGCCTCAACGGCTGGACAACCTGCGGCACAACCTCGGGCTGGACAAGCCCGCCCCGCAGCAGTACGTCCAGTACATGAGCGGCTACGTCAAGGGCCGCCACATCGCGTCCGGCGGGATCTCCATCGACTGTGACTGGCCCTGCATGGGTGTCTCGTTCAAGTACCGCGTGAACGTGTTCGACTACCTGTGGGAACGCGTGCCGGCCACATTCTCCGTCGCCATCGGCGGCGCCATATGCTTCCTCACGATCGGTTTGTCCAGCGGCATCTTCGCGGCACGAAGACGGGGCACGCTCGCGGACAAGGCGATCGTGAGCACGAGCTTGTTCATCAACGCGATTCCCTACTACCTGCTCGCCCTGCTGGCCTATCTCTACCTGGTCCAGGGCCTCGCGATATTTCCACAGACGGGATACTTCAACCCGTTCACCGAGGGCCCGTTGAAGTTCATCGGCGGGATGCTGCTGCCCTGGCTCATCCTGGGCGTCACCTACTCCACCCAGTACGCCCGGTTCGGCCGCGGCGCGATGGTGGACGCCCTCAACGAGGACTACGTCCGCACGGCCCGGGCCAAGGGCCTGGCCGAGCGGGTCGTCACGCGGCGGCACGCTCTGCGCGCCGCGATCGTCCCGGTCGTGACCATCTTCGGCCTCGACTTCGCCTACCTGTTGGCCGGCACGATCTTCACCGAGAAGATCTTCGGCATCCAGGGGCTGGGCCTCGCGGGCCTCGACGCCGTCACCAGGACCGACTTGCCGATCATTTCGGCGACCGTGATGATGGGCGCGGCGGCGGTCATCCTCGCCAACATCGCTGTGGACATCCTCTACAGCGTCATCGACCCCAGGGTGCGACTGTCATGACGCAGACCAACGAACCGGCCTCCGAGCAGGGCGCCGGTCGCCTCACCGAGCCAGCGGACCGGGACGGGAGCCAGAGGGGTGAGCCCTTCCTGGTCGTCGAGGACCTCACCGTCCGCTTCCCGACCGCCGACGGTCTGGTGCAGGCCGTGTCCGGCCTCAGCTACAGCATCGAGCAGGGCAAGACCCTCGGCATCGTGGGGGAGTCCGGCTCCGGCAAGAGCGTCTCCAGCCTGGCCGTGATGGGGCTCCACGACGCGAAGCGGACCCAGATGTCGGGGTCCATCCGCGTCGGCGGCACCGAGGTGCTCGGTCTCTCCAACGACCGGATGCGCCGGATCCGCGGCCGCGAGGTCGCGATGATCTTCCAGGACCCGCTGACTGCGCTGCACCCCTTCTACAAGGTGGGCGCTCAGATCTCGGAGGCCTACCGCGCGCATCACGACGTGTCGAAGGCCAAGGCGCGGACCAAGGCGATCGAGATGCTCGATCGCGTGGGCATCCCGCAGGCCCGCACCCGCGTCGACGACTACCCGCACCAGTTCTCCGGCGGCATGCGCCAGCGGGCCATGATCGCGATGGCGCTGGTCAACGACCCGGCCCTGCTGATCGCCGACGAGCCGACGACGGCGCTGGACGTGACGGTGCAGGCGCAGATCCTCGACCTGCTCCAGGAGCTCCAGAAGGACTTCAACTCCGCGATCATCATCATCACCCACGACCTGGGCGTGGTCGCCGAGATGGCCGACGACGTGATGGTGATGTACGCCGGCCGGGCGGTGGAGTACGGCCGGACCCGCGAGATCCTGGTCCACCCCGAGATGCCCTACACCTGGGGCCTGCTCGCCAGCGTCCCGGACGTGACGGCCGATCCCGACGCGCGGCTGATCCCGATCCAGGGCAACCCGCCGAGCCTGCTGCGGCCGCCGACCGGCTGTGCCTTCCACCCGCGGTGCCCGCACCTGGACAAGGTGCCGGGCGACCTCTGCAAGACCACCCTCCCCGACCTCACGCCGGGACAGCACCGCGAGGGCGGGCACGTGAAGCGCTGTCACCTCCCCGACCCGTCGGCCATCTACGAGCAGGAGATCCTGCCCGAGATCGCCCCCGACCTGGTGGAGATGACCGTCAAGGACGAGTTCCCGGAGGAGACCGGGACGGGCCTGGTGGAAGACTCTGCCTCCGACGTCACTCTCCCGAAGGAGCGGTAAGACACTCCATGACCGAGTCCGAAGTGGCATCCTCGACCTCCGGCCAGGCGCCCGCGTCGCCGGCGGCCTCCGTGCAGCCCCTCGCCGCACCCCGTTTCGACCGCAACGCGAAGGCGATCCTGTCGGTCAGGGACCTCAAGAAGTACTTCCCGGTGAAGTCCTCGGGACTGCTGCGCCGCACCATCGGCAACGTGCAGGCCGTCGACGGTGTCTCCTTCGAGGTGCGCGAGGGCAGCGCCCTCGGCCTGGTCGGCGAGTCCGGCTGTGGCAAGTCGACGACCGGCCGGCTGATCACCCGTCTCTACGACCCGACCGCGGGCTCGATGATGTTCGAGGGCCACGACCTGGCCACCTTGTCGCACAAGGCGATGACGCCGATGCGCAAGGAGGTCCAGATGATCTTCCAGGACCCCTACAGCTCGCTGAACCCGCGGCACACGGTCGGCACGATCGTCGGCACGCCGCTGCGTGTGCACAACGTGGTGCCGGAGAAGCAGGTGCTCGCCCGCGTCCGTGAGCTGCTCGAGGTCGTGGGTCTCAACCCCGAGCACTACAACCGCTACCCCAACGAGTTCTCCGGCGGTCAGCGCCAGCGCATCGGCATCGCCCGCGCGCTCGCCCTCCAGCCCAAGCTGCTGGTGGCCGACGAGCCGGTGTCCGCCCTCGACGTGTCGATCCAGGCGCAGGTCGTCAACCTGCTGCGCGACGTGCAGAACGAGTTCAACATCGCGTTCCTGTTCATCGCCCACGACCTGGCCGTGGTCCGGCACTTCTGCCCGGAGATCGCGGTCATGTACCTCGGCAAGATCGTCGAGCTCGGCGACCGCGAGTCGGTCTACGAGCACCCCCTGCACCCCTACACCCAGGCCCTCTTGTCGGCGTCTCCCGACGTGAAGCAGGCGGCCATCGGTGGGCGCCGCGAGCGCATCCGGTTGGAGGGTGACGTCCCGTCGCCGATCAACCCGCCGAGCGGCTGCCGGTTCCGGACCCGCTGCTGGCTGGCCCAGGACATCTGCGCGAAGCAGGAGCCGCCGCTCCTGCAGATCGGCAAGTCCCACAAGGTGGCCTGTCACTTCGCCGGGGAGCTCAGCTCGCACCCGACGAAGCCCGTCACCACCCGCCTGCTGGGTGTCGACGACCAGGGCAACCACGACCCCGGCTCCACCCCGGCCACGATCAGCACCAACCCGGGCTACGACGACGAGTGGTACGACCTCAAGACCCAGTCGTTCGCGAAGGCCTGAGAGCACGGAGCACGCCGAGTCGGCGCGAGTTTCCCTGGGGATCACGTCGAGTCGGCGCTAGTTGCCGGAAACCAGCGCCGACTCGACGCTAGTTTCCGGGAAGCTGGCGCCGACTCGGCGTGCCTACCGGGGAAACTGGCGCCGACTCGGCGTGCTGCGTCAGATCCGCGGGCGGCTGGATGACCGCAGGGAGTCACCCCGCGGCGTACTGCGACTCGTGTCGCTGCCGTGCCGTAACTTCTCCCACGTGGACGAGCTGTTCGACGCGACCGGGCTGGGCGGCGCTCCGGCGCCCACCGGCGGCGGCTCGCTCAGCGGGAACACCCACTCGTCCGCGCCGCTCGCCGTACGCATGCGTCCGCGCACCCTCGACGAGCTGGTCGGGCAGGCGCAGCTGCGCGCCGAGGGCTCGCCGCTGCGGCAGCTGATCGAGGGCGACCAGCCGATGTCGCTGCTGCTCTGGGGACCGCCGGGCACGGGCAAGACGACGATCGCGGCCATCCTGAGCCAGCAGACCGACCGTCACTTCGTGGAGGTCTCGGCGGTCTCGGCCGGGGTCAAGGAGGTGCGGGCCGCGATCGACGCGGCCCGGTCGGCGCTCGTCCGCAGCGGCCGCGAGACCGTGCTCTTCGTCGACGAGGTGCACCGGTTCTCCAAGGCCCAGCAGGACGCTCTTCTCCCCGGAGTGGAGAACCGGTGGGTGACGCTGGTCGCGGCCACCACGGAGAACCCGTTCTTCTCGGTCATCTCCCCGCTGCTGTCGCGCAGCCTGCTGCTGCGGCTCGAGTCGCTCACCGACGACGACGTCCGATCCGTGCTGGCCCAAGCGCTGACCGACGAGCGTGGGCTGGCCGGTGGCTTCGCCATCGACGACGACGCCCTGGACCACCTGGTGCGTCTCGCCGGCGGGGATGCCCGCCGTTCGCTGACCTATCTCGAGTCCTCCGCCGGCGCCGCCAAGAGCAAGGGGCTGGCCACCATCGACCTGGCGACGGCGGAGACGGCCGTCGACCGCGCGGCCGTCCGGTACGACCGCCAGGGTGACCAGCACTACGACGTCATCTCCGCCTTCATCAAGTCGTTGCGCGGCTCGGACGCCGACGCCGCCTTGCACTACCTGGCCCGGATGATGGAGGCAGGCGAGGACCCGCGGTTCATCGCGCGTCGGCTGGTCATCCTCGCCAGCGAGGACATCGGCCTCGCCGACCCGACCGCCCTGACGACCGCGGTGGCCGCGGCCCAGGCGGTCCAGCTGATCGGGATGCCCGAGGCCCGGTTGAACCTCGCCCAGGCCACCATCGCCCTGGCCGTCGCGCCCAAGTCGAACGCCGTCATCATGGCCATCGACGCCGCCAGCGCCGACGTCCGCGCCGGGAAGATCGGCTCCGTTCCGCCGCACCTGCGCGACGGTCACTACGAGGGGTCGAAGAAGCTGGGGCACGCCGCGGGCGCGCCGACGCCGTACAAGTACAGCCACGACGAGCCGTTCGGCGTCGCCGAGCAGCAGTACGCCCCGGACGTCGTCGTGGACGCGCAGTACTACCGCCCGACCGAGCTCGGCGCGGAGGCGGCGGTCAAGCAGCGGTGGGAGCGGATCCGGAAGATCATCCGCGGCGACGGGGGATAGGGTCGGACGCTATGACCGTGGCGATCCTCCTCGTGGTGTGCCTCGTGCTCGCCGGGGCGGTCGGCGGACTCCTGGTGGCGCTGCGGCAGCTGACCTCGCGGCTGGAGGCGGTCGAACGGGGTCTCGTGACAGGCGCCAGCGCGCCTTCCTCGACCAGCGGCGGCGCGAGCGCGCCTTCCTCGACCAGCGTCCCGTTGGTCGAGGAGGTCGCGCAGCGACCGTCACGAGACCACAGCGAGAAGGACGACTACGTGATCACCCGACTGGGTGACCCTGAGCCGGAGCCGGCGTCCACGATGGAGTCCAAGCTGTTCGCCGACGTGGTCCTGCGGGAGTCCGTCGTCAAGGCCGCGTCGCTGGCCTACGGCGTGCGGCGCGGGTTGTCGCCGGCCAACCGCAACCGCATCTGGTTCGAGATGCGCCGCGAGGTCAAGCGGGCCCGCAAGGACCGCAGGGCCGAGGAGCGCGAGGCGATCCGGGAGTGGCGAGCGCGCCGGCGGTCCGGCGTACGGATGAACCAGGAGGAGAGCGCCGCATGAGGCGCGGGCTCTGGTTCGTCGCCGGAGCCGGGGCGGGTGTCTACGCGATGGCCCGCGCCCGGCGGCTGAAGGAGGCGTTCACCGTCGACGGGCTCCGCGACCGCTGGGAGGCGGTCAACCTGGGGGCCCGGATGCTGCGCGACGACATCGCCCAGGGGCAGGCCGAGAAGGAAACCGAGTTGCGCGAGCGCTACGGTCTCGCGCCTCATGGACTACCCGAGCTGACCGCACCTGCGGAGCAGCGAGACAGCATCAACCACAGGAAAGGCACCGACTGATGGACACCTCGGAGATTCGGCGGAGGTTCGTGGCTCACTTCGAGCAGGCCGCGCACACCGCCGTGCCGTCGGCGTCGTTGATCCTCGACGACCCGACGCTCCTGTTCGTGGCCGCGGGGATGGTGCCGTTCAAGCCCTACTTCCTCGGCCAGGAGACCCCGCCGTACGACCGCGCGGTCAGCGTGCAGAAGTGCGTGCGTACCCCGGACATCGAGGACGTCGGCAAGACGACGCGCCACGGCACGTTCTTCGAGATGTGCGGCAACTTCTCCTTCGGCGACTACTTCAAGGAAGGCGCGATCGAGCTCGCCTGGGACCTGGTCACCAGCACCCAGGCGGACGGCGGGTTCGGGCTCGAGGAGAGCCGGATCTACCCGAGCATCTACGACGACGACGCGGAGGCGGCCTACCTCTGGAACAAGGTGACCGGTATCCCCGACGACCGGATCATCCGGCTCGGGAAGAAGGAGAACTACTGGTCCATGGGCGTGCCCGGGCCCGGTGGTCCCTGCTCGGAGATCCTCTACGACCGGGGGCCGGACTACGGGCCGGACCTCGACTTCGGGCCGAAGGGCGAGGACCGCTACCTGGAGATCTGGAACCTCGTCTTCATGCAGGACGTGCTCAGCGGCGTGCGGTCCAAGGAGGACTTCGACATCGCCGGCTCGCTGCCGAAGAAGAACATCGACACCGGGATGGGGCTCGAGCGGGTCGCCTACCTGCTCCAGGGCGTCGACAACATGTACGAGATCGACGTGATGTACCCGGTCATCGAGAAGGCCGAGGAGCTGACCGGACGACGGTACGGCGACACGTGGGAGAGCGACGTCCGGTTCCGCGTGGTCGCGGACCACGTCCGCAGCACCATGATGCTGATCTCCGACGGCGTGACGCCGGGCAACGAGGGCCGCGGGTACGTCCTGCGCCGGCTGCTGCGGCGAGCGGTGCGCTCGATGCGGCTGCTCGGCACCGAGGACCGGGTCCTGCCCGAGCTGCTCCCGATCAGCCGGGACAAGATGGGGGAGACCTACTCCGAGCTGCACCGCGACTGGGACCGCATCTCCCAGATCGCCTACGCCGAGGAGGACGCCTTCCGGCAGACGCTGAAGGCCGGCACCCAGATCTTCGACCTGGCGGCGCAGCAGGTGAAGCAGTCGGGCAGCTCCACGCTCAGCGGCGACCGGGCGTTCGCGCTGCACGACACCTACGGCTTCCCGATCGACCTCACCCTGGAGATGGCGGCCGAGCAGGGGCTGGAGGTCGACGAGGTCGGCTTCCGCGACCTGATGAACCAGCAGCGCCAGCGGGCCAAGGCCGACGCGGCGAGCAAGAAGGGCGGGCACGTCAACACCACGGCGTACCGGCAGGTCTCCGACGGGCTGGGCCGGGCGGTGGAGTTCACCGGGTACCGCGAGGTCGTCAGCGAAGGGCGGGTGAGCGGCCTGGTCCGGGACGGCGAGACCGTGACGTCGGCCCGCGCGGGCGACGAGCTCGAGCTGGTGCTGGACCGCACCCCGTTCTACGCCGAGGGCGGCGGCCAGCTCGCCGACCAGGGCGTCATCGAGCTCGACAACGGCGCGCGGGTCGAGGTGCGCGACGTGCAGACGCCGATCACCGGACTGGTCGTCCACCAGGTCAAGGTGCTCGACGGTGAGGTCACCGTCGGGGCCGGCGCGCACTCCGAGGTCGACGTCGAGCGCCGCAAGTCGATCTCGCGGGCGCACACCGCGACCCACATGGTGCACAAGGCGTTCCGTGAGGCGCTGGGCGAGACGGCGACCCAGGCGGGGTCGGAGAACGCCCCCGGCCGCTTCCGCTTCGACTTCTCCGCGACCGGCTCGGTGCCGGCGTCGGTGATGGCCGACGTCGAGGCGCGGGTCAACGACCTGGTCCTCGCGGACCTCGGAGTGCATGCGGAGCTGATGAGCCAGGAGGAGGCCGTGAAGTCGGGCGCGATGGCGCTGTTCGGCGAGAAGTACGGCGACCAGGTGCGCGTCATCACCGTCGGCGACTGGGCGCGCGAGCTCTGCGGCGGTACGCATGCGGGTCGCTCCGGCCAGCTGGGCGTGGTCAAGCTGCTCGGCGAGGCGTCCATCGGCTCCGGCGTCCGTCGCGTGGAGGCGCTGGTCGGCGCGGACGCCTACCAGTTCCTGGCGCGCGAGCACGTGCTGGTCTCCCAGCTGTCCGAGGCGCTGAAGGCGCGCCCCGAAGAGCTGCCCGAGCGGGTCAACGACATCGTCGAGCGCCTGCGCGCGGCGGAGAAGGAGATCGAGAAGCACCGGGTCGGGCAGGTGCTCGCGGCCGGTGGTGCGCTCGCCGAGGGCGCCCAGGACATCCACGGCGTCCAGGTCGTCGCGCAGCGTGTGGACGGCGCGTCCGGCGGCGACGTACGCACGCTCGCGCTGGACGTCCGCGCTCGGCTGTCGGGCGACCGTCCGGGGGTCGTGGTCGTCATCGGCGTGGCCGGGTCCGGCGAGGAGACGAAGGTGTCGGTCGTGGCGGCGGTCAACGACGCGGCGCGTTCTCGCGGGCTCAGCGCCAACGACCTGGTCGGCGCGGTCGGCCCGGTCGTCGGCGGTCGCGGTGGCGGCAAGGACGACGTCGCGCAGGGCGGCGGCTCGGACGCGTCGCGGGTCGACGAGGCGCTCGAGCTGGTGCGCTCGGAGGTCGCGGTGAAGGCCGGCCCCAGCTGGTGAGGCACGGTGTTCGCCTGGGTCTGGACCCCGGCGACGCCCGCATCGGCGTCGCCCGGAGCGACCCGACCGGCTTCTTGGCCACCCCGCTGGAGACGGTCCGGCGGGGGAAGGGCGACCTGCGCCGGATCGCGCGCCTGGCGGCCGAGGCGGAGGCCGTCGAGGTCGTCGTCGGGCTGCCGCGCTCGCTCTCCGGCGGGGAGGGACCGGCCGCGGTGAAGACCCGCGCGTGGGCCGGCCGGCTCGCCGCCGTGCTCTCGCCGCTCCCGGTGCGACTCGTCGACGAGCGCCTCACCACGGTTTCCGCGGAGGCTATGCTGCGCGACCGGGGGGTGAAGGGGCAGGCTCGCCGAGCGGTGGTCGACCAGGCCGCGGCGGTGGTGATCCTGCAGCAGGCGCTCGACACCGAGCGCGGCACGGGGACGCCCCCCGGAGAAGTCGTCAGGACCGCAGCCGAAGTCCCCGAGGAGACCGATGAGTGACCGCGACGCGGAGTACAGCCTCGAAGATCCCGACGAGGCGTACGCCGACGACGAGGGTGGCGACGCGCAGCCGACCGAGGGTGGTCGCCGCAAGAAGCGGGGCCGCAGCATCCCGGGCTGCCTGGCGGCCCTCGTCGCATTGGCGCTCGTCGCCGGCGGCGCGTACGTCGCGGTGACCAGGGGCGCGGAGTTCATCCGCGACCAGTTCTCCACCGCAGCGGACTACCCCGGCCCCGGCAAGGGCAAGGTCCAGATCGAGGTGAAGTCCGGCGACACCATCGGCGCGATCGGCCGCAACCTGAAGACCAAGGGCGTCGTGGAGTCGGTCGACGCCTTCATGGAGGCCGCGGGCTCGAACACCAACATCCAGGTCGGCTACTACCAGCTGAAGAAGGAGATGAAGGCGGCCGATGCCTTCGAGATCCTCAGCAACCCTGCGAACATCCTCAAGGCCACCATCACCTTCCCCGAGGGGTGGCAGGTCACGCAGATCGTGAAGCAGCTGGCCGCCAACACCGACTACCCCGCGAAGGCGTTCGAGAAGGTGCTGGCCAACCCGGCGCCGCTCGGGCTCCCCGACTACGCCAACGGCAACGCGGAGGGCTACCTGTTCCCGTCGACGTACGACTTCGGTCCCAAGGACAAGCCGGTCGACATGCTGAAGAAGATGGTCGACCGCTGGCGCCAGGCCGCCGACGACGCGGGGCTGGAGGACGGTGCGGCCGCGCTCGGCCACACGCCGGCCGAGGTGATGACCATCGCCAGCCTCATCGAGGCCGAGGGCCGTGGCACCTACCGGGGCAAGATCAGCCGCGTCATCTACAACCGGCTCGACATCGACCCGAACCCGTCCGCGGGCTTCCTGCAGATCGACGCCAGCGTGAACTACGCGCTCGGCCGCAGCGGCTCGACGGTGATCACCGACGAGGACAAGGCCTCGGTCGAGGACTCGCCGTACAACCTCTACTCGCACAAGGGGCTCCCGCCGACGCCGATCGAGGCGCCGGGCGACGACGCCATCAAGGCGGCGCTGCACCCCGACGACGGGCCGTGGTTCTTCTACGTGACGGTCAACCTGGCGACGGGCGAGACCAAGTTCACCGACAGCTACGACGAGTTCCTGACGTTCAAGGGCGAGTACGAGGACTACTGCGCGACCCAGTCCGACCGGTGCTGACGCGGTCCTGATGCGGTCCTGATGCTCTGCGCCGTCGTCGGTGACCCGATCGACCACTCGCTGTCCCCGGTGCTGCACCGGGCGGCGTACGTCGCGGCCGGGCTGTCGTGGTCGTACTCGGCGTTGCGCGTGCCCTCCGGGACGCTGGCGACGTTCGTGGACGCGCTCGGTCCGGAGTGGCGCGGGCTGTCGGTGACCGCGCCGCTGAAGCGGGAGGCTTGCGCCTTCGCTTCGTCGGTCTCCGACGTCGTCTCGGCGTCGGGCGTGGCCAACACCCTCGTCCGGGCCACTTCGGGCACGTGGTCGGCCGAGAACACCGACGTCCCCGGCGCGGCCGCGGCCCTGCGCGAGCGGTGGTCCGGGGCGGTCACCTCCGCGACGATCCTGGGCGGGGGAGCCACGGCGATCTCGACCGGCCTGGCCCTGGCCGACCTCGGCGCCACGACGGTCCGGCTGCTGGTCCGCGACCCCGAGCGGGCGGCGTACGCCGTCAGCGCGATCGGGCGGCACCCGTCGGCCCCGGTCGTCGAGGTGCGCCCGCTGGCCGGCTCTCCTGTCGTGGGCGAGGTACTGGTGTCGACCATCCCGGCCGCGGCCCAGACCGACGACCTGGTGTCCCGGTGCGCGGAGGTTCCCGTCGTCTTCGAGGTCACCTACCACCCCTGGCCCACCCCCCTCGCCGCGTCCGTCGGCCCCGACCGCGTCCTGGTCACCGGCCTCGACCTGCTGGTCCACCAGGCCACCCTCCAGTTCGAGCTCTTCACCGGTACCCCCGCCGCCGAGGTACTGGGGGCGATGCGCGCCGCCGTGCCGGACACGAACCGGGCCGACTGACCCCGCTCGCACCTGTTGCCGCCCGATCGGGGTGTCCCTGGGGTCACTCGCGGTCGGAATACCCGGTCCAGCCGGGTATCCCGCCGCCGACCGACCCGTTCGACACTCCCGACCCCTCCGGCATCGCTAGGGTCCACAGCTATGGACTGGGCGGCGAACCTGGACACCGCGGCGTTCGGGGCGATCCTGTCCGCGGTGACCGGCGTGCTCGTACCCCGGATCATCGAGCGGGTGCCGGAGCCCGAGCCCGAGCCGGAGGAGCCCGGGGAGTCGGAGCCCGCGGCACCGAGGTTCGAGGGCGGGGAGACCGAGCCCGCTGAGCCGGCGAAGGAGCTGTACTCCGCCATCGCCGACCGACCGGGGATGCTCTGGAAGTGCATCGTCGCGACGCTGGTCATCGGTGGGCTCGTGGGGCTGGCGCTGGGGTGGACCTGGGCCCTGCTGGTGTGGCTGCCGCTGGTCCCGGTCGCCACCGCGTTGGCCGTCATCGACTGGCGGACCCGGCTGCTGCCGACCTGGCTGATCGCCCGCACGTACGTCGGCGTGGTCGTGCTCGCACTCGCGGCGACGGCGTTCACCCAGGACTGGCAGGACCTCGTCCGTGCGGCCATCGGGTGGGCCGGAGCCGGCCTGCTGTACTTCGTCCTCTGGTACGTCTACCCGCGTGGCCTCGGCTACGGCGACGTCCGGCTCAGCGGCATCCTCGGCCTCGCGCTCGGGTACGTCGGGACGGCCGAGCTGGTGGTCGGGGTGTACGCCGGGTTCCTGCTCGGCGGGGTCGGCGGGGCTCTCCTCTCCCTGGCCAGGATCGTGCATCGCAAGAACGTGCCGTTCGGACCGTTCATGCTCGTCGGGGCGCTGGCCGGCCTGCTGTTCGGCGACTGGCTCGGGAGCCTGACCACGGGCTGATCGACTGGCCTGATCGACTGGGTGCCCCGTGAAACACTGGCGCCATGCTGCGCTGGCTCACGGCGGGGGAGTCCCACGGACCGCTCCTCGTCGCCATCCTCGAGGGGCTGCCCGCGCACGTCTCGGTGACCACCGACGACGTCCGTGACGCGCTGGCCCGGCGCCGCCAGGGCCACGGCCGCGGTGCCCGGATGAAGTTCGAGCAGGACGAGGTCCGGTTCGTCGGCGGCGTGCGCCACGGCGAGAGCATGGGCGGCCCGATCGCGATCGAGATCGGCAACACCGAGTGGCCCAAGTGGGACCAGGTGATGTCTCCCGACCCGGTGGACCCCGTCGTCCTGGAAGGACTGTCCCGCAACGCCGCCCTGACCCGTCCGCGGCCGGGTCACGCCGACCTCGTCGGCATGCAGAAGTACGCCTTCGACGAGGCCCGCCCCGTCCTCGAGCGCGCCTCGGCCCGCGAGACCGCGGCCCGCGTCGCTCTCGGCCGGGTCGCGCAGGCGTTCCTCCAGCAGAGCGTCGGCGCCCAGCTGGTCTCCCACGTCGTCGAGCTCGGCGGCGTACCCGCCCCCGCCGGCAGCATCCCGGCCGCCGACGACGGCACGTACCTCGACGACGACCCCGTCCGCTGCCTCGACCCCGACGCCAGCAAGCTGATGGTCGAGCGGATCGACGAGGCCCACAAGGACGGCGACACCCTCGGCGGCGTCGTCGAGGTCGTCGTCCACGGCCTGCCGCCGGGCCTCGGCTCGCACGTCCACTGGGACCGGCGCCTCGACGCGCGCCTGGCCGGAGCCCTGATGGGCATCCAGGCCATCAAGGGCGTCGAGGTCGGCGACGGGTTCGCTCTCGCCGCCACCCCCGGCAGCCGGGCCCACGACGAGATCGTCCCCACCGACGAGGGCATCCGGCGTACGTCGGGTCGCTCCGGCGGCACGGAAGGCGGGATGTCGACCGGCGAGGTGCTGCGCGTCCGCGCCGCCATGAAGCCGATCGCCACCGTGCCACGTGCGCTGCGCACGATCGACGTGGCCACCGGTGAGGAGGCCGTCGCCCACCACCAGCGCTCCGACGTGTGCGCCGTCCCCGCCGCGGGGGTGGTCGGCGAGGCGATGGTCGCCCTCGTGCTGGCCGACGCGGTGCTCGAGAAGTTCGGCGGCGACTCGGTGAGCCGAGACCCGCCGCAACGCCGAGAGCTACCTGGACACCCTGAGGTTCAGATGACCCCCAGGGTCGTCCTGGTCGGTCCGATGGGCGCCGGCAAGACCACCGTCGGCTCCCTTCTGGCCCAGGCCTGGGGTACGTCGTCGCGTGACACCGACGACGACGTCGAGGCTGCGGCGGGCAAGGCCGTCTCGGAGATCTTCGTCGACGACGGGGAACCCGTCTTCCGGGCGCTGGAGAAGACCGCCGTCGCGACCGCGCTGGCCGAGCACGACGGCGTCCTGTCCCTCGGCGGCGGCGCCGTCCTCGACGACGACACCCGGGCCCTCCTCCGCGGGCACCGCGTCGTGTTCCTCAGCGTCGGCCTGTCCGAGGCCGTCAAGCGCGTCGGCCTCGGTACCTCCCGCCCGCTGCTCCTCGGCAACGTCCGCTCGCGCATCAAGGCACTGCTCGACGAGCGCACGCCGGTCTATGAGTCGGTGGCGACGGAGACGGTCGACACCGACGGCCTGACCGCGGAGCAGGTCGCCGACGAGATCCTCCGCCTGGTCCGCACATGATTACCCCACCAGACCGCTCGTCTCCCCCGCTTCGCTCCTCCGACTCACGCTCTGGCGGGGACCCCAAGAACGTGAACGACGCGACCGTCCTGCACGTCGGCGGCGCCTCGCCGTACGACGTCGTCATCGGCCGCGACGTGCTCGACCGCCTCCCGGGTGTGCTGGGCCAGGCAACGCAGCGCATCGCCCTCGTCCACGACGAGGCGCTCGGGGACCTCACGCATCGCGTCCGGGCCGCGATGGGCAGCTCGTACGACGTCCACCTGCTGCCCGTGCCCAGCGGCGAGGCCGCCAAGACCGCTGCCGTCGCCGCCGACTGCTGGGAGGCGCTGGGTCGACTGGGCTTCACGCGCTCCGACGCGGTCGTCGCCCTCGGAGGCGGCGCGACCACCGACCTCGGTGGCTTCGTGGCCGCGACCTGGCTGCGGGGGGTGCGGGTCGTGCACGTGCCGACCAGCCTGCTGGCCATGGTCGACGCCGCCGTCGGCGGCAAGACGGGCATCGACACCGGCGCGGGCAAGAACCTCGTCGGCTCGTTCCACGAGCCCGCCGGCGTGCTCTGCGACCTGGCTCTGCTCGACACCCTGCCGCGTGCGGAGCTGACCGCGGGGCTGGGCGAGGTGGTCAAGTGCGGCTTCATCGCTGACCCGGTCATCCTCGACCTCGTCGAGGGGACGGACCCCGCCGAGCTCACCTCGACGTCGCCGGTCCTGCGCGAGCTCGTCGAGCGTGCGATCGCGGTCAAGATCGAGGTCGTGGTCGACGACCTCAAGGAGTCCGGGCGCCGCGAGATCCTCAACTACGGCCACACGATGGCCCACGCGATCGAGCGCGCCAGCGACTACTCGGTGCGCCACGGCGAGGCGGTCGCCATCGGCTCGGTCTTCGTCGCCGAGCTGGCCCGCCTGGCGGGCGTCCTCGACGACGCGACCGCCGACCGGCACCGCACGACGTTCGGGCGCGTCGGCCTGCCCACGCGGTGGCACGGCGGTTCCTTCGAGGAGCTCCGGGACGCCATGGCGGTCGACAAGAAGGCCCGCGGCAGCACCCTGCGCTTCATCGTGCTGTCCGGGGTCGCCGCGCCGCAGGTACTGACCGATCCGGACGAGGCGCTCATCCGGGCGGCGTACGACGTGATGGTGGGCCAAGGGATGGTGGAGTGACATGAAGGTGCTGGTGCTCAACGGCCCGAACCTCGGCCGGCTCGGCCGTCGTGAGCCGGACGTCTACGGCCACACGTCCTACAACGAGCTCGTCGAGCTGTGCATCGACTGGGGGCGCGAGCTCAACTACGAGGTCGAGGTCCGGCAGACCAACCACGAGGGTGACCTCCTCGACTGGCTCAACGAGGCCGCCGACGAGCGCACCCCGGTCGTGCTCAACGCCGGCGCGTGGACCCACTACTCGATGGCCCTGTACGACGCGTGCGCCCAGCTGACCGGACCGCTGGTCGAGGTGCACCTCAGCGACCCCTCGCAGCGGCCGGAGGAGTTCCGGCACACCTCCGTGGTCACCCCGCACGCGAAGGCGGTGGTCGTCGGCAAGGGTGTCGACGGTTACCGGGAAGCGCTTGAGTCCCTCTGAGCGAACATCGTCTGGCTCGCTCCGCTCGCATGTCCGGCGCGCTCGTCACCCTCGGTCTTCCTCCTCCGCTCACTCGCTGCGCTCCCTCGCTCCCCCGTGCAGACCGAGGGCGCGCGCCGGACGGAAACCCTCCCTCGTGATTCTGGCTCCATCACTGCGAACCACTAAAGTGGGCCGCTGCTCATCCGAACGTTGACAACCGAAGGCAGACCCTCACCGATGGCGACGACCAACGACCTCAAGAACGGCATGGTGCTCAACCTCGACGGCCAGCTCTGGCAGGTCATCTGGTTCCAGCACCACAAGCCCGGCAAGGGCGGTGCCGTGGTCCGCACCAAGCTGAAGAACGTCGAGTCCGGCAAGAGCGTCGACAAGACCTTCAACGCCGACGTGAAGGTCGATGTGGCGAACGTCGACAAGCGGACGATGCAGTACCTCTACAACGACGGCACGTCGTACGTCTTCATGGACACCGGCACCTACGACCAGCTCGAGGTCTCCCCGGAGATCGTCGGCGACGCGTCGAACTTCATGCTGGAGAACCAGGAGGCGATCGTGGCCACCAACGACGGCCGCGTGCTCTACATCGAGCTGCCCGCGTCGGTGGAGCTCGAGGTCACCTACACCGAGCCCGGCCTCCAGGGCGACCGGTCGACCGGCGGCACCAAGCCCGCGACGGTCGAGACCGGCGCGACCGTCGCCGTCCCGCTCTTCATCACCACCGGCGAGCGGATCAAGGTCGACACCCGCGACTCCTCCTACCTCGGCCGCGTCACGAGCTGAGGTGCCCGCCCGCTCACGAGCCCGCAAGCGGGCCCTGGACATCCTGTACGCCGCGGAGATGCGCAGCGAGGACGTCGTGCGCTACCTCGACCTGGCCATCGAGGCCGGCGAGGGTCCGAGCAACCCGTACGCCGAGCTGCTGGTCCGCGGCGTCGCCGCGCACCGCACGCGCATCGACGAGCTGCTGACCGAGTACTCCCAGGGCTGGGCCCTGAACCGGATGCCCGCCGTCGACCGCAGCGTGCTGCGCATCGGCGTCTTCGAGCTGCTCTGGTCCGAGGACGTGCCGGGTCCGGTGGCCGTCGACGAGGCCGTGGCGCTCGTGCGCGACCTGTCGACCGACGACTCGCCGGGCTTCGTCAACGGCGTGCTGGGCGCGATGCTGCGCAGCAAGGACGAGATCGCCGTCTGAGCCGCGCCAGGTGCATCCCTGAGGGTGGACCCGCCTCCAACCGTCGTCGCTAGGTTGGCCCGATGGGACAGAGGACCGATCGCGTAGGGACCGCCGCGGGCAACGCGGGTCGTCAGACGCAGGACAGCAAGTGGTTCGACTACCTGATCCGCCTCGGCTTCGTCGCCTACGGCGTCGTGCACCTGATGATCGCCTGGCTGGCGATCCAGCTGGCCTTCGGCGACCACAAGGGCCAGGCCAACAACCAGGGCGCGATGCACGAGCTGGCCCAGCAGCCGCTCGGTGAGGTGATGCTCTGGGCCGTCGTGGTCGGCATGGCCGCGCTCGTCCTGTGGAAGCTCCTCGACGCGATCTACGGACACGACGAGGAGGACGAGGACGTCAAGAAGTGGGGCAAGAAGGCCAATGCCGTCGGCAAGGCGATCCTCTACGGCTTCGTCGGCTACAGCGCCCTGAAGGTCGTCCTGCACGCGGGTTCGAAGAGCAAGGGCCGCTCCACGACCGCCAAGCTCATGGATGCGCCGTTCGGCCAGGTCCTGGTCGGCATCGTGGGTCTGGCGATCATCGGCTACGGCGGCTACATGTGCTACCGGGGCTTCACCGAGAAGTACAAGGAGCACCTCGACGCCGAGGGCAAGAGCGGCAGGAGCGGTCGCGCGTACATCCTCTTCGGCAAGGTGGGCTACGTCGCGAAGGGCATCGCCATCGCGATCGTGGGTGGCCTCTTCATGTACGCCGCGATCTCGCACAAGGCCAAGAAGTCCGGCGGCCTGGACGACGCGCTCCAGACCGTGCTGCATCAGCCCTTCGGCCCGGTCCTCCTGGTCGCCATCGCGCTCGGCATCGCGGCGTACGGCCTGTTCTGCTTCGCCCGGGCGAGACACCTCGCGCGCAAGGACCGATGAGCCCGGCCAGTAGCCTCGCGGCATGACCGAGATCGAGTGCGACGTCGTCGTCCTGGGCCTCGGCCCCGGTGGCGAGCACGTCGCGATCAAGCTGGGACGGGCCGGGCTCGACGTCATCGGCGTGGAGGACCGGCTCGTCGGCGGCGAGTGCCCGTACTACGGGTGCGTGCCGTCGAAGATGATGATCGCCGCCGCGCACGTCGTCGCCGGCGTCCGCCGCGTGCCGGACTTCGGCGGCACCGCCGGCGTCCAGCCCGACTGGGGACCCGTCGCCCGGAGGATCCGTGAGGAGGCCACCGACGACTGGGACGACGCCGCCGCGGTCAAGCGCCTCGAGGACAACGGTGGCACGTTCGTGCGCGGTCGTGGCGTCCTCGACGGCCCCGGCCGGGTGCGCGTGGGCGACACGACGTACGTCGCCCGCAAGGGTGTGGTCCTCAACACCGGCACCGCGCCGGCCGCGCCCCCGATCGACGGCCTGCAGGGCACGCCGTACTGGACGAACCGCGACGCCGTCGCCCTGACCGAGCTGCCGAGGTCGATGGTCGTCCTGGGGGGCGGCCCGATCGGCTGCGAGTTCGCGCAGGTGTTCGCGCGCTTCGGCGTGGACGTCACGGTCGTCGAGCTCGCCGACCGACTGATCGCGGTGGAGGAGCCGGAGGCGTCACAGGTGCTGACCAAGGCCTTCGAGGCCGAAGGGATCACCGTGCACACCGGCGTCACCGTGAGCTCGGTGAGCCACGGCGAGGACGGCTTCACCCTCGACCTGGGCTCCGAGAAGGTCACCGCTCACAAGCTGCTGGTCGCCGCCGGCCGCAAGCCCAACCTGGACTTCATCGGCTTGGACACCGTGGGCCTGGTCAATGGTTCGGCCGACGACCTCGAGGTGGTCGAGACCGACGAGCGCATGCGCGCCGGAGAGAAGCTCTGGGCGGTCGGCGACATCACCGGCAAGGGCGCCTACACGCACATCTCGATGTACCAGGGCGCCGTCGCGATCCGCGACATCCTGGGCCAGGACGGCCCCTGGGCCGACTACCGCGCCGTACCTCGCGTGACGTTCACGGCGCCCGAGGTCGCCTCCGTCGGGTTGAGCGAGAAGGCGGCGCGCGACGCGGGCGTCGACGTGGTCACCGCGACGGGTGACCTCGGCGCCCGGGGCTGGCTGGCCAAGGAGGAGGGCCTGGTCAAGCTGGTGGCGGACCGCAAGCGGCGGCTGCTCGTCGGTGGCTGTGTGGTCGGCGAGGCGGGGGGCGAGATCCTCTCGATGCTGGAGGCTGCCGTCCACGCCGAGATCCCCATCGCGACGCTGCGTTCCATGCACTTCGCGTACCCGACGTACCACCGCGCCCTGGAGCACGTCCTCAGCGAGCTGGACCTGTAGTCGCGTGAGACCCCTGGTGCCGGAGTGACGCCAGGGTCTTTACTGTGAGGGACCCCCTCCTCGGAAGGAGCCTGATCATGGCCCCTGACCACGCCCGGCTGACCGCCATCCCCACCGAGGCGACGCCGCTGGAAGTCGACCCGCCCTCCGCCACGCGCCGGCACGCGGACCCACGGCGGGCGAGTGCGGGGGAGTTCCTGCACCGACGCGAGGGCGCATCGACGCGGCAGCCCGCGAGCTGGGGCTGGCGCGGCGCGATGACGCGATGGAGCGGAGGGCTCGTGCAGCCGCAGCAGTCCCGCGCCGAGCAGCGGTACGACGAGGAGCGCGCCGCCGTCCAGCGCGAGTTCGACGGCCCGAGGACCGTCGCCTTCCTCAACCCGAAGGGCGGAGCGGCCAAGACGACCAGCGTGCTCTCCGCGGGCTACACGTTCGGCACCGTCCGCGGCGGGGGCGTGGTCGCGTGGGACAACAACGAGACCCGCGGCACGCTGGGCATCCGCGCGCTCCGTCCGCCGGGCGGCGGTCAGGAGAACACGACGCGCGAGCTGCTCGAGGAGCTGCCCCGCTTCACCAGTGCGGATGCGCGGATCGGTGACCTGGCGGCGTACGTCCGTTCCCAGGGCGACGCGCACTTCGACGTGCTCGCCTCCGACGAGCGGCCCGGTGTGACCGGCACGATCCGGGCCCAGGACTTCACCGACGTCCACCGGCTGCTCGAGCGTTTCTACCGGCTCATCCTGGTCGACACCGGCAACAACATGCGGGCGGAGAACTGGTTGGCCGCGGCCGAGGCGGCCGACCTGCTCGTCGTGACCAGCACGGTGCGCGAGGACACCGGGTACTCCGGCCTGTGGATGCTGGACGCCCTGGCCGACGCCGGGTACGAGAACCTGAAGTACAAGACCGTCGCGGTGCTCTCCGACCCCGCCGACCGCGTCGACCCGGACCTGGTCCGCGACCTGGTCGAGGTCTACGGCCAGCGCACCCGCGGTGTGCACCGCGTGCCGTTCGACCCGGCGCTGGTGCCGGGCTCGGTCGTGCCCTACGCGAACCTCTCGACCCAGACCCGCCGCGCCTGGCTCGGCGTCTGCGCGAGCATCGCCGCCGCCCTCTGATCCGCCGTCGGTCGAGGAAGGCGCCCTGACGCCTGTCACGAGACCCGGTGACGTGGTCTCGTCACGGGCCTTGGCGGCCCTCCTCGACCAGCAAGGGCCTGGCAGACTGGCCGCATGAGCATGACGCCTGGCCTGCCCCGCAACGTCGGATCACCGCTGAAGCTGGAGTTCCCGCAGTCCCTGGCCGTGTACGACGACTACGCCGCCGCGCAGAAGGCCGTCGACTTCTTGTCCGACAAGGAGTTCCCGGTGCAGAACTGCATGATCGTCGGCACCGACCTCAAGCGGGTGGAGCGGATCACCGGTCGGCTCACCACCGGCCGGGTCGCCCTCGGCGGGCTGATCTCCGGCATCTGGCTCGGGCTGTTCATCGGCCTGATCTTCGCGCTGTTCACCGACGAGGGCGCCCTCGCTGTGATCATCTCGACGATGCTCATCGGCGCGCTGTTCGGCGTGATCTGGGCGCTCGTCGGGTACGCCGCGACCCGCGGCCAGCGCGACTTCTCCTCCGTCACCTCGGTGGTCGCGACCAAGTACGAAGTGCTCGTCGAGCACAAGGTCGCCGCCCAGGCGCGCGAGCTGCTCGCCCAGTTGCCGGGCGCGACGCCGAACCCCTTCGCCTGACGGGGTCGCCCGACCGGCGGTGAGTGAGGGTCGGTTCGGCCCGAGCGGCGGTGAGTGAGGGTCGGTTCGGCGCGAGCGGCGGTGAGTGAGTGTCGGTTCGGCCCGAGCGGCGGTGAGTGAGTGTCGGTCTGGTCGACGCGAACCGACCCCCACGCACCGCTGCCCCGCAGAAACCGACACTCACGCACCGCCACCCCGCCTGATCCGGACCACCCGCGCCGGCGTCGGCGGCGGGTGCTCGAACGCGCGGCGTGGCAGGACCGGACCCAGGTGGACCCGGCGCGACAGACGCAGCACCCCGCGCGCCGCACCCTCGGCCAGCACCAGGTCGGCCGAGAGCAGGTGTCGGTCGGCGAGCAGTCGGCGGACGAGCGTCCGGACCCCGTCGTACGGCGGGTTGGCGACGACGCGGTAGGGCCGGCCCGGGAACGTGAAGTCCCGGACGTCCAGCTCGACCACGACGACACGCGTGCCGGCGTACTCCTCACGCAGGGCGGAGGCCCGAGCGGCGTGCAGCTCGACCGCGATCACCCGCGCCCCGGTGGCGGCGAGGGGTGCGGTCAGCGCGCCGAGGCCGGCCCCGAGGTCGCAGACGACGTCGCGGCGGGTGACCGGGGACCCGGCCACGAGGCGTGCGGCCCAGTCAGCACGGAGCGGATGCCATCCCCACAGCGGCCGTGCCCGTTGTCCGCGCACGACGCACCATCACCATGTACCTACCCATGGCCGCCAACCTAGGCACCCGCCCGGGACGGGCGCGAGGGGTTTAACCGCCCTCGATCACCGACATCACGTTGCCGGCCGGGTCGGTGAACCACGCGATCAGCGGACCGCCGCCGCGGAAGACGCCCTTCTCGTCGGTGGCCGTGGGCGTGCCCTCGTACTTCTCGAACTGGACCCCGCGAGCGGTCAGCTCGTCGACGGCCGCCTCCACGTCGGGTACCGGGAAGTTGAGGATCGTGTAGCTCGCCGGCTCGTGGTTCGGCTTGGGGTAGACGAGCGTCGGGCTGCCGCCGCCGAGGTGCAGCTGGAGCATCCCGTGGTCCTCGGTCACCTCCAGCCCCAGCACGTCGGCGTAGAACGCCTTCGCCGCGTCGAGGTCGGGGGCGGCGAACCCGTGGAAGGCCTTCGTGCCGTCGATCATGGGCGGACTCCTGTCAGTTGAGGATGAGTCGTGCGTCGTGCAGCCGCTCGTACGCCGGGCGGCAGGCCGCCGCGACCGCCTCGCCCGCGGCGTCCAGGTGGACGTCGCGGGGTCGGTAGGGCTCGAAGCCGGTCGACGCCCACACGGCGTCGTACCAGTGCGGTGCCCACACCCCGTCGCTGTCGCGCGGCCCGGAGGGCCACGCCAGCATCCGGTCGGTGAACCCGATCCCGAGCCAGTCGCAGAGCCATCTCAGGTACGACTCGGGGTCCTTCAGGAAATCAGCGGCGTCGACGATCGGCGACCTCGCCGACCTCGTCGAGGACCCGCTGCTGCTGGAGGATCCCGATGTCCTCGGGCTCGCAGACCTCGCGCGACCGGAGGTACGACGCGACGACCTCGTCCGGGGTACGGATCAGCAGCACGTTGCGGAGCGGTCGCGCCCAGGACAGGTCGTCCTCGGGCAGCAGGTGGTGGGTCATGTGCTTGACGTACTGGACCTCGGCGCCGTCCGGGAGTGGCGCGAGGAGCCGCTCGACGACCGCGGCCGGGTCGCTCGGCTGGGAGGCGATCACCTCGTCGCGAGCGGGGTGGTCCCCGCGTGAGCCGGAGGTGCGGGCGAGGTACGCCGCGTAGAACGGCTCGTCGACCACGACGGTGTCCGGCCGGTTCTCCCAGGCGCGCATCATCGCCGTGCTGATGTTGCGGGGGCCGGACCACATCGCGACCCGAACGGTCACGACCGGGACCCGACGTCGGCGCGGAGCAGGTCGGCGTACAGGCCCTGGAGCCGCTCGACCATCGGGCCGCGCTGCCCCGTGCCGATCGTGCGGCCGTCGATCGTCCGGACGGGCACGACGCCGGCGAAGGTGCCGGTGACGAAGGCCTCGGAGGCGGAGTACACGTCGGTCAGGCTGAACGTCGTCTCGCGCGCGGGGATGCGGTTCTCCCGGCAGACGCGCAGGACGTTGCTCCGGGTGATGCCGGCCAGGCAGAAGCGGCCGTCGCGACGTCCACACCTGCGACTCCCCGTCGCGCTCGACGACGCAGAAGAAGTGCGTGCTGTTGCAGGTCGCCACGAACCCGTGCGGGTCGAGCATCAGCGCCTCGTCCGCACCCGCCGTGTAGGCCTGGATGCAGGCCTGGATGTCGTTGAGCTTCGAGTGCGCGTTCAACTTGGGGTCCAGCGTGTCGGGAGTCGCGCGGCGTACGTGCGTGGTGAACAGCGTGATGCCGTCGGTCACCGTCGCCGGCATCGCCTCCTTGTGCTCGGCGATGATCACGACCGTCGCAGGTCCGAGGGTCGCGCGCGGGTCCTGGTACGGCGTCGACTTCACGCCCCGGGTCACCATCAGCCGGATGTGCACGCCGTCGGTCATGTCGTTGCCACGGAGGGTGTCCTCGATCGCCGCGCTCAGCTCCTGGCGGCTCATGCCGATGTCGAGCATCAGCGCCTTGGCGCCCTCGAAGAGCCGGTCGAGGTGCTGGTCGAGGAACGCCGGACGGCCGTTCGCGACGCGGATGCCCTCCCAGACCCCGTCACCCAGGACGAAGCCGGAGTCGAAGACCGACACCACGGCCTGGGCCCGGGGCTTCAGCTCCCCGTTGACCCAGATCAGGATGTCGTCGTTGCGGGGATCGTCGGCGCTGTGTTGGGTCCCGGTGGCCATGTGCCGATCAAACCAGGGTCAGAGGTGACGCGATCCCCGGTCCACCGGGGATCGCGTCACCTGTGACCCTGGAACGCTTGCCGGCACCCCCGATGGGGACGCGTGCGGGTCACAAGTCGCAGCGGGGCTGGTCAGGTGCGGGTGGCTCCCAGCCCGGGCAGCTCTCCACGGTGATGTCCAGCAGGGCGAGGTCGTGGGACGACCCTGGGAAGACGCGCCCCGCGGCGATCCCGACGTACCCCGCGGGCGCTGTTAGAGTCACCGGGCCAAGTAGTTCTGGCGACATCCTTTAACGAGCCGTCCCGTGAGGCGGAGAAGGAGGTCAGGCCGCACGTGTGCGCCCAACCTGCACCCCAGCACGACGAGTACGACGGATCGCGAACCGTCCTCGACGCCCGTGACATCACCCGGGCCCTCACCCGCATCTCCCACGAGATCCTCGAGCGCAACCGCGGAGCGGCGGACCTGGTGCTCCTCGGCATCCCCAGCCGCGGCGTACCTCTCGCGGAGCGGATCGCGGAGCGGATGGCGTCCGTGGAGGGCGTCCAGGTGCCGGTCGGGTCGCTGGACGTGACGATGTACCGCGACGACCTGCGCCTCAAGCCGGCCCGCACCCTGATGCCGACCGAGATCCCGCCGGGCGGCATCGACGGGAAGATCGTGGTGCTGGTCGACGACGTCCTGTACTCCGGCCGCACCATCCGCGCGGCCCTCGACGCGATCACCGAGGTCGGCCGCCCCAAGGGCGTCCAGCTCGCAGTCCTCGTCGACCGGGGCCACCGCGAGCTGCCCATCCGCGCCGACTTCGTCGGCAAGAACCTGCCGACCTCGCTCGCCGAGCGCGTCCGGGTCAGCCTCGAAGCCCTGGACGGCGTCGACGCCGTGCAGATCCTGGACACCAAGCAGCCGACGAAGGAGCTTGGCCGATGAAGCGACACCTGCTCAGCGCGGGCGACCTGACCCGCGAGGACGCCGAGCTCGTCCTGAGCACCGCCGACGAGATGCGCTCGCTGGCCGACCGGCCGATCAAGAAGCTGCCCGCCCTGCGTGGCCGGACGGTCGTCAACCTCTTCTTCGAGGACTCCACCCGCACCCGCATCTCCTTCGAGGCGGCCGCGAAGAGACTGAGTGCCGACGTCATCAACTTCTCGGCCAAGGGCTCCTCGCTCTCCAAGGGCGAGTCGCTCAAGGACACCGCCCTCACCCTCGAGGCGATGGGCGCGGACGCGGTCGTGATCCGGCACGGCGCCAGTGGCGCCCCGCACCGGCTCGCCAACTCCGGCTGGGTGCGCTCCTCGGTCGTGAACGCCGGCGACGGCACCCACGAGCACCCGACCCAGGCGCTGCTCGACGCCTTCACCATGTGGCGGCACCTCGGCCCGCGCAACGGCGGCACCCTCGACGGGCAGCGGATCGCCATCGTCGGCGACGTGCTGCACTCGCGGGTGGCCCGCTCCAACTCCCTGCTGCTGCAGACGCTGGGCGCCGAGGTGACGCTGGTCGCGCCGCCGACGCTGCTGCCGGTCGGCGTGGACACGTGGGGCGTCGAGACGTCCTACGACCTCGACGCCGTCATCCCCAAGGCCGACGCGGTGATGATGCTGCGCGTCCAGCAGGAGCGCATGAACGGCGGCTTCTTCCCGACCGCCCGCGAGTACTCCCGCCGCTACGGCCTCGACGGGCGCCGGATGGCGACCCTCCAGGACCACACGATCGTGATGCACCCCGGCCCGATGGTCCGCGGCATGGAGATCACCGCGGACGTCGCCGACTCCGACCGCTCGGTGATCGTCGAGCAGGTCACCAACGGCGTCGCGGTGCGGATGGCCGTCCTCTACCTGTTGCTCGGCGGCAGCGAGCCCGCCCACTCCGAAGGAGCCGACCTGTGACGACCTACCTGATCAAGGGAGTCTCCGTCCTCGGCGGCGCGCCCCAGGACCTGCTCATCGAGGACGGCGTCCTGCACACGTCGTACGACGCGGTGCCGGACGGCGCCGAGGTCGTCGAGGCCGACGGGCTCGTCGCCCTGCCCGGCCTGGTCGACCTGCACACGCACCTGCGTGAGCCGGGCCGCGAGGACGCCGAGACCGTCGAGACCGGCACCCACGCCGCGGCGCTGGGCGGCTTCACGGCGGTGCACGCGATGGCCAACACCGAGCCGGTGGCCGACACCGCCGGCGTGGTCGAGCAGGTCTGGCGCCTGGGGCGCGAGGCCGGCTACTGCGACGTGTTCCCGATCGGCGCCGTGACCGTGGGCCTCAAGGGCGAGAGGATCGCCGAGCTCGGCGCGATGGCCGACTCGGCCGCCCGGGTCCGGGTGTTCTCCGACGACGGCCACTGCGTCAGCGACCCGCTGCTGATGCGCCGGGCGCTGGAGTACGTCAAGGCGTTCGACGGCGTCATCGCCCAGCACGCCCAGGAGCCGAGGCTCACCGAGGGCGCCCAGATGAACGAGGGCGAGCTCTCCGGCCGCCTCGGCCTGGCCGGCTGGCCGGCCGTCGCGGAGGAGGCGATCATCGCCCGCGACTGCCTGCTCGCCGCGCACGTCGGGTCCCGGCTGCACGTCTGCCACGTCTCCACCGCGGGTTCGGTGGAGCTGGTCCGGCAGGCCAAGGAGAAGGGGGTCAACGTCACCGCCGAGGTGACGCCCCACCACCTCCTGCTGACCGACGAGCTGGCCGCGACCTACGACCCGGTCTACAAGGTCAACCCCCCGCTGCGGACCGCCACCGACGTCGAGGCGCTGCGGGCCGGGCTGGCCGACGGGACCATCGACATCGTCGCCACCGACCACGCCCCGCACCCGCACGAGGACAAGGACTGCGAGTGGGCCGCGGCGGCGTTCGGCATGCTCGGCCTGGAGACGGCGCTCTCGGTCGTCCAGCAGACGATGGTCGACACCGGCCTGCTCGACTGGGCCGGTGTGGCTGAGCGGATGTCCTACGCCCCCGCGCGGATCGGCCGCCTGGCCGACCACGGCCGCCCGCTCGAGGACGGCGCCCCGGCCAACGTCGTGCTCTACGACCCGAAGGCCACCCGCGTCGTCGACGCGTCCGAGACGGCGTCGCTGTCGCGGAACACGCCGTACGCCGGCCGCGAGCTGCCCGGCCGGGTCGTGGCGACGTTCCTGCGCGGAAAGGCGACGGTGCTGGACAGCAAGCTGCAGTAGGCTGGGTCGCACCATGTGGATCTCTGCCTGACCCGACTCGCGTCCGCGGCTCAACCCTTCATGGGGCCCGACGAGTCCTCTTCACCAGCGTCAGGACTCCCGCATGTCTGGACATCAACCCGTCGTCGTCCGCGACCTCACCGTCACCTACCGCGACCGCACCGTGCTCGACGGCGTCGACCTCGTCGCCCAGCCGGGGCGGCGCATCGGCCTGGTCGGCGAGAACGGCGTCGGCAAGTCCACCCTGCTCCGGGCGGTCGCCGGCCGGCTCCCCACGACCGCCCGGCTCGCGGGCACGATCGAAGCACCGACCGACCTGGTGCTGCTCGGCCAGGAGCCGCCGTTCAAGGACGAGCGCACGATCGGCGAGGTGCTGGCCGCGACGTTGAAGCCGCTGCGCGACGCGGTACGTCGCGTCGAGGAGCTCGCGGGTGACCTCCAGGACGAGGCCGGTCAGGTGGCGTACGCCGCCGCGCTCGAGCACGCCGTCGCCCACGACGCCTGGGACGCCGACCGGCGCGCCGAGGTGGCCGCCCAGGAGCTCGGGCTCGGCGTGCTCGACCCCGGCCGCAGGATCGGCACGCTCTCGGGCGGTCAGCGCACCCGACTCGCCCTGGCCACCGTGATGACCACCCGGCCGGCCTGCCTGCTGCTCGACGAGCCCACCAACCACCTCGACGACGACGCCATCGAGGTGCTGACGACCTTCCTGCTGGGGCTGCCCGGCGTCGTGCTGCTGGCCAGCCACGACCGCGTGCTGCTCGACGACGTCTGCACCGATCTCGTCGACCTGGATCCGACGGCGTTCGGGACCGACGGGCTGGGTGGGCGGCGGTTCGGGGGTGGCTGGACGGCGTACGTCGCGGCGCGTGAGGACGCGCGGCGACGCTGGGAGCAGACCTACGAGGAGCAGCAGGACGAGCTCGACCGGCTCCGCGCCGCCACCAAGATCGGCACGAGCGCGATCGCGCACAATCGTGGCCCGACCGACAACGACAAGTACATCTACAAGTTCAAGGGCGCCCAGGTGGAGAGCACCCTGGCGCGCCGCAAGAAGGACGCCCGACGGCGTCTCGACGGAGCCGAGCGCGACCAGGTGCGCAAGCCGCCCAAGCCGCTGACCTTCGACGCCGCGCTGGCCGAGGGCACGAGGAGCGGCCGGGTCGTCCAGGTCCGCGACCTGGTCGTGGCCGGACGGCTCACCCTGGACCGCCTCGACGTGGAGGCGGGGGAGCACCTCCTGGTGAGCGGCCCGAACGGCTCGGGCAAGTCGACCCTGCTCGGCGTGCTGGCCGGCCGCCTGGCCCCCACGTCGGGAGCGGCGTCCGTCGGGGGCCGGGTCGCCGAGCTCGCCCAGGACGTCGTCTTCGCGGACCCGGCACGGCGGGCGGCCGACGTGTACGCCGACGCGATCGCCGGCCTCGAGGACGCGCCCTCGCTGCGCGAGCTGGGCCTCGTGCACCCGCGCGACCACCATCGAGCCGTGGGGCTGCTGTCGGTCGGCCAGCGGCGTCGCCTCGGCCTGGCTGTCGCGGTCGCCCAGGCGCCGGACCTGATGCTGCTCGACGAGCCGACCAACCACCTCTCGCCGGCCCTCGCCGGCGAGATCGAGGAGGCACTCGGTCGCAGCCCCGGCGCCGTCGTCGTCGCCTCGCACGACCGGTGGCTGCGGCGGCGGTGGGAGGGGTCCGTGCACGTACTCGCCTGAGCACGGGTCTAGCGTCGGGGGACGTGGGGGACATCACCGACTGGCTGCTGACGCACGAGGAGCGCGAGAACGACGCGACGCGGCTCGACGAGCTCGGTGCTTGGTCCGAGGGCAACCGGGTGCGGCCGCTCATCGACGGCGTGACGTACTTCCGCGAGCTCCACGAGCGTCTCGAGGCCACCCGGCCCGGCGACCTGGTGCTGTTCACCGACTGGCAGGGAGACGCCGACGAGCTGCTCGTCGCCGACGACCCCGACAGCGCGGTCGTGGACGTCCTGGGCCGCGCCGACGAGCGCGGGGTCGACGTCCGTGGCCTGATCTGGCGCTCGCACTGGGACAAGATCGGCTTCTTCTCCCGCGAGAACCGCACGCTGGGCGAGGAGCTCCAGCAGCGGGGCGCCGAGGCGCTTCTCGACATGCGGGTGCGCAACGGGGGATCGCACCACCAGAAGTTCGTGGTCATCCGGCACGGCGACGACGCGTCCCGCGACATCGCCTTCGTCGGCGGCATCGACCTCGCCCACTCCCGCCGTGACGACCACCGGCACCTGGGGGATCCGCAGTCGCAGCCGTTGAGCGAGGAGTACGGCGACCGTCCACCCTGGCACGACGCGATGGTCGCGATCACCGGACCGGCGGTGCACGCCGTGGAGACCGTCTTCCGCGAGCGGTGGGAGGACCCTGCTCCGTTGAGCCGGCGCCCCGACTACTGGGTCATGGACAAGATCCGGCGCCTGGACCGGACCCCCGACCCGTTGCCGACCCAGCAGCCGCCTCCGCCGGTGGTCGACGGCGGCACGCAGGTGGTGCAGCTGCTGCGCACGTACCCGAACCTGCGCCAGGCCCGCGACTACCCGTTCGCCCCGGGCGGGGAGCGCAGCGTCGCCCTCGGCTACGCGAAGGCCGCGAAGCGCAGCCGCCGGCTGATCTACGTGGAGGACCAGTACTTCTGGGGCAACGAGATCGCCTCCACGTTCCTCGACACGCTCGTCGAGAACCCCGGACTGCACCTCGTGTGCGTGCTGCCGCTGTACCCGGACCTCGAGGGCTCCTCACGGACGCCGCAGCTGCTCGGCCGGCAGCGGGCCATCCGGGACCTGATGGAGGCGGCGCCGGGCCGCGTGGCGGCGTACGGCCTGGAGAACGACGCCGGCACGCCCATCTACGTGCACGCCAAGCTCTGCGTGATGGACGACGCGTGGTGCACGACGGGGTCGGACAACTTCAACCGCCGCTCGTGGACGCACGACTCCGAGCTGTCGGCCGTGGTGGTGGACCGCGCCGGGGGCTCGACGACTCCCTACGCGCAGTCGCTGCGGCTCCGGTTGGCCGCCGAGCACCTCGGCCGCCTCGACCGGGTGCTGGCCGGCGAGGCCCTGACCGACGTCGTGTCCGACTGCCTGGAGCCCGAGGACATGGTGACGGCGTACGCCGCGTGCGCCGATGCGCTGGAGAGCTGGCACGCCCGCGGGCGCGTCGGCCCACGGCCGCCCGGACACCTGCGGCGGCAGGACGTCCCGGACCTCGCGCGCCCGACGCGCGTCTGGGCGCGCTTCCCGCTCGGCATCGTGCAGGACCCGGACGGCCGACCGTGGCGGCTGCGCAAGCGTCGCCGGTTCTGAAATCTTTGCGGGGCGACCCTCGATCCGCCGGACGTTCTCGGGTTAGGTTGCTGGCCGTGAGAAACCCTGTGACGATCCGCAGCTCCCTCGCGCTCATCGCCGTCGCGGCCACCGCCGCCGGCACGTTCGCGATCGCTCCCGCCTCCACCGCCAAGCCGCCCACCGGCGACAAGACCGCCAGCGCCAAGGTCTTCATGGTCAACCCCGTGCAGTCGTCGGGGGACCAGACACTGACCGACATGAACGACTCCGCGGCCGCGGTGCCGACCTCGGCGTACGCCACGGTCCAGGTGCGCAACCTGGACGGCTCGGGCTACCTGCGCGGCAAGTGGGCCGTGGTCGAGTCCTCGACCGGCGCCCCGGCCTACGCGTCGGACGGGAAGTTCTACTACACGCGCGACCAGGACCAGTTCGAGCAGGTGATGGCCTACTTCTGGGTCAACCAGGCGGAGGAGTACCTCCAGTCGCTCGGCTTCGGCTCCACCCTCCCGCCGATCCTCGACGAGCCCTTCGCGGTGAAGGTCGGGCAGTACGGCGGCGACAACAGCTACATGACCGACAAGCCGCTGCGGATCCGGCTCGGCAAGGGCGGCGTGGACGACGCCGAGGACGCCGAGGTGATCGTCCACGAGTACGGCCACGCCGTGCACGCCGACCAGGTGTCGGGGTACGGCACCAGTCTGGACGCCGGCTCGATCGGTGAGGCGTTCGGCGACTACCTCGGAGTGACCGTCGGGCTGGCGGCGGCCAAGCAGTACGGCTGGCCGGTCAAGGCCGAGCAGGCCTGCCCGATGGACTGGGACGCGACGTCGTACACCAACGCGCCGCACTGCATCCGGCGCTTCGACACGAACCTGACCGTGGCCACCCGTGGCAACGAGGTGCACTACGACGGGCAGATCTGGTCGCAGGCGCTGTGGGAGATCCGCGGCGACTACGTGAAGATGGGCAAGACGACGGCCGCGTGGGACACGACGCTGATCGACGCGCAGTTCCGCTTCGCGCCGGACACGTCGTTCTCGGCGGCCGCCAAGGCGACCTACGAGACGGCGCTGGCCCGGGACGGCAAGGCCGCCGCGAAGGCGGTCAAGGACCGGTTCGCCGCCCGGGGCATCACCTTCTGAGGGCCGCCGGTGAGGACGATCGTCGTCACCGGCGCCACCGCCGGGATCGGGCTGGAGTCGTCGCTCCAGCTCGCGGCCGACGGGCACCACCTGGTGCTCGTCGGCCGCGACCCGGACCGGCTGGAGGCCGCCGAGGACGCCGTACGACGCGCGGGCGCGGCCCGCGTGGACGCGCACCGCGCCGACTTCGCGTCGTTGACGTCGGTGCGCGAGCTGGCCCGCGACCTCCTGGAGAGGTACGAGCAGATCGACGTGCTGGTCAACAACGCGGGCACGGTCCACGCGCGTCGCACCACGACCGAGGACGGGATCGAGGCGACGTTCCAGGTCAACCACCTCGGCGGGTACCTGCTCACCGAGCTGCTGAAGCGGAGGCTGGTGTGCTCGGCGCCGGCACGCGTGGTGGTCACGTCGTCGGTCGGTCACCTGCGCGGCACCCTGGACCTCGCCGACGTGGGGTTCGAGCACGGCGGGTACTCGATCAGAGGAGCCTACGCGCGCTCCAAGCTGGCCAACGTGCTGTACGCCCGGTCGCTGGCGGCCGAGCTGGCCTCGTCCGGGGTCACGGTCAACGCCGTCCACCCCGGCAGCGTCGCCACCGGCATCTGGGCCGGTGCCCCGTGGTACGCGCGGCCGGTGCTGGCGCTGGCCAAGCTGCGGATGCTGTCGCCGCTCGAGGGAGGTCGCGCGCTGACCCACCTCGCGGCCTCGCCCGACGTCGAGGGAGTGACGGGGGAGTACTTCGACCGGTTCACGCCGACGTCCCCGTCCTCGCTCGCCCAGGACGACGAGCTGGGCGCGATGCTGGCCAAGGAGAGCGCCCGCCTGGTGGGTCTGCCTGCGTGACGGGCCGGAGGGTCGCCGCCTGTGGACATGGCGGTCAGAGGGAAGCCACGACCCGGCGTACGGCGGCCACGGTGGCGGCGACGTCGGCCTCGGAGGTCGACCAGTTGGAGACGGCGCAACGTTGGACGGCGCGGCCGTGCCAGACGGCGGGGGTGACCACGCACGTACCGTCCGCGAGCAGGCGCCGGCCCATCTCGCTCGTCCGCTCGTCGGTCGACAGCCGGAACATCACCTGGGTGAAGACGACGTCGTTGACGACCTCGACCTCGTCGATCTCCGCGAAGCCCCGGGCCAGCAGCCCGGCGATGGCGCACAGGTGGTCGACCAGCGCGGCGACGCCGTCGCGGCCCAGCGATCGCAGGGCCGCCCAGACCGCGAAGCCGCGGCCCCGGCGGGAGAACTCGGGCACCCGCTCCATCGGGTCGCCGGCGGCGCCGATCAGGTAGTCGGCCTCCACCCCGAAGCCGGCCGCCAGCGCCGCGGGGTCGCGGACGATGGCCAGGCCCGAGTCGTAGGGCACGTTGAGGGTCTTGTGCGCGTCCGTCGCCCACGAGTCCGCCTCCGCCATGCCAGCGGTCAGCGACCGGAACGAAGCGGACGCGGCGGCCCACAGCCCGAAGGCGCCGTCGACGTGGACCCACGCGTCGTGCTGCCGAGCCACGGGGATCGCCTCGGCGAACGAGTCGAACGCCCCGGTGTGCACCTCGCCGGCCTGGAGGCACACGATCGTCGGCCCGGAGCCGGAGGAGAGCACGGACGAGAGCGCCGGCACCGAGATCCGGCCCTCGTGGTCGGTGTCGACCTCGACGACCGCGTCCTGGCCGAGCCCGAGGTACCGGACGGCGCGGTCGATGGTGTCGTGGCGGTGCCGCCCGACGACGACCCGCACCTTCGGCGCGTCGAAGAGCCCGCGCTCGGCGACGTCCCAGCCGTGTCGCGCCAGGACGGAGTGCCGGGCGGCGGACAGGCACGAGTAGTTCGCCATCATCCCGCCGGTCACGAACCCGACCGCCGACCCGGCCGGGAGGCCGAGGGCCTCGGCGACCCAGCGGCCGGCCACCACCTCGATGGCGGCGGCCGCCGGTGTGAGGGAGTTGATGCCCGAGTTCTGGTCCCACGCGGACGTCAGCACGTCGGCGCCGAGCGCCGCCGGCAGGTGTCCGCCGATCACGAAGCCGAAGAACCGCGGACCGGCCGTGGCCGAGAGCCCCGGGTCGGCGGTGACCGCCAGCTCCTCGACGACCGCGACCGGGTCGGCCCCCTCCGCGGGCAGGGGGCCGTCGAAGGCGGCCAGCATCTGCTCGAAGGTCGCCCGCGGCCAGACCGGGCGCGCGTCGAGCCCCTCGAGGAACTCCTCGGCGATCCGCTGAGCGGCACGGAGGACCCGGAGGTGGTCGTCGGCAGGCACGGTCCGACGCTAGCCCTGGCTGGCCCGGACCGTCATGGGTACTGTCCGGGGATGCAGCCACTCGGGGCTCAGCAGGTCGTGGTGATGGGTGTCAGCGGCGTCGGCAAGAGCACCGTCGCCAAGGGGCTCTCCACCGTGCTCGGCTGGACCTACGCCGAGGGCGACGCCTTCCACTCCGAGGCCAACGTCGCCAAGATGGCGGCCGGCCATCCGCTGACCGACGAGGACCGCTGGCCCTGGCTGCGCAGCATCGGCGACTGGATGTCCGACCAGATCGACGCCGGTGATCCCTCGGTCGTCACCTGCTCGGCGCTGCGCCGTACCTACCGCGATCTCCTCCGAGAGGGGCGTCCCGAGGTCCGCTTCTGCCACCTCGTGGGCGGGGAGACCCTGGTCGCCGACCGGATGAGCCACCGCCAGGACCACTACATGCCGACCTCGCTGCTGCACAGCCAGTACGACGCCCTCGAGCCGCTCGACCCGGACGAGCCCGGCGTCGAGGTCACGATCGACGGCAGCGCCGCCGAGGTCATCGACCGCGCTCTCGCGGCCCTGGGCCTGCATGCACCCGCAGCACCCGACGAAGGAGGAGCACCGTGAACGTCGCCCTGCTGACCCTGGCCGCCGACGACCCCGCACCCCTGACCGACGCCGGCAACGCCCAGCTCGTGATCGCCGCGCTGCTCGGCATCGCGGCCGTCGTGCTGCTGATCACGCTCGCGAAGCTGCACCCCTTCATCGCCCTCATCCTGGGCGCCGCCGTGATGGGCGGTGTGGCCGGCGTGGCACCGCTCGACATCGTGGCCAGCTTCACCGGTGGGTTCGGCACCACCATGGGCACCGTCGGCATCCTGATCGCCCTCGGCGCGATGGTCGGCAAGCTGCTGGCCGACTCAGGAGGCAGCGACACCATCGTCGACACCATCATCGGCAAGGTCGGCCCGCGCGGCCTGCCCTGGGCGATGGCGCTGATCGCCGCCATCCTCGGGCTCCCGCTGTTCTTCGAGGTCGGCGTGGTCCTGCTCGTCCCGGTCGTGCTGCTCGTCGCCCGCCGGCTGGACATCCCGGTCATGCGGGTCGGCATCCCGGCGCTGGCCGGCCTCTCGATCCTCCACGGACTGGTGCCGCCGCACCCCGGCCCGCTCGTCGCCATCGACGCCGTCGGCGCCGACCTGGGCCGCACGCTGCTGTTCGGCCTGATCGTCGCCGTGCCCACCCTGGTCGTGTGCGGCCCGTTGCTGGCCCGGTTCGTCGAGCAGTGGGTGCCGGTCCCCGCCGTCGCGGCGCCGGGCGGCGCCGACCTCGGCCAGGACGACGACGACACCCGCCGTACGGCGACCCCCACCGAGCCCGTCACGCGTCGCCCGGGCTTCGCGGCGGCGATCATCAGCATCACGCTGCCGGTCGTGCTGATGCTGATCCGCGCGATCGCCGAGCTCGTCATCGACGATCCCGAGAACGGCGTGCAGAAGACCCTCGACTTCATCGGCACGCCGGCGGTCGCTCTCCTCGCGGCCGTGCTGGTGGCCATGTTCGCCCTCGGCTTCGGCACCGGCATGAACCGCGGCGAGGTCGAGAAATCGCTGGGCTCCGGGCTGCCGACCATCGCCGGCATCCTGCTGATCGTGGCCGCCGGCGGCGGCTTCAAGCAGATGCTCGTCGACTCCGGCGTCGCGAACGTGATCGGCGACTGGGCCGAGGGCTCCGGACTCTCGATCCTGGTGCTGGGCTGGCTGGTGGCGGTCGGCGTCCGGCTCGCGACCGGCTCCGCGACGGTCGCGACCATCACCGCCAGCGGGATCGTCAGTGGCATCGCGGCCGACCTCGGCACCAACGACCTGTCCCTGCTCGTGCTCGCGATCGGGTGCGGGTCGCTGTTCTTCAGCCACGTCAACGACGCCGGGTTCTGGCTGGTCAAGGAGTACTTCGGGCTCACGATCGGCCAGACCATCAAGTCGTGGTCGGTGATGGAGACGGCGATCTCGGTCGTCGGTCTCGTGTGCGTGTTGCTGCTCAACGTCGTGGTGTGAGCGACGCGTCTCGAGACCAGCGCTGGTAAGGTCTCGGGCGATCGACATCCTTTAACGATCCGTCCCGTGAGGCGGAGAAGGAGGTCCGGCAGCGAATGCCTGCGCCTACCCCAGCGTTGCTCGTCCTCGAGGACGGCCGCACCTTCCGCGGTGACTCCTACGGAGCCCCGGGAGAGACTTTCGGCGAGGCGGTGTTCTCGACCGGTATGTCCGGCTACCAGGAGACGCTCACCGACCCGTCCTACCACCGCCAGGTCGTCGTGATGACGGCCCCGCACATCGGCAACACCGGCATGAACGACGAGGACCCGGAGTCCTCGAAGATCTGGGTGGCCGGGTACGTCGTCCGCGACCCCGCCCGACGCGCCTCCTCCTGGCGGTCGCAGCGGTCCCTCGACGACGCGCTGCGCGACCAGGGCGTGGTCGGCATCAGCGGCATCGACACCCGCGCCCTGACGCGGCACCTGCGCGAGCGCGGCGCCATGCGCGTCGGCATCTCCTCGACGGAGACCTCGTCCGAGGCGCTACTCGCTCGCGTGCGCGAGTCGGCGGAGATGTCCGGGGCCAACCTCTCCGACGAGGTCAGCACGACCGAGGCGTACGTCGTCCCGGCGTTCGGCGAGAGACGCTTCACCGTCGCCGCCATCGACCTCGGCATCAAGGCCAACACTCCTCGGATGCTGAGCGAGCGCGGCATCGAGACCCACGTGCTGCCCGCCACCGCCTCGCTCGACGACGTGCTGGCCGTCGAGCCCGACGGGCTCTTCTTCTCCAACGGCCCCGGCGACCCGGCCGCCACGACCGGCCAGGTCGAGCTGCTGCAAGCCGCCCTGGAGCGCGGCATCCCGTACTTCGGCATCTGCTTCGGCAACCAGCTCTTCGGCCGGGCGCTCGGCTTCGGCACCTACAAGCTGACCTACGGCCACCGCGGCATCAACCAGCCGGTGATGGACCGGACGACCGGCAAGGTCGAGGTCACCGCGCACAACCACGGCTTCGCGGTCGACGCCCCGCGGGATGCACCGACACAGACGCCGTACGGCGTGGCCACGGTCTCGCACGTCTGCCTCAACGACGACGTGGTCGAGGGCCTGGAGCTGCGGGACGACGCCGGGAGGCTGAAGGCGTTCTCCGTGCAGTACCACCCGGAGGCGGCGGCCGGGCCGCACGATGCGGCGTATCTCTTCGACCGGTTCGCCGACCTGATGGCGGTGACTACCAAGTGAGCCGCATGCACGCTGGGGTTGAGTTGGCCCTCCGGGCCTGTTCGCTCACCTCTCACGGCCCGCAGGCCCGCCCGGAGAGCCAACTCAACGAGTTCTCACCTGTTGCTTCGCGAGTCCGGGAGGTGCCCATCCATGCCTAGGCGTGCGGATCTTCGCTCAGTGCTGGTCATCGGGTCCGGCCCGATCGTCATCGGCCAGGCCTGCGAGTTCGACTACTCCGGCACCCAGGCCTGTCGCGTGCTGCGCGCCGAAGGCATTCGCGTGATCCTGGTGAACTCCAACCCGGCCACGATCATGACCGACCCGGAGTTCGCGGACGCGACGTACGTCGAGCCGATCACCCCGGACTTCGTCGAGCAGGTGATCGCCAAGGAGCGCCCCGACGCGTTGCTGGCCACCCTCGGCGGCCAGACCGCGCTCAACTGCGCGGTGGCGCTGGCCGAGCGCGGAATCCTGGAGAAGTACGGCGTCGAGCTGATCGGCGCCTCGATCGAGGCCATCGACCGGGGTGAGAACCGCCAGACGTTCAAACGGATCGTCGAGGACCTCGGCGGCACCGTCGCGAAGTCGGTCATCTGCCACACGCTCGAGGACTGTCTCGGCGCGGCCGGCGAGCTCGGGTACCCGATGGTGGTCCGCCCCAGCTTCACGATGGGCGGCGTCGGCTCGGGCATGGCCTACGACGAGGAGGGGCTGCGGCGGATCGCCGGCGCCGGCCTGGCCGCCAGCCCGACCACGGAGGTGCTCCTGGAGGAGTCGATCATCGGCTGGAAGGAGTACGAGCTCGAGGTCATGCGCGACACCAAGGACAACGTGGTGATCGTGTGCTCGATCGAGAACCTCGACCCGATGGGCGTGCACACCGGCGACTCGATCACCGTGGCGCCGGCGATGACGCTGACCGACCGCGAGTACCAGCACCTGCGCGACCTCTCGATCGGGATCATCCGTGCGGTCGGCGTCGACACCGGCGGCTGCAACATCCAGTTCGCGGTCAACCCGCGCGACGGCCGGGTCGTCGTGATCGAGATGAACCCCCGCGTCTCCCGCTCCAGTGCGCTCGCGTCCAAGGCCACCGGGTTCCCGATCGCCAAGATCGCGGCGAAGGTGGCGATCGGCTACACCCTCGACGAGATCCCCAACGACATCACCACCCGAGAAGACGGGCAGAGCACGCCGGCGTCCTTCGAGCCCACGCTCGACTACGTCGTGGTGAAGGTGCCGCGGTTCGCCTTCGAGAAGTTCCCGGCCGCCGACCCGGTGCTGACCACGCACATGAAGTCGGTCGGCGAGGCGATGGCGATCGGCCGGAACTTCACCGAGGCCCTCCAGAAGGCGCTGCGCTCCCTGGAGAGCAAGGATGCCGTCTTCGACTGGCACCAGGAGTGGGTCGACCTCGACAAGGACGAGATCCTGGCCCGCGCGGCGATCCCCCACGACGGCCGGCTCAAGGACGTCATGGACGCGATCCGCGCCGGCGCGACGGCCGAGGAGATCTTCGACGCGACCGCGATCGACCCGTGGTTCGTCGACCAGCTGATGCTCATCAACGAGGTCGCGGCCGAGGTCACCGCCGCGCCCGAGCTGACGCCGGAGCTGCTGCGGCTGGCCAAGCGGCACGGCTTCTCCGACCTCCAGATCGGCAAGATCCGCGGGATGACCGCCGACGTCGTGCGCGGCGTCCGGCACGCGCTGGGCATCCGGCCGGTCTACAAGACGGTGGACACCTGCGCGGCGGAGTTCGCCGCGACCACGCCCTACCACTACTCCTCCTACGACGAGGAGACCGAGGTCGCGCCGCGCACGACACCGGCGGTGATCATCCTCGGCAGCGGCCCCAACCGGATCGGCCAGGGCATCGAGTTCGACTACTCGTGCGTGCACGCCTCCCTCGCCCTGGGCAAGGAGGGCGCGGGCTACGAGACCGTGATGGTCAACTGCAACCCCGAGACCGTCTCCACCGACTACGACACCTCGGACCGCCTGTACTTCGAGCCGCTCACGCTCGAGGACGTGCTCGAGGTCGTGCACGCGGAGCGGCAGGCCGGCCCGATCGCGGGCGTCATCTGCCAGCTCGGCGGGCAGACGCCCCTCGGCCTGGCCCAGGGCCTCGCCGACGCCGGCGTCCCGATCGTCGGCACCCCGCCGGAGGCGATCAACCTCGCCGAGGAGCGCGGCGCCTTCGGCCGCGTGCTGGCCGAGGCGGGCCTGCCGGCGCCCAAGCACGGCATGGCGGCGTCCTACGACGAGGCGGTCACCATCGCGGCCGAGATCGGGTACCCCGTGCTCGTGCGGCCGTCGTACGTGCTCGGCGGCCGGGGGATGGAGATCGTCTACGACGACGAGGCCCTCGAGGGGTACATCGCCCGCGCCACGGCGATCAGCCCCGAGCACCCGGTGCTGGTCGACCGGTTCATCGACGACGCGGTCGAGATCGACGTGGACGCGCTCTTCGACGGCACCGACCTCTTCCTCGGCGGCGTGATGGAGCACATCGAGGAGGCCGGGATCCACTCCGGCGACTCGGCGTGCGCGCTGCCCCCGATCACGCTCGGCGCCCGCGAGATCGAGCGGATCCGCGAGGCCACCGAGGCGATCGCGCGCGGGGTCGGCGTGCTGGGCCTGATCAACATCCAGTTCGCCCTCGGCGCCGACGTGCTCTACGTGCTGGAGGCCAACCCGCGCGCCAGCCGCACGGTGCCGTTCGTGTCCAAGGCCACCGCGACTCCGCTGGCCAAGGCCGCGGCCAGGATCATGCTGGGCGAGTCGATCAAGGCGCTGCGTGACGAGGGCATGCTGCCCGCCGAGGGCGACGGCGGCACGCTGCCGGCCGACGCGCCCATCGCGGTCAAGGAGGCGGTGATGCCCTTCAACCGGTTCCGCCGCCCCGACGGGAGAGGAGTCGACACGGTCCTCGGGCCGGAGATGCGCTCGACCGGCGAGGTGATGGGCCTCGATGCCGACTTCGGCCGCGCGTTCAGCAAGGCCCAGACCGCGGCGTTCGGCTCGCTGCCGACGAGCGGTCGCGTCTTCGTGTCGATGGCCAACCGCGACAAGCGCTCGATGATCTTCCCGGTCAAGGTGCTCGCCGACCTCGGCTTCGAGATCCTCGCCACCCAGGGCACCGCGGAGGTGCTGCGGCGCAACGGCGTCCGGGCGACGGTCGTGAGGAAGCACTTCGACGGCCCCGGCCCGAACGGCGAGAAGACGACCGTGCAGATGATCAACGACGGCGAGATCGACCTGGTCATCAACACTCCGCACGGTTCGTCGGGCTCCGGCGGGTCGGTGCGCGTCGACGGCTACGAGATCCGCACCGCCTCGGTCGGCGCCGACATCCCGTGCATCACCACCGTCCAGGGGCTCGGCGCGGCCGTGCAGGGCATCGAGGCGCTGATCCGCGGGGACATCGGGGTCAGGTCGCTGCAGGACTGGGCGCGCGGGCTGCGGAAGTGACGACGTACGGGGCGCTCTTCGACCACGTCCTGCGGCGGATCGACGCCGAGCGGGCGCACCACCTGGGCTTCGCGGGCATCCGTGCGGCCCGGCTCGCGACCCGGATGTACCCCGGCCCGGCGACCCGCCCCGTCAACGCCCTCGGCCTCACGTTCCCGTCCGCCTTGGGCCTGGCCGCGGGGTTCGACAAGAACGCCGTCGGCATCGACGCCCTGGCCGCCGTGGGCTTCGGCCACGTCGAGGTCGGCACGGTGACGGGGGAGGCGCAGCCCGGCAACCCGAAGCCCCGGCTGTTCCGGCTGCCCGCGGACCGGGCGATCGTGAACCGGATGGGCTTCAACAACGACGGCGCCGAGGTCGTCGCCGCCCGGCTGAGGGCACGGGCCACGAGGCGGCACAGCCCCGTCGTCCTGGGCGTGAACATCGGCAAGACCAAGGTCGTGCCCGAGGACGACGAGGCCGCGGTCCTGGCCGACTACACCAAGTCGGCCCGGTTGCTCAGCCCGCACGCCGACTACCTGGTCGTCAACGTCAGCTCGCCCAACACCCCGGGGCTGCGCAGCCTCCAGGCCGTCGACCGGCTCGGGCCGCTCCTGGAGGGCGTACGTCGCGTGGCCGACGTACCTCTGCTCGTCAAGATCGCGCCCGACCTCGCCGACGATGACGTGCTGGCCGTGGCGCGGCTCGCCCTGGAGCTGCGGCTCGACGGGATCATCGCCACCAACACGACCGTCTCGCGCGCGGGACTCCGGAGCCCGGCGGCCGACGTCGAGGCGGCCGGCGCCGGGGGACTGTCGGGCGCGCCCGTGGCGGAGCGGTCGATCGAGGTGCTCCGGGTGCTCCGCGACACCGTCGGCCGCGACCTGGTGCTGGTCTCGGTCGGCGGCATCTCGACCCCGGACCAGGCGCGCGAGCGCCTCGACGCCGGCGCCACGCTCGTGCAGGCCTACACCGGTTTCGTCTACGGCGGTCCGTGGTGGCCGCGCCGCATCACCCACGCCCTCGCCCACGCCTCAGGAGTCCCCGCATGACGTTCGGATCACGCGTCCACGCCGCCGTAGGAGCCCGCGGTCCGCTCTGCGCGGGCATCGACCCGCACGCCGCGCTGCTGCACGAGTGGGGCCTGTCCGACAGCGTGGAGGGCCTGGAGTCGTTCGCGCTGGCCGCCACCGAGGCGCTGGCCGCCGAGTGCGCGGTCGTGAAGCCGCAGTCGGCGTTCTACGAGCGGTTCGGCAGCCGGGGCGTCGCGGTGCTCGAGCGGGTCATCGCGACCGCCCGCGAGGCCGGAGCGCTGGTGCTGCTCGACGTGAAGCGGGGGGACATCGGGTCGACCAGCGAGGCGTACGCCGACGCCTACCTCGACCCGGCCAGCCCGATCGCCGCCGACGCCATCACGGTCAGCCCCTACCTCGGCTTCGGCTCCCTGGAGCCCTTCGTGGACGCCGCCCGGAAGCACGACGCCGGCCTGTTCGTGCTCGCGCGGACGTCGAACAAGGAGGCTCCCGAGGTCCAGGACGCCCGCGGCGACGACGGCCGGACCGTGACCGCGACCATGCTCGACCACCTGCGTCATCTGAACGCCGACGCCGTCCCGCTCGGCTCGTTCGGAGCGGTCGTCGGCGCGACGATCGGCGAGACGGGGGAGTCGTTCGAGTTCAACGGCCCCGTGCTCGCCCCCGGCTACGGCGCCCAGGGCGGCGCCACCGCCGACCTGCCGCGCATCTTCGGCGCGGCCCTCCCGAACGTGCTGCCCAGCTCCTCGCGCGAGCTCCTGCGCGCCGGGCCTTCCGCGTCGGCCATGCGCGACGCCGCGCGTCGGACCAACGACGAGCTGCGTGCGCAGTTGGCCCAGGGGCGGTGAGTGAGTGTTGGTTCGAGATCGCCCAACCAACACTCACGCACCGCCGCCCCGCCGAAACCAACACTCACGCACCGCAGCCCTGGTGGTCGTCCTGCTCCTCGCTGCGACGCTGATCTCCGGCTGCGGCGGCGACGGCTACTGCGACGCCGTGAAGGCGAACCAGAAGCGGCTGACCGACGTCACCGCCTCCGGCACGCCGGGCGTTCTGCTCGACGCCCTGCCGGTCTTCCACGACCTCGCCGACCAGGCCCCCGACGACATCGCCGACGACTGGAAGGCCTTCATCGGGCCGCTGGAGGAGCTGGACGGCGCGCTGGACGACGCGGGCATCGACCCGGCGACGTACGACGCCACGTCGCTGCCCGACGACCTCAGCGAGGACCAGAGGAAGAGGATCGAGGACGCGGCGGCGGGCATCCTCACCGCGGACGTGGTGCGGGCCTTCGACGGCGTCCAGCAGCAGGCCAAGGACGTCTGCCACACGCCCCTGAGCCTCTGAATCCCGCTCTGCTGTTGGCATGTGGGCCTCACCCCAGGTCGAGGCCCCGTCACCCTCGCGTTGCTGACGCGTCGAGAACGTGACTAGATTGGCCCGGTTCGTCCGTCCAGAACTGCTGGCTCCCTGAAAAGGTTGTTTCGTGGCCCTTCCTCCTCTGACTCCCGAACAGCGACAGGCAGCGCTCGACAAGGCGGCCGCGTCGCGGAGGGAGCGGGCCGAGGTGAAGAACCGGCTGAAGAACTCCGGAGCCTCGATCGTCGACGTGCTGCACCAGGGTCAGCGCAACGAGGTGATCGGGAAGATGCGGGTCATCGACCTGCTCCAGGCCATGCCCGGACTCGGCAAGGTGCGCGCGAGGCAGATGATGGAGCGCCTGGGCATCGCCGAGAGCCGGCGGGTGCGCGGGCTGGGCGTCAACCAGGTGGCCGCGCTCGAGCGCGAGTTCGCCCAGGACTGACGGGCCGAGTGACCCGCTCCCGACTCGCCGTCCTCGCCGGACCGACCGCCGTCGGCAAGGGGACCGTCGCGGCCGACGTACGCGCGCACCACCCCGAGATCTGGATCTCCGTCTCGGCCACCACGCGGCCCCCGCGACCCGACGAGGTGCACGGCGTCCACTACTGGTTCGTCTCCGAGGACGAGTTCGACCGGATGATCGCCGAGGACCAGCTGCTGGAGTGGGCCGTCGTGCACGGTGCTGCGAGGTACGGCACCCCGCGCGCCCCCGTCGAGGAGGCGATCGCCGAGGGGCGCCCGGCTCTGCTGGAGATCGACCTCCAAGGAGCACGGCAGGTACGACGCACGATGCCGGACGCCCAGTTCGTGTTCCTGGCCCCGCCCTCGTGGGAGGAGCTGCTCCGCCGGCTGGTCGGCCGGGGCACCGAGTCCGAGGACGAACGGGAGCGTCGGCTGGTGACCGCGCGCGACGAGCTGGCCGCCGAGGCGGAGTTCGACACGACGATCGTCAACCACGAAGTTCACGCTGCCGCGGAGCAGTTGGTAGAGTTGATCTGTTCCGAGGTCGCCGACCGCTAGGGCGCGACCCTCGTCTAGCTCCTGTGAGGCTTACGCGTGTCTTCTCCCAACATCGCCGCCGAGGGCGTCACCAACCCCTCGATCGACGACCTGCTGACCAAGACGGACAGCAAGTACAAGCTGGTCCTCTACAGCGCCAAGCGTGCGCGGCAGATCAACGCCTACTACTCCCAGCTCGGCGAGGGCCTGCTGGAGTACGTCGGCCCGCTCGTGGACACCCACGTGCAGGAGAAGCCGCTCTCCATCGCGCTCCGCGAGATCAACGACGACCTGCTGACCTGCGAGGACGTGGACCCCGCCGAGCTCGCCGCCGAGGAGGAGGCCCGCAAGGCCGCCTCCGCCGACGGCAAGTTCGGCCAGTAGCCACCAGGCAGACGGTTCGGGGCCAGATGACCACCGACGTGACGGCCGGGACCCCGACTCCGGGGTCCCGGCCGCACGTCGTCTTGGGCGTCTCCGGCGGCATCGCGGCGTACAAGGCGTGTGAGCTGCTGCGCCGGTTCACCGAGTCCGGGCACGACGTCACCGTCGTCCCGACCGCGGCCGCCCTGCGGTTCGTCGGGGCCGACACCTGGGCAGCACTCTCCGGCAAGCCGGTCTCGACCGAGGTCTGGCACGACGTGCACCAGGTGCCGCACGTGCGCATCGGCCAGAGCGCCGACCTCGTGGTCGTCGCCCCGGCCACCGCCAACGTGCTGGCCAAGGCCGCGCACGGACTGGCCGACGACCTGCTCACCAACACCCTGCTGACGGCCCGCTGCCCGGTGGTCTTCGCGCCCGCGATGCACACCGAGATGTGGGAGCACCCGGCCACCGCCGCGAACGTCGCCACGCTGCGCTCCCGCGGCGCGCTGGTCATCGAGCCCGCCGAGGGCCGGCTCACCGGCGCCGACACCGGCAAGGGCCGGCTGCCGGACCCGCTGGAGATCTTCGAGGTCTGCCGCGACGTGCTGGCCCGCGGCTCGGTCGCGCCGGACCTGACCGGCCGGTCCGTCGTGGTGAGCGCCGGCGGCACCCGCGAGTACCTCGACCCTGTCCGCTTCATCGGCAACCGGTCCTCGGGCCTCCAGGGCTGGGCCCTCGCCCGGGCGGCGCTCGCGCGCGGCGCCGAGGTCACCCTCGTGGCGGCCAACGTGACCCTGCCCGACCCCGCCGGCGTCAAGGTCGTCCGGGTCGAGACCACCGCCGAGCTGCGCGACGCCGTCGTCTTCGCCGCGGGCGGCGCGGACGCCGTCGTGATGGCCGCCGCGCCCGCCGACTACCGGCCGGTGTCCGTCAGCGACCAGAAGATCAAGAAGGCCGCCGACGGCAGCGCGCCCAGCCTCGAGCTGACCCAGAACCCCGACATCCTCGCCGAGATCTCGCACGACCGTGCCCACCCGGGATCGGTGATCGTCGGGTTCGCCGCCGAGACCGGCGACGACACCGGCTCGGTGCTGGAGCTCGGCCGCCAGAAGCTGACCCGCAAGGGCTGCGACCTGATCGTCGTCAACGACGTGAGCGGTGGCGCCGTGTTCGGCGCCGCCGACAACCAGGCGGTCATCCTGGGTGCCGACGGCTCCGCGGACGAAGTCCCCCTCGGCACCAAGAGCGCGCTGGCCCACGCGATCTGGGACCACGTAGCGGCCCGGATGGCCTGACCAGGGCCGACGGCGGCTAGGGTTCCTGCCGACAGATCGCCAGCAGCACAGGAGTGGACAGAACCGTGGCCGGACGCCTTTTCACCTCGGAGTCGGTGACCGAGGGTCACCCCGACAAGATCGCCGACCAGATCAGCGACTCGGTCCTCGACGCGATGCTCGAGCAGGACCCGCACAGCCGCGTCGCGGTGGAGACCCTGCTGACCACCGGCCTGGTGGTCGTGGCCGGCGAGGTCACCACGACCGGGTACGTCGACATCAAGCAGAAGGTCCGTGACCGGATCCTCGAGATCGGCTACGACTCCTCGATCAAGGGCTTCGACGGCAACTCCTGCGGCGTGATGGTCGCCATCGGTGGCCAGTCCGGCGACATCGCCCAGGGCGTGGACAGCGGCCACGAGAGCCGCACCGGCTCCGTCGACGCCATGGACAAGCAGGGCGCCGGCGACCAGGGCCTGATGTTCGGCTACGCCTGCGACGACACCGACGTGCTGATGCCGCTGCCGATCGTCATCGCGCAGCGACTCGCCGAGCGGCTCACCGAGGTCCGCAAGGACGGCACGCTCGACTACCTGCGTCCCGACGGCAAGACCCAGGTCACCATCGAGTACGACGCCGACAACCGGCCCGTGCGCGTCGACACCGTCGTCCTCTCCTCGCAGCACTCCGAGGAGGTCGAGCTCGACACCCTCGAGAGCGACATCAAGAAGCACGTCATCGACCACGTCCTCGGCGACTTCGACATCCCGTCCGAGGGCTACCGCCTCCTCGTGAACCCGACCGGCCGCTTCGTGGTCGGCGGCCCGATGGGAGACGCCGGCCTGACCGGCCGCAAGATCATCGTCGACACCTACGGCGGCATGGCCCGTCACGGCGGCGGCGCCTTCTCCGGCAAGGACCCGTCCAAGGTCGACCGCTCCGCGGCGTACGCCATGCGCTGGGTCGCCAAGAACGTCGTCGCCGCGGGTCTCGCCCGTCGCTGCGAGGTCCAGGTCGCCTACGCCATCGGCAAGGCCCAGCCCGTCGGTGTCTTCATCGAGACCTTCGGCACCGGCGTGGTCGACGACGAGAAGATCCAGGAGGCCGTCCTGCAGGTCTTCGACCTGCGCCCGGCCGCGATCATCCAGGATCTCGACCTGCTGCGCCCGATCTACGCCAAGACCGCGGCGTACGGCCACTTCGGCCGCGAGCTCCCCGAGTTCACCTGGGAGCGCACCGACCGCGCCGACGCCCTGAAGGCGGCCGCGGGCGTCTAAGGGCGTGTCCTGGCGTCCCCGCCCGCTGGTAGAACAGCGGCCGTGACCGACGCCGAGCAGCCCGAGGCTCTCCCCGGGCTGCGCGAGGCGGTGGAGACCTCCCGCAGCAAGGCGGCGCGCACGCGGGCGGCCAAGGCCGCCGCGGCCGAGCCCGCGGCGACCGACCCGGTCGCGCGGGTGCTGGTCGACCTCCCGCTGGCGCACCTGGACCGCACGTTCGACTACCTCGTCCCGGCCGCGATGGCCGACACCGCGGTGCCCGGCTGTCGGGTGAAGGTGCGGTTCGCCGGCCAGGAGGTCGGCGGGTACCTCCTCGAGCGCGCCGGCGCGACCGACCACCCCGGCCGGCTGGCCGCGCTGCGCCGGGTCGTCAGCCCCGAACCGGTGCTGAGCGCGGCCGTGGCCGCCCTCGCCGGCGACCTGGCCGAGCGGCAGGCGGGCACCCGCAGCGACGTGCTCCGCCTCGCCGTGCCGCCACGGCACGCGGCCACCGAGCGGGCCGACCCACCGGCGTCCGCCGAGCCGCCCGCCTTCGACGGTGCGGCGGCGGCCGCCGCCTGGGCCGACCACCCGCAGGGCGAGGCGTACCTCCGGCGGCTGGCGGCGGGAGAGGAGCCGCGCGCCGTCTGGGGCACGCCCCCGGGCGCTGACTGGGCGACGCTCGTCGCCCACGCCGCGGCGGCGACGTACGCCGGATCCGGGCGCGGCGCGCTGATCTGCGTGCCCGACGGCAAGGACGTGGCCCGCGTCGACGCCGCGCTCACCGCCGTCCTGGGGGCCGGCCAGCACGTGGCGCTGACCGCCGAGGCGGGTCCGGCCCGGCGCTACCGGGAGTTCCTGGCCGTCTCGCGCGGTGCTCGCCGGGTGGTGGTCGGCACGCGAGCGGCGGCGTTCGCGCCGGTGCGCGACCTCGGGCTGGTGGTCGTGTGGGACGACGGCGACGACCTGCACGCGGAGCCGCGCGCGCCGTACCCGCACACCCGCGAGACGCTCCTGCTGCGCGCCGAGCGCGAGGGAGCCGCGGCGCTGCTCGGCGGGTTCGCCCGATCGGTCGAGGCCGACCATCTGCTGCGGTCCGGATGGGCGCACGAGCTGTCGGCACCCCGCGAGCGACTGCGCGAGCTGGTGAACGTCCGCGTCGCCGGCGCCAGCGACGCGGAGCTGGCCCGCGACCCGTTCGCCCGGGGTGTCCGCTTCCCGAGCGCCGCCCACGAGGCCGTGGAGGAGGGGCTGCGGTCCGGCCCCGTGCTCGTGCAGACCCCGAGGCTGGGGTACGCCGCGGCGCTGGCCTGCGAGCGCTGTCGGACGGCGGCCAGGTGCACGGTCTGCCAGGGACCGCTCGCCATCCCGCGGGCGACGTCCCCGCCCCGCTGCGGCTGGTGCGGCACCGACCACCCGGCGTGGTCGTGCCCGGTGTGCGGCCACCGCGGGCTGCGAGCCCCGGTCGTGGGCGACGCCCGGACCGCGGAGGAGCTGGGCCGCACGTTCCCCTCGACCACGGTGCGGACGTCGTCGGGCCAGACCGTCCTGGCCGACATCGGCTCCAAGCCCGCGATCGTGGTGGCCACTCCGGGAGCCGAGCCGGTGGCCGAGGGCGGGTACGCCGCCGTCGTCCTCCTCGACGCCTGGCTGATGCTGTCCCGGCCCGACCTCCGGACCGACGAGGAGGCCGTACGCCGCTGGGCCAACGCCATCGGACTGGTCCGGCCCGGCGGCCGGGCGGTCGCGGTCGGCGACCCGGGTCATCCCGGCCTCCAGGCGCTGGTGCGCTGGGATCCCGGTGGCTTCGCGGCTCGCGAGGCGGCCGAGCGGGCGGCGGCCCACCTGCCGCCGGCCTCGCGGCTGGCGACGATCACCGGGGAGCCCGGCGCCCTCGACGACGCGCTCACCCTGCTCGACGCGCCGGAGTCGGCGGAGACCCTCGGACCGGTGCCCTTCGGCGACGGCGACCAGCAGCGCGTCGTCGTCCGCGTGCCCCGGGCCGAGGGACTGGCCCTGTCCCGCGCGCTCGGTCTGCTGCAGCGGGTGCGCTCGGCCCGCAAGCTGGACGCCGTACGCGTCCAGGTCGACCCCGTGTCGCTGTAGTCCCTCTCTAGACTCGCCGCGTGGCGATCCAACCCATCCGGCTGTTCGGCGACCCGGTGCTGCGTCAGCGCGCGGACGAGGTCGTGGACTTCGACCAGGAGCTGCGCCGGCTGGTCGAGGACCTCACCGAGACCATGCTCGCCGCCCCCGGCGCCGGGCTGGCGGCGCCGCAGATCGGCGTCGGCGTCCGGGTGTTCACCTGGCACGTCGAGGGCGAGGTCGGCCACCTGGTGAACCCCGTCCTCGACCTGTCCGAGGAGACCCAGGACGGCTCCGAGGGGTGCCTCTCGATCCCCGGCCTCTCGATCGACTGCCGCCGGGCGCTGAGCGTGGTGGCCAGGGGCTTCGACATGTACGGCGAGCCCGTCACGATCGAGGGCTCCGAGCTGCTCGCCCGCGCGATCCAGCACGAGACCGACCACCTCGACGGGGTGCTGTTCCTGGACCGGCTGGACGCCGAGCGTCGCAAGGCGGCCATGCGGATCATCCGCGACTCCGAGTGGTTCGGCCTGGAGAAGCCGGTCGTGAAGGTCTCGCCGCACGACACCTTCGGCCTGGGCCTGTGACGCTGCGCGTCGTGTTCGCCGGGACGCCGGAAGCGGCCCTCCCGGCGTTGGAGGCGGTCGCCGACTCCGCCCACGAGCTGGTCGGCGTGGTCACCCGGCCCGACGCGCCTGCGGGCCGCGGGCGGCGGCTGACGGCGTCCCCGGTCGGCGCTCGCGCCGTCGAGCTCGGCGTCCCCGTGCTCAAGCCCGGGCACCCGCGCGACCCGGAGTTCCAGGAGGCGCTGCGGGCGCTGGCCCCCGACTGCTGCCCGGTGGTGGCCTACGGCGCCCTCCTCCCGCAGTCCACCCTGGACATCCCGCCGCACGGCTGGGTGAACCTGCACTTCTCCGTCCTGCCGGCGTGGCGTGGTGCGGCGCCGGTCCAGCACGCGATCTGGGCGGGGGACGAGGTGACCGGAGCCACGACGTTCCGCATCGTGCGCGAGCTGGACGCGGGGCCGACGTACGGCCTGATGACCGAGCGCGTGCGTCCGGGCGACACGTCGGGCGACCTGCTGGCGCGACTGGCCGAGGGTGGCGCCGGCCTTCTCGTCGCCACGCTCGACGGCATCGACGACGGCTCGCTGGAGGCGCGCGAGCAGCCGACGGACGGGGTCTCGCTCGCCCCCAAGATCACCGTCGACGACGCACACATCGACTGGAGCGAACCCGCGATCGGCGTGGACCGCCGGGTGCGCGCGTGCACGCCGGCTCCCGGGGCCTGGACGACCTGGGAGGGCGAGCGGGTCAAGATCGGCCCACTGCAGCCGGCCGACGGTGCCCTGTCGCCAGGGGAGCTGCTGGTCGGCAAGAACGCCGTGGCGGTCGGCACCGGTTCGGGCGCCCTGGTGCTGGGCGACGTGAAGGCCTTCGGCAAGAAGCAGATGCCCGCGGCGGACTGGGCGCGCGGCGTCCGGATCGAGCCCGGCGCGCGGTTCGTCTAGGTTGCTGGCCATGCCACGCTCCAGGAAGGCGCGTCCCGAGGACGTCGACGAGATCTGCGCGGCCCTTCCCGACACCGAGCTGGGCATCTCGTGGGGCGACCGGCCCACGTGGAAGGTCCCGCGCGGCCCGAAGGGCAAGGGCTTCCTGCTGTACCGCGCGCCCGGCCGGACCGCGATCGACCCGGCGACGGGGGCGCAGTACGACGACCTGCTCGTGATCACGACGCCCACCGAGGTCGAGAAGAACGTCCTGGTCGCGGACGAGTCGACGCCGTTCTTCACCATCCCGCACTTCGACGGCTACAACGCCGTCCTGGTCCAGCAGTCCCGGCTCGGCGAGATCACTCGTCAGGAGCTCGAGGAGGTCATCACCGACGCCTGGGCCACCAAGGCGCCGAAGCGGCTGGTGAAGGAACACCTTGGCTGACAGATCGACGGACGGAGCCCGGACCGCGGCTCTCGAGGTGCTGCGCGCCGTCCGATCGGCCGACGCCTACACGAACCTCGCCCTGCCCGCGGCGCTCAAGCGGCACGGCCTGAGCGGTCGGGACGCCGCCTTCGCGACCGAGCTCACCTCGGGCACCGTCCGCGGTCAGGGCCTGTACGACGAGGTGGTGGCCGCCTGCGTGGACCGCCCGCTGGCGAAGGTGCAGGCGCGGGTGCTGGACGCGCTGCGGCTGGGCACCCATCAGCTGCTCGCCATGCGAGTGCCCGCGCACGCGGCGATCTCGACGACCGTGGCGCTCGTCCGCTCCGACGTCGGCCCCGGCGCGGCGGGGTTCGCCAACGCGGTGCTGCGCCGGGTCTCCGAGCACGACCTGGACGCGTGGGTCGACCGCGTCGCGCCGGACGCCGGCGAGGACCGGGTCGGCCACCTCGCCGTGGCGGAGTCGCACCCCCGGTGGGTGGTCGAGGAGCTCGAGCGGGCCTTGGGTCCGCGTGCGAGTGAGATCCGCGATTTGCTGAGGGCCGACAACGAGCCTCCCGGCGTCACCCTGGTCGCTCGCCCGGGCCGGTCGACCCGCGACGAGCTGCCGGGCGAGCCGACGCGGTGGTCGCCGTACGGCGTGCACCTCGCCTCGGGCGACCCGGGCTCGGTGGCGGCGGTCGCGGAGGGGCGCGCGGGCGTGCAGGACGAGGGCTCCCAGCTGGTCGCGCTCGCCCTGGCTTCCGCACCTCTCGACGGCCTGGATGCGCGCTGGTTGGACCTCTGCGCCGGGCCCGGCGGCAAGGCGGCGCTGCTGGCGGGCCTGGCGGCTTCGCAGGGTGCTGGGGTCGTGGCCAACGAGCTCCAGCCGCACCGGGCCGAGCTGGTGCGGAAGTCGCTGGCCGGGTCGCCCGGCGTGGTCGACATCGTCACCTCCGACGGGACGGCGCCGGTCTGGGAGCCGGCCTCCTTCGACCGGGTGCTGGTGGACGCTCCCTGCACGGGTCTCGGAGCGCTGCGCCGGCGTCCGGAGGCGCGCTGGCGGCGTCAGCCCGGCGACCTGCTGACCCTCGTCCCGCTGCAGAAGGCTCTGCTGTCCGCGGCCCTCGACTCGGTCCGTCCCGGTGGCGTCGTCCTCTACGCGACCTGCTCGCCGGTCCTGGCCGAGACCTCCGGGGTCGTCTCGGCCGTCCTGGCCTCCCGGACCGACGCGGTCCTTGACGACGCCGCGAGCCTGCTGCCCGACGTACCGGACTGCGCCGGGCCTCTGCCTGGGACGTTCCAGCTGTGGCCGCACCGGCACACGACGGATGCCATGTTCGGGGCGCTGCTGCGTCGCCTGCCTGGGTGATCCGGCGCGGCGGTGACTCAGGGTCGCTCGCCCACCAAGGACCTACCCTGACCCCCGTGGCGCGCGGCGGCGGTGAGATGGCCACCGTTCGAGCCCGGGAAACGGTCGCTAGGTCACCGCTGGTCGGGCGTGGACCGGGGCGGCGGTGAGATAGGCACCGTTCGAGCCTGGGGAACGGTGGCTAGGTCACCGCTGGTCGGGCGTGGACCGGGGCGGCGGTGAGTAGCCACCGTTCGAGCCCGGGAAACGGTCGCTAGGTCACCGCTGGTCGGGCGTGGACCGGGGCGGCGGTGAGATAGCCACCGTTCGAGCCCGGGGAACGGTCGCTAGGTCACCGCTGGTCGGGCGTGGACCGGGGCGGCGGTGAGGTAGCCACCGTTCGAGCCCGGGAAACGGTGGCTAGGTCACCGCTGGTCGGGCGTGGACCGGGGCGGCGGTGAGATAGCCACCGTTCGAGCCCGGGAAACGGTCGCTAGGTCACCGCTGGTCGGGCGTCAGTCGTCCGACAAGTGCCGCAAGTACGCCTGGGGCGCGTCCAGGAACCGCTTCCAGTGCCCGACCAGCTCGAGCTCCTCCCACGTGGTCTCGCGCAGTCCCCAGTCGCCGACCTCGAGGATCCGCGCGCCCGGCAGGGCGGCCAGCACGGGGGAGTGGGTGGCGCACAGCACCTGGCCCTTGGCCGCGACCACTCGCTGCAGCACGGCGATGAGGGCGAGGGTCGAGGAGAACGACAGCGCCGCCTCGGGCTCGTCGAGGCAGTAGAGCCCGCCGCCGTCGAACCGGGTCTCCAGCAGAGCCAGGAAGGACTCGCCATGGCTGAGCTCGTGGAAGCGGGGGTCGGGATCCGGGTGCCCGACAGGCTTCGGGTTCTGCTCGATGTAGGAGTACCAGCCGTGCATCGTCTCCGCGCGGAGGAAGAAGCCCCAGCGGGAGGCCGCCAGACCGCGCTGCACGGCGAGAGCCTCACCCAGCGGTGACTCCGTCGGTCGCGTCGCGTGCATCGCTCCCGTGGAGCCACCCTCCGGGTTCAGCCCGTAGGCCATCGCCACCGCCTCCACGATGGTCGACTTCCCCGACCCGTTCTCGCCGACCAGGAACGTGACGCCCTTCCCGAGGTCCAGGCCCTCCGCGGCGATCTGAGCCACCGCGGGGATCGTCAGGGGCCACGCGCCGGGAGCCAGCTCCGCGTCCGGCGACAACGCGACGCGGCGTACCGGTGGCTGGTCGAAGTCCACGTGCGCAGGCTAGAGGTGACCACCCGTTACGTTGGATCGGTGGCCAGCCCCTTCGTCGAGATCGAGGTCGACGACCGCGTCGTCAAGGTCACCAACCCCGACCGCGTGTACTTTCCCGAGAGCGGCGCGACCAAGCTCGACCTGGTCCAGTACTACCTGTCGGTCGGTCCCGGCATCGTCAACGCACTGTTCGAGCGGCCGACCATGCTGCACCGCTTCCCGACGGGCCTGTCCGGCGACAAGGTCCACCAGAAGCGGCTGCCCGCCGGCGCCCCGCCCTGGGTGGACACCGTCCGCCTGCACTTCCCCCGCTGGAACCGCACCGCCGACGAGCTCTGCGTCACCGAGCTCGCCTCGGTGATCTGGGCCGTGCAGATGTCGACGGTCGAGTTCCACCCCTGGAACAGCCGCCGCGACGACCCCGAGAAGCCCGACGAGTGGCGCATCGACCTGGACCCCGGGCCGCTCTCGGACTACGCACAGGTACGCCGCGTGGCCCATGTCGTCCGCGAGGTCCTCGACGAGCTGGGCGTGGTCGGCTTCCCCAAGACGACCGGCTCCAAGGGCATGCACGTCTACGTCCGCATCAAGCCCGACCACGGCCACAAGGTCGTCCGACGCGCCGCCCTGGCGTTCGCGCGCGAGGTCGAGCGGCGCACGCCGGAGGACGTGACCACCCAGTGGTGGCGCAAGGACCGCGACCCCCACCACCTGTTCGTGGACTACAACCAGAACGCCCGCGACCACACCATCGCCGCGGCGTACTCGGTCCGCGGTCTTCCCGACGCCCGCGTCTCCACCCCGATCCGCTGGGACGAGGTCGACGACGCCGACCCCCACGACTTCACGATCTTCACCGTGCCCTCCCGCTTCGCCGAGCTCGGCGACCTCCACGAGGCCATCGACGACGTCGCCTGGGACATCGCGCCGCTGATCGAGTGGGCGGATCGCGACGAGGCCGAGGGCAAGGAGACGCCCGCCGAGCCCGAGGAGGAACCGTGACCGCCGTCGACCTCGACGCCAAGCTCGCCCAGTTCTCCGACCACTGGTCGCCGAAGGTCGTGGCGCGGATGAACGACTACGAGGTCAAGGTGGTCAAGCTCCAGGGCGAGTTCACCTGGCACACCCACGAGGACACCGACGAGCTGTTCCTGGTCCTCGACGGGGCAGCTGACCGTCCAGCTGCGCGACGGCGACGTGACCCTGACGACCGGCCAGCTGTACGTCGTGCCGCGCGGCGTCGAGCACTGCCCGCGCGCCGAGGGCGAGGTGAGCGCGCTGCTGATCGAGCCGGCCGGCGTGGTGAACACCGGCGGGGCGGGCGGCGCGCAGACGGCGACGTACGACGACAGCCTCCTCGACTGAGAGGATCGCCTCGTGGGCATCCAGATCACCCCGAGCATCCTGACCGCCGACTTCGCGGACCTCGGCGCCGAGATCGGGCGCATCCCGGGGGCCGACTGGGTCCACGTCGACGTGATGGACAACCACTTCGTCCCGAACCTGACCTTCGGGCCGACGATGGTCGAGGCGCTCGCGCGAGCCACCGACCTCCCCATCGACGTGCACCTGATGATCACCGAGGCCGACCGGCACGCGGCGGCGTACGTCGAGGCCGGTGCGGGCAGCGTGACGTTCCACGTCGAGGCCGCCGCGGCGCCGGTACGACTGGCCCGCGAGATCCGCAAGCAGGGCGCCCGGGCGAGCATGGCGCTCAAGCCGGCGACGCCGATCGAGCCCTACGAGGACCTGCTGGGCGAGCTCGACATGATCCTGCTGATGACCGTCGAGCCGGGGTTCGGTGGCCAGAGCTTCCTGGACCTGTGCCTGCCCAAGATCCGTGCCGCCCGGGCACTGATGCAGAAGCACGGGCTGGAGACCTGGCTCCAGGTCGACGGCGGCATCTCCCTGGAGACCATCGAGCGCTGCGCAGAGGCGGGGGCCGACGTCTTCGTCGCCGGTTCGGCGGTGTTCTCGGCCGACGACCCGGACGCCATGGTCGCGGCCCTGCGGGAAAAGGCCCGGTCCGTCTAGTCAGTCGCTGTAGGCCAGCGGCTTCCAGTCGTCGATGAGGACTCCGCGCTGGACGATGTCGTCGCCCGCGCCGTCCTGGCCGTCGCGGTCGGTCCACAGCCGCACCTCGCCGTCCAGGTCGACCGCCACGATGCCGTCGTAGGAGCGTCCCGACCGGGAGTTGATGCACGACGCGGTGCGGCCGACGGCCTGCATCTCGTACCAGCCGGCGGAGGCGAGCACGGTCCGCGTGTACGCCGCGGGGTCGTCGACCGGGATGGCGTACTCGAGCAGCTCGCCGGAGTCGGCGTCGGTCGCCAGGAACACGTCGGAGCGCCGGCCGTCCGGGTCCACGTCGGTGCGGGCGTACGCGAACGTGCCGATCGTCCCGAACCCGACGCCCACGGTGCCCGCGAGCCTCACCGTGCTGTTCCCGGCCTTGCCGGAGAGCCGGTAGCGCAGCAGCTGGTCGGTGTTGGTCAGGGCGTAGAGGTGGTCGCGGTCCCGACCGATCGAGATCTGGCGGACGCCGGACCAGTGCTTGCGGACGACGTGGGTGCCGTACTGCGCGGACAGCAGCAGGCCGCGCGCGTCGCGCCGGTCCACCTCCGTGACCTCGCGCAGCTGGTCGCCGGCGAGCGTGAACCAGTGGCTGGTGACCGTGGCGAGACGCGCGGAGGCCCGCCCCGGTCCGTCGGCGACCGCGTGCGGGTAGGCCACGTCGCGCGGCTGGTACCCGAGGTCGTCGGGTCCCCGCACCTCCGAGCGCGCCTTCCCGTCGTCGTACCGGAACGTTGCCGGCACGCCCTCCGGCGTCACCCCGAGCACCTCGGCGTAGCACTCCAGCGCCCCGCGGGCGTGGGCCGGGGCGGCGAGGCCCAGCAGACCGATCACGAGGCTGGCGAGGGCAGCGTTGACCAGGGGAGCCAGGGGCATGCGCGCTGCCTTCCCCGAAAGTAAAGACCCCAAACTCCGTGTGGCGAACGCCTCGGTGAACGACGGGTGATCGACTGGCGACCCCTGTGCCACACTGGATGCGCAAGAGCGAACAAGCTCACGTGCTCTGGGGTCGGTGAAATTCCGAGCCGGCGGTGAAAGTCCGCGACCCGGTCGCAGCCAGTGACCGGTTGACCAGGTGGAACTCCTGGACCGACGGTCAAAGTCCGGATGGGAAGACGCACGAGGGTCGGTTCCGTTGGGACCACCGTGACGGTGGTGCCCGGAGCCGAGCCGCACGCCCCGGGGTCCGTGACCCGACCGGAGGCGAGATGAGCGTTCAGGCAGCCGAGACCGCCGCGATGCGCCGTGCCCTCGCGCTCGCCGCGACACCCGGCGTGCCGACCGGCCCCAACCCGCGCGTCGGTTGCGTTCTCCTCGACGACGCCGGCCAGACGATCGCCGAGGGCTGGCACCGCGGCGCCGGCTCCCCGCACGCCGAGGTCGACGCCCTCCGCCAGGTCGGGGACCAAGCCCGCGGAGCGACCGCCGTGGTGACGCTCGAGCCCTGCGACCACGTCGGCCGTACCGGCCCGTGCTCGCGTGCGCTGGCGGATGCCGGCGTACGCCGGGTGGTCTACGCGCAGCGCGACCCGAACCCGGTCGCCGCCGGGGGAGCGGCCACCCTGCGCGACGCAGGTGTCGAGGTCGAGGGTGGTGTCCTCGAGGACGAGGCGCGGGCCGTCAACCGGGTCTGGACCTTCGCGATGGACCACGGGCGACCGTTCGTCACCTGGAAGTTCGCCACCACGCTCGACGGCCGCAGCGCCGCCGCCGACGGCACCAGCCGCTGGGTCTCCTCCCGCGCTGCCCGGCTCGACACCCACCGCCTGCGCGCGCTCTGCGACACCATGCTGGTCGGCACCAACACGGTCGACGTGGACGATCCGCTGCTCACCGTCCGTGACGCCGACGACCAGCCGCTGGAGCGCCAGCCGCTCCGCGCCGTGATGGGCCTGCGCGACCTCCCCGACGACCGGCGGGTCTTCGACGACGCTTCGCCGTCCGTGCGACTCCGCACCCGCGACCCCCTGGTCGCGCTCAAGGAGCTGTTCGCCCTGGATCGGCAGCACGTCTTCCTCGAGGGCGGCCCGACGCTCGCCGCGGCGTTCTGGAAGGCCGGACTGGTGGACGAGGTCGTCACGTACCTCGCCCCCATGCTGCTCGGCACGGGCCGCACGGCGGTCGCCGACCTGGGCATCGGCACCATCGCCGGCGCCGCCCACCTGACCCTCACCGACGTCACGGTGCTCGACCCCACCGAGCCCGGTGACGACACCAACGTCCGCCTCACCATGACACCGCGCCCGTCGGTCGAGGAGGGCGCGCAGCGCCCGTCACGAGACCCCGCAACCGAGGAGACCACCTGATGTTCACCGGCATCGTCGAGGAGCTCGGCACCGTCGCCGCGATCGAGGACCAGGGCGACGCCCTGCGCCTGACCGTCCGCGCGACCACCGCGCTGGACGGCACCCGCCTCGGCGACTCGATCGCGGTCAACGGCTGCTGCCTCACGGTGGCGGACATCGGCCACGACGACGACGGGGCCACCTGGACCGCCGACCTCATGCAGGAGACGCTCGACAAGACCTCGCTCCAGGGCGTCGCCCCGGGCGACCGCGTCAACCTCGAGCGGGCGATGACTCCCGAACAACGCCTCGGCGGGCACATCGTCCAGGGGCACGTGGACGGAGTGGGCGTCGTCGTACGGCGCGACCCCAGTGAGCACTGGGACGTCGTGGAGGTCTCGCTCCCGGCCGAGCTCGCCAAGTACGTCGTGCCCAAGGGCTCGATCACCGTCGACGGCGTCTCCCTCACGGTCGTCGACGTCCGCGCCGACTCGTTCACCGTGAGCCTGATCCCCGAGACCCTGGCCCGCACCACGTTGGGCACCCGCGCACCCGGGGACCGGGTGAACCTCGAGACCGACGTGATCGCGCGACACGTCGAGAAGCTGCTGAGCCCCTACGTGACAGGAGACCAACGATGAGCGCCCCGACGACCAGACTCGACAGCATCGAGCGGGCCGTCGCCGACATCGCCGCCGGCAAGGCGGTCGTCGTCGTCGACGACGAGGACCGCGAGAACGAGGGCGACATCATCTTCGCGGCGTCCAAGTCGACCCCCGAGCTGATGGCCTTCACCATCCGGCACAGCAGCGGGGTCATCTGCGTGCCGATGCCGGGCCCCATGCTCGACCGGCTGGAGATCCCGCTGATGACGCCACACAACCGCGACAAGATGCGGACGGCCTACACGATCTCGGTGGACGCCCGGGACGGCGTGAGCACGGGCATCTCCGCGGCCGACCGCTCGCACACCGCCCGCGCGCTGGCCGACTCCGCGACCGAGCCGTGGGAGCTGACCCGGCCGGGCCACGTCTTCCCGCTGCGCTACCGCGACGGTGGCGTCCTCGTCCGCCGCGGCCACACCGAGGCCGCCGTGGACCTCGCGAGGATGGCCGGCCTGACGCCGGCGGGTGTCCTGGTCGAGGTCGTCAACGACGACGGCACCATGAAGCGCGCACCCGAGCTGCGGGAGTTCTGCGACGAGCACGGCCTGGCGATGATCTCGATCGAGGACCTGGTCCGGTACCGCCAGCGCACCGAGGTCCTCGTCGACCGCGTCGCGGTGACCTCGCTGCCGACCGCGCACGGCGACTTCACGGCGTACGGCTACCGCATCGGGTTCGACGGCACGGAGCACCTGGCGCTCGTGCACGGCGACATCTCCGGCCACGAGCCGGTCCTGACGCGGGTGCACTCGGAGTGCCTGACGGGCGACGTCTTCGGCAGCGAGCGCTGCGACTGCGGCCCGCAGCTCGACGAGGCGCTGGCACGGGTCGTGGAGGAGGGGCGCGGCGTCGTCGTGTACCTGCGGGGCCACGAGGGCCGGGGCATCGGCCTGGTCGCCAAGCTGCAGGCCTACGCCCTCCAGGACGCAGGGCGCGACACCGTCGACGCCAACCTCGACCTCGGGCTGCCCGCCGACGCCCGGCACTACGGTGCTGCCACGCAGATCCTGCGCGACCTCGACGTGGGGAGCGTGCGGCTGCTGACCAACAACCCCGAGAAGACGCGGGCCCTGGAGGAGTACGGCGTGGCGGTCAAGGAACAGGTCCCGCTGACCACTCGGCCCAACGACCACAACCTGGCGTACCTCCGGACCAAGCGGGACCGGATGGGGCACACGCTCCCCGACCTGGTCGTCCCGACCGACGAGGAGCTCTGACGTGGCCGGACACGGAGCCCCCGAACAGCGGCCGATCGACTGCCACGACCTCCGCGTGGCAGTGGTCGCGGCGAGCTGGCACACCGAGGTGATGGACGGGCTGCTCGCGGGCGCCCGCCACGCGTTGCGGGACTACCGCGTCGAGGAGCCGCAGGTCGTCCGCGTCCCCGGTACCTTCGAGCTCGCCGTCGCCGCCGACGCCCTGGCCCGCCAGGGGTACGACGCCGTGGTCGCGCTCGGCGTGGTCATCCGCGGCGGCACCCCGCACTTCGAGTACGTCTGCTCGGCGGCCACCGACGGCCTCAACCGCGTCTCGCTCGACCACCAGGTCGCCATCGGCTTCGGCGTGCTCACCTGCGACACCGAGGAGCAGGCGCTCGACCGCGCCGGCCTGGACTCCTCGCGGGAGGACAAGGGCTACGAGGCCACCTCCGCCGCGCTGGTCACCGCGATGACGCTCCGGAGGATCCGGCGCGGCTACTTCGAGTGAGCCGCCTCTCGGTGGTCGAGGTGTGAGGCCGTCCACGGCCGAGCCTCGAGACCACCCTCGGGAAAGGCCACGACTACCCTTGACGACCGTGAAGACGTTCGACGGCCTGTGGGCTGAGCTGGCCGAGAAGGCGCGCACGCGTCCGGCCGGGTCCGGCACCGTGGACCTGCTCGACGCCGGGGTCCACGCCATCGGCAAGAAGGTGGTCGAGGAGGCCGCCGAGTCCTGGATGGCCGCCGAGCACGAGGGTCCCGAGCGGACGGCCGAGGAGATCAGCCAGCTCCTCTACCACGCTCAGGTCCTGATGCTGGCCGCCGGCATCACCCCCGACGACGTCTACACCCACCTCTAGGACACCCGCATGACGCTCCGCATCGCCGTCCCGAACAAGGGCTCGCTGTCCCAGGCCGCCACCGAGATGCTCCGCGAGTCGGGGTACCGCCAGCGCCACGACGCCAAGGAGCTCACCCTCGTCGACACCGAGAACGACGTGGAGTTCTACTACCTGCGCCCGCGCGACATCGCGATCTACGTCGGTGAGGGCACCCTCGACGTGGGCATCACCGGCCGCGACCTGCTCCTCGACTCCGGCGCCAAGGCCGAGGAGGTGCTCAGTCTCGGCTTCGGGCGCAGCCGGTTCCTGTTCGCGGGACCGGTGGGCGAGCTCACCGACCTCGGTGACCTGGCCGGCAAGCGGATCGCGACGTCGTACGTCGGGGTGGTCCGCGGCTTCCTCGAGGAGCGCGGCATCGACGCGACCGTCGTCCGGCTCGACGGCGCCGTCGAGTCCAGCGTGCGCCTCGGCGTGGCCGACGCCATCGCCGACGTGGTCGAGACGGGCTCGACGCTGCGTCAGGCCGGCCTGGAGGTCTTCGGCGAGACGATCCTGGAGTCCGAGGCCGTGCTCATCACGCGGGGCGGCGGGACGCTCGACGGGCTCGAGGTGTTCAAGCGGCGGCTCGAGGGCGTCCTGGTCGCCCGGGCGTACGTGATGATGGACTACGACATCGACCGGGCGAACGTCGAGGCGGCCGTCGCCCTCACACCGGGCATCGAGGGCCCCACCATCAGCCCGCTTCATCGCGAGGGCTGGGTCGCCGTCCGGGCGATGGTCCCGCGGGCCGGCTCCCAGCGGCTGATGGACGAGCTGTTCGACATCGGCGCTCGCGGCATCCTGCTGACCGACATCCATGCCTGCCGGCTCTGACCCCGTGACCCTGCCGCACACGTGGCGGCCGCTCGGCGTGCGCGTCGCGGCGACCGTCCTCTTCTCGCTGCTGGCCGTGGTGATCGGCTTCGCGTGGTTCTCCTTCGACGCCGAGACCCGGTCCGCGTTCACCCCCGTGCAGATCGCGACGCTGGTGCTGCTGGGCCTGCTGGCGGCCAGCCTCGGCTACGCCCTGTCGCGCTCACGCGTGGTCGCCGAGACCGACCGGCTCGTCGTGGTGAACGGCTACCGCCGCCACGAGTACGAGTACGCCGCGGTCGTCGAGGCCTACCTCCCGCCCGGGGCGCCCTGGGTCACCCTCGACCTGGACGACGGCAGCACCGTCTCCGCGATGGGCATCCAGGGCTCCGACGGCCTCCGCGCCCAGACGGCGTTGCGCGAGCTGCGAGCGGTGATCGAGTCCGCTGGGCGCTGAGGCCTCAGAGCGCCCGGATGCCCCACGAACCGGAGAACTCGTCGTCGTCCGTACCTGCGGCGCCCAGAGTGAGCAGGTCGCGCCCGGAGGCGAAGGCGTTCGCCGGGGCGGTCATCGGCTCGACGGCCAGCGCCTGGCGCGGCGGTGAGTCCTGCTCGGCGCTGTAGACCTGGAGCCAGTGGTGCCGGTCGTCGACCCAGATCGCCACCCCGTCGCCGGACTCCACCGACCGTACGACCGCGGTGGCCACGCCGTCCTCGTCGCGGTCCAGGTCGCCGAAGGCGTGGTCGAGCACGGTGTCGCGGACCGGCCGCGAGACCCGGAAGTCGTACGCCGTGTCCTCGACGGCCTCCTCACCGACGGGGATGAGCTGCTCGTCGGTGACCAGCCGGGTCGCGGCCGGGATCGTCAGCTCCCACCCGTCCACCGGGCCGGGACCCACCGACAGGTAGGGATGGGCTCCACTGGCGTACGGCGCGGGTGACGGCGACAGGTTCGTGGCCGTCTGCGTCACGGTGAGGCCGTCGGCCGAGAGGTCGTAGAGCACGTGCAGGTCGACGGTCCACGGGTACCCGGACTGGGCCATCAGCCGGTAGGTCAGCGACACCGAGGCGGCCGAGTGCTCCTCGACCGTCCACGCCGCCCAGCGCGCCAACCCGTGCGCGGCGTTGCCCCGCGCGGCCTCGGTGAGGCCCAGCTGCAGGGACCGGCCGCCGAAGGTGTAGCGGCCGTCCCGGATCCGGTTCGGCCACGGCATCAGCAGCTGGCCGCGGCCGCCGCCCGACATCGCGTCCTCGGCCCAGCCGTCCACGAGCGGCCGGCCCTCGTGCTCGAGCACGCGCAGCGCGGCGCCGCTCTCGGTGACGACGGCGCGGTAGCCGCCGCCGCTGATCTCGAACTGGTCCCCGCTCGGCGCCACCACGCGCCCAACCTAGTGCCGCCGCTGGTCGAGGAGGTCGCGCAGCAACCGTCACGAGACCCCGGACGTGCTCAGATCGCTCACCGGGTCTCGTGACGGGCCTGACGGCCCTCCTCGACCGACGAAGATCAGGCGGACGGACCCTTGGCCCGGACGTCCGCCACGGACTCCATCGCCTGCCGGAGCTCGGCGAGCCAGTCGTCCTCGTGCTGACCGACCAGACGCACGCACCACGCCAGCGCGTCGGCGCGGGACCGGGCGACCCCTGCGTCGACGAGCGTGTCGAGCACCCGGCGCTGCGGCTGGCGCAGCCGGGTCATCACCGGGGCCGAGACGTGGGTGAAGAGGGCGGTCTGGTCCTCGATGCCGGCGATCCGCACCCCCCACGAGACCTTGCGCTCGAACCGGTGCTGCGCCTCGTCGGCGATGCTCATCCGCTGGCGGCGGGTGTCCTCGCGGAACGCGCTGACCCGCCCCACCCGCGCCTCGTCCGCCTCGGCCTCGGCCAGGCCTCAGGGGCCTCAGGGGCGCCGTCGGCGGCCCCTCCACTCGCAGGGTCGGCGATCGTGACGATCACCGTGATCTCCTCGCGGTCCACCGTCACGTCCGGTGCCGCAACCTTCCACTCCTCGGGCAGGCGGCCGGTGAACCAGCCGCGGACCCGGTCGAGGTCCTCGTTCGTCATCATGATTACATGATTACACCGTTACGGACCGGACTCAAGGACGCGCGTCTCAGGGGTGGTCGGCAGAGCCCTGGGTCCCGTCGACGACCAGGTCGGCCCGGGCGCGCGTCTCGTCCCCCGCGAAGTGCACCTGCTCGTCGAGCGCCCACTTCCGCCAGTGCGCGTCCATCTCCGCGCCGTCGCGCGCCAGGCCACGCTCCAGTCGCAGGTCCTGGGCGACCTCGACCCAGACCAGCGCGGTGATCAGCCCGTCGTGGGTCCGCGACCCTGCTCCGACGCCCTCGAGCACCAGCAGCGGCGCGGGCGGGACCACGACCACCTCGGCCCAGGTATCGGCGTACCAGTCCCACCGCCGGTAGCTGCCCGGACGGTTGCGCGAGAGCGGACGCAGCAGCCGGTCCAGCTGCCGGTCGACGCTCGGAAGCCCCTCCCAGCCCTCGAAGAGGTTGTCCATGTGCACGACCGGCGCGCCGGTGAGGCCGGCGATCTCGGTGGCCAGGGTCGTCTTGCCGGAGCCGGCGGGGCCGTCGATGCAGATCAGCCGGCCGCGGCCCAGGGTCGGTTCCCGGTCGTCGACGATCTCCAGGACGCGGTCGGCGTTGTCGGGCGTGCTCACGTTCTTGGGGTCCCCGCGGCAGCGTGCCCGGCACGAGCGAAGCGCGTCGGCGCGCGGTGTCGGGGGGTACTCAGGAGATGCCGCGCCGCTTGAGGATGGCCGCGATCTCGTCGTCGAGGCCGTCGTCACCCGAGTCCGTCAGCGGGCCGGCCTGCTGCTGGGCACGGGGGAGCGCCTTCGGCTCGGCTGCGCGACCCTTCGGCTTGTCCTCCGTACGCCGCGGGGTGCCGCCGCCGATCCCGCGTCCGCTCAGGAACCCGGACAGGAGGAACAGCCCGACCGACATCGCGGCCAGGATCACGCCGAGCCAGACCTTCGGGCTGAACGCCAGGTGCACGGCCCAGTCGCTGATCGCGTCGGCGATGCGCGTGAACATGCGCAGGGTGCCCGTCAGCCAGGCTGCGGCGGGCAGCAGGGTGATCGCCAGCCCGCGCATCGCGGGCGTCGCGCCGCGGTTCTTGTACGCCCACCAGGTGTAGAAGCCGCCGAGCGCGGTCAGGGAGAAGGTGAGGGCTCCCCAGGTGACGTCGTCCACACCTCAAGCGTGGCACATCACGCCAGCCCGAACATCCGGCCCGCCATCGGGACGAACCCCGGGGGAGCCCTGACCTCCGGGCGACCGCGCTCGGTGCATGCCGTCACGTGTTCAATGGACGGGTGGAACCCGCGCGCCAGATCCCGGACCCCGGCTTCGCGGGTGACGCCGGCGAGGCCGCGCCGGCCCTGACCGCGGCCCTGGCGTCGTACGCCGCGGGCACCGGAAGCTACGTGGACGCGTTGGCCGTCCTGCGCACGTCCCGCTTGCTGGTGCCCGTCGTGGCCGTGCTCGGGGGGTCCGAGGTCGACGAGCGCGGGCTGACCCGCGAGAAGACCAGCGACATGGCCTCCGTCCTGCTCCAGGGCGCCGACGGACGGATGGCGCTGCTGGCGTTCTCGGGGAGCGCCGCCCTGCGGACGTGGGACGCGAGTGCCCGCCCGGTGCCCGTGACTGCCCGGACCGCCGCCCAGGCGGCGCTCCAGGACCACGCGTCGGCGGTCGTGGTCGACGTGGCCGGGCCGGCGACGTTCGTGGTGGAGGGCGAGGACCTCGAGGGGCTGGCGCACGGGTGGCTGCTGGCCCGCCTCGGCGACCGGACCGCCTGGGTGGCTCCTCAGGAATAGTCAGCCCCGCGTGAGTCTTGTTACTCTTGCCAGCGACCGATCCGGCATGTCCACCCCAGTTGATCAACGGGGGTGGAGGCGTCGGGTCCGACAAGTGGAGGCTCACTCCCACCCGCAACGACCGCAGCAAGCACCACCGCACAGGTCGTCGGGTCCGGTCCGCGCCGGGAGGCGTGCCCTGTGGGGCGTATTTCCCGGAGCGAGTCCCAGAGCCTCCGTGCGTCGCACGGGGGCTCTCGTCATGAGAGCACCTCCTGGGTCGGCCAACCGAACGAGGAGGACACATCAGCACTGAGCTCCGCATCAACGACCGGATCCGGGTACCCGAGGTCCGGCTCGTCGGACCCAACGGTGAGACCGTCGGCATCGTCCCCACGGGCGAGGCCCTCAAGCTCGCCCAGGAGGCCGATCTCGACCTGGTCGAGGTCGCCCCGATGGCACGTCCGCCGGTCTGCAAGCTCATGGACTACGGGAAGTTCAAGTACGAGAACGCCCAGAAGGCCCGTGAGGCGCGTCGGAACCAGACGAACGTGATCATCAAGGAGATGAAGCTTCGTCCGAAGATCGACGCCCACGACTACGAGACCAAGAAGGGTCACGTCGTGCGGTTCCTGAGGGCCGGCGACAAGGTCAAGATCACGATCATGTTCCGCGGCCGTGAGCAGCACCGCCCCGAGCTGGGCTTCCGGCTGCTGCAGCGGCTGGCCGAGGACGTCACGGAGCTGGGCTTCGTGGAGTCGTCGCCCAAGCAGGACGGCCGCAACATGATCATGGTGCTCGGCCCGCACAAGAAGAAGGCCGACGCCAAGGTCGAGATGGCCGCCGAGCGCGACACCCGGATGGCCGAGCGCGCCGCCGACGAGGCCGCCGAGCGCGAGGAGCGCACCGCCCACAACGCCGGGCACGCCGTCGCGCAGAAGAAGGAGCGCGGGCGCTCGGAGAACCTGGATCCCGAGATCGAGGCCTGACGAAGGAAGGCCTCGATCGAGAGCAACCGAGGTCGACCCACAGAACTTGACCGTCCAGCGCCGCTGAGACCAGCGCGCGGGTCAGTCCAGCACAGAGCGAGGAGAGAACAAATGCCGAAGAACAAGACCCACTCGGGTGCCAAGAAGAGGTTCAAGATCACGGGCACCGGCAAGCTGCGCCGGATGCAGACGGGCCGGAAGTCCGGCGCTGCGTTCGCGTCCGCGCCGACCACGGGCAGCCGCAAGAAGCACCGCCAGAAGAGCGGCTTCGTCGACGTCGCGCCCGCCGACGTCAAGGCCGCCAAGAAGCTCCTCGGTCGCTGACCCTTCCCTGATCACTCGTCTGGACCCCTGACACCGCACCACAAGGAGAACCACCATGGCACGCGTCAAGCGGGCAGTGAACGCCCACAAGAAGCGCCGTACCACCCTCGAGCGCGCCAGCGGCTACCGCGGCCAGCGCTCGCGCCTGTACCGCAAGGCCAAGGAGCAGGTCACCCACTCGCTCGTCTACAGCTACCGCGACCGCAAGGCGCGCAAGGGTGACTTCCGCAAGCTCTGGATCCAGCGCATCAACGCCGCTGCCCGCGCGAACGGCATCACCTACAACCGCTTCATCCAGGGCCTGAACCTGGCCGGCATCGAGGTCGACCGCAAGATCCTGGCCGACCTCGCCGTCAACGACATCGCGGCCTTCGTCGCCCTCGTCGACGCCGCCAAGGCCGCCCTGCCCGAGGACGTCAACGCCCCCAGGTCGGCAGAGCGCGAGGACAAGGTCTCCGCCTGACCACGCCGACAGTCCCCTTGGCCGCCGGGAACACCCGGGTCAAGGAGGCGCGGAAGCTCAGCCGCCGCTCGGTCCGTTCCGAGCGGCGGCTCTTCCTTGCCGACGGCCCGAAGTCCGTCGAGGCCGCCCTCGACGTCGAGGGCTGCGTGGTCGAGGTGTTCGCGACCGTCGAGGCCACCGAGCGGTACGCCGCGTGGCGCGAGTCCACGCCCGCCTGGTCGGTCGTCGACGACCGTGCCCTGGCGTCGCTCTCCGACTCCGTGACACCGGCCGGCCTCGTCGCGGTGTGCCGCTTCCTCGACGTCCCGTGGCCGCCGCCGGTCGAGGAGGGACGAAGTCCCGTCACGAGACGCGGCGAGCCGCGCCTGGTCGCGATCTGCGCCGACGTCCGCGACCCCGGCAACGCCGGCACCGTGATCCGCACCGCCGACGCGGCGGGCGCCGACGCGGTCGTCCTCGCCGGCAGCAGCGTGGACGCCTACAACCCCAAGACCGTCCGGGCCAGCGTCGGCAGCCTGTTCCACCTGCCGGTCGTGGTCGAGCCCGACGTACCCGCCGCCGTCGCGGCCGCCCGGGCCGCCGGGCTGACCGTGCTCGCCGCCGACGGTGACGGTGAGCTCTCCCTGGACGACGCCGGCGACGTGCTGGGACGGCGTACCGCGTGGCTGTTCGGCAACGAGGCGCACGGCCTGCCCGAGGACGTGGCCGCGCTCGCCGACCACCGCGTGCGCATCCCGATCCACGGCCGGGCCGAGTCGCTGAACCTCTCCACCGCGGCGGCCTTGTGCTTGTACGCCTCCGCGTCGGCGCAACGGCGGTAACGTGCCGGTCGTGTCCTGGCCCGGCGGTGCGATCGACGAGTTCGCCGACGGCGTCGTCCTCTTCGACCGGGACGGGAGCGTGGAGCTGGTCAACCGCGCGGCCGAGCAGCTGTTCGGCGTGCGTCGCGACGACGTCGTGGGCAAGAGGTTCGAGGACGCCCTCTCCCTGACCAACAACGACGGACGCACCTGGGCCGAGGTCAACCGGCCGCTCCAGGGTCCCCGCATCCGCACCGGCGTGCCCGAGCAGTCCTGGGTGCTGCCCGACGGCACCGAGGCGCTGGTGACCGCGCGCATCCGTCGCGACGGGCCCCTCGGCCCGGCGACGGGCGTCGCGCTGTCGGTGCGGTCCGGTCGCGGTCGCGCGCGCCTGGACCGGGAGCGCTCGGACCTGGTGGCGGCCGTGGCCCACGAGCTCCGGTCACCCCTCACCGGCGTCAAGGGGTTCGTGCAGGCGATGCTCAGCCGTTGGACCAAGCTCAACGACGAGCAGAAGCTGCTCATGCTGACGACGGTGCACGCGGACGCCGATCGGCTGAGCCGGCTGATCACCGAGCTGCTCGACGTCGCGCGCCTCGACACCGGCCGTCTCGGGCTGGCCCGACGGGGTGCGGACGTGAAGGTGCTGCTGGACCGGATCATCACCAGCGTCCAGGCCGGCGCTCCCCACGCGATCGAGCTCCACGCCGAGCCGGGCCTGCCGGAGGTCTACGTCGACCCCGACAAGTTCACGATGGTCGTCACCAACGTCGTGGAGAACGCCATCCGCCACGGCGGTGGCACGGTCCGCGTCCGCGCCGAGGCCTGGGAGGGCGACGGCGCCGGCACCGAAGGGGTCCGGCTGACCGTCGACGACGAGGGCGACGGCATCCCGCTCGACATGCGGCGCCGGGTGTTCACGAAGTTCTGGACCGGGCACGGCAACCGGGGCGGCACCGGCCTCGGCCTCTACCTCGTCAACGGCATCGCCCGCGCCCACGGCGGCCAGGTCGCGATCCTCGACTCGCCCTCCGGCGGCGCCCGCATCGTCATGGACTGGCCCGGAGAACCCCCCGACCTGTACTGACGGTTGGGCCGCTGGCGATGGCGTTTGGTCCCAAACGCCATCGAAACGGCCCTCCGGAGTGGCGTTCGTGACCAATCGCGGAGGCAGGCGCCCGTCACGCCCGCATCTACACAAAGCCTTCACGAGTCGTACCGGCGTCCTGCACGCGTGCGCTCCTAGCCTGCTGTCATGAGCCCGAAGGTGCTGGTCGTGGAGGACGAGCGCGTCATCAACGACGCCGTCGCCGACCGGCTGCGCGCGGAGGGGTTCGCGGTCGAGCAGGCGTACGACGGCCCCGGCGCCGTGTCGACGTACGCCGCGACCCGTCCCGACCTCGTGGTCCTGGACGTCATGCTCCCCGGCTTCGACGGGCTCGAGGTCTGTCGCCGCATCCAGGCCGAGGCCGCCGTCCCGGTGCTGATGCTGACCGCGCGTGACGACGAAGCCGACATCCTCGTCGGCCTGGCGGTCGGCGCGGACGACTACCTGACCAAGCCCTTCCGGATGCGCGAGCTGGTCGCCCGGGTCCGTGCCCTGCTGCGGCGGGTGGACCGGGCCGCCGAGCTGGCGTCGCGCCCCGCGGCCCGTCTCGTGGTCGGCGACCTGGTCGTCGACACGGGGGCGAGGCGGGTCGCGGTGGCGGGGGAGGAGGTCAGGCTGACCCCGACCGAGTTCGACCTGCTCGTGCGCCTGGCCCAGGTGCCCGGGGAGGTGCTGCCTCGCGAGCGCCTGCTCGCCGACGTCTGGGACTGGCCGGACGCCGCGGGCACCCGCACCGTCGACAGCCACGTGAAGGCACTGCGCGCCAAGGTCGGTGCGCACCGGGTGCGGACCGTGCACGGGGTCGGGTACGCGCTGGAGCCGCAGCCGTGAACCCCCCGCTCGCGACCGTCGCGTCGATCAAGGTCAAGTTCGGGATCCTGGTCGTCGTCAGCGTCCTGGTCGCCGCCGTGATCGGCGCGCTCGGGGTCGGCGCCGACGTACCCTTCGCGCTCGCCCTGCCCGTCACCGTCGCCCTGGCCCTGGGAGTCACCCAGCTTCTCGCGGTCGGCATGACCAGCCCCCTGCGCGAGATGACCGTCGCCGCGCGCCGGATGGCCCGCGGCGACTACGCCGGCCGCGTCCGCGACGACTCGACCGACGAGGTCGGCGAGCTCGCGCGGGCGTTCAACCAGATGGCCACCGAGCTGGCGACCGTCGACCGGGAGCAGCGCGACCTGGTCGCCACCGTCTCGCACGAGCTGCGGACCCCCCTCGCCGGGCTGACGGCCGTCCTGGAGAACCTCGCGGACGGGGTCGTCCCCTCCGACGAGGCCCACCTGGACGCTGCCGTCGCCCAGGCCCGCCGACTCTCGTACCTCGTCAGCGACCTGCTCGAGCTCTCCCGGGTCGACGCCGGCGTGACCGCACTGGGTCTGGCCGACGTCGAGGTGGGCGAGCTCCTCGACGAGGTCGTCGCCGACCTGGTGCCCACCGGGCGCGGCGTCTCCTTCCGGGTCGAGGCCGACCCGGACCTGCTCGTCCGGGCCGACCCGGCCCGGTTGCGGCAGCTGCTCACGAACCTCCTCGACAACGCGGTCCGGCACAGCCCCGAGGGCGGCACGGTCCGCGTCCGCGCCGCCGTCGTCGCGGACCGCTGGCACCTCGAGGTGGCCGACGACGGACCCGGCGTCGCGCCCGAGGACCGCGAGCGGGCCTTCGAGCGCTTCGGCACCCTCGCCACCGACCCCGGCGCCGTCGGCGGGGGAGGTACGGGACTCGGCCTGGCCATCGCCCGCTGGGTCGCGGGCCTGCACGGCGGCACGGTCCGCTTCGTCGACCCGCCCACGGGCACGGCCGGGGCCGTCGTCCGCGCCGACCTGCCGCTCGACCCGCCGCCGCGCCCCGCCGCCGTACCCACCCCCGTTCCCGCCACCTCGGAGGTCACCGCCATGTCCGCTCCCGCCCCGACACCCGCGTCTGTTGCCACCGTCTCCGCCGAGCCCTCGCCCGTCATCGACCCGCTGTTCGGCAGGCACTGGCCCGACGTACCCGGCGGCCGTCGCGACGTCGTCCTGGTCGCCGCCGGGGTGGGGTTGCTGGGCGGGTTGCTGCTCCCGTTCCGCGACCCGGGTCTGGCGATGTTCCTGGTGCTGGCCGCGGCCGGCGGCGCCGTGTGGTGGGCGGCCCGCCACCGGAGCGACCCCTTCACGGTCGTGTGCATGGTGCTCGGCGCGCTCTGCTGCCTGCCGGTGCTCCTGCTCGACGCCCCGTGGATCGGGGTGATGTGCGTCTTCGCCGGCATCGCCTCGATGATCATCGGCGTCACCCGAGGCTCGCGGATCCCCGAGTACGTCGTCGCCGGCCTCGCGTGGCCGCTCTCGGCGATCCGCGGACTGCCCTGGCTGGGACGCAGCATGCGCGGGATCGTCGGCGGTGGCAGCGCTCCGCGCGTCCTGGTCACGGTCGTCTGGTCGGCGCTGGGGCTCCTGGTCTTCGGTGTGCTGTTCGCCTCCGCGGATGCGGTGGTGGCCGGGTGGGCGGACACCGTCCTGCCGGACCTCACCGTCCAGTCCTTCGTGCTCCGCGTCTTCGTGGCGGTGTTCGTCGGCGGCGCGACCCTCGGCGCGGCGTACCTCGCCCTCAACCCTCCGAACGTCGCGGCCGTCCCGGGTCGTACGGCGCGAGCCACCGCGCGCCGGTTCGAGTGGCTGGTGCCGGTGCTCGTGGTGGACGCCGTGGTCGCGGTCTTCGTGGCCGCCCAGGCCGCCGTCCTGTTCGGGGGCCACGGCTACGTGCAGCGGACGACCGGGCTCACCTACGCCGAGTACGTGCACCAGGGCTTCGGTCAGCTCACCGTCGCCACCCTGCTCACCCTGCTCGTGGTGTGGGCGGCGTCCCGCCGCGTCGGCAGCGAACCGCGGGACGTGCTGGCGATGCGGCTCTCCCTCGGCCTGCTGTGCGCGCTCACCCTGGTCGTGGTCGTCTCGGCGCTGCACCGGATGCGGCTGTACCAGGAGGCCTACGGCTTCACCCAGGCCCGGCTCCTCGTCGACGTCTTCGAGGGCTGGCTCGGCGTCGTCGTCCTCGCGGTCGCCGTCGCCGGCCTGGTCCGCTGGGGCACCTGGGTGCCGCGGTTCGCCTTCGTGACCGGCGTCGTCGGCCTCCTCGGCATCGCCGCGATCAACCCGGACGCCTGGATCGCCCGGCACAACATCGACCGCTACGAGCAGACCGGGAAGCTGGACTGGCAGTACCTCGCAACCTTGTCCTCCGACGCCGTCCCCACCCTGAAGAACCTGCCCTCCGACCTCCAGGCCTGCGTCTTCTCGTACTCGGCCGGGAAGGCGTTCGGGGACGACTGGCTCGAGTGGAACCTGGGCCGTGCCCGGGCGCGCCACGCGTTCGGAGGGGCCCTGCCGACCTACGCACAGCCGGTGACGTGCCCCGGAGACCTGCCCAACCCCGGCTAACCGGTTCGCGACCCCGGACCGCCCCTTCCTAGACTTCGGCTCATGTCCGGCCCGAACTCGTCCTACGACCCCGTCGAGGTCACGCCGCTGCGCGCTGACCAGGTCGAGGAGATGCGCGAGCAGGCCTTTGCCGCGATCGCGGGGGCCGGAGACCTGGCGGCCCTCAAGCAGGTGCGCATCGACCACACCGGCGACCGGTCTCCGCTGGCGCTCGCGAACCGCGAGATCGGCGCCCTGCCGCCGCAGGCCAAGAAGGAGGCCGGTCAGCGCGTCGGTCAGGCCAGGGGAGCCGTCAACCAGGCCCTCGCCGCGCGGCTGACCGAGCTCGAGGCGCAGGCCGAGGAGCGGATGCTGGTCGAGGAGACCGTCGACGTCACCCTGCCGACGGCGCGGCGCCCGGCCGGTTCCCGGCACCCGCTGACCACGCTCGCCGAGGACATCGCCGACGTGTTCGTCGCGCTGGGCTGGGAGGTCGCCGAGGGTCCCGTCGTGGAGGCCGAGTGGCTCAACTTCGACGCCCTCAACCTCGGGCCAGACCACCCGGCCCGCACGATGCAGGACACGATCTGGACCGAGCCGTCGGACCACCACGTCGTGCTGCGCACCCACACCTCACCGGTCCAGGCGCGCACGATGCTGACGCGCAAGCCGCCCATCCACGTCGTCTGCCCGGGCCGCGTCTACCGCACCGACCCGTACGACGCCACGCACTCGCCGATGTTCCACCAGGTCGAGGGGCTCGTCGTCGACGAGGGCATCACCATGGCCCACCTCAAGGGCACGCTCGACCACTTCGCCGCGGCCATGTTCGGTGACGGGATCACGACGCGCTTCCGGCCGTCGTACTTCCCCTTCACCGAGCCCAGCGCCGAGGTCGACCTCATCTGCTGGATCTGCCGCGGGGTGAACTCCGAGGAGTGCCGCACCTGCCGCGGCGAGGGCTGGGTCGAGTGGGGCGGCTGCGGCGTGGTGAACCCGCGCGTGCTGGTCGCCAACGGCGTGGACCCTGAGCGCTACACCGGCTTCGCCTTCGGCATGGGCATCGACCGGACCCTGATGATGCGGTACGCCGTGGCGGACCTGCGTGACCTCTTCGAGGGCGACGTCCGGTTCTCCTCGGCCTTCGGAACGGAGCTCTGAGCCCGCGATGCGTGCCGCTGTTTCCTGGATCCGTGCTGTCGTCCCGGCCCTGCCCGCGGACGTCACCACCGAGCAGCTCGCCGACCGCCTGACGGCGCTCGGCCTCAAGCTCGAGGCCATCGAGCGACCCGGCCACGACATCACCGGCCCCCTGGTGCTGGGTCGCGTGCTGTCCTTCGAGGACGAGCCGCAGAAGAACGGCAAGACCATCCGCTGGTGCTCGGTCGACGTCGGTGACGCGAACGGGACAGGCGAACCCCAGGGCATCGTGTGCGGCGCCCACAACTTCGCCGTCGGCGACCTCGTGGTGGTGATCCTGCCGGGCGGCGTGCTGCCCGGCGACTTCGAGATCTCCGCCCGCAAGACCTATGGCCACGTGTCCGCCGGGATGATCTGCTCGGCTCGCGAGCTCGGGCTCGGCGAGGACCACGACGGCATCATCGTGCTGCCTTCCGACGCCGGCTCTCCCGGGGACGACGCCTTCGACGTGCTGCCGCTGCGCGAGGAGGTCATCGAGTTCGAGATCAACCCCGACCGCGCCTACGCCCTGTCGTTGCGCGGCGTCGGCCGTGAGGCGGCCCTGGCCTACGGCGTGCCGTTCACCGACCCGGCCGACCGGCCGGTGCCGTCCTCGTCTGCGGTGGCCTACCCGGTCGAGGTCGCGGACCCCGTCGGGTGCCCCGTGTTCACGGGTCGCTCGGTGACCGGGTTCGACCCGACCGCGCCGACACCGGACTGGATGGCGCGCCGCATCCAGCTGGCCGGCATGCGGCCGATCTCGCTGGCGGTCGACGTCACCAACTACGTGATGCTCGAGCTCGGCCAGCCCATCCACGGCTTCGACCGCGACAAGCTGGCCGGCCCGATCGTCGTACGGCGGGCGCGTGCGGGGGAGAGGCTCCGCACGCTCGACGGGGTCGACCGCACGCTGTCGGACGAGGACCTGCTGATCACCGACGACTCCGGTCCGATCGGCCTGGCCGGCGTGATGGGCGGGGAGACGACCGAGCTATCCGCCACGACGACCAACGTCTTCATCGAGGCCGCGCACTGGGACCCGGTCGCCATCTTCCGCACCGAGCGCCGCCACAAGCTGCCGTCCGAGGCGTCCAAGCGGTTCGAGCGCGGCACCGACCCGACGATCCCGCTGGTGGCGGCCGACCGGGTGGCCGAGCTGCTGACGACCCACGGCGGTGGCACGGTCGAGGACGGGGTGACGTACGTCGGGACCCCGCCGACCGTCCCCGCGATCACGATCGACGCCGGACTGCCCGCCCGGGTCTCCGGGATGGACATCCCTGCGGCCGTGACGGTGGCGAACCTGCGGGCGGTCGGCTGCGACGTCGTCGAGGACGGTGCCACGCTCACCGTCACCCCGCCGCCGTGGCGCGGCGACGTGACCGACCCGTTCGACCTGGTCGAGGAGGTGGCCCGGATCGTCGGGTACGCCGACGTGCCGTCCGTGTTGCCGCCCGCCGCGCACGGCCGCGGGCTCACCCGGTCGCAACGACTGCGACGCCGGGTCGGGCGGACCCTGGCCGGGGAGGGGTACGTCGAGGTCGTCAGCTTCCCCTTCATCGGCACCCGCGACCTGGACGCCCTCGGGCTCTCCGCCGACGACCCGCGCCGGACCTTGCTGCGCCTGGCCAACCCGCTGTCGTCGGAGGAGCCGGCGATGACGACGACGCTGCTGCCCGGCCTGCTGAAGGCGGCCGCGCGCAACGTGGGCCGTGGTACCGCGGACCTCGCGCTCTTCGAGACCGCGACCGTCACGCTCCCGCGGGCGACCGGCCCGGCACCGATCTTCGGCGTCTCCTCACGTCCCACCGACGCCCAGCTCGACGAGCTCGACAAGGCGCTGCCCGACCAGCCCCTGCACCTCGGGCTCGTCCTCTCCGGGGACCGTGAGCGCTCGGGCGTGTGGGGTCCCGCCCGGGCCGCCACCTGGGCGGACGCCCTGGACGCCGTCCGACGCACGGCCGAGTCCGTCGGCGTCGAGGTCACGGTCCGTGCCGCCGCCCGCGCGCCCTGGCACCCCGGCCGCTGCGCCGAGGTCTCGGTGGGCGATGCGGTCCTCGGCCACGCCGGCGAGCTGCACCCGCGCGTCTGCACGGCGTACGGCGTCCCCGCCCGCTCCGCTGTCGCCGAGATCGACCTGTCCCGCCTCCTCGAGCACGCCTCCGGCATGGTCACCGCCCCGGAGTTCTCGGACTTCCCGGTCGCCAAGGAGGACGTCGCGCTCGTCGTCGACGCCTCCGTCACCGTGGCCGACGTCGAGGCCGCGTTGCGGGCCGGTGCCGGGGAGTACCTCGAGTCGGTCCGCCTCTTCGACGTCTACACCGGCCCCCAGGTCGGCGAGGGCAAGAAGTCTCTCGCCTTCGCCCTCCGCTTCCGCGCCCCCGACCGCACCCTCACCGAGGAGGACGCCGGCGCCGCCCGCGACGCCGCGGTGGCCTCAGCCGCCGAGAGGTGCGGAGCCGTCCAGCGGTGAGTGAGTGTTGGTTTCGACCGGGCAGCGGTGAGTGAGTGTTGGTTTGCTCGGCTGCGCGAACCGACCCTGGCTCACCGCCGCCTCGGGTGATGCGGGTAGCGGTGACCGAGGGTCGGTTCTTCGGGAACGAACCGACCCTGGCTCACCGCTGCTGACCAGAAACCGACCCTGGCTCACCGCCGCCTCGGGTGATGCGGGGTAGCGGTGACCGAGGGTCGGTTCTTCGGAAACGAACCGACCCTGGCTCACCGCCCCGGGGGGAGACGACCGCTCAGTTGATCGGCTGGTGGATCACCCGCCGGAAGTGATCGACGATCTCCAGGTCGCCGGCGAGGTGGATCGCGTCGCCGTCACCGCGGCGCCAGAGCCTGGCGTCGATCACGCCCGCCGGCGCGGAGATGACCGCGTCCGGCTCGACGCCGGGGTCGGCGACCACGTGGATGTCGTCCTCGTCGTAGTGGGTGTCGTCGGACGGGTCGGTCCCGCTGAAGCGACCGAGCTGCACCCAGACGCTCTCGCCGGTGTCGGTGAGCTCGACGCGGACGTAGTGCGGCAGCGGGGAGAACTCGCCCCACTCGGGGCACCCGCCGAACATCACGTCGAGGACCTCCTCCACGCCGTCGGAGGCCAGCGCCGGGTCCAGGTCGCCGAATCGCCCGAGCGCGGTGAGCTCCGCGTCCAGCCGGTGGATCAGGGCCTCGTGTGCCTGTCGTCGCAGGATGAAGCCGACCGATTGGTCCTTCGACCAGGTCCAGGCCGGATCAGCGGGATCGGCGTCGCGCAGGGCGGCGACCAGTCCGGCCGAGGCCTCGTCGAAGGCGGTGAGGGCGGCGTCGTACGACGTCGGGGCGGCGTCGCGCTCCGGGCGCTCCTCGGGGTTCTTGGGACGGTTCGCCACGACCCACGCCCATTGCGACTGCACCTCGGCCAGGTGCTTCGCCAGGTCGAGCGCCGACCAGGCGGGGCAGCTGGGCACCGGGGCCGCGGGGTCCGCGTCGGCGAGCACCTCCCTGAACCTTGCCGACTCGGACTCGATGGCGGACAGGTACTGGGAAGCGCTCAACCGGCTCATGGACCGACGGTAGCCCCGACGGCCGACATCGTCACGGGTCGCTCCCGGTGTGCATGAATATGCAACCTAATGTATGGTCATGCGGGTGACGAAGGTACGGGTCGGGGTCGCCGGAGCCAGTGGGTACGCCGGCGGCGAGCTGCTGCGCCTGCTGCTCGCCCATCCCGACGTCGAGGTCGGCGCCCTCACCGCCAACAGCAACGCCGGCGAGCAGCTCGGCACCCTCCAGCCGCACCTCGTACCTCTCGCCGAGCGCATCCTCGAGCCCACCACGCCCGAGGTGCTCCAAGGCCATGACGTGGTCTTCCTCGCCCTCCCGCACGGCACCTCGGCCGCCATCGCCGAGGCGCTGGGGGAGGACGTGGTCGTGGTCGACTGCGGCGCGGACTTCCGCCTGAGGGACGCCGAGGCGTGGACCCGCTTCTACGGCACCGACCACGCCGGCACGTGGCCCTACGGCCTGCCCGAGCTCCCCGGCGCCCGCGACGCCATCCGAGGCAGCAAGCGGGTCGCCGTCCCCGGTTGCTACCCGACGGTCTCGAGCCTGGCCCTCATGCCCGCGATCAGCGCGGGCCTCGTCGAACCCGACGTCGTCGTCGTGGCCGCGTCCGGCACGAGCGGCGCGGGCAAGTCGCTGAAGTCGAACCTCCTCGGCTCGGAGGTGATGGGCAACGTCTCGGCGTACGGCGTCGGCGGCGTCCACCGCCACACCCCCGAGATCGAGCAGAACCTCGGCGCGAGGGTCAGCTTCACCCCCGTCCTGGTCCCGATGCCGCGCGGCATCCTGGCCACCTGCTCGGCCCCCCTCAAGGGCAGCGTGACCGCCGACGACGCTCGGGCGGCGTACGTGAAGGCGTACGCCGACGAGCCGTTCGTCCACGTCCTTCCCCCCGGCCAGTGGCCGCAGACCCAGGCCGTGCTCGGCTCGAACGCCGTGCACCTCCAGGTCACCGTCGACGAGCGCGCCGGTCGCCTGGTCGCCGTCGGCGCGATCGACAACCTCACCAAGGGCACCGCCGGCGCCGCCGTGCAGTGCATGAACCTCGCCCTCGGTCTCGACGAGGCCACCGGCCTCAGCACCGTAGGACTCGCGCCATGAGTGTCACCCACCCGCAGGGCTTCGCCGCCGCCGGAGTCGAGGCCGGCCTCAAGTCCAGCGGCGGCAAGGACATCGCCCTCGTGGTGAACCAGGGCCCGTCCTACGACGCGGCCGCGGTGTTCACCGCCAACCGCTGCAAGGCCAACCCGGTGCTCTGGAGCGAGCAGGTCGTCCAGGACGGCGTCGTGCGCGCGGTGTTCCTGAACTCCGGCGGCGCCAACTGCTACACCGGCCCCGACGGCTTCCAGACCACGCACGCGGTGGCCGAGCGCGTCGCCGAGCACGCGGGCGTCGGCGCGATCGACGTCC
>CAWAIW010000018.1:0-16571 GCA_963782035.1 uncultured Actinomycetota bacterium
GGTTGAAGGCGGCGTGCCCGCCCGCGATCACGATCGGGTCGTCCTCCCCGCGGTCGACGGCGTGCAGCGGGATGCCCGCCAGGTCGAGGGCGTTGAGCATGTTGGTGTAGCCGAGCTCGGTCGAGAAGCTGACGCCGAAGAGGTCGAAGTCGCGGACCGGCCGGTGCCCGTCGACCGTGAACTGCGGGATCTGGTGCTCGCGCATGACGGTCTCCATGTCCGGCCACACGGAGTACGTGCGCTCGGCCAGGATCCAGTCGCGCTCGTTGAGCACCTCGTAGAGGATCGCCACGCCTTGGTTGGGCAGACCGACTTCGTAGGCGTCGGGGTACATGAGCGCCCACCGGACCTCGGCGCTCCCCCACTCCTTCACCGTGGAGTTCAGCTCGCCCCCGACGTACTGGATGGGCTTCTGCACGGTCGGCAGCAGCGCTTCGAGCCGCGGGAACACGCTCTCAGATGTCGCAGTCAAGGGAGGCAACCTCACAGTCGGGCGGAACGACCCAGAGTACGACGGCTGGCCGGGAGGTCTGGAATCGGAAGGTCGGCCGGGAGGAGACTCACGTCATGGCGGACATCCAGCAGGGGCGATGGACATCGAAGATCGAGGGAGACTTCGTCGTCTTCCTGATCGGGGCCCGGCTGCAGGCGAGCCATCCGCTCCGATCCCTCCGGGACCTCGGCGGGTTCAAGCGGGGGATGCCGCAGATGCTGAAGTACCTCACCGAGCACCCGGAGAAGGGGCTGCTCGGCTACCAGAGCTTCGGGGCGACGACCGTCAACGTGCAGTACTGGCGGTCCTTCGAGCACCTCGAGCGGTTCGCGAAGGACGACGCCGACCCGCACCTCGCCGTGTGGCGCTCTTATTGGAGGCGGGTCTCCACGAGCTCGCGCACCGGCATCTGGCACGAGACCTACCTGGTCCGCGCCGGCGAGTACGAGGCGATCTACGGCAACATGCCGCCCCACGGGCTGGGCAAGGCCGGTGACCTGGTCCCGCTCAGCGCCGATGCGACGGCGCGCAAGCGTCTGAAGAAGCTGGCCACCTGAGATGGTCGGCCCACGATGATCGGCCTGAGGTCGCGGGTCGCCTTCGACGGCGAGCGCTTCCTCGCGGGCGGGGCGACGGTGCTGGTCGAGGGCTCCGAGATCGCGGGCGTGGAGCCGTTCGGCTTCGAGGTGCCGCACGACGTCGAGGTGACGGCGTACGACGGCACACTGCTGCCCGGGCTGATCGACGCGCACGTGCACCTCGTCGCCGACGGCTCGGCCGGCAGCCTGGAGGCGGCCGGTACCGCGTCGGACGCGGACGTCGACGGGGTCATCGCGCGCACGCTCGCCGAGCACGCGGCCTCGGGGACGACCACCGTGCGTGACCTCGGCGACGCGCGGTACCGGACGCTCGGGTTCCGGGACGCGGCCGCCCCCGGCGTGCCCCGCATCGTGGCCGCGGGGCCGCCGTTCACGACCACCGACGGGCACTGTCACTACCTGGGCGGGGTGGCGGAGGGTGCGGCCGACATCCGCGCGGCGATGGCCGAGCACGTCGCCCGCGGTGTCGATGTCGTCAAGGTGATGGCCTCCGGCGGGATGCTCACCCCGGACAGCGACCAACTGGGCGTGCAGTTCAGCGCCGAGGACCTCGCCCTGGTCGTCTCGCTCGGGCACGACGCCGGCCTGCCGGTCGTGGCGCACGCGCACTCGGTCCGCGGCGCCTGGCATGCGGTGGCGGCGGGCGTCGACGGCATCGAGCACTTCACCTGCCTGTCCGAGGACGGTATCCAGTGGCCGGCCGACCTCCTCGCGGCCGTCGCCGCAGCCGACATCGTCGTCAGCCCGACCCTGGGCTGGGACCGGGAGAAGCTGTCCGGCCTGCCCGGGCCTCCACCTGCCCTCCGGCTGATGGCCGAGAAGTTCGGCCTCGACCCCCTCACGATGATGGAGACCCGGCGCGAGCAGCTGCGGCACGTCCGCGAGCACGGGATCCGCGTCGTCTCGGGCATCGACGCGGGTGTCGGTGCGGCCAAGTGCCACGGCATCGCGTGGCGCGCCGTCCTCGAGCTCGCCCTCGCCGGCTTCCCGGTCGAGGATGCCCTCGCCTCCGCCACCTCGGTCTCCGCCGACGTCCTCGGCCTCGGCTCGGTCACCGGCCGGTTGAGGGCGGGGGGTGCCGCGGACGTGCTCGTCGTCGACGGCGACGTACGGGCGGACCCGACCGCGCTCGGCCGACCGGTCGCGGTGCTGGTGCGGGGTACCGCGGTCAGCTGAGGCCGAGCACCAGGGGCACCAGCGCGCGGGACGCGTCGACGAGGTCGAGGTCCTCCAGATGGGCCGGGTCGACGAAGACGATCCGCCGGCCCTCGCCCAGGACCACGTCGGCGTCGGTCGCGCCGGTGCGGGCGGCGTACAGCGCGACCTCGTCGGTGCCGTGCTCGGAGCAGGGCACGACGTGGACGCCCAGCGCGGTGAGCGGGTCGGTCAGCCCGGTCTCCTCGGCCAGCTCGCGCGCCGCAGCCTCGTCGTCGGACTCCCCCGGCTCGATGCCACCGCCCGGCAGCGTCCAGCGGTCGGGGAAGACCGGCGCGTGCTCGTCGCGCTCCTGGAGAAGGACCCAACCGCGACCGTCGACGAGACCCACCAGCACCACCCGAGACATGGCGGGCACGCTAGCAACGCCCCCCTAGGGTGACGGCATGGCGACCTCGACCGACGTCCGGGCGAGGTGGCTGACGTGGACGGCGCTGACCCCGATCCTGGCGCTGGTGGTGCTCGCGGCGACGTGGGGCCGGCACCCGGCTCCGCTGCTGGCCTTGGTGGTCGCGGTCGTGCTCGTCGGGTCCGTGCTGGCGGCCGTCCACCACGCCGAGGTGGTCGCGCACAAGGTGGGCGAGCCGTTCGGCTCGCTCGTGCTCGCCGTCGCCGTGACGGTGATCGAGGTCGCGCTGATCGTCACCTTGATGGTCAGCGGGTCCAAGGACACCTCGGAGCTCGCCCGGGACACGGTGTTCGCGGCCGTGATGATCAGCGTCAACGGGATCGTCGGGCTCTCGCTCCTGGTCGGCGCGATGCGCACCAAGCTCGCGGTGTTCAACGCCGAGGGCACCGGGTCGTCGCTGGCCACGGTGGTCACGCTGGCGACCCTGACCCTGGTGCTCCCCCGCTTCACCACGACCGAGCCCGGGCCGGAGTTCTCACCGAGCCAGCTGGCGTTCGCGGCGGTGGCCTCCCTGCTGGTGTACCTGATGTTCGTGCTGACCCAGACCGTCCAGCACCGCGACTTCTTCCTGCCCGTCGTGGGAGAGCACGGCATCCCGGACGACGACGAGGACGGGCACGCCGACCCGCCGTCGAAGCGGACGGCGCTGACGAGCGCGGGCCTGCTCGTGGTGGCCCTGGTCGCGGTCGTCGGCCTGGCCAAGGTCGAGTCGCCGGTGATCGAGGACGGCGTCGCGGCCATCGGCTTCCCGCACGCCTTCGTCGGCGTGGTCATCGCCTTGCTGGTGCTGCTGCCGGAGTCGATCTCGGCGGTGCGCGCGGCCGCCCGCCAGAAGGTACAGACCAGCCTGAACCTCGCCTACGGGTCCGCGATGGCCAGCATCGGCCTGACCATCCCCACCATCGCCATCGCGATGATCTGGCTGGACGGTCCCCTCACCCTCGGCCTCGGCGAGACCCAGATCGTGCTGCTGATGGTGTCGATGATCGTGGGCGTGCTCACCGTCGTTCCTGGCCGCGCCAAGCCGCTGAGCGGCGGGCTGCACCTGGCCATCCTGGCGGCGTACGTGTTCCTCAGCATCAAGCCCTGAGTGGCGTTCCGCACGAGCTTCCTGGGCGTTTCGGCCGCTTACCGGCGGTTGCAACCCCCGGGAACGTCCGTGACACCCGGTGCACCGGGTATCACGACCCACCCACCTCAGACCCGCGCCGCCATCCGCACCGCGATCGCCTTGGAGCCGCGGGACTGCTCGTGGGAGCGGGTGGCGATGTTCTGGAGCAGGCCGACGGCGAGCATGCCGGCGAAGAGCGAGGACCCGCCGTACGACACGAACGGGAGGGGTACGCCGGTGACCGGCATGATCCCCAGGCACATGCCGATGTTCTGGAAGGCCTGGAAGCCGAACCAGCAGGCGATGCCGGCGGCGGCGACGCGGCCGAAGACGTCGGGCGTCGTCGAGGCGATCGCGAGGGCGCGCCAGATCACCACGGCCAGCAGCGCGATGACGATGCCCGCCCCGACCAGGCCGAGCTCCTCCCCCGCGACGGTGAAGACGAAGTCGGTGTGCTGCTCGGGAACGAACCCGGACTGCGTCTGCGAACCGTGGAACAGCCCCTGCCCGAACAGCCCGCCGTTGCCGACGGCGATGCGCGCCTGCTCGGTGTTGTACCCAGCCCCGCGCGGGTCGAGGTCCGGGTTGGTGAACGCGAGGAACCGGTCCACCTGGTAGGCCTTGAGGAACCCCTGGGCGACCATCGCGACCGCGGCCGTGACGCCGCCGGCGACCAGCAGGACGAGCCAGCGCCGCGGCGTGCCCGCCACGGCCAGCACGCCGAAGATGGTCGCCGAGAGCACGAGCATCGTGCCGAGGTCGGGCTGCAGCATGATCAGGACAGCCGGCACGCCGGCGACGGCCAGCATGGTCAGCACGGTGCCGAGCCCCAGGGGACGCCGTCGGCCCTCGGTGCGCTCGGCGACGAGCAGCGCCATGCCGACGACGACCGCGAGCTTGGCGAACTCCGAGGGCTGCAGCGACATCCCGCCGAGCTCGATCCAGGAGCGAGAGCCGTTGATCGTGCTGCCGTGGGCGAGGACGAGCGCCAAACCGCCGATCGACGCGACGTACACCACCGGCGCCAGGATCCGCACCCACCGGTGGTCGGTCACGGTCACGACGGCGAGGAGCACCAGCCCGATCGCGATGTTGACGACCTGCTTCTTCAGGTACGCCGAGGGGTCACCGTGGGTGAGGTCCTCGCGGTGGGACGTGGCCGACCAGATGAGCAGCGAGCCGATCGTCACCAGCGCCAGGACGGCCAGCATGAGCAGCCAGTCGAGGCCGTGCGCGCGACGATTGGTCACGAACGCCACCCTTGGATCGTTCCAGGTCGACGATTGGTCCGGAACGCCACGCGTCGAGGTCACCGCTGCGCCTTCCGTCCGGGCGGCAGGATCGAGCCGTCGCCGAGGAACGTCGGGAGACCCTGCGGCGGCGTGGTGCCGGGGATGGCCGAGCGCGAGGGCTTCACGTCCATCCCGTCGATGCCGTAGAGCGACTCCCAGATCGCCCGTACCGCCGGGCCCGACGTCCCCGACCCGGTGCCGGCCTGGCTGACCATCATCACGACCACGTAGTTCTCGTCGTAGGACGCCACCCACGACGTCGACTGCTTGCCGTAGACCTCGGCGGACCCGGTCTTGGACCGGATGTGCACCTGGTCCAGCGGGAAGTCGATCATCTTCCAGGCCATCGTGCCGATCTTGGCGGTGCCGAGCAGCGCCTGGTCGACGTACTGCATCGACGCCTCACTGGCCTTGACGTGGGCCTGCACCTTCGGGGCGATCCGCTTCAGGATCTGGCCGTCCGGACTGACGATCGCCTTGCCGATGCGGGGTTCGTAGAGGGTGCCGCCGTTGGAGAGCGCGGCGTACGCACGTGCCAGCTGCAGCGGCGTGACAAGGGTGTCGCCCTGGCCGATGGAGAAGTTCACCGCGTCGCCGGCGCGCGAGTAGCTGCCCTCGAGGCAGAACTCGTGGGCGAAGACGTGCAGGAAGTCCCGCTTGACGCCAGTGCCGTCTGCCCCGTTCTGGGCGTCGATCTTGCAGTAGTAGCCCTTCATCGACTTCCAGTAGGAGAGCTTCCAGTGGCGGTCGGCGATCCGGCCGCTCGCCTCCCCCGGCAGGTCGATGCCGGTCTCCTTGCCGAAGCCGAAGTTCTTGGCGCCCTCGACGAGGGGGTCCTTGGCGTCGACGTCGGTCGGGTCGGTGCCGTACTGCTGCCAGAACTTCAGCCCGACGCGGTAGAAGAACGTGTCGCAGGAGTACTGCAGCGCCTCGGCGAAGCTGATGTAGCCGCGCGCCACGGACTCGTAGTTCTTGAACCACCGGTTGCCGACCTGAAGACCCGACGAGCAGTCCAGACGGGTGTCGGGGGTGAAGCCGTTGTTGAGCGCGCTCACCGACATCACGGGCTTCCACGTCGAGCCCGGCGCGAACTGGCCCTGGGTCGCGCGAGCGAGCAGCGGGTTGTCGGCCTTCGCGGAGTACAGCGCGCTGAGCTGCTTGCGGCTGATGCCGCCGACCCACTCGCCCGGGTCGTACGTCGGCTGGCTGGCCATCGCCACGACCCGGCCCGTCTTGGCCCCGAGCACCACGACGGCACCCGAGTCGGCGGCGTAGTTGCGGCCCGTCACGTCGTCGTGGGTCTGACGGGCCAGCGCAATCGTGTCGGCGAGCTGCCGCTCCACGACGCTCTGGACCCTCGCGTCGATGGAGGTGACGAGGGTGTCGCCGGGCTGGCCCGCGACCTCGCTGTCGTCACCGAGGACGCGGCCCATCGAGTCCACGGCCACCGTCCGGTAGCCGGGCATGCCCCGCAGCCACCGGTCGTACTCCTGCTCGACGCCGGCGCGGCCCACGACCGAGGCCCCGTTGACCGAGGTGTCGCCGCTCTTCTGCGCCACGTCGTACTCGTCGGACGTGATCGGGCTGAGGTACCCGAGCACGTGCGCGAGGTTGATGCCGTACGGCGCGGGATAGCTCCGCACGCTCTGCTGCTCGGCGAGCACCGCGGGGTAGTCCTCCGGCTGCTCGAGGATCTTGAGCGCGACGTTGCGGCCGACGTCCGAGGCGATGGGCACGGGCTGGTACGGCGAGCCGTTCCAGCAGACGCCCACCTTGCTGTCGTGGTCCCCGCAGGAGACCAGGCGCGCACGGATCCGCGCCGGGCGCATGTCCAGCGCCGACGCCAGCCGCTTCACCACGACCTCGGACCCGTGGCTGCCCAGCTTGCCGAGCACGGTGCGGTCGACGCTGACCACCCACGACATGCGGTTGGCGACGAGCGGGCGGCCCTGGTCGTCGACGATCAGCCCGCGCTCGGGCTGCTCGACGATGTCGCGCAGGGACTGGGACGCCGCGCGGGCGTGGTACGTGTCACCGCTGACGACCTGGAGGTAGTAGAGCCGCGCGAAGAGGGTGGCGAACAGCGAGAAGACCAGGACCTGGATCACGACCACGCGTAGCCGGCCGCGCTCCGAACGGACCATCACACGTGCGCTCGTGCCGGCTCGATGGCGGTGAACAGCCGCATCAGGCCCGGGAGGAGCAACGGCGTGAGCAGCACGTCCCAAGCCACCCCGAGCAGGATCACCGGGAGCAGGTCACCGACGGAGACGACCGGGTCCTGCAGGACCAGGCCGGTGATCGCGTAGATCGAGGTGCCGACGAAGGAGGACGCCGCCACGGTCGTGACCACGGAGGTCGCCGACAGCCGGCCGTCGGCGCCGGGGTCGGGACGGACCCGGCCCGCGACGTACCCCACGACCACCAGCGCGAGGGCCCAGCGGCCGGCGACGTGGTCGGCCGGCGGCGTGAGATCGAGCAGCACGCCGGCCACGAACCCGAGCACGGCCGCCTGTTCGGGCCCGCGCACGAGCGCGGCCGCCACGACCACCAGCAGACAGAGGTTGGGGACGACGCCGTGGACGGCGACGTGCGGGAAGAAGGAGACCTGGAGGACCAGGGCCAGGGCGACGAGGGCGACCGTGACCGGCCAGCGGAGGGAGTTCATCGCAGCCGCCCGTCCGCCTCGACGACGGCCCGGTCGGAGTGCGTGCCCGAGGGCACCACCACACCGACGACGTCCAGGGCGCCGAAGTCCACGAACGGCTGGATGACGGCGCGCTGCGAGGTCTGGCGCAGGCTGCTGAACACCTGGGTGACCCGGCCGACGGGGACACCGGTGACGTACGGCGCGCCACCCTGGCTCCCCCACGTCACGACCACGTCGCCCTTGTCCGGCACGACCGAGTCGTCCACGAGCTCGAGGTCGAGCCGGCCGCTGCGGCCGAGGTCGCCGCGGCCGTGGAGGAACCCGAGCTGCATGCTCTCGCCGATCCGGCCGCCCACCACCGACTCGGCGTCGATGACCAGCAGCACGGTCGCGGTGGTGCTGGTGACCCGCAGCACCCGGCCGACCAGGCCGTCGGCGCTCACCACCGTCTGGTCGGGGGCGACGCCGGCCTTCGAGCCGGCGTCGATCGTCACGGTGCGCGAGAAGGACTGCGAGGCGCCGATGCCGATGACGCGGGCCGGCACCAGGGCCTGCCCGAGCGTCTTCGCGGCGCCGGTGAGGCCGTCGTACTCGGCCAGCCGGTTGCGGTCGAGGCCGGAGGTGTTGACCTGCTGGCGCAGGTCGGAGTTCTGCGCGGTCAGGGTGGCGATCTCGTGGCGCATGTCCGAGCGGCTGCGGAACCAGTCGGGCACGGCGGTGAGGGGACGTACGGCGGTCGCCGTCGCCGACTCGACCGGTCCGAACACCTCTCCGAGCGCGCGGCGGGCCGGCTCCACCGGCGAGCCGGTGCCGCCGTGGTGGTCGAGGGTGATCAGGGTGGCGCAGGCGAGCAGCAGCGCGACGAGGACGGAACGGCGCGGCGGCGGCTCGCCGGTCCTGGGGCGGACCATCAGCGCCTCCGGCGTTGGTCGACGAAGACCTGCCGGAGCCCCTCGAACTCCTCCACGCACTTCGCCGCACCCATCGCGACGCTGGTCAGCGGGTCGTCGGCGACGTGCACCGGCATGCCGGTCTCGTGCCGCAGGCGGTCGTCGAGCCCGCGGAGCAGCGCTCCTCCGCCCGTCAGCACGATGCCGCGGTCCATGATGTCGCCGGCGAGCTCGGGCGGCGTCTGGTCGAGGGTGCTGCGGACCGCGTCGACGATCGTGTGCAGCGGCTCCTCCATCGCCTGGCGGATCTCGGCGGTGGAGACCACGACGGTGCGCGGCAGGCCAGAGACCATGTCGCGGCCGCGGATCTCGGCGGTGGACTCCTCCGCCAGCGGGAAGGCCGAGCCCATGGTCATCTTGACCTCCTCGGCGGTGCGCTCGCCGAGCATCAGGCCGTGCTCCTTCTTCATCCACGCCACGATCGCGGCGTCGAGCTCGTCACCGGCCGTGCGCACGCTGAGGGAGGTGACCACGCCGCCGAGGCTGATCACCGCCACCTCGGTGGTGCCGCCGCCGACGTCGACGACCATGTTGCCGGTGGGCAGGTGGATGGGCAGCCCGGCGCCGATCGCGGCGGCCATCGGCTCCTCGATGATGTAGACCTGCCGCGCGCCGGCCTGGTACCCGGCCTCCTTGACCGCCCGCTGCTCGACCGCGGTGATCCCGCTCGGCACGCAGATGACCATCCGCGGCTTGGCGAAGTACCGGCGGCGGTGCACCGACCGGATGAAGAACCGCAGCATCTGCTCGGTCGCGTCGAAGTCGGCGATGACGCCGTCCTTCATCGGCCGGATGACCTCGATGTTGTCCGGCGTGCGACCGAGCATCCGCTTGGCCTCGTGGCCGACCGCGAGGATCTCGTCGGTCGTCGTGTTCAGCGCGACGACGCTCGGCTCGTCCAGGAGCACGCCCTTGCCGCGCACGTAGACCAGGGTGTTGGCCGTGCCGAGATCCACGGCCATGTCACGGCCGATCAAGCTGCCTGCCATGCGTGCTGCCTCGTCTGTCGTTCGTACCGGGGAAGGTTGGGACGGAGGAGAACAGACGACGAACCAGCGCCCGACCCGCTTCGAGGCTAAGTGCGCAGGTCAGCGCATCAGGGACAACACGCCGTACCGGTGGTCGAGGAGGTTGCGCAGCAACCGTCACGAGACCCGCAACTGGTCCGCCGAGCCGTCAGCGGGTCTCGTGACAGGCGCTAGCGCGCCTTCCTCGACCAGCGCGGACGGCTCAGGGGAACCAGATCCCGATCTCGCGCGCGGCCGACTCGGGCGAGTCCGAGCCGTGCACGATGTTCTGCTGGACCGCCAGACCCCAGTCCCGGCCCAGGTCGCCGCGGATCGTCCCGGGCGCGGCCTTCGTCGGGTCGGTGGCGCCGGCCAGTGACCGGAAGCCCTCGATGCACCGTTCGCCCTCCACGACCATCGCGGCCACCGGTCCGGACAGCATGAACTCGACCAACGGCTCGTAGAACGGCTTGCCCTCGTGCTCGGCGTAGTGCTCGGCCAGCAGCTCCGGGGTCGCCTCGCGCAGCTCGAGCCTGACCAGCGTGTAGCCCTTGGCCTCGATGCGCCGGATCACCTCGCCGGTGAGACCTCGGCGGACGCCGTCGGGCTTGACCAGGACCAGGGAACGCTCGCGCATGAGAGGGACCCTAGCGAGCGCCGAGCTGCTCGGCGCGACGGCGTACGTCGTCCGGTGCCGGCCCGCGCGACCCACCGTCGCCGACGGGGGCACCGGCGACGCGGTAGAGCGGGATGTGGCCGCCCCACGGGTTGTCGGCGATGTCGTCGTCCTCGTCGTCGGGCCCGCCGACCCGGACCTTGAGCGAGGCCTCCCAGAGGGGCACGGCCAGCACTTGGGTGGCGGCCAGCTCCTTGCGCGTCGGGCGCCGGATCGTGGCCGCCCGGCCGGGGACCATGTGGTCGACCATCAGGTCCAGCGCGTGCGACCGCTCGTCGTCGTCCTCGACGACGCGGGCCTCGCCGAGGATGACGGCCGTCCGGTAGTTCATCGAGCTCTCGAACCCCGACCGCGCGGCCACCAGGCCGTCCACCTCGGTGATCGTCACGCAGACCTTCGCGCCGCGGGCCTGGTTGAGCCAGCGGGCGCCGGTGGAGCCGTGGAGGTACAGCGTGCCGTCGCGGTCCGGACCCTCGAGGTCGACGGCGAACGCGGCAGGCAGGACGAGCGGGTACCCACCCGCGTCCACGCCGACGTGCGCGACCAGAGCGGCGGCGAGGAGCGCGTGCAGCTCGGCGCGGTCGGTGCGGCCCTTCTCGGCCAGCCGGCCGAGCCGGGTGCGCGGCGTCGGGGAGAGATCTTCCGTCACCGGTGTGCGCCGATCTCGGCCCGCTCGCGCTCGATCTTGCGGCCGAGGAAGTACGCCGTCCCCCACAGGAGCGCGAAGACCGCGCCGACGACGAACATCAGCGGGATGACGAACCCCAGCCCGATCGCCACGCCCTGGAGCGCCCAGCCGAGCGCGTAGGCCCACTCGCCGCGGAGCATCCCGGCCAGGAGCAGGGCGGCCACCGCGAGGCCGAGCCCGACGTAGAGCGCCTTCTGTACCTCGACCCCGGCGACCGTGATCATCACCGGCGTGGTGAGCCCGAGGGCGACCCCTTCCAGGCTGAGGATCGCCGCGCACATGCCGCGGCGCGGCGAGCGCTCCGGTGCTGGCTCTCGGTCATCGCGTGCCTTTGACCAGGAGCCGGCGAGCCTCGCCGACGGTGACCACAGACCCGGTGACGAGCACCGCCCCGGACCCGAGGGAGGTGCTGCCGTCGGACTCCGCGATCGTCACCGCCTGGTCGATGGCGTCGGCGAGCGACGGCTCGACGGTGACGCGGTCCTCGCCGAAGACCTCCCGCGCCACGACGGCCAGCTCCTCGGCGGGCTTCGCCCGCGAGGTCGAGGCCTGGGTGCAGACGACGTGACTGAGGACCCGTTCGTAGGCCGCCAGCAGGCCCTCGGCGTCCTTGTCCCCCATCACGCCGACCACGCCCACCAACGGGTCGAGCTGGAAGGAGTCCTCGAGCGCGGCCGCGGTCGCCTCGGCGCCGTGCGGGTTGTGCGCGGCGTCCAGGATGATCGTCGGGCTGCGGCGGACCACCTCGAGCCGGCCGGGCGACGTGACCTCGGCGAAAGCCGCGGCCACCACCTCCGCGTCGAGCGGGTCGGTGCCCAGGAACGCCTCGACGGCGACCAGCGCCATGACGGCGTTCTGCGCCTGGTGGGCGCCGTACAGCGGGATGAACAGGTCGTCGTACCTCGCGCGTAGCTCCTTGCAGGGAGACCAGCTGCCCGCCGACCGCGGGGTAGCGGGCGACGACGCCGAAGTCGACGTTCTCGCGGAGCAGACGGGCGCCGACGTCGAGGGCGCGCTCGCGCAGCACCTCCTCGACGTCGGGCAGCTGCTGGGCGGAGACGGCCACCGAGCCGGGCTTGATGATCCCCGCCTTCTCGCGCGCGATGGTGACGGGGTCGTCGCCGAGGAGGTGCGCGTGGTCGACGGCGACCGGCAGCACGACCGCGACCGCGGCGTCGGCGACGTTGGTCGCGTCCCACGTGCCGCCGAGTCCGACCTCGACGACGGCGACGTCGACGGGGGCGTCGGCGAAGGCGGCGTACGCCATCGCCACGACCGTCTCGAAGAACGACAGCGGGAACGGCTGGGAGCGGTCGACGAGGTCGATGTACGGCGCCACGTCGTTGAAGGCGGTCACGAACTGCTCGTCGGTGAGCTGCTCGCCGTCGAGGCTGATCCGCTCGGTGATCCGCTCGACGTGCGGGCTGGTGAACCGGCCGGTGCGCAGGTCCAGCGTGCGCAGCAGGGTGTCGATCATCCGCGAGGTGGAGGTCTTGCCGTTGGTGCCGGTCAGGTGGATGACCGGGTAGGTGTGCTGCGGGTCCCCGAGCAGCTCGGTGAACGCGCGGATCCGGTCCAGCGACGGCTCCATCCGCGTCTCCGGCCAGCGGGAGAGCAGGGCGTCCTCGACCTCGGCGAAGGTCTCGGCGAGGCGGGGCTGGTCGGTCACAGCGCCAGCCTAGGGCGAGCCCTTCGGTGGTTGAGGTGCGAGTCCGTTCACGGTCGAGCCTCGAAACCAGCGATGCGGAGGTTCACCTGGTCGACGACGGGACGGTAGCCGAGGGCGACGTACACGCCGTTCGAGGTCGGGTTCGCCTGGTCGGTGTAGAGGCAGACGCGGGCGCCGGCGTCGAGGAAGTGCCGCGAGACCTGGGCGACGGCGGCCCCGGCGTACCCCTTCCGGCGCTGCTCCGGCGGCGTGTAGACCGGGCCGATCCTGGCCACGCCGAACGCCGGCGCGTTGGCACCGGTCAGGTGCACCCGCTCCCCCGCCTCGTCCAGCCAGAACCAATAGGTGCCGCGCTCGATCCGCTGGCGCAAGTCCTCGGGGGCGATCTCCTCGCGGCCGTGGGCAGCCGGGTCCCGCCCGGCCTGTTCGTCGGCGTCGACCATGAACCGGTCGACCCACGCCTTGGCGAGGTCGAGGTCGTCGAGGGTGGCGGTGCGCAGGGTCCCGGGTACGCCGGCGGGCGGGACCAGCTCGCCGAGCTCGAAGAGCCGCGTGTGCTGGGCGACCTCGACGGTGTCGCCCTGGAGGCGGGCCAGCTCGGCGGCCATCACCTCGGCCGCGGGCAGCGAGCCGTTGAGCCCGCCGACGGACTCGCCGCGGTCGTGGACGGCCCGAGCCAGCGCGAGGGCGGCGACGTCGGCCATGGGGAGCACGAACATCGGGTACGGCGGCGTACGAGCCGTGCGCATCGCCAGCCCGGCGATCTCCCCCTCGGCGTCGCGGACGACGGCCCACCACTCGGGCCGGTCGGTCGGCGGCTGCTCGCCTTCGTGGCGCAGGTCGCGGTACCGGCTGGTGACGGTGGCCATCACGGTGGTGACGACGGGGTCGGCCGCGAGCTGCGCCGAGGCCACGTCGAGGAACTCCCCGGGTTCGGTCGTGAACCACACGTCGTACGTCATGCGGTCGAACGGTATCGATGCGACTCGGGCCACCTCACCCGAATATCCTGGCGGCATGACCCAGACCCACCTCCAGGACCCGGACACGACGAGCGCCGAGCGGCGTTCCGTGGTCGTACCGGAGAAGCCTGCGCTGGAGGGCCTGGAGGACAAGTGGGCCGCGGGATGGAAGGAGCAGCAGACCTACCGCTTCGACCGGACCCAGCCTCGCGAGAACGTCTTCGCGATCGACACCCCGCCGCCCACGGTGAGCGGCAGCCTGCACGTCGGGCACGTGTTCTCGTACACGCACACGGACCTGATCGCGCGCTACCAGCGGATGCGCGGCAAGTCGGTGTTCTACCCGATGGGCTGGGACGACAACGGCCTACCGACCGAGCGCCGCGTGCAGAACTACTACGGCGTCCGGTGCGACCCGGCGCTGCCGTACGAACGCGACTACGCGCCGCCCGAGAAGCCCGACGCCAAGCGCCAGGTGCCGATCAGCCGTCCGAACTTCGTCGAGCTGTGCGAGCGTCTGGCCGTCGAGGACGAGGTCGTCTTCGAGAAGCTGTGGCGCACGCTGGGGCTCTCCGTCGACTGGGCCGAGCACTACACGACGATCGGCCCGAAGTCGCAGCTGGTGAGCCAAACCGCGTTCCTGCGCAACTACGCCCGGGGCGAGGCCTACCTGTCCGAGGCGCCGACCATGTGGGACGTCACGTTCCAGACGGCCGTCGCGCAGGCCGAGATGGAGGCGCGTGACTACGCCGGCCACTACCACCGGGTGGCCTTCCACCGGCCCGACGGCGAGCTCGTCTTCATCGAGACGACCCGACCCGAGCTCATCCCGGCCGCCGTGGCGCTGATCGCCCATCCCGACGACGAGCGCTACCAGGCCTTGTTCGGCAGCACCGTGACGAGTCCGGTCTTCGGCGTCGAGATCCCGGTCGTCGCCCACCCCGCCGCCGAGCCCGACAAGGGCGCCGGCATCGCGATGTGCTGCACGTTCGGCGACCTGACCGACGTCACCTGGTGGCGCGAGCTCCAACTGCCGGTGCGCACGGTGGTCGGTCGCGACGGCCGCCTCCTTCGCGAGACGCCGCCGTGGCTCTCGAGCGAGCCGGCCTCGACGGCGTACGCCGAGCTGGCCGGCAAGACGACCTTCTCCGCCCGGGAGGCGATGGTCGCGCTGCTGCGCGAGTCGGGCGACCTGGTCGGCGAGCCCGTGCCCACCCAGCGGATGGCCAACTTCTACGAGCGCGGCGAGAAGCCTCTCGAGATCGTCTCGACCCGCCAGTGGTACATCCGCAACGGGGGCCGCGAGGACGGCCTGCGTGAGGAGATGGTGGCGCGCGGCTCGGAGATCGAGTGGGTGCCACCGCACATGCGGCACCGCTACGACAACTGGGTCGGCGGGCTCAACGGTGACTGGCTGATCTCACGCCAGCGGTTCTTCGGGATCGCGTTCCCGGTCTGGTACCCGCTCGACGACGAGGGCGAGCCCGACTACGAGCACCCGTTGCTGCCCCGCGAGGCCGAGCTCCCGGTCGACCCGTCGACCGACGCGCCACACGGGTACGAGGAGGCGCAGCGCGGCCGGCCCGGAGGCTTCATGGGCGACCCCGACGTGATGGACACCTGGGCCACCTCGTCGCTGAGCCCGCAGATCGCCGGCGGCTGGCTGACGGACGAAGACCTGTTCGCGCGGGTCTTCCCGATGGACCTGTGCACCCACGCCCACGAGATCATCCGCACCTGGCTGTTCTCGCGCGTGGTGCGCGCCCACTACGAGCAGGGCGTCGTGCCGTGGAAGGTCGCGATGATCTCGGGCTGGGTGGTCGACCCCGACCGCAAGAAGCTCTCGAAGTCCAAGGGCAACGCGATCGTCCCCGACGACATCCTGGCGAGGTTCGGCGCGGACGCCGTCCGCTGGCGGGCCGCGATGGCGCGACCCGGCGCCGACTCGCCGTTCGACGAGTCGCAGATGAAGGTCGGCCGGCGGCTGGCGATGAAGGTGCTGAACGCGTCCAAGTTCGTGCTCGGCTCGGTGGGCGCCGTCGACCCCGACCCCGCGCTGGTCGCAGAGTCGGTCGACAAGGCGCTGTTGGCCCGGCTGCTGGTGACGTGCGCGCGGGCGACCGATGCGTTCGAGGCCTACGACTACACGACCGCCCTCGAGGTGACCGAGAAGTTCTTCTGGGAGTTCTGCGACGACTACCTCGAGCTGGTCAAGGAGCGGGCGTACGACGCGTCCGACGCAGGCTCCGCGTCGGCCCGGGCCACCCTGGCCTGCGCCCTGCACACCACGCTCCGGCTGCTGGCGCCGTTCCTCCCGTACGTCACCGAAGAGGTCTGGTCCTGGTGGCAGGACGGCTCGATCCACACCGCGTCGTGGCCCGCTCCCCATGAGGGCCAGGCGGTGGACGCCGACCCGGCCCTGCTCGACGCGGTCGCCGCCGCCCTGATCGGTATCCGCGGCGCCAAGTCGCAGGCCAAGGTCTCCATGCGGGCGCCGCTGTCGCGGGTCGAGGTCACCGGTCCGTCGGCGCTGGTCGAGGCCGCCCGTCTCGCCGCCGACGACCTCCGCCGCGCCGGCCACGTCCAGGGCGAGCTGGTCTTCACCCCGGTCGAGGGAGCCACGGAGATCCACATCGCCGCCGAGCTGGCCGACGTTCCGGAGGCCTGAGCCGACTTCTGACCCTGGAGCGTCGTCATCGCACCCGTTCGACAGCGCTCCAGGGTCACAGGTGACGTGATACCCGCTCAGCCGGGGATCACGTCATTGGTGACCCGGAGAGGCAGCCGCCCGGAGGCGGGTCGAGAAGGGCTACGCCGACTTCTTCTTCTTCGCCTCGGACTCGCGCAGGA
>CAWAIW010000019.1:0-24641 GCA_963782035.1 uncultured Actinomycetota bacterium
ACACAGGATGTGGCCGCCGTCACAGTTCTGTCAAGACCCACGCGTCCGACGATCTGGTGGCCCAGCGCAAAGGGGACTCGACCGCAGTTGTCTGATCCGCCGGTCGGCGGGCTGGAGGATCAGTCACGCGACTCACTCATGCAGCGAGGTCTTTCCGACCGACAGCCGCACGCGCCTAGGCATCGGTCCGCAGAATGTCCGCAACAGTCCGCAAGTCGGCCCGCTGCTGTCTCGGCAGAGGCGGGCGGACTCGCGTTCGTGACCGCCGCGAACGGATCAGATTCGTTGGACACTCCGGCCGGCGGGTTCACGCCGATCTTCACGGTGACTGCGCGAGGAATCCAGGTTCATCCTCACTCCGGACCGCCGATCGATGGACTGGAGGAGCGTCACGTGGCGCTCGAGCGACACGGAGGTTCTGTCGAGAGGCGCAGCCCGCGGAAGTGGTCTTCCGCGGGCTGCGCGTGGTCGTTCTGCTCGGTCAGCGGACCGAACGGGTCACTTGGTGTCGACGGTGATGGTCGCGATACCGACAAGCAGGCCGGGCTTGACGGCGTCGGTCTTGAACACGTCGTTCAGCACGGGGGCCGCCACGTCGGAGATCTCCACCTTGGTGCCGGTGAGGATCGCCTGGCTGCCCTCGGTCTTGAGCGGCTTGAGCGTGCGGCCGTCGAGCTGGAACAGGAACGCGCTGGAGGCGGCGACCTTGCCGTTGACCGTCACGTCGCCGTAGACCCGCGAGACTCCAGGGTCGACGTTGAAGTTGGTCAGCTCCACCTTGGTGCCGCCGGCGGTCAGGGACAGGCCCGAGCCTTCGTGCTGGATCTGGCCGATGACGTACGGCGAGACCTGGCCGGGCTTGAACACCGTGACGTTGCCGCCCGTGATCGGAAAGACCAGCGATCCGTCGGTCAGCTTGGCCGTACCCACGACGCCGGGGGTCAGCTTGAGGGCGGTGAGGGCGTCGGTGAAGCCCTTGTCGAGGGCGATCGCGGTGCTCTCGCCGGTCAGCGAGTCGATCGAGGCGACGGCCTTCGGGGCGGAGTGCGACGCAGAAGCGGCCGAGGCACTGTCGTCGCCGGAGCCGCAAGCGGTCAACGGCACCGCCAGCAGGGCCAGACCGGCGATCGACAAGAAGGTGCGCTTGGTGCGGGAGACGGAGCTCATGATGTGTCCTTCACAGCTGGGGGGAGATCCCGGTGTGGATCCCCGATGACAGTGGTTCGCCACGGTCGGACCACAGAGATGGGCCTTGCCCAAGTGGGCTGTATCACCAGCGGTTTCGGGAGAAATGGCAATCCGGCTCAGGCACCGGTGTACGCCCGCGAAGACCGAGCGCCTCGTCCGGGCACGCGACGTCTTTTCAAGCCTGTCCGTTACGCCGATTCCGGAAAAGATTCGTGGCAAACTCGTCACCAGGACCGTCAGAGGGTCGGCCCAGCAGCAGCCCGAACGAGGGACTGACCGAGCAGGGCGGCACGGTGGCTCCGTGGCGCTCGCGGTCAGAGGGGTGTGGACGTGCAGCTTGACGACGAGCTCAGAAGGCTCGGTGACGCGGAGCTCGTGGCGCGCGTCCGTGCCCGCGAGGACGCGCCGTACGCCGAGCTGTACCGACGCCACCGGCACGCCGCGACCGCACTCGCCCGCACCCTGATCGACCGGGCGGCCGCCGACGACGTGGTGGCCGATGCCTTCGAGAAGCTCTTCCTGCGCATCCGCTCCGGAGGCGGCCCGCAGACGGCGTTCCGTCCTTATCTGCTGCAGACCGTGCGCACGGTCGCGGTGGACTCCTCGCGACGCGCCCGTCGGGTCGTGGTCGCCGACGACCCGGACCAGCCCGACGAGACCGTGGGCACGCCCGGGGACTCGCTGTTCGACACGGTCTACGAGCGGACCACGCTGGCGCGCGCGTTCGGAGCCCTGCCCGACCGGTGGCAGACGTTCCTGTGGCTCTCGTGCGTCGAGGGCGCGGACCGTCAGGAGATCGCGACGATCCTGGGCATCCGGGTCGGCGGCGTGTCCCAGCTGGGCATCCGCGCCCGCGAGGGCCTGCGCCGCGCCTTCCTCGACGCCCACCTGGTCGGTGCGCCCACCACGACCTGCTCGGACGTCTGGCCGCTCCTGTCCGGCTCCGTGCGGGGAGGCCTGACCGCCCCCCAGAACAAGAAGGTCGACGGGCACGTCTCGGAGTGCGCCTACTGTCGCGACGCGCTGGCCGAGCTGGACTCCGTGAACGCCGGCCTCGGCGTGCTGCTCGCCCCGATCGTGCTGGGCGCCGCCGCACCGGCCTACCTCGGCGCCGTCGGCCACGCGCACGGCGCGGCGGCAACCTCGGGGGCGCTCGGCGCCGGAGCCGCCGAGACCGGTGGTACGGCGGCCAAGGCGGGGATCCTGGGCCTGGTCAAGGGCGGCGCGGCGAGCATGGCCGTCGTCGCCTCGACCTCCACCGTGGCCGTGGTCGCCATGCTGGCGATCCTCACCGCTCCACCGGGCTCGCTGCCGTCCGCGGCGCCCGGTCCGGACCGGGTCACCTCCGACGTCGCCCAACGCCTGGGCAGCCAGCCGACCGACGGGTCGTCCGCGCCCACGGCCAGCCACGGGTCGGCCACGCCGGCCCTGGCGTCGAGCGCCGGCGCGCCCACGGCCGGGGCCTCTGCCACCGCCGGCTCACCGACCACCTCGACCGACCCCACGGGCGGTCCCACAGGCGGGCCCACCGGACTGCCGTCCTCCGGAGCGCCGACGCCGAACCCCACGCACAACCCGAGCACGCCCGCTACCGCATCGGCGACGCCCACCGACGGACCGACCGGAGGCCCGACCAGTCACCCGCCCACCGGAGCCGGGGACCCGACGCCGACCGCTGACGGCACCCCGACGGCCGCCTCGACCCCCGGGGGCGACCCGACCCCCACGGTCCAGGCGCGGACCCAGGACGTGTCGGCCCAGCTGGGCAGCGTCAGCGTGACCCCTCGTCCCGACACTCCCGGCCTGTTCATGCACGTGGGAATCCCGGTCACGGTCAGCGGTGGGCCCGTCAACCTCCAGGTCCTGCTGACCATCTCCGGCCTGACGAACTACGAGACCGACACGACGACGGGCTACGGCGCGTGGACGTGCGACGCGACCACGCCGATGGCCGGCAACGCCAAGGTCGCCCGGCTCCTGTGCGAGCTCTCGGGCGTGACGTCAGCGGACAGCCTCGACCTCGGGATGAACCTCAACTACGTCGGCGACCCCAACACGCTCACCGCCGACCTCAGCGTCCTGGCCCCCTCGGTCGACAACACGTCGGGAGACGACACCGCCTCGGCGGCGCTACCGCCGAAGAAGGACGTGCACTGACGGGGCGACCTAGAGCTCGGTCTCGGTGCTCCTCTGGGTCGTGGTCTGGCTGCCGTCCGCGTGCGTCGTGGTGGCGACGGTGTTGGAGCCGCGCGCGCGCATGGTGGTCGCGGCGGTCATCACGATGGCCAGCGCCCCGACGGCGGCCAGGATCCAGCCGACCATGACGAGGTCGACGCCGGAGATGGCGTCCCGCACCGCCAGCGCGAGGATCAGCCCCACGGCAAGAAGGAACACGCCTAGTCCGTAGCCCATGATCGATCTCCCTTCGTGGCCTCCGAACGGAGACCGGGACCGGACGCTACGCGTCATCCGGAGCGCGCGAACCACCTGCGAGGGTGGAGCGTCGGACGAGGACTTCTTCACCAGACCTCAAACGGGTCTCACGATGTCCTCACCTTCCGGGGACACGCTGGGGGGGTGACGAGCACCGCCGTCTCGACGATCCCGGCCCGGCGGCTGCGGAGCACCTCCGTGCCGGTGAGCGTCGACGCGCTCGTCGTCGGGCTCGTCTCGACCGTCGTGTACGGCCTGCACGGGTTCGACGCCGGGCTCAGCAGGGACCTGGGGGTGTTCGTCTACGGAGGTGAGCACGTCGCCCGCGGCGTCCCGCCGTACGTCGACATCTTCAACACGGTCGGCCCGCTGGCCGATGCGGTCCCCGGGCTGGCCATCTGGGCGGGAGGCCTGGTGCGACTGGACCCGATCATGTCCGCCCGGCTGCTCTTCCTCGGGCTCTCGGTGACGTGCTGCGTCCTCGTGTCCGTCCTGGCCCGCGACGTCTTCTCCTCGCGCCTCGCCGGTATCACCGCCGCGGCGGTCTTCCTGACCTTCCAGGACTTCATCGAGCTCGCCACGGGTGGACCGCGGGAGAAGACGGCCATGGTGTTGTTCCTCGTGGCCTCGCTCGTGATGGCCCAGCGACGACGATGGTTCTCGGCGGGGGTGGGCACCGCCCTGGCGACGCTGGTGTGGCAGCCGGCCCTCGCCGTGGCGGTGACCGCCGTGGTGGTGGCCGTGCTGACGCGGCGCGCCGAACGCGTCCGTGGCCTGGCGCGGTTCGTCACCGGCGGCCTCGTGCCCAGCCTCGCGACCCTCACCGTCCTGGGCGCGACGGGCGCGCTGCCCCAGGCCTGGGCCGGCTTCGTGACGGTCAACGTCCGCTACACCCGTCAGCCGTCCGCGTGGACCGCACCCTCGTTCACCCTCGGCTTCCTGTGGCGCGGCTACCACCTCTCGCTGGTCGTCTTCGCCGCCGGTCTCCTGGCCATGTTGGGGCTGGGGATCGCGGCCCTGCGTCGAGCGCGCGCGGGCACCGAGCTCGCGTTGGCCGCGGCCGCCCTCGTGGGACTCGCCTGGACGCTGCTGGCCATCAACGGGCCGCCGGACCTGTTCGAGCTCCTGCCCTTCGCGGCGCTGGGGATCGCCGGCGCGGTGGTCGCCGTCGTACGCCGTCTCCCCGCGGCCGCGGCCGTGTCCGTCGTCGCCGTCACGTGCGCGTCAGCGGTCGGGCTGGGCGTCGTGGAGTCCGTGGGATCGGTGAGCGACCGCCTCGGCCAGCAGCGGGCGGACGTTGCGGCCGTCCTGGCCGCCGTACCTCGCGGTGCCGAGGTCCTCTCGATCAACGCGCCGGAGGTGCTGGCGATCAGCGACGGGTCGAACCCGACGGCCTACCAGGTCTTCGACGGCGCCATCGACCGGTACCTCGGGCACACCAGCGTCGGCGGTGTCGACGGGTACGCCGCCCTCGTCGAACGCCTCCGGCCGACCCTGCTGGTCGTGGGTCACGGTGACACCGCGCGGTGGCCGGTCAGCCTGCTCGACGTGGACTACCGCCGCGCGGGGAGCTGCTCGTCGTGGACCTGGTACGTGAGTCGTAGCTCGGGGCCGGCGACGTGGGCGGCCGTGCGTGCGGCCAACCGCTCGGTCGTCGAGCTCGCGTCCGCCTGAGGTACCTGCGTCAGGTCGGCAGCCAGCTCACGTGGCCGGCCAGCAGGGCGAAGCCCACGAACGCGAACAGGTCGATGACCGTGTGGGCCACGACGAGCGGGGCGATGCGGCCCCACCGGTGGAAGAGCCAGCCGAAGACCAGTCCCATCGCCAGGTTCCCGAAGAACCCGCCCAGCCCCTGGTACAGGTGGTAGCTGCCCCGGACCACCGCCGCCAACGGCACCGCCACGCGTCGGGACATCCCCAGGTCGTCGAGGCGCGTGAGCAGGTAGCCGAGCACGACGACCTCCTCCAGGACGGCGTTCTGGGCCGCCGCGAGCACCAGCACGGGGAAGCGCCACCACACGTGCGGCAGGTCCTCGGCGACGACCGCGACGTCCACGCCCAGGGAGTAGGTGACCAGGTAGAAGGCCAGCCCGGTTCCGCCCACGGCGGCCGCGATGACCAGGCCCCGTCCCGTGTCCAGGCCGAGACGCCGCCGGTCGAACCAGATCCGGCTCAGGTCCTTGCCGTCGCGGGCGAGGAGGTAGCCGGCCAGGGCCGCCGGCACGAGGGAGAAGGCGATCGCCAGCAGCTGGAGGGTCAGGTCGAGCCACTCCCGTCCCGGCGCGCGGCTGCCGTTCATCACGGCCTGCTGCTGGGAGAGCGAGCCCGGCGCCGTCCAGGCGGCGACCAGGTTGACCAGGGCGTAGACCCCCGATCGTCCGAGCGAGACACCGAGGAGGAGCGTGACCTCGAGGACGAGGAGGCGCCGGGTCAAGGACGTCCCGGTGAGGCTTGACTGGTCGAGCATGCCCCGAGCCTGCCCGGTTCCTGGGTGACGCGCCTGAACTCCCGATGAGAACCCACCAAGAGCCACGTACGGTCCGGGGGTGACCTCGGAGATCCCGTACCTCCCGCTGGCCCTCGACCAGTCGGACGTCACGTACCTCCGCGGACCCGACTCGAGCGTCCAGGCAGGAGTGCCGACCGGCACCGTCACCGAGCTCGAGTGGACGCAGAGCACGGTCTTCCCGGGATCGACGCACAGGTTCTGGGTCTACGTCCCGGCCCGGTACGACGTCGCCGTGCCGGCCTCCCTCCTGGTCCTCCAGGACGGCGGCGGCTTCCTGGATCCCGGGGACGACCTCCGCACCACCGTGGTGCTGGACAACCTCATCCACCGCGGCGACCTGCCCACCACCATCGCGGTGTTCGTGGACCCAGGTGTCGTCGAGGGCGTGCCGGACAGGAAGGCCCGCAACGCGGAGTACGACCCCTTCGACGACCGCTACGCCACGTTCCTCCTCGACGAGATCCTCCCCGAGGTCACCCGCCGCTGGTCGGTGACCGACGACCACACCCGCTGGGCCATCGGCGGCTTCAGCAGCGGTGGCAGCTGTGCGTTCACCGTCGCGTGGCAGCGCCCCGACGCCTTCCGCCGGGTCATCTGCTTCCTGCCCAGCTTCGCGCAGATCCCCGGCGGCAACCCGTACCCCGCGCTCATCCCCGCGACACCACGCAAGCCGCTGCGCATCTTCATCCAGGCCGGCCACCGAGACCTCGGCTGGAACGAACCGGAGGACAACTGGCTCGCCGACACCCTGCGCACGGTCGCGGCGCTGGCCGAGGCGGGGTACGACGTGAGGCTCGTCCTCGGCGAGGGCGGGCACGACTCGAACCACGCCGGCGCCCTGCTGCCCGACGCCCTCCGCTGGGCCTTCGGCGGCTAGCCGGAGAGGGTGTTAGGACTCGTCAGGAGCACGTTAGGAGGCCGTTAGCACCGGCCCGGAGCGACGATTCGGGCGGTTGCATGGCGGCATGGCCGATCTCCTGTACCTCGCGCTCACCACGCTCTTCTTCGTGGCGTCGTTCCTCCTCGTGAAGGGGCTGGAGCCACGATGAACGGCGAGCTGTGGGCCGGGCTCGCCCTGAGCGTCCTGCTGCTGGGCTACCTCGTGGCCGCTCTCCTGTTCGCGGACCGGTTCTGACATGTCCGACGCCACCGCCGGCCTGCTGCAAGCGGGCGCCCTGGTCCTCGCCCTCGCTGCCTGCTACCGCCCGCTGGGCGCGTACCTCGCCCACGCTCTGACCGACGAGAAGGACCTCCGGGCCGAGCGAGTGGTCTACCGCCTGGTCGGCGTCGACCCGAAGGCCGACCAGCGGTGGGCGACGTACGCCGTCTCGCTGCTCGCCTTCTCGTTCGTCGGCGTCCTCCTGCTGTACGTCGTCCAGCGGGCGCAGTCGGGACTCCCGCTCTCCCTGGGCTTCCCCGGCGTCGACCCGGCGACCGCGTTCAACACGGCCGCGTCCTTCGTGACGAACACCAACTGGCAGGCGTACTCCGGCGAGGCGACCATGGGTCACCTCGCGCAGATGGCCGGCCTCGCGGTGCAGAACTTCGTCTCTGCCGCCGTCGGGCTGGCCGTTGCCGTGGCGTTGGTCCGCGGGTTCACCCGGTCCTCGACCGACCGGGTCGGCAACTTCTGGGTCGACCTGACGCGATCGGTGGTCCGGGTGCTGCTGCCCCTCTCCGTCGTGGCCGCCGTCGCCCTGCTGTTGATGGGCGTGGTGCAGAACTTCTCGTCGGGCACCGACGTCACCACCCTCACCGGCGGGCACCAGACAATCCCCGGCGGACCGGTCGCCTCCCAGGAGGCGATCAAGGAGATCGGCACGAACGGTGGCGGCTTCTACACGGCGAACTCCGCGCACCCGTTCGAGAGCCCGAACCCGCTGTCCAACTGGTTCGAGAACTTCCTGCTGCTGCTGATCCCCGTGTGCTTCACGCGCACGTTCGGCATCCTGATCGGCGACAAGCGCCAGGGCCACGCGGTGCTGGCCGCAATGGGCGTCATCTGGGGCTCGCTCGTCGTCGCGGTCACCGCGCTGGAGGTCCACCTGCACGGCTCGACCCTCCGGGCCGCGGGAGCGGCGATGGAGGGCAAGGAGACCCGGTTCGGCGAGTGGGCATCGACCCTCTTCGCGGTATCCACGACCGGGACCTCGACGGGCGCGGTCGACTCCTTCCACTCCTCCTACAGCGGCGTCGGCGGCGGCCTGTTGATCCTCAACATGGGGCTCGGCGAGGTGGCTCCCGGCGGGGTCGGGTCCGGTCTCTACGGAATGCTCGTCCTGGCGATCCTGGCGGTCTTCGTGGCCGGGCTGATGGTGGGCCGCACCCCGGAGTACCTCGGCAAGAAGATCACCAGCCGCGAGATGAAGCTGGTCTCGCTCAATGTGCTGACGATGCCGGTGGTCGTGCTCGTCGGCACCGCCATCGCGATGTCGTTCTCGGCGACGCGGGCCTCCATGTCGGCCGGTGGCACACCGCACGGTCTGTCGGAGGTCCTCTACGCCTTCACGTCGGCCGGCAACAACAACGGCTCGGCGTTCGCCGGGCTGTCCGCCAACACGACGTTCTACGACGTCGCGTTGGGCCTGGCCATGCTGGTCGGACGCTTCGTCCCGATCGTGCTGGTGCTGGCCCTCGCCGGCAGCCTGGCCCGGCAGCAGACGGTGGCCCGCACCGCCGGGACGCTGCCCACGCACACCCCGCTGTTCGTGGGCCTTCTGGTGGGCGTGACGGCCATCGTCGCCGGCCTCACCTTCTTCCCCGTCCTCTCCCTCGGTCCGCTCGCGGAAGGCCTCTGATGTCCACGCTCACGCCCCGGATGCTGCTGACCTCGCTGCCCGACGCCCTGCGCAAGCTCGACCCCCGAGCGACGTTTCGCAACCCCGTGATGTTCGTCGTGGAGATCGGCGCCGCGTTCTCCACGGTCTCCGTGCTCGCGGATCCCAGCACGTTCGCGTTCGTGGTGGTCGTGTGGCTCTGGCTCACGGTCGTCTTCGCCAACCTGGCCGAGGCGGTCGCCGAGGGGCGGGGCAAGGCGCAGGCCGCGACCCTGCGTCGTACCAGGACCGAGACGATCGCGCACCTGCTCGACGGCAATGAGCTCCCCGCCGCGCGGCTCACGGTCGGCGACCGCGTGGTGGTCGAGGCCGGAGAGGTTATTCCCGGCGACGGCGACGTCGTCGAAGGCATGGCCAGCGTCGACGAGTCGGCGATCACGGGCGAGTCGGCCCCGGTCATCCGCGAGTCAGGCGGCGACCGGTCGTCGGTGACCGGCGGCACCACGGTCCTCTCGGACCGCATCGTCGTGCGCATCACCGCCGAGCCCGGCGACAGCTTCGTGGACCGGATGATCGCGCTGGTCGAGGGCGCCAGCCGGCAGAAGACCCCGAACGAGATCGCCCTCAACATCCTGCTCGCGAGCCTGACCATCGTGTTCCTCGCGGCCACGGCCACGCTCCAGCCGTTCGCCGTGTACGCCGGCGCCGAGCAGTCCGTGGTCGTGCTGGTCGCGCTGCTCGTCTGCCTGATCCCCACCACGATCGGCGCCCTGCTCTCGGCCATCGGCATCGCGGGCATGGACCGCTTGGTGCAGCACAACGTGCTGGCGATGTCGGGCCGGGCCGTGGAGGCCGCGGGCGACGTCACGACGCTGCTGCTCGACAAGACCGGCACGATCACGCTGGGTAACCGGCAGGCGCACGAGCTCATCCCGGTCGAGGGCGTCACGTCCGGTGAGCTGGCCCGCTCGGCGCGGCTGTCGAGCCTCGCGGACGAGACGCCGGAGGGTCGCTCGATCGTCGCCCTCGTGGAGCGGGGGCAAGATCGCCCGACGAACCAGGCCGACGAGACGGGCGACCAGGTGTTCGTCCCCTTCTCCGCCGAGACCCGCATGTCGGGCGTCGACCTTCCCGGCCGGCAGGTCCGGAAGGGAGCGGCGTCCGCGGTCCTGCGCTGGGTCCGCGAGCAGGGCGGCGATCCCATCGACCAGGTGACGACCGTCGTCGAGGCCATCTCGACCGCCGGCGGCACTCCCCTCGTCGTCGCCGAGTCGGTCGACGGCTGCGCCCGGACCCTCGGGGTCGTGCACCTCAAGGACGTGGTGAAGGACGGCATGCGCGACCGCTTCGCGGAGATGCGCCGGATGGGCATCCGCACGGTGATGATCACCGGCGACAACCCACTGACCGCCCGCGCCATCGCCGAGGAGGCCGGCGTCGACGACTTCCTGGCCGAGGCCACGCCCGAGGACAAGATGGCGCTGATCAAGCAGGAGCAGTCCGGTGGCCGGCTGGTCGCGATGACCGGAGACGGCACCAACGACGCGCCGGCGCTCGCCCAGGCGGACCTCGGCGTCGCCATGAACACCGGCACGTCGGCGGCCAAGGAGGCCGGCAACATGGTCGACCTCGACAGCGACCCGACGAAGCTGATCGAGATCGTGGCCGTCGGAAAGCAGCTGCTCATCACCCGCGGCGCGCTGACGACCTTCTCGATCGCCAACGACGTCGCGAAGTACTTCGCGATCATCCCCGCGATGTTCGGCGGCGTGTACGCCGGCCTCGACCGGCTCAACGTCATGCGGCTCGACAGCCCGGAGTCCGCGATCCTCTCGGCCGTCGTCTTCAACGCGCTGGTCATCCTGGCGCTCGTGCCGCTGGCGGTGCGCGGCGTCCGCTACCGGCCGTCGTCAGCGTCCGACCTGCTCCGCCGCAACCTCGCGGTCTACGGCCTGGGCGGCGTGATCGTCCCGTTCGCCGGCATCAAGGTCATCGACGTGCTGGTGTCCGCCATCCCCGGGATCGGCTGAGAGGCACCGACCATGACACTCGCCCAGCTGTGGGCCGGCCTCCGGATGATGCTGGTGATGACCGTGCTCGTCGGGCTCGCCTACCCCCTCGCCACCACGGGCCTCGCCCAGGTCGCCGTCCCGCACCGGGCCGACGGCTCGATGCTCCGGGTCGACGGGCGCATCGTCGGGTCCAGCCTGATCGGGCAGTCGTTCGGCGGTGACCCGGCGTACTTCCAGAGCCGTCCGTCGGCCGCCGGCGAGGGGTACGACGCGCTCGCATCCTCCGCGTCCAACCTGGGGCCCGAGTCGGCCGACCTCCTCGCCCTCATCGAGGAGCGGCGCGCCGCGGCCGCCCGGCTGGACGGCTCCGACCCGGCGGACGTGGCGCCCGATGCGCTCACCGCCAGCGCCTCGGGGCTCGACCCGCACATCAGCCCGGAGTACGCCGCGCAGCAGGTCGCCCGGGTGGCCAGGGAACGCGGCTTGAGCGAGTCCGAGGTGCGCCGGCTGGTCGCGGAGCACACGTCCGAGCGGACGCTCGGCTTCCTCGGCGAACCGCGGGTGAACGTGCTCGAGCTCAACCTGGCACTGGACGCGGGAGACTAGTCCCATGGCGGGAAAGCGCGGTCGGCTGCGGGTGTACCTCGGTGCCGCGCCCGGGGTCGGCAAGACCTTTTCCATGCTCGGGGAGGCCCATCGGCGGCTCGCCCGCGGCACCGACGTGGTCGTCGGGGTCGTGGAGACCCACGGCCGCGCGCACACGGCCGAGCTGCTCGACGGCCTGGAGGTCGTGCCGCGCCGGACGGTCACCTACCGCGGCGCCGAGCTCCAGGAGATGGACGTCGACGCGGTGCTGGCCCGCCACCCCGCCGTGGCCCTCGTCGACGAGCTGGCGCACACCAACGCTCCCGGCTCGCGACACCCGAAGCGCTGGCAAGACGTCGAGGACCTGCTCGCCGCCGGGATCGACGTCATCACCACCGTGAACATCCAGCACCTGGAGTCGGTCAACGACGTGGTCGAGAAGATCACCGGCGTCCCGCAGCGCGAGACCGTGCCCGACGCGGTGGTGCGGGCCGCCGACCAGGTCGAGCTGGAGGACATGACGGCCGAGGCGCTCCGGCGCCGGCTCGCCCACGGCAACGTCTACCCGCCGGAGAAGGTCGACGCCGCGCTCTCGAACTACTTCCGGGCAGGCAACCTCACGGCGCTGCGTGAGCTCGCCTTGCTCTGGACCGCGGACCGGGTCGAGGAGGCCCTGCAGCTCTACCGTGACCAGCACGACATCACCTCGACCTGGGAGACCCGCGAGCGCGTGGTGGTCGCGCTCACCGGTGGTCCCGAGGGCGAGACGCTCGTACGCCGGGCGGCACGGGTCGCGGCCCGCGCGAGCGGCGGCGACCTCCTTGCCGTCCACGTCGCCCGGTCCGACGGACTGGCCGGCGCCAGCCAGGCCGCGCTGGCCCGCCAGCGCCGCCTCGTGGAGTCGCTCGGCGGGTCCTACCACCAGGTCCTCGGGGAAGACGTCCCCGGCGCCCTTCTCACCTTCGCGCGAGCGGAGAACGCGACCCAGCTGGTGCTCGGCGACAGCCGCCGTCCCCTCCTGGCGCGTGCGCTCTCGCGCGGTACCGCCGGTGAGGTGATCCGCAGGTCGGGTGACATCGACGTCCACGTCGTCACCCACCGGGACCGTGGCGGCCTGCTCGCGCTGCCCCGCCGGCGCGGCAGCCTGTCGCGACGGCGCCGCGCGCAGGGCTTCCTGCTGGCGGTCGTCCTTCCGCTCGCCCTCACCGCCGTCATGTCGCCGACCCGCGGCGACCTCAACCTGGTCAGCGACATGCTGCTGTTCCAGCTGGCCACCGTGGTGGTGGCGATGGTCGGCGGTCTCGCGCCGGCGATGGTGACCGCGATCCTGGGCTCGACGCTCCTGAACTACTTCTTCACCCCGCCGTTGCACACGCTGACGATCAGCGACACCAACAACGCCCTGGCGCTCCTGGTGTTCGTCGCGACCGGGATGCTGGTCAGCTCGGTGGTCGACCTCGCCGCCCGGCGCACGCGCGAGGCCTCGCGGGCCGCGGCCGAGGCGCGGACCCTGGCCAACCTGGCCGGCAGCGTTCTCGGCGGCGAGGAGGCACTGGTGGCGATGCTCGAGCGGGTCCGCGAGACCTTCGGGCTGACGTCGGCGACCGTGCTCGAGAAGGTCGCCGACGACTGGACCGTGCTGGCCCACACCGGACCGCCGTGCACGCATCCCGGCGAGGCGGAGACCGAGGTCCCCGCAGGGGGCGGCCTGCTCCTTGCACTGCAGGGACGCCTGCTCGCGGCCGACGACCAGCGGCTGGTGGGCGCGTTCGCCGCCCAGGTCGGGGTCGTGGTGGACCGCATCCGGCTGAGCCGGGCGGCGGCCGAGGCCGCCCCCTTGGCGGCCGCCAACCAGATGCGGACGGCGCTCCTGGCTGCCGTCGGCCACGACCTGCGCACGCCCCTCGCGGCCGCCAAGGCCTCGGTCTCGAGCCTGCTGGCGCGTGACATCCGGCTCAGCGGTGAGGACCGGGACGAGCTCCTGCTCGCCGCCGACGAGTCGCTCGACCGCCTGGCCGGCCTCGTCGACAACCTCCTGGACATGAGTCGGCTCCAGGCGGGCGCCCTGATCCTCAGCGTGCAGCCGACCGACGTCCACGAACTGGTGACGCGCTGCCTGGACGACCTCGGTGACGCCGGACGCCGTGTGGTCACCGATGTCCCCGACGACCTCCCGCCGGTGCTCGGCGACGTCGGGCTGCTCGAGCGGGTTGTCGTCAACCTGCTCGCCAACGCGCTGCGCTTCTCCCCGGAGGGGTCACCGCCGCTGTTGGCGTGCAGCCGGCTGGACGACCGGCTGGAGCTCCGGGTCGTGGACCGCGGACCCGGAATCCCTCCGGGTGAGCGCGACGCGGTCTTCCTTCCGTTCCAGCGGCTCGGTGACACCGACAACACCGCGGGCGTCGGGCTCGGGCTCGCGCTGTCCCGCGGCCTGGCGGAGGCGATGGGCGGCACGCTCGAGCCGGAGGACACCCCGGGCGGTGGCCTGACCATGGTGGTGTCCCTGCCCGCCGGTCCGCTCGACGTCCCCGACTCCCCCGGTCTCCGGGAGCGCCAGGAGATGCGCCGGTGACCCGCGTCCTGCTCGTCGACGACGAGCCCCAGCTCCTGCGCGCGCTCGGCATCACCCTGCGCGCCCGCCAGTACGACGTGGACACCGCGGCGACCGGCGCGGAGGCTCTCGAGGTCGCCGCCGAGAGTCCACCGGACCTGGTCGTCCTCGACCTCGGCCTGCCCGACATGGACGGCGTCGACGTCGTCACCGCGCTTCGCGGCCGGACGGCGGTCCCGATCCTCGTGCTCTCCGGGCGCACCGACAGCGCCGACAAGGTCGAGGCCCTCGACGCCGGCGCCGACGACTACGTCACCAAGCCCTTCGGCATCGACGAGCTCCTGGCGCGGATGCGCGCGATGGTGCGGAGGACGACACCGCCCGAGGAGCTGCCCGTCGTCACCATGGGCGACGTCGTCGTCGACCTCGCGGACCGACGGGTCCGCCGCGACGGCACCGACGTACGCCTGACGCCCACGGAGTGGCACCTGCTCGAGGTCCTGCTCCGCAACCCGGGCAAGCTCCTCAGCCAGCGCCAGCTCCTCCAGGAGGTCTGGGGTCCGGGCTACGGGAACGCCCACGGCAACCTGCGCCTCTACATGGCACAGCTGCGCAAGAAGCTGGAGCCGGACCCGTCGCGCCCGCGACACCTGCTCAACGAGCCGGGCATGGGCTACCGGTTCGAGCCCGGCCCTACGACAGCGCCTCGAAGTCGCTGACGGAGTACGCCGTGCCGCAGTCCATCCAGTCCGGGGACAGCGGATCGACACGGCGGCCGGGAAGCCCCACGTCGGGTCGTAGTGGATCTCGAAGGAGTCGGTCGACCCGCTCTCGCGGTCGTCCTTCTCCATCGCGAAGACCTCGTCGATCGTCGGGGCAAGGTCGAGGTCGTAGGACGAGCACTGGCCCTCGACCCCCACCGCGCCGGTCACGTGGCCGTCCTGCACGGTGACGTGCACCCGGCAGAGCATGCACATCCCGCCGCAGTGACTCCAGTCGAAGGAGTACGCCGTCGGCTTCTTCGACTCCCACAGCTCCACCGCGTCGTCGTGCGCCCGGTTCCCCGGCGAGGAATGCGAGACGAACCACAGAAAGCCCAGCAGGGCCAGACAGATCGCGGTCGCCGCGGCGACCGCGACGCCCAGGGTCGACCTTGCGTTGCTCATGGCGGTTCGACGCCGGGTCGGCCCGGGACGTTCCTCCGGTCTGGACCTCGTCTCAGCCCGGCAGGGTGACCACGAACCGGCAGCCGGGGTCGTGGTTGGCGACCGCCACCCGGCCCCGGTGGGCCTCGACGATCCCCTTCACGATGGCCAGTCCCAGGCCCGCGCCACGGCCGGGCGCCGGCGTACCGGGGACGTCGGGCACCGGCGTACGGGCCGCCGTGCCCTGCCAGGCGACGTCGAAGACCCGGTCCATGTCGTCGGAGGACAGCCCGCCGCAGCCGTCGGTGACGCTGAGCTCGACGCCGTCGACCACGGCGCGTCCGGTCACCTCGACGACACCGTCGGCGGGGGTGTGCCGGATCGCGTTCATCAACAGGTTCGACACGACCCGCGACAGCTCGGAGGGGTCGGCGTTGACGAAGAGGCCGTCGTCCACGTGCCCCCCGAGGCGTACGCCGCCGGCCCGCGCAACCGGGTCGGCACCGGCGATCGCCTCGCTGACGACGTCCCCGAGCGAGATGGGCTGGAGGTTGAGCGCGAGCACGCCGGCGTGGATCCGCGAGAGCTCGAAGAGGTCGTCGACCATCCGCACCATCCGGTCCACCTCGGCGCGGATCTGGCGGTGGTAGCGGGCAGGGTCGTCGGCGAGCCCGTCCTCGAGGGCCTCGGTCATCGCGCGCAGCGCGGCCAGCGGCGAGCGCAGGTCGTGGGAGACCCACGAGACCAGCTCGCGCCGCGACTCCTCCAGACGTTGCTCACGGGTCCGCGACTCCTGGAGCCGCGCGGCGGTCAGGCCCAGCTCGTCGGAGATCTCCTGGAGCTCGGCCGGCCCGCGGGAGCCGGACTCGAAGCGGCCGCTGTCGCCGAAACGGCGCGCGTCCTCGCGCAGGGACCGGGACCACCCGGTGAAGGCCGTCCCCACGATCGCGGACTCGATGAGGGCCACCACGCCCGCCACGACGACGACCCAGAGGACCACGGACAGGTCGTGGTCGGAGAGGAACATGGCGCGGGCCGTGCCGACGACGCCGGCGACCACGGCGAGCACGGCGGTGAAGCCGACGACGGGGATCTGCCAGCGGAAGGAGCGGCGGCGCACGGCGTAGGCCAGCACCAGTCCCAGCAGGCCGACCGCACCCGCCCAGGCGGCGCCGATGCCGACGATGGCGAGCTGGTCGTGGGTCATGGACGGGCCTCCCAGCGGTAGCCGACGCCCCAGACGGTGACCAGCCGTTCGGGCATCGTGGGATCGCGCTCGACCTTCTCCCGCAGTCGGCGGACATGGACGGTGACCGTCGACTGGTCGCCGAAGGACCAGCCCCACACGTGCTGGAGCAGCTCCTCGCGCGAGTACGCCGTCCCGGGGTGCGCGAGCAGGAACTTGAGGAGGTCGTACTCGCGGGCCGTCAGGGACAGCACCGTCCCGCTGAGGACGACCTCGTGCCGGGCGAGGTCGACCACCAGGTCGCCGTCCTGGAGCCGGCCCTGCTCGGGCGCACCACGCTCCCCCGCCCGCCGCAGCACCGACTCCACCCGGAGCACCAGCTCGCGCGGGCTGAAGGGCTTGGTCACGTAGTCGTCCGCCCCGCGCTCGAGACCGACGACCCGGTCGGTCTCCGACCCGAGGGCGGTCAGCATGATGACCGGCACGTCGCTGGCCTGGCGCAACCGCCGGCAGACCTCCAGGCCGTCGATACCGGGCAGCATCAGGTCGAGCACGACGAGGTCCGCAGGCGTGTCACGCATGATGGCGGCGACGGACTCACCGTCGCCGGCCTCGATCACGTCGTGCTGCGCGGCGCGCAGGTAGGACACCACGACCTCGCGCACGGTCGGGTCGTCATCGACGACGAGCACCCGGGCCACCTGACCTCCTCCTGCTCAGCACCGCGCCGGCGACGACGCCGGCGAGCACCAGTGTGGCGACCTCCAGCCACCCCGTGACGTAGTGGCGGTCCAGGATCGTGGCGTTGTCGGCGTTCGCGCCCCATCCTCCCAGGACGGGGACGGCCATCAGGGTGAGCGACCCCAGCACGAGCAGCCCGACGGCCAGGGGGGACCGCCACCCCGCAGGTACCACGCGCACGGCGAGCCAGCCCACGGCCAGGGTCAGCGGGACGAGGACGAAGTCATGGAGAACCACGCCCACGGCCAGCCACACCGCGACGACCAGGTAGTCCTGGTCGAGCAGCAACCACGCGCCGTACGCCGCGCCGGCGACGCCGAGGGCCCCGATCAGCACCCGGAACCTCACGTCGTCACCTCCAGCGTGCTGACCCACTTCGTCTGCAGCACGCCCGGCCGGTTCGGCGCGATCAGCCGGCACGGGTAGCCGTGGTCGATCGACAGCGTCTCCCCGTCAAGGGCGAGCGCGAGCAGGGTGAGGTCGTCGTCGGCGAACTGCGACGGGAGCTCGGTCACGCGGTAGCCGCCGTGCTGCTGCAAGGACGACACCACCACGGCCCGACCGGCGGGAGCGCCGACGGCGTCGAGCAGGTCGCGCAGCCGGACGCCGGTCCACTCGCCGTGGGCGCTCCACCCCTCGACGCAGGCGATCGGCAGCCCCGCCGTCCGCTGCGTCATGGCGAGCAGGTCGTCGCGCGTGAGCGACATCGTGGTGTCGCCGTACGTCACGCCCAGCCGGTAGTCGGGGTGCGTCGCGGAGGCGGTGACGCCGGCCGCGCGGGCGGACTTGTTGATCGGGATCCCCTGCGGGCCGGTGCCCGAGCGGCTGGCGAACACCGAGACCTTCCGCAGCCAGGGCACGGTTCCACCGACAGTGAGCAGCACCGCGGCCGCCGAGGCCAGGCCGGCCGTGCGCACGAGCCCGCGCCGCGAGAGCGCCTCTCCGTCGGGCTCCGCGTCGTCCTCGCGCTCCGGCAGGAAGGCCGCGCGGACCACCGGCAGCTTGACCGCGATGTGCACGAGCAGCGCGCCGACCGCGACCCAGGCCACGGCGAAGTGGGTGGGCCGGAAGGAGAAGGACCAGGGGTACCACGTCGTGACGTTGATCAGTCCGGTCACCAGCTGGAAGATCGCGGCCGCGACGAGAGCGCCGACCGACGCCCGCTCGGCCACGTGCAGCAGCAGCTCGCGCGACGGCCGCTCGGGCGGCCGGATCCAGAACCGGGGGTAGACGGTCCACAGCTTGGCGAGCAGGAGCGGCACGCACGCGGTGCCGGCGGCGACGTGCACGCCCTGCGTCAGTCGGTAGCCCCAGACCGGGCGGCTGGGGAGCCACGAGTCGGGCTGCTGCGCGAGGTGGCTGATCACGCCGGTGACGAACGCGACGAAGAAGAGGATGCCCAGCCAGGCGCCCAGGCGCGCCGCCACCCGCGGGTGGTGCAGGCGGGACGGGAAGTCCGCGTGGCGGGGTGGTGCCAGCGTCTTCATGCGGCGTCCGCCTCCAGGACGGCGACCCAGCGCCCGCCCACGTCGTAGGTCTGGGTCGCGAACCCTGCCTGCAGCGCCAGGTCGCCGATCGCGTCGGCGCCGACCACCGCCCACGGGAACGGCTCCGAGGTCATCCCGCCCACGGTGAGGCGGACCGCGTCGGTCCTCAGTCCGGTGCCGGGCTCGGCGACGTCGGCGACCACCCGGCCGCCGGGTGCGAGCAGGTGGCGGAGCCGGGAGAGCAGCCGCAGCGGGTCTCCCCCGATGCCGAGGTTGCCGTCGGCCAGCAGCACGGTCTCCCAGCGGCCCTCGGCGGGTACCTGGTCGAAGACGTCACGCAGCACCGCGGCGGCGCCACCGTCCCGGGTCAGGAAGACCGCCTCGGGGACGACGTCGATGCCCAGCACGATGCTGCCGCGCTCGGCCAGCAGCCGGGTCATCCGGCCCGGGCCACAGCCGACGTCGAGCGTGGGACCGGTGCAGAGGTCGAGCACGGCGACGTCCCCGTCGCGCACCCCGGTCCACGAGCCGGCGCGGTAGGCCTCGGTGAAGATCAGGGAGACCGAGTGGTCGGTGCTCATCGGACGCGCTCCCACAGACGGGCGAACTCCGAGCCGGGTGCGCACTCCCCGGCCACGGCCTCGGCGTCCTCGGCCGTGTCCACGTCGCGCAGGACGGCGCCGCCGCCCACCCGCAGCCCGGCGGCCTCGAGCGCCCGCCGCGTGTCCGCGCCGGTCGTGGGCGTGGACATCGCTACGTCGGCCAGGCAGGCGCCGTGGCGCGGGTCGGCGAGCCCGAGGCCCCACCAGCCGCCGTCCTCCGCGTCCCCCAGGGCGGCGTCGTGGGTGTCGAGGGCCGCCAGCAGGCCGGTCAGGTCCGCGGTGCTCAGCTGCGGGGTGTCCATGCCGACCTGGACGACCGGTCCGTCGCCGGCCACGTCCGCGTGCGCGTGAGCCAGGCGTTGCGCGAACCCCTTCCCGCGTTGCTCGATCACCGTCCAGCCGGTCAGGGCCTCGGTCAGTCGGTCGCCCAGCACGGCGGTCCCCAGGTCACCGTGCACGGCGAGCCGGCACCGGTCGGCGCCGACGGCGTCCGTGCACGTGTGGATGGTGTCGAGCAGGGCGGCGGCGGCGAGCCGGGCGGCCGCCTCGGGTCCGACGCCGGCGGCGAGGCGGGTCTTCACGCGGCCCGCGACCGGTGCCTTGGCCACCAGCAGCACCAGACCGTTCATCGCAGCACCCGGGCGAAGTCGCGAGCGGTCTTCAGCGTCCCGGTGACCGAACCGGAGACCTTGGACTTCGTGCCCTCGGCGCGCGGGTGGTAGCCGACCTCGTGCTCGGAGAAACGCCAGCCGGCCGCGACGGCGCGCTGCATCAGCTCCACGGGGTAGCCGAAGGCGCGGTCCCGGACACCCAGCGCGAGCAGGGCTTCCCGGCCGGCGACGCGCATCGGAGCGATGTCGTGGGCGGGCAGGGAGATGCGTCGGCGCAGCCATGCGACGACCAGCGCGTTGCCCGCGCGGGCGTGCCAGGGCCACGTCCCTCGTCCCACCGGCCGCCGTCGACCGACGGCGATGTCGGCGCGTCCGCTGCGGACGTCGTCCAGCAGGAGGCCGAGGTCGGCGGGGTCGAAGGACCCGTCGCCGTCCATGAACGCGACGTAGGGCGCGGTGGCCGCCTCGAGGCCCGCGTGCACGGCGGCGCCGTACCCCGCCCGCGACTCGGTGACGACCGTCGCGCCGTGACTCCGGGCGACCGCCGCGGTGTCGTCGGTCGAGCCGTTGTCCACGACGATCACGCGGTAGGCCCGCGGGACCCGCGGCAACAGTCCTTCCAGTGCCGGCCCCTCGTCCCGGCACGGCAGCACGAGGTCGCAGTCGGGTCCCGGGGCCATGCGCCCACGCTAGGGATCGCGGGGAGCGCCCGGCCCACCCTTACGGTTACGAACTCCTGACGTGTCGAGCCGGCCGGGCCGGTCGCCGCCGTCGCCTCCTAGGCTCGGGGCCGTGTCCGGGACCCGTGCCGCCTGGGGCGGCCTCGTGGCCGCCCTCGCACTGATGACCCTGGGCATGGCCGTCCCGGCGGTCTTCGGCTGGGACGTGCACGTGCGGCACTTCCCGCCGCTGCACGCCGACTGGAACCCCGGCGCCGGTTGGGGGACGGTGCCCGCCGTCGTCCTGGGCGCGCTGTCGTGCCGGTACGCCGTGGACCTGGCCCATCGACTCTCCTGGGGCCGCCTGCTCCTGGCCTCGTTCGGCGCGGGCCTGGCCTGGATGCTCTCGCTCGCGCTGGTCGACGGGCTGAACGGGATCGGGAAGATCCTGGACACGTCGTACGAGTACCTGGACACCGCGCGGGCCACGACCGACCTGCCCGCCACGCTGGACGGCTACATCGCGCGGATCCCCTACGACTCCGTGGGCCAGTGGCCCGTGCACATCGCCGGCCACCCGCCCGGTGCCCTCACGTCGTTCGTGGTGATGGTGCGGCTCGGCCTCGGCAGCGGGCTCGCGGCCGGGCTCGTGGTGACCCTGCTCGCTGCGTCCACCGCGGTGGCCGTGCTCATCACCCTCCGGACGCTGGGCGTCGAGGACCTGGCCCGCAAGGCCGCGCCGTTCCTCGTGATCGGCCCGGCCGCGGTCTGGCAGTGCGTGTCGGCGGACGGCATGTTCGCGGCGTTCGCCGCGTGGGGGATGTGCGCGCTGGCCCTCGCCGCCGTGCGTCGCCGGGTCGGGTGGGCCCTCGTCGCCGGGCTGCTGCTGGGCTGGTGCGTGATGTGCTCCTACGGGCTGCCGCTGCTCGCCCTGCTGGCCGTGGCGGTGCTGGTCGCCGCCCGGTCCTGGCGCCCGCTCGTCCCCGCTGCGCTCGCTGCCGCCGGCGTCGTGCTGGCCTTCGTCCCGTTCGGGTACTCCTACTGGGACGCCCTGCCCGTCCTCCACGACCGCTACTGGGCCGGGGTCGCGCACAACCGCCCGGCGGCGTACTGGATGTGGGGCAACCTGGCCGCCCTCGCGTTCTCGGCCGGACCGCTCGCCTTCGCCGGTGTCGCCCACACCCTTCGTTGGTCGAGGAGGCCCGCCTGGGCCGTCACGCGACCGGGTGAGCGGGAAGTCCGGTGGTTGGTCGCCGGAGCAGTGGCGATGGTGGTCGCCGCGGACGTCTCGCAGATGAGCCGCGCGGAGGTCGAGCGGATCTGGCTCCCGTTCGCGCCGTGGCTGCTCGTCGGCTGCGCGCTGCTGCCGGAGTCCTGGCGCCGCCGTGGGCTGGTGGTCCAGGTGGTGCTGGCGCTGCTGGTGCAGCACCTGCTCGCCACCGGCTGGTGACGTCGTTGGCCCAGCTGTAAAAGCACGTTCGTCCATCTTCACGACCGTTCGAACGATGGTATGGATGAACAAACGTGCTGTTACAGCTCGCGTGTGGCGGCGGAGGTCAGGGGCGCAGCGGCGCCGTCGCGAAGGCGGGCAGCCCGTCCTCGGGGCCGATCGAGGCCACGAAGCCCAGCTCCTGCTGGGCTTTCCTGGGTGACGCGACGACGTGGCGGACGTCGCCCGCCCGGTACTGCCCGGTGACGACCGGCTCGACGTCGGTTCCCGTCCCCCGCGCCACGAGACGGGCGACATCGAGGATGGTGACCGGGGTCCCGCTCGAGACGTTGTACGCCGCCAGCTCGCCGGTCCCCCGCTCCACGACGGCCCGCATCGCCGCTACGTTGGCGCGGGCCACGTCCTCGACGTGCACGAAGTCGCGGACCTGCCCGCCGTCCTCGAAGACCCGCGGCGCCTCGCCGCGTTCGAGGGAGGACCGGAAGATCGCGGCCACACCGGAGTACGGCGTGTCCCGCGGCATGCCCGGCCCGTAGACGTTGTGGTACCTCAGCGCGACGACCGCGCCGTCGGCCTGCCGCGCCCATGCGGACGCGTAGTGCTCCTGGGCGACCTTGCTCGCGGCGTAGGAGCTGCGCGGGTCGAGCCGAGCCGACTCCTCGACGAGCTCCCAGCCGAGCGCCCGGCCGCACTCCGGGCAGTGGTTCTCGAAGTCGCCTCCGTCGAGGGCGGCGACAGACCGCGCCGGCGGGGCGACCACGCCGTGCTCGGGGCAGGCGTACCGGCCCTCGCCGTACACGACCATCGACGAGGCGAGCACCAGCCGCCGCACCCCGCGGTCGGCCATCGCGGCCAGCACGGCGGCGGTACCGAGGTCGTTGTGGCCGGCGTACGCCGGGAGGTCCGCGACGGTGACACCCGCGCCGACGAGGGCAGCCTGGTGGCAGACGACGTCGACGCCGTCGAGCAGGTCGGCCCACGCGGCCGCGTCGCGGACGTCGAGGCGATGCAGCCCCGGCACCTGTGGGTCGACGCGGTGCGCCTGCGGCAGGACGACGTCGAGGGGCACGACCTCGTGCCCCTCGCCGTCCAGCTGTCGTGAGATCGCGGACCCGATGAACCCGGCGGCGCCGGTCAGCAGCACTCTCACGCGAACCAGCCTGTCAGACGTCCGGGCGGGGAGGTGACGAAGTGCTGACGTCCAGCCGTCAGGTAGTGCGCAACGCCGGGCCGGCACAGCAGACTCACGGTCATGGCCAGCACCGAGAACGAGATTGGGCACGAGAACGAGCACGACTTCAGCGGACTCCGGGCGACGTTCGTGAACTGCACCCTCAAGCGCAGCCCGGAGGTGAGCAACACCCAGGGGCTCGTGGACGCCAGCGCGGCGATCATGCGCAAGCACGGCGTGCAGGTCGAGGAGATCCGCTTCGTCGACCACGACGTCGCCACCGGGGTGTGGCCCGACATGCGCGAGCACGGCTGGGAGACCGACGCCTGGCCCGACCTCTCGCCGGGCATCATCGCCAGCGACATCCTGGTGGTGGCCGGGCCGATCTGGCTCGGCGACAACTCCTCGCAGACCAAGAAGCTCATCGAGCGCATCTACGCGCACTCCGGCGAGCTCAACGAGAAGGGTCAGTACCTCTTCTACGGTCGCGTCGCGGGCTGCATCATCACCGGCAACGAGGACGGCATCAAGCACTGCGCGCAGAACGTCCTCTACAGCCTCCAGCACGTCGGCTACACGATCCCGCCCAACGCCGACGCCGGCTGGATCGGCGAGGCGGGCCCGGGTCCCTCCTACCTCGACCCGGGCAGCGGTGGCCCCGAGAACGACTTCACGAACCGCAACACCACGTTCATGACGTGGAACCTGCTGCACCTGGCCCGGATGCTGAAGGACGCCGGCGGCGTCCCGGGGTACGGCAACCAGCGGTCGGAGTGGAACGCCGGTACCCGGTTCGACTGGGAGAACCCGGAGTACCGGTGACGTGAGCGCCCGCTGACCGACCCCCCTGCCCAGTCACCCGGTCGTGGTGACGGTTCACCCCGCGCGAGTGGCTGGCGCTCTGGGGCGCCGACAGGACGGTTCGCTCCGTCACGTTCGACGCTAGGTGACCTGGGGGCGCGGCGGCTCACCCGGGAGGGCGCACTTCCATGCCGATCCTCCTCGACGGGCTTTACACGCGGTCCCGGAGCGCGTCTACTCGTCGTCGAGACCCCCGGCGCCCTCGTGGAGTCGGGGGCCTCTTCGCGTCTAGGGTCGAGGGGTGGACCGCACGAGCGCCCAGGACTGGCTCGACCGGTACGTCGAGGCGTGGAAGTCCTACGACCGCGACGAGATCGCCGCCCTCTTCGCCGAGGACGTCGCCTACCGCTACCACCCCTACGACGAGCCTCTTGTCGGCCGGGACGCCGTCGTCGACTCCTGGTTGGGTGAGAGCGATGCGGACGGCGCCTCCACCCGCGACGCTCCGGGCACCTACGACGCGCACTACACGCCGTACGCCGTCGAGGGCGACGCCCTCGTCGCCACGGGGACCTCGGTCTACCAGGACCACCCGAACGGTCCGGTCACCCGGACGTTCGACAACTGCTTCCTCGTCCGGTTGGACGGCGAGGGCCGGTGCGTGGAGTTCACCGAGCTCTACATGGAGCGGCCGCGCTGAGAGGGGATTGTCCGGGCAGATGACCCGGCCGGG
>CAWAIW010000020.1:0-88032 GCA_963782035.1 uncultured Actinomycetota bacterium
TGGAACGCGCTGCCCCAGGACGAACGCCTCAGGCCGATGCCCGACGCCCCGCCCAAGAGCATGCGGGGGCAGGCGTGGACGCGGTCGGTCAACGGGCCGCCCGATGAAGTACCCCTCGAGGAGAGCTTCCGGCCGGGCACCCTGTCCGGCGCGGCCCGGGCGGTCCGTGAGTCGTCTCGACGAGGACGTGTTCGAGTTCTGAGACGGCTCAGCCCTTGAACGACTCCATCACCGCGACGAAGGCGGCGACGAGGGTGTCGATGTCCTCCTCGGAGGCGACGAGCGGGGGAGCGAGTCGGACGGTCTGGCCGTGGGCCTCCTTGGCCAGGACGCCGTGGCCGAGGAGGGCCTCGGTGACCTGGCGGCCGGTGGCGACGCCGTCGGTGACGTCGATGCCGCACCAGAGGCCGCGGATCCGGACGGCGTCGAAGCCGTTGCCGACCAGCGGCGCGAGGCCGGCGTCGAGGCGAGCGCCGAGCTCGACGGCGCGGGCCTGGAACTCGCCGGTCTCCAGCATCGCGACGACCTCGCTGCCGATGGCCGCGGCCAGCGGGTTGCCGCCGAACGTCGAGCCGTGGCTGCCGGGCGTGATGACGTCGAGGACGCGGTGGTCGGCGGCGATGGCGGAGACGGGGTACAGCCCGCCGCCCAGCGCCTTGCCGAGGATGTAGATGTCCGGGACGACGCCCTCGTGGTCGCACGCGAACGTCGTACCCGAGCGGCCCAGGCCCGACTGGATCTCGTCGGCGACCATCAGCACGTCGGTCTCGTCGCAGAGCGCACGTACCTCCCGCAGGAAACCCTCCGGCGGGATGATCACGCCGCCCTCGCCCTGGATCGGCTCGAGCAGGACGGCGACCGTGGTCTCGTCGATCGCGGCGCGGATGGCCGCGATGTCGCCGTACGGCACCATCCGGAAGCCGGGCGTGTACGGCGCATAGCCGGTCGTGGCGTCGGAGTCGTTGCTGAAGCTGACGATGGTGGTGGTGCGGCCGTGGAAGTTGCCCTCCATCACGATGATCGAGGCCTGCGCCTCGGCGACCCCCTTCACCTCGTAGCCCCAGCGGCGGCTGACCTTGATCGCGGTCTCGACGGCCTCGGCGCCGGAGTTCATCGGCAGGATCAGGTCCTTGCCGGTCAGGCCGGCGAGGGCCTTCGCGAACGGGCCGAGCTGGTCGTTGTAGAAGGCGCGGCTGGTCAGCGTCAGCGTGGCGAGCTGCTCGGTGGCGCGGGCGACCAGGCGCGGGTGGCTGTGACCGAAGTTGAGCGCGGAGTAGCCCGCGAGGCAGTCGAGGTACCGCTTCCCGTCGACGTCGGTCACCCACGCGCCCTCGCCGCTCGCCAGCACCACCGGCAGCGGGTGGTAGTTGTGCGCGGCGTAGGTCTCGGTGAGCCCGATGTGCTCCTGGGTGCGGGTGTCCGTCGTGCTGCTCGTCATGCCTGCATCCTCGCTCAGGTAGGGCCACCTTTCCCAATCATTGTCAGACAATTGTGTGACGTGTCGCCGCCGTGGCCGCGAGTGACCACCCGTTCGCACCACTACCCACCCGCTCGAGCGGGTGGGTAGTGCCCTCGAGGGGGCGTTACTCGCAGCCGCGAGCCCTCGCTAGGGTCGCGAACATGGCGACGACACCCACGACCGACGACCTCCGCGCGAAGGTGGCCGACGTACTTCCCGGCGTACGCCGCGACCTCGAGGCCCTGGTCCGCATCGAGTCGGTGAGCGCCGACCCGGAGCGGGCCTCGGAGGTACGACGGAGCGCCGAGGCGGTGGCCGCGTTGCTGGAGGCCGAGGGGTGCTCGACGCGCATCACCAGCGCCGACGGCGGGGCGCCGGCCGTGATCGCCCACAAGAAGGGGCCCGAGGGTGCGCCGACCGTGCTGCTCTACGCCCACCACGACGTCCAGCCCGAGAACGACCACGCAGACTGGGACTCGCCGCCGTTCGAGCCGACCGAGCGCGGGGATCGCCTCTACGGCCGTGGCGCCGCGGACGACAAGGCCGGCGTCGCCACCCACCTGGCTGCGCTGCGGGTCTTCGGTGACGACCTGCCGGTGAACGTCGTCTTCTTCGTCGAGGGCGAGGAGGAGGTCGGGTCCGAGACGCTGCCGGCCCTGCTGAAGGAGAACCTCGACGACCTCCGCGCCGACGTCATCGTCATCGCGGACTCGGGCAACTGGGACATCGGCGTCCCCGCCCTGACCATCTCGCTGAGAGGCCTGGTGCGGATGGACGTCGAGGTCCGCACCCTGACCCACGCCGTGCACTCCGGCATGTGGGGCGGGTTGGTCCCCGACTCGTTGATGACGCTGGCGCGGCTCATCGCGACCCTCCACGACGACCGCGGGAACGTCGCCGTCGCCGGCCTCCACGCGGGTCCGGCCGCCGACGTCGAGTACCCCGAGGAGCGGCTGCGCGCCGAGTCCGGCGCCGTGCCGGGCATCGAGTGGATCGGCGAGGGCTCGACCGTCGAGCGGCTCTGGACCAAGCCCGCGCTGTCGATCACCGGCCTCGACGCCCCGAAGGTGGCCGGGGCCTCGAACACCCTCGTTCCCGCCGCGCGCTGCCGGATCTCGCTGCGCATCGCCCCCGGCGACACCACCGAGAACGCCGAGGCCCGGCTCCGCGAGCACCTCGAGAAGAACATCGCCTGGGGTGGCGAGCTGTCGATGACGACCGTCGACACGGGCGAGGCCACGCAGATCGACGCGACCGGTCCGGCGTACGACGCCGCGCGGAACGCCTTCACCGAGGCCTGGGACGGCACCGCGCCGGTCGACATGGGCGTGGGCGGGTCGATCCCGTTCATCGCCGAGTTCCTCGAGGCGTTCCCGTCGGCGTCGGTGCTGGTGACCGGCGTCGAGGACCCCGACACCCGCGCCCACGGCGCCAACGAGGGCCTGCACCTGCCCGAGTTCGAAAAGGTGCTGCTCGCCGAGGCGCTGCTGCTCCGCAACCTCGGCTGACCTCGCCATTGGTCACAAACGCCAGTCTGTGAACGTTCCAAGTGCGCGATTGGTCCCAAACGCCAAGTCCTCGAGGGCCTCATGGCGTAGAGGAAGCACTGCGGCAGCACGGTCCGGACGTGCACGGTGTGCACGTCGGGCAGGGCGAGCAGCTTGTCGACGTACGGCGCGAGGTCCTCGTCGCCGACGAGGGTGTTGTGCTCGTAGTTCATGGTCCCGTCGGCTCGGTAGGTCCGCAGCACGCGCGGTCCGCGACTGAGCTCGGCGGGGAGCTCGTCCCCGTCGTACCCCTCGCATCGGGAGGCGTGCACGTACACCGGCCCGACCTCGCGCCACGGCGAGACCTGCTCGAACGGCGCGAAGGAGATGAGGGCGATCGGCTCGCCGGCCCGCGCGTACCTCAGGCAGCAGCGCAGCGGCTCGCCGTCGCCCGAGGCGGGGTACGGCGTGTAAGCGTTGCCGTGGCCGTCCTCGCCGGCGGCGCGGATCGCGTCCAGTCGGTCGGGAGTGATGGCGTGGGTCGTGGTCATGACCCAAGCGGTTCGAAGGACCCGGAACTAGCGGGAATCGGACCGCGCAATCCGTCAACTACATTGACGGGTTCCGCGACAGCGTTTATCGTCAACGGTGTTGACGAAAGGAACCGACATGGGAGTCATCAGCCGTCCCGCCCAGGCCACCCACGACCTCGGCGGTACCCGCTTCACCTCGCTCGCCACGCCCTCGCGCGGGAGCGCCGAGACCTCGGTGTGGGCCGTCGAGATCGACCCAGGGACGCCGGCGACGCCGCACTCCCTCACGCGCGAGGAGGTCTTCGTCGTGCTCGACGGTGTGGCCGCCACGCGGGTCGGGGAGGACGACGGGGTCGCCGAGACGGGCGACGCCATCGTCGTGCCGGCCGGCGTGCGCTTCGAGATCGCCAACGGTGGCGAGGAGCCGCTGTGGCTGCTCTGCTGCCTGCCGGTCGGCGGCGAGGCGGTCACCGCGGAGGGTCGGTTCACGCCGCCGTGGGCCCAGTAGAGGTGGACATCCCTCTCGCGCGTCTGCTGGCGGTGGCCTACCGACAGCTCATCGACGGGCTGCACCACCGGCTCCGCGAGCTGGGCTGGGACGACGTCCGCCCGTCGTACGGCTTCGTGCTGCTGACGCTCCGCGACCGCGAGGCGTCGGTATCCGACCTGGCGGTGCTGCTCGGCGTCAGCAAGCAGGCGACCTCGAAGCTGCTCGACCAGATGGCGGAGGGGAGGTACGTGACGCGCGAGCCGTCCACGACGGACGCGCGGCAGGTGCGGGTCACGCTCGCGCCGCGCGGCCACGAGCTGCTCGGCGTCGTCGAGCGGATCTACGCCGAGCTGGAGTCCGACTGGGTGTCGGTCGTCGGCGCGAGGGAGGTCGCCCGGTTGCGCAGGTCCCTGACCCACGTGGTGCTGTCGGCCAACGCGGGCTCGTTCCCGGAGGTGCGTCCCGGGCCGTGAGGCGTGGTCAGCACGACGAGGCCGGCGCGCTCCCAGGGGCGGTCGGCGGCGAGGTGCGGCTCCTCCTCGGTCATCCAGTGGTCCCAGAACTCCTCGGCCTCGGCGACCGTCCGCGTGCCGTACGACGCGTCGCGCTCGATCCCGCGGATGCGGGCCAGCGTCCGGTCCGACTGCACCCACACCACGAGGTCGGCGAGCGGCGCCAGCGAGGCGCGCCCCGCGCCCACGCCCTCGACGACGAGCGGTACGCCGGCGGGAACCGTGACGGAACCGGGCCGGTCGTGCTCCACCCACCCCAGCGGCCGGAAGTCGACCGGCTCCCCGCGACGCCACGGCTCGATGACGCCCGCGACCAGGGTGTCGTCCCACCCGAGGATCGAGTGGTTCCAGGCCACGTCGTCGGTGTGCACGACGGCGGCGCCCAGCAGCCCGGCGAGGTGCGAGCCGAACGTCGTCTTCCCGCCGGCCGACCGTCCGTCGACGAGAACCAACCGCACCGGCCCGACCAACGCCACGAGCGCGTCGTCGGAGACCGGCTCGAACGGCTCGAACGACGGCTCCTCGGGGTGCAGGTCCATCAGCCGGCGCGGCCCTCGAACAGCTCGCGGAACTTCTCGTGCCACGGCAGCGGCTTCCCGTCGGGGTCGACGTTGACCTCGACGACCCGCGAGCGGGCCATCACCCGGTCGGCGTCGAGCGGGTCCCGGATCTCCGACTCGAGCGTCACCGACGTCCGGCCGACGGCCGCGACGCGCGACCAGACGTCGTACGCCTCGGGCCGCAGGTTCATCTGGGCGAGGTGGTCCATCTCGCTGCGCACCACGACGGTCTCGACGGTGCCGGAGACGCGGGCCTCCTGGAAGACGCTCTTCAGCACCTCGACGTAGGCCTCGTGCGCGTAGTCGAAGTACCGCACGTTGTTGACGTGGCCGAGCAGGTCGACGTCGGAGAACCGGACGTGGATGGGCCGCCGGTGCACGGTCCCCGCGTCCCACGTCGGCACCGGGGTGCGCGCGTCCTCGAACGGCGGCTCGTCACGGTTGGTCTCGAGGCGGGCCCGCTCCTCGGCCGACAGCCGACGCGGGCGCTGCGAGGCGAACACGAACGCCGCCAGCGTCGTCGTCGCCCGGGCGTGCACGCCGGCCGACGTGCTCAGCTCGTACGCCAGCGTGAACGACGCGGCCCGTAGGTCGCTGACCCACGTGTCCACGGACAGCGGGGCGTCGTCGTACCGGATGGGGGTGAGGTACTCGACCACGGTCCGCACGACGACCAGTCCCTCGCCCGGGTTCGGCGTCGGGGAGGTGTCGTGGTGGCGCAACAGGTCCAGCCGCGCCTCCTGCAGGTAGTCGACGTAGAAGACGTTGCCGACGGTCCCGTCGCCGTGCAGGTCTGCGCGCCGGACCTGGCATTCGTAGCTGTGTCGTCGGGAATCGGGTCGCACCAGCCCAGACAAGCAGACGAGGCTGGGGTCATGGGACTGCGCATGCAAGCCGTCATCGTCAACTGCCACGACCCCGAGGCGCTGGCCGAGTTCTGGGCCGCGGTCCTGGGCTGGCGGATCACGATCCGCGGCGACCCGGAGTGGGGGATCGAGCCGCCGGAGGGCAGCCGTGAGGACTGCGTCGTCCCGGACCTCCTGTTCCTCCAGGTCCCCGACGACAAGGTCGGCTTCAACCGGCTGCACATCGACCTGCGCCCCGAGGGTCCGGACGGCGACCAGGCCGCCGAGGTCGCTCGCCTCGAGGCCCTCGGCGCCACCCGGGTCGACCTCGGCCAGGGCGACGAGGTGAGCTGGGTGGTGATGGCGGACCCCGAGGGCAACGAGCTCTGCGTCCTGGCGCCGTACCCACCCGCCGTACAGCCCCTCTGGCAGGCCCAGTACGACTCCTACCAACCGGCCGTTCCGGGATAGTCCGCGACGAAAGTGGCCCGAACCGGCCTCTGGAGGGCCATTTTCGTCGCGGACCATCCCAAGGGGCCGCGGCGAATCGAGCGACGGAACCAGCCGCGCCTAGACTGGGGAGCGTGGATCACACCGGCCGACCGGTCACTCGAAGGGGCGGCGACGGACGGCTGACCCTCGCTCTCGACCCGCAGGACCAGGGTCCCCAGGACGCCTGTGGCGTGTTCGGGGTCTGGGCGCCGGGTGAGGACGTCGCGAAGATGACGTACTTCGCCCTGTACGCCCTCCAGCACCGGGGCCAGGAGTCCGCGGGGATCGCGGTCAGCAACGGGCGGCAGATCCTCGTCTACAAGGACATGGGCCTGGTGAGCCAGGTCTTCGACGAGTCGACGCTGAGCAGCCTGGTGGGCCGCATCGCGATCGGGCACTGCCGGTACTCGACCACCGGCGCCAGCACCTGGAAGAACGCCCAGCCGACCTTCCGCCCGACCCACGACGGCGCGCTGGCCCTTGGGCACAACGGCAACCTGATCAACACCCACGAGCTCAAGAAGCTGGTCGACGAGCTGCCCACGGAGCAGGCCGAGCTCGACCTGCACCTGCGCGAGGCCGACCCGTCCACCAACGACACCGGCCTGGTCACCGCCCTGCTCGCGTACCACCCCGACACCACGCTGGAGCAGCGCGCGATCGAGGTGCTGCCGCAGCTGAAGGGCGCGTTCTCCATGGTCTGGATGAACGAGGACACCCTGTACGCCGCCCGCGACCCGCAGGGCATCCGCCCGCTGGTCCTCGGCCGGCTCGCCCGCGGCTGGGTCGTCGCCAGCGAGGACGCCGCGCTCGCGACCATCGGCGCCAGCGTGGTCCGCGAGGTCGAGCCGGGCGAGCTGATCGTCATCGACGAGAACGGCCTGCGCTCGCACCGTTTCGCCGAGGCCCAGCCCAAGGGCTGCGTGTTCGAGTACGTCTACCTCGCCCGCCCCGACGCCACCATCAGCGGCCGCAACGTGCACGAGGCTCGGGTCGCGATGGGCCGCCGCCTCGCCCTGGAGCACCCGGTCGACGCCGACCTCGTCATCCCCGTGCCCGAGTCCGGCACGCCCGCCGCGGTCGGGTTCGCCGAGCAGGCCGGCATCCCGTTCGGCCAGGGCTTCGTGAAGAACGCCTACGTCGGCCGCACGTTCATCCAGCCCAGCCAGACGCTGCGGCAGCTGGGCATCCGTCTCAAGCTCAACGCCCTGGAGCACATGATCCGCGGCAAGCGGATCATCGTCGTCGACGACTCGATCGTCCGCGGCAACACCCAGCGCGCCCAGGTGCGGATGCTCCGCGAGGTCGGCGCCCTCGAGGTGCACGTGCGCATCTCCTCGCCGCCGGTGAAGTGGCCGTGCTTCTACGGCATCGACTTCGCCACCCGCGCCGAGCTGATCGCCAACGGCCTCGACGTCGCCGAGATCGCCGCCAGCGTCGGCGCCGACTCCCTCGGCTACATCTCGCTCGACGGGATGATCGAGGCGACCAAGCAGCCGGCCGACCGGCTGTGCCACGCGTGCTTCACCGGGCAGTACCCCATCGAGCTCCCCGACGAGCGGCTGCTCGGCAAGCACCTGCTCGAGCCGACGTTCGCCCCTCAAGTCTCGGCTCTGCCCGTGCTCAACAACCCCTGACCGACAGGACCACGATGACCGACGCGTACGCCGCCGCCGGCGTCTCCATCGAGGCCGGCGACAAGGCCGTCGAGCTGATGAAGACCTGGGTCGAGAAGGCGAGCCGGCCCGAGGTGGTCGGAGGCATCGGCGGGTTCGCCGGCCTCTTCGACGCCTCCGCGCTCAAGGAGTACGACCGACCGCTGCTGGCCACCTCGGCCGACGGCGTCGGCACCAAGGTCGCCATCGCCCAGGCGATGGACAAGCACGACACCATCGGCTTCGACCTGGTCGGCATGCTGGTCGACGACCTGGTCGTCTGCGGCGCCGAGCCGCTCTTCCTCACCGACTACATCGCGACCGGCCGGGTGGTCCCCGAGCGGATCGCCGCGATCGTCAAGGGCATCGCCGAGGCCTGCGTCGAGGCCGGCTGCGCGCTGATCGGCGGAGAGACCGCCGAGCACCCCGGGCTGCTCGAGCCCGACGAGTACGACGTCGCCGGCTCGACCACGGGAGTCGTCGAGGCGGCCCGGCTGCTCGGCCCCGGGCGCGTCCGTCCGGGTGACGTCGTGGTCGCGATGGCGTCCAGCGGGCTGCACTCCAACGGCTACTCGCTCGTCCGGCACGTCCTGCTCCAGGACGCCGGCTGGAGGCTCGACCGCGACGTCCCCGAGCTGGGCCGAACCCTCGGCGAGGAGCTGCTCGAGCCGACCCGGATCTACGCCAAGGCCTGCCTCGACCTCGCGGCCCGCACCGAGGCCCACGCGATGTCCCACGTCACCGGCGGCGGTCTCGCCGCCAACCTGGCCCGCGTGATGCCGGTCGAGCTGACCGCGACCATCGACCGGGCCACCTGGACCCCCGCGCCGGTCTTCGACCTGGTGCGCGAGGTGGGCGGCGTACCGCTCGAGGATCTCGAGATGACGCTGAACTGCGGTGTCGGCATGGTCGCCCTGGTCGCCGCGGACTCAGCGGACGAGGCCGTGCGGGTGCTCGCCGAGCACGACGTCCGCGCCTGGGTGGCCGGCGAGGTCGTCGCGGCTCCGGGGGCGAGGTCTCGCTCGTCGGCGCGCATCCCGGCTGGTGAGCCACCGCTGATCCTCCGGGCGCGCCGAAATCTCGGACCATGTGTGCCGGAACAGCCTGGCACCAGGTAGCGTTGCGCCTACGACATATACCGATCAGACCGGTGTGCCCGCACGAGCGTGAGCCCCGGCCAAGTGCGAGGGGGCGACCCTATGGGGCGCGGCCGAGCTAAGGCGAAGCAGACGAAGGTCGCCCGCGACCTGAAGTACCAGACGTTCGAGACGGACTTCGGGGCGCTCGCGAAGGAGCTACACGGCGACGAGGCCGAGGCGACGAGAAGGACGACGGTCCCGACCTCGACCAGTGGTCCGACTACGCCGAGCCCCGGCGCGACTGACTTCTTCGCTGGTCGAGGAAGGCGCCGTAGCGCCTGTCACGAGACCCGGTGATCTGATCGCTCACGGGGTCTCGTGACGGTCGCTGCGCGACCTCCTCGACCGACGCGGCTCAGCGCAGGTACACCCCGCGCAGGCGCCCCACGTCACGGATCCGACGCTCGGCCAGCCGGTCGGCGGCGATCGCCGGGGGCACGCCGTCGGACTTGGCCAGCGCGAAGACCCGGCGCGTGGTCTCGAAGATGCCGCCCGCGCGCTGCTGGGCCCGCTCGAAGGAGAACCCCTCGAGCTCGTCGGCCACCTGGATCACGCCGCCGGAGTTCACGCAGTAGTCGGGGGCGTAGAGGATGCCGCGCTCCTCGAGGCGCTTCTCCACGCCGGGGTGCGCGAGCTGGTTGTTGGCGCCGCCGCAGACCACCCGCGCGGTGAGCGTCTCCACCACGTCGTCGGTGAGCGCGCCGCCGAGGGCGTTCGGGGAGTAGACGTCGAGCCGTTCGGCCAGCAAGGCCTCGGTGGAGGCGACGACGCGCACCGAGGGGTGCTCCTCGCGGACGCGCAGCACGGCGTCAGCGTTCACGTCGGTCACCACGACGTCGGCGCCGTCCTCGACGAGGTGGCGGGCCAGGTGGCGGCCGACCTTGCCGACGCCGGCGATGCCGACCACGCGACCACGCAGCGTCGGCTCGCCCCACGTGGCCTCGGCCGAGGCGCGCAGGCCCTGGAACACGCCGTACGCCGTGAGCACCGACGAGTCCCCGGCGCCGCCGTGGGCGACGGTCCGGCCGGTGACGTAGTCGCACTCGCGGGCGATGTGGTCCATGTCCTCGGAGTACGTGCCGACGTCGCACGCCGTGAAGTAGCGGCCGTTCAGCGACTGCACGAAGCGGCCGTAGGCCCGCAGCAGCGCCTCGGTCTTCATGGTGGCCGGGTCGCCGATGATGACGGCCTTGCCGCCGCCGAGGTCGAGGCCGGCCAGCGCGTTCTTGTAGGTCATGCCGCGCGAGAGGTTCAGCACGTCGCGCAGGGCGTCGTCGGTGCCGGCGTACGGGTAGAAGCGGGTGCCGCCCAGACCGGGGCCGAGAGCCGTGTTGTGGAGCGCGATGATCGCGCGGAGGCCGCTGGCGGGGTCGTGGCAGAAGACGACCTGCTCGTGCTCGTCGCCCAGCTCGAAGACGTCGGTCATGAGAACCACTTTCGCAGTGCTGGCCGCGCGGGTGGGCGGCGAGGGATGAGGTGGCGTGCGCCGCTCGCTGGATCGCAGTCCGCGGTGCGCTCCCAGGTTAGACCGAGCGCTATTGCAGCATCGACACGACGGCGTACGAGGCGCCGAACATGGCCAGCGCGACCACGACGCACAGGGCGACGAGGAGGGCGGCCGGCAGGGCCGTGGCCGTGCGCCGTCGGGGCGGGACCGGCGAGCGCGGGCGGAGGCCGACGACGGTCGTGTCGGGGACGGCTTCGGGTGCGGCGGCCGTGAGCGCCTCGACGAACGACGCCACGTCCGGCCAGCGGTTCTCGCGGTCGGGCTCCAGTCCGCGCAGGATCGCCTCGTCGACCTCCGGGGAGACCTCGACGAACGTCGACGGCGGCGGGGGCAGCTTGGCCTCGGTCAGGTCGCGGACGCCGCCGCTGCGCGCGACGTGTCCGGTCAGCAGGTGGTAGGCGACGGCGGCGAGTCCGTGCACGTCGGCGCGCTCGTCGATGCCGCCGCCGGTGGCCTGCTCGGGCGCCATGTACGCCGGCGTGCCGACCACCTGGGTCAGCCCGCTGGCGTGGATGAGCGCCTTGGCCACGCCGAGGTCGGCCACCATCACGCGCTCGCGGCCGAGTCCGTCGCTGGCCAGCAGCAGGTTCTGCGGCTTGATGTCGCGGTGCACGACGCCCTTCGCGTGCAGGACCGCCAGCCCGTCGCCCGCCTGCATCATGAGAGGGACGACGCGCTCGAGCGGCAGCCGCCCCTCGTTCAGCAGGTCGGCCATCGTGCCCCGGTCGGCGTAGGTCATCACGAAGTACGGCGTGCCCCCGTCCACGCCGCCGGTCTCACCCACGTCGTACACCCGCACGACGTGGTCGCTGTCGGCGGCGCGCAGGATCCGGGCCTCCTCGAGGAACCGCTCGCGGATGTCGATGCGCTGCGCCCAGTTGTCGGCCAGCGCCTTCACCGCGACGTCGGAGCGCAGCTCGTCGTCGCGGAACAACCAGACCGAGGAGAAGCCCCCGACGCCGAGGCGGTCGACGCGGTGCAGCCGACCAAGGCGTTCGGGGAGGGACACGCTCGGTATTGTGCCCTCACCCGACCGGGTCCACCCGGTTGGCCGACCCTCGGGGGAGTCGCGTGGACGAGCCGGGCCCCAACCTTGATCTGGACCTCGACGCGCTCGCGCTGCGAGCCGCTGACGGAGACAAGGCCGCCCTCGACCACCTGCTGGCACTCATCCAGCCACGTGTGCGGCGGATCTGCGGCCGGATGCTGCTGCACCCGCAGGACGCCGAGGAGGCCTGCCAGGACGCGTTGATGCTCGTCGCGACGCGGATCCACACCTTCGCGGGGCGCTCGAAGTTCACCACCTGGCTGCACGCGGTGTCCGCCAACAGCGCCCGGTCGACCTACCGCACGCTCAAGCGCCGCTCGGCCGAGCTGCCCAGCGACGATCTCCCGGTGAGCGCCGATCCGCGGACGACCAGCGTGATCGCCGGCAGCCGGCTCGACCTGCTGGACGCCCTCGAGGTGCTGGCCGCGACCCATCCGCTGCTGGTCGAGGCGCTGGTGCTGCGCGACATCCAGGAGCTCGACTACAGCGAGATCGCGCTGCTCATGGATCTGCCGCTCGGCACCGTCAAGTCGCGCATCCACCAGGCGCGCAAGACCGTGCAGCCGCTGCTCACCGTGAAGCTGTAGCGACCACCAGGTCGCCGTGGGACCCGTACCCCACGAGCTCGCCGCCCACGCGGGTGCCGTCGAACATCAGCAGCGCCCATCCGGCGCCATCCCCGTGATCGGTCTCGACGAGAGTCGGCCACGGGATGTTGGTGGGGTACGGCGCATCGAGCTCGCCGATCTGCTCCAGTCCCAGGTCGAAGACCGGAAAGGCAGCACGCTTGTCCCGAGGTCCCTTCCGCCCGTCGCTGGCCAGCAGCCGCCACTCGCCCTCGAGCCGCATCAGCGTCGGCCCCTCGGTCGACGTGCGGCTCGGGTCCGCGGCGACCACCTCCAAGCGGTCGAGGTCCGGGCCGGCCGACAGCACCGGGTGGAACCGGAAGAACCGGCTCGCGCTGACGTAGGCGACCAGCCAGCCGCCGTCGCCGCTGCGCACCAGGTGCGGGTCCCACGTGCCGACCGAACGAAGCCCGGTGGTGGGCAGGGTGAGGGCGCGGGTGTCGAGCACGTGCCGGCCACGCGTCAGGTCGTCGTGGGACTCGGCGAGCGTGGCGCTCACCGTGGCGTCCCGGTGCGCCTTCTCGAAGTCGCCCCAGGTGCTGGTGGCGACCAGCCACCGCGCGCCGTCCCGGACGAGGTGGGTGGCGTGGTCGCCGTACGCGCCCGGCCGGTCCGGTCGCCGGAAGAACAGGTCGGCGCGGTGCTCGAGCCGCCAGCCGTCCGGGTCGAGAGCCCAGACGCCGGTGTGCGCGGCGTCGAAGAACCCCGGCCCGGCGTGCGTCGCGGAGACCAGCAGCCGGGTCCCGTCGCGGACCGGCGTGCCGTCGGCGTCGGTGACCAGGCGCACGTCGCGCAGCCCGAGCTGGCCGAAGGCGCCGGCCTCGACGGTGCCGCCGGAGCTGCTCACGTGGAGGCCGGCCGTGAGCCGCTCGTCGCGCGTGTCGAGGCGCTCGACGAGGTCGTGGCGGGCGCGCGCCACCCAGCGACCGGCCTCCTTCGCGAACGCCGTCAGCTGGGTGCCCGTGAGGGTCAGCCCGATCGCCTCGGGGGCGGCCGGCATCCGCCCGAAGCGGCGGCTGCGGTGGCGGGTCGTGAGGCCGCCGGTCGTCACCCGCAGCGCGATCGCGTCGCCGTCGAGCTCGACGGCCAGCTCGGCGTCGCCGGTCGTGAAGGAGAGCTCGCGCGACCCGGCGGCCGTGGCTGCGGCGTACGGCGCGGGTTGCGGCAGCGGCCAGCTTCCCGGCCCGTCCTCGCGGACCTGCACGAAGCCCGGGGCGACCAGCGCGACGGGACGGCGGCGCGCGACGATCTCGAAGCGGCCGGGCACGGGCCTCAGTGTGGCAGGGCCCAGCGCGCCGGGCTACCGTGCGAGACATGACCCCTGCCGACGCCCCGCTCGACCTGCTCCGGGGACCGTCGTGGAGCAACCGGCTGGCCGTGGCCCCGCTGACCAACAAGCAGAGCAACGCCGACGGGACGCTGGGCGACGACGAGCGGCGCTGGCTGGTGGCCCGGGCCAATGGTGGCTTCGGGCTGGTGATGTCGTGCGCGACGTACGTCGCCCCCGAGGGCCAGGCGTGGACCGGCCAGCTCGGCATCGGTGACGACCGGCACGTCCCCGGACTCAGCCGGCTGGCCGACGACCTACGAGCGGCAGGCACGGTCTCCGCGGTGCAGCTGCACCACGGCGGCCTGCGGGCCGACTCCTCGGTGTCCGGCGTGCGGACCGTCGCTCCATGGGCCGACGAGAAGAAGGGTGTCCGGGCGCTCACCACGGCCGAGGTGCACGGGGCCGTCGAGGCGTTCGTGTCCGCCGCGGCCCGGGCCGAGCGCGCCGGCTTCGACGGGGTCGAGGTGCACGGCGCGCACGGGTACCTCGTCGGCCAGTTCCTCGACGGGCGTCACAACCGGCGCGAGGACGGGTACGGCGGCTCCGCGGACGAGCGGTCGCGCTTCCTGCTCGAGATCCTCGAGGGCATCCGGCAGAGCACCGGTCCGGACTTCCAGCTCGGGCTGCGCCTCTCCCCGGAGCGGTTCGGGATCGACCTCGACGAGGCCGCCGACCTGGTCGCCACGGTGATGGCCGGCGGGCACCTGGACTACCTGGACCTGTCCCTCTGGGACGCCCGCAAGCAGCCCCACGGCCTGGAGGGCGACGGCCTGCTGCTCGACCGCTTCGCGGCGCTGCCGCGCCACGGCGTACGCCTCGGGTACGCCGGCAAGATCCTCTCCGGAGCCGACGTCGACTGGTGTCTCGCGCGCGCCGCGGACTTCGTGACCATCGGGACCGGCGCGATCATCCACCACGACTTCGCCCGCCGCGTGCTGGCCGACCCGGCGTTCGTCAGCATCCCCCACCCCGTCAGCCGGGCCCACCTCGAGGCGGAGTACACCGGCCCGGCCTTCCTCGAGTACCTGGCGACGAACTGGGACGACTTCGTGCACTGAGCCGGTCAGCAGGACGGCCGCCGGGCCTCGTTGTGAGGGTCCGACGGCCGTCCGGGGCAAGCGATGGATCAGACGTGGGCGGCGCTCCGACGCTGGACCGCCATCCAGACCAGCAGCGCGATGACGGCGCCGATGATCGAGCCGATGATGCCCGCGGGCTGCAGGAACCCGTCGCTGGAGTCCTTGCCGAAGAGCAGGTAGCCCAGGAAGCCACCGACGAAGGAGCCCACGATCCCCAGGACGATGGTGGCCAGGACGGACATGTCCTGACGTCCGGGCACGAGGAGCCGCGCCAGGAAGCCGGCGATGGCGCCGACGATGAGGATGGTGATGATGAGTCCGAGCATGGAAGTGCCTTCCCTCGCGGTACGACTCTCACGTACTCCGCTGTGCCTCCGTTGGGAGACGTCGTGGGGTATAGAAAACCACCCCTCAGGGGGCTGAGGAACACCCTTAAGTAGGTTATTGTCCGACGGTGAGCACCAAGCGACCCGTTCTCATCGCCATCGTCGACGACTACGACGTGGTGGTGGCCGGAGTGGCCAACATGCTCGACCCCTACCGCGACCGGGTCGTGGTGGCCGAGCTCGACACCGGACGGGCGGTCCGCGATGACGTCGACATCGCGCTCTACGACTCCTTCGCCCAGCCGGAGTCGGACCAGCACGAGATCAGGGTGCTCGTGGACAACCCACGGGCCCAGCGGGTGGTCATCTTCACCTGGAACTTCCATCCGGAGCTCGTCTCGGCGGCCCGCCGGCTGGGCGTGAGCGGGTACCTCTCGAAGGCCCTGACCGCGAGAGAGCTGGTCGACGCCCTCGAAGCCGTCCACGACGGCGAGGTCGTCGTCAGCACGTCGGCGGCCCGGGCGCGTACGACGAGCAGCCTCGACTGGCCGGGACGGCGTGAGGGCCTCACCGACCGCGAGGCGGAGATCCTGGCGCTCATCACCCAGGGCAAGAGCAACGCCGACGTGGCGGCCTTGACCTACCTGAGCCCCAACACGGTCAAGTCCTATGTGCGGAGCCTCTACCGCAAGATCGACGTCACGAGCCGGACCCAGGCCGTCCTGTGGGGGGTGCGGAACGGGTTCCTCCCCGACCATCACCGGATCGAGCACTGGCGCGGGGGACCGTAGGCCTGCGGCCGGCAGGCACGGTCGTCGGTGTCTTGGCAGCCGCGTGCGCGGCGGTCGGCAGCAACCGGACGACGTACCGCGTGATCCGCTTGCCGGGCGTGACCTGGAAGTGCGCGGTCCCGTCCCCGGCCAGCGTCGTGCGCATCACGACGACGGGCTTGCCGCCGACCAGGCGGAGCAGGGACACGGTGTCACCGGGACGCCCGCCGGTCGTCGTGACGGCGATGTCGGCCGGGTCGCCGGGGGTGACGACCGCCTGCAGCGTCGGCACGAGAGCGACCTTCCACCGGTCGCTGGCGACGCCTCCCGTGCGCAGCCGGTAGACCGCGGTCTGGTCGAGCGCCGGCGTCGCCAGCGCGACGGCGCCGTCCGCGTCGGTGGTGGCGGTGCCGACCGCCCGCCAGCGTTGCGGGCCGCGGACCTGGAGCACGACGTCCCGCGCGGCCAGGGGTGCGCCGTCGGCGGTGCGGACGACGCCGCTGATGCTCAGCGACCCGCCGGGAGCGACCTCGTGGGCCGGCGCCGTGATCGAGACGCTCGCGGGTGTGACCGGTGCGACCGTGAGCCGGGTGGCCGCCCGGGCGTGGGCCGTGGTGGCGAGCAGCCGGACGGCGTACGTCGTCGTCGTGCTGCGCGCGTCGACCACGAACGTGACGTGCCCGTCCTGGTCGAGCCGGTCCCGGCCCGCGGCGAGCAGGCGGTGCGGGCCCTGGCGGAACAGGCGCACCACGTCGCCGGGACGGCCACCGGCCGCCGTCGCCGAGATCTCGTCGCCGGATGCCGTCGCCGACAGGGTCGGCACGAGGACGACCCGCCAGACCTCGCTGCGCACGCGCGGTGCGCCGAGGATCCGGTACCTCGCGGTGGCCTCCGCCGGCGGCGTGCTGAACGAGACGGCCCCCGAGGCGTCGGCGGTCGCGTCGGCGACGGTCCGCCACCGCCCCGGACCGCGCACCTGGAGGTGGACGGGCTGACCCGGCACGGGCGTCCCGTCGGCGGCGGTCACCGTGCCGCTGAGGGTCACGGCCTCGCCGGGGGCCGCTCGGTGCGACGTACCCGCCATGGTCACCGTGGCCGGGACGGGCGGCGGGGGCGTGGGCGTGGCGGTCGGGGTCGGTTCCTCGGTGGGTTCCGCGGTGGGGGTGGCCGAAGGTGTCGGGGGCTCGCCGGTCGGCGCCCCGGTGGGCGCGGACGTCGGCGCTCGCGTCGGTTCCTCCGTGGGCGCCTCGGTCGGCGTCGGCGTCGGTGTGGCCGGTGAGGTCGACGGCGAGGCAGGGGCCGTGGTCGGGCTCTGGCTCGCCGGGGGCGTGTGCCGGGGACGATGCGGTGCCGCGTCCGGGGTCCGGTCGACCTCGGGCGCGGGGGCGCCGAGCGCCTCGTGGACCACGCGCTGGACGGGGTCGGGGAGGTGGTTGGTGTACGCCGCGGCGGCGACGCCGCCGGACAGGCCGACCGCGATGACGATCGCCGTACCTCCCGTGCCCAGCCGCCGCACCCCGCGCCGCAACGGGCTGACGTTGCTGCGGGAGGTACGGGCGGTCCTGGTGTCACGGAAGGCCGCGACGTACCGCTCTTCACCGGCCAGCTCGCGGGGCGTTCCGGGGGCGCGGAGGGCGCGGACGAGCTCGTCCCCGTCCCACTGGTCCAGCCATCCGTCGGGTCGTCGCTCATCACTCACCACCTCGTACGGATCGGACACGCGGGTCGCGGGACAGCGACCGCAGCGCACGGTGCACAGCAACCCGGACGGTGCCCGGGTTCTTGCCGACCAGGTCGGCGACCTGCTGCACGTCGAGCCCCGCGACGACGCGGAGCATCACCATCTCGGCCTGGGCCGGCGGCAGCGTCCGGACCAGGTCGAGGGCGCGGGCCGTGGCGTCCTGCTCGACCACGTGCTGCTCCGCGCTCGGGGTGACCGGGTGCGCGCCCGCGGAGGCCGGGTCGGCCACCGGGACGGCCGGCCGCGCGGCCGCGGACCGGACGGCGTCGACCGCCCGGTGCCGGGCGATCGTGAAGAGCCAGCCGCGGAACTCCTGGAGCCCGCCGGTGAAGCCGTCGAGGTCGCGCACCACCTGCAGCCACGTCTCGCCCGCGATGTCCTCGGGGTTCTGCCCCCATGACCTCCCGCGGACGGCGAGGTACCTCAGCAGCGGCGGGTGCAGCGCCCGCCACAGCGTCGCGAACCCCGCCTCGTCGCCATCCCGCGCCCGTGCGAGAGCAGCCTCGAGGACCCCGTCCGCCCGGACGGGGTCCTCGAAGGCCGGCTCGCTCGGCTCGCTCGTCAGGGTCGGTCCCTACTGGGTGACCGTGCCGCTGGTCGTGGGCGCGAGCAGAGGACCACCGGCGAACGACAGCTGGTACGCCGTGCCGGCCGCGAGCGGCTGCTCGAACCTGACCCGGCCGCGCACCCCCGTGAGCGCGGTGTCGACCTGGGTCCACTCCGTGGCTCCCGGCGCCAGGGCCAGCAGCGCGACGTCACGGCCTCGCAGGGTCTCGCGGTGGCCGCGGAGCACGCCGCTGACGGCGTACGCCGTCGACGTGGCCCGGCCGCGGATCGACAGCGAGGTCGCGAACCGCACGTCCACCCGGACCCGCTCGCTGATGGCACGCGGGACACCCTCCGAGCGCAGCACGCGCAGCCGGTAGAACTGCGAGCGCAGCGGGGACGCAGTGATGGCGACGGTGCCGTCCTCGGCGGTGGTCCCGGTGCCGACGACCGCAAGCGGCTGGCGCGACCCGACCCGTCGGGCGAGCAGCTCGACGGTGGCGCCCGCGACCGGCCCGGCGGTCGTGCCGACCGTGCCGCTGATCGTCGTCGTGCCGCCGGGGTCGACGACCGCCGGGTCCGCGGCGATGGTCACGGCCGGACGAACCGCCAGGTGGACGATGGCGCTACGGACCGGTTGCAGCAGCGGCGTACCGAGGAAGACCAGGCGGTACGCCGTCCGCTGGTCCGGCCCGACCGGGAAGGCGACCCGGCCGTCCGGGCCGGTGCGCGCCACGTCGCCGTACGCCCAGCCCTCGGCGCCGTCGGTGTGGGACAACAGGACCACCCAGCGGTGCTGGACGGGGACGCGGCGGACCGCGAGCCGGCCGCGCACGACGGCCTGGCCGTCCGGGGCCACCACGCGCTGGCCCGCGCGGATGGTCAGGGTGGTGTTGAGGCGGGTCGGCGGGTGCTCGGGCGTGCGCACCCGGACCGCCGCGATGCCGCTGACCGACGGGCGGGTGGTGTCGTCACCGGCGTAGTGCCAGCGGTACCTCGTCGTCGTCTCCGGCGTCACCTGGACCCGGACCCCGCCGTGCTCGCCGGTCGTCGTCTCCGCGACCGGCACGAACCCCTCGGTGCCGGTCGGCCGGGCCTCCAGCGTCACCGGGTGGCCGGCGCTGCCGCCGAGCCCCTTGACCAGCAGCACACCGGTGACCGCGGTGGAACCACCCGGCGCGACCGCCCCGTTCACCGTGCGGATCGAGAGCGTGGTGCCGGAGCGTTCGGTCGCCGAGGCGGGTGCGCTGGTCAGGGCGGGTACGGCGAGCACGGCGAGGAGCGCCACGCCCGTCGCCGCTCTCGTGAAGCGTGTTCTCATCAGGACCTCCTGCTCGGTGCGCGCCTCCCGATCGGGCGCGTCACCCCTACAGCGGGTGTGAGTCGCCGGGCGTTACACCAGTTCACTCGAGATGGAGGCGGACGGTCCTCAGGTGCCGCGGATCGGCACCTGGGGCGGACGTCCGGGTCGCCTCGTCGGCGCCAGCGTGGTCCACGTGACCTCTCGCCTCGGTGCCCTTCTGCTCGTCGCCTCGCTCCTGCTGTCCGGCTGCGGCTCCTCAGAACCGGACCGGCTCGCGCCGGCTCGCTCGGCCGGCCGCCATCTCGCCGACGGCAGCCCGGACATTCCCGGACGCCCGCCGCGGGCCGATGACCCGTCCGTCGACCGTCTCGCCCCGGACCTGCTCGCGGCGGTCAAGGCGGCCATGCGCGACGCCCGCGCCGACGGGGTGACGATGTCCATCACGAGCGGCTGGCGCAGCCGACCGCACCAGCAACGGCTCTTCGCCCGGGCGGTGGCCGAGTACGGGAGCGAGAGCGAGGCCAGCCGCTGGGTGGCCCCACCCGACTCGTCAGCCCACGTGACCGGGGACGCCGTCGACATCGGGCCGAGCGAGGCCGACGTCTGGCTGGTCCGGCACGGGGCGGCGTACGGGTTGTGCCAGGTCTTCGCCAACGAGGCCTGGCACTTCGAGCTGGCCACGACGCCCGGCGGTACGTGCCCGGACCTGCTGCCGGACGGCAGCTACCGGCGCTGACGAAGGTGGTGGCCCTGAACGATGCTGCCTGCAGGCGGGCCCGCCTCGGGTGATCGCGCGGTCACGCTCGCCCTAGAGTGGCGGGCAGCTCGCCGTCAGCGCGGGCGTGGTCTCGGGATCGATCGTTGATCCCGCGGCAGCGACGAGGACCGCCGCAATGCCGCGCTTGGCGGCTCTCCTCGTCTGGAACGAGGGGCCGATCGCGACGACGTCACCTGTTCGCGACTTCAATCGGAACCCGAACTCGCCCTGCCTGCGTTGGTAGATCTCGAACGTCCCCGCCATGGTGACCCTTCCGTGAATGCGCACCTTTACCTGGGTGTTCAACGCAGTTCCCCGGCGCCGCGTTACGGGTTCGCGACTTCGGATTCCGTGGGGCCGTCTTGAGATCTCGAAAGGTTTTTCGCCCCGGCCACCGATACGCCGAGATGAGCGCGAATTCGACGAAAAGCACGCTCAATCGGCCTGGTCCTCGGCAACGGACTCCGCCAGGTCCTTGGTCAGGGTGATCCGGTCTTCCTGGGCCGCGTGACGGTCGTCCTTGGCATGCTCGCGCCCCACGGCTGCCTCACCACGTTCAGGACGGTCATCGGCGTACTCGGCGGCGCCTCCCGTTTTCCGGAAATCCGCGAGATCGCGGTCACTGCTGCGTTTGCGGGCTGCCACGTCACGCGCGTCGGCGAGGTCGTCCCTCTCGTCGGCGGCCTCCAGGACCTCGTGTGCGTCGGCCAGGCGGGCTTCGAGCGCCGCCTTGCGCGCGTCCGCCTCGTCGATCCCCACTCGTCGAGTGAACCACGCGCGAGCAGGCTTCGAAAGGGTCGAGGAATGCAGGGGAAATGCGACAAGAAAACCGCCGCCGCAGTGCCGCCAGGGGAGAAATCCCGTGAAATCGCTCGAAATGGACCGTGCGGGACCGGGTTTTAGGCAGGGGCGTCGTTTCTGCCACGGAAATCGCGTTCTCTGCGTACTGTCTCATCGCAAGGCAACCGTCGAGACCTGCTCGCCCGAACCTCGGGTGGCTGATCGAGGTGCCACAACTGAAGGCCTTACCCATGAGCCGAACCCCCCCGCCCTTTCGTCGACTCATCTCACTGAACGGGGCGGTTCGGGTGGCCATCGGAGCATCCTCGGTGCTGGTCGCCACTCAGGTCCTCACCGTGCCCGCCTCGGCCTCCGTCGCTGTCGTCGCGCTGCCGGCGGCTTCCGTCGCGGCGGCTACCTCGGTGGACCTGGGGACCGCCGCCGGGTACTCGGTGCTCGCAGGCACCGGTGTGTCCAACACCGGGTCGGCGACGGTCCTCGCGCTCGACCTGGGCCTCAGCCCGAGTGGTGCGATCGCCGGCTTCCCGCCAGGCGTCGTGACGGGCGTGAAGCACGACAAGGACGCCGCGGCGGAGGTCGCTCAGTCCGACCGTGCTGACGCCTACGCGGCTGCCGTCGCGCAGACCGGCGGTATCCCCTTCGCCGGCGACCAGATCGGCGCGACGTTCCATCCCGGTGTGCACAGCACGGCAGCAGCCTTCACCAACACGGGCACGATCACCCTCGACGCCGATGGCGACCCGGGCGCGGTGTTCCTGTTCCAGATCGGGGCCGCCTTCAGCGGTGCGGCGATCACCAAGGTCGTGCTCACCGACGGCGCTCTCGCCCACAACGTCTACTGGCAGGTGGATGGTGCGGTCTCGCTCGGCGCCGGCGCCAAGTACGTCGGCACGTTCCTGGCCACTGGCGCGGTCGCCCTGGGCGAGGGTGCCTCCATCAAGGGCCGCGTCCTGACCCCCATCACGGTGGCGCTGGCGAACAGTCCCGTCACCAAGCCGATCGACGACCTGACGGCACCCGTGGTGAGCTTCGACGACGGCCCGGCCCGCTCGGTGAACGACACCACACCGTCGATCACGGGCACCACGGACGAACCGGCCGGCAGGCCCGTCAGGGTCACCGTGGGCGGGCAGACGTTGACCTCGACCGTCGGTGCAGGTGGTGTCTGGGCCGTCGGAGCGGCTGCACTGCTACCCGGAACCCACACCGTGACGGCGAGCGTCACCGACCCCTCCCAGAACACCGGCTCCGCGACGCAGCTGCTCACCGTGGACACCACACCGCCCACCGTGTCCATCCACGGAGGCGAGTCCATTGCCACCAACGACACCACGCCGGTGATCTCAGGCACGACCGACGAGCCCGGTGGCGCCAGCGTGACCGTCACCCTGAGTGGTCAGACCCTGATCACCACGGCAGGTTCCAGCGGTGCCTGGAGCGTGGAGGCCGCGGCCCTGACCGAGACCTCACACCTCGTGACGGCAACGGTCGGTGATGCCGCGCACAACAGCGGAAGGGCAGTCCAGATCGTCACGGTCGACGTGACAGTGCCGGTTCTCGGCGTGGACGGAGGCGCCGCCCGCTCGACCGTCGACACCTCGCCTTGGGTCTATGGGACGACCGCCGAGAAGGCCGGCACGTCGGTGCTCGTCAGGATCGGCGGCCAGACCTTGACCGCCAGCGTTCTCACCGGCGGCACCTGGGGAGTCAGCGCCACCACCTTGCCCGAAGGAGCTCACCAGCTCGTGGCCGAGGTCACCGACGCCGCCGGGAACAGGGGTACCGCGACCCAGGTCCTCACGATCGGCACCGGGGGAGGCCCCGGGGACGGCCCCGGACCCGGCCCGGGAGGCGGCCCGGGAGGCGGCCCGGGTTCCGGTCCTGAGCCCACGGCCAACTACCAGCCCGATGGAGCGATCCGGCTGCCCAAGGCCCGCTGGGTGGGTGTCGGTGTCTTCGCCGGCGCCCAGCGCGTCACCAAGGTGTTGCGAGGCAAGCACCGGGCGGCCACCTTCGAGGTCCGCGTGACCAACCGCGGTTGGTCGACCGATGCGATCGAGATCCTCGGCACGTCCGGCAACCGCAAGTTCAAGGTCACGTACTCGGTGGGGGGTCACGACGTCACCAAGGAGGTCGTGTCCGGCGCCTACCGCACCGGAGCGCTCACGTCGACAGAGTCAGTCACCCTGGTCATCAAGGTCAGGAGGACCAAGGCGTCGCACGCCGGCGTCCGCCGGACCCTCCAGCTGCAGCTGAGCTCGACCCACAAGCAGGCCAAGAGCGACACCGTCTCTGCCACCGTCCGGGTCAAGGGCTGACTTGTAGGCACGGGTCATCACCGACGACCGGCGTCCGTCCGTCCGGCGAGGGGGAGCTGCGGGGCAGACCGCGCCCACACGACGCTGAGCCATCGACAGACCGCAGGTCGGCACGTGTGTGACCTGCGGTTCCGGTGGTGGCCAGGGGCGGGGTCGAACCGCCGACCTTCCGATTTTCAGTCGGACGCTCGTACCAACTGAGCTACCTGGCCGAGGGGGAGCCGACGTGGTCGGTCCTCCAGCGAGCAGAACCATACCGAACCCTCGGGGACCCACGAAAACCGAGCCATCGGCCTGGTCCCCTATGCTTTTCCGCGTTCCAGGCCCCCATCGTCTAGCGGCCCAGGACCCCGCCCTTTCACGGCGGTAGCACGGGTTCGAATCCCGTTGGGGGTGCCGATCAGCCGTTCGATCCGCCGTCGAAGTCGTGGATCAGCTCTGGCCGTACGACGCGCGCCAGGGCCGCGCGTGCGTCGCCCTCGCCGACGCCGTGCCGGACCAGCAGCGGCTCGAGGGCGGCGTACAGGTCCTGGTCGCCGCGGGCGAACTCCGGGAAGCGCAGGAAGTAGATCGGCACCTCGAGGGCGACCAGCGTGTGCACGAGCTCGTAGAAGCGCCGCGCCAGCTGGCGTTCCTGCTTCTTGCGGGCCTCGTCGCCGATGCGGCCGGCGCCCAGGATGCCGCCGGGGTGCTTGTGCGGGTCGAGGCCGGCCTCCTCGGCCCGACTGGAGACCTGGCGGCGGCTCTCGGCCGCGTCGTGGAGGTCCCGCAGCGGCACGATCGCGGCCTCGACCGGCAGCCGGCCGTCCCGCACGTACTCGGCCAGCTGCGGCCCCAACCACGGCGACTTCGCCACGTGGGGGAGCGGCCTCCCGACGGCCAGGGTCCGGGACAGCGCGTGCTCGAGGCCGCCGTGCGAGATCGGGTCCCCGCCGCCCTGGGCCTCCTCGAGGCTGAACCCGGTGTCGAAGCCCATCGCGGTGAACCACTGGACGAGCAGCGTGGTCCCCGCGCGGCCGGTGCCGCCGATGAGGATGTGCCCGTCGGTCATGGGGCCCGATTCAACCATCGGCGCCCGGGTCGCCCACGCGTCGCTCCGCCGATCGTTGGGCCAGCTTCCGGTACGCCGCCCGCTGCTGGCGCGCACGCCACAGCAGAGTCCGGTCGTCCTCGGCGCCGTCCAGGTCCGGGACGACCGCCTCGCGCCGGCTGATCGTGTCGTACCAGCCGGAGACCGCCGGGTCGGTCCATGCGTCGAGGACGCCGTGGGGGTCGAGGAGCTCGACCGGTCCGTCGTCGGGCAGCGCGCTCAGCCAGGCCTGCTCCTCGCGCGCCGCTTCGAGCACGGTGCCCGGCACGACGTACCGCTCGGCCATCTCGGGGACGTCCCGATAGGCGAAGCCGTCGCCCCGGAGCCGGTCCAGCAGCGCCAGTCCGGCCCGATCGGCGCCGAGGGCCAGGTCGGCGCGGTTCATGCGCACGACGACCTCGGTGTCCGCGCCCAGCGAGGTGTTCAGGACCTCGGTCGCCGTGGCCGTCGCCCCCGGTGGCAGACCGAGCGCCGCGGCCAGGTCGGCGGCGAGGGCGGGCTCGGGCGGCGAGAGCCGGACCAGGCGCACCACGGCCCGCGCGGCCGGGAGGATCTCGGTCAGCTCGCGCAGCCGGCCCGGGTGCAGGGCCGCGAAGTCCAGCACGTGACCGGCGGCGTCGGCGGGGTACTCCGCCAGCCCGTGCTTGACCAGCGTCTGCCACCCCGAGCACCACCGGTGCACGGGCCGCGTCGCGGTGAGCACCAGGGTCACGTCGTGGTCACCGAGCGCCTCGGCGAGTGCGGCGGTGTCCTCGGGCCGCGCGCGGTCGAGCAGCTCGCTCGAGAGCAGCAGCGTCCGGGTGCCGGCGGCCCGCGCCTCGGCCACGACGTCGGCCAGCGTCCGGCGCCCTGCGCGGTCGCGCGCGGCGTACGCGACCGCCGCGCCCGCGAGGTCCGGGGCCAGCCCGTCGACGAACGCGCGAAGCAGCGGCCGGGTCAGCCGGTGGTGTCCGGGAGGGCCCGGTGGTGGCGGCGGGTACCAGACCTCGGACGGCCGTCCGTACGCCTGCTTCCACGCCCCCTGGATCGACGTCGTCCCCGACTTGTGCAGGCCGGCGTGGAGGACGATGCGCACCCGAAGGACACTAGTGGTCACGATTGGGAGGCGACTTCGCCGATGGGTTAGAGTTCCCAGCGCTTCGAGAGAAGCGCAGAGCACCAGTAACTGGCCCCGTAGCGCAGTTGGTTAGCGCGCCGCCCTGTCACGGCGGAGGCCGCGGGTTCGAGTCCCGTCGGGGTCGCCCAGACAACACCGCACGACACAGCAACGCCCGGACCGTCTCGGTCCGGGCGTTCGTGCATTCCTGGCCGATCTCCGGGGCGTCGGGGAGGATGGCGGCATGCCGGTGGACCTGGGGCGCGAGGAGTTCGAGGAGCTGGTCGGCGAGGCGCTCGACGAGATCCCCGACGAGCTCGCAGCCCTGATCTCGAACGTCGTGGTGCTCGTCGAGGACGAGCCGCCCGCGGACGACCCGACCCTGCTCGGCCTGTACGACGGCGTGGCGCTGCCCGACCGGATCGCCAACCACACGGGCCTTCCCGACCGCATCTTCATCTTCCGCAACCCGCTCCTCGACATGTGCGACGACCTCGACGACCTCGCCGAGGAGGTCCGGGTCACCGTCGTGCACGAGGTCGCCCACCACTTCGGCATCGACGACGAGCGCCTGCACGACCTGGGCTACGCCTGACCCAGCCCGAACCCCAGGGCACAAGCGCCGAGGGCGAGGGCGATGGTGGCCGCGGCGTAGAGCGCGCCCCTCCTCGGGCCCTGGTCGCGGGTCTGGACGGCGAACGCCGAGTACGTCGTCAGGCCGCCGCAGAAGCCGGTGCCCAGCAGGGCCAGGCCGTCCGCGGAGACGCCCGCCCCGACGAGCAGGCCGAGCACGAACGAGCCGGCCACGTTCACCAGGAGCGTGCCCCAGTGCCGACGGTGCCAGGCGCGTCGAGGCGATGGGCCACCCAGAACCGCAGGGTCGCGCCGACGGCCGCGCCGAGGGCCACGAGCACGGGGCGTCACTCGAGCCCTCCTCGGTCGAATCCGGCTGATCGCGCGGGACACCAGATGTCCGGCCAGCGTGACCGCGACGAGGCACGCCGCCAGGGTGCCGAGCAGGTACGCCGCGGCGGGGCCGACGCTGTCCCGTCACCGAGCAGCGCGCGTCCCTGCTCGGCGTACGCCGAGAGCGTCGTGTAGCCGCCCAGCAGTCCGGGCCCGAGACCGGCGGCCAGCCAGGCGCGACGCCGGACGGCGGCGAGGGCGGGCAGCAGCGCCAGGGCCAGCGCGCCGGACACGTTGATGGCGAAGTCGTCCACGGGAATCCCGAGCGCCAGTCGGGCACCAGGTCGCCCAGCCACCAGCGCAGGGTGCCACCGGCGGCGCCCCCCAGGGCGACGGCGAGGAACGCGGCGGCTCCGGGGGCCGCCCGGCTCACGACACGCTCTGGTGTCGACGCTCAGCCGGGCCGGGCGGTTGCCACCGCAAGGGGACGGCTCCTCGCGTCTGCCGCACGAACTCCCCGAACATCCACGACTGGAAGGCGATCTGCTCCGGGGTCCGCTCGAGGGTCAGCAGTCGCTCCTGGCGACAGAACGCGTCGGCCAGCTCCAGCAGCTCGAGGAACCGCTGGAACTCCTCGCCGCTGGTGCGTGGCACCGTGATCGTCAGGTCGATGACGGCGTCGCCGTCGAGCAGGGCCGAGGCCAGCTTCTCGTCGCGCAGCCCGCGCCAGAACGTGTGGTCGAGATCGGTGAAGAACCGCGAGAGGGACGCGGCCAGGGGATAGGTGGACTCGTGGCCGAGGGCCAGCAGCCGCAGCTCGCGGCGCAGCTCGCGCAGGTGCATCCGGTTGGTCTTCATCTCGGTCAGCGGCAGGCCGGTGAGCGTGACCCCGACGGGGTCGACGACCTCGGGTGGGTCCTCGCGCTGGAAGGACGTGAACTCGATGATCGTGCCCTGCACGCCGGGGCCCTCGGCCAGCTCGAGCTGCGGCACGAACCACACGGTCTTGCCGTCCTCGTCGATCTCGGCGCCCCACGCGCTGGAGACCCGCGCCACGATCGACAGGCCGCGGCCGAAGGTCAGCAGCAGGTCGTCGGTGGGGTCGGACTCGAGGTCGGGCAGGGCCGGCGGCTCGCGGGATCCGTCGCGCACCTCGACCCGCGGGTGCTCACGCGTACCGCGCAGCCGGACGCTGACCGGCTGCTGGGCGTGCAGCAGCGCGTTGGTGATGACCTCCGAGACGCTGATCGCCGCCGCCTCGACGAGCTCCGGGCGGTCGATCTCCGTCAACACCTGCGTGACCCACCGTCGGGCGTCGGAGACGCCACGAGGGCCAGGCGTCAACGCCTGTGCGGGTCGGTTCAGGGGCATGGTGTGGACTCCAGGGCAAGGGAGGGGGACGCCATTCTCTGGCTCTCGTACCCGGTTGAAAACCGAATGAAACACGTCCGCCACCTCGCTTTCTATCGGCCGATCGGCCATTTCGGCACGCATTTCCGTGCGCCACGCCGGGCGAAGCCCCTCCGGCCGCCGTCCGGGGTGTCGCCCGGAGGCCCGGATATTCCCCGTCCGGGGCGTGGCGAGGCAGACATGGACGCCGGCTGGGACGTGGCCGCCCGGAGGAGGACGATGGAGGCATGAGGCACCGCGTGGTGGTCATCGGATCGGGTTTCGGAGGGCTGTTCGGCACCAAGGCCCTGAGGCGGGCCGACGTCGACATCACGCTGATCGCCAAGACCAGCCACCACCTGTTCCAGCCGCTGCTCTACCAGGTCGCGACCGGGATCCTGTCCCAGGGCGAGATCGCGCCGTCGACGCGGGAGATCCTCAGTCGCCAGAAGAACGTGACCGTGCTGTTGGGCGACGTCACCGGCATCGACCTCGAGGCGCAGACCGTGACCTCGACGGTGCTCGGCGACGACACGGTCACGGCGTACGACTCGCTCATCGTGGCCGCCGGGGCCTCGCAGTCGTACTTCGGCAACGACCACTTCGCCGAGGACGCCCCCGGCATGAAGAGCATCGACGACGCCCTGGAGCTCCGCGGCCGGATCTTCGGCGCCTTCGAGCTGGCCGAGCTGGGCGCGAGCCGCGGCGAGAACGTCGACCACCTGCTGACCTTCGTCGTCGTGGGTGCCGGCCCGACCGGCGTGGAGATGGCCGGGCAGATCGCCGAGCTCGCGAACCGCACGCTGCGCCGGGACTTCAACTTCATCAACACCCGCAACGCCCGGGTGGTCCTCCTCGACGCCGCACCTCAGGTGCTGCCGCCGTTCGGCAAGAAGCTCGGCGAGCACACCAAGAAGGACCTGGAGAAGCTCGGTGTCGAGGTCGTCCTCGGCGGCATGGTCACCGACCTCGACGAGCGCGGCATCGACGTGGCCTACAAGGACGGCCGCACCGAGCGGATCATCGCGGTCACCAAGATCTGGGCCGCCGGCGTCCAGGCCAGCTCGCTGGGCCGGACCCTCGCCGAGCAGAGCGGAGCCCCGCTGGACCGGGCCGGCCGGATCGGCGTGAACCCCGACCTCACCCTCCCCGGGCACCCCGAGGTGTTCGTGGTCGGCGACATGATCGCCCTCGACAACCTCCCCGGCGTCGCACAGGTGGCGATCCAGGGGGCCAAGTACGCCGCCCACGCCATCGAGCGGCGGATCGAGGGCAAGGCGCCCCAACGCGCGTTCAAGTACTTCGACAAGGGCTCGATGGCGACCATCAGCCGGTTCAAGGCGGTCGCCCTCATCGGCCGGTTCCGGCTGACCGGCTTCCTCGCCTGGCTCGCGTGGCTCGGCCTGCACCTCGTCTACATCACCGGCTTCAAGAACCAGCTGACCGCGCTGCTGCACTGGTTCGTGTCGTTCCTCGGCCGCGGCCGGGCGGAGCGGACCACGACCGAGCAGCAGGTGTTCGCGCGCGCAGCGCTCGGGCGGCTGAAGGGTGGCGCCGCCGACCTGGTGTCGGCGCCGGGTGCCTACGACCGGGCGCAGGAGATCCTCGAGGTCAGCCGGCGTGCCGAGCTCGAGGCGCGGGCCGCGGAGGAGTCACGGCTCACCGATGCCGGCGAGCGCGGCGCCCACCTCGACCGGCGCTGAGCGCCGGGAGGCTCAGACCCCGTGGTGGTAGGCGTGAAGGACCTGCATGAAGGCCTTGGGGTCGACCATCGTCTTGTCGATGACGAAGGGGGCCCTTTGCGGGCGGTCGATGAGGACCTTCCAGCGGCCGCTGCGCGCCGTGCCCTGGACGCGGATGACCGTGTAGTGGCTGGTCAGGTCGAACCGCTCGGTCTGGCCGGCCCGCTGGGCCTCGAGCACGCCGCCGTGCACGTGCAGGTGCGAGACCGGCGTGCTGGCCCAGGCCGCCCAGAACACGATCGTCAGGGCGGCGACGGTCGCGGCGATCCCGTAAGAGGTGGTGGTCTGCTCGTCGTAGGCCCGCCATCCGAGGTACGCCGTGGCCGCCAGGCCGGCGAGCAGGAGCAGCCCCATGAACCGGCGACCGCCCGCGCGCGTCTTGAACTCCACCGAGTAGACCGAGGGGTCGACGACGCGACGTCCGGTCACCGGGTCGTTCGCAGCACTCACGGAAAGCAAAATAGTCGCCCGCGCGTGTCTTGACACCCGTATGGCCAAGGTGGTCTGGAGCGTTTCCTCCAGACGGGCAGCCCGCCGGCCGGCCGACGGGCTCCCCGAGGCGTTGGTAGGCCCCGTGGGACTCGAACCCACAACCTAAGGATTAAAAGTCCTCAGCTCTGCCAATTGAGCTAGGGGCCCCCATGCCGACGCGTGCCGCGTGCGGCAGGCGCTCAGGATAGGCCGTCTCGAAATACACCCCGATGGGCGTGGGACTGCCGGTTGTCAACGCCTCGCGCGTTGGTAGTGTTCTCCACGCATCAGGTGCAAGTTCCAGCAGGTCAGACGCCCGCGGAGTTTGTGATCCGACGGCGTTTCGACCCAGCGTGCGATCCACTCACGAAAGTCGAGGCGGCGTGTCACCGCCCCTGTTGCGGGTCGCCGAGGTGGCGGCTCACGCCCCGAAAAAGGAGTAACGAGCGCAATGGCTCAGGGCACCGTGAAGTGGTTCAACGCCGAGAAGGGTTTCGGCTTCATCGCGCAGGAGGACGGCGGCGACGACGTCTTCGTGCACTACTCGGCCATTCAGACGAACGGCTACAAGTCACTCGACGAGAACCAGAAGGTCGAGTTCGATGTCACCCAGGGTCCGAAGGGCCCCCAAGCGGAGAACGTCCGCCCGCTCTGACATCTCGTCAGGCGCGGTCGGCACCACCGACTTCGTTGCGAGGCCTCGCCCGAGAGGGCGGGGCCTCGTGCCGTCTACCCGCGTCGACGCCCCGGGGGTGACCCGTCGTCGCCTCGTCTATACCGGGTCGGTGACAGTTCATGGAAAGTTCGGGCAGGGACCGGCCCGTGGTTTAGGTTTTACTCGGAGGGGAAGGCTGCTTCGGGGGAGTGGCTGGCTGCAACGCGTGCCAGAAGCTGAGGGGAGAGGGCGTGCACGACCAGTTCGACGTCACGCTGGAGGACCAGGATCTGCTCCGCGAGGTGGAGCTCACGACGAACCTCATCATCGCCGCGAGCGAGACCGACGAGCACCTGTCCCTCCAGGAGATCGACGCGATCCTGGGTGTCGCGCGCCCCGGCGTCTGAGCGTTTCGGCGTCCATACCCTCGGGGGGTACCATGGCGACATGGCCCACGAGCACGGCTACATCTCTCGCAAGGACGACTACCTGACGCGCCTGCGGCGCATCGAGGGCCAGGCCCGCGGCCTGCAGCGGATGGTCGACGAGGACAAGTACTGCATCGACATCCTCACCCAGGTCTCGGCGATGACGAAGGCCCTCCAGGCCGTCTCCCTCGGCCTGCTCGAGGACCACATGAACCACTGCGTCGTCGACGCCGCCCGCACGGGTGACGCCGAGGCCCGCGAGAAGGTCGCCGAGGCCACCCAGGCGATCGCCCGCCTGGTGAGGTCCTGATGACCGTCACCACCGAGGTCACCGTCGCCGGCATGACCTGTGAGCACTGCGTCGCCTCGGTCTGCGGTCGTTCTCCCCGGCTGGTCGAGGAGGCCCGTCAGGCCCGTCACGAGACCCGGGAGGCACACGAGGTCTCGTGACGGTCGCTGCGTGACCTCCTCGACCAGCGGTGCGCTCAGCAGGTCGCGAACAGCACCGGGCCGGTGGAGAGGTCGCCGAGGACGGCGGCGCGCGGCTCCGCGACCAGGTCGAGCCTCACGACGGACCCGTCGGCGCGCGACGAGGCCAGGGTGAAGCGGTCGCCGAAGTCGCCGCCCTGTCCGACGGCGGGGCCGGAGGCGAGGGCGGCCCGGCTGTCGGCGTTCGCGCGGGCCTGGTCGCCGTTCTCGAACTCCATCGCGACGCGGACCGCGCTGCCCTCCTCCCGGGCCATCGCGAAGGCCAGGTACGGGTCGACCGTGCCGGCGGCCTTCACCAGCTCGGCCGCCTGGGCCTGGTCGTTCGCGTCGGCCTGGGCCATGGCGAGGGCGCCGCAGGCGTAGTCGCCGGAGTAGACCGCCGCCGCCAGAGGCGAGCCCACTGCGTGGGTGACGGCGTCCAGGCCGGAGACGCGCGGGCCGTCGTCGCGGACCGCGTCGACCGCGGTCCGCAGGTACGCCGCCTGGTCGGAGGTCACGACGAGGTGGTCGTGGGCGAGCAGCGCGACGTACCCGAGCTCCGGGGTGAGGTCGGGCGAGATGCGCGACAGCAGGTCGGGTCCGCCGGCCCAGACCCCGTCGTCGTCCGCGGGCCGGGGGAAGCCGAGCTCCTCCAGCCGGTCGCCGAGGTCGCCGAAGTCGGTGTCGTCGGGCATCCGCAGCGTCACTGCGGCGCCCTCCTTCGACTGGCTGAACAGCTCCCAGTCGGCCGACGCCGGGGAGAAGCCGAACGACTGCTGGAGCACCTCGGCCGACTGCACGAGCGCCGAGGTCGAGGTCAGGTCCGCGGAGAACCCGTCGTCGAGGAAGTCGCGTACCTCGCCGACGCCGGACCGCCCGTCCACGTCGGACCCGAGGGTTCGGCGTACGGCGTCCCAGTCGGTCCACGAGATGCGCTCGGTCCCGGCCGGTGCGGCCGCGACCGCGCGGGTGAACGCGGTCTCGTCGGAGTGCCTCCACCAGACGTACCCGCCCCCGGCCGCGACGAGCAGCAGCGCCACCACCACCGCGATGACCGACCTGCGCACCACCCCTCCTCGCCCGCACCGAGTGGTGTGAGACTAACCAGCATGTCGCCGTCTGCCCCGACGAACGGGGACGTGCTGGCCGCCGGAGCCGTGGTGCTGCACCGGGATGCGGTCCTGCTCGTGCACCGGCCCCGCTACGACGACTGGTCCTTCCCGAAGGGCAAGCTCGACCGTGGCGAGCTGTTGCCGGTCGCGGCCGTTCGTGAGGTCGGCGAGGAGACCGGCGTCCGGGTCCGGCTCGGTGTGCCGTTGAGCCCGCAGCGCTACGCGAACGGCAACCGCATGAAGTCGGTCTCCTACTGGCACGGCCGCGTGGTGGGCGACCCGGACGTCGGCGGGTACCAGGTGAACGACGAGATCGACGAGGTCGCCTGGGTGCCGCTCGACAAGGCGGCCAAGCGGCTCACCTACACCTTCGACAGGCGCACCCTCGCCGAGGCGCTGGACACCGAGCACCGCACGCGCCCGCTCGTCGTGCTCCGCCACGGCCGGGCCCGCGCCCGCAAGGCGTGGCGCAAGGACGACCGGCTGCGTCCACTGCTGAGCACGGGCAAGCAGCAGGTCGAGCGGCTCACGCCGTTGCTGGCGGCCTACGCCCCGACCCGCGTGGTCACCTCCAGCAGCCTCCGCTGCGTGCAGACCGTGGCGCCGTACGCCGCGTCCAGCGGCTGGCAGGTCCAGGAGACCGACGGCCTCAGCGAGGAGGACGCGACCGCCGAGTCGGTCGTCGAGATCGTCGACGAGCTGCTCGACGGCAAGGAGAGCGCCCTGCTCTGTACCCACCGTCCGGTGCTGCCTTCGGTGCTCGACGCCCTCGGGGTCGAGGCCGACAAGCTCGCGCCCGGGGAGCTGCTCGTCGTGCACCACCGGAAGGCCCGCGTCCTCGCCGTCGAGAGGTACTGATCGGCTCTCGGGCGACGCCCCCGGAACCCTTCGTCCAACCGCAAGTCCGCGTTCACCCTGCGTTCACCATCGCCCACGGATCCGGACACCTGTGCTGCCTACGTTCGTGGCGTAAGAGCCGTGTCCGGCGGCCCGCCGGACGACGACACGAACACAGGAGACACGAAGTGAAGAGCACGTCTTTCCGCCGCAGCCTGGTCCCGGCCGTTGCCGCCCTCGCGCTGGCCCTCTCGGTCACCGCCTGCGGCGCGGGCAACGAGTCCGACGCCGCCGGCGACGGCGGCGGCGACGCCGTCACGCTCAACGGCGGCGGCGCGACCTCTCAGGCCAAGGCCGAGGGTGTCTGGCGCGACGCCTACCAGAGCGACTCGGGCAACACGGTCAACTACGAGGAGGTCGGCTCGGGTACCGGCCGCGAGAACTTCAACAGCGGCGCGTACTCCTTCGCCGGCACCGACTCCTACATCAACGACGACGAGGGCGAGCTCAGCGCCGCCAAGGAGCGCTGCAACGGTGAGGACCCGATCGAGGTGCCGGCGTACGTCAGCCCCATCGCGGTCGCCTTCAACCTCGGCGCGGACATCACCTCGCTGAACCTGTCGCCGGAGACGATCGCCAACATCTTCAACGGCACCATCACGAAGTGGAACGACGACGCGATCGCCGCCGACAACGCCGACGTCGACCTGCCGGACACCGCGATCGCGATCATCCACCGCTCCGACGACTCGGGGACGACGGCGAACTTCACCGACTACCTGTCGAAGACGAGCAACGGCGCCTGGGCCGCTGACCCCGACGACACCTGGCCCGCCGACCTCAAGGGCGGCCAGGGCCTCGAGGGCACCTCGGGCGTCATCGGCGGTGTCACCGACACCGAGGGTGCGATCGGGTACGCCGACGAGAGCGCCGTGGGTGACCTGGGCGTCGTGTCCATCGGTGTCGGCAGCGAGTTCAACCCGCCGACCGCCGAGGGTGCGGCCGCCGTCGTCGCCAAGTCGCCGCGCGTGGACGGCCGGGCCGCCACCGACATGGCGATCGACATCGACCGGACGCTCACCGACAGCGGTGACTACCCGCTGCTCCTGACGTCGTACCTCCTGGCCTGCCAGCACTACGACGACGCCGGCGAGGCCGACGCGGTCAAGGGCTTCCTGTCCTACGTGCTCTCCTCCGACGGCCAGCAGGCCGCCGCGGACGAGGCCGGGTCCGCGCCGCTGGAGGCCTCGATGCAGGAAGAGGCCGCGGGACTCGTCGACAAGATCGCGGCGTCCTGACCCGCAGCGACCACGTGGTGCGGCGGTCCGGACGATCGGGCCGCCGCACCGCTGCACCCGAGGAGCTCAGCAGAGTGGAAGGCATCACGTGACCGCCACCCTCACGCCGCCCGAGGCGGAGCGGGACCAGAAGCCCGCCTCCCGGCGGGGCGACCGCATCTTCGCCGGTCTCGCCCGCGGCGCCGGTGTCGGCATCATGGTGGCGCTGGCCGCGGTCTTCATCTTCCTCTTCGTCGAGGGGTGGAGCGGGCTCACCGCCGCCGAGGCGACCTACCAGCCGGCGACGGACTTCCTCGGCTACATCGCCCCGCTGGTCCTCAGCACCATCCTCGCGGCCCTGATCGCCCTGGTCGTGGCCGTGCCGTTCGCCATCGGCATCGCCTTGTTCATCAGCCACTACGCGCCGCGCCGGATCGCCACGCCGGTGGCCTACGTGATCGACCTGCTCGCCGCCGTACCGTCGGTGGTCTTCGGCCTCTGGGGCGGCCGGTACCTCGCCCACTTCCTGCAGCCGGCGCACGTCTGGCTCAGCGACCACGCCGGGTTCCTGCCGATCTTCGGGGAGCCGCCGTCCCCCAACGGACGCTCGCTCCTCACCGCCGGCATCGTGCTGGCCATCATGATCCTGCCGATCGTCACCGCGATCTCGCGTGAGGTCTTCGCCCAGACGCCTCGCCTGCACGAGGAGGCCGCGCTGGCCCTCGGCGCGACGCGCTGGGAGATGATCCGGTACGCCGTCTTCCCCTACGCCCGCTCCGGCATGGTCTCGGGCGTGATGCTCGGCCTCGGCCGCGCGCTCGGCGAGACGATGGCCGTCGCGATGGTGCTGGCCATCGGCCCGGTGGACGGCCTGAACGTCATCGGCACCTCATCGCCGGCGACCATCGCGTCGAACATCGCCCTGAACTACAAGGAGGCGACGCCGAGCCGTCAGTCGCTGCTCATCGCGACCGGACTCGTGCTCTTCGCGGTCACCTTCCTCATCAACTTCGCGGCGCGCTGGATCGTCGGCCGCAACGAGCGCAAGCAGGCGCGCGCATGAGCACGACGACGACGGTCACGCTCACCCACGCCCGTTTGCCGCAGTGGGCGCCCGGCCTGGTCGGTGTGATGGCCCTGGCCGCCGCAGGACTGCCGGCCATGCTGCTCGGCTGGAGCCTGGTCGCGTGGGTGGTGCTGGCGGTCGTGCTCTTCCTGGTCGGCCTGCCGGTCTGGTCGCTGGTGGTCGAGAACCGCCGGGCGGCCACCGACCGGCTGATGACCGGACTGATCTGGACGGCGTTCGGGGTGGCGGTGCTGCCACTCCTCTGGCTGATCTACGTGGTCGTCAACCAGGGTGCGCAGGCCATCAACGCCGACTTCCTGACCTACTCGATGCGCGGCGTCATCGGCGACGAGCAGGGCGGCGTCTACCACGCGCTCATCGGGACCCTGCTCGTCACGCTCGCCGCTACCGTGATCTCCGTGCCGATCGGCGTGCTCGCCGCGATCTACCTGGTGGAGTACGGCGGCAGGTCGCGCCTCTCCCGCTGGATCACCTTCCTGGTGGACGTGATGACCGGCATCCCCTCGATCGTGGCCGGACTGTTCGCGCTCGCGCTCGTCGTGCTCATCTTCGGGCCGGCCTACCGGATGGGGCTCGGCGGCTCGATCGCCCTGTCCCTGCTGATGATCCCCACCGTCGTGCGCTCGTCGGAGGAGATGTTCCGGCTGGTCCCCATGGACCTGCGCGAGGCGGCGTACGCGCTCGGCGTGCCGAAGTGGCGCACCATCCTGAAGGTCGTCGTGCCGACGTCCATCGGTGGCGTCATCACCGGTGTGGTGCTGGCGATCTCCCGCGTCATCGGCGAGACCGCCCCGCTGCTGGTGGTCGCGGGCGCGACCGACGGCGTGAACTTCAACCTGTTCGACGGCCGGATGACGACCCTGCCGGTGTTCATCTACTCCCAGTACGCCCAGTCCACCCCCGCCGGTTACGAGCGCGCCTGGGGTGGCGCGCTGGTCCTGATCGCGATCGTGATGGTGCTGAACCTGATCGCGCGAGCGATCGGCAAGATCCTCGCCCCTCCGAAGAACTGACCTGAAAGCCTGAGAGGCAAAGCGCATGGCCAAGAGCATCGACGTCTCGGACCTGAACATCTACTACGGCGACTTCCTCGCCGTCGAGGGCGTCTCGATGACCATCAAGGCGAAGTCGGTGACCGCGTTCATCGGCCCGTCCGGCTGCGGGAAGTCCACCATGCTGCGGTCGCTGAACCGCATGCACGAGGTGATCCCCGGCGCCCGCGTGGAGGGCAAGGTCATGGTCGACGGGCAGAGCCTCTACGGGCCCGACGTCGACCCGGTCGCCGTACGCCGCTCGATCGGCATGGTCTTCCAGCGCCCGAACCCGTTCCCCACGATGTCGATCTACGACAACGTGCTCGCCGGCTCCCGGCTCAACTCGCGCAAGCTGTCGAAGTCCGACGCGGACGGGATCGTGGAGCGGTCGCTGACGAGCGCCAACCTCTGGAAGGAGGTCAAGGACCGGCTCGGCAAGCCCGGCCAGGGCCTGTCCGGCGGGCAGCAGCAGCGGCTCTGCATCGCCCGCGCCATCGCGGTCGAGCCCGAGGTGCTGCTGATGGACGAGCCGTGCTCGGCGCTCGACCCGATCTCGACGTCGGCCATCGAGGATCTCATCGACCAGCTGAAGTCCGAGTACACGATCGTGATCGTCACCCACAACATGCAGCAGGCCGCGCGGGTCTCCGACGAGACCGGGTTCTTCAACCTCAAGGCCACCGGGCAGCCGGGTCGCCTGGTGGAGTTCAACCCGACCAAGAAGATGTTCAGCAACCCGGACGAGGAGTCGACGGAGGCCTACATCTCGGGCCGCTTCGGCTGAGGTGGCTCTCGCGCCGTCCGTGACGACATCGTCGTCTGGGACGGGTTGAGGCGACGATGTGGTCACGGACGACGCCAGCGGCCCTGTGGATGACGGACCACGTCGCGCTGGGGAACTCGGCACAGTGCTGGTGTGCGTCCACGCAGACCGGTCCATCTGCCGCCGTTCCATCCGAACCGGCCGGACCTGGTCGCGCCGGTCCCGGTCGACCCGACGGGTCTGGCCGGTCCGACGCCGCGCGAGGCCCGAGGTCCCCACTGGGTACGGACGAGCCACGGGCTGTTCGTCCCGGCGGGCGTGGACGTCGATCGGCCCGAGCAGCGGACGGTCCAGGCGGCCGAGGTCGTGCCTCACGTAGGGGGAGTGACCGGCTGGGCCCAGCTGCGCTGGGCCGGCGGCACCTGGTTCAGCGGACTCCAGCCCGACGGCCGGTCCCAGCGCCCCGTCGACCTGGCCACACCACTGACCGACATCCGGTCACAGCCGGGGATACGGATCTCCCACGAGCACCTCGACATCGTCGAGCTGGAATGGTTGGACGGGCTCCGAACCACCAGCTCGGCGCGCTCCTTGCTCTTCGAGGTACGCAAGGCCCGGACCTTGTGGCTGGCCGTCCAGGCCATCGACATGGCGGCGTACTCGGACCTCGTCTCGCTCGCCGAGCTGGCCGAGTACGTCGATGTCCACGTCGGCTGGCCCGGGATCCGGCAGGCCCGCGTCGCTCGAGACCTCGCGGACGAGAACAGCTGGTCTCCGCGGGAGGTGTGGCTGCGGTTGGTGTGGATGCTCGAGGGCGGGTACCCGAGACCGCTGATGAACACGCCGGTCTTCGACCTCTCCGGTCGGCACATCGGCACGCCGGACCTGCTCGACCACGCGGCCGGGGTGGCGGGTGAGTATGAAGGCGCCGACACCCATCTGGATCCCGAGACGCGCTACCACGACCTGACCCGGGAGGACGCGTTCCGGTCGGTCGGGCTGGAGTACTTCACCGCGGTCACGCGTGACTCCCGTCACCGCGAGGGTCTCGTACGGCGCATGCGAGCCGCACGGGGTCGGGCTGGTTGGCTCCGGCCCGAGGAGCGTCGCTGGACGACCCACCCGCCCGATTGGTGGGTCCCGACCGCCACCGTCGAGCAGCGCCGGGCCCTGACGCCGGACCAGCGACGGCGGTGGTTGCGCCATCGTCGGTGACGAACCAGTCGTCTGGAGGCCGTGCAAACGACCACTTCGTCACTGACGGCGCGGACATCGCGGCGAACGGACTACGGCAGGAACAGGTGGGCGACGCCGTAGCAGAGCGCGGCGGCGAGGCCGGCCATCGGGAACGTCAGCACCCAGGCGGTGAGGATGGTGCGGGCCATGCCCCAGCGCACCGCCGAGAGCCGGCGGGTCGCGCCCGCGCCCATGATCGCCGAGGTGATCGTGTGGGTGGTCGAGATCGGGGCCTGGAAGGCGTACGCCGTGGTGTAGAGCACCAACGCGCCCACCGACTCGGCCGCGAACCCGCGGGCCGGGTCGAGGTCGATGATCTTGCGGCCCATCGTCCGCATGATCCGCCAGCCGCCGGAGTACGTGCCCGCGGAGATGGCGCCGGCGGCGCACAGCACCACCCACAGCGGGAGGCGGTCGTCGGCACTCGCGTGGCCGGTCGTGATGAGGGCCAGGAAGATCACGCCCATCGTCTTCTGGGCGTCCTGGAGGCCGTGGCCCAGCGCGAGGGCGGCGGCGGAGACCGTCTGCAGCATCCGGAAGGTACGGCTGACCTTGCGCGGGTTGCGCCGGCGCAGGATCCACATGAAGGCGAGCATCACCAGGAAGGCCAGGGTGAAGCCGACGAGCGGCGAGGCCACCATCGGGATCAGCACCTTGTCCACGATGGTCTTCCAGTGCACGATCGCCCCGGCCGCCATGGCCGAGCCCACCAAGCCGCCGATCAGGGCGTGCGAGGACGAGGACGGCAGGCCGAACCACCACGTGGTCAGGTTCCAGGCGATGGCGCCGAGAAGGCCGCACAGCACGATGGTCAGGCCGTGGTTGACGGCGAACCCGCTGGTGTCGATGGTGTCGCTGACGGTGTGGGCCACCTTCTGGCCGAGCAGCGCGCCGACGAAGTTCATCACCGCCGCGAGGGTCAGCGCGACGCGCGGCGTGAGCGCCCGCGTCGAGATCGACGTGGCGATCGCGTTGGCGGCGTCGTGGAAGCCGTTGGTGTAGTCGAACGCGAGAGCGACGACGACGACCCCGATGAGGATCGCGAGCTCCATGCGGTCAGGACTCCTTGACGGCGATCTGCTCCACGCGCTTGGCGACGGTCTCGAAGGCGTTGATCGCCCCCTCGAGCGTGTCGACCACGTCCTTCAGCTTGAGCACCTCCAGCGCTTCGTACTGCCCGCCGAACAGCTTGGCGATGATCCGCCGGTAGCTCTTGTCACCGGACTTCTCCAGCCGGCCGATCTCCAGCCAGTACTCCTCGAGGTCCAGGGACTGGAGGCGCGGCATCGCGGCCGCGGTGAGCTCGGCGCAGCGCTGGATGAGCTCGACCTGCTTGGCGAGGTCGGAGGGGAACGTCCGCCACGTCGTAGAGGTTGATGAGGTCGCCGGCCTCCTCCATCTCGTCCATCACGTCGTCGAGGCCGTAGGCCAGCGCGTGGATGTCCTCGCGGTCGAACGGGGTGACGAAGGTCTTGTTGACCCGCTGGATGATCTCGCGGGTGGTGCGGTCGGCCTCGCTCTCGGCCTCGCGCATCTCCTTGGCCTTGGCGGCACGGTCGGTGCCCTCGGCGAACATCTCCGCGAGCAGCCCGGACCCCTTCACCAGGTGCTGCGCCGACTCGGAGAAGAGCTGGTAGAAGACACCGTCCACGGGACGGAGGGAGAAGGCCACAGGAGGACTCCTGAAAGGACTCGGTGCACGACGGGCACGGACAGTGGACCATCGTGGGGCCCCGTCCGGCCCGGCTGCAACTCGGGCTCCGGGCAAGAGCACCCCGAGGCGACGTTTGCGCAGGTCAGGCCCGGCGTCGCTGGCTCTCGATGAGGCTTTCCTGGAGGTGCACCTTGCCCCCGTTGAGCTGCCAGGAGCCGTCCCGGTGCAGCAGCCAGGCCCGCGTGTCGGCGTCGAACGCCAGGTCCAGCAGCCGGCCCACCTGGGTGATGCTGTCGGCGCCGGGCAGCCGCACCAGCACCTCGACGCGCCGGTCCAGGTTGCGGTGCATCAGGTCGGCGGAGCCGATCCACGCCTGCGGCTCGCCGCCGTTCTCGAACCAGAAGACCCGGCTGTGCTCGAGGAACCGCCCCAGGATGGAGCGCACCTCGATCGTCTCGGAGAGACCGGGTACGCCGGGTCGCAGCGCGCAGATGCCGCGCACGAGCAGCTGCACCGGCACGCCCTCCTGCGAGGCGAGGTAGAGCGCGTCGATGGTGGCCTCGTCGACGATGGAGTTCGCCTTGAGCCGGATGCCCGCGGGCCGGCCCGCGCGGTGGTGGGTGATCTCGTCGTGGATCCGCGCGACCAGGCCGTCGCGCACGGAGTCGGGGGCCACGAGCAGCTGGTCGTAGGACGGCTTGCGGCTGTAGCCGCTGAGGTTGTTGAAGAGGTTGGCGACGTCCTCGCCGATCGCCTCGTCGGTCGTGATCAGCCCGAGGTCCTCATACGAGCGGGCGGTCTTGGGGTTGTAGTTGCCGGTGCCGATGTGGGTGTAGCGCCGGATCCCGTCGGGCTCGTCGCGCACCACCATCGCCAGCTTGCAGTGGGTCTTCAGCCCGACCTGGCCGTAGACGACGTGGCAGCCCGCGTGCTCGAGCTTGCGCGCCCAGCGGATGTTGGCCGACTCGTCGAAGCGCGCCTTGATCTCGATCAGCGCCAGCACCTGGATACCGGCCTCCGCCGCGTCGACCAGGGCGTCGATGATCGGCGAATCGCCCGACGTGCGGTACAGCGTCTGCTTGATCGCCAGCACGTGCGGGTCGGCCGCCGCTTGCTCGAGGAACCGCTGGACCGAGGTGGCGAAGGAGTCGTACGGGTGGTGGAGCAGGACGTCGTGGCGGCGCGCGGCCTGGAACACGTCGACCGGCGAGGACGACTCGACGTCGGTGAGGGTGCCGTGGGTGATCGGCACGAAGGCGGGGTACTTCAGCTCCTCGCGCGGCAGGTCGGCGATGTCGTGCAGGCCGCGCAGGTCCAGCGGCCCGGGCACCCGGACCACCTCCTGTGGCGAGACGCCCAGCTCGGAGATCAGCAGCTCCAGCACCTGTGGCGTGATCGACTCCTCGACCTCGAGGCGCACCGGCGGCCCGAACCGACGCCGCAGCAGCTCCTTCTCCAGCGCGGCGAGGAGGTTCTCGGCGTCGTCCTCCTCGACCTCGAGGTCCTCGTTGCGGGTGACCCGGAAGGTGTGGACCTGGAGCACCTCCATGCCGGGGAAGAGCCGCTTGAGGTGCTCGCCGATGACGTCCTCCAGCGGCACGAACCGCTGGTTGCCCAGGGCCACGAAGCGGCTGAACGTCGGCGGCACCTTCACACGAGCGAAGTGCTCCTTGCCGGTCTTCGGGTTGCGCACCAGCACGGCCATGTTGAGGGAGAGGCCCGAGATGTAGGGGAACGGGTGCGCCGGGTCGACGGCGAGCGGGGTGAGTACGGGGAAGACGCGGTCCTTGAAGAAGCGCTTGGCGAACTTCTGCTCCTCGCGATCCAGGTCCTCCCAGCGCACCAGGTCGATGCCGCTGGCCGACAGGGCCGGGACGAGCTCGTCGCGGAAGTAGGTGGCCTGCCGGTGCATCTGCTCGGCGCTGCGCGTCCAGATCGCCTCGAGGATGTCGCGCGGCATCAGGCGGGACGCCGCGCGCACGGCCATGCCGGCGGCGATGCGGCGCTTCAGGCCGGCCACCCGCACCATGAAGAACTCGTCGAGGTTGCTGGTGAAGAAGGCCATCGACCGCACCCGCTCCAGCAGCGGCAGGCTCTCGTCCTCGGCCATCTCGAGCAGCCGGAGGTTGAAGCGCAGCCAGGACAGCTCCCGGTCGAGGAACCGGTCGTCGTACTTCGCGAGGTGCTCCAGTGCCTCCTCGTCGGGGACGTACGGCGGCTCGATGTCGAAGGCCTCGTGCACCGCGCCGTCGGCCGGCACCAGGTCGTCGGCGGGACTGGACACGGTCATGAAGTCAGTCTGGCACCGGACGGTGAACGCGCGGTGACGACGAGGATTCTCCGGTCCTTCCGTACCCCCGGTACGCTCGACCTCAGCGGCCGGACCCTTCTGGTCCCCGGGCCGCTCGCGTCGTACGACACCTCGTGGCGGCGCACCATCCCCACTGAGAGTTGATCTCCCTTGTCTTCCAGCATGTCCTCTGCCGAGCAGTTCACCGATCTGGGCGTGCCCGCGAACCTCGCGAACGTCCTGTCCGGCCTGTCCATCACCGACCCCACCCCGATCCAGGCGGCCACGCTGCCCGACTCGTTCGCCGGCCGCGACGTCCTCGGCCGCGGGCGCACCGGCTCGGGCAAGACCTACGCCTTCCTCCTGCCCCTGGTGGCCCGTCTCGCGGCGACGCCGCGTCGCATCCGCCCGGGTGCTCCGCGGGCCCTGATCCTGGCTCCGACCCGTGAGCTGGTCGGCCAGATCGAGGCCGCGCTCCGCCCGCTGGCGACGGCGGCCGGGCTCACCTCCCAGACCGTCTTCGGCGGCGTCGGCCAGAACCCCCAGGTGCGCGGACTCAAGACCGCCGACATCGTGCTCGCCTGCCCCGGCCGGCTCGAGGACCTGATCGGCCAGGGCCACTGCCGCCTCTCCGACGTCGAGATCACCGTGCTCGACGAGGCGGACCACATGGCCGACCTCGGCTTCCTGCCCGTCGTCCGTCGTCTCCTCGCGCAGACGCCGAAGACCGGTCAGCGGCTGCTGTTCTCCGCGACGCTCGACAAGGCCATCGACGGCCTGGTCAAGCAGTTCCTGAGCCAGCCGGTGACCCACCAGGCCGACTCGGCGCAGTCGCCGATCTCGACCATGGCCCACCACGTGCTGCACATCTCCCACGACCAGCGCGTCCCGGTCCTCGTGGACCTGGCCAGCGCTCCCGGCCGCACGGTCGTGTTCACGCGCACCAAGCACCGCGCCAAGCAGCTGGCCAAGCAGCTCAACAAGTCGGGCATCCCGACCGTCGACCTGCACGGCAACCTCAGCCAGGGCGCCCGCACCCGCAACATGGCGGACTTCCACTCCGGCCGGGCCACCACGCTGGTCGCCACCGACGTCGCCGCCCGCGGCATCCACGTCGACGACGTGGCGCTCGTCGTGCACGCCGACCCGCCGTCGGAGCACAAGGCCTACCTGCACCGCTCGGGGCGCACCGCCCGCGCAGGCGCCGAGGGCACCGTCATCACGCTGATGACCGACGACCAGGTCCGCGAGGTCCGCACGCTGACCAAGGCCGCCGGCGTGCACCCGACGACCACCCGCGTGTCCAGCATGAAGGACGCGGTCCTGCGCACCTTGGCCCCCGGCGAGCGTTCGCTGGCCGGCGGCCTGGTGTCCGACTCCCCGGCTCCGCGCAAGCCGTCCTCGGGCGGCGGCGGTGGCGGCGGTCGCAACGGCCGTCGTCAGCCGGCGACCGGCCAGGGCCGCCCGCGCCGCTCCGGTGGTGGCGGTGGTGGCGGTGGTGGGCGTCGTACGGCGACCCGCTCGTCGTCGTCGGGCCGTCCGCACAGCGCGGCGTCCTTCAGCTCGCGGGCCCGCTGACCGACTCGCTGGTCGAGGACGGCGCGCCACGCGTGTACATCACGTGCGTGTCCGCGGCGGCGTGCGTGAAGCCCAGCTTCTCGTAGAGCCGCACGGCCGGGGTGTTGTCGGACTCGACGTACAGCAGCACCTCGTCGAGCCCGACCGACCGCAGGTGCTTCAGGCCGACGTCGACGAGGGCGTTCCCGAGACCGCGACCCTGCGCGTCCGGGTCGATCGCCACGACGTACACCTCGCCGAGCGTGTCGGAGTGCCGCTTGGTCCAGTGGAAGCCGTGCATCCGGTCGCCCTCGACCGCCACGATCAGGTCCTCGGGGTCGAACCACGGCTCGGCCATCCGCTCGGCCAGCTCCGCGGCGTCCATCGAGCCCTGCTCGGGGTGGTGCGCGAACGCCGCGGCGTTCACGCGCAGCAGCTCGGCCTCGTCGCCCGGCTGGAACGACCGGACGTCGTAGGCCGCCACGGCCGGCTCACCGCCCAGGTCGCCCAGTGACCTGCGCATGACCCACAGCTCGCGGGTGCGCTCGAAGCCGGTACGCCGCGCCAGCGCCGCCGCCGCCGGGTGGTCGCCGTGCGACCAGGCCTGCCAGGGGCCCACCCGGTCGCCGGTCACGGTGGCGAGCAACCGTCCGCCCAGCCCCCGACCGCGGGCGTCGGGCGCGACCACGAGGTGCAGCTGGTCGCCGTCCGCGACCGCGAAGCCCTGACCCGGCTCGACCTCGACCCTCAGCGCGTCCGCGTGGTGCCGCAGCCGTCGCCACGCCCCCTCGTCGAGCGGTTCGGCGCCGTCGGCCTCGGTGGCCGCGCGGGAGATCGACTCGATGTCGGCGAGGTCCACGCCCGCGACTCTAGGCGTCCTGGCCCTCCCGGACCGTCGAGGCCTTGTCGACGGTCGGGACGACGAACCGGTAGCCGACGTTGCGGACCGTGCCGATGAGCGTCTCGTGCTCGGGACCGAGCTTGGCGCGGAGGCGGCGTACGTGGACGTCGACGGTGCGCGTGCCGCCGAAGTAGTCGTAGCCCCAGACCTCCTGGAGCAGCTGCTGGCGGCTGAAGACCCGGCCGGGGTGCTGGGCGAGGTACTTCAGGAGCTCGAACTCCTTGAACGTGAGGTCCAGGGTGCGGCCGCCCACCTTGGCGGTGTACGACGCGTCGTCGACGACCACCTCGCCCGAGCGGATCACGTGCGCCTCGGGGTCGTCGGCGTCGCGCTTCGCACTCATCCGGCCGATGGCCAGCCGGATGCGGCCCTCGAGCTCGGCCGGTCCGGCGGTGTGCAGCACCACGTCGTGCATGCCCCAGTCGTGCGCGACCACGGCGAGCCCGCCCTCGGTCACGATGAGCACGACCGGGATGTCGGTGCCGGTGGTGCGGATCAGCCGGCAGAGGTCGCGGGCATGCGCGAGCTCGAGCCGGCCGTCGACGAGCAGCAGGTCGGCGTCCGGCGCCTCGAGGAGGGCGCTGCCCTCGGACGGCAGGATGCGCACCTGGTGGCCGAGCAGCGACAGGCCGGGCAGCACCTCGACCGAGGGCTGCAGTGCGTTGGTCAGCAGGAGCAGGGTGCTCATCGGCACTCCTCCGCAGAATCGGGCGGCGTGGCTGGGGAAGCTCGGACGTCCTTGGCCGATGAGGAAGGATAACCGGCCATGAGCGCGGCGACGGTCACTGTCCGTTACTGGGCCTCGGCCCGAGCGGCCGCGGGCGTCCCGTCCGACGATCTCGACGTCGACGGGCCGGTGACGCTCGCGGAGCTCCGCGCACGCGCGATCGCGCTCCACCCCGGCACCCGGCTCGCCGCCGTGCTCGGCGTCTGCTCCGTGCTTGTCGGCGACCAGCCGGTGGCCACCCAGGACCCGGCCGCGGTCGAGGTGAGACCCGGCGAGACCGTCGAGTTCCTGCCGCCGTTCGCGGGCGGGTGAGCCCGTGAGCCTGCGCCGGCGCATCCTGGGCCGCGTCGAGGAGGCGCGCGCCGACCTCGCGTCACCCGACGGTCGTCGCCGGCTCAAGCGCCGCTACGTCTTCGAGGCCAGTCGTCGCGTCGCCCCGGTCGTGGGCGTCGAGACCCCCGATGGGTTGTTCTTCGTGAGCACCCGGGACCGCACGGTCGCCCGCTTCGTGTACGTCGACGGCGGCTGGGACCCGCACGGGCTCACGCGTGCCCTCGAGCTCGGGCGGCGCCACGGCCACGACGGGCTGAGTGACCGGTGGTTCGTCGAGGTGGGCGGCAACATCGGGACCACGACGGTCCAGGCGGCCCGGCTGGCCGCCCACTGCCTCACCCTCGAGCCGGAGCAGCGCAACGCGGCCCTTCTGCGGGCGAACCTCGCCGCCAACGGCCTCTACGAGAAGGCGGAGGTGGTTGAGGCGGCTGCCTCCGACGTGTCGGGCAGCGCCCGCATGGCGGTTGTCGCCGGTCAACGACGGCGCCCACCGGGTGGATCCCTCCGGGCAGACCGAGATCCGGACCGTGCGTCTCGACGACGTCCTGCGCGATCGCGGGGTCGCGGCGGCCGGACATCGGCTTGCTGTGGATCGACGTCGAGGGTCACGAGGCGAAGGTGTTGTCGGGGTGCCCCAGACCTGCTGGCCGCACCGCCCCTCACGCAGGTGGAGCTATCACCGAGACGAGCTGGACCGTCGCGGGGACCTCGCGGTCTTCGAGGAGCAGGTCCGCGCCGTGGCGGACGGTCATCGACCTGCGCGGTCCCGGTGCTCCCGGAGCCGTTTCCGGTGATCCGCGACCGCTGGCGGGGGCGACCACACCGACCTGTTGCTGGTCCCGTGAGCGAGCCCGCCGGAATGCACGGCCGCCCGCCGCGGGTTGCGACAGTCATGACGACCGGACAGTGGGTGCTGCTGGCCTGCGTGCTGCTGGTGGTGGCGTTCGCCCTCTACCGCGTCCGGACCGACGGCCGTTTCCGAGGCCGTCACGGCGAGGCGGGTACGACGACCACGCCGACCGCCGCCGGGGTGCTGACGTCCGCCGGGGTCGACGTACCCCTCGGCGAACGGGCCACGCTGCTGCAGTTCTCGTCGGCGTTCTGCGCGCCTTGCCGGGCGACCCGCCGCGTGCTGGGCGAGGTCGTCGACCTGGTGCCGGGCGTGACGCACGTCGAGGTGGACGCCGAGCAGCACCTGGATGTGGTCCGAAGCCTGCGCGTGCTGCGCACGCCGACGACGTTGATCCTGGACCCGACCGGACGCGAGGTCTCCCGCGCGTCCGGGCAGCCGGCCCGGGACCAGGTGCTCGCGGCGCTGGCACAGGTTTCGTGATGTCCGCGATTCGGACACGCCATCCAAGATGTGAGACAGCACGTAGGTCGACGCGTCGCCGTCCGCCTACAGTGACGACCATGTCCTCGACCATGCTGACCAAGCGCCGCGCAGTGGACAACTGCCGCACGCGCTCGGCGCTGTGTCGGATGTCCTGAGCGGTCGCGACCGGGCCTGAGGCCCTCGCTCCCCTGCGTCGCCGCGACCGCAGCCCACCCTTGGTGGGCCTCTCGACCGTCGTCGACCCTTCTCCAGGAGTGCCATGTCCCAGCAGATCGACCCGCGTGGTCAGCGGTTCGCCGCGGCCATCACGAGCGCGGTCCTCGTCGGCGCGCTGCTGACCGCCCCTGGCCCCGTCGGCATCGTGCTCCTGGCCGTGCAGGCCGGGTTGTTCGCGGTGGCGGTCGCCCGCGGCGTGCAACGCACGCCGGTGGCCGCCCTCTACCGCAACCTCGTCCGGCCGCGCCTCGGAGCGCCCGCCCACCTCGAGGACCCCGAGCCCCCGCGCTTCGCCCAGGGTGTCGGGCTGGTCTTCGCGCTCGTGGCCCTGGCGGGCTTCCTGCTCGGCGTCGACCCCGTGGGGTACGTCGCGACGGGCTTCGCCCTGGTCGCCGCGCTGCTCAACGCCACCATCGGCCTCTGTCTCGGCTGCGAGGTCTACCTCCTCCTGCGCCGTGTGCAGGGCCCGACCACATCCAGCGCCACCACCACCATGATTCCCGCAACAGGAAGTAGGAGCACCTCATGAGCCGCGAGAACACTCTCGTCTCCGCCCAGTGGGTCGAGGACAACCTCGGCAACGACGGCATCGTCCTGGTCGAGGTCGACGAGGACACGTCGGCCTACGACAAGGGCCACATCGCCGGGGCCATCAAGCTCGACTGGACGACCGACCTCCAGGACCAGGTCCGTCGCGACTTCATCAGCAAGGAGCAGTTCGAGGCCCTGCTCAGCTCCAAGGGCGTCGGCAACGACGACACCGTGGTGCTCTACGGCGGCAACAACAACTGGTTCGCCGCCTACGCCTACTGGTACTTCAAGCTCTACGGCCACCAGGACGTCAAGCTCCTCGACGGCGGCCGCAAGAAGTGGGAGCTCGACTCCCGCGAGCTCGTGAGCGACGTGACCGACCGCGCGGCCACGACGTACGCCGCCCAGGACCAGGACACCAGCATCCGCGCGTTCCGCGACGAGGTCGTCGAGGCGATCGGCGTGAAGAACCTCGTCGACGTACGCAGCCCCGACGAGTACGCCGGCCGGCTGCTCGCGCCGGCGCACCTGCCGCAGGAGCAGGCTCAGCGCGCCGGGCACATCCCGACCGCCGCCAACGTGCCGTGGAGCAAGGCGGCCAACGACGACGGCACCTTCAAGGCCGACGACGAGCTCAAGCAGATCTACTCCGAGGCCGGGGTCGACTGGAGCAAGGACACCATCGCCTACTGCCGGATCGGTGAGCGCTCCTCGCACACCTGGTTCGTGTTCCACGAGCTGCTCGACGAGGCGAACGTGAAGAACTACGACGGTTCCTGGACGGAGTACGGCTCGCTCGTCGGCGTACCGGTCTCCCTGGGTGACGAGAGGGGCGAGGCATGAGCTGCGGAGCGAAGCTGGGCGGTCTGTCACTGAGCGGGGTGAACGTCGCCAAGGAGGCGATCATCCAGGGCCAGGTGGTGCGCGAGGGCGTGCCGGTCGAGAACGCCTACGTGCGGCTGCTCGACCGGACCGGCGAGTTCACCGCGGAGGTGCCCACCAACGAGGAGGGCCACTTCCGGTTCTTCGCCGGCGACGGCGAGTGGACGCTGCGCACGCTGGCACCACGTGCCGCAGCCGTGGACCAGAAGGTGGTCGCCCAGACCGGGTCGGTCGCCGAGGTGGCCATCGCGGTCTGAGGGACGCGGCGCGTGCGGGCGTGAACGTCCAATAGGCGGGAGGGCCGACGTGATCTAGGGTCGGCGCCCATGGCCGGGTTCCCTCCGCACGCCCGAGACGTGAGAGGCGTCGCGAGCGGTGGACACCAACGTGCGCGACCGGTTCCACTTCCTCGACGCCTTGCGCGGCCTGGCCGCCGTGGCCGTACTGGTGTTCCACCTGGTCAACAACTCCCCGCAGGTCGACACCCTCCACCGGGTGCTGCCCGGGCTGGTCCTCTGGTTCACCGACCACGCGCGCAGCGGCGTGGCGTGTTTCTTCGTGATCTCGGGGTTCGTGATCGCCTACTCCACCCGCAACCTGGGGACGCGGTGGCGGGACGCCGGGCGCTTCGCGGTGCGTCGGCAGGTCCGGCTGGATCCGCCGTACTACGTGATGATCTTCGTGGTGCTCGCGGTCAACGCCGTGCAGCGAGCCATCCCCGGGCTGGTGGCGCCGTCGTACGGTCCGGTCGACGTGGTGCTGAACCTGCTGTACCTCCCGGGCCTCGTGCCGGGGCCGAGGATCCTGGACGTGTCGTGGACGCTGACGCTCGAGGTGCAGTCTCTACCTCGTGGTGATGATCCTGATGATGGTCTCGGGGTGGCTCAGTCGTGGACCCGAGCGAGCCGGTCACTCGCGGGCTGTCGTCGCGGGTGCCGTCGCCCTGGCTGGGGTGTCCCTGGCGCTGCCGTACCTGCACGTCGACGCCGGTATGTGGTTCATCTCGTTGTGGTGGATGTTCTGTCTCGGCATGGTTGTCTGCTGGCGCCACGTCGGCACCCTGTCCGCGTGGACGACGGCGGCCCTGGTTGCCGCGGTGGGTGCCTCGTGCTTGGTCCACCAGCTCCGCGGTGAGGCCGATCCCTGGGGCGGTGAGTGGACCGCGTGGGGGACGTGCGTCCTGGTCGTCGGGTACTCGTCGAGGTAAGGGCCACCCATCGGACGGTCCCTCGTGTCCTCGCCTATGCCGGTGCCGTGTCGTACTCCCTGTACCTCGTCCACATGCCGGTGATCGGGACCGTCCTCGGGGCGATGTACAAGGTCGCCGGCGACGGCGCGGCCTGGGCCCTCGTCGCCCTCGTCGTGGGCGCCGTGGCCAGCCTGGTGGCCGCGCACGTGTTGCTGGTGCTCGTGGAGCGCCCGGCCCTCCGGCTGGCTCGACGTCTGGGGCGGTCGCCGGCCCGGGTCGGTTCTCCCGTGGGACGCGCGGTGTGACGTGGCGGTCCAGCACCGTGTCGTGCACGCCATCACCCCGGGTGATCACTACTCGCCGCTGACGGGGAGCGCGATCCCGACGGTCGTGGACGGGATCGCCCGCGCCGCCGAAACGTCGGGGGCCGCCCGGCAGGCGGTCCTGCTCGGCCGCGACACGTACGCCGAGCGGTATAACTCGGCGACCGTGCTGGAGCATGCGCCGACGGCAGAGCCGAGGTCGCATGAGCGACTGGCCGACGCATTCGAGGGTCTCCTGCTGGCGCGGAGACCGCGCGCCGCAGAGGCCCTCGCGATCATGCTCGCAGATCAGCGCACATGGCGGCCGTCGACCGTCCTCTGCCACAACCTGGTGGAGCTCGTCTCGTTGGTGGACCCCAGCCGGCACCGTCCAGTGCTCTACGCGCACAACGAGCTGCTGCGTACCTACACGCGCCGGACGCCGCGCGCGCGTTGGAGAGCGTCGAGAGCGTCGTTTGCGTCAGCAGGTTCCTGGCCGAGAGGACGGCCTCGCGGCTGCCCCGGCGGCTGCGCGGTCGGGTGTCCTGGGTCAACAACGGTGTCGATTGCGAGCTCTTCCGCCCTGGTCCGGCGATCCCGAAGGACGGCTCTACGCGTGCCTTCGTCGGGTCGTGTGGTTCCCGACAAGGGCGCCCACGTCCTGCTCGAGGCGGTGAACCGGCTCGGGCGGCGCGACGTTCGGTGTCCGTGGTCGGCAGCGCCGGCTTCGCCGCGGAGGCCCCGTTGACGACGTACGAGCGCGGACTGCGGGAGACTCGCCGTCGACGGCAGGGAGCGGTGGAGTTCTCTGCCGTTCCTGCCCCGGCGCGACGTGGCCGCGTCTGCTGCTTCGACGCACGACGTGCTGGTCGTGCCCTCTCGGTGGCGGGAGCCGTCGACGCTGACGGTGGGCGAGGGGCAGGCGTCCGGGCTGCCCGTCGTGGCGAGCGACGTCGGCGGCATCCCGGAGGTGATCGGCCCACCGACCTGCTGGTGCCGCCCGACGACGCCGACGCCCTCGCCGCGTCTCGAGTGGCTGGCCCGACCGGCCCGCCCGGGACCGCCTCGGCCACGAGAGCCGCCAGCACGCGCTCGCGCACGACTGGGGCGTGACATGGGTCAGGCTGGCCGGGGTGCTGGCCTAGTGGACGGCTACGGTTCGAGCGTGGTGTTCGAAGTCGGTCGGCTGAGGCACGCTGCGCTCGCGACACCTGCGCCGCGGTCGCGTCGAGGTCGTCTGGAGCCCGCAGAGCGGACTGGGCTTCGGAAACATGCTCTACGCCTACCTGTACGCCGCCACCGAAGGTCGCACGGTCGCGACTGCGCCGTGCTGATGCACCCGTGATGGAGCCGTGGTTGCCGCACTACCAGGGACTGCATGCCCTGACCGTCGACCGTGTGGACGTAGGCCGGTGGGACCGCCGCGACTGGACCTGGCGTGACCGATACGGCATCGACTTCGCCCGGGAGGACCTGGAACGCTTCGTCGAGGAGCACCTCACGCAGGACCTCCACGGACGGACTACTCGACCGTCGTGGTAAACGTGCGGCGGGGTGACTACTACAGCGAGTCACACCTCCGTGCCACCTATGCCTTCGACATCGTGGGGTACCTGGGTCGCACTTGGCCTGATGAAGGCCGCGGCGTCGATCCCCGAGATCGCCTTCGTCTCCGACGGCTCTCGATCTGGTGCCGCAGCCACCTCGACGCCCTGGCGCGCGAGCACGCCGACGCCGTCACCTACCTCGACGGCTCGCCGTACGAGTCCTTCCTCCGGGTCGCCGGCGCCCGCCGCTGGTCGGCACCAACTCGACGTTCTCGTATCGGGGCGGCTACGTGGATCCCACCTCTTCGGCGAGACGGCGCACATGGTCGTGCCGCTGTTCCACGCGCGGCTCGGCGAGGATTGGTCGGCCTGCCAGCTCGATCCGCGATAGGGACGTCGTCGAGGAGATCCCCGGGCGGCTGGGCCTATGAAAGTCCTCAGGGACTGTCGAGCACGAGCGTGATGACGGCCCGTCGTTCACCGAGGTCACCTGCATGTCTGCTCCGAACACGCCTCGCGCGACGTGGGCGCCGAGCCGCACGAGCTCGTCGCAAACCGCGTCGTAAGTGGGCTCGCTTACAGGTCCTGGTGCTGCGGCCTGCCAGGTGGGTCGGCGGCCCTTGCGAGCCTCGCCGTACAGTGTGAACTGGCTGACGACCAGCACCGGGGCGCCGACGTCCGAGAGCGACTTCTCGTCGCGGAGAAGGCGCAGGTCCCAGATCTTGCGAGCCGTCCAGGCGATCTCGGCACTGCCGTCGCCGTGGGTGACGCCGAGGTAGACGAGAAGCCCCGGTTCGTCGATCTTGCCGACGACCTCCGGGCCGACCCTGACCTCCGCGCGCAGCACGCGCTGGATCACCGACCTCACGTGATGTCCGCGATGGGGTCCGCCCGACGGATGGCAACAGTCTGGGTGCGAGGAACGCGGTTGGGTGCCATGTCGTCCAGGACGGGATCCGCGGCCCAGGTGGAGTACCTGCTTCCGCTGATCCCCTTCACGCGTGCAGTGTGCGGGACCACTGAGTCACTCCAATCGGTCGTTCGTCTGAGAGCATGCCGACGGTGGGAACGTCCGGGCTGCGCGCCAGTGTCGCGATGACGACCTACCGCGGTGGCGCCTACGTGGTCGAGCAGCTCGAGTCGATCCTCACGCAGACCAGGGCGCCCGACGAGGTCGTGGTGCACGACGACGCCTCCGACGACGGCACGTGGGAGCGGTTGACCGAGTACGTCGCGACGCTGGACGCCCCGGTCCGCCTGCACCGCAACGAGGTGAACGTGGGGCTGCGGCGCAACGTGGAGGCGGCGCTGCAGCGCTGCACGGGTGACGTCGTCGTGCTGGCCGACCAGGACGACCTGTGGCAGCCGGACAAGCTGGCCGTGCTCATGGCCGCCTTCGAGAGCGATCCCGCGACCACCCTCTGGTTCTCCGACGCCGAGCTCGTCGACGCCTCGGGAACGCCGACGGGGCGGACGGCCTGGGACGCGGTGCACTTCGGACCCGAGGAGCAGGCGCGGGTCCGGTCCGGCGACGTGCGCCGCCTGGTCCACGGGCAGACCGTCACCGGGGCGACGATGGCGTTCCGGGCCTCCGTGCTCGACCGCGCGCTCCCGCTCCCGGACCGGCTCGACGGCGAGGACCACCTGTTCCTCCACGACGGGTGGATCGCCGTCATCGCCGCCTGTCTCGGTCACGTGGCGGTCGAGCCGCGAGCGCTCACGCGCTACCGGCAGCACCCCGACCAGCTCACCGCCATGTCGATGTCCGGCGCGTGGCCGGCCGGCGCGGCTGCTCGTGACCCCCGACGCTGGACGCGGAGCGGGCCGGTCTGGTGGCGTCCCGCCTGTCGGGCGTCGACACGCCCCAGGCTCGCGAGATGGTGCGCCTGGCCCGGTTCCTCCTCGACCGTCGGGCCGCGCGGCGACGGATCCCAGGACACGTGTGGCGTGGCGACTACCACCGGTACGCCGGCGGGTTGCGGACCGCCGCCAAGGACCTCGCTGACCCGTCGGTAGCGTGCGCCGGGTGCGCGTGAGAGGGCCTGGTCGCCGACACCCGGCCGCTCGAGAACGAGCACTTCCGTCGCCTGTGGGTGGCCAACATCGTCACGGTCATCGGCGCCCAGCTCACGGTCGTCGCCGTCCCGGCCCAGATCTACGAGATCACCCGGTCCTCGGCGTACGTCGGCCTCACCGGGCTGTTCGGCCTGGTGCCGCTCGTGGTGTTCGGCCTCTACGGCGGGGCGCTCGCGGACGTGATGGACCGTCGTACCCTGCTGCTCGTCACGACCACCGGTCTCATCGCGACGAGCGTCGCGTTCTGGCTCCAGGCCGCGCTCGGCGCCGGAAACGTCTGGCTGCTGCTCGGGCTCTTCGCGCTCCAGCAGGCCTTCTTCGCGGTCAACCAGCCGACGAGGAGCGCGATCCTGCCCAAGCTCGTCCCCATCGAGCAGCTGCCCTGCGGCCAACGCCCTCAACATGACGATCTTCCAGGCCGGCGGCATCGCGGGACCACTGGTGGGCGGGGCGCTCATCCCGGTCCTGGGGTACTCGTGGCTGTACCTGGTCGACTCGGTCACGTTGCTGGCCACGTTGGTCGCGGTCGTCAGGCTGCCCAGCCTCCGGGTGGAGAACGTGTCCAGCGTCGCCGGCTGGCGGTCGGTGGTCGACGGCTTCCGCTACCTCAAGGGCCACCCCGTGCTCCTGATGTCCTTCCTCGTCGACATCATCGCGATGGTCTTCGGGATGCCGAGGGCGCTCTTCCCCGAGGCCGCCCACGAGGCCTTCGGTGGTCCCGAGAGCGGTGGCCTCGCGTTCGCCCTGCTCTTCGCCGCGATCCCGGCCGGCGCCGTCCTCGGGGGGATCTTCTCCGGCTGGGTCTCGCGCGTGCGCCGTCAGGGCCTGGCCGTCATCGTCGCCATCGTGCTCTGGGGCCTCGCGATGGTCGGCTTCGGCATCTCGATCGGCTTCGCCGACGGCAGCCCCGGCGTGTTCCTCTGGGCCGCCGTGCTCATGCTCGTGATCGGGGGCGCCGCCGACATGGCGTCCGCGGCCTTCCGGGTCTCCATGCTCCAGGCCTCGGCCAGCGACCACGTGCGTGGCCGGCTGCAAGGCATCTTCATCGTCGTGGTGGCCGGCGGGCCACGGGTGGCCGACACCGCGCACGGTGCCGCGGCCGCCATGGTCGGCACGGCGGCGGCCGCCGCCGGCGGAGGCGTCCTCGTCGTGGTCCTGGTCGTCGCGGTCGCGCTCGCCGTGCCGGCGTTCGTGCGCTACCGCTACCGCCCGACCGGCTCCTGAGCGGGCCGCGGCGCGAGCCGCTCGGTCGGCCCCGTCATGGTGGGCCGACCCCAGGGTTCGAGGAACCCATGCCACCCAGATGAATCGTCCGATCGGAGGTTGGCTCCGCCGATGCGCCCACCAAGAATGGCCCGGTCTAGGATCAAGGGGGTGGGGTAGTCGTGCCCAAGAGTCGACCGCTCCACACTGAAAGGGGTCTCGGGTGACCGCTGCACAGCGGCACATCTCTGTCGTCGTCCCCGTCTTCAACGGGGCCGACACGCTGGCCGACACCCTGGAGTCGATCCGCAGGCAGACCTTCGCGCCGGTCGAGGTGCTCGTGGTGGACGACGGGTCCGCGGACGCCAGCGTGAAGATCGCCGAGGAGCACGACCTCCGTCCTCGCGTCATCGCCCTCGACGGCAACCACGGCGTCGCGTTCGCGCGGAACGTCGGGATGCGGGAGGCCAGGGGCGAGCTGGTGGCCTTCCTCGACCAGGACGACCTGTGGCTGCCGCACCGAGTCGCCACGTTGACCGCCGCCTTCGCCGAGCACCCGGACTGGCGGGCGGTCCTCACCGACGAGGTCGCCTTCGCCGCGACGGAGGACCGCGTCGCCCTCGAGGCGATGAACCACCCCTTCTGGACCTGGGTCCGGACCTGGACGCCCCGCGACGAGGTGCTCTCGCTGCTCGACGCGTCACCGGCGGGCTCCGGCACTCCCGCCCACGAGGTCGTCCCGGCCCGCCGGGTGCTGACGGCCAGCATCACCCTGACCACGTCGTACGTGCTCGACCGCGAGCTCGCGATGTCGTGCGGCGGGTTCGCGGCCTGGCTGCGCTCGGCCGACGACTGGATCCTGCTCCAGACGTTGAGCCGCTACACCGACATCGTCCACGTGCACGACCCCAGCGTCCTCTACCGCGTCCACCCCACGAACACCTCGACCACCACCGACTGGCCGATGCCGCTGATGGTGGCCGCGGCCGCCGTCCGCCTGGGCGGATCGGTCGTGCCCCGCGGAGCCGAGAGGGATCCCGACGTCGTCGGCACCCTCGGTGGCTCGTCCTTCCTGCAGCACATGCTGACGACCCGCGCGCGGACGCACGGCTGGCGTGCGCGGGCCGACGCCCTGGCGGCGTGGCAGCTGCTGGCCACCGACGGCGAGGACCGGCGTACGACGGGACGTAGCCTCGGCCGGTCGCTCGCAGCCGGCGCGTCGCCGACCTGGCTGCGCGGGCTCGTCCGCCGGGTGCGAGGAGGCGAGCGTGGTTGAGCAGCTGGGCGCACGCGTCGTCGCGTTCTACCTGCCGCAGTTCCACCCGATCCCCGAGAACGACGACTGGTGGGGCCGCGGCTTCACCGAGTGGACCAACACGGCCAAGGCGCGGCCGCTGTACCCCGGCCACCGCCAGCCCACGCTGCCGGCGGACCTCGGCTTCTACGACCTCCGGCTCCCGCAGGCGCGTCAGGCCCAGTCCGACCTCGCCGAGCAGTACGGCGTGGAGGCCTTCTGCTACTGGCACTACTGGTTCGGCGGCGGGCGGCGGGTCCTCGAACGGCCCTTCGCCGAGGTGCTGGCGAGCGGTGAGCCGTCGGTGTCGTTCTGCCTCGGCTGGGCCAACCAGACGTGGACCGGGATCTGGCACGGCGCCGCCGACCGCGTGCTGCTGGAGCAGACCTACCCCGGCCCGGAGGACGACCAGGCGCACTTCGACACCGTGCTGCCGGCGTTCCGCGACGACCGGTACCTGCGGGTCGACGGGCGACCGGTCTTCTACGTGTTCCGGCCCGAGGAGCTCCCCGACCCAGCGGTCTTCGTGGACCGCTGGCAGGCCATGGCCCGTAAGGCCGGCCTGGACGGCCTGTACCTCGTCGCCGAGTCCAGCGACCTGCTGGGGCACGGCGCCCGGTACGTCGACGGCGCCCGCGACGGCTTCGACGCCGCGGTCTACATCCGCCTCCCGGCCGGCACCGGTCCCCGCGACGTGCTGGCGATGAGGGCCCGGCGCAAGATGCTGCGTGGGCTCGAGGTCTACCCGTACGCCCGCGAGGCGCTGCCCCTGCCCTCCGAGCTCGACCCTGACTACTACCTGCCCGCGGTCTACCCCAACTGGGACAACACCCCGAGGTCCGGGCGGCGCGGGCTGGCCCTGCACGGAGCGACCCCCGAGCGCTTCCGGCCGCACGTGCGGGCGGCGGTCGACGCGCTGCGCGAACGCCCCGAGCAGGAACGGCTGCTCTTCGTGAAGTCCTGGAACGAGTGGGCCGAGGGCAACCACCTCGAGCCGGACCTCCGGCACGGCCACGACTGGCTGCGCGTGCTCCACGAGGAGGTCGGCCGTGACGGGTGACCCCCTGCGGATCGCGATGATCTCCTACTACCTGCCGAGCGAGAGCAAGATCGGCGTCGGCTACCAGGTGCACGCGCTCGCCAACGAGCTCGCCGACCGTGGCCACGAGGTCACCGTGCTGAGCGCCTGCCCTCCGGTGCCCGGTGCCCGCTACGGACACCGCCTGGTCCTGCCTCGGGGCAACCTGCGCACCTTCCGGTTCGCGACCCAGCTGCGGCGTCTCGACCTCTCGACGTACGACGTCCTGCACGCCCACGGCGACGACTACTGGATGTGGCGACGCCGGGCCCAGGGACACGTGCGCACGCTGCACGGATCCTGCTTCGACGAGGCGCTCCACATCCAGGGAACGGTGCAGCGCACCCGGATGGTGCTCCTCGGCTTCAGCGAGGTGCTCGCGAGCCTGGTGGCCGACCGCACCGTCCTCGTCTCCCCGGGCACCCGCCGCTGGACGCCGTGGGTCGGCACGGTCATCCCCAACGGCGTCAGCCTTCCTCCCGCCCCGCCCAGCACGGCCAAGGCCGAGCACCCGGTGGTGCTCTTCGTCGGCACCTGGCGGGGTCGCAAGCGTGGCGAGCTCCTCGCCGAGCAGTTCGTGCGCGACGTGCTCCCCGCGCGGCCGGACGCGGAGCTGTGGATGGTGTCCAGCGACGTCCCGGAGGGCGTGCATCCCTCGGTCAAGCGGCTCGGTCGGGTCAGCGACGCCGAGCTGGCCGAGCTCTACGCGCGGGCCTGGGTGTTCTGCCTGCCGTCGTCCTACGAGGGCTTCGGCATCCCGTACGCCGAGGCGATGTCGGCCGGCCTTCCGGTGGTGGCCACCCCGAACACCGGGTCCAGGTTCGTCACCGACGAAGGGCGAGCCGGTGCTCTCGTGAACGACGACGACCTCGGTGGCGAGCTGGTGTCCCTGCTGCAGGACGACGTCCGGCGCGCGCGACTGGCCGACCTCGGCCGGCAGCGGTCGCGCTCGTTCTCCCTCGACCACGTTGCCTCGGCGTACGAGTCCCTTTACCGGGACGTCATCCAAGGACGGGAGGCTCGAGTCGCATGACCGAGAACACGGTCCGAGGAGACAGGAAGTCTCGTAACCTTCGCCACGACTGGTTCGTTGCTCCAGCGGGCACCACGGCACGACAGGGGGACGGACTGGTGCAGGGCACTCGGGCGCACCTCGGCAACCAGTCCCACGCGGACGGTGGCCGGCCATGACGCGCGTCTTCTTCCTGACCCACTCGGGCGCCGACTCGGGCGCCGAGCAGAGCATCGTCTCCTACCTCGCCCGCTGGCCGAGGGGCCACCGCCGACCCACGCTGCTGCTGGCCGAGCGCGGCGCGATCGAGGACCGTGCCCGCGCGTCCGGCGTCGAGTGCGTCACGATCGAGCTCGACCCGGAGGTCGTGCAGACCCGTCGTACCGAGCGTCGCCCCCTCCGGCTGGCCGCCACGGCCCTCGGGCTGCTGCGTCACGCGTCGAAGGTGCAGCGGGTGGCCGACCTCAAGCCGACCGACGTGGTCGTCGCGATCAGTCTCAAGGCCCTGGTCTTCGGCTGGCTGGCCGGTCGACGGTCGGGCGCCAGGGTCGTGTGGAGCCTCCACGACCGGGTGCACGCCGGCTACTTCCCGTGGTTCATGGTGCCGGTCCTCCGGTACGTCGTGCCCCGCGTGGTGGACGGGATCATGGTCAACAGCCACTCCACGCTGGCCACCATCCGGCCCGGAGCCACGCCGGTCTTCGTGGCCACGCCGTCGATCGAGCTCGACGCTCGCTCGTTCCACGAGCCCCAGGAACAGGTACGCCGCGTGGTGATGCTCGGGCCGGCTCTCGCCGTGGAAGGGACAGGACCTGTTCCTGAGGTCCTTCGCCGCGGCGTACCGGGGCACTCCCGCCGAGGCCTACATCGTGGGCGGCGCCCTGTTCGGCGAGGACGAGTACGAGGCGTCGCTCAAGCGGGAGGCGCAGCGGCTCGGGATCACCGAGCGGGTGCACTTCATCGGGCACGTCCAGGACCCGTGGGCCTGGCTGGTCGACGCCGATGTCCTGGCCCACTGCTCGCGCATCCCCGAGCCGTTCGGACGCGTGGTCGTGCAGGGGCTCTGGGCCAAGTGCGCCGTCATCGCCACCCGTCCGGGCGGACCGGAGGAGGTCATCTCCGACGGCCGCGACGGCCTGCTGGTCCCCTGTGACGACGAGAAGGCGATGACCGGGGCGCTCCGCCGCCTGCGCGACGACGCGCCGTTGAGACGACGGCTCGCCGAGGGAGGCCGCTCCACGGCGCTCGGCTACGACGCCGCGTCCATCGCGCCCGCACTGGGGATCTGGCTCAGCGACCTCCACGAGGGACGCGTGCGGCGCGGCTCGGTGCGGACCCGCCTGGAGCACACGCAGACCTCCGCGCCCGGGCCGAGATGAAGTCCTCCGGGACCGGATGCTTGGCTTGAGGGGTGCTGAACCGTCGACCTCGCTACCTGGCACGAAGAGGGGCAAGCAGCGTGGTGACCGTGGCCGTCGTCATCGCGACCTATCGGCGACCCGACGACGTCGCCCGCTGCCTGGACGCCCTGGCGCGTGCAGTCGCGACCGCCGGAGGAGCTGGTCGTGGTCGACGCGTCGCCGGACGACCGGACCCGCGATGCTGGTGGCGGGACGCCCGGGCGTGGTCTACCTGCGCAACGAGGCCGGCATGGGCACCCTGCCGACGTCGCGCGTCATCGGCACCCGCGGGACCCGCAGCGACGTGGTCGCCTTCCTCGACGACGACTCGGTCGTGCGACCCACGTGGCTGGAGAACCTCGTGAAGCCGTACGCCGACCCGCGGGTCGGCGCCGTCGGCGGCCGGGTCGTCAACAGCCCCGAAGAGGTGGCCGCCGCCGACCCGCACCAGATCGGCCGGCTGCTCCCCGACGGCCGGCTGACCGGGAACTTCGCGGCCGATCCCGGCGGCGAGGTGAAGGTCGACCACCTCCTGGGCGCCAACATGTCCTACCGCCGGGCCGCGACGTCGGCCGTGGGCGGGATCCACGAGTTCTACCCGGGCACCAGCGCCCGCGAGGACAGCGACATGGGGCTGCGGCTGACCCGCGCCGGCTGGGACGTCGTCTTCGCGCCGGCCGCCGTGGTCGACCACGTCTCCGGCGAGTACGCGAAGGGCAAGCGGTTCGACCGCCGCTACCAGTACTACACGCAGCGCAACCACGTCGTGCTGCTCAGCCGGGTCTACGGGCTGGGCACGCCGTACCTCCGGCGATACCCCGCGACGGTCCTGCGTGACGCCGCGGGCGTCCTGCGCGGCAGTCTCGACGGCTCGCGCGTGGTCGGGCGGAGCACGCCGTACCAGCGCGTGAGGAGCGCCGTCGCCGGCGTGACCCGCATCGGCGCCGACCTGGCAGGGCTGGCGGCCGGGTACGTCGCGGCCGTGCGCCTGCGCGGACGTCTCGGGCGGGTCCGACCGGTCAGCGGGCCGCGATGAGCCTGCGAGTGGCTGCCGCGAGAGTGCGACCGGGCGACGTCACTGCCCATCGGAGCTCTGCCCCGACCGCCTTGGGGTCGCGCCGCCGGACGGCCTGCCGGAGCGATCGTACGCACTCATCGGCGGCCACCTGACGAAGCGCGCGCGGTTCTCGTCGAGTAGCTCCGCTGCCCGTGCGTCGTCCCCGCGTGCAGCCGAGTCAGCTCGCGGAGCATACGCCGGGCCGCCCACCGACCGCTGAGCGAGTCGGCCGATGACATGTTGTGGTCATGTCGGCGGTAGGAGATCAGTGGCCGGGGGACCGCCACCATGGGACCGTGCAATGCGAGGCGGAGGATGTACTCGTTGTCTTCGCCGACGCTGTAGGACTCGTTGAACCCACCGACGTCCTCGTTCGCCGTCCGGCGCACCATCAGACTGACAATGCGCGGCTGCGGTTCCTGCCCGCTGACGAACAGCTCCGACGGTACGGAGTGGGCCGCCCACCCGCGGCCGAACTCGCGACCCTCGCCGTCGATGTAGCGACCGGCCGTGAAGCATGCGATGGCCTGCGGCTCGGCCTCGAGGGCCGCCACCTGAGCGGCGAGCTTGTCGGGCTCCCACACGTCGTCGTCGTCCAAGAAGGCGATGAGGGGCGCTCGGCCGACCGCCATGCCGGCGTTCCGGGAGGCAGGCAGTCCGCTCCTCGGTCGACGGAGCACGCGTGTGTTGGCCATCCCCGCCGTGAACTCGGGGACGACCTTGGGGTCCGGCGTGCCGTCGTCCACGACGGTCAGGTTCCAGTGGGGGTAGGTCTGGGCGGCCACGGCACCCAATGCCAGCCGGAGGTACGGACTCGCTCGGTTCGTGGCCATCACCAGATCGACGGGCACCGGTTTCATCGGCGCGAGTCTAGGCCGGTCACCGATGCGTGAGCTTGTGGCCCAGCTCCGGGACATCCTGGAGCCGGCCACCCGGCTCAGGCTCGGGATGGCGATGGTCGGCTCGGTCCTGCTCGCGATGGTCGACACCTTCGCCATCGGGCTGGTCCTGCCTCTGGTCGACATCGCCACCGGCGAGAGCCTCGAGTCGGGACCTGCGTCGATCGCGGCCCGCGTGCTCGGGAGCCACGACCGCCAGCACATCACGGCGGTGCTGGCCATCGCCGTCGTCGGGCTCTTCGTGCTCAAGAACCTGGGAGCGCTGGTCTTCAACTGGTGGCTGCTCGGGTTCGTGTCCTTCGAGCGGGTGCACACGTCGGCGCGGATCCTGCAGCTTCTACCTGAGCGCGCCCTACACCGAGGTGTCCCGCCGCAGCGGCGCCGAGCTGATGCGCACCATGGACACCGCCGTGCTCCAGGTCTTCTCGATGACCATCGGTGGTCTGATGAGCGCGTTCTCCAGCAGCGTCTCGATCCTGGCCGTGCTCGTCGCGCTCGTCATCGTGGCTCCCCTGCCGACGCTCGTGCTGGTCGTGTACTTCGGCGCGGCCGGCCTTTTGTACCTGCGGATCGCCAAGCCCCGCGCCCGGGCGGCGGGCCGGACCATGAACGAGGCCTCCGTGGCCGGCTGGAAGGCGGCGTTCTCCGCGCTGGGAGCCCTGAAGGAGGTCAACCTCCGAGGGTCCCAGGAGATCTTCGTCGCGGCCTTCGAGGACGCGCAGATCCGTGGCGCGCGGGCGGGCCGGATGGCGACCTTCCTGGGCAGCCTGCCGCGCTACATCCTGGAGGTGCTCTTCATCCTCGCCGTCGGACTGGTCCTGCTGGCGGGCACCGTCCAGGGCGCCGCCGGGTCCGGCGGGGCTCTCGGGGTGCTGGCGCTCTTCGTGGCCGCGGGCTTCCGGCTGCTGCCGTCGATCACCGGCCTGGTCGGCGAGCACGAGCAACATCCGGGTCGGCAGCGACGCCGTCGGCATCGTGCGCGGGCGAGGTGCTGCGGTCGCGCAGCTACCGACCGACGTCCGGCCCGACGGCGGTCGCCGCTGCCCTTCACCCGGGAACTGCGTCTGGACGGCGTCACCTTCCGCTACCCGGGCTCGGAGGTCGACGTGCTGCGCGACGTCTCCATGACGATGCCGTTCGGGACCTCGCTCGCGGTCGTCGGCGGCAGCGGTGCGGGCAAGACCACGATGGTTGACCTCGTCCTGGGACTGCACCAGCCCGCCCGCGGCGCGATCTACGTCGACGACGTCGACATCGCCGACCAGCAACGTCGCTGGCGGGAGAACCTCGGCTACGTCCCTCAGGACACCTACCTCCTCGATGCCTCCCTGCTGGAGAACGTCGCCTTCGACGTGCCGCGCGAGGAGATCGACCGCGACGCGGTGATGGACGCGGTCGAGCACGCCCAGCTGCGCGAGCTCGTCGAGTCCCTCCCCGACGGGCTCGACGCGCAGGTCGGCGAGCGCGGGACCCTGTTGTCCGGCGGCCAGCGGCAGCGGGTCGGGATCGCCCGCGCCCTGTACCGCCACCCCAAGCTCCTGGTGCTCGACGAGGCCACCTCGGCGCTCGACAACGAGACCGAGCACGAGATCAGCCGCGCCGTCCGCGGGCTCTCCGGCACGGTGTCGGTGATCGTCGTGGCCCACCGGCTGTCCACGGTGCGCAACGTCGACCGCATCGTCTTCCTCAAGCACGGCCGGCTGGCCAGCAGCGGCACGTTCGAGGAGCTGAGGCACAGCGACGCCGACTTCGCCCGTCTCGTCCAGCTGGGCTCGCTCGACGTCGACCCGGCCCGGTGACGGCACGGTCATGCTGGGTCGGACACTGCGCTCCCTGACCGGGCGCTCCCTGCCGGTACGGCGCGGCGCGGTGGTTGACACGTACCCGGGTCTGGGCGTCGGCAACTACCTGTACCTGGCGCTCTACGCGGCCACGCAGCGACGCGCCGGCCGCCCGACCTGGGTGCAGGACACGGGTCTGGACCCCGCGTGGCGAGAGGCCCTGCCGCGGCTCGTCCCCTTGCTGGCGGGACCCAGCGAGGCCAGGTGGCGCCGCCGAACCCACCTCCCGAGCACGTTCTTCCAGGCGTTCGGCACGGACTTCACCGCCGTGGACCTGGCCGTCTTCGTGCAGGAGGTCATCCTGCCCACCCTGCCGCTGCCAGCCGATCCGACGCCCGACCTGGTCGTGAACGTCCGGCGCGGCGACTACTACGACAACCCGGACTTCCGGGCGCTCTACGGCTTCGACGTACCCGCCTACGTGCGGGCGGCCGTCGGCCAGGCGACCGCCGGGGGTTCGGTGTCCTGGCTGTCGGTGGTGTCGGACGACCCCGCCTGGTGCGCCGAGCACCTCGCGTGGCTGGCCGAGCACGCGGACCGGGTGACCTTCGGCGCCCAAGGTGTGGGACAGGTAGGCGACTTCGTCGAGGTGGCCATGGCCCGGACGCTGGTTCTCTCCAACTCCACGTTCTCCTACTGGGCCGCCTACACCAGCCAGGCGCTGCACGGAGTCGACCACGGGGGCGTCTGGGCGCCGTACTTCCACCAACGCAACGTCGACGATGGCCGGCCATGGCAGCACGACCCCCGATGGCACACGCTGCCGATCAGCCCGCTGGGTTCCTGACCGAGTCGAGCACGGCGCGCATCGCCGTCGCGCGCTCGTCCCAGGACGCCAACCCCACGGGGGCCGGCACCTCTCGGGAGAGGAGCATCGCCCGGGTCGCCACCACCATCTCGGAGGCGGGGACGACGGCGACGTGCGGGAGGTCGAGCTCGCGGAATCCGGCGACGGGAGTGCTCACCACGGGCCGGCGTGCGGCGAGGTACTCGTAGACCTTGATGGGGTCGAGGCTGTCGGTGAACGGCGTGACCACGTGCGGGACCACGAGCACGTCGGCGTTCGTCAGGTACGCCGGCACCTCGGTGTGGTCGCGAGGGCCGAGGAGCACCGCGCCGGCCCGCCGGAGCCGGTCGCTGTCGGCCGGGTCGAGCGCGTCCGGCCCCACCAGCACCAGCGTGGCCTCGCCGCGCAGGGAGGTCGCGAGCTCCGCCGAGAGGTCCACGTCGAGCCGGTCGCGGTGCAGCGTGCCGAGGTACAGCACGACCGGCGTCGCCGGCAGGTCGGTCGGCCGCGGGTACTCCGCGGCGTAGGCGTCCACGTCGACGGCGTTGGGGATGAGGGTGACCTCGCGCGCCCGCTTCGTGGCGAGCAGGTGCGGGGAGCACACGACGACCTGCGCCACGTGCTCCAGCAGGTAGTCCTCGTCGGCCGCGAGCCGGTCGTGCTCGCGCGGCGACCGCTCCGCCGCCAGCCAGTCGTCGGTGATGTCGTAGAGGGCGGGCCATGCCGGACCGGCGGAGCACGGACGCCGAGGCGGGGTCGTTGACCCACAGGGTGGGCGACGCGAAGCCGAGGCGTCGAGCCGCCCGCAGGACGCCGGCGGCCAGCCGGTCGTCGGCGCGCGGGTCGACCCGGCGGGGGAGCCACTTCGTGGGCTCGAGGAGCCACAGCCGGCCCGGCGCTCCCGGCCAGGTCGCGGGTCGCAGGCCGCGACCGCGCTGGAGCCCGGCGCCGCGACGCAGCGCGTGGACCGGGTCGGCCGGCGGCTCGACCCAGAGGACCCTCAGCTCCGGGTCGTGCAGCAGCAGCCTGGACACCAGGTGCTGGTTGCGTCGCCAGACCGCGTCCCAGGTCTCGAGGGAGGTGACGACGAGGTCGCTCACAGCACGCTCCTGTAGACCGCCTCGGTGTCGAGCGCCTGCCGGTCCACGGTGAAGCGGTCGCGCTGGGCCTGCTGCAGCCGGGCGCCGTACGCGTCCCGGGCCGCCGGGTCCTGGGCGAGCTCCCTCAGCAGACGGGCCGCGAGCGGCGACGTCCCCCGGCTGGAAGACGGCCGCGCCCGGCACCGAGCCGACGGTCTCGGCGTGAGCGCCCGATCCCGTCGCCACCACGGGAAGGGCGCGGGCCATCGCCTCGACCACGGACAGGCCGAAGGCCTCGCGCGGTCCCGTGGACATGAAGATCGAGGCCTGGTGCATGAGGTCGAGGACGTCGTCGCGGTAGCCGAGGAACTCGACCGCCGAGGCGATGCCGAGCGAGCCGGCGAGCCGCTCGAGGTCCGGCCGCAGCTTCCCGTCGCCCGCGAGCCAGAGGCGCCAGCCCTCGTCCGCCAGGCCGGAGCGGGCGAACGCGCGCACGATGGTGTCGCTGTCCTTCTCCGCCTCGAAGCGCTGGGCGGCCAGCACGACCGGCCGGCGGTCCGCAGCCCGGAGGGAGAGCGGATCCGGCCGTACGCCGGTCAGCACGACGGTGCTCGCGCCGTCGATGTGGTCCGCGACGTACTGCGACACGGCGAGCTGGGCGTCCACCCGTCGGCCCGCCAGCCGCGTCAGCGGCCGCGTGAGGGTCCGGGCCCCTCGGTGGGAGGCGAAGTGCCGCGAGCTCACCACCGGGATCCGGCGCAGCGGCAGCGCGAGCAGGAGTGCCGTCTCGGCCGCCGTCATGTGGACGTTGACGACGTCGGGCCGCGCGTCGAGGCGCCGGAGGCTTCCGAGCGCCTCCCGGACGTCGGACCCGGGGAGCACGGCAACTCGCGTTCCGGCGGCCTCGGCCACCCGGGCCGGGTGCCCGCCCACGATCGTGACGCGGTGACCCATGGTCGGCCTGGGCGGCGGCGAGCTCGCTGAGGTGACGCTCGACCCCGGCGAAGGCGTCCGTGCAGCAGACGTGCAGCACCTCCAGGCTGCCCAGCGAACCGGTCACGAGGACTGCCCGGCCACCTCGTCGCGCCGGCAACGAGCCCTCGCGCGGCGCCTCGGACTCCTCGCGCGCCATGCGCGCCGAGGCAGATGCCGACGATCAGGAACGGCAGCGACGTCTGCACCGCCACCCAGAAGAGGTCGAGCTGCCCCTGCACGAGTCGGCTGATGAGCACGACGCAGGCGAGCAGTCCGTAGCGCAGGTCCATCCGCCACAGCACCCAGATGCTGCCGCCCATCAGCATGACGAACCCGGCCAACCCGAAGATGCCCGCGGAGCTCAGCACCTCGAGGATGGCGTTCGGCGGTTGGAAGGCCTCCGGGAAGCGTGCGGTGTACCACCAACGCAGCCCCACGCCGAACAGCGGGTCGGCCTGCCACACCTGGATCGCCTGCTGGTACCAGTCGATGCGCTGGAAGTAGGAGTTGAACTCGTTGCCCGTCGCGATCTGGGCCCGGACCATCGAGAAGACGACGGCCATGCCCGGGACCACCGCGAGCAGGATGATCTTCGAGCGTCGCTGCTGGCTCGACGCCTGGGTGCGCAGCACGATGACGATGAGCGCCGCAGCCAGTCCGACCAGCGCCTGCCGCGACTGCGCGAAGACGATGCCGCCCACGGACAGCCAGAACATGACCTGCCCGAACAGCACCGGCCAGCGCGTCCAGGGTGGTCGCACGTACGCCGTGGCCGCCGCGACCCCGAGCACGCAGCCGACGAAGTTCTTGTGCATGCTCCAGGGCCAGGACGGGTAGACGCTGTCGAAGTTGCCGTGGGCGTACTGGATGAGTCCCTGGACGATCGTGCTCAAGGCGATGACACCGCAGCCGAGCATCAGGATCGTCATGCCCAGACGGGCGTGGCCCTCGCGTCCGATGCTCCAGCCGACCACCAGGGCCCCGGCGGTGAGCAGGCCGGCGTGCACCCACTCCACGACGTTGGCCCGGTAGGGGTTGGCGATGACCGTGAACAGGGTGGACGCCTCGTAGACCATCGCGAACCAGAGCAGGGTGCGCATCACCGGCGTGTACGGGCGCTCGGCGAAGAACACGGCGGGGAAGAACGCGATGAAGAGTGCCGCGTCGGAGAAGCTGAGGTCGACGCCGCCGGCGTTGATCCGCGTGATCACCAGGATCGGCAGGATCATCAGCAGCGGCACGATGGCCGAGTCCATGAGGGTGAGGCCGAAGGCCAGCACCGTCAGGGCCACCAGCAGGGCGATGATCGGCCGGTCGGGGACGTACTTCCCGACGCCCAGGACCAGCGCGACGCCGATCAGGCCCAGCGCGACCAGGCCCACGACGCGGAGCGCCTGCCACAGACGAGGCGCTCATGCCGGCGTCCGCCTGCGGGAGAGGCCGCCTCGGCCTTGAGCGGCCCGCGGAGGTACAGGGCGGCGCGCGCGCGAGCCGTCGCGACCGCGCTCGCCCGGCAGCACCACGCCGCGTGCGGCGGCGCCGACCGCGACCGCTCCGCGCGCGAGCTGCCAGCGCACCGGTCCGAAGTGCTTGCGCAGGTAGCGCTCCTGGGACGCGTGGAAGTGGGTCTCACGACGCGCCGGGTCGCTGCTCGTCGCCGCGCCCAGGTGCACGGCCGTGGCCTCGGGGACCTCGCGGTGCCGCCACCCGAGGCGGTGCGCGCGGTAGGCCCAGTCGGTCTCCTCGGCGTAGAGGAAGAAGCGCTCGTCGAAGTCGCCGACCTGGGCCAGCGCCTCGCGGCGCAGCAGCAGCACCGAGCCGATCACGAAGCCGTCGCGTGCGGCCCAGCCGCCCGAGCCCCGCGGCCGTCAGCCACACGCGGCCCGGGCGACGGGAACGGCCAGGACACCCGGCCGGCGTGGCCCGCCGCGTCGACCTGGACGGGCGCCACCGAGGCCAGGCGACGGGTCGGCCGAGCAGCGCCCGCTGGAGGATCGCACGATCGTCGGACGGCTCGACCACGGCGTCGGGGTTGAGCAGCAGCACGTCGGCGTCCGGGCGGAGTCGCTGGGCCAGCGCGTGGTTGACGCCGGCCGCGAAGCCGCCGTTGCGTCCGGGGTCCAGGTAGCGGACGCCCAGGTCGCCGGCAGACCGCGCGCCACCTCCGGGGAGGAGGAGTTGTCGACGACGGTGACCGGGAAGGTCGCGCACCGGCTCCAAGGCCCGCACGAGGAGGTCGGGTCGGCCGTAGGCCACCACGACCACCTCGACGTCCCGCGGCCGGCTCGGCCGGGCGGCGTGTCGGCGCGCGTCGTACAGCGCCCGGTAGGCCGCCGCCACCGCGGGCCAGGAGCACTCCCGCGCCCGCTCGAGCCCGGCCGCCACCATCGCGTCCCGGTCCGACCCCGGCTCCACGGCCACGAGGAGCGCCTTGGCCAGCGCGTCCGGGTCACCGGGCGGCACGAGCAGGCCCGCGTCGCCCACGACGTCGGGGAGGGCGCCGGTGTCGCTGGCGACGACAGGGACCCCGCACGCCATCGCCTCGACGGCCACCCGGCCGAACTGCTCGAGCCAGCCCGGGGTCGGGAGGGACGGGACGGCCAGGACGTCGAGCCTCGCGTAGAACGCGGGAAGGTCGCTCCTGGGCGAGCGGCTCCCACGAAGGTCGACCCGGTCACCGAGGTCGAGCCGGCCGCGGCGCGCAGCCGCTCCTCGTCGGGGCCCGCCCCCGCGACGCAGCAGGCGCAGGTCGTCGGTGCGGCGCGACGGCGTCGAGGAGGACGTCGACCCCCTTGTGCGGCCGCGAGCCGCCCGACGTACCCGACCGTGGGGACGTCGTCGGCGGACGTGCCCGGGCCTGAAGTGCTCGGTGTCGACGCCGAGCGGGATCACGGTCGCGCGGCCGGGGAGGCCCTTGCGCTCGCAGATCCGGGCCGCCTCGGTGTTGCACGACGCTCAGGCCGGCGGCGTTGCGCAGGGCGACGCGCTCCAGCCAGCGGAACGGCACGGGGTAGCGCTTGTCGATGTTCTGGGCCGAGTACAGGAAGTACGGCGCGCGGCGCCCGCGCAGCCGGCGCAGCAGCAGGATCTCGGCCGCCGCCAGGGCGAACGGCTCCTCGTGGATGTCGATGCACGTCGTGCTCGCGACCCAGGGCCCGCCACAGCGGCAGCGGGGAGTAGACGAACAGGGCGGGGTGCCGGCCCCACGTGCGGAGCCCGGTGACCGGCTCGCCGGGGCGGGGCCGGAGCGTGACGTCGGTGCCGCCCTCGTTCCACCGGCGCGCGGTCAGGAGGTCGACGTCGACCCCCTGCGCGGCGAGATGTCGCTCCCGCTCACGCCACGCGTCCACGACGGCGCTGTGGAAGACCCGGAGAACCCGCAATTCTCACTCCCCCGTGTCGTGGACCATGCTCAGGTTATCGTTAACGAGTCGCGACCGACCTGGTAACGGTCCGCGCACCGCGCGCACGTCGGGTGCGATGGTCTCGAGAACGGGGTGTGGCTGTGAAGCTACGGGACTTCCTGCTGGTGCTCCGCACCCGCTGGTTGATCGTCGCTCGGCGTCACCCTGGTCGTGACCGGCATCGCCGCGGCGTACACCTACAGCAAGACCCCGATCTACACCGCGAAGGCGACGTTCTACCTGGCCGCCACCGACAACGCCGGGCGTCGAGAGCAAGGGCACCTACGTCGTCACGCGTCGACGACCTCGAACACCTACGTGGCCGTGCTCGGCTCGCCCGCGGTGCAGGACCCGCTGCGCGAGCGACTCGGCCTGCCGCCGGGCACCCCCATCGACGTGCAGCGCGCGCGGTGACCGGACGAGACCGCGCTCCTGCCGGTGACGGCGCGGTCCACGGACCCGCAGCTGGCGGCCGACATCGCCAACGCGGTCGGACCCCAGCTGGCCGACGTCGGCGCCCGAGTTCACCGTGCTGCTGGACTCGACGGGCCAGGAGATCAAGGCGACGACGGTCTCGCCGGCCGGCGTGCCCGGCGACGCCCACGTCGCCGATCCCGTCCCGCAACCTCGCCCTGGGCATCCTGGCCGGACTGGTCGCTCGGCATCGGCATCGCCTTCGTGCGGCACTCCCTCGACACCAAGGTGCGCGGCGAGGCCGACCTCCGGTCCTTCTCGAACCGCCCGATGCTCGGCGAGCTGCCCATCGACCGGGGCAAGACCAAGCAGGTCGACCCTCGACCGGGACCCGCACGGCGGCTACTCCGAGGCGATCCGGCGGCTGCGCACCAACCTGCTGTTCGTCGACGTGACGACCGGCCGGCACTCGTTCGTCGTCACCTCGGCGATGCCCGGCGAGGGCAAGACCACCACGACGGTCAACCTCGCCATCGCGATGGCCACGACCGGCAGCAAGGTGCTGCTGGTCGACGGCGACCTCCGCAACCCGTCGGTCGCCAAGACGCTCGGGCATCGAGGGCGAGCGCGGGCCTGACGACGGTGCTGCTCGGTCAGGCCGAGGTCGGCGACGTGATCCAGCGGTGGCGCGACACCAGCCTCTACGTCCTGGCCGCGGGGCAGATCCCGCCGAACCCCAGCGAGCTGCTCGGGCTCCGAGCCGATGCGCGAGCTCTTCGACAAGCTCACCCACGAGTTCGACTTCATCCTCGTCGACAGCCCGCCGGTCGTGCCGGTGGTCGACGCGGTGCTGCTCGACCGGCTGACCGGCGGCACGCTGCTGGTGGTGGCCTCGCACCGCACCAAGAAGCGCGACGTGGCCGAGCGCCATCAAGCAGCTCGACACCGTCGAGCGCCAAGCTGGCCGGCTTCGCCATGAACTTCGTGCCGATCAACGAGTCGGACCCGTACCGCTACGGCTACTACCGCTACCAGGAGACGGTCAAGGCCCAGCAGGCGAAGGCGTCCAAGCGGAAGTCAAGCCGTCGAAGGCCAAGGGTCGCCGGGTCGCGCCGAAGAGCTGACGCGACGTCAGTTGCAGTACTTCTGCGCACCGCCGAGCGAGACGCACTCGGCCGCGCGCGACGGGCAGTCGTTCTTCTGACCGCATGTCTGGCGGCAGACGTTGCTGATGCACGTCAGGCCGTCCCCGCAGGGTTGGTCACGCTGCAGGTCGCGGCGCAGAAGTGCGCAGTCTCCGCACCCGAAGCCCGGGGCGCACTGGGCATTGCCCGCGCATTGCGACCCGTAGCCTACCGCAGGTGTTCGACTTGTACTTGCTGGTCGTCGCGCCGCCGCAGGTGCACTGGCCGGAGTTTCCGTTGCAGAAGATGTTCTGGGCGGCGCCGGCGTCGCAGCCGGCCGTGCCCTGGCCCTCGTTCGTGCAGGAGCCGCCGAGCGCCCGTTCTGCGCACAGCCGTTGCGCCGTGTCCTGGGTGCAGGTGTACTGGTTGCTCGCCGTGCCGATCGTGCCCGGGCAGCAGAACTGCATGCTCGCTCGGCGCTCCGCAGACGTCGGGCCGACGGGCAGCTGGAGACGCCGTACGCGTAGGCGGGCGCGCTGGTGAGCAGCGGCACCGCCCAGGCGCTCGCGACCGCGGCGGAACCGCCCGTGAGCACGCGGCGTCGTGAGACCCCTCGCGGCACCGGTGTCGATGCTCGTGCCGAGCGTCTGGCATACGTGTCGAACCATGCAGACATGCGGCACTACCCCCCAAGCGGTCGGGCCCCCACCACGACCTGCCGCCAGGGTAGGTCTCTTCACCCGCTGCGCCAAGGACGGGGCGCCGTCGGTGCCCGGTGGTCTAGGTGGGCCGCGTCGGCGGTGAGCAGGCCGCGTCGAACGAGGTCGTCGAGCAACGTCGTCGCATGCTCGTCGATGCCGACGGCGTCGGGCGAAGCGCTCGCGCAGGGTCTCGAGCACCGTCGGCAGCGAGCCCACGCTCGACCGCCAGCTCCCAGATCTGCGCCCCCGACTCGTTGAGCACGTGCCGCTCCCCGGAGCGCAGGTCGAGCGAGGACGGCTCGTGGCCCGTCGTGGCACCACCCGACGTACCGAGGGCACCCGTATCCGTCATCCGCGCTGGAGGGCGATGCCGGTCACCAGATGGTGGTCGACGAGCTCCTCCACCAGGGATCGCACGCGGTCGACCGGTTGTTCGAGATCGCGACGAGAGCTGGTGGACCGGTGCGGACTGAGTCGACCTCCAGCAGCGACGACGGCCAGTCGGTGCCGCGCGACGCGCGAGAGGGTCTCTCCGTCGAAGACGCAAGAGCATCGTCGTCGACGGACTCGAGCTGCAACCCGACCGACAGTGTCGGGACGTCAGTCAGCTCGGCCACAGCCGCAGCACCTCCTCGGCTGCCAGCTCGCTGTCGCCGTAGCGGAGGCGGTAGGCCGGGCACGCGTCGGGCCAGTCGGGCGAGCGCCGGAAGGGGGCCGCCGATGACGTCGCGCAGCCGCGAGGACTGGGCGCCCACCAGGTACGCCGCCTCGCCGGGCGACACCTGCGAACTCGACCGCGTGGCGCGCTCTGCGTCGTACCGGGGAAAGACGAGCAGGTCCGGCTGGAGAGCGAGTCGGGCAGCGGTGCGCCGGTGATCTCGCTGCGGCGCACCAGCCAGGTGGCGTCGTCGGTGGCCCAGGACGGGTCGGACGTCGGAGAAGCGCCTGCGAGCCCGGTCTTCAGCGAGAGCGGCTTGGGGAACGGGAGCACCTCGAGGGTGTGCGGGTCGAGGACGGCGGTCTCGTCGGTCAGGTAGGCGCAGCCGCGGCGCAGCAGGGCCGCCGGTCAGGGTGGACTTGCCCGAGCCGGATGCGCCGCACAGCAGGGCCACCGATCCGTCCGGCTCGCGCCACGGCGCCGGCGTGCGGCATCAGGCAGCCGGCACCGAGTCGGACGGCGGCCAGGTTGATGGTGCCGACGAGGCTCGGCAACAGCGACCGAGCGTCGGTCCCCAGGAGCTCGAGTGCTGCTCGCCGATGTCTCGCGAGCCGTCGACGAGAAGATCCGTCGAGCGAGGACCTCGCGCAACTCGCGCGCCTCGGTCGTCTCGAACTCGACACCAGCCGATGACCCAGCACGTCGAGGACCAAGTCACGTCGAGATGCTGTCAGGACAGCCCGGCATCACGAGCTTGCCGTGCAGCTACAGGATGCCCGGACGGGCACGGGTGCGTTGGCGTCGCACTGCTGCGACGTGCACTGCAGCCGTTGCCGCTGTCGACATGACGAACCCGGGTGCGCACACTTGCTGTCGTGACCCTGGCAGAGCGCGCCCTGGCCGCCGCACGATCCTGCCGTCGAGCGGAGCAGTTGACTCGCTGCAGCTGGGCTCGTTGGTGCCGCACGGTTCGCGATCCCGGCCGCAGGCCCGCCGGCCGGCGCAGCCGTGCGACGAAGCCGTTGGTCCAGCTGCCGGTGCCGACTCGGAGGTACAGGTGTACGCGTCGTGTTGCAGCAGGCCTGCTGCTCGTTGGCGGTGCCGCAAACCTTCTTGCCGGCTGGGCGTGCAGCCGGAGACGCCGAAGGCGTAGGCGGGGGAGGACATCAGCGTGGGGGCCGCCCAGGCGGCGCCGGCGACGGCGGTGCCGCGGACCAGGACCTGGCGGCGGGACAGGCCCGTACCTGGCCGGCGTGCGGCGCTGCGTCGCGCGTGGCTGTCGAGCCAGTTGCTCATGTGTCAGGACTCCCCGTGATCGGTGTCGTCGGCACCGTGTGGAACGACGCAGTGGTGAGACATCGTCGTCCCAGGCGGCCAACGCTAACACGGGGGTCGCCATCGAACCGGATCGACCGGGAAATCTGCCCGATCGGTCAATTCCGCTCGTCGCTCAGGGACAGCTCGCGGGCCACGGACTGCAGCAGGGCCAGCACCTCGGGGCCGCCGACGACGACGTCGGAGGCGAGGACGCCGTCGACGATGCGGGCGGCGGACGGGGTGCCGGGGACGTTCAGCCAGGACTCGAGGTCGGCCAACGGGTCGCGGAGGATCGGGCTGGTGAGGCCCGTACCGCGGAGGTTCTCGGTGGTCGACGTGGTCACGATCCGCACGGGCAGGTGGGCCTCGATCTCCCGTACCTGGTCCACGATCTGCTCGCAGAACCCGCAGTCGAAGCGCCAGAAGAGGAGCACGGGGTCATCGGCGAGGGCGTCGGCGGTGGCCCACTGCTCGCCGGACTCGGTCGTGAGGGCGACCACCTCGGGCACCGGCTCGCCGGGCGTGACCGGGCGGGGCTCGATCTGGTGGACGTGCTGGTGGTCGTCCCCAGAGGGCGTCAGGGACCGGACCATGGTGTCGTGCATGAGGCGTACGGCGTCGGCGCCGTGGGCGGCCGGGCCGACCATCCGGCCGTCGGTGGCGACCAGCACGGCGGCAGGCGTGCCCTGGATGCCGAGGGCCTCCCAGAGGTCGTGGTCGCTCTGCAGCAGCACGTCGAGACCAGGCGTCGCGGCGAGCTTGTCGCGGTTGGCGTCGACAGGGCCGTCGGTGAGCGTGAGCACCTGGAGCGCGTGCTCGGGATCGGTCTGCCAGGCCTCGAGGTCGGGGAGCAGGTCCGTGCAGTTCGCGCACGACGGGCTGACGAAGGCGACCAGCGCGGGCCGTCCCTCGTCGAGCACCTCCTCCAGCGCCGTCTCCCCGCCGGCGAGGTCGGGCAGCCGGAACATCGGCACCGGCGGCGGCTCGACCAGGCCGGTGGCCACCTCCAGGCCGTCCAGGCGCAGCAGCACCTCGCCGTACTTGCGCATCAGGACCTGTACGACGACCGCGAGGAAGACGACGGCCCCGGTGAGGACGAGGAACCCGGCCCAGATGAGGGTCTCCTCGGCGCTGAGGTCGGCCGCCACGGTCCAGACGGCGGACTGGTCGCCCCAGCCGGCCAATGCGACGACGGCCAGCACGGCGAAGGCCGCGTTGCGAGCGACCGTGCCCCAGCCGATCTCGCCCTCGTCGCCGATCGAGCCGAAGCAGTGGCAGGCCGGACGGAGTCCCCGGAGCAGGTTGGCCACGATCGCGGCCGTGAACGCCAGGAGCAGGGCGAGCGAGGCGAGCGCGCCGGTCGTGGCGGCCGGGTCGGGCAGCACGAGCAGCGCCGCGCAGGCGAGCTCGGCGACCGGGAGGCCGGCCGCGACGGGTGTCGCCAGCGCTCCCGGCACTCCGAACGCACGCACGGCGTCGAGGCTCCCGGAGCGGTCGCGCAGCTTGGCCACCGCCGACACGACGAAGATGCCGGCGAGGACCAGGCGCGCGAGGGCCTCGAGCTCGGTCATGGGTGCGATGGTCCCACAACGAACCGGTACGCCGGTCCGTTACGACCCGTCATGGGCGCCGTCGGACCTCGCGCATCTGGCGCCACGAGCGACCCAGCGTGAGCGCACCCTGGCGGTAGCGGGCGGCGTACGCACGAGCCAGCCGCCAGGCGCTCCCGTCCGCGGACGGGTCCCGGTAGCGGATCACCGAGGGCGACGGCACCACCCAGCCGGCGACCGCGCGGACCTTCGCAAGAGGGCCCAGGGAACGGAGCTCCTCCATCCGGATCGCGGTCCGGGTCGAGCCTGCCGCCCGGAGTCGCCACACGGGCGACACGTCGACGTCGGCGAGGGAGGTGCGCGCGACCAGAGCAGCCCCGTCGGGGTCCAGCTCCAGCCCGGCGCGCAGCGGCTCGAGCGCGTCCAGTCGGGTGGCCAGGGAGATCAAACGGGCCCAGTCGCCGTCGTCGCCCGAGGCCAGCAGGCGGGCGAGATCCTCGTGGGGGCGGGTCGTGCTGGGGTCGCGGGCCAGGTTGAGCACGACCAGCAGCGCCCGCGAGGTGAGGTCGGGGAACCACACGTCCAGGTGGGCGAGCACGGCCGGCTCCCGCCGGCGCCACAGCTCGTCGAAGGCGCGCTCGGGGTCGACGCCGATGCCCTGGAACCGGTGGTGCACGTCGACCTCGGCGGCCCCGCCCCCCTCGATCGGCGTGCCGGTGGGCCCCTGGAAGAGCGTGATCGCATGGTCCTCGCTGGTCTTGCCAGCGCAAGCCGCGGGTCCCGAGCAGGAAGCCGGCGTCGGTCAGGACCTCGAGCGCTTCGTCCATCTCGGTCGGCGAGACCAGGATGTCGACGTCGCCCCAGCCGCGCTCGCCCTCGTCGTACAGCCAGGTCGCGACGGTCGGGCCCTTGATGTGGAGGCAGCGGACTCCGGCCAGGCGGAGCAAGGTGCCGACCTCGGCGTGCAGGAGCTCGCTCCAGGCGCGCGCGGACACCGGTTCCATCTTCAAGACCCTAGGTGGAACGCCTCAGCCAGCCTCTGGGTGACGTCATCCGCGAGGTCGGCGGCTTCCCGGTGGAGGGCAGGCGGGCCACCGATGGGGTCCGGTACGTCGAGCGCGTCCCCGCGGTGGCCCACGATGCCCCGCCAGTCGGCCGCGTCGGCGACCCACGAGGCCAGGTCGCCCGAGGGCGGCCTCTCCTCGGCCAGGGCGGCGAGCTCTCGGAGCGTGAACGTGCGCTTCAGGGCGGTCGGCGCGAGGGTGACGACCTGGCTGCGCAGCTCGCGGGTCGCGGTGAGGACCAGGTCGGACGTCATCGCCAGGTCGGCGCTGAGCTGGCGCGCGACGTGGCCCGCGGGATCCCCGCCGAGCCGGCTGAGCTCGGCGGCCGCGCCCGCGTCCATCGGTGCGCCGACCACGGCTCGCGTCCCGGCGCTGGAGACCCGGAAGTGTCCGCTGTCGGCCAGCCGCTCGGTGAGCAGCCGCTCAGCGAGCGGGGACCGGCACAGGTTGCCCACGCAGACCACGAGGACGTCGTACGTGCTCATCGCGGGGAGTCTCGCATGGGTGCGGGGTCTCGTGACGGTTGCTGGGCAACCTCCTCGACCTGCGGAGCAAGGGCGATCCAGCGGTGTCGGTGCCGTCCGTGATGCTGTCGTGGCATGACGGACTTGAACGGGAAGATCGCGCTCGTCTCGGGCGCTTCGCGGGGGCTCGGACGGGCCGTGGCCCGTGAGATGGCGGCGGCCGGGGCGCACGTCGTGGCGACGGGCCGCAGCCGCCGCGGGTCGGCGACCCAGACCGCGGTCGACGACCTGACGCTGGACCGCACCGTGGAGCTGGTCCAGGAGGCCGGCGGCTCGGCGGAGGCGGTGACGTGCGACCACACCGACCCGGACGCCGTACGTCGCCTGGTCGACGACGTGCTCGCCCGTCACGGCCGGATCGACGTGCTGGTGAACAACGCCTGGGGCGGTCACGACCACCACGAGGAACCGGACGGCGAGGAGGTCTGGGACGAGCCGATGGAGCAGTTCCGGGCGATGCTGCTGGCCGGCGCCTACTCCGACTTCGTCACCGACATGACCGTGCTCAAGCACGCCATGGGCCCAGCCGGTCGCGGCGTCATCCTGACCACGACCTGGCACACGCCCGAGCCGCCGGCGTGGGTGCCCTACGAGTCGAGCAAGGCCGCCAAGAACCGTCTCGTCTACGCCCTCGGCCACCACCTGCGCGAGAAGGGGATCCCGTGCATCGCGGTGGCGCCCGGGTGGATGCGCACCGAGCTGATGGAGGTCCACCACGAGCCCGGGGAGCTGGACGGGAAGACCGAGACACCGCACTACGGCGCCCGGGCGGTCGTGGCGCTGGCCGGGGATCCGGACGCGATGCGGTTCACCGGTCGCACGATGGACGTCGCGGTGCTCGCGCGGGAGTACGGCTTCACCGACCTCGACGGCACCCAGCCGGACCTCAACGCTGGGCGGTTCTGACACGATGCGGCGGTGAACCAACCGCTGCTCATCACCGTCGCGCCGACCGGCGCCGAGACCGCCAAGGCCGACTGCCCGCAGCTCCCGACGACGCTCGAGGAGCTCGTCGCGACCGCGGTCGCGTGCGAGGCCGCCGGGGCCGCGATGATCCACGTCCACATCCGCGACGACGAGCACCGGCCCACGCTCGACGGCGGCCGGCTCAAGGCCACGGTCGACGCGCTTCGCGAGTCCACGTCGCTGGTCGTGCAGCTCTCGACCGGCGGCTCGGTGCACGACCCGCTGGAGACGCGGCTGAAGGTGCTCGACGCCGAGCCTGACTCGTGCAGCCTGACGATGGGCACCACCAACTTCGGCGACGACGTGTTCTCCAACCCCTGGCCCTTCGTCACCGAGCTCTACCAGCTGTCCCAGGAGCGCGAGGTCGTGCCGGAGTTCGAGCTCTTCGACCTCGGCCAGGTGCACGCCCTGTCGCGGCTGCTGGACAAGTACGGGCCGCCGTACGGCGGGAAGGTCCACTGCGACCTGGTGATGGGCGTGCCGGGCGGGATGAACGGCACCGCGGACGCCCTCGTCGCCGCCGTGCGCGACCTGCCGCCATCGGTGACCTCGTGGTCGGCCACGGGGATCGGCCGCTCCACGCTGAACGTGATGTACGCGAGCCTCTCCAAGGGCGGTCACCTGCGCGTCGGCATGGAGGACGTGCTGACGATCAGCCGCGGCGTCCCGGTCGAGTCCAACGCCCAGCTCGTCGAGCGTGCCGTCGAGGTCGGTCGCCTGGCCCAGCGCACGCCGATGACGACGACCGAGGCCCGCGAGCTGCTGGGTGTGAAGGCCCGCTCAGTAGACCAGCGCCTGCACGCCGTCGGCGAGGACCTCCTCGGCGAACGTCGCCGCGCCGGCGATCCGTACCCCGGGGAGCAGGTCCCCCTCGACGATGCCGCGACGCTGGGCGCACTGGGTGCACACCGTCACCTGGCCGCCGGCGACGACGGCGTCGCGCAGGTCCGCCAAGGGCGCGGCCAGGTCGAGGGAGAAGGCCTCGGCCCGGCCCGGTACGCCGAACCATGCGGCCTCGCCGGTCAGCCACAAGCCGACGTCCGCACCCGCCGCCACCGCGGACGCCGCCACCGTGAACGCCTGGTTGCAGCGCTCGGCGTCGTCGGCCCCGCACGTCACCTTCACGACCAGTCTGCGCGCCATGCTCCGACACTAGGGCGCGGCTCCCGGCTCATGGCCTGCTGCGCGCCGCCCCACGGGCGCTCCGCTGCGTTGCCGTCGCTCGTAGATGGGCCAGCAGCGGCTTCGCTCCGGCGCCTTGCGGAGCATCCCGCGGGACGACGCTCGCGACGGCCGAGAGCCGAGAGCCACGCCCTAGAGTGAAGGCCATGCCGTTCGAGATCCCCGAGAACATCCACGAGCTGTGTGCGCCGCTCGCGTGGATGATCGGCTCGTGGCGGGGCAACGGCCACGGCGAGTACCCGACGATCGAGGGTTTCGAGTTCGGCCAGGAGATCGTCTTCCAGCAGGACGGCCGGCCGTTCGTCCACTACTTCAGCCGCGCCTGGATCGAGACCGAGGACGGCACGTTCGTCCGCAACGCCGCGCAGGAGACCGGTTTCCTCCGCCCGCAGGCCGACCGCACGGTCGAGGTGGTGCTGGCGCACAACACCGGGTTCGTGGAGGTCTGGCACGGCGAGATCCACCCGAACCAGCCACGCATCGAGATGATCACCGACGCCGTGGCGCGCACGGCCACCGCCAAGGACTACACCGCCGGCAAGCGGCTCTACGGGTACGTCGACGGCGACCTGCTCTACGCCTACGACATGGCCGCGATGGGCCAGGAGCTCCAGCCCCACACGTGGGCCCGGCTGCAACGCGACGACAGCGGCTCCCACGGGGGATCTCACCGGGGGGCCGGGTGAGCCACGAGCACGTCGACCTCCGGAGCCGGCTGCGCGACAGCGGCCTGCGGCTCACGCCGCAGCGCGAGCTGATCCTGGCCGCGGTGGACCGGCTCGGCCACGCGACGCCCGACGAGGTGCTCGCGGAGGTCCGCCACCACTCCTCCGCGGTCAACGCGTCGACCGTCTACCGCACGCTCGAGGTGCTCGAGGAGCTCGGCCTGGTGCGGCACGCCCACCTGAGCGACCGCGCTCCGACCTACCACTCGGTCTCCGACCACGAGCACTTCCACGTGGTCTGCCGGAATTGCGGGCGCATCGTGTCGGTTGGACCAGACATGCTCCAGCCGATCACCGACCGCCTGCGCGACGAGCAGGGCTTCGTCGTCGACGTGGGTCACCTGACGGTGTTCGGCACCTGCGTCGAGTGCCCAACGATCGATCCGCGGATCGACCCGAGGACGGTGGCTCGTGACCAGCCCGCTGCTCGCCCTGCCCGGTGCCGTCGCGGGCGACGGCATCGACACGCCCGTCGCGGCGCACTACGGCTCCTTCAACACCGAGCAGCGGGCGCTCGAGGAGCTCGACGCCTTCGTCGACCTCTCCCACCACGACGTGGTGCGGATCAGCGGCCCGGACCGGCTGACCTGGCTGCACTCCCTGACCACGCAGTACTTCGAGGGCCTGCCCGCCGGCCGATGGACCGAGGCGCTCATCCTCTCGCCGCAAGGCCACGTGGAGCACGCCTTCACCGGCGTCGACGACGGCGAGGCGTTCACGGCGCACACCGAGCCGGGTGCGGCGGCCGCCCTCGTGACGTTCCTGGACCGGATGCGCTTCATGATGCGGGTCGAGGTCGCCGACGCGACCGACGAGCTCGCGTTGACGTGGCGGCCGCGCGAGGGCGTCGAGGACGGCGCGGCGTACGAGCTGGTGCCCCGCGACAGGCTCGAGGCGTACGCCGCTGCAGCCGGTCGTCCCGCGGGCACGTGGGCCTTCGAGGCACTGCGCATCGCCCGCGGCGAGCCGCGGTTCGGGCTGGACACCGACCACCGCACGATCCCCAACGAGGTCGGCTGGATCGGCCCGGCGGTGCACCTCGACAAGGGCTGCTACCGCGGGCAGGAGACGGTCGCGCGCGTGCACACCCTGGGTCGTCCGCCCCGTCGACTGACCCTCCTGCACCTCGACGGCACCGAGAACCGTCTCCCGAAGCAGGGCGCGGACCTGCTGCTCGAGGGCAAGACCGTGGGGTTCCTCGGCAGCTCGGCGCGGCACCACGAGCTCGGCCCCATCGCGCTCGGGCTGGTCAAGCGCAACGTCCCGCTCGACGTCCCGCTCGACGCGGACGGGATGCCCGCGGCCCAGGAGGTCGTGGTCGACCCCGAGGTCGGGCTGCACGTCCGACCGAACCTTCGCTGAACCCGCAGCGTCACACCGAGCATGACGGTCTGCCTTCGTGCCCTGGTGCTGGCGCTGCTCGCCGGCCTCGTGGCGTTGGTTCCGGCCTCGGCCACCGCCGGTTTCGGCCGCGCGCCGGAGCCGCCGGACAACGCCTACCTGTCTCCCAACGGCGACGGCATCGCCGACACCGTGCGCCTCCCGTACCCGCTGAAGGAACGGGCCACCGTGCGCATCCGGGTGACCGCGACCGGGCATCAGGTCGTCCGCCGGGTCGTGCGCCAACACCAGGCGCCCGGCCACCACGCGTTCCGATGGGACGGTCGTGACGAGGGCGGCTTCGTCGTGGGGGACGGCACGTACGTCGTCGACATCCTGGTCAAGCGCGGCAGCACCATCGAGAAGCGCTGGTGGACGCGCGTGCTCGTCGACACCGACGGGGACCGCGGCACCCTGATGACCAGCCGCCCGACGGTCTACCCGGACGCGACCGTCGTCTCCGACCGCGTCCTGCTGACCTACCTCCGCGAGGGCTGGAACCCCACGGAGGACGCCTATCCCGGCAGCGAGAACTGGTACGACGACCGGATCCCGTTGCGGTTGCGGATGAGCGTCGTCTCCGAGTCGTGGCAAGGTCGTCTGGGAGGCCGCGCACCGGCTCGGCGGGATGTCGGCCAGGTTCGTCTGGGACGGGCGCACGTACGGCGGCAAGGTCGTCGCGGCCGGGCGGTACGACGCGCGTGTCGTCGTGACCGACGCGGTGGGCAACGCGACCACCTACGTGCAGCCGATCCGGGTCTCCCACCGCCAGCTCCGCGCCGAGACGCTGACGGTGCACCTGGACCCCGCGACGACCGCTCGCACGTCCGGCGTCTCCCCGCCCGGCTGCAACGGGTGCGGCGAGGGCTGCTCGCCGGTCGACAGCGACCGCTTCCCGGGTGGGTTGAGCTTCCGGGACTGTCCCGGCTACGGCTACGACGCCCCGACCTACGCGACGTTCGCTCTGCCATTGCCCTTTGCGGCGGCACCGGTCAGACACCTACCGGGTCACGGCAACCGGTGGTCCGCCCGTCGCGGGCGGGACCGGCGCGGGTCGGCTGGGCGGTCTCACGATGGGACCGGGGGACGCCGCGGTCACCACCGCATGGGCGAACGTGGACCTGGGCCACTCCCCGTACCTCCCGGAGCAGGACCTCGCTGCGGTGTGGGGCTTCAGCACGACGCAGGACTACGACCTGGCGTCGTTCACCGTCGAGTACCAGCACTTCGTGGAGGTCTCGTGAACACGCGCCTGTGGGTCGTCTCCCTGATGGCCCTGGTCGCAGCAGGTACGGCGACCCCGCACGCCGCCGGCTCCGCACCAGCACCTGCGCCGACGGTGCGGGTCGCCACATCGGCCATCTCCTTCTCCCCGAACGGCGACGGACGTCGCGACCGCGCGCGGGTGCGGTTCTCCCTCGAGGGGGCCGCCACGGTCGCCGTGGTCGTCAGACGCGACGGCGCCGTCGTCCGCGGGCCCGAGCGCCTCGGCGCCCTGGGCGCCGGCAAGCACACCTGGACCTGGGACGGCACGCGCGGCAACGGCCGTCCGGTGAAGGACGGCACGTTCTCGGTCGTGCTCCGGGCCACGCGCGGTGGGCAGCACGGCCGGGCCGTCGTCACGACGTACGTCGACCGGGTCGCCGACCAGGGCCGGCTGCTCACCACCCGTCCCACGGTCTACCCGAAGGCGAGCGTGGTCAGCGACAGCGTGGGCATCACCTACCTGCGCGAGGGCTGGACCGCTGAGGATGCGGCCACCCAGTTCGACGGCGCCGTCGACCCCCGCCCCGTGCTGGACCTCGGACTCACCGTCCTCGACGGCTCGGGCCGCGTCGTCTGGCGGCGGAAGTGGGTTCCGGAGTTCGCCTGGTGGGACGGGAGTGCGCTCAGTTTCGGCTTCCGATGGCACGCGCGAGGGGCCGGCGGCGAGCCCGTGCCGGAGGGCGGGTACGTCGCGCGGGTGAAGGTGCAGGACCCCGCAGGCAACGTGTCGACGTTCTCCGCGCCCCTCGCCGTGTCCTACCAGCAGCTCCGCGCCGAGACCTGGACGAGCACGGTCCCGGCGGCCTCCGCCACGCGGTACGTCCCCGCCGGCTGCTCGACGTGTGGGCACGGGTGCAGCCCGGTCGCCAGCGACCGGTTCCCGGGCGGGCTCAGCTTCCGCCCGTGCTCGGGCACGACCCCCGACCCCCGTGCGTGGTTCAGTGCGGCGCCACCGGTGACCCCTGCCGCCGTCGACACCTTCCGGATCACCGCGAGTGGAGGGCCGACGACACCGGGCACCAGCGACGTCGGCAGTGTGTCGGGCTACGTGACGGTCGGTCCGGGCGACGCCACCGCGACGACTCCGTGGCTGGCCTCCACGCAGTCCCTGCCCGACGGGCAGGCGGCGGCGACGTGGGGTTTCTCGACCGGTGGCGGCGACGCCTACGACGTCGCGTCGTTCACGGTGGAGTACCGCTACTACGTGCCGGTGACCTGATGCGCGGGATCCTGCGGGTCGTGAGGATCGGCACCCTGCTGGTCGCCCTGCTGGCGGGCGCTCTCGTGGCCGGACCGGTTGCGGGGGCGCCACGTTCGGGCGACCTTCTCAAGATCGTGCGCCACGACCGGTACTTCTCGCCCGACGGGGACGGGACGTCCGACCGTGCCCATGTGGTGTACCGCCTGGCTCACCGTGCCTACGTGAGCGTCCTGGTGCGCAACAGCGACGGCAAGGCGGTCAACCGCGCCGCGCTCGGCGTGCAGGAGGCCCGCAAGCACAGGTGGCGTTGGGACGGGAGGAGCGCCGCGGGTCACGCGCTCCCCGACGGCAGCTACCGCGTGATCCTGAGGGCCCGCGGTGGCGAGCGCACCTCGCGGCAGTCCGTGGATGTCGTCGTCGTGACGGCACCCGACGCCGGGCGTCTGGTGCTCAGCCGTCCGACCGTGTACCCCGCCGCCAACGCGGTGGTCGACAGCCTCTCCGCGGTCTACGTCCGCAAGGGCTGGTCGGAGGAGGAGCGTTTGTACGGCTTCTACTTCGGAGAGCGGCCCATCCGGCTCACCGCCCGGTTCGTCCTCGAAAGCGCCGACGGGGACACGATCTTGCGCCGCAGCAGCACGAAGTACACCCCTTCCCTCGCGTGGACGGGGCGTGATGCCGCAGGCCGGCCCTTCGAGCCGGGCACCTACACCTTGCGGGTCACGGTCACCGACGAGGCCGGCAACACCAGGCGGTTCCACCGCGAGGTGGAGGTGTCCGACGCGCAGCTGGTCGAACGGTCGTGGTCGGTGACGATCGCGGCAGGCTCGGCCGCCCGCGGGCCCGGGCCGGTCTACGACCCGTCGTGCATGGGTTGTGGCGAGGTCTGCGGCCCGGTGCCGAGCGATCGCTTCCCCGGCGGCCTCAGCTTCCGGCAGCCTTGCAGCTTCGGGTATGCCGCCGTCCGGTACTTCGCGGCCTCGCCGCCCGTCGTACCGGCTCCGGTCGACACGTTCCGCGTGACGGCCACCGGAGGTCCGACAACCCCGGGAGACAACGACATCGCTCACTTCGCCGGGCTGGTCCTGGGTCCCGGCGACGCCACGGTGTCCTCACCATGGCGAGACGTCGACCCGGACGCCTTTCCGTACCTCCCGGACGCCCGACGCCCGATGACATGGGCGGTCTCGACGAGCGAGGACAACGACTACGACATCGCGTCGTTCACCCTGGAGTACCGCTACTACGTGCCGGTGGTCTCGTGACGGGACTTCGTCCCTCCTCGACCAGCGGAAGCGTCAGCTGGCGTTGTTGATCATGCCGGCGCCGACGGTCACGCCGGTGGCCTCGTCGATCAGGATGAACGAGCCCGTGGTGCGGTTCTTGGCGTAGGAGTCGCAGAGCAGCGGCATCGTGGTGCGGAGCTGGATGCGGCCGATCTCGTTCAAACCGAGGCCCTTGGTGGCTGCTCCCTCGGTGTCGCGGTGCAGGGTGTTGACGTCCAGGCGGTACTGGATGTCCTTGACCAGCGCGCGGCCCATGCGGGTCGTGTGCTTGATGGCCAGCTTGGCGCGCGGGGCTGCAGCGGAGCGTTGGTCATCCAGCAGACCATCGCGTCGATGTCCTGCGACGGCTTCGGGGCGTTCTTGACCCGCGCGATCATGTCGCCGCGGGAGACGTCGACGTCGTCGGCGAGACGGACGGTGACCGACATCGGCGGGAAGGCCTCGTCGACCTCGTTGTCGAAGAGGTCGATGCCCTCGATCGTCGACGTCATGCCGGACGGCAGGACGACGACCTCGTCGCCCTTCTTCAGGACGCCGCCGGCGACCTGACCGGCGTACCCGCGGTAGTCGTGGTGGGCGTCGGACTTGGGGCGGACGACGTACTGGACCGGGAACCGCGTGTCGACCAGGTCGCGGTCGGAGGCGACGTGGACGTGCTCGAGGTGGTGCATGAGCGTCGGGCCGTGGTACCACGGCGAGTTCTCGCTGCGGTCCACGACGTTGTCGCCGTTGAGCGCCGAGATCGGGATGACCTCGAGGTCGGGGATGTTCAGCTTGGTCGCGAACTGCGAGAACTCCTGGTGGATGCGCTCGTAGATCTCCTCGGACCAGTCGACGAGGTCCATCTTGTTCACGCACAGCACGAGGTGCGGGACCCGCAGCAGCGAGAGGAGCACGGCGTGCCGGCGCGACTGCTCGGTCAGGCCCTGGCGGGCGTCGACGAGCACCAGGCCGAGGTCGGCGGTGGAGGCGCCGGTCACCATGTTCCGGGTGTACTGCACGTGACCCGGGGTGTCGGCGATGATGAACTTGCGGCTGGGCGTCGCGAAGTAGCGGTAGGCAACGTCGATGGTGATGCCCTGCTCGCGCTCGGAGCGCAGGCCGTCGGTCAGCAGCGACAGGTCGACGTAGTCGTGGCCCTTGGAGCACGCTCGTGGCCTCGACGGCCTCGAGCTGGTCGGCGAAGATCGACTTGGAGTCGTAGAGGAGCCGGCCGATGAGGGTCGACTTGCCGTCGTCGACGGAGCCCGCCGTGGCGAAGCGGAGCAGGTCCATCAGAAGTAGCCCTCCTTCTTGCGGTCCTCCATGGCTGCTTCGGAGAACCTGTCGTCACCGCGGGTCGCGCCGCGCTCGGTGATCCGGGCGACGGCGACCTCCTCGATGATCTTCTCGATCGTGTCGGCCTCGGACTCCACGCAGCCGGTCAGCGTGATGTCGCCGACCGTGCGGAAGCGGACCGTGCGCTCCTCGACCTTCTCGCCGGCGCGCAGCGGGTTGTGCTCGCTCTCCGACATCAGCATGCCGTCGCGCTCGAAGACGCGGCGCTGGTGGGAGAAGTAGATCGAGGGCAGCTCGACGCCCTCGCGGCCGAGGTAGTCCCACACGTCCAGCTCGGTCCAGTTGGAGATCGGGAAGATCCGCATGTGCTCGCCGCCGTGGATCTTGCCGTTGTAGAGGCTCCACAGCTCGGGCCGCTGCATCTTGGGGTCCCACTGCCCGAACTCGTCGCGGTGGGAGTAGACGCGCTCCTTGGCGCGGGCCTTCTCCTCGTCGCGGCGGCCACCGCCGAACGCCGCGGTGAAGCCGTTCTCCTCGATCGCGTGGAGGAGGGTGCCGGTCTGGTGCCGGTTGCGGGTGGTCTTGCCGTCGTCGACGACGATGCCGTTCTTGATGGCGTCCTCGACGCTGGCGACGACCAGGCGGACGCCGAGCCGGTTGACCCAGTGGTCGCGGGTCTCGAGGACCTCGGGGAAGTCGTAGCCGGTGTCGACCTGCAGCACCGGGAAGGGGATCTTGGCCGGGTAGAACGCCTTCTCGGCCAGGCGCATCATCACGATGCTGTCCTTGCCACCGGAGAACATCAGGACCGGCTTCTCGAACTCGGCCGCCACCTCTCGGAAGATGTGGATCGACTCGGCCTCCAGCTGGTCCAGCTGGCTCAGCTGGTAGTCGACATGGGTTGCGGGTGC
>CAWAIW010000021.1:0-12663 GCA_963782035.1 uncultured Actinomycetota bacterium
GACATGGGTTGCGGGTGCGCTCATCAGTTCGTCAGGGCCTCTCGGGTGCGAATCCTCAGCATGCTATCGGTGGGCCGGGGGAGCCCCGCGAATCGCCAGCCGTGTGCGGGCGCTCACTCCGGAGTGGTCTCCGTACGGCGGTCGCGCGCGGCGTACGGGTCACCCTCCAGCTCCGCGACGGTCGGCGCCCCGAACATGGGGAGTCCCTCGGTGCGCCGGAGCAGGCCCCAGACGAAGGGCACCACCACGATCATCACCAGGCCGATGACCCCCACGAGCATCGGGTGGGTCTGGTCGTCGCCGGCGCCGAGGGGTGCCCAGCCGGCCTTGTCGAGCAGCGCGACGCCCGACATCGTCAGCACGATCACGATGCCGCGGCGGATGAAGGACTGCGGGACCTTCGGGGCGATCTTGCTGCCGATGAGGGTGCCCGGCACCGAGCCGATGACCAGCGGGATCAGGATCGACCAGTCGAGCCCGTGCAGCGCGATGTTGGAGATCGCGGCCGCCATCACCAGCGGCACGGCCTGGACCAGGTCGGTGCCGACCAGCCGGACGGCCGCCAGTCCGGGGTACAGCATGAGCAGCGCGATCATGATGACCGAGCCGGAGCCGACGCTGGTGACGCCGACCAGCAGGCCGCCGAGAGCGCCGACGAGCACGGTCGCCAGCGGCCGGATGTGGGGGTTCTCGTCCTCGGGCGCGGCACCGCCGCGCACGCGGCGCAGGTTGATGTAGAGGCGCAGCGCGTAGGTCGCCGCCGCCAGCAGCAGGGCGAACCCGATGCAGAGCTTGAGGGTCTTGTCGAGGTCCTCGGGGTCGGTGAACCACGCGACCAGGTGCGGCCCCAGCAGGGCCATCGGCACCGAGCCGAGGATCAGCCACTTCGCGAGCTGCATGTTGGGCGAGCCCGCGCGCTTGTGCACGATCGCCCCGCCGGTCTTGTAGACCGCGGCGGCCGTCAGGTCGGCCGTCACCACGGTTGCCGCGTCGCCGACGCCCAGGAAGATCAGGGCGGGCGTCATCAGGGCGCCGCCCCCCATGCCGGTCAGCCCCACCACGATGCCGACGAAGAAGCCGGCGGCGAGGATCGAGAAGAAGGAGTCGCTGATCAGGTCGGCCATGAAGTCCTCGGGGTGAAGTCAGTCAAACTTCAATAACTCTACTGACACAACTGCCTATCCCAGCAAGCCACGCACGGCCGCGAGCACCTCGTCGCGGCAGTCCTCGATCGATCGCCCGGTGGTGTCGATCCGCAGGGCGGCGTCCTCGGGCTCCTCGTAGGGCGAGGAGATCCCGGTGAACTCCGGGATCTCGCCGCTGCGGGCCTTGGCGTACATGCCCTTGCGGTCCCGACGCTCGCACTCCTCCAACGGGGTGGCCACGTGCACCAGGAAGAAGGCGCCGCCGGCGTCCTCGACGAGCGCCCGAACCTCCTTGCGGGTGGCGTCGAACGGCGCGATGGGGGAGCAGACCGCCAGGCCGCCGTGGCGCGAGATCTCGGCGGCCACCCACCCGATCCGCCGGACCTGCGTGTCGCGGTCGGCCTTGGAGAAGGTCAGGCCGGCGCTGAGCGTGCGGCGGACGACGTCGCCGTCGAGGCTGGTGATCGTCCGGCCACCCTCCTCGAGGAGGTGGTCCATCACGGCGCGCGCCACGGTGGACTTGCCGCTGCCCGAGAGACCGGTGAAGAAGAGCACGACGCCCTGCTCGCCGGGCGGCGGCCGGTCGAAGTCGACGATGGCGGCGATCTCGTCGCTGAGGGGGGCCTCGCCCGTCTCCTCGGTCAGGCCGAGGACCGGGTCCCCCGCGGCGTACGCCTCGAGCACGCGCACCCCGAGCTCGTGGTCGAGGTCGGCGTCGCCGTGGGTGGCGAGGGGTACGGCGACCACGGCCGCGTCGGCCAGCCTCCGGGCCGCCGCCAGGGTCGCGCGCAGCAGGCCGACCGGGGTCAGCTCCGGGGTGCCGTGCCCGACGAGGGCGACCAGCACGACGGAGCCCTCGATCGCGGCGAGGCGGGCGAGCTGGTCCTCGTCGAGGGCGTCGGTGACCGGCACGAACGTCGCGCCGGCGTACAGCTCACGCACCTGCGCCGGGGTGAGGTAGAGGCGGCGGAACGGCCCGAACTGCGCGTGGGTCAGCGCCTCGACGCTCCCGTCGGCCTTCACGAGCGCGAGCGGCAGCCCCTCGGGGTCGACCAGCTCCACGGCCGCCGCGCCGCTCAGGTCGACCGGCAGGGTCAGCGTGACCGGCGAGCCCGCCTCGTTGAACCGTGCCCCGCTCCCCAACGCGCCCGAGGTGAGCAGCTCCAGGTCGTCCAGCTCGCGGGCACTCGGGTGGTACTGGGGCAGATGAGAGGAGACCGGCACGGGCGCATCCTCCCATCGGCTACGGCGTGAGGGTGAGGAGGCCGAGGGTGACGAGGTGGTCGAGGAAGGTCAGGACGTCGAGGCGGAGGTCGTCGGGCGACAGCTCGGCGAGAGCGGCGACGCGGGCGAGGACGTCGTCGGGCGTGCCGCCGTCGACGGCGGCGACGAAGATCAGCCCGGCGGTCCCCTGGAGCACCAGAGGTGGGCCGTCGGGGAGCAGGCTGGCGTACACGACGTCCTCGCCCGAGCCGGCCATCTCCGCCATGTCCAGCCAGGCGACCCGGTCCGCGAGGACGAGCGACGGGCTCATCGGGCGCGCACCCGGTCGACGAGCTCGGCCGCGAGCACCCGGACGCGCTGCCACTGCCGCACCGCCACCTCGCGCCGCGACGGCGGGTGGCCGAGCTCCATGCGCAGGTGGTCGCGGTTGACGACGACGGCGCTCACCAGCACCCGCGCGGCCTCACGCCGGGTCGGTGCCGCCCGTACTCTCGCCCGCCACTCCTCCAACCGGGTGCCGCCGAGCGCGTAGTAGCGCCACAGGTCCGCGGTCCGGTCGTCGGTGACGTCGAGCTCGCCGAGCCCGACCCGGAACGCCGTCTCGGAGCGCAGCCGGACCGCCAGGGCGTGGACGGCGGCGCGCTCGTCGTCCGACGCGCCGTACCACGCGAGCTCGAGGTCGGCCGCCGAGCCGGTCGTGCGCGCCGCGTGCAGGACGAGGATCAGGATCTGGGCGGTGCGGTGCGGCACCCGGCAGGGCACGTGCGCGATCTCCTGGGTGTGCCCGCCCTCGGCGAACGCGGCGTACACCTCGGCGGCCGAGGCCTGCGGTCCCGGCCAGAGGGCGTGGACGTCGACGTACCCCCAGTTCTCGTGGAACCAGTTGGCCGCGTGCTGGAACGCCGAGCCGGTCTCCACGTCGGACCGCTGGTCCCAGCCGTGCGCCGTCAGGGTCGCCGCCAGCGCTCGCGCGTGCCCGGGCGCCACGAGGACGTCGACGTCGCTGCTCTGGCGACCGGGTGGCCGGAGCCCGGGCAGCAGGGCCGGACCCTTGATGTGCAGCAGGTCGACACCGGCGTCGAGCGCGAGGGTCTCCACCGCGGCGTGGGCCAGGTGCACGCGGGCCGCGATGGGGATCACCTCCTCGTGCGCGACGGGATCCGGCATGCGTCCAATCCTGCCAGCGGCGGACCCCGCGGAGGCGGCTATTCGTCGCCGCGCAGCGTGAAGGACCGCAGCCGGTCACCGGCGAACCACACCGACCCGACGGTCACCACGAGCGCCGCCAGCAGCGCGTAGGTCAGTCCCGTGCCCGGCTCGTCGACCGCGTCGCTGATCGCCGAGCCGACCTGCAGGCCCCACGGACCGATCGCCAGCCACCGGATGCCGGACAGCAGACCCCCGAGCAGTCCCTCCCACAGCAGCACGTACAACAGCCCGATCACGACGGCGTGCCGGGTGAGCGCCGCGAGCCCCAGGAACAACGCCGTGTACGCCGTCCCCGACAGCGCCGCGGCCACGCCCCAGGCCACCGCCCGGCCGGGGTCGGAGGCGTCGAGCACCAGGCCCGCGAGCAGCAGGGGCACGGCGCCGAGACCGATCGTCGCGACCCACGCGACGACGTACTTGCTCAGCACGATCACGTGGCGTGGCACCGGCTTGGCGATCAGGTAGACGATCGAGCCGTCGTCGATCTCCGGACCCAGCACCGCCGACGCGGCGAGCAGCGCGACGATCGGCAGCGCGAGCGTGAAGCCGACCTCGCTGACGATGTCGTAGCCCACGCCCTCCTCGGTGAGCGCGCGGACGACGACCGCGAGGACCAGCACCAGCCCGGGGATCAGCGCGAGCACCAGCCCGCGCCGGCGGCCGAACAGGGCCTGCGTCGAGAGCCTGACGATGGTCGCGTTGAGGATGCTCATCTGCCCACCAGGTAGGCGAAGACGGACTCGAGCGACTCGTCGGTGGGGTTCAGCTCGAGCAGGCGCACGCCCGCGTCGTGGGCCAGCCGCGGCAGCCGGACCGCGAACGAGCCGAGGTCGGAGACGGACACGTCGACACCCGCGCGGCTGCCGACGAGGGGCCGCATCGAGACCGCCACCACCGAGGGCTCGGCGATCAGGGCGCTGGCGAGCCGCCGGTCGTCACTGCTGAACACGACGTACTGCACCGGTCGGTCGGTCATCAGCCGCCGGATCTCGCCGAAGTCGCCGGACGCGGCGTGCCGACCCGAGACCACCACCTCGATCTGGCGGGCGACCTGCTCGACCTCCTCGAGGATGTGCGAGCTGAAGAGCACCGTCCGGCCCTCGGCGCCGAAGCGGTGCAGCAGCGCCATCAGGTGCAGGCGCTGCCGGGGGTCGACGCCGTTGAAGGGCTCGTCGAGCAGCAGCACACCCGGGTCGTGCACGAGCGCGGACGCCAGCTTCACGCGCTGCCGCATGCCCTTGGAGTACGTGCCGATCCGCCGGCCCGCCGGCTCGACCATGTCGACGGTCTCCAGCGCCCGCTGGGCCGCGGCGCCGGGGTCCGGCAGGCCCTGCAGCTCGGCGTTGGCCAGCACGAACTGGCGGCCGGTGAGGTAGCCGAAGCTGATCTCCCGCTCCGGCACCAGGCCGATGGTGCGGTAGGCGTCGGTGTGCCGCCAGATGGCCGTGCCGTCGAGGGTGACGCTGCCCGCCGAGGGCGACAGGAACCCCGCCATCAGCGCGATCAGGGTGCTCTTGCCGGCGCCGTTGGGGCCGAGCAGTCCGGTGACCCCGGGCCCGATGGTCATGGTGATCGCGTTGACGGCGACCACGTTGCCGTACCAGCGGCTGACCGCGTCCAGGCTGATCGTCGACATCAGCGGCCCGCCAGCCGGCGGTAGCGGACCACGAGCGCGGCGAGCAGCGCGAGGGAGAGCCCGACCATGACCGCGAAGTACGCCGTCGACATCGCGGCACCGGTCGGCGGGGTGAGGAACTGCTCGTTCGTCAGCGCCGAGGTTGCGCCGCGGTACAGGGAGTACGGCGAGAACAGGCCGGCCACCTCGCCGATGCGCGTCTGGCCCTGCTCCTCGGAGATGCCCTGGATCGCCGTGACCACGCCGTTGCCCAGCAGCAGCACGGCGATCGTGGCGACGACGGCGAAGCCGCGCCGCACCGAGATCGACGCGATCAGTCCGCCGATCCCGGTCAGCATCAGCGCGAGCAGCACCGCGAGGACGAGGGCCTTGGAGGCCTCGGCCGTCTGCTCGGAGAAGTCCAGCTCGGCGAGCACGGCCCCGATGTACAGCGCGACGATCGGGACGACCAGGAAGACGAGGGTCGCGGCCAGCAGGGAGGCCCACCGGGCGACGGCGTACGCCGCCGAGGGCAGCGGGCGCGCGAGGTACAGGGCGATCGTGCCGTGCCGCAGGTCGCGGGAGAACAGCACCGGCGCCTGGGCGGCGACGAAGATGCTCAGCAGGATCTGGAAGGCCGACGCGTAGCGCGGGTAGGGGAGCGGCAGCTGGTTCAGGCCGAAGAGGGTCATCGCCCCGACCATGACGATGGCGGGCAGCAGGTTGAAGGCGAGCAGCAGGAACGGCAGCACCTTCGACTTGCCGGACCGGCCCAGGCCGAAGGCGTTGAGGAAACCGGAGACGAAGAGCGCCCAGGCGATGGCGCCCTGGCTCCGCCGCGGTCCGTCGTACGGGCGGTACCCGAGGTCGTGGATCACGCCGGAGCGTGGCCCTCCGGTTCCTGAGCCAGTCATGGGGTCAGCCATCGGCGAACACGTCCTCGATGCGCCGGTGGTCGACCTGGATCCGCACCAGCCCGACGCCGAGGTCGAGCGCGGTGTCGCGGATCAGGTCGTGCACGTCGCGCTCGGCGTCGGGGTCCGGCTCGAGGGCGAGCAGGCCGCCGCGCGGCTGGACGGGTACGCCGGCCGCGGCCAGCGCCTGCCCCATCCGGGCCTGCGCATCCGGGCCGAGCACCTCGACGAGCAGCGTGCCGGTCGCGTTCATGAACTCGCGGGTCTCCGAGGAGCGCAGCAGGCGGCCGGTGTCGAGGATGACGACGTGGTCGCTGACCCGCTCGAGCTCGCCGAGGAGGTGGGAGGTGACCAGCACCGAGATGCCGAAGTCCTCGCCCACCCGCTGGACCAGACCGAGCATGTCGTCGCGGGCGGCGGGGTCGAGGCCGTTGGTCGGCTCGTCGAGCAGCACGAGCCTCGGGTCGTGCGCGAGCGCCTGGGCCAGCTTGGCCCGCTGCTTCATGCCGGTGGAGTAGCCACCCATCGGGCGGTACCGCTCCTCGGCCAGCCCCACGTGCCGCAGCACCTCGGCGGCCCGCTCGCGCGCGGCGACGCGGGGGAGCCCCGACATCATCGCCAGGTGCACCACGAAGTCGCTGGCGCTGACGTCGGGCGGCAGGCAGTCGTGCTCGGGGAGGTACCCCACGCGTCCCCGGATCGCGACCGACTCCGTGGCGACGTCGAGCCCGAGCACCGACGAGGTCCCCGACGTGGGCATCACCAGTCCGAGCAGGATCTTGATGAGCGTCGACTTCCCGGCGCCGTTGGCGCCGACGAGTCCGGTGATGCCCGGCCCGATCTCCAGCGTCAGGTCGTCCAGCGCCAGCACGGCGCCGTAGTCCTTGGTCAGCGCTCGCGTCGCGATGACGCTCGAGCCGGCGGGGTCCACACCGTCACCCTACGAGGCGCTCCAGGGCCGCGACCGCTTCCGACGCGGGCGGCAGGGCGGCGATCTCGGCGGCGACGTCGCGAGCGGCTGCGGCGTACGCCGGGTCGGCGAGGAGCCGGCGTACCTCGTCGGCCGCGACGGCTGAGGACCCCGGACCCATCCGCACCGCGATGCCGGCCCCGACGGCGGCCACGTGCTGAGCGTTCGCCAGCTGGTCGGAGGTGAAGATCGGCATCACCACCTGCGGCAGGCCGGCCGCGAGGGCGCCCATGGTCGTGCCGAAGCCGCCGTGCCCGAGCATCGCGTCGGCGTGCGCCAGCGCGTCGGCCTGGGGCCACCAGGGCAGGACGCACGCGTTCGGCGGCAGCGGGCCGAGCCCGGCCACGTCGACGCGCCGGCCCACGGTCATCAGCACCCGCACGGGCAGGCCGGCCAGGGCGTCCAGGGCTTCGCGGAAGACGCCCGCGAAGGGCGGCAGGGAGCCGGTGACGCTGCCGAAGGTCACGTAGAGCAGCGGCAGCCCGGGGTCGCCCCAGTCGGGGGGCAGCGGCCCGTCGCCGGTCGGCGACACCTCGTCGCGGAAGCGCAGGACGCCGGGCATCGACGCACCGACCGCGTCGTCCAGGGACGCGGGCACGGTGCTGAGCACCGTCTCGGCCGCCTGCGCCGAGGAGCAGGTGCCGGGCGAGAGCCCGGCATGACCGTCGAGCTCCAGGAGTGGCTCGGTCGTCGCGGTCGCCAGGCTGGTCATGATCTCGTGCATGCCGATGGCGACGTGCGCGTGCGGGATCCCGGCCGTCTCGGCGGCGGCCAGCGACCCGAGCTCGGCGGACTCCCGGACGACCAGATCGGGGCGCCACCGCTCGATGACCGCGACGAGGCCCGGCAGCGCCGCCTGGGCGTCGATGCGACCGAACACCTCCCGGATGACGATCGCGTCGGCCTCCTCGAACGACAGCTGGGGCAGCTGCCCCATCACCGGACCGATCAGGTCGGGCGGAGCGTCGGCGAAGGGCTCGTGTGCGAAGCCGGCGCCCTCCACGGACCGGGCGAACGACTCCGGTGCCGCGATCCGCACGTCGTGACCGGCCGCGACGCACGCGCGGGCGAAGGGGAGCAGCGGGCCGAAGTGCCCGTCGTTGGCGGTGGTGGCGAACAGCACCCGCATGCACCGACGTTAGCGTTGCCGCCATGTCCCAGACCATGTCCCAGCCAGTGGTCGCCGAGATCGTCCGGTCGGGGTTCGTGGAGGGTCACCACCACGGCGCCGTCGTCGCCCTGGCGGCCGACGGCTCGGTCGACTGGTCGGTCGGCGACGTCACCTCGCCCGTGCTGCCGCGCTCGTCCAACAAGCCGCTCCAGGCCCTCGCGATGGTGCGGATGGGCCTCGACCTCGAACCCGAGCTGCTCGCACTCGCCTGCGCGTCGCACTCGGGCGAGGAGTTCCACGTGGCGGGGGTACGGCGGATCCTCGAGCAGGCCGGGCTCGACGAGTCGGCGTTGCAGACCCCGCCGGACTTCCCGCTCGACGACGCCGCCCGGGAGGCAGTGATCCGGGCCGGCGGCCAGCGGTCACCGATCCTGATGAACTGCTCGGGCAAGCACGCCGCGATGCTGGCCACCTGCGTGGTGAAGGGCTGGGACACCGCGACCTACCGCGAGCCCGACCACCCCCTTCAACAGGGCATCAAGGACGTCTTCGCCGAGCTGATCGGCGAGCCGGTCGACGTCGTGGCCGTCGACGGCTGCGGCGCGCCTCTGTTGTCGGCCTCGCTCACCGGGCTGGCCCGAGGCTTCCGTGCGCTCGCCATCGCCGCGGACGGCGACGAACGCCGGGTCGCCGATGCGATCCGCAACCACCCGGCGTACGTGTCGGGTTCCACGCGCGACGAGCGCGCGCTGCTGACGGCGATCCCGGGCGCGATCGGCAAGGCCGGTGCGGAGGCGTGCTACGCCGTCGCTCTGCCGGACGGGCGGTCGTTCGCTCTCAAGGCCGACGACGGCTCCCCGCGCGTGCGGCCGGTGCTGATGGCCGCCGCGCTGCGCCGCAGCAAGGTGGACACCGACCCGGGCGTGGACACCGACGCCGTTCGCGCGACGGGGCGGCTCGAGCTGCTCGGCGGCGGCGTACCGGTCGGCGAGATCCGCGCGACGTTCTGAGTGTTAGCAGGCTTGTTACCTGAGATCTCCCTGTGTTTTCAGGCTCTGGTGACTCGAATCACGCCGCCTCGGTTTGAGTTTGCTAACTCTTGTTAGCAAGGATGGGGGCATGGCACGGACGAAGGTCGGGCGAACCGTTGGTTCGCTCGGTGACTACCTGAGGGAGCAGCGCACCGACGCGCGGCTCTCCTTGCGGCAGCTCGCCGACCAGGTCGGCGTCTCCAACCCGTACCTCAGCCAGATCGAGCGCGGGCTGCGCCGGCCCTCCGCGGAGGTTCTCCAGCAGCTCGCCAAGGCTCTTCGCGTCTCCGCGGAGCAGCTCTACATCCGGGCCGGGATCGTCAGCACGGAGGTCGGCAACAGCTCCGTGGAGCTCGCCGTCCTGGACGACACCTCGCTCACCGAGCGCCAGAAGCAGACGTTGCTCGACGTGTACTCGTCGTTCGTCGCCCAAAACGACGTCTCGCACGAGCCACCCGTCGACCAGCCCGACTGAAAACAACCCCACCAGAAGGAGCACGACATGGCCAAGGCCACGTTCGACATCAAGACCATCCAGACGCTGCAGACCGAGGCCCAGAAGTCCGCGCAGCGCGTCTTCCACGCGGGCGTCGGCGTCACCGACCTCGCCGTCGAGGTCGTCCGCGACTACGCCGCCGAGGCCTCCAAGCGCCTCTCCGAGGTGCAGAAGAGCGTCACCACCTTCGACCCCAAGGCCGCCCGCAAGCAGGCCGCCAAGGACGCCAAGGCCCGCCGCGCGGCGATCGAGAAGCGCGTCGCCGACCTCCGCGCCGAGGCCGTCGAGGTCCCGGCCCGCGTCCAGCAGGTCGTCGACATCAACGTGAACGCTGCCAGCAAGAACGTCGGCGACGCCTACGGCGACCTGGTGAAGCGCGGCGAGACCCTCGTCCGCCGCATCCGCCGCCAGAAGTCCACCCAGGACACCGTGGCCGCCGCCGAGACCACCGTCGCCAAGGCGAAGACCACCCGCACCCAGGCGACCTCGGCCGCCAAGAAGTCCACCTCGGCCGCGAAGACCGCCGCCAAGAAGGCCTCGGCCCCCAAGCGCACGGCCGCCAGGTCGAGCGCCAAGGCCACCCGTACCTCGGCCAAGAAGACCGTCTCCGCCGGCTCGCGCGCCCTCACCGACGCCGCCAAGAAGATCGGCGACTGATCGGTCGCAGCACCAGCTGTAACAGCACGTTCGTGTGCCTTCACGATCGTTCGAACGTGGGTGAAGTGCGACGAACGTGCTGTTACAAGCGATCGGGCCGCCGCGTCGGATCGTGATCGCAGGGCCCCCGGGGACTTCGGTCACGGGGGCTCGGTCGCTTCCGGGTACCCTCAGCCCGTGAACCCGTTCGCCGTCGAGGGCATGGCCATGCTGCTCATCGACATCGTGCTGCTCGCGGTGAAGATCTATGCGTTCGTGAACGCCCTGCGGTACTCCGACGACGCGTACCGCGCCGCCGGCAAGCTCAACAAGATGGCCTGGTGCGTGATCCTGGGTCTCGGCGTGGCCGCCCAGGTGGTGCTGGCGGGATCGCCCCTGAACTTGATCAATCTGGCCATGACCGTGGCGGCGCTGGTCTACCTTGCTGACGTCAAGCCTGCGCTCAGCTCGCTCACGCGACGCTGACCGCCCAGGAGAGCGAGCGAACAGCGCGGGAGGTGAGGGATGGACTCGGACCAGCGGCCGTGGGGCGCGTGGTACGCGCTCGACCGCGGTGAGGGCTACCAGGTCAAGCGCATCGTCGTCACGCCCGGGCAGCGGCTGTCCTACCAGACCCACCGGCACCGCGCGGAGCACTGGACCGTCGTGACCGGCACCGCCACGTGCACCGTCGACGGCGAGACCGTCGAGGTCAAGACCGGCGGCTGCGTGGAGGTCGGCATCGGCGTCCCGCACCGGATCGCCAACCTGCACGACGACGAGCTGGTGATCATCGAGGTCCAGCGCGGCGACTACCTCGGCGAGGACGACATCTGCCGCCTCGAGGACGACTACGGCCGCTGAGCGGCTTGCCGGCCAGCGACGTACGCCGCCAGCTGCTCCAGGTGGTCGCCCGGCGTGAAGCCGACGGCCTCGATCTTCGACAGGTCCAGCGTGCCGTTGGCCGGCCGTGGTGAGATGCCCTCGCGCCCGTCGACGTACTCGGCCGTGGTCACCGGGGTGACGTCCTCGGCGGCCCGCCCGCTGAGCCGGAAGACCTCCCGGGCCAGCTCGCACCACGACGTGACACGGCCGGAGCCCTGCACGTTGTAGATGCCGTACGGCGCGCCGTGGTCGACGAGGTGCTTGGTCGCGCGGGACAGGTCGGGGGTGAAGGTCAGCCGGCCGACCTGGTCGTCGACGACGGTCGGCGAGACGCCGTCGCCGGCCAGCTTCTGCATGGTGCGCACGAAGTTGTGCCCGTCGCCGATCACCCACGACGTCCGCACGATGTAGTGCCGCGGCGCGGTGGCCACGGCGATGTCGCCGGCCGCCTTGGTCTGGGCGTACACGCCGAGCGGGGAGTAGCGCTCGTCCTCGGTGTGCAGCTCGGCGGTGCCGTCGAAGACGTAGTCGGTGGAGTAGTGCACGAGCGTGATCCGGTGCTCGGCGGCCACCCGAGCCAGGGTGGCCGGCGCGAAGGCGTTCGCGGCCCACGCGGCGGTCCGGCCCTCGGTGGTCTCGGCCTTGTCGACCGCGGTGTAGGCCGCGGCGTTGAGCACCACGGCGTACTCGTGCCACGGGAAGGCCTCGACCTCGATGCTGTCGGAGACGTCGAGGACGTCGACTCCCGGGCCGGCGACCATGTCGACCAGGTCGGCGTCGGGGAAGTCCTTCTGCAGCGCGCGCCCCAGCTGACCGAGCGCGCCGACGATCAGGGTCTTGAGCGGCTTCATCGCGACGACGTCGGCCATCCGCGGGGTGTTCAGGTCCTTCTCGGAGATCTCCGCGTCCGCCAGCGGGATGGGCCACTCGATGGCGACGGTCTCGTCGGCCAGGTTGAGGGCGGGGTACGTCGTGCCGGCGCGCCAGTGCTCGTTGACCAGGTAGGAGTAGGTCGTGGCGTCCTCGAGCGTCTGGTAGCTGTTGCCGACGCCGCGCGGCACGAACACCGCGATTGCGGGTCCATCTCGACGGTGAAGACCGTGCCGAACGTCGGGCCCTCGCGCATGTCGACCCACGCGCCGAAGACCCGGCCGGTGAGGATCGAGACGAACTTGTCCCAGGGCTCGGTGTGGATGCCGCGGGTCGCGCCGCGGGTGGTGTTGAAGGAGACGTTGTGCTGCACCGGGCCGAAGTCGGGCAGCCCGAGGTCGACCATCTTCTCCCGCTGCCAGTTCTCCTTGAACCAGCCGCGGCTGTCCTCGCGGACGTCGAGCCGGAGCACGACGAGACCGGGGATCGGCGTGACCTCGAGCGAGGGGCCGGACATCACTGGCCCTTGGCCGCGTACGCCGCCTCGGTTGCTTCCT
>CAWAIW010000022.1:0-190099 GCA_963782035.1 uncultured Actinomycetota bacterium
CCCCCGGCGAGCACCACCAGCTTCAAGGACAAACCCACCACCACCACCCGAAGTGCACCGGCTGTGACGCCGGCGGCGGACACGCCGTAGGCACGCAGTAGAGGAAGGAAGATCCGGCATGGGATCGATTCGAGTAGCCATCGTGGGCGTCGGCAACTGCGCCACGTCTCTCATCCAGGGCGTGCAGTACTACGCCAAGGCGGAGGCAGGCACCACCGTGCCGGGCCTGATGCACGTCATGTTCGGGGACTACCACGTCAACGACGTGGAGTTCGTCGCGGCGTTCGACGTCGACGACAAGAAGGTGGGCAAGGACCTCTCCGAGGCCATCAACGCCTCCGAGAACAACACCATCAAGATCGCCGAGGTGCCGACGCTCGGCATCGAGGTGCAGCGCGGCCCGACGATGGACGGCCTCGGCAAGTACTACCGCGAGACCATCGAGGAGTCCGGCGCCGACCCGGTCGACGTGGTGCGGGTGCTCAAGGAGACCCAGGCCGACGTGATGGTGTCCTACCTCCCGGTGGGCTCCGAGCAGGCCGACAAGTTCTACGCCCAGTGCGCGATCGACGCGGGCGTGGCCTTCGTCAACGCGCTCCCCGTCTTCATCGCCTCCGACCCGGTGTGGGCCAAGAAGTTCGAGGACGCCGGCGTCCCGATCGTCGGCGACGACATCAAGTCGCAGGTCGGCGCGACCATCACCCACCGCGTGATGGCCAAGCTGTTCGAGGACCGCGGCGTGGCCCTCGACCGCACCTACCAGCTCAACGTCGGCGGCAACATGGACTTCAAGAACATGCTCGAGCGCGAGCGCCTGGAGTCCAAGAAGGTCTCCAAGACCCAGGCCGTGACGTCCAACCTGCAGGGCGAGCTGGCCAACAAGGTCTCCGACCGCAACGTCCACATCGGCCCGTCCGACTACGTGCAGTGGCTCGACGACCGCAAGTGGGCCTACGTGCGCCTCGAGGGTCGCGCGTTCGGTGACGTCCCGCTGAACCTCGAGTACAAGCTCGAGGTCTGGGACTCCCCGAACTCCGCCGGCATCATCATCGACGCGATCCGCGCCGCGAAGATCGCCAAGGACCGCGGCCTCGGTGGCCCGATCATCTCGGCGTCCTCGTACCTGATGAAGTCCCCGCCGGTGCAGCTCCCCGACGACGAGGGTCGCCGCCGCGTCGAGGCCTTCATCGCTGGGGAAGAGTGAGCACATAGCGGACGCCCCAGGCACGAGGGCATACGCGTCCCGCGCCAGGTCGAGCAGCAAGGCCCGCGGCTGAGGAACGAAGCCGCGACGGGCGCGTCGAGACCCGGCGAGAACAGCCGAGGCCTCGACCACCGAACGGCGACGAACCGCCCGGACCTCACGGTCCGGGCGGTTCTGTCTTTGTAGCCTTCGCCCCATGACCGAGATCCCGCCCCCGGGCGAGCAGCCGCAGCCGGACCCCACCCGCCAGGCGCCGATCCTGCCGCCGCCCCCGCCGGACGGTCCGCCCAGCTACCGGCCGGCGGCGCCGCCGCCCAGCGACGGACCGGCGCAGTCGGTCGACGCGGCCGGCTTCCTGCGGGCGCTCTTCGACTTCAGCTTCTCGACGTTCATCACGCCCAAGGTGGTGCGGTTCGTCTACGTGCTGGCGACCGGGCTCCTCCTCGTCGCGTGGCTGGCCTGGCTGGCCGCTGCGTTCGCGGTGCACCCCGCCTACGGCCTGCTGGTCCTGATCATCGGGCCGATCGTGATGCTGGTGTACCTGGCGCTGATCCGGATGACGCTGGAGTTCTACCTGGCGATCACGCGGATGAGCGAGGACATCCACCACCGGCTCCCGCCGCGGCCCTGAGTCGCGCTCAGTTGAAGAGGTCGCCGATCAGCCCGCCACCGCCGCCGCCGGTGTTGTGCGTCGGCGGCGCCCACTCGCTGGGCTGGACGACGACGAACCCGGGGCCGTGGAAGGCGTACTGGAACGCCTCGCCCGAGCCGCCCCGGATCACCGAGGAGAACTTCATCGAGCTCACCACCTGAGGGACCAGGTTGGCCGACCAGGCCACGGCGGCCTGCACGTCGACGTACGTCGGCTGGGTGCTGCAGTCGAGCACGACCGGCTTGCCGACGGTGCACAGCGCGACGGTGCCCTGGCCCGAGACGGTGGTGTTGAACAGGCCGCCGGCCATGATCCCGGCGCCCTTCACGCGGTTGATGTCCCACTGGAGGGTCGCGTCGAAGGCCAGCAGGTTGCGGCCGTTGACGCTGATCCCGTCGCCGCCGAGCTCGAGGAGGTAGACGTACCCGGCGTCGCTGGCGAAGAAGACCTCGCCCTGCCCGCTGACCCGCATCAGCGGCATGTCCTCGGACGTGACCATCTTCTTCAGCAGCCGCCCGACGCTGCCGGCCTTCTCGTGGATGAACTCCACCTGGCCCTGGTAGGCGACCATCGCGCCCTTGATGGCCAGCACGTCCGGGCCGAGCGAGACCCGGAGCAGCTGGTTGTTCTGGAGGGCGAACCGCTGGCCCGTCTCGTTCTCCAGGTTGCCGGCGTCGAAGAGGTCGCTGTGCACATTGCCTCACTTCGCTCGGCGTGTCCGCCGCGCTCCGGCATCACGTCTTCCCTCGTGACTCGCTCGCCCAGGGGCTCGCTTCGTTCCTCAGTCCAGACGTGATGGCGCGACGGACGCTGGGGTGAGTAAGCGAGCGTAGCTCGGCCTAGGCTCGCCGCATGGTCGACCCCGACGAGCTGACTGCCCGCCTGACCGCCGATCTCGACGAGCGGCTGGCGGAGGCGGACGCGCAGCTGGCGGCGCGTTACCCGGGCGAGCGACCGGAGCGGCAGCCGGTGCACACGGCGTACGTGCCGGCGGACCGGTTCACCGCCGGCCTCGCGCGGTCTTGGGGCGAGGAGGCGCTGGCCATGCTCGACGAGCACGCCGACAAGTTCGCGACGGTCGTCGCCGACGCCGACATCATCCGGCGGGTGAAGGCCAAGCTCGCCGACGAGCCGGTCGAGGACGTGCGGGTCGACTTCGAGGACGGGTACCCGAGCCGGTCGACCGGACACGACGGCGACGCGGAGGACGAGCACGTCCGCACGGCGGCCCACGCGCTGGCCGAGGCGCAGCAGGACGAGACGGCGCCGCCGTGCTCCGGGATCCGGATCAAGTCCTTCGACCCGTCGTCCCGCTCGCGCGGGGTCCGCACGCTGACGCTGTTCCTGGCGGCGTACGCCGAGGCGAAGGGCTCGCTGGAGGCCTTCGTGGTGACGCTCCCGAAGGTGACCAGCACCGAGCAGGTCGCGGCGTTCACCCACGCCGCCGATGTCATCGAACAGGACCTGGGTCTGGCCGGCGGCGCCGTCCGGTTCGAGGTGCAGGTCGAGACGCCGCAGACGATCCTCGGCGCCGACGGCACCGCGTTGGTGGCCCGGATCGTGCACGCGTCCGCGGGAAGGCTGACGGGCCTGCACTACGGGACCTACGACTACTCGGCGTACCTCGGGATCGCGGCCGGCCAGCAGTCGCTCGAGCACCCGGCCGCGGATCACGCGAAGCTGGTGATGCAGGCGGCCGCGGCCGGCACCGGCGTGCGGCTCTCCGACGGGTCGACCAACGTGCTGCCGGTGGGCGACCCCGACACGATCCACCTGGCCTGGGAGAACCATCACCGGCTGGTCACGCGATCGCTGGAGCGCGGCTTCTACCAGGGCTGGGACCTGCACGCGGGTCAGCTGCCGACGCGGTACGCCGCGACGTACGCCTTCTTCCGCTCCGGCCTGCCGCGCGCGCTCGAGCGGCTCCGGGCGTACGGCGAGCAGCGGCAGGCCGGCGCCATCGCGGACGAGCCCGCCACCGCCCGAGCGCTGGCCGACTACGTGCTGCGGGGTCTCGACTGCGGCGCGGCGGACCGCGGCGAGGTGACCGAGGGCAGCGGGCTCGACGAGGCCCGGTTACGTGGTCTGGCCCGCAGGTAACGGGTCGCCGGCGCTGGCCCGGGCCAGTTCCTCGGGAGGTACGTGCTGGACGAGGAACCGCCGGGCGGCACGCACCGACGGGTGCAGGCCGATGGTCGCGACCACGCCGATGGCCGCGATGACCAGCCAGCCGGCGGCGCCCCAGTTCATCGCCAGGAAGGTGTACAGCGCGGGCGCCCAGACCCGGCCGAGGGTCCCGCTGAACTCGGCGGCGCCCTGGTACTCCCCGCGGCGGCGCGGGTCCATCAGCTCGGCCTCGAAGGACCAGCTGGCCGCGGACAGGTAGAGCTCGGCGCCGGTCACCGTGACGTGCCCGAGCCAGACGAGGGCGATGGTCTTCCAGCCGACCGTGTCGTGGGTGGCCAGGGTGATCAGGCAGGAGACCACGAAGAACGCCGTGGACACGCGGATCGCGCGGAGCGCCGTCGGGATGTTGCGGATGCCGCGGGAGGCGAGCATGGGCAGGAAGATGCACATCACGGTGTTGGTGCCGAAGAGGAACGCCAGCAGCACCCGCGGGGCGTCGGTCTCCTCGACCAGCCACAGCGGGATGACGATGTTGAGCAGCACCTGGTTGGTCCACAGCACGCCGGCGAAGAACGTGCTGGCCAGCCACCCGAAGTTCCGCATCGGGCCGGGCCCGGGCAGCTTGACCTTGCGCTCCTCCGGCGTGCGGTCGTCGTGAGGCGCGTTGGGCAGGCGCAGGATCGCGGCCGCGTTGACCAGGAAGGCGACGCCGGTGAACCACGGGACGATCTCGAGGACGGTGTTGGAGTCGAAGGCCAGCGCGATGCCGCCGACCAGCGAGCCCAGCGTGAAGCCGAGGTTGAGGGCGGAGTACATGAACGCCCGCGACTTCACCCGCTCCTGCGGCGGCAGCACGTCGATCGTGTAGGCGCCGTAGGCCGACCCACCGAGCGAGCCGACCACCTGCATCGCGCAGGCCATGGCGACGTAGCCGGTGAAGCCGTGGATGAACGGCCAGAGCGTGAACATCCCGGCCTGGCCGGCCGCGCTCAGCGCCCACATCCGCTTCGGGCCGTAGCGGTCGACCAGCTGGCCGGCCGGCAGCGCGGCCACGAACGCCGCGACGCCGGCGATCGTCAGGCCGAGGCCGACCTGGGCCGCGCTGAGGCCGACGATCTGGGTGAAGAAGACCGCCGATCCCGTCATGAACGTGCCCTCGCCGAGGGCGAACAGGAGGGACTGCCCGGCGAGGCGGCCGGCGAGCGGGGACGGCGGGTGGAAGCGACTCATGGCGCGATGAAGTGTTCCAGGCACCGCGGACGGTCGTCGCCCGGTTTACGGGTGACTAAGGTCGCGGCATGGCGGTGTTGGGTGGGAACCAGTACGGCAAGGCCGAGAGCCGGGTCGTGCGGATCGTCCGGGACCTCGACAACCCGGCTGGCCGCCACGAGATCCACGACCTCAACGTGTCCTCCTCGCTGCGGGGCGACTTCGGGCCGGCGCACACCGACGGCGACCAGACGGCCGTGCTGCCGACCGACACCCAGAAGAACACCGCGTTCGCCTACGCCAAGCTGCACGGGATCTCCTCGCCGGAGGACTACGCCCTCGCGCTCGGCGGCCGGCTGCTCGAGGCGACGCCCGCGGCGTCCTCGGCCCACGTGCGGGTGGAGCAGTACGCCTGGGACCGGCTCGGTCAGCACGCCTTCGCACGTCGCGGCGGCGAGGTACGGACGTGCGAGGTCACCGTCGCGAGGTCCGGCGTGACGGTCGTCTCCGGGATCTCGGAGCTGGTGCTGCTGAAGTCGACGGGGTCGGAGTTCAAGGGCTTCCTGGTCGACGAGTTCACCACCCTGGCCGAGGCCGACGACCGGATCCTCGCCACGTCGCTGGTGACCACCTGGCGGCACGACGGTGTCGAGCACGATGATGCGGCTCCCGACCATGTCGACTGGAACGGTTCCTACGACGAGGTGCGGGGGGTGCTGCTGTCCACCTTCGCGACGACGTACTCGCGCGCGCTCCAGGAGACGCTCTTCCTGATGGGCTCGGCCGTGGTCGACACGATGCCCGGGATCGCCGAGATCTCCTTCGTCGCGCCGAACAAGCACCACTTCCTGGTCGACTTCTCCGGCTTCGACGTCCCGGTGGAGAACAACGGCGAGGTGTTCATCGCGGCCGACCGGCCCTACGGCCTCATCGAGTGCACCGTGCTCCGGGACGCGTCGTCATGACCGTCAACCGCGAACAGCTGTTGTCCTGCCTGTCGGTGCCCCGGTGGGCCGACGACGTGCTGGCCGGGGAGCCGTACGCCGACCGGGTCGCGCTGCTGGCCGCCGCCGACGTCGCGGCCCGGTCGTTGTCCGACTCCGAGCTGGACGAGGCGCTGTCGGCGCACCCGCGGATCGGCGGGCGGGGAGGGGCCCAGATGAGTGAACAGTCGCAGAAGGAGCAGGCCGGCGTCGACGCGTCCGCGGCCGACCGGCTGGCCGCGGGGAACGCGGCGTACGACCAGCGTTTCGGTCGGGTCTTCCTGATCCGCGCCGCCGGTCGCGACGCCGGGGAGATCCTGGCCGAGCTGGAGCGGCGCCTGACCAACTCCGACGAGGCCGAGCGGGCCGAGACCGTCGACAACCTGCGGCAGATCGCGCTGCTGCGACTGGAGGCGCTCGTCTGATGGCCACCCTCTCCACGCACGTGCTCGACACCGCGGACGGCCGTCCGGCGGCCGGTATCGCGGTGCGGCTGGAGACGCGCGACGGTGACGTGCTCGACTCCGGGACGACCGACGAGGACGGGCGGATCGGCTCGCTGGGAGGCGAGCTATCGCTGGGTGCCTACGTGCTGCGGTTCGAGACCGTCGGGCCCTTCTTCCCCGAGGTCGTCATCGTCTTCACGGTCGCCGACGAGCGGCACCACCACGTGCCACTGCTGCTCTCCCCGTACGGCTACTCGACCTACCGTGGCAGCTGATCCGGGCCACGACCTGGTGATCCGCGCCCGGCGCGCGGTCGTCGGGGACGCGGAGGTGTCCGCGTGCGTCGTGGTGAGCGGGGGGCGGATCGCCGCGGTGACGCCGTACGACCGCGTGCCCTCGGCAGGGACGGTCGTGACGCTGGGCGAGGACGAGGTGCTGCTGCCCGGACTGGTGGACACCCATGTGCACGTCAACGAGCCGGGGCGGACGGAGTGGGAGGGTTTCGCCAGCGCGACGGCCGCGGCGGCCGCGGGTGGGGTGACCACGATCGTGGACATGCCGCTCAACTCCATCCCCCCGACGACGACCGCCGAGGCGCTCGAGGTGAAGCGCGCGGCGGCGGACGGTCAGTGCCTCGTGGACGTGGGGTTCTGGGGCGGGGCCGTGCCGGGCAACGTCGCCGAGCTGGCGCCCCTGCACGACTCCGGGGTGTTCGGGTTCAAGTGCTTCCTGCTCGACTCGGGGGTCGAGGAGTTCCCGCACCTCTCGCCCGCGGAGCTCGTGGCGGCGATGACGGAGACCGCGCGGCTCGGGGCGCTGATGATCGTGCACGCCGAGGACGGCTCGCTCATCGACGAGTCGGCGCTGAGCGGGGCGTCGTACGCCGGGTTCCTGGCCTCGCGCCCGCGGGCCGCCGAGGAGGCGGCGATCTCGTCGGTGGTGTCGGCGTCCCGGGCGACCGGAAGTCGGGCGCACGTCGTCCACCTGTCCGACGCCGACGCCGTGCCGATGCTGCGCTCCGCGCGGGCTGCTGGTGTGCCGGTCACGGTGGAGACCTGCCCGCACTACCTGACCTTCGACGCCGCGGAGATCCCCGACGGGGCCACGCAGCTGAAGTGCTGTCCGCCGATCCGCGAGGCCGACAACCGCGAGGCGCTGTGGGCGGCGCTCGGTGCCGGCGACATCGACGTGGTGGTCTCCGACCACTCGCCGTGCACCGCGGCGCTGAAGTCCAGCCCCGACTTCGGGGTGGCGTGGGGCGGGATCGCGTCGGTGCAGCTCGGGCTGCCGGCCGTGTGGACCGGTGCCCGGGCCCGCGGCTTCTCGATGGTGGACGTGGTGCGGTGGATGGCGTCGGGACCCGCGTCGTTGGTGGGGCTCGCGGACCGGGGGCGGATCGCGGTCGGGATGCAGGCCGACCTGGTGCGGTTCGCCCCGGAGGCCTCCTTCACCGTGGACGCGGCCACGCTGAAGCACCGCAACCCCGGGTCGGCGTACGCCGGGCGGGAGCTCGTGGGCGAGGTACGGGAGACCTGGCTGCGCGGCGTACCGATCTCGGACGAGGATGGGCCCCGAGGACGACTGCTGGTTCGAGGAGGAGCTTCGTGACGTACCACGTACCCCGCGGCGGGCTGCCGCCGCAGACCGCGCTGACGACGGGCGGTGATGGCCGGGCGCGGTTCACCGAGGCGTACGCCGTCATCCCGGCGCGTACCCAGAGCGACATCACCGCGTCGTACCTCCCCGGCTGGGACGGCATGCGCATGTGGGTGCTGGCGCGCCCGCTCACCGGGTTCGCGGAGACGTTCAGCTGGTACGTCGTCGAGGTGTCGCCCGGGGGAGGTACGGACGACGGCGAGCCGACCTCGGGCACGGAGTCGGTGCTGTTCGTCGTCGACGGGACGATGCGGCTCGAGGCCGACGGTGACCACTTCGACCTGGAGGCCGGCAGCTACGCCTTCCTGCCGCCGCTGGCCGACTGGTCGCTGCGGAACACCGGCGAGGCGACCGCGACGTTCCACTGGGTCCGCAAGCGGTACGAGCAGATCGAGGGCCTCTTCGAGCCCGACGTGTTCGTCACCCACGAACGCGACGTGCCGCCGATCGAGATGCCCGGCACCGACGGCGCGTGGTCCACGACCCGCTTCGTGGAGATCGACGACCTCCGCCACGACATGCACGTCAACATCGTCAACTTCCAGCCCGGCGGTGCGATCCCGTTCCCCGAGACGCACGTCATGGAGCACGGCCTGTACGTGCTGGAGGGCAAGGCGGTCTACCTCCTCAACAGCGACTGGGTCGAGGTCGAGGCCGGCGACTTCATGTGGCTGCGCGCCTTCTGCCCCCAGGCCTGCTACGCCGGCGGCCCCGGCCCGTTCCGGTACCTGCTCTACAAGGACGTCAACCGGCACGCCCGCCTGGCGCTCTGAGGTTGGGTCGCCCGGGGGTCGGGATACCCGGTGAGCCGGGTATCCCGACACTTGCGACCCGCACGGGCGGGTTCGAAGGGCTCCTGGGCGCCCGTCGGGGTCGCAAGTCCGGGCCGGGAGCCTGGTGAGCCTCAGCCGGCCGCCGATACAGTGGCGCTCGGCCTGTTGTTCGCATGGATAACCAGCAGGCTCGGGGCAGGGCCTTCAACCATGCGTCAGTCAGCGCGGGGCTGCGACGGGAGGTTGGCATGGCGGGGATCGTCGTCAACGGGGACCCACGTCCGCTCGAGGGGGTGCCGCTGCACACCAACCTGCTGGACTTCGTGCGGGCGTGCGGCCTGACCGGCGCGAAGGAGGGCTGCGCGGAGGGTGAGTGCGGCGCGTGCTCGGTCATGGTGGCCCGGCCGGCGGCGGGCGGGTCGGACGCGACCGAGTGGACGGCCATCAACTCCTGCCTGGTCCCGGCCGCGGCCTACGACGGCCAGGAGGTGGTCACCGCCGAGGGGCTCGGGGACCCGGAGCACCTGCACCCCGTGCAGCACGAGATGGCGGTGCGGGGCGGCTCCCAGTGCGGGTACTGCACGCCGGGCTTCGTCTGCAGCATGGCCGCGGAGTTCTACCGCGCGGGCCGGGACACCTTCGACATCCATTCGCTGAGCGGCAACCTCTGCCGCTGCACCGGGTACCGCCCGATCAAGGACGCCGCCGACGCCCTCGGTCTCCCGGACCCCGACGACCCGTGGGCGAGCAGACGTACGACGCCCGCACCGGCCGCCGTACCCACCCGGCTGCACGACGCCCAGGCTCAGTTCATCCGACCCACGGATCTCCAGCAGGCGCTGGCGATCCTGGCCGAGGAGCCGACGGCGACCGTCGTCGCCGGCAGCACCGACTGGGGCGTCGAGGTGAACCTCAAGGGCGCCCGCGCCGGGCTGGTCCTCGCCGTCGACCGCCTCGATGAGCTGCGCGGGTGGCAGGTGTCCGATCACGAGATCCGGATCGGCGCCGCCCTCACGCTCTCCGAGATCGAGCGGCGCCTCGACGGAAGGGTCCCCCTGCTGGCAGCCCTGTTCCCGCAGTTCGCCTCCCGGCTGATCCGCAACGGCGCGACCCTCGGCGGCAACCTCGGGACCGGCTCACCGATCGGCGACGCGCCTCCGGTGCTGCTCGCGCTGGAGGCGAGCCTCGTCCTCGCCTCGGCCCAGGGCACGCGGACCGTCCCCCTTGCCGAGTACTTCACCGGCTACCGCGCGTCGGTCCGCAGACCGGGCGAGCTGATCACCGACATCGTGATCCCGATGCCCGCCGCCACCACCACGGCGTTCCACAAGATCGCCAAGCGCCCCTTCGACGACATCAGCAGCGTGGCCGTCGCCTTCGCGCTCGACGTCGAGGGCGGCACGGTCGGCCGAGCCCGCATCGGTCTCGGCGGCGTGGCCGCGACGCCGATCCGGGCCCCCGCCACCGAGGAGGCCCTCGAGGGCAGCGCCTGGAACGAGGAGACGGTCGAGGCCGCCGCCCAGATGCTGGCCGGCGAGGGCACGCCCATCGACGACCAGCGGGCCAGCGCGCGGTTCCGGGCCGAGATGCTGGGGAACTCGCTGCGCAAGTTCTTCCACTCAGCGGGTCTCGTGACCGGCGCCAGCACGCCCTCCTCGACCAACGGAGGGACGTCATGAGCACTCTGAGCCAGCGCCCCGAGAACGCCGTCGTCGGCGAGGCGATGCCGCACGAGAGCGCGGCGCTGCACGTGACCGGGCACGCGCTCTACACCGACGACCTCGTACGCCGCCACCACGGCACCCTGCACGCCTACCCCGTGCAAGCGCCGCACGCCCACGCGCGGATCACGCGCTTGGACCCGAGCAGGGCCTACGACGTCCCGGGCGTCGTCCGCGTCCTGACGAAGGCCGACGTCCCCGGGACCAACGACGCCGGCATCAAGCACGACGAGCCGCTGTTCCCCGACGAGGTGATGTACCACGGGCACGCCGTCTGCTGGGTGCTCGGCGAGACGCTCGAGGCGGCCCGACGCGGCGCCCTCGCCGTCGAGGTCGACTACGAGCCACTTCCCGCACTGATCACCGTCACCGAGGCCATCGCGCACGAGAGCTTCCAGGGCGCGCGTCCGGTGATGACCCGCGGGGACATCGACGCCGGGTTCGCGGAGGCGACCCACGTGTTCGAGGGCGAGATCGAGTTCGCCGGCCAGGAGCACTTCTACCTCGAGACGCACTGCTCGCTGGCCACGGTTGACGAGAACGGCCAGGTGTTCATCCAGTCGAGCACCCAGCACCCGACCGAGACCCAGGAGATCACCGCCCACGTGCTCGGCGTGCCGAGCAACCGCGTCACCGTGCAGTGCCTGCGGATGGGCGGCGGCTTCGGGGGCAAGGAGATGCAGCCGCACGGCCTCGCCGCGGTGGCCGCACTCGGAGCGACCCTCACCCACCGCCCGGTCCGGCTGAGGCTGACCCGCCAGCAGGACATGACGATGACCGGCAAGCGGCACGGTTTCCACGCGACGTGGAGGGCCGGCTTCGACGCCGACGGCCGCTTCACCGCCCTCGACGCGACCCTCACCTCCGACGGCGGCTGGAGCCTCGACCTCTCCGAGCCCGTGCTCTCACGGGCGCTCTGCCACGTCGACAACGCCTACTGGATCCCGCACGTCGTCGTGCACGGCCGCATCGCGAAGACCAACAAGACCTCGCAGACGGCCTTCCGCGGGTTCGGCGGTCCGCAGGGGATGCTGGTCACCGAGGACATCATCGGCCGGATCGCGCCGCTGCTCGGGATCGCACCGGATGAGCTGCGCCGCCGCAACTTCTACGCCGACGGCCAGGCCACGCCGTACGGCCAGCCCGTCCGCCACCCCGAACGGATGGTCGCGGCCTGGGACCAGGTGAGCCAGAACGCCGACCTCGTACGCCGCCGGGCCGAGGTCGCGGCGTACAACGCCGCCCACCCGCACACCAAGCGCGGCCTGGCCATCACGCCGGTGAAGTTCGGGATCTCCTTCAACTTCACCGCGTTCAACCAGGGCGGCGCGCTGGTGCACGTCTACAAGGACGGCTCGGTCCTCATCAACCACGGCGGCACCGAGATGGGCCAGGGCCTGCACACCAAGATGCTCCAGGTCGCCGCGACGGCCCTGGGCCTCCCGCTCAGCAAGGTGCGGCTCGCGCCGACCCGCACCGACAAGGTGCCCAACACGTCCGCCACCGCGGCCAGCGCCGGCGCGGACCTCAACGGCGGCGCGGTCAAGGACGCCTGCGGCCAGATCATGGCGCGGCTCCAGCCGGTGCGCGCCGCGAACCCCGACCTCTCGTGGGACGAGCTCGTCGGCAAGGCCTACCACCAGCGCGTGCAGCTCTGGGCGGCCGGCTTCTACAAGACCGAGGGGCTGAGCTGGGACGTCACGACGATGACGGGTTCGCCCTTCAAGTACTTCGCGTACGGCGCCGCCGTCGCCGAGGTCGAGGTGGACGGCTTCACCGGTGCCAACAAGACGCTGCGGGTCGACATCGTGCACGACGTCGGCGACTCGCTCTCCCCGCTGGTCGACCTGGGGCAGATCGAGGGCGGGTTCGTGCAGGGGGCGGGCTGGCTGACGCTCGAGGACCTGCGCTGGGACACCGGCGACGGCAAGACCCGCGGGCGGCTGTCGACGCAGTCCGCGTCGACGTACAAGCTCCCGTCCTTCTCCGAGATGCCGACCGTCTTCAACGTCGCGCTGCTCGAGCGGGCGCACGAGGACGGTGCGGTCTACGGGTCGAAGGCCGTCGGCGAGCCGCCGCTGATGCTGGCCTTCAGCGTCCGTGAGGCCCTGCGCGACGCGTGTGCGGCGTTCGGACCCGAGGGGACCAGCGTCGAGCTGGCCTCGCCGGCCACGCCCGAGGCCGTCTACTGGGCGCTCGACCACGCGCGCTCGGGGGTGCGGGTGTGAGCACCTGGTGGCAGGCGGTCGCCGACCTGAGAGCACGGCGCGAGGCCGGCGTGCTCGTCACGGTCACCGACGTGCGCGGCCACGCACCGCGCGACGCCGGAGCGAAGATGCTGGTCACCGCGACGACGGCGACCGGGTCGGTCGGTGGCGGAAACCTCGAGGCCGAGGCCGTACGGAGGTCGCGTGCGCTTCTGGAGGCCAACGATCCCGAGCCTTGTAGTTTCAGCAGCACGCTTTCGGACAAGGTGCCTCTGCAACATGGCGTCCAGTGCTGCGGCGGTGAGGTGAGCGTGCTGCTCGAGCCCCTCCCGGTGGTCCCGAGCGTCGCGATCTTCGGGGTCGGCCACGTCGGCCTCGAGCTCGCCCGCATCCTGGCCCGGCACGACCTCGACCTGCATCTCGTCGACTCACGCGCGGAGCACCTGACCCCCGAATCCCTGGCCCCGCTGGGCGATGCGGTCGCCGCGGTGCACGTGCACCCTGTCCCGGTCCTCCCCGAGCTCGTGCTCGCCGAGCTGCCGCACGGCACCCACGTCCTGGTGATGACGCACGACCACGCCGAGGACGTCGCCCTCTGCGACGCCGCCATCCGGCTCGACCACCTCGGCCCGATCGGCCTGATCGGATCCTCCGCCAAGTGGGCCCGCTTCCGCGCCACGCTGCTGGCCGACGGCCACGACGAGAGCGCCGTCGACCGGATCACGCTGCCGATCGGGATGGCCGGCGTGACGACCAGCAAGGAACCGGCCGCCATCGCGGTCTCGGTCGCGGCGGCCCTGCTGGCGGCGTTCGAGCGCGAGAGGGCCCATCACCCGTGACGCTCTCGTGACACTGTTCCGGGGCACCTTCCTGGACACCCCTCAGAGCCCCTTCCAGGGCCACCACCTCAGGGCCGACGAGGATGCCGCGCTGCTCGTCCGCGGGGGTGTCATCACCGCGCGCGGTCCGGCCGCGACGATGCTGCGCGAGCACCCGGACGAGGACGTCGTGGACCTCCGCGAGGGCCTGGTGCTGCCCGGGTTCGTGGACACCCACGTGCACTTCCCGCAGGTGCGGGCGATCGGCGGGCTCGGCCTGCCCTTGCTGGACTGGCTCGAGCGTTGCGCCCTGCCGGAGGAGGCCCGCCTGGCCGACCCGAGGTACGCCGTCGGCGTGGCCGCCGACTTCGTCTCGGGGCTGGCCCGCGCCGGCACCACGACGGCGCTGGTGTTCGGCTCGCACTTCGCGCCGGCCGTGGACGAGCTGTTCGCCGAGGCCACCCGCGTCGGGCTGCGCGTCACCAGCGGACTGGTCCTCAGCGACCGGATCCTCCGCGAGGACCTGTTCACCACCCCCGAGCGCGCGTACGACGAGGGCCTGGCGCTGGCCCAGAAGTGGCACGGCAGCGGCCGCACCCGGTACGCCGTCACGCCGCGCTTCGCCCTCTCCTGCACCGACGCGCTGCTGGCGTCGGCCGGGGCCCTCCTGGGCGACGTCCCCGACGCCTTCTTCACCTCGCACGTGAACGAGAACCGCGAGGAGATCGAGGGCGTCCGGTCGCTGTTCGGCTCCGACTACGCCTCCTCCTACGACAAGCACGGACTCCTCGGACCTCGCTCGGTGCTGGCCCACAACGTGCACCCCACTCGCGGCGAGCTGCTGCTGCTCGCCCGACGTGGCGTGGCGGTCGCGCACTGCCCGACCAGCAACGCGGCGCTGGGCAGCGGGGACTTCCCGCTGGGCGCGCATCTCGCGTACGGCGTCCGGGTCGCGCTCGGCTCCGACGTCGGCGCGGGCGCCGGGTTCTCGCTGTTCAAGGAGGGGTTGCAGGCGTACTTCTGCCAGCAGCTGCTGGGCCGCGAGGGCCACCGGCTCACCGCCGGTCACCTGCTCCACCTGGCGACCGCGGCCGGTGCCGACGCCCTCGGGCTGGCCGACGTGACGGGGGACTTCGAGGTCGGCAAGGAGTTCGACGCCCTGTGGCTGAGCCCCGACCCGGGCACCACGCTGGACGTCTCGCTGCGGCACGCCGAGTCGCTCGACGACGCGCTGGCCAAGGCCTTCGCGCTGGCCACCCCGGCCGACGTACGTCGGACCTGGGTCGCCGGCGACGCCGTTCGTCGCGGAGGGACGAAGTCCCGTCACGAGACGCCGTGACCGGACCCTGGACCTCTCGCCGGGTCTCGTGACGTCGCTGGCACGACCTCCTCGACCGACGCCATCAACCGCGGGACTCCAGGGCCTCCTTGGACTTGGCGATCGCGAAGCCCCAGCCCTGGGCGAGGGTCGGCTTCGGGGGCACGGAGACCTCCTCGGGGTTGGTGACCACGTCCAGCAAGGTGGGTGCGTCGGTGCCGAGGGCCCAGGCGACGGCCTCCTCGAGAGCCGGGCTCGGTGACCCGGCGGGCCTGGAACCCCATCGCCACCGCCACGGCCGCGATGTCCGGGTTGTCGAGCTCGGTGCCGAACTCGGGCAGCCCGCCCTGCTCCTGCTCGAGCTTCACCATCCCGAGCCGGCCGTTGTCGAACACCACGACGGTCACCGGCAGCCGGTAGGTCACCGCAGTGCGCAGGTCGCCGAGCAGCATCATCAGCCCGCCGTCACCGCTGAACGAGATCACCTGCCGCGACCGGTCGAGGGCCTGGGCGCCCAGCGCCTGTGGCATCGCGTTGGCCATCGAGCCCAGGTTGTAGGAGCCGACCAGCCGGCGCCGCCCGCTCATCGTGACGAACCGCGACAGCCAGACGGTCGACATGCCGGTGTCGGTGGTGAAGATCGCGTCGGGCGAGGCGTGCCGGTCGATGACCGCGGCCACCGCCTCCGGCCGGATCCGGTCGTCGGGGTTGTCGAAGACCGCCCGTACCTTGCCGACCAACGTCGAGTCGTGGTGCGGGTCGAGCAGCGACTGCTGGCGGCCGTGCCAGGCGTCGTACGTCGCCACGGCGTCGTCCAGGTGACCGCTGTCCGTGCGAGCAGCCAGCCGCGGGACGAGTGCGCGCAGCGTGTGGCCCACGTCGCCGACCAGCGCGTGCGCGACCGACGTCCGCCGGCCGATGTGCGCCTGGCGCGCGTCGAGCTGGATCACGGTCTTCCCGGTCGGGTACCAGTCGCGGTACGGGAAGTCGGTGCCCACCAGGAAGAGCACGTCGCAGTCGTCCATCGCCTGGGCCGCGGCGGGGTTGCCGATCAGCCCGGACTGGCCGACCTGGAACCGGTTGTCGTGCTCGAGACCTTCCTTGGCCTTCAGCGTCAGCACCATCGGCGCCTGCAACGCCTCGGCCAGCGCGAGCACCTGGTCCCGTGCCTCGCGGGCGCCCATGCCGACGAGCAACGTCACCGACGCAGCGTCGTTCAGCACCTCGGCCGCGGTCGCGAGCTGGTCGTCGGGCGCGGTCGACCAGCGGCCCGGCGGCGCGAACGTCGCCGGCCGCGCGTGCTTGGGCAAGTCCTGGTCGCCCAGGTCGCCGGGCAGGGTGAGCACCGCGACGCCCTGCTGCGCGTACGCCGCGTTGACCGCCTGCTCGAGCATCTGCGGCATCTGGGCCGGCGACGTCACGGTCCGGCAGTACACCGCCACGTCGGCGAACAGCCGGTCGTTGTCGACCTCCTGGAAGAAGTCGCTGCCCATCTCCTCGCTGGGGACCTGCCCGCAGATGGCCAGCACCGGCGCGTGCGACTTCTTGGCGTCGTACAGCCCGTTGAGCAGGTGGATCGAGCCCGGTCCGACGGTGCCCATGCACACGCCGATGGTCCCGGTGAGCTGCGCCTGCGCGCTGACGGCGAAGGCGGCGGCCTCCTCGTGGCGTACGCCGACCCACTCGATCCGCTCCTCGGTGCGGATCGCGTCGGTCACGGGGTTGAGGGCATCGCCGACCACCCCCCAGACCTGGGTGACGCCGTGGTCGGCGAGCGCGGTGACGATGGAGGCGGCAACGGTGGGCATGGTCTCAGGTCCTCCTGGACGCGGGTCGGAAGGTGTCGGCCGAGGCGGCGGCCCAGTCGCCGGCCCACGACTGCGGCGGGTCGTCGAGCAGCTGGCCGGGCTCGAGCCACTCGTAGACATCGGCGTACGAGTGGTTCTCGCTGGGCGAGGTGTTCAGCCGCAGCTGGTGCGGGCTCAGGTCGGCCGGGTCGCGCACGCCCATCGCGGCCATGATCTTCACGGCCTCCGCGACCGTCGCCTCGTGGAACTGCTTGACCCGCACGGACTTGTCGGAGACGACGAGAGCCCGCTGTCGCCGCGCGCTCTGCGTCGTCACTCCGACCGGGCAGGTGTCGGTGTGGCAGCGCTGGGCCTGGATGCAGCCGACCGCCATCATCATCGCCCGGGCGGCGTTGGTGTAGTCGGCGCCCTGGATGGCGCGCTTGACGATGTCGTTGCCGGCGGCGACCTTGCCGCTGGCCGCGACGCGCACGCGGTCCCGCAGCCCGGCGCCGACCAGGGCGTTGTGCACGGTCATCAGCCCGTGGGTCAGCGGCATGCCCACGTGGTCCTCGAACTCCAGCGGCGCCGCGCCGGTGCCGCCCTCGGACCCGTCGACCACGATGAAGTCGGGCGTTGTGCCGACCTCGAGCATCGCCTTGACCATCGCCAGCACGTCGACGCGCGAGCCGACGCAGAGCTTGAACCCGGCCGGCTTGCCGCCGGAGAGGTCCCGCATGTGCGCGACGAACTCGATCAGCTGCACCGGCGTCGTGAACACCCGGTGCGTGGACGGGCTCACGCACTTCTCGCCCTGAGGTACCTCGCGGATGCCGGCGATCTCCTTGCTCACCTTGGCCGCGGGCAGCACGCCGCCGATGCCGGGCTTGGCGCCCTGGCTGAGCTTGAGCGAGGTGAGCTTCACCGCGTCGTGCGCCGCCTTCTCGGCGAACTGCGCCTCGTCGAAGTCGCCGTCCTTGGTGCGCGTGGAGAAGTACCCGGTGCCGATCTCCCAGACCAGGTCGCCGCCGTGCTCGAGGTGGTACGGCGAGAGACCGCCCTCGCCGGTGTCGTGCGCGAAGCCACCCATCGCCGCGCCCTTGTTCAGCGCGCGGATCGCGTTGGCCGACAGGGCACCGAAGCTCATCGCCGAGACGTTGAGCAGCGACATCGAGTACGGCCGGGCGCAGTCCGGACCACCGACGCTCACCCGCGGCGGCGTCTCCGGCTCGGGGACCGGGAGGCTGGAGTGGACGAGGTACTCGTAGCCCACCTCGTTGACGTCGCGCTCGGTGCCGAACGCCTGCTCGCCGGCGATGCCCTTCGCACGCTCGTAGATGATCGAGCGGATGTCGCGGTCGTAGGGCCGGCCGTCCCAGTTGCGCTCGATGAAGTACTGCTGGAGCTCGGGACGCAGGTCCTCGAGCAGGAACCGCGCGTGCCCGACGACCGGGTAGTTGCGCAGGATCGAGTGCTTGCGCTGGAGCAGGTCGTGAGCGGCGAGGGCCGCGAGGCCGGCAGCTCCTGCGAGTGCGGCGGAGACCGCCGGGGACCGGAAGGGCACGTCTGTCGACGCTAACCCTCCGCGGGCCCCGGTCCTTGCACCCGACGGGGTGAGACCCCACCCACGGGTGTGTGGTGGGAAGGGAGGCGACCCCGAGAGGATGCGGCCATGTCCTCGACCACCACGACCGGCCGACGCGGTACCACCGAGCCCGGGAAGCGCGGGTGGGCGGCGACCGCGGGCCTGATCGTGGTGGCCTGGATCCTGATCTGCGGTGTCCTCGTCGGCTGGGGCTGGCTGCTGACCCACCCCCTGGAGAAGTCCATCGACCCGACCGACAACGACGTCGCCCGGTGGTTCGCCGACGAACGAACGTCGGGCCTGAACCCGTACGCCGATGCGGGGACCTTCCTGGGCGAGACGATCGTCGGCGCCTCGGCGTTCACGGTCGTCGGTCTGCTGGTGAGCCTGGTCAAGCGCAGCTGGATCCCGATCCTCCTGGTGGCCGTGCTCGAGGCCGGCCTGGGCGCGTTCTACTTCGTCGCCACCACCCTGATCACCCGGGACCGTCCCCCAGTGAAGATCCTGGACGCCGGGCTCGACCCGCACGCCAGCTTCCCGTCCGGCCACACCGCGACCGCCCTGATCTTCTGCGTCGGCACGCTCGTCCTCATCTGGACGTACTTCCGATCGGCCCGCTGGTGGTTCGTGTGGCTGCTCCTGCTCCCCGTCGGCACGGTCCTCGCCCGTCTCTACATGGGCGCGCACCACCTGACCGACGTGCTCACCAGCGTGGTGTACGCCAGCGTGTGGCTGTTCGTCGTGGCGGGCGCCCTGCTGCCTCGGGCCTCGACGAGCTCGACCAGCGAACATTCGGCGTAGCGTCTCCTCAACAACCGTCTCAACAGTTGGGCTCCTCGACTCGTCTGGAGTGATGTGGAGTTCGAGGAGTACGTCGCGACACGGGGCCGGGCGCTCGAGCGCTACGCCTACGTGCTCGCCGGTGACGCACACCTCGCCCAGGACCTGACCCAGACCGCGCTGGTCAAGGCGTACCGGCGGTGGTCCTGGGTGCTGAAGGCCGACCAGCCCGACCAGTACGTCCGGCGCATCCTCACCACGTCCTTCGTCGACCACACCCGCAAGCGCAGCAGCACCGAACGGCCGGTCGCCGAGACGCCGCAGGGCGTCTCGGACCGCGACCCGGCCACCGTGGCCGTCGTCCGCGACTCGCTGCGTCGGGCGCTGACCACGCTCACCCCGCACCAGCGCGCCGTGCTGGTGCTCCGGCACTTCGAGGGGTACGACGACCTCGCCATCGCCGAGGTCCTGAACTGCTCGGAGTCGACCGTGCGCAGCCACGCCAGCCGTGGCCTCGACCGACTGCGCGACCACCTCTCGGGAGAGGAAGGAGATCTGCCATGACAGACCTCGAACAACGGCTCATCACCACCTTCGACCAGATGGGCGAGGAGGCACCGGCCGACCCGGACCTGCTCGGTTCGGTGCGCGACCGCACCGGGCGGCGCTGGCCCTCGCCGCGCACCGTGGCCGCCGCAGCGGCCGTCGTGGTCGCCGCCGGCGCCGGCACGGCCGCCTTCGCGGTGCGTGGCCACGACACGGTCGCCCCTGCCGCCGGGGGGTACTCGTGCCCGGACGTCATCAAGCCGGCGCTCATCCCGGCGTGGGCCCGCACCGGTTTCAGCGACCCGGAGCCCGAGGCGCCGTACGTCATGGGGGAGGACGGCGCCATCGTCGGGATCCTGTTCGGTCCGCTGACCTCGCCGCACGCGAAGGGGCGGGGCAACAAGGTGCTCTGGGTGGTCCAGGAGGACTCCGGGCCGTTGCGCATCGAAGCGCGGCTCGCGGCCGGGGACGACCCGGTCGCCATCGAGTCGGTCACCGGCCCGTCGTACCTCGACCTGCCCAGCCCCGGGTGCTGGCACCTGGACCTGACCTGGGCGGGCCACACCGACTCCGTCGACATCGGCGTCGGCACCCCCTGACAGCGGAGCCGCTGGCGCGGCGGCTGGCGCATGCAACGCGGTGTTCGGAGGGCTTACCCAGCGCTCGAACGCTGGGTGAGCCGGTGTAACACCGCGTTACATGCGGCTGGACCTGTGGAAAACCGCCGAGTCAGGCGTCGAGCACCCGGTGCAGCGTGACGCCGAACTCGACCGGCTTTCCGGCGTACGGGTTCTCGGGGCCACCGCCGACGAATCCGCCGTGGTGGCTGGGGAACATCACGACGTCCTCGCCGAGCCGCTCGGCGACGGCCCGCGAGGTGCGTGAGGTGATCGTGTTGCCGGTCTCCTCGCCGACGCCGATGACGACGCGGGTCGGGGAGGCCTTGATGGCGTCGAGGTCGAACTCGTAGCGGGTCACCGTCTCGGCACGCTCCGAGAGCAGCGGGTCGTCGCGGTTGCCGTCGTCCTCGGTCGGCATCCCGAACATGGCCGGGTCGGGGGCGGGCTGGGCGAAGAACTCGTCGGTGAACTCGCCCGGCCACATGGTCACGCCGATGAACGTCGCCATCCCGGCACCGAAGCCGTGGGCCTGGTACGCAGCGCGGACGGTGCGGAAGGCGCGGTCGGCGTTCTCCGCGTCGGGCAGGACCCACGTCGCGGGCGGCTCGTGGGCGACGAGGGTGGCGACGTCGTCGGGGTACAGCGAGACCCAGGTCAGCCCGGCCACGGCGCCGCCGCTCGAGCCGAAGACGTCGACCTTGCCCTGCCCCAGATGGGAAGCAGAGCGCATGCAGGTCGGCCGCCTGCTCCTCGGGCCGCTGGTCGTGACTGCCGTCGCGGCGGACCGAGCTCCGGCCGAGACCGCGTGGGTCGTAGGTGACGACCGTGCGGTCGGGGAACTGAGCCGCCAGGTCGGCGAACCCGTCGGCCTGCATCGGCTGGCCGATCATGAACAGCAACGGACGGCCGTCGGCGGTCGGGAGCGGGCCGTGCACGTCGTAGGTGAGGTCGACGTCGGGCAGCTCGAGGGTGTGGGTCTCGCTCATGGTGGTCTCCTTGGTCATGGTCATGCCGACGCGACGCGGGGTGGTCGCGCATTTCGACATGACCCGGGCCGAATTCTCATCGGGTCACACGATCGACCGGTCCCGCCCGTCCCAGTACGGTCGCCGCAGGTCGCGCTTGAGGATCTTGCCGGTCGGGTTGCGGGGCAGCGCCTCGACGATGTCGACGGAGGTGGGGCACTTGTACGCCGCGAGGTGCTCGCGGCAGTAGGCGATCAGCTCCTCGGGACTCGCCGTCGTGTCGGGCTTCAGCGACACGACGGCCTTGACCGTCTCGCCCCACTTGTCGTCGGGCACGCCGATGACCGCGACCTCCATGACCGCCGGGTGCTCGGCCAGCACGCGCTCGATCTCGGGGGAGTAGATGTTCTCCCCGCCGCTGATGATCATGTCCTTGATCCGGTCCTCGACGAACACGAACCCGTCCTCGTCGACCTTGCCCATGTCGCCGGTGCGGAACCACCCGTCCTCCCGCACCACGGCGGACGTCTCCTCCGGCTTGCCGAGGAACCCCTTCATCAGCTGGGGAGTCCGCAGCCAGATCTCGCCGTGCTCGCCGACCGGCAGGTCCTCCAGCGTCGCCGGGTCGACGATCCGCAGCTCCATCCCGGGCAGCGCCCGGCCCGCCGACACCAGCCGCTCGGGGTGGTCGCCGGACGCCGCCGCCCGGTGCTCCTCGGGCATCAGGTGCGTGGCGACCCCGCCCACTTCGGTGAGGCCGTAGACCTGGATGAAGTCGGTGTCGGGCCAGGCAGCCATCGCGGCCCGCAGCAGGGGCAGCGGCATCGGGGAGGCGCCGTACGTGTAGGTCCTCAGCTTCCCGAAGACCGCGATCGCCTGCTCGCCGGACTGCAGCACCTGCGCCAGCACGGCCGGCACCAGGAAGGTGCGGTTGGCCCCCGCCAGGATCGCGCCGGCCAGCGAGGCGCCGTCGGGGTCACGGGTCATGATGCTGGGGATGCCGTCGTGGACGCCGAACAGCACGTACGACGACCCGCCGACGTGGAAGAGCGGCATCGCGACCAGGTTGACGTCGCCGTCCTCGAACTCCCAGCCGTCGTGGGCGTTGACCGTGTGGGCCAGCATGTTCGCCTGGCTGAGCATCACGCCCTTGGGGTGGCCGGTGGTCCCCGAGGAGTACATGACCAGCACCACGTCGTCCGGCGTCACGTCGGGCGACCGGTCGATCGGGGTGGCGGCCGCGAGCAGGGCTTCGTACTCGTCCCCGGGAGCGCCGTCGGGCGTCACCTCGACGACCCGCTCGACCCGGGGCAGTCGGTCGCGGAGCTTCTCGACGAGCGGCATCAGCTCGCTCCCGACCAGCAGCATCCGGGAGCCGGCGTCGTTGACGGCGTAGTCGACCTCGTCGCCCGCGAGCCGGAAGTTCACGATGGCGTTGGCCGCGCCGATCATCGAGCAGGCGAAGGTGAGCTCGACGCACGCCGGGTGGTTCTTGTCGAGGAACGAGACAACGTCCCCGCGGCCTATCCCCATGTCCTGCAGGGCTCCCGCCAACCGTCGTACGCGGTCCCACCACTGCGACCAGGTCCACGACCGGTTCAGGTACGTCACGGCGGTCTCGTCCGGCTTCGCCTCCGCCCAGTGCTGGAGGCGGTCGGTGAGGTACGTCGGCCTGGTGGGATGGGTCATGGCTTCTCCTCGGACGGCTCCCTGCGGGAGGGGACGGGCGTGGACGCGTAGGGGCCGTCGGCCGGCCAGGTGACGCGGCGCGTGATCAGCGCGACCTCGATGAAGAGAAAGTAGTTCGCGAAAGCCTGCTTGGACAGGAGCACCGCAGCCAGGAGCCCGAGGCCGATCGCCGCCGCGGACGTCGTCGCCCCGGGCCGGCCGCGGAGGGAGATGAAGCCCGAGACGAGAAGTCCGGCCGCGAACGGTCCGACCGAGAAGGCGATGTCGGGCAGGGGGCCGACCGCACTGTCGAGGGAGACCAGCAAGGAGATCGAGTCCGGGCGCAGTGGTTGGACCAGCTGGGTGTGCACGACGTCGTGCCAGAACGGACCCGGAGCCGACGCCCAGAACGCCAGGTCGACGAGGCCGCCCATCAGGACGCCGATGACGACGACCCGCCATCCAGCCCGCCGTCCCACCGGCACGAGGAAGGGGATCACGAGCGCGACGTACTGCTTGCCGGCCACCAGGAAGGCGATGCTCCCCGCCATGGCCACCCGCGAGCCGCGGAGCTGCGCGAGCGCCAGAACGGCCACGGCCAGCGCGACGTAGGGGTCGACGTAGCCCGAGGTCACGATCGCGAAGGACGACATCGTGACGGCGGCGGCCACAGCCAGTCTCCGGCCCGCGTCGTCGGTGGCACTGCGCCACCAGCACAGACCGCACAGGGCCAGGGCGCCGATCCCCCCGAAGCGAGCGCCTCCGAGCCAATGGGCGACGAGCGAGGCCAAGGCAGCGCCCGGCAGGTAGGGAAACCGATGAGGATCTCCTTGCCGTTCGCCGACAGCAGCTCTGGTGCCAGGTACTGGGCGGTCTCGCGGGCGTCGTAGGGATTCGGTACCGGCCCGCCGTACGGCGTGTGGAAGCGTGCGAGCTCGCTCGCCGCGTGCTGGACGTACTCGAGGACGTCGGCGACCGGGCGGCCGTCTGCCACGCCGATCGCCACCATCGCGAAGCCGTTCACGACCAGCACGGCCGCGAGCAACAGGGGACCGCGACGAGAACCGAGCGGCCCGCCGGCAGCGACCACGCCGATGGCCAGCAGGAGCCCCAGCGCCCCGACGACGAACGGCCACCCGAGACTCCACCTGCCGTGCCGTCGCCAGCAGCTGGGACGCGGCCGTGACCGCCACCAGGGCAACCGCAAGGCCCGAGGGACCCAGGGCGAGAAGGGTCGGCGAGCCCCGGCCCACGAGGCCCGTGACGGCGAGCGTGCCGACGGCGACCATGCACGCCAGGACCACCGCCATCGCCAGCGGGGCGGAGCTCTGGTTGGTCTGGATCCCGCAGAGAATCGCGACCAGGACGAGCAGCGACCGTCCCCAGGACGCCTCGGCCCGCGGCGTCACCAGGCTCGGGCCGCGGCAGCCGGCCGAGCCGCCGGATCACTCACCTGCAGGCGAGGACCGCGTCGTAAGCCGGCAGCGTCAGGAAGTCGACGAAGTCGTCGTCGAGCGCGGTCGCCACGAAGATGTCGCGGGCGGTGTCGAGGTGATCGACGTACCACCCGGACTCGCGCAACCCGGCCAGCTCCTCGGCCACGACCGTCTCGACGAGCTCCCGGGTCACCTCCTCGCCCGAGGAGAGGGAGACGCCCTGGTGCGTCCACTGCCAGATCTGCGACCGCGAGATCTCGGCGGTGGCGGCGTCCTCCATGAGGTGGTGGATCGCGGCGGCGCCGTTGCCGGCCAGCCAGGCCGCGACGTAGGCGATGCCGACGTTGATGTTCAGCCGCAGCCCGTCCATGGTCCGCTCACCGGGGGTCGCGGAGGCCGCGAGCAGGTCCTCGGACGAGACACGTACGTCGTCACGCTGCCGCTCGACCTGGTTGTCGCCGTCCAGCACCCCGTCGAAGATCTCGGCGCACACCGGCACCAGGTCGGGGTGCGCGACCCACGAGCCGTCGAACCCCGCGCGCGCCTCGCGCTCCTTGTCCTCGCGCACCTTGGCGAAGGCCGCCTCGTTCACCACGGCGTCGCGGCGGGACGGGATGAAGGCCGCCATGCCACCCATCGCGAACGCCCCCCTCTTGTGGCACGTCTGCACCAGCAGGTCGGCGTACGCCTTCATCATCGGCGCGCCCATGGTGATGGCGCTGCGGTCGGGGAGGGTGAACCCGTCGGTGTCGCGGAAGTTCTTGATGATGCTGAAGAGGTAGTCCCAGCGGCCGGCGTTCAGCCCGCTCATGTGGTCGCGGAGCTCCCAGAGGATCTCCTCCATCTCGAAGGCCGCGGTGATCGTCTCGATGAGCACCGTCGCACGGACCGACCCGTGCGGGATCCCCAGCGCCTGCTGGGCGTGGGTGAAGACGTCGTTCCAGAGCCGGGCCTCGAGGTGGCTCTCCATCTTGGGGAGGTAGAAGTACGGACCGCTGCCGCGGGAGAGCTGCTCGGCGGCGTTGTGGAAGAAGTAGAGACCGAAGTCGACCAGCCCCCCGACCAGCGGCCGCCCGTCGATCGTCAGGTGGGCCTCGTCGAGGTGCCAGCCGCGCGGCCGCGGCAGGATCACCGGCAGGTGGTCGGGGTCGGCGAGCGAGTAGCCCTTGCCCTCGGGCGAGGTGAAGGCGATCGTGCGGCGCACGGCGTCGCTCAGGTTGACCTGGCCCTCGACGACGTTGCGCCAGTGCGGGGTGTTCGCGTCCTCCAGGTCGGCCAGCCAGACGCGCGCCCCGGAGTTCAGCGCGTTGATGGCCATCTTGCGGCTGGTCGGCCCGGTGATCTCGACCCTCCGGTCGCGCAGGTCGCGCGGCGCCGGAGCCACCTGCCAGTCCCCCGCCCGCACGTCCGCGGTCTCCGGCAGGAAGTCCGGCCGGGCGCCGGCCGCGATCCGCTCCCGGCGGGTACGCCGCGCGGTCAGCAGCTCGACGCGGCGCGCCCCGAACCGTTGCTGCAGGTCCGCCAGGAAGGCGAGGGCGTCGGGCGTCAGCACCTCCTCGGACCGGTCGACGGACGGGCCGGACACCTCGATGCTCGCCATCCGCGCAGCCTACGGCTGCCGCGGGCTCCACTCAGGCCCGCGTCGCCCACCACTCGAGCAGGGCGGCACGGGCCTCGTCCTCGGACTTCGGCCCGTCGTCGAGCCGCAGCTCGAGCAGGTGGCGGTAGGCCTGCCCGACCTCCGGACCCGGCCCGATCCCCAGGATCTCCATGATCTGGGTGCCGTCGAGGTCCGGCCGGATCGAGGCCAGCTCCTCCTCCTCCGAGAGCCGGGCGATGCGGGCCTCGAGCTCGTCGTAGGTACGCCGCAGCCGGTCGGCCTTGCGCTGGTTGCGGGTCGTGCAGTCGGCCCGCGTCAGCACGTGCAGTCGCTCGAGCTGGTCGCCGGCGTCCCGCACGTACCGCCGGACGGCGGAGTCGGTCCACTCGCCGTCGCCGTACCCGTGGAACCGCAGGTGCAGCTCGACCAACTGCGCCACCGCGTCGATCTGCTCGGTGGAGAAGCGCAGCGCCCGCATCCGCTGCCGGGTCAGCTTGGCGCCGACCACGTCGTGGTGGTGGAAGGTGACCTGCCCGCCCTCGACGAACCTGCGGGTGCGCGGCTTGCCCACGTCGTGCATGAGTGCCGCGAAGCGGGAGACGAAGTCCGGCCCGCCCAGGCGACCCTCCTGGTCGATCGACTGCTCCAGCACCGTCAGCGTGTGCTGGTAGACGTCCTTGTGCCGGTGGTGCTCGTCGCGCTCCAGGGCGAGGGCCGGCAGCTCGGGCAGCACCAGCTGGGCCAGGCCGGTCTCGACCAGCAGGGTCAGGCCCGCGCGCGGGTACGGCGCGAGCACCAGCTTGACCAGCTCGTCGCGGACCCGCTCGGCCGAGATGATCCCGATCCGCTCGGCCATCGCCGTCATCGCCGCGACGACGCCCGGGTCGACGGTGAACCCGAGCTGGGCGGCGAAGCGGGCCGCCCGCAGCATCCGCAGCGGGTCGTCGGAGAACGAGTCCTCGGGCCGGCCGGGGGTCCTCAGCAGCCGGTGGGCGAGGTCGACCACGCCGCCGTACGGATCCACGAGCTCGCGCCCCGAGCCGGCCGTCAGCGAGACCGCCATCGCGTTGACGGTGAAGTCACGACGGCCGAGGTCGCCCTCGAGGGAGTCGCCGAAGTCGACGGTCGGCTTGCGCGACTCCGGGTCGTAGCTCTCCGAGCGGTACGTCGTCACCTCGACCACCCAGGGCCCCTTGCGGCAGCCGATGGTGCCGAAGTCGCGGCCCATGGTCCACACCGCACCTGGCCCCGACGACGTGCCCGCCCAGCCCCGCAGCAACCGCTCGGTGTCGTCGGGTCTCGCGGACGTGGCGAAGTCCAGGTCGTTGTGCTCGCGGCCCAGCATCGCGTCGCGGACCGGGCCGCCGACCAGCGCGAGCTCGTGGCCGGCCGAGCCGAAGAGCTCGCCGAGGGGCCCGAGCGCCGGCGCGATGCGGTCCAGCTCGGCGGACACCGAGCGCTGGACGTCGGCCACCCGGAGCGGGGTGGGTTCGGTGCCGGACACGGGGAGCCAGCCTAGTGTCCACGCTGGCCCGGACGGGATTCCGCATCCGCGGGAGCCGGTGGCCCGGCGACTACAGTCGGAGGGTGCCCCGACGGTCGACGCTGCTGCCTGCCCTGGCGGCCGTCGCCCTCCTCTCGCTGGCGTCCGGGGCCGCCCTGTCGCCGCCCGCCGCGGCCGGAGCGTCTGCCGGGGGCGCCGCTCCCCGCGCCGACTCGGACGCACCGCTCTCGATCACCATCGAGGAGCTGACGCCGTCGGCGATCCCGCTGCACGGCAAGGTGCGGATCAGCGGCTACGTCACCAACGAGTCCGACGAGACGTGGACCGCGATCAACACCCACGCCTTCATCAGCAAGGACCCGATCACCGACTCCACCGACCTGGCCTTCGAGAGCACCCGCGGCCCGGAGGAGTACGTCGGCGACCGGATCACGGCGCCGGGCACCTTCGACACCATCGCCGAGCTGGCTCCCGGCGCGTCCGCGCCGTACACCGACCGGGTGCCCGTCTCGGTCCTGGGCGCGCAGGAGCCCGGCGTCTACTGGTTCGGCGTGCACGCCCTCGGGACCAGCCCCGAGGGGCGCGACAGCGTGGCCGACGGCCGGGCTCGCACGTTCCTCCCGTACGTCCCGGCGAAGGGCCGCGGGAAGCCGATCGACACCGCCCTGGTGCTGCCCGTCCGGCACCAGGTCCTCCACGCCCCCGACGGCCGCGTGGCCGATGAGGACCGCTGGCTCGACACCCTCGACGACGGGGGGCAGCTCGCGGCCGTCCTCAACTTCGGCGTCGCCGCCGGTGCCCGGCCGCTCACCTGGCTGGTCGACCCCGCCGTCCCGGACGCCGTCAGCAAGATCAACAACGGCAACCCGCCCCGGGCCCTGGTGGAGCGGGCGGCCGACGACCCGGACGCCCCATCCGGTGACGGGGTCTCGCCGTCCGCCGACGCCTCGGGCGGCGCCGACGCGCCGAGCACGCCGGCGCAGCAGCAGGAGGCCAGCAGGATCGCCACGCAGTGGCTGGCCCGCTTCCAGACGGCGCTGTCCAACAAGCAGGTGCTCGACCTGCCGTGGGGCGACGTGGACGTGGCCTCCGCGGCGAAGCGCGACCTGGACGCCTACACCGGGGCCCGCGACCGGTCCGGCACGCAGATCGTCCAGGGCAGCCTGACCGCCGGCCCGGCGGTGGCCGCCCCGAGCGGGCACCTCGACGACGCCGCGCTGGCGGCGGTCGACCCGTCCACCACCATCCTCGTCTCCGACAAGAGCGTGGCCAGGGGGCACGCGCCGTCCGTGGCGTCGTACGCCGACCGGCGGCTGGTCCTCTACGCCTCCGACGTCCTCAAGGGCGGCCCCGGCCCCGACGACCCGCTCGCCTCGGTCGCGGTCCGCCAGCGGATCCTCAGCGAGGCTGCGCTGCGGATGACCGAGCCCGATCGGCAGCCGCTGGTCGTGGTGTTCCCGCCGACCTGGACCCCTCCCGGCGGCCCCGACTACTCCTCCTTCTTCGCCGGCCTCGACGTGAACTGGATGCGGCTGACCTCGCTCGCCGACGCGACGGAGGTCCCGGCGCAGCCGCTGGCCTCCGACCGCTACCTCTACCCCTCGTGGCAGCGCAACCACGAGGTGAAGGCCGATGCCTTCGAGGCCCTCAGCCACCTGACCGACGAGGCGACCCGGCTCCAGGGGGTGCTCACCGACCAGTCCGACCTGGCCACGCGGGTGCGCGCCGAGGCGTTCGGCAACGTCTCGTACTTCGCGCGCGACGACGCAGCCCGCTCGCTGAGCGCCACCCGGAGCACCACCTCCTGGCTGCAGGAGAAGCTGGCGTCGGTGTCGGTGTCGGCCCCGCCGCGGGTGATCCTCTCCAGCGACAACGGCCGGTTCTCCGTCACCGTCACCAACGGTCTGGACGAGAACGTGTCCGTCCGGCTGCGGACGACGTCCAGCCCACCGATGAACATCATCAACCCCGGCAAGCTCGACCTCGGTCCCAACGCCTCGACGACGGTGCAGATGCGCGCCGAGACCTCGCAGCTCGGCGTGCACGACGTGACCATCGCCCTGGTCGACTCGAAGGGGAACCTCCTCGGGTCCCGGGACACCGTCCCGGTCCGTGCGGCGCAGGTGAGCCGCGTGATCTGGCTGATCATGGGCCTCGCGGCCGGCCTGCTGCTCCTCGCCATCGTGCTCCGGCTGGTCCGCCGGATCCGCGGCGGCGGTCCGCCCTCCGGCGGCGGCGAGCCGGACCCGGACCCCGCGGACGAGCCCCCGTCGGGGCAGGAGGCCCGGGAGCCGCAGCCGGCGGCGGTCCCGTGACCGTCTCCTCCGAGGAGGACTCACCGGACCGGCTGCTCGCCTCCAGTGCGGTGATGGCCGCGGGGACGATGGTGTCCCGGCTCAGCGGCTACGTGCGCACCCTCCTGCTCGGGGCCGCGATCGGCAACGTGCTGCACGCCGACCTCTTCACGATCGGGAACACCGTCCCGAACATGCTCTACATCCTGCTGGCCGGCGGCGTCTTCAACGCCGTGCTCGTCCCGCAGCTGGTGCGGTCGATGAAGAACGACGCCGACGACGGGGAGGCCTACACCAACCGGGTCATCACGCTCGCGGCGCTGTTCCTCGCCGCGGTGAGCGTCGTCCTGGTCGTCGCCGCGCCGTGGGTGATGAGCGTCTTCTTGTCCTCGGACTACGACAAGCCGGCGCTGGCCGAGCAGCGGGACTCGATCGTCGCGTTCGCGCGCTTCTGCCTGCCGCAGGTCTTCTTCTACGGGATGTTCGCGCTGGTCGGCCAGATCCTCAACGCGCGCCGTCGCTTCGGGCCGATGATGTGGGCGCCGATCGCCAACAACGTGGTCTCGGTCGTGGTGCTGGTCGGCTACCTCGTCTTCTACGGCCCGGTCCCGAAGGCCGACCTCTCCGCGGCGTACTCCCCCGGCCAGGAGGCCTGGCTCGGCCTCGGCGCGACGGCCGGCATCGCCGTGCAGCTGCTGGTCCTGCTGCCCTTCCTGCGGGCCGCGGGCTTCCACTACCGGCCCCGCTTCGACTTCCGGGGCACCGGCCTCGGGCACACCCTGCGCCTGGGCGTGTGGACGGTGCTGTTCGTGATCGCCAACCAGGTGGCGTACGCCGTCGTCGTCCGGCTCGCCTCCGGCGGCACGACCGGGGGTGGTTCAGACGCCACCGGCTACACGGTGTACGCGAACACCTTCCTCATCGTGATGGTCCCGCACGCGATCGTCACGGTCTCATTGGCCACCGCGATGCTGCCGCTGCTGTCCTCCCAGGCCAGTGCCCGCGACCTGCCCGGCCTCGCCGCGAGCCTGGGGCGCGTGCTGCGGACCGCGCTGGCCGTCGTGCTGCCGTTCGCGGTGCTGCTCCCGGTGATCGCGCCGGACCTGGCCACGTTGCTGTGGAAGTACGGCGGCGCCCGCAACACCTACGGCCTCTACATCTTGTCGCTGTCCCTGTTCGGGATCGGCGTCGTCTTCTTCACCGTGCACTACCTGGTCCTGCGGGGCTTCTACGCCCTCGAGCGCAACCGCACCGTCTTCTGGATCCAGTGCGCGGTCGCGGCCACCAACATCGTGGCCGCGGTCGTGCTCGTCGCCCGTACCGACGCCGAGCACACCGCACCGGCCCTCGTGGTCGCCTACGCCGCGTCGTACGTCGTCGGGTCGGTCGTCTCCTACCTCGTGCTGCGGCGCACGCTCGGGGGGCTCGGCACGCCCGAGCTGGTGCGGTTCCTGGTGCGACTGGTCATCATCACCGCCGTCGCCACGGGGGTCGCGCTGGGGCTGGCCCTGCTGCTGCCGGGGCGCGACGAGCCGAGCCACGTGCTCGCGCTGCTGCGCCTGCTCGTGGTCGGGGGCGTCGACGTGACGGTGTTCGTGGTGCTGGCCCGGGCGTTCCGCGTCACGGAGGTGACCGCGGTGCTCGACACGGTGACGCGGAGAGTCCGCCGTCCATGAGGCCGCGCGCACCTACGATGACCTGAGAAACCTGCCGTCGCGGTCGAGGAAGGGACACGGGTGTCACACGCGATCCGCCCCGGCGACGTCCTCGCCGGTCGCTACCAGCTCGTCGACCTGCTCGACGAGAGCGGGGGCGGGCTGTTCTGGCGGGCCTACGACTCCTCCCTGGACCGCTCGGTGGCGGTGCACATCATCCGCGCGGACGACGAGCGGGCCGACCTGCTGCGCGAGGCCGCCCGCACCTCCGCCCGGGTCGTGGACCGCCGGCTGCTGCGGGTCCTCGACGTCGACCACACCTCGGACCGGACCGCCGAGGACGGCACCGCCCTCCTCTACGTCGTCAACGAGTGGGCCACCGGCGTCTCACTGGACATCCTGCTCGCCGACGAGGGACCGCTGGCGCCGCGCCGGGCCGCCTGGCTGGTCGCCGAGGTGGCCTCCACCATCGAGATCGCCCACGCCGCCGGGGTCGCCCACGGCCGGCTGGTCCCGGAGAACCTCCTCATCGACCGCACCGGCTCGGTCCGCGTCATCGGCTTCGCGGTCGACGCCGCGCTGCACGGGTTGCCGCCCGGCCGCGTCTCCGCCGACGTCACCGACCTGACCGGACTCCTGTACGCCGCCCTCACCGGCCGCTGGCCCGGCGTCTCGCAGTCGCTGGTCAAGGCCGCCCCGCACCAGCACGGCCGGGTGCTCCGGCCCCGCCAGGTGCGAGCCGGCGTCCCCCGCGTGCTGGACACGCTCTGTGACGCCGTCCTCAACCCCTCCTCGGGCACGCCCGGGTCACACGCCCGGGGCAGCTTCGACCTCACCACCGCCGGCGGGATCGAGGACGCGCTGCGCGAGTTCGTGGGCGACCCCGCCGGGCTGGCCGACGCCGAGGCGACCGCCATCCGGCGCCGTGAGGGCGGCCTGAGCCGTGGCTTCCCGGCCGCCCTCCCGTCCTTCACCGGGGAGATCCCCGCGCAGACCCCGCATCCGGAGCCGCTCGACGAATCCGGGGCCGAGCCCGAGCCCGAGGCGGCCCCCGCGGCCCGGGTCGACCAGCCGACCGAGGCCGGCCTGCCGATCTTCGACGACGACGGCGGCGTGGCCTGGATCGCCAAGCGCGCCGACCCACCCCCGCCACCGCCGCCGTTCGAGGCGCTCCCGGAGCGGCCGCTCTTCGCCCCCGAGCCGGACGACGGCACCCCGGTCCGGCGGCCCCGTGCCCCGGTGGGCCGCGGTCCGGGCGGCTACTGGCCGTGGGACCCGAACACGAGCACCGGCACCGGCGGCCTGCGGGTCACCACCGGCAGCGGCGTCATCGAGGCCGTCGAGGACTTCGAGGACGACGAGCGGCCCGGTCGCAGCTGGCTGTGGCTGGCCGGACTCGTCGCGCTGCTGGCCGCCGCCCTCCTGGTCATCGTCTTCGTCTTCGACCTGGGCCGCGGCCTGCCCACGATCGGCGGCGGCGGCGAGCCCGACCAGCCGAAAGGCAGCCGCACGCCCAGCTCGAGCACGAGCGCCGACGCCGGCCCCGTGGCCTTCGACGGGGTGGTCGCCGGCGACTTCGACCCTCAGGGCGACCCGCCCGAGGAGAACCCCGAGCTCGCCCCGCTGGCCGTCGACGGCGACGCCACCACGTCGTGGAAGACGATGACCTACTCCCAGCAGCTGGGGCCGGGCGGGCTCAAGACCGGGGTCGGGCTGGTCCTCGACCTCGGCGCCTCCGGCGAGGTCGACGAGGTGGACCTGACGCTGGTGGGCGCTCCGACCGGCGTCGCGGTGTACGTCGGGGACGCCGCGCCGCGCGGCGTGCGCGGCCTGACCCCCGTCGCGACCGCCACGGCCGACGGCACCGACGTCCCGATCACGCTCGACCAGCCGGCCACCGGGAGGTACGTGACGATCTGGCTCACCTCCCTCCCGCCCGTCGACGGCGGTTTCCGCGGGGAGATCGCGGAGGTCAGCGTGCTGGGGACGTCCGGTGGCTGACGAGCGCACCGACGCCGAGCTGCTCCAGGCCCACGTCACCGGCGACCAGGACGCGTTCGCCGAGCTGTTCGCCCGGCACCGCGACCGCCTCTGGGCGGTGGCCATGCGCACGATGGGCAACCCCGAGGACGCCGCCGACGGCCTCCAGGACGGCGTGATCGCGGCGTACCGCCGGGCCGCGTCGTTCCGCGGCGAGGCCGCCGTGACGACCTGGCTGCACCGGATCGTGGTCAACGCCTGCCTGGACCGGATCCGGGCGGCCAAGGTACGTCGCGCGGAGCCGCTCCCCGACGACCTCGAGGAGCGCGGCGGCCGCGGCTCCCTCGTGACCAGCCACGGCGTCGACGACCCCGCTGACGTGAGCGTGGCGACCGAGCGACGGCGCCGCGTCCTCGACGCCCTCGGTCAGCTGCCGGCCAACCAGCGGGCCGCGCTCGTGCTCGTGGACATGGAGGGCTACCCCGTCCACGAGGTCGCGGTGATGCTCGGCTGCGCGGAGGGCACCGTGAAGTCCCGGTGCTTCCGCGGACGGGCGCGCCTGTCCGAGCTGCTGGGTGACCTGGATCCCACCGCCGAGACCGCCCCGGACGGGAACCGGGCGGCGGACCCGCCCGTCCCATCCGGTGACCAGCCCCGCGGCCCACCGCCGGCCGGCTGAGCCCCGATGACCCGACCGTCCCGCGAGAGGAGGTACCGCGATGTCTGGCGAACCTGGCGAGCCCGACCTGCACGACAGTCCGCTCGATCCCGCCGAGGACGCCCGCATCCGGGCCCTCCTCGGCGACGCCCGGCACACCGAGCCGATGCCGGCCGACGTGGTGGCCCGGATGGAGCGGCTGCTCGACGGCCTGGCCACCGAGCGGGCGCCGGTCGCGCCGGTGGTCGACCTGGCCCGCCGCCGTCGTACGGCGGCCAAGCTCCTCGTCGCCGCGGCCGCCGTCGTGGTGGCCGGCGTGGGCATCGGCCAGGTCCTGCCGCACCTGGGGGGCAGCGGCGGCGCCGACCAGGAGACCAGCGCCGGCGACGCCGCGCGCGCCGCCCCTGAGGCGGACGCCGGCGGCGGTAGCGCGTCCAAGAACCAGGACCAGTCGTCGTCCCCGGAGGCCGGTTACGCCGCGAACGCCGTCAAGGTCCACGCCGCTACCTTCGGCGCCGACGTGCGCCGCATCCGGGCCGCGGTCCGCGACGACTCCCGGCACCTGACCTCGGCGCCCGGGCCGACCTGCCTCGCGGCCGGCGTGGGAGACGGCATGGTGCTCGCCGCGACGTACGACGACGCGGCCGCCGCCCTGGTGCTCCACACGCCGGTGGGCGACAGCCAGGTCGTCGACCTCTACCTCTGCGGGGTCGACAAGCCGCAGCGCAGCATCACCCTGCCGGCTCCCTGAGCGCCCCCATTGGTCACAAACGCCACTCCTGAGGCCCTGGTCACTGGCGTTTGGGACCAAACGCCACCTGCCGGGCCGCCACGCGCGCCGGGCACGACGGGGGAATTCCGCTCGCCTACGATCGGTTGAGCCGAACGAGTTCTCTCGTCTTCCCAGGAGTGATCAGCAACCCCATGACCGACCAGCAGACCGACCCTCGCAACGTCATCATCATCGGCTCCGGCCCCGCGGGCTACACCGCGGCCGTGTACGCCGCCCGTGCCTCGCTGCACCCCCTGATGTTCGAGGGGTCCGTGACGGCCGGTGGCGCGCTGATGAACACCACCGAGGTGGAGAACTTCCCCGGCTTCCGCGACGGCATCATGGGCCCGGCCCTGATGGACGAGATGCGGGCCCAGGCCGAGCGCTTCGGTGCCGAGCTGATCGCCGACGACATCGTCGAGGTCGACCTCACCGGCGACATCAAGACGGTCAAGACCGTCACCGACACCTACACCGCGCGGTCGGTGATCCTGGCGACCGGTTCGGGCTACCGCAAGCTCGACCTGCCCAACGAGGCGGAGCTGTCGGGCCGCGGTGTCTCGTGGTGCGCGACGTGTGACGGGTTCTTCTTCCGCGAGCAGCACATCGCCGTGGTCGGCGGTGGCGACTCGGCGATCGAGGAGGCCACCTTCCTCACCCGGTTCGGCTCCAAGGTGACCCTGATCCACCGTCGCGACGAGCTTCGCGCCTCCAAGATCATGCAGGAGCGGGCGTTCGCGGACCCCAAGCTGGAGATCAGGTGGAACTCCGAGGTCGCGAGCATCAACGGCTCCGACCGCCTGGAGTCGCTGACCCTGCGTGACACCGTCACCGGCGAGACCAGCGAGCTGGCGGCCACCGGTCTCTTCATCGCCATCGGCCACGACCCTCGCTCCGAGCTGCTCACCGGGCAGGTCGACCTGGACGACGACGGGTACGTCCTGGTGCAGCACCCCTCGACGCACACCAACCTGCCCGGCGTCTTCGCCTGCGGGGACCTGGTCGACCACCACTACCGCCAGGCGATCACCGCGGCCGGCACCGGCTGCGCCGCGGCCCTGGACGCCGAGCGGTACGTCGCCGCCCTCGACCACGCCGCCGCGACGGCCGGCGAGGCCGCCCGCACCACCGAGGAGTCGGTCGGCGCCGGCCTCTGAGGCCCCACCGAGGCTCGCCCACCGGAACAACCGTCCCCGCCGGGGTGTTGACTCGACACCCCAGTCATCCCCAAGGAGCACACGTGGCACAGAACATGGCAGCCGTCACCGACGACGAGTTCGAGGCCCAGGTCCTCAAGTCCGACAAGCCCGTCCTGGTCGACTTCTGGGCCGAGTGGTGCGGACCGTGCCGCCAGGTCGACCCGATCCTCAGCGAGATCGCGGAGACCCACGGCGACAAGATCACGTTCCTGAAGATGAACGTCGACGAGAACCCCGTGACGCCCTTCTCCTACCGGGTCAACGGCATCCCGACGATCAACGTCTACCAGAACGGCGAGGTCGTCCGCTCCATCGTCGGCGCGCGGCCGAAGGCCGCGATCCTCAAGGAGCTCTCGGAGTTCCTCGAGGTCTGAGCCGCTGCGAAGCGGCCCGGAGCGAGACCCTGGTGGGTCGCTCCGTGGTGGGCTTCGGCGCGGGTCGCACCACGCCGATCAGCCTCTCCAGCGCGGCCTCCACCTCCTCGCGCCAGCTGAGTGCCGACCGCAGGTCCATCCGCATCCGCGGGTTGCGCGCGTGCGACCGGTGGGTCTTGAAGCCGACGCTGCCGAGGAACTCCACCGAAGCCACGCAACGGCTCCCCCGGGCATGGTCCCGCGGGGAGCCTTTCCACGCGTGCGCCGTGCTGTCCCAGCCCGGGTCACCGCGGGTGTCCCCGAACGCCTCCACCGCCTTGATCCCGCCCCGCTCCATCAGGTCCTTGGCCATCCCCTGGACCAGCATCCGGCCCAGACCGCCCCGGCGCGCGTCGGGGGCGACGTACAGGTGGGTGAGCAGGACGGCGTCGGCCGAGACCGGCGCGGTCGCGAACGCGCCGGCGCCCGGCAGGAAGGCCTCGGGGGCGTAGAGCGCGAAGCCCTTCGGGCGGCCGTCGACCAGCACCACCCGGCCGCACGAGCCCCAGTCCCGCAGCACCGTGGAGACCCAGGCGTCGACCTCGTCGGCGGGGTCCTCCACGCGCCCACGACGGACCGGGTCCAGCTGCCAGAAGACGCAGGAACGGCACGGCGCGGTCAGCTCGTCGAAGTGGTCGAGGGTGAGCCGGACGACCTTGCGCGACACCGGCGCCTCCCTCGGATCCCGGCCAACCGTTGGGCCCCGCTGCGAGCGCAGACCCCGATCGTCCATGCTAGACGCGACATGGACAGCTCGCGCACGCGCCTCGACAGCTACGTCGACCGGTACGCCGCCCGCACCCAGGGCATGACGGCGTCGGAGATCCGCGCGCTGTTCGCGGTCGCCTCCCGGCCCGAGGTGGTCTCGCTGGCCGGCGGGATGCCGAACATCTCCGGGCTGCCGCTCGACGTGGTCGGCGCGGCCATCGCCGACCTGATCGCCCAGCGCGGGCCGGTCGCCCTCCAGTACTCCTCCGGGCAGGGCGACCCGACCCTGCGCGAGCAGATCTGCGACGTGATGGCCCTCGAGGGCATCGAGGCGCACCCCGACGACGTGGTGGTCACGGTCGGCTCGCAGCAGGCCGTCGACCTGGTGACGCGGGTGTTCTGCGACCCGGGCGACGTGGTGATCTGCGAGGCACCGTCGTACGTCGGGGCGCTGGGCGTCTTCAAGGCCTTCCAGTGCCAGGTGGTGCACGCCGAGATGGACGCCGACGGGCTGGTCCCGGACGCGCTCCGACAGGCGATCGCGACCACCCGAGCGGCCGGGCGGACGATCAAGTTCCTCTACACGATCCCGAACTTCCACAACCCGGCCGGCGTGACCATGACCGTCGCCCGCCGGGCCGAGATCCTCGACATCTGCCGCAGCGAGGGCGTGCTGGTCCTCGAGGACAACCCCTACGGGCTGCTGGGCTTCGACGGCGAGCCGATGCGGGCGTTGCGGGCCGACGAGGCCGAGGGCGTGATCTACCTCGGCTCGTTCTCCAAGACCTTCTCCCCCGGTCTGCGCGTGGGGTGGGCCCTCGCGCCGCACGCCGTGCGCGAGAAGCTCGTGCTGGCGCAGGAGTCGGCCACGCTCTGCCCGCCGGCGTTCAACCAGATGGCCGTGTCGGCCTACCTCGAGGCCCACGACTGGCAGGGCCAGGTCAAGCAGCTGCAGGAGATGTACCGCGAGCGCCGCGACGCGATGATGGAGGCGCTGCACGACTACATGCCGGCCTCGTGCCGGTGGAACGTGCCGCGCGGCGGCTTCTTCGTCTGGATGAGCCTGCCGCCCGGCATCGACGCCAAGGCGATGCTGCCGCGCGCGGTCACGGCGCGGGTCGCCTACGTGCCCGGCACGGCGTTCTACGCGGACGGGTTCGGCTCCTCCTCGATGCGGCTGTCGTTCTGCTACCCCACGCCCGAGCGGATCCGCGAGGGCGTGCGCCGGCTGGCCGGCGTCCTGGAGGAGGAGATGGAGCTGCGCGCGACCTTCGGCGGCACCCACACCCGGTCGCTGCCCCGCAGCGGGTACGACGGACCGGGGACGGACCTCTCATGACTTCACCCCACGAAGCGAGGACCCCGCAGTGAGCGGGCATCCCGTCGTGGTGCTCGCCGGCGGTCTCTCCCACGAGCGCGACGTGTCCCTGCGTTCTGGCCGACGAGCCGCCGAAGCGCTGCGTGACGCCGGCGTCGAGGTCGTCGAGCACGACGTGGACGGCGGCCTGTTGGCCACGCTGACCGCAGAAGACCCCTCCTGCGTGCTGCCGATGCTGCACGGCGAGAGCGGCGAGGACGGCGCGATCCGCGAGGTCCTCGACCTGCTGGGGATCCCGTACGTCGGCGCCGGACCGGCCGCCTGTCGCACCGCCTTCGACAAGCCGGTCGCCAAGTCGGTGGTCGCGCGCGTCGGGATCTCCAGCCCGGAGTCGGTGTGCCTGCCGCACGAGACGTTCCGCGAGCTCGGCGCCCCCCAGGTGATGGCCGCGGTGGTGGCCCGTCTCGGCCTGCCCCTGGTCGTGAAGCCGGCCCGGGGAGGATCGGCGCTCGGCTGCACGCTGGTCACCGGCGAGGACGGGCTGCCCGACGCGATGGTGAACGCGTTCGCCTACGGGCCGGTGGCCCTGATCGAGCGCTTCGTGGCCGGCACGGAGGTCGCGGTGCCCGTGGTCGACGACGGGACCGGCCCGCGGGCCCTTCCGGTGGTCGCCATCAAGGCCGACGGGGGCATCTACGACTACACGGCGCGCTACACCGCCGGCTCGACCGAGTTCGCCGTCCCCGCGCCGCTGCCGGCCGAGGTGCTCGACGAGTGCGCCCGGGTCGCGGTGGCCGCGCACGAGGCGCTCGGGCTGCGGGAGCTGTCGCGGTCGGACCTGATCGTCCGGCCCGACGGCACCGTCAGCTTCCTGGAGGTCAACGTGGCGCCTGGGTTCACCGAGACGTCGCTGGTGCCGATCTCGGTCGACGCCGCGGGCCTGGACCTCGGCGAGGTGCTCGCCTCGCTCGTCGGTGCGGCCTCGGCGCGGGACGTACGAGCGTCACGGTGACCGAGCTGACGTACTCGGCCATCATCCGGAGCGCCAAGATCGCCTTCCGCGCCCTGGGGCAGAAGATCACCGTCACGGGGCTGGAGCACCTCCCCCGCACCGGCGGCGCCCTGGTGGCGGTCAACCACATCAGCTACGTCGACTTCATCTACGGCGGGCTGCCCGTGGTCGAGACCGGCCGGAAGCCGCGGTTCATGGCCAAGCGCGAGCTGTTCGACCATCGCCTCACCGGGCCGCTCATGCGCAGGCTGCGCCACATCGAGGTCGACCGCGCCGACGGTGAGTCGTCGCTGGGCGTCGCCCTGGACCTGCTGCGCCACGGCGAGGTCGTCGGCATCTTCCCGGAGGCCACGATCTCCCGGTCCTTCGAGATCAAGGACCTCAAGACGGGCGCCGCGCGGATCGCCGCGGCGGCCGGAGTCCCCCTCGTGCCGGTCGTGCTGTGGGGCACCCAGCGGATGATGACCAAGGACCATCCCCGCGACTTCTCCCGCGGCAAGGCGATCACCGCCACGGTCGGGCCTCCGGTCCCGCTGACCGGCGAGGCCCGGTCCGACACCGCCGCCCTGAAGACCGTGATGACCGACCTGCTCGACACCGCGATCCGCGAGTACCCGCAGTCCGAGGCCGGTGCGTGGTGGCTCCCCGCGAGGTACGGCGGGACGGCCCCCAGCCTCGAGGAGGCGGTCCGTCTGGAGGCCGAGGAGCGCGCCGCACGGGCCGCTCGGAGGGCCGCGAAGTCGCCGTAAGGCTTTACCTATCTGGTGATATACCGATAGATCGCTTTGTCGACATTCAGATATCCGCGCAGGTCAGAAGCGTGCCGGGGTGCTCGCGGCCTCAGATCGGCCGATCGGAACGGTTGCGCGGGTCCATGATGTCGACGATCCGACGCAGGTCGTCGAGCGAGGCGAACTCGACGGTGATCTTGCCCTTGCGCTGGCCGAGGTCCACCTTCACCCGCGTCTCGAGGCGGTCGGAGAGGCGGTCGGCCAGGTCGGTGAGACCCGGCGCGACCGGCTTGTTCCGCCGGACCGCGGGGGCCGTCGCCTCCCCACCGCTGGTCGCCACGATCTCCTCCAGACCGCGGACCGAGATGCCCTCGGCGACCACCCGGGCGGCGAGCCGGTCCTGCCGGTCGGCGTCCTCGACGCCGAGCAGCGACCGGGCGTGCCCGGCGCTGAGGATGCCGGCGGCGACCCGGCGCTGGACCGCCGGGGAGAGCTTGAGCAGCCGGATGGTGTTGGAGATCTGGGGACGGGAGCGGCCGATGCGGGTGGCGAGCTCGTCGTGGGTGCAGCCGAAGTCCTCGAGCAGCTGCTGGTAGGCGGCCGCCTCTTCCAGCGGGTTGAGCTGGGAGCGGTGGAGGTTCTCCAGCAACGCGTCGCGCAGCATGTCGGAGTCGTCGGTGGCGCGGACGATCGCGGGGATCTCGGTGAGGCCGGCCTGCTGGGCGGCGCGCCAGCGACGCTCGCCCATGACCAGCTCGTAGCTCTCCGGGCCGGTCTGGCGGACCACGATCGGCTGGAGCAGCCCGACCTCGCGGATCGAGTGCACCAGCTCGGCCATCGCGTCCTCGTCGAAGACCTGGCGCGGCTGCACGTGGTTCGGCTGGATCTGGCCGGCAGGCAGCTCGGCGAACCAGGAGCCCTCGGGACGCACCAGCTCCGGACCGGCCTGCTCCGAGCCGACAGCCTCGCCCTCGGCGGAGGCGTCGTCCTCGACCGGCGCGGTCGGGATCAGCGACCCGAGACCGCGGCCGAGACCCCGCCGGACCGGACGCTCGCGGCTCACGACGCGGCTCCCACCGTCGTGGCCCGCTGCGCGACCTCGCGGGCCGCCTCCAGGTAGGACAGTGCCCCCGGTGACGCCGGGTCGTAGGTCATCACCGTCTGGGCGTACGACGGCGCCTCGGAGACCCGCACCGACCGCGGGATGGTGGTGCTGAGCACCAGCTCCGGGAAGTGCTCGCGCACCTCCTCCGCGACGCCGGCGGCCAGCCGGGTGCGCGCGTCGTACATGGTGATGAGGATCGTGGAGACCACCAGCCGTGGGTTCAGGTGCGCCTTGACCATCTCGATGGTCTCGAGCAGCTGACCGAGCCCCTCGAGCGCGTAGTACTCGGCCTGGATCGGGATCATCACCTCCGCGCCGGCGACGAGGGCGTTCAAGCGTGAGCAGGCCCAGCGACGGCGGGCAGTCGATGAACACGTAGTCGAAGCGGTCCTCGCCCGCCTCGGCCGCCCCGATCAGCGGGTGCGCGGCGATGGCCCTGGCCAGCCGTCCCTCGCGCGCGACGAGGCTCACCAGCTCGATCTCCGCGCCGGCCAGGTCGATCGTCGCGGGGACGACCCAGAGGTTCTCCAGGTCGGCCACGGGCGCAGCGATGTCCACGAGGGGCGTGCCGTCGACGAGGGCGTCGTACGTCGACGCGACGCCGCGGTGGTGGGCCGCGCCGAGCGCGGTGGAGGCGTTGCCCTGCGGGTCCAGGTCGATGACCAGCACCCGCTGGCCGAGCTGGGCGAGGGCCGCCGCCACGTTCACCGTGGAGGTGGTCTTGCCGACGCCGCCCTTCTGGTTGGCGACCACCACCACGCGGGTGGCGGCCGGCCGCGGCACCGCGACGCGCTGGCGAGCCCCCATCCGGGCCAGCACCGAGTGCTCGGCCGCGCGCGCCAGGGGCGTGGTCTCGTCGTCGAACGTGGGCGGCAGGGCGGTCAGGTCGCCGGCGGTGAGGACTCGTCGGCCGAGCCCGAATGACTCCGTTTCACGTGAAACGTCACTCGGAGCGACCTCGGCGCGCGGGGGCTCAGCCTGTGGAGAAACGTCGTCCGCCTGTGGAGAAACACGCTCAGCCGGCCACCCCAGCCCGGTGGAAAACTCGCTGGAGTCCGCGTCGCCCGTTCCCGGCCACCCCAGACCCGTGGAGCCGAGACCCGTCCGGTCGCTCACGTCTTCCTCCGCTGCTTCGTGCTGGATCGTCGGCGATCGCCGTCGCCGCGTCCGCGCCAACCTACCGGCCCGTTCTCGGGCCGGACCACCCGCACCACCCAGGTGGGCACCTCGAGGACGCCGCTGCCCAGCTCGGCGACCGTGGGCCGCTCGCACCCGAGCTCGCGCAGCGCCGGCCACGACTCCTCCACCTCGGCCCCGGCGGCGGCACCCTTCATCGCGACCAGCTCGCCGCGGGCGGACGCCAGCGGCAGGCACCACCGCGCCAGGCGCTCGAGGGGAGCCACCGCGCGCGCGGTCACCACGTCCCACGTACGCCGCCCGTGCAGCTCCTCGGCGCGCCCGCGGACCACCTCCACGCGGGCGCCGAGGCCCAGGGTCTCCACGACCTCGTCGAGGAACCGTGTCCGGCGCAGCAGCGGCTCGACCAGGCTCACGCGCAGGTCGGGCCGGGCGATCGCCAGCACCAGGCCGGGCAGCCCCGCCCCCGATCCGACGTCGGCCACCGTCGCGCCCTCGGCGACGACCTCGCCGAGCACCGCGCAGTTGAGCAGGTGCCGCTCCCACAGCCGTGGCGCCTCGCGGGGGCCGATCAAGCCCCGGAGCACGCCCTCGGTGGCCAGCAGCTCGGCGTACCGCTCGGCCGTCGGCAGGGTCCCGACGTCGAACACCCGCCGCGCCCGGTCGGGCACAGCGGGTGTTTCACGTGAAACCTCGCCCATGAACGTGGGGTCAGACCGGGAGGATCACCACGAAGCGTCGGGGCTCGACGCCCTCGGACTCGGAGGTGAGGCCGGCGCCGGCCACCGCGTCGTGCACGACCTTGCGCTCGAACGGCGACATCGGGTCGAGAGCCACCCGCTCGCCGGTCTCCTGCACCTGCTGCACAGACCGCTGGGCCAGCTCCATCAGGCGCTCGCGCTGGCCCGCGCGGTAGCCCGAGATGTCCAGCATCAGCCGGGAACGCTCGCCGGTCTCGCGGTAGACCGCCAGTCGGGTCAGCTCCTGCAGCGCGTCCAGGACCTCGCCGCGGTCCCCGACCAGCTGGTTGAGGTCGGCGCCGACGATGGAGACCGCCGCACGGTCGCCGTCGACGTCCATGTCCAGGTCGCCGTCGAGGTCGGCGATGTCCAGCAGCTCCTCGAGGTAGTCGGCCGCGACGTCGCCCTCGCGCTCCAGCTGGGCGAGTCGCTCCTCCTCCTCGGGGCTCTCCGGGCCGTCGGCGTCGGGGACCGTCGACTCCCCCGTCGACTCCCCCGTCGACTCCACCGTCGACTCCACCGACGACTCCACCGTCGACTCCTCCGTCATCTCGTCGGTCTCGACCTGCTCGGTGAGCTCGTCGCTCATGCGCTCTCTCCCTCGTTCGTGGCGGGGCCGCGGGGGCCGCCACCCTTCTTCCGCTGTTCGCGGGACTGCTTCTTGGGTTGCTGCCGCTTGGGTGCGGGCGGCTCCGCGACCTCGGTCGCGGTGGTGGTGCTGCCGCCCGTGGGGGCGGGCTCCTCGCCGGTGTGCAGCCCCTTGGCCGCATCGCGCTTCTGCTTCGCGGCGAAGGCCGGCGTACCGGGCGCGGGGTTGTTGCGGATCACGTAGAACTGCTGGCCCATCGTCCACAGGTTCGACGTCGTCCAGTAGAAGAGCACGCCGATCGGGAACGCGATGCCGCCGACGGCGAAGACGACCGGCAGGACGTAGAGCAGCATCTTCTGCTGCTGGGCGTAGGGGCCGGTCATCGCGTCGGTCGGCATGTTCTTGCTCATCAGCTGGCGCTGGGTGAGGAACGTCGTCGCGGTCATCGCGACCACCAGGATGGCCGCCAGGATCATGACCGAGGTGCTGCCGCTGTTGTTGAGGAAGGTCTGCTTCAGGCCGATGTGGCCGAACAGCCTCGACTGGCCGAAGGACTCCGCCAGGTCGCTGTTGAGGAAGCCGTGCGCCTTGCCCTTCTTCGCCGCCTGGTCGAGCATCCGGAACAGGGACAAGAAGATCGGCATCTGCACGATCAGGGGCAGGCACGAGGCGAACGGGTTCGTGCCCGTCTCCTTGTACAGCGCCATCGTCTCCGCGGCGAGCCGCTCGCGGTCGTGGCCGTACTTCTTCTGCAGCTCCTTGACCCGCGGTTGGATCAGCTGCATGTTGCGGCTGGACTTGATCTGCTTGACGAACAGCGGGATCAGCGCGGCACGCACGACCAGGGTCAGGCCGATGATCGACAGCGCCCAGGTCGAGCCGCCGTCGGGGTCGAGGCCGATCTGGCTGAACAGCCAGTGCCAGGACACCATCACCGCGGACACCGCGTAGTACAGCGGCGTCATGATGATGTGGCCGACGGCGCCGAGGAAATCGAGCACGAGAAGGGCTCCTTAGCCTGTCTTGATGCGGGTCGAGTGGGGCGGGACGGGGTCGTAGCCGCCGGCGGCCCACGGATGGCACCGGCCCAGCCGGCGGATCGAGAGCCAGGTGCCCTTGATGCTGCCGTGGACCGTCACCGCTTCCAAGGCGTACGCCGAGCAGGACGGGTGGTACCGGCAGACCTGGCCGTACAGCGGGCTGATCACGGCCCGGTACCCGCGCAGCAGGGCGATCAGTACGTACTTCATCGGCGTGGCTTCATGAGGAGGCGGTCACGGGTGCGACCCGTCCCAGACAACGAGCGAGATCCTCCCGGAGTTCGGCGTACGACGCATCGTCCGCCCCGGCGAGGGCCCGGACCACGAGGGTCGAGGCGGGCGGGAGCTCGGCGAGCCGGTCGCGGACGAGGTGGCGCAGGCGGCGACGGACGCGGTTGCGGACGACCGCGGCGCCGACGGTCTTGCCGACGACGAAGCCCACCCGCGCCTCCCCCTGGTCCGCGACGGACAGGTCGGGGCCGGCCAGGTGCAGCACGAGGGTGCGGCTACCCGCCCGGCGCCCCTCGCGCACGCAGCGTCGGAAGGAGTCGCTCGAGGTGAGTCGCGCGGCCACGGGCAGCACGACCCGGGCTCAGACGGCGAGCTTGTCGCGGCCCTTGCGCCGACGCGCCGACAGGATCGCGCGGCCCGCGCGGGTGCGCATCCGCAGGCGGAAACCGTGCACCTTGTGGCGGCGGCGGTTGTTCGGCTGGTACGTGCGCTTGGTCACGGTCTCTCCGGTGGTGGTCGAGGCCCTGGTGGGCCATCGTCGGGGTCTGGGTGGCACCCGGGGCAGCACGCCCGTCGACACGCGTGGACACATGCTCGAGCGGCGCCACATCAGGTGACCGGCCAACGGTACGCGAGCGTTCTCCACAGGGTCAAACCCACGCGGTCGTAACACGTCTCGACGCCCTGGGGACAAGACCCCGGACAACTGGTGGGCCTGTGGATGACGTCTTGCCGCCGCCCTCCGCAGCGGGTTAGGTTCGGCCACGACGAGATTCCCCGCCGTCCCCCATCACCTCCGGTCCCGCACCTCGGACGTGTCCCGGGCATTCAGACCAATCACTGGGCCCGCAACGCGCTGACCTGCACCTTTGTATCCCGGAATCGGTCGTCCGCGGCCCGTGGCGGTGGGGACCCACGGCTCGTCGCGCTCCTTCACAGGTTGTGGAGAAGCATGTGGAATCTTTCGGTCACCAGAAGGGCGGCGGGCAACAGCGTGGAGGACCAGCACACGGATCTCGAAGCGGCCTGGTGGTCGGTCGTCGCGGAGCTGCAGCCCAACCAGCGGGCCTGGCTGGAGGCCAGCGCCCCGGTCACGCTGCACGGCAACCAGGCGATCATCGAGGTCGTCGACGAGTTCACCCGCACCCAGCTCGAGGGCCGGCTGCGCAACCAGGTCGAGGCGGGGCTCACCTCCACGTTCGGGCGTGAGATCCGCCTGGGTGTCACCGTCAACCCCGGGCTGGCCGACCACGCCCCAGCCCCGTCGGAGAATCGCCTTGTCGACAACTCGACAAGTCTGCAGATCGATTCGTCGATGTACCCACCCAGCATGTCCGAGGAGCCCACGGCCGAGCAGAACCGCACGTCGGTGCTCGAGACCCGGCTGAACCCGAAGTACACCTTCGACACCTTCGTCATCGGCTCCTCCAACCGCTTCCCGCACGCGGCGGCCGTCGCGGTCGCCGAGGCGCCGGGCCGGGCGTACAACCCGCTGCTGGTCTACGGCGACTCGGGGCTGGGCAAGACCCACCTGCTCCACGCCATCGGTCACTACGTCCGCAGCCTCTACGCCGGCGCGAAGGTGCGCTACGTGTCGAGCGAGGAGTTCACCAACGAGTTCATCAACGCGATCCGCGACGACCGGCAGGACCGTTTCAAGCGCAGGTACCGCGACGTGGACGTGCTGCTGATCGACGACATCCAGTTCCTGGAGGGGAAGACCCAGACGCAGGAGGAGTTCTTCCACACCTTCAACACGCTTCACAACGCCAACAAGCAGATCGTGCTGACCTCCGACCGCGCGCCCAAACGGCTCGAGGCGCTCGAGGACCGGCTGCGCAACCGGTTCGAGTGGGGCCTGATCACCGACGTGCAGCCGCCCGACCTCGAGACGCGCATCGCGATCCTGCGCAAGAAGGCCGCCATGGACCGGCTGACCGCGCCCCCGGACGTGCTGGAGTTCATCGCCTCGAAGATCCAGACCAACATCCGCGAGCTCGAGGGTGCGCTGATCCGGGTCACCGCCTTCGCGAACCTCAACCGCCAGGAGGTCGACATGACCCTGGCCGAGATCGTGCTCAAGGACCTGATCCCCGAGGGCGGCGAGCCCGAGATCACCGCGTCGCTGATCATCGCCCAGACCTCGGCGTACTTCGGCCTGCCGATCGAGGACATCACCGGCCCGAGCCGCGGCCGGCACCTGGTGATGGCCCGCCAGATCGGCATGTACCTGTGCCGCGAGCTGACCGACCTCTCCCTGCCCAAGATCGGCGCCCAGTTCGGCAACCGGGACCACACGACGGTCATGTACGCCGACCGGAAGATCAACCAGCTGCTCGCCGAGCGCCGGGCGGTGTTCAACCAGGTCTCCGAGCTGACCAACCGCATCAAGATGCACGCCCGCCAGAACTAGGTCCCCGGCACCGAACTACAACGGCGGAAGATGTGCGGGACGCTGTGCGCCACGCCGGTGGTTCGTCCACAAGTGCTGTGGACAATTGGGGACGACGGTGTCGCCCCGGTCACTCGCCCTCAGGAACCTGTGGTTCCCCGTCCCTCGCCCTCCACACGGCCTGGGGACGAAAAAGGGGTGCTGACCTGCGAGGACACCGGTTCTCCACACTTTCCACCGCACCTACTACTACTCATCACCTATAGCCAGAGAGATCCTCGGTGAACGTCGCTCCGGCCCCCGACCTGGGGACAACGGGCATCGGTTCCTGACCACCACTCCCCTGCGTCGGTCCCGCGTGGCAGGATTCGGGCACCGTTCCCCCTCCGTGTCCGGTCTGCCTTCCCACCCTGACCTCGAAGGACATCCGTTGAAGTTCCGCGTGGAACGCGATGCGTTCGCCGACGCCGTCGCCTGGGCTGCTCGCAGCCTCCCCGTCCGGCCCAGTGCGCCTGTGTTGTCCGGCCTGCTCATCGACGCAAGTCATTCGTCGGGGCACGAGGGTCTGGTCCTCTCGACGTTCGACTACGAGACCTCCGCCCGCGCCACCTTGTCGGCCGAGGTCTCCGACGAGGGGCGCGCCCTGGTGAGCGGCCGGCTGCTGGCCGACATCTGCCGCAGCCTGCCGGCCAAGCCGGTCGACGTGACGCTCGACGGCACCCGCGTCTCGATCACGTGCGGGTCGGCGCGGTTCAGCCTCCAGACGATGCCGGTCGAGGACTACCCGACGCTGCCCGACATGCCGGCGGCCTCGGGCACCGTGCCCAGCGACCAGTTCGCGCACGCCGTCGCCCAGGCCGTCACCGCGGCCGGCCGCGACGACATGCTCCCGGTGCTGACCGGCGTGCGGCTGGAGATCTCCGGTTCCACGATCGCCCTGCTGGCCACCGACCGTTTCCGGCTCTCCCACCGTGAGCTCACCTGGAACCCCCACACCCCCGACGCCTCGCTCGCGGCCCTCGTGCCCGCGAAGGTCCTCGGGGACACCGCGAAGTCCCTGACCGCCGGCCCCGAGGTGACGATCGCGCTCTCCGCGAGCGGCTCCGGCGAGGGGATCATCGGCTTCGAGGGGTCGGCGGCCGGAGGCACCCGTCGTACGACGACCCGGTTGCTGGACGGCGAGTTCCCCAAGGTCCGCAGCCTCTTCCCCAGCGAGCACCTGACGACGGCGCTGGTCGACAAGCTGGCGCTGGTCGAGTCGGTCAAGCGCGTGGCGCTGGTCGCCGAGCGCAACACGGCGGTGCAGCTGGCCTTCTCCGAAGGGGTCCTGACGCTCGACGCCGGCTCCGGCGACGAGGCCCAGGCCTCGGAGTCGATCGAGGCGACCGTCCAGGGCGAGGACCTCACGACCGGCTTCAACCCGCAGTTCCTGCTCGACGGCCTGACCGCGATCGACGAGGCCGTCGTCGAGCTGTCGTTCACCCAGGCTTCCAAGCCGGTCGTCATCAGTGGTTCGATCGGCGAGGACGGCGACGATGAGCAGCGGGACCCCGGGTTCCGCTACCTGCTGATGCCGCGACGCCTGCTGTCCTGACCTGCACGACCCACCCTCAGAGAGGCATCGGAATGGAACTGGGACTCGTCGGGCTCGGGAAGATGGGCGGCAACATGCGCACGCGGCTGCGCGACGCCGGCCACACGGTCGTCGGCTACGACCGCAACGCCGAGGTCTCCGACAGCGACAGCCTCGCCGACATGGTCGAGAAGCTGCCGTCGCCCAAGGTGGTCTGGGTGATGGTGCCGGCGGGCGACATCACCCGCGGGGTCATCAAGGAGCTCGGCGACCTCCTCGGCGAGGGCGACCTGGTCGTCGACGGTGGCAACTCACGCTGGACCGACGACCAGGCGAACGCGGCGTTCCTGGACGAGAAGGGCATCGGCTTCGTCGACTGCGGGGTGTCCGGTGGTGTCTGGGGCCTGAAGAACGGCTACGCCCTGATGTACGGCGGCTCGGCGGACAACATCGCCAAGGTCCAGCCGGTCTTCGACGCGCTCAAGCCCGAGGGCGAGTTCGGCTCCGTCCACGCCGGTGAGGTGGGCGCGGGGCACTTCTCGAAGATGGTCCACAACGGCATCGAGTACGCCATCATGCAGAGCTACGCCGAGGGCTGGGAGCTGCTGCAGAAGGTCGACCTGGTCGACAACGTCACCGAGGTCTTCCGCTCCTGGCGCGAGGGCACGGTCATCCGGTCCTGGCTGCTCGACCTGCTGGTCAACGCGCTCGACGAGGACCCGGGCCTGTCGAAGATCCGCGGCTACGCCGAGGACTCCGGCGAGGGCCGCTGGACCGTCGAGGCCGGCATCGACAACGCCGTCGCGACGCCCGCGATCACCGCAGCGCTCTACGCCCGGTTCATCTCCCGCCAGGACGACAGCCCGGCGATGAAGGCGATCTCGGCGATGCGCAACCAGTTCGGCGGTCACGCCGTGCAGAGCGGACCGCCGCCCGGCGGCGACGCGTCGGCAGACTGATCGATTGGCTGACGGGAGTCGCTTGTACGTCTCGCACCTGGTCCTGCACGACTTCCGCTCGTACGCCGACGTCGAGGTCGTCCTCGAGCCGGGCGCGACGGCGTTCGTGGGCCGCAACGGCCAGGGGAAGACCAACCTGGTCGAGGCGATCGACTACCTCTCCCGACTGAGCTCGCACCGCGTCGCCACCGACGCGCCCCTGGTGCGGGCCGGTGCCGACCAGGCCGTCATCCGGGCGGCGGTGGTCAAGGACGGCCGGACCGCCGTCCTCGAGGTGGAGGTCAACCCCGGCAGGGCGAACCGCGCCCGGGTCAACAAGTCGCCCCTGCCCCGCACGCGCGAGCTGGTCGGCCTGGTGCGGACCGTCGTGTTCTCCCCCGAGGACCTCGCCCTGGTCAAGGGCGACCCGGCGGAGCGGCGACGGTTCCTCGACGACCTGCTGGTCCTGCGTACGCCGCGGCTGGCCGGCGTCCGGTCCGACTACGAGCGGATCCTGCGGCAGCGCAACACCCTGCTGAAGACCGCCCGCTTCGGCAGGGGGTCGGCGGGCGGCCAGGCCGTCACTGGCGACCCTCGACACCTGGAACGCCCATCTCGCCCGGGTGGGCGCGGAGATCCTGGCCGAGCGGCTGACCCTGGTCGAGGACCTGCGGCCCTACCTCGGCAACGCCTACGCCACCGTCGCCCGCGGTGCCTCCCAGGACGACGCGGCAATGGACTACAGGTCGTCCTTCGAGCTGCGGTGACGGAGCGCGAGCGCGGGTCGCTGACCGAAGGCCTCCTCGCCGCCCTGGCCGAACGCCGCCAGGACGAGCTCGACCGCGGTCTGTCGCTGGTCGGCCCGCACCGCGACGACCTGGTGCTCAGCCTCGGGGCGGGCGGGGACTCGCGACCGGCTGCCCCGTCCGCGGGTACGCCAGCCACGGCGAGTCCTGGTCGTTCGCGCTGGCGCTGCGGCTGGCGGCCTACGACCTCCTGCGCGCCGACGGCGACGACCCGATCCTCATCCTCGACGACGTCTTCGCCGAGCTCGACGCCGACCGAAGGGCCCAGCTGGCCGAGCTGGTCGCCGGTGCGGAGCAGGTGCTGGTCACCGCCGCCGTCGACGACGACGTCCCTACGATGCTGGCCGGCGTACGGTTCCGGGTCGGCGGCGGGGAGGTGACGCGTGTCGGATGAGGACCAGGAGCCCGAGACGGCTCACCGTCCGGACGGGCTCGAGCTGGCCAAGGACATCGCGCGGTCGACGGCGCGGTCCACGTCGGCCAAGCGCGCACGACGCCCGCGGGCGGAGCGGCGTACCGGCCCGGCCAAGGCCTCCGGGGCGTTCCCCGACGAGCGCGACCCCCAGCTGCTCGACGTCACCGTCAACCGGCTGGTCGACGACCACGGCTGGGACGTCGACCTGCGGGTGGCGGGCGTGTTCGCGCGCTGGGCCGAGCTGGTCGGCGAGGAGGTCGCCCGACACGTGACGCCGGAGACCTTCAACGACGGGGTGCTCGGCGTGCGGACCGACTCCACGGCCTGGGCGGCCCAGCTGAAGTACCTCGCCCCGGAGCTGGTCAAGCGCCTCAACGCCGAGCTCGGCCACGGCACGGTGACCCTGGTCGAGATCGCCGGCCCGCACCTCCCGTCGTGGAAGAAGGGGTCGCGCTCGGTCCGGGACGGGCGCGGGCCGCGCGACACCTACGGCTAGCCGATCTGGGGGCCTCGCCGACGTATAGGGAGTCCACCGCACCCCTGCGGGAGCCTTGCGGAGCCCTTCACGCGGCGCTCAGGGCCGATTTCGGGCCCGGATCCCCCCGTTCCTGGGGACGGCGACGTGGAATGCGGCCCCTGACGGGCTATCATGGCCATTGGGTCGCGACCCTCGAGTCGCGACCCGACCCATGTGCGCAGGGCGAGCCGAAGAGGGACCGTGTGAGCGAGCAGACGACCGAGCCCCCGATCGATCCTCAGGACATCCCGCGGGACGTCAACGGGGACTACGACGCCTCGGCGATCACCGTCCTCGAGGGTCTGGAGGCGGTCCGCAAGCGCCCGGGCATGTACATCGGCTCGACCGGCGAGCGCGGCCTGCACCACCTGATCACCGAGATCGTGGACAACGCCGTCGACGAGGCGCTCGCGGGCTACTGCGACCGCATCGTGCTGACGCTGCGTGCCGACGGCGGGGTCCAGGTCGTCGACAACGGCCGCGGCATCCCCACCGACACGGCTCCCGGCCAGGAGCTGCCGGCGGTCACCATGGCGCTGACGCTGCTGCACGCCGGCGGCAAGTTCGGTGGCGGCGGCTACAAGGTCTCCGGCGGCCTGCACGGCGTCGGCGTCTCGGTGGTGAACGCCCTCTCGACCCTCCTCGTGGTCGAGGTGAAGAACCGCGGTCACCTGTGGCGGCAGAGCTTCCAGCTCGGCGTGCCGGACGCCCCGCTCGAGCAGGTTCGCCCCCTCGAGGACGGCGAGAGCACCGGCACCACCGTGACCTGGTACGCCTCGGAGGAGATCTTCGAGACCACGACCTACAACCTCGAGACCCTGACCAACCGGATGCGCGAGTACGCCTTCCTCAACAAGGGTCTCGAGATCGTGATCCGCGACGAGCGGCCGACGGCGGGCGACCTGGTCGACGCCGTCGAGGACGACACCGTGCCGGCCGAGGTCGACGAGGCCGACTCCGACGCGATCAAGCGCGCCGACGGCGGCGGCCTGGAGCGGGTCTTCAAGTACGACCTGGGCCTGGTCGACTACGTCGCCCACCTCAACCGCAGCAAGACCCCGGCGAACCCGACGATCATCTCCTTCGAGGCCGAGGCCCCCGCGGGAGCGGGAATGCACATGAGCCTCGAGGTGGCCATGCAGTGGAACACCTCCTACACCGAGTCGGTGCACACCTTCGCCAACACCATCAACACCCACGAGGGCGGCACCCACGAGGAGGGCTTCCGCGCGGCGCTCACCGGACAGATCAACACCTTCGGCGAGGCCAACAACCTCATCAAGAAGCGCGAGGACCGCGTCTCGGGTGACGACATCCGCGAGGGCTTCACCGCGATCGTCTCGATCAAGCTGGGCGAGCCGCAGTTCGAGGGCCAGACCAAGACCAAGCTCGGCAACACCGAGGCCAAGGGCTTCGTGCAGCGGGTCGTCAACGACCAGCTCGGCGCCTGGCTCGAGCAGAACCCCAACGAGGGCCGCGACATCGTGCGCAAGGCCCAGGCCGCCGCGTCCGCGCGGATGGCCGCGCGCAAGGCCCGCGACCTGGCGCGCAACCGCAAGGGGCTGCTCGGCGGCGGCGGTCTCCCGGGCAAGCTGTCGGACTGCCAGTCGACGAACCCCGAGGAGTGCGAGGTCTACATCGTCGAGGGCGACTCGGCGGGCGGCTCGGCCCGGCAGGGTCGTGACCCGCGGACCCAGGCGATCCTGCCGATCCGCGGCAAGATCCTCAACGTCGAGAAGGCCCGCATCGACAAGGTGCTCGGCAACGCCGAGGTGCAGTCGATCATCACCGCGCTCGGCACCGGCATCCACGACGAGTTCGACATGGCCAAGCTGCGCTACCACAAGGTCGTGCTGATGGCCGACGCCGACGTCGACGGCCACCACATCAACACCCTGCTGCTGACGCTGCTCTTCCGGTTCATGCGCCCGCTCATCGAGGGCGGCTACGTCTACATGGCCCAGCCGCCGCTGTTCCGGCTGCGCTGGAACAAGCCGGCCGAGCACGAGTTCGTCTACTCCGACGCCGAGCGCGACGCGCTGCTGCGCGACGGCCAGGCCAACGGCAAGAAGCTGCCCAAGGAGAACCCCGTCCAGCGCTACAAGGGCCTCGGCGAGATGAACGCCAAGGAGCTGTGGGAGACCACGATGGACCCCGACCAGCGGCTGATGCTGCAGGTGACGCTCGAGGACGCCGCCCAGGCCGACGAGATCTTCTCGACGCTGATGGGCGAGGACGTCGAGCAGCGCCGTTCGTGGATCCAGCGCAACGCCAAGGACGTCCGCTTCCTCGATATCTAGCCGTCTAGTGCATTCCCTAGACAGGCCTAGTCGGGCCTAGCGACACACAGAGAGAAGATCCATGACCGAGACCCCCATCCAGCCCCCCGTCCCGCTCGGCGGCGGCGGCCGGGTCGAGCCGGTGGAGCTGCAGACCTCGGTCCAGCGCGCCTTCCTCGACTACGCCATGGCGGTCATCGTCGGCCGCGCGCTGCCCGACGTACGCGACGGCCTCAAGCCGGTGCACCGCCGGGTGCTCTACGCCATGTACGACGGTGGCTACCGGCCCGACCGCGGCTTCTCCAAGTGCTCGCGCGTCGTGGGCGACGTGATGGGCCAGTACCACCCGCACGGTGACACCGCGATCTACGACACCCTGGTCCGGCTCGCCCAGCCGTGGGTGATGCGCGCGCCGCTGATCAACGGCCAGGGCAACTTCGGCTCGCCGGGCAACGACTCCGCGGCCGCGATGCGCTACACCGAGTGCCGGATGGCGCCGCTGGCGCTGGAGATGGTCCGCGACATCCACGAGGAGACCGTCGACTTCCAGCCCAACTACGACGGCCGCAGCCAGGAGCCGACGATCCTCCCCGCACGCTTCCCGAACCTCTTGGTCAACGGGTCGGCAGGGATCGCGGTCGGCATGGCCACCAACATCCCGCCGCACAACCTGCGGGAGGTCGCCGACGGCGCCAAGTGGGCCCTGGAGAACCCCGGTGCGAGCCGCGAGGAGCTCCAGGAGGCACTGCTCGAGCGGATCAAGGGCCCCGACTTCCCCAACGGCGCGCTCATCGTCGGGCACCAGGGCATCGAGCAGGCCTACCGCACCGGCCGCGGCTCGGTCACCCAGCGGGCCGTCATCGAGATCGACGAGGACAGCCGCGGCCGCACCTGCCTGGTCATCACCGAGCTGCCCTACATGGTCAACCCGGACAACCTGGCCCTGAAGATCGCCGAGCTCGCCGACCTCGGGCGCGTGCAGGGCATCGCCGACGTGCGCGACGACACCTCCGACCGCACCGGCCAGCGCCTGGTGATCGTGCTCAAGCGCGACGCGGTCGCGCGGGTGGTGCTCAACAACCTCTTCAAGCACACCGAGCTGCAGACCAACTTCTCGGCCAACATGCTCGCGCTCGTCGACGGCGTACCCCGCACGCTGACCGTCGACCAGTTCATCTCCTACTGGGTGAGCCACCAGATCGAGGTCATCCAGCGGCGCACGCGCTATCGCCTGCGCAAGGCCGAGGAGGACGCTCACATCCAGCGCGGCTACGTCAAGGCGCTCGACGCGCTCGACGAGGTCATCGCCCTGATCCGGCGCAGCCCCGACGTGGACGAGGCCCGCACGGGCCTGATCGCCCTGCTCGAGATCGACGAGCTCCAGGCGCAGGCCATCCTCGACATGCAGCTGCGCCGGCTGGCCGCCCTGGAGCGCCAGAAGATCATCGACCGGCTCGCCGAGCTCGAGCGGGTCATCGCCGACCTCGAGGACATCCTGGCCGACGACGGCCGGCAGCGGCAGATCGTCATCGACGAGCTGGCCGAGATCGTGGAGAAGTACGGCGACGACCGGCGCACCCAGATCATCGCGGCCGACGGCGACCTCTCGATGGAGGACCTGATCCCCGACGAGGAGCTGGTCGTCTCCATCACGCGCGGCGGATACGCCAAGCGCACGAAGTCCGACCAGTACCGCTCCCAGAAGCGGGGCGGCAAGGGCGTGCGCGGCGCGACCCTGCGCGGCGACGACGTGGTCGACCACTTCATCGCCACCACCAACCACCACTGGCTGCTGTTCTTCACCACCGCGGGCCGGGTCTACCGGACCAAGGCCTACAACCTGCCGGAGGCCTCGCGCGACGCGAAGGGCGGTCACGTCGCCGGCCTGCTGTCCTTCCAGCCGGACGAGAACATCGCGCAGGTGCTGGCGATCCGCGACTACGAGCAGGCGCCGTACCTCGTCCTGGCCACCCGCAACGGCCTGGTCAAGAAGACCCGGCTCGGCGACTACAACAGCCCGCGCCAGGCGGGCGTCATCGCCATCAACTTCCGCGAGGACGACGACGAGCTGATCGGCGCCGAGCTGGTCGAGCCCGACGACGACATCCTGCTCGTCTCGCGCAAGGGCCAGTCGATCCGCTTCCGCGCCGACGACACCCAGCTGCGGCCGATGGGCCGCGCGACCTCCGGCGTGGCGGGCATGAAGTTCCGCTCCGGCGACTCGGTGCTGTCGATGTCGGTCATCCGCGCCGACCAGGTGGCCCAGGAGGAGCTGGCCGCGGTCAAGCCGCAGTACGTCTTCACGATGACCGACGGCGGCTTCGCCAAGCGTTCGCGGATCACCGACTACCGCCTGCAGTCGCGAGGGGGTCTGGGCATCAAGACGATGTCGCTGGCCAACGAGGAGCGCGGCAACCTGGTCGGTGCCTTCATCGTCGTCGACGGGGACGAGATCCTCTCGATCACCCAGGGCGGCCAGGTCGTGCGCAGCCCGATCAACGACGACTTCCGGGCGACCGGCCGCTCCACCATGGGCGTGAAGTTCGTGACGCCCAAGGACGGCGACGCGGTCGCGGTCGTGGCTCGCTCGGTCGAGACGCCCGAGATCGACGAGGACTCCCGTTACCACAGACGAGGCGGCCGAGGGGGTGGAACAGGCCGAGCCGGCGGCTGGAGAATCAGTTGGGGAATCGCCCCATCTGGAGTCCAGTGCAACAATCGAAGGGACCGACGACGGTCAACCGGCCGATTCCCCTCCCGAGAGTGAGGCCTGATGACGGAGCGACCGACCGAGCAGACGCAGACGCGACTGACCGGACTGGACGCACCCCGCCCGGAGTCCCCGCCGGACTCCCGGCCCGTCCTGCCGCCGATGCCCCGCGAGGAGAGCAACGGTGACAACGGACCGTCGCTGTCGGAGCGTCTCCAGCAGAAGCTGAGCTCGGTGCGCCAGGCCGCCCTTCCCGGGTCGTCGACGGCGCCCGCAGAGCCGGCCGCCAACGGATCCGCGCCCGACCAGACGGCCCAGCGCCCCGCCGTACGTGAGCCGGAGGTCCGCGAGGAGCGCCCCGCGGCGCCCGTGGTGCCGATGCCCGCAGCCACCCAGCCGACCCAGCGGGCCGAGCGTCCGGGGCGACCGCAGCGCACCCGGAGCGTCCGGGCCTCGCGCCAGAAGCGGCCCCCGCGCCGCGCCCGCCTCCGCCTCACGCGCGTCGACCCGTGGTCGGTGATGAAGACGGCGTTCCTGCTGTCGATCGCCCTCGGCGTGGTCACCATCGTCTCGGTGCTGATGGTGTGGTCCGTGCTCGGCGCCGCCGGCGTGTGGGACTCCATCAACACCACGGTCCGCGACATCGTCGGCGACCAGGCGGACTCGCCGTTCACCATCCAGGACTACCTCGGCACCGACCGGGTCATCGGCTTCACGATGCTCGTCGCGGTCATCGACGTCGTGCTCCTGACGGCGATCGCGACCCTCGGCGCGTTCCTCTACAACATGTCGGCCGCCCTGCTCGGCGGCATCGACATCACCCTGGTCGAGGACGAGCGCTGACGATGCGCTCTGCTGATTTATCGGGCTCCCGCGCCGTCCGGTAATCTCGCTCCGGCGCACCCATCCGGGGTCACCCCCGGGCCTATAGCTCAGACGGTTAGAGCGCTTCCCTGATAAGGAAGAGGTCACAGGTTCAAGTCCTGTTAGGCCCACATGAAGAAGATCCTGTTCGTCCTCCTGGCCGCTGCTGGTGTCGCCTACGCGAAGAAGAAGATGGACGAGGGCAAGCACGAGCAGGCCCTCTGGGCCGAGGCGACCGACAGCGTCTCCTCACCCACCACTCCCACGGAGTAAGTCCCTTCTTCCCGCCGAGGCCGCACGGCCCGCCGGCGGGATTGTCTGGGGGCCTTGGCGCAATTGGTAGCGCACCTGCTTTGCAAGCAGGGGGTTAGGGGTTCGAGTCCCCTAGGCTCCACCACCCTTCTGCGATTCGTCTGCGGTTCACTGTGACTTCTGAGGCTCAGCGGGGCAGACGAATCGTGGGTCGCGGCGCTAGCGTGCAGCCGTGGTGCGTGACGCGGAGGCGGCCGCCGGGACGTTCACGGACTTCCTGGAGCGGCTGGCTGCCCGGACGCCGACGCCGGCGGGCGGGTCGGTGGCGGCGCTGTGCACCGCGCAGGCCGCGGCCCTCGTGGCGATGGTGGCCCGCTTCTGCGAGGCCCCGGAGCTGGCGGAGCGTGCCGACGACCTGATGACCCAGGCGCAGCAGCTGGCCGCGGACGACGAGCGGGCCTTCGGGGCCGTGGCGAGCGCCTGGTCCCTGCCTCGCGACGATGACGGACGGCGTACGGCGATCGGGGACGCGCTGCTGGCCGCGTCCGAGCCGCAGGCGCGCGTCGTGGAGACCGCGGTCGAGGTGCTGGTGCTCATCGACCAGCTGCGCCCCGCCGCCAGCGGCGGGTTGCTGTCGGACCTGGTCGCGGCCGGCGAGGTGGCGCGGGCCGGGTCGGCCATCGCGCGGATGAACGTGGAGTCCAACGTGGGCAGGCTGCCCGACTCCGAGGGGCGCTCGAGGCTTCTCCGGCGCATGGGTGTGACGAAGGTGAGGGACTGAGTGCTGTCGGACATCGAGATCGCGAACGCCGCCGAGCTGCGACCCATCACGCAGGTCGCCGAGGAGGCGCTGGGCATCGACCCGGTGCACCTGGTGCCCTACGGCCATCACAAGGCCAAGGTCGACCTCGGGTACCTCACGTCCCTGGAGGACCGGCCGCTCGGCAAGCTGATCCTGATGACGGCGATGTCCCCGACGCCGGCGGGGGAGGGGAAGACCACGACCACGGTCGGGCTGACCGACGCCCTGAGCGGACTGGGGCTGCGGTCGATGGCCTGCCTGCGCGAGCCGTCCATGGGGCCGGTCTTCGGGATGAAGGGCGGGGCCGCCGGCGGCGGCTGGGCCCAGGTCGTGCCGATGACCGACATCAACCTGCACTTCACCGGTGACTTCGCGGCCCTCGCCGCCGCGCACAACCTGCTGGCGGCGCTTGCTGGACAACCACCTCCACCACGGCAACGCGCTGGGCATCGACGTCCGCTCGGTGGACTGGAAGCGGGTGCTCGACCTCAACGACCGGGCGCTCCGCGACGTGGTGGTCGGCCTGGGCGGCCTCGCCAACGGCTACCCGCGCGAGAGCGGCTTCGACATCGTGGTGGCCTCCGAGCTGATGGCGATCTTCTGCCTGACCGAGTCCTGGTCCGATCTCAAGCGACGGATCGGCGACATCGTGGTCGGGCAGACGCGCGACAAGAAGCCGGTCACGGCTCGCGAGCTCGAGGCGCACGGCGCGATGGCCGTGCTGCTGCGGGACGCCCTCGCGCCGAACCTGGTGCAGACGCTGGAGCACACCCCGGCGTTCGTCCACGGCGGACCCTTCGCCAACATCGCGCACGGCTGCAGCTCGGTCGTCGCCACGAGGGCGGCGCTGCGGCTGGCCGACTACGTCGTCACCGAGGCCGGCTTCGGGGCGGACCTGGGCGCGGAGAAGTTCATCGACATCAAGTGCCGCAAGTCCGGGCTCCGTCCGGACGCCGCGGTCGTGGTGGCCACGGTGCGAGCGCTCAAGTTCCACGGCGGCGTCGACGTACCCGACCTCGGTCGCGAGGACCTCGACGCCGTCGAGCGCGGCATGGAGAACCTGGCGCGACACCTGCGCAACGTGCGTGAGGTCTACGGCATCCCCTGCGTCGTGGCGCTCAACCGGTTCCCGAGCGACACCGACGCGGAGGTGTCGCGGGTGGTCGACCTGGTCGACGCCCTCGGCGTCCGGACCTTCCCGGCCACCCACTTCGTCGACGGCGGGAGCGGGGCGTCCGAGCTGGCCAAGGGCGTGCTCGACCTGTTCGAGGACTCCGGGCCGTCGACGGTCTCCCTCACCTACCCCGACGAGCTGCCGCTCAAGGAGAAGGCGGAGGTGCTCGCCCACCGGGTGTACGGCGCGTCGAGCGTGACGTGGGACGGCAAGGCCAAGCGGAAGATCGACCGCCTCCAGGCCGACGGCTACGGCAACCTGCCGGTCTGCGTGGCCAAGACGCAGTACTCGTTCTCGACCGACGCCACCCTCCGCGGGGCGCCGACCGGCCACGACCTGCACGTGCGCGAGGTACGGCTCGCCGCGGGCGCGGGCTTCGTGGTCCTCGTGTGCGGCGACGTGATGACGATGCCCGGCCTGCCGGCCGCCCCCGCCGCCGGACGGATCGACCTGCTCGACGACGGGACGATCGTCGGGCTGTCCTGAACCTCAGGACCGCCGCAGGGACGCGGGGCTGAACGGCGCCAGCCAGCGGCGCCACGACGGCACGTCGTGGCCGAGCCCTCCCCGTACCTCGAGCACCGACCCCCAGTAGGAGTCGGCGGCGTCGGGCGACGGTGCCGCGGCGCCGAAGACCGCGTCGTCGGCGCTGCGGGCCAGGGGCAGGGTGGCGGCGCCGAGGACCACGGCCTGCGCCGGGCGCGAACGGTGCACCGGCACCGGGACGCCGAGGTCTCGCGCGCGGTCGACGAGCTCCTGCCACGCCCCGACGTACCTCACCGACACCCGGGAGGCGCGGCGGCGTCGGGTACGCCGCAACGCCTTGTACGCCGGTACCGCGCCGACCGCGGCGGGGACGAGCAGCCACAGCAGCCACCGCCAGGGGCCTGACGACGAAGACGCTGAAGGGCGAGCGGTCGGGTCGTCCGGGTCGGGCTCCGGGGTGGGCGAGGCGGCCGGCGTCGGCTTCGGGGTGACCGACGAGGTGGGGGACGTCTCCGGCGTGACGACCACCGGCTCGTTGCTGGGGTCGTCGCGGCGGGGCGGGCGGAACGACTCGTACCTGGTCCGCGGCAGCTCGCGCCAGGTGCCGCCCGCCTCGTCCTGGATCCGCAGCTCCACCCACGCGACCACGTCGTTGCCCTTGACGATCCCGTCCTCGGGCACGCGCGCCCCGATGACCACGCGCGCGGGCACGCGCAGGCGGGTGGCCAGGAGCGCCATCGCCGCGGCGTACTGCTCGTCGTTGCCGACCATGTGCGGGCCGTTCATGAAGTCGTCGAGGCGCGCCTCGTCCTGGCCCCGGGTGAACCGCACGACCCAGCCGAACGCGCCGTCGCTGTAGCGGCCGCGCTCGCGCATCATCCGGGCCCCTCGCAGCACGGCGTCCAGCCGCGAGTCGGCGCCCTGGCGGGCGGCCTTCGCCCAGTTGTCCAGGAACGCGGCCGCGACGTACGTCGGCTCGTCGACGAGCAGGGAGGGACGGGCATCGTCGGGGAGCGTGGTGTCGGGGAAGTCGGCGAAGAACTCGTACTCGTCGTTGCCGCCGAGCGTGCGGATGCCGATGGCGGTCGACGTGACCGGGTTGAAGCGGAGCTGGTCGACGGACAGGCCGCCGGGGAAGTCGGTGTTCAGCCCGACGAGCCGCCCGGCCAGCGGCAGCCACTGGCTGTTCCACGAGCCGGTCAGCTCGATGCGGATGGGTGCCGTCCCCGTCCGGCCCGGCGTGGTCAGGTAGTCCGCACCGAACAGCTGGAACCGGTCCTCGTGGCTCTCCGGGTCGACGTCGTTGGCCGCGACCCAGCGCCGCCCGTCGTAGCGGTCGAGCACCGCGAACCGCAGCATCGTGTCCTGGGGTGCGCCGGTCGCGCGCAGGAGCTGCCGGCGCCAGGCGTTGTCGGGCAGGTCGCCGGACTGCTTGCGGAAGCGGCGGAAGCTGTCGAGGGGGGTGGCGACCTGGTCCACGCCGTACGCCGCGGTCTGCTCGCGCAGGACCAGGCGCTGCTCGTGGTCGCCGAGGAGGCTGCCCCCGAGCGGGACGGCCAGCAACGTGCTGACGACGAGGACCGGTGCGGCCAGCGCCCACCGGGCGGACGTGGGGGAGTCGGCCCTTCCGGCCCGGACCACCACCCACGCCAGGCAGGCGAGGCCGAAGACACCGCCGAAGAGGATCCGCGACCAGGTGTCCGACGACGTGAGGTGGCTGCCGGTCACCAGCACCCACGCCAGCAGTCCGAGGATCGGCGCGACCGGCCAGCCGGGGCGGGAGCCCGCCCGCGAGAAGGCCGTCGACTGGGCGGCCACGATCAGGCCGGCCATCGCGGGGGCGAGCAGCACGGTCCCGGTGGCCTCGACCGGTGGGTGGGTGCCGACCAGCAGACGCCAGGACTCCCAGGCGCCGGTCAGCACGCGGGTGAACGTGGTGCCGCGCAGCTCGCCGCCGGTGAAGTCCACGCCGAGCACCACCACGCCCAGGAGCAGGTAGGTGAGCGGGACCGTGACGAGAGCCCACACCAGCGAGCCGAAGCGCGCGTGCAGCAGGACCACCCCGACTCCCGCGGCGGCGCCCGCCGAGCCGACCACCAGCCAGGCGAACCCGTCGAACGTCGTCCACCAGCCCGCGATCGCGGCCGTCGTCAGCAGCCACGCGAGCAGCGGGTCGCGCAGGCTGGCGGGGCGGGTCATCGCACGACCTCGTTCATCGCGATCGGCAGCTGGTCGAGAGCACCCAAGGTGACGATGGGCCGCCCGGCGTACTCCGCCAGCCCGGCCGCCTCACCGAACCCCGCCCGCCAGACGCCGGCCCAGAGGTCGCCGGGCGCCAGCGCGACCACGCGCTGGAGCTCGTCGACCGGGGCGACCGTGCCGGTGAGCAGGAAGAGCATGCTCGCGTCCCCCGCGGCCGCGAGCCCGCGGGTGACCTGGTCGGACAGGGGGTGCGTCGACTCGTCGCCCTCGAGGGAGGAGCGGCAGAAGGCGTCCAGCACGTACGCCGGGTCGACGCCCGCGGACCCGCCGCCCACGACCAGGTCGCCGCAGACCAGCGCGAGGTCGTAGCCGTCGCGTCCGGCGCGCAGCGTGATCGAGGCGGCCACGGACAGGGCCAGCTCGAAGTCCTCGGGTTCGACGTACGCCTCGGGCCGGGTGTCCACCACGAGCAGGGCCGAGGTGCGGCGCGAGTCGTGGTACTGGCGGACCAGCAGCTGGCCGGCCCGCGCGGAGGAACGCCAGTGCACGTGGCGCAGGTCGTCACCCGGGACGTACTCACGCAGGGCGTGGAAGGCCAGGTCGCTCATCGAGATCTGGTCGCTGGGCACCCCCTCGAGGTCGCGCAGCTGTCCGACGGGAAGTCCGGCGAGGTCGGCGGTCGCCGGTCGGACCAGCAGCTCGACCGCGCCCGCCCAGCGGATCCGGCGGGTGAACAGACCGACCGGGTCGGTACGGCGGTAGAGCACCGGGCCGACGGTGACCACCCCGCGTCGCGGGGCCGGCACGACCAGCTCGGCGTCCTGGGTGGCGCTCGCGCGCAGCGTCGGCAGCCGGACCCAGCGGCGGGCGGCGCCGGCGGGCACCTCGACCACGGGACGCCCGACCGAGACCGGCCAGCGGTTCGTCAGGCGCAGCCGGCCGTGCACGGGGACGCCGGCGCTGGTGCGGTCGGGTCGGAGGATCAGGTCGGCGCGGACGTTGGAGGGCGCGAGCACGACCACGACACCGACGGCGACCAGCAGCAGGCACAGCGCGGCGACGACGGCCAGCTCGACCAGGCCGGTGATCCGGGCGATCGTCAGCGCCAGGAGGCCCGTCGAGATCACCGCCCTCCCGAGCGGCGTCACCCCGTCGCGAAGGCCGGACCACAGCCGGGACAACGGGCCGGTCGGTCGGGACATGGTGGGCCAGTCGATCCGGTCAGTCGGTCCGGTCGACCGGAGGCGGCACCTGCTCGAGCAGCGAGGCGACCACGTCGGAGACCTGCACCCCCCCGAACTGGGCCTGCGCGTCGAGCAGCAGGCGGTGCCCGAGCACGGGCTCGGCGAGGGTGACGATGTCGTGCGGGACGACGTGGGCGCGACCCTCCGCCGCGGCCCAGGTCTTCGCCGCGCGCACGAACGCGAGCGCGCCGCGCGCCGACAGTCCCATCTTCACCTGCGGCAGCATCCGCGAGGCCTCGGCGAGCTTCCGCACGTACCGGGCCACCGACCGGTCGACGTACACCTCGTCGGCCATCGCGGCCATCCGCGCCACGTCCTCACGGCTGACGACGGGGGTGACGAGGGCGGCGCGGTCGCGCAGCCCCGAGTTGAGCAGCAGCTCCTCGGTCGCGTCGGCGTCGGGGTACCCGACCGACGTCTTGAACAGGAACCGGTCGAGCTGGGCCTCGGGCAGCCGGTACGTGCCGGCCTGCTCGATGGGGTTCTGCGTGGCGATCACCATGAACGGCCGCGGCACGTCGTGGGTGATGCCGTCGACGGTGACGTGCCCCTCCTCCATCACCTCGAGCAGCGCGGCCTGGGTCTTGGGGGACGCGCGGTTGATCTCGTCGGCCAGCACGATGTCGGAGAAGATCGGGCCGGGGTGGAACTCGAACGAACCGCGGTGCTGGTCGTAGACCGTGACGCCGGTGACGTCGGTCGGCAGCAGGTCCGGGGTGAACTGGATCCGCGCGTGCGAGCCCTGGACGGTGTTGGCCAGCGCCCGCGCCAGCATCGTCTTGCCGGTTCCCGGCAGGTCCTCGAGCAGCAGGTGACCCTCGGACAGCAGGCAGGTCAGGGTGAGCCGGATGACGTGGTCCTTGCCCAGCACGGCCCGGCCGATCGAGTCCGCCATCGTGCCGAACGCGCTCTGGAAGCGCGTGGCCTGATCCGCGGTGATGGTCACTCCACGATGATGTCACCCGTGGTACGTCGATGGGCTCTGGTCGGCCTGGCACTCGCCGTCGTCGCGGGGTTGGCCGTGTTCCTGGTCGTGCGCTCGCGCGACGACGGTGATTCCGCCGCCGACCCCGGGCCGACCGCCTCGCCGACGCTGAGCGTCAAGCCGCTCACGCCGCAGACGACGCTGCGCCCCGAGGCCGCGGCGCTGGTGCTCGTGCCGGCCGGGGCCGAGTACCTGACGATCACCGACCTCGACGCGATCCGGGCCCGGCTCGGTGTCCCGGACCTGACCAGCCAGGACCTGATGACCGACCGACAGGCGTTCTGGGACCGCGCCGAGCGTGAGGCCGTGCTGCTCACCGACGGGCTGCTGCGCGCGGACAACTCCGAGCTCTGGCTGGACTACGACGTCACCGAGGACGACGTGGACTGGGAGGCGCGGTTCAGCGGGCCGGACGGGGGCGGGTACGTGCTGGGCTTCCGGCCCGACCAGGACATGGCCAAGGTGCAGGCCGCCGTCGACGCGGAGGTCGGCCCGCTGGCCGGTGCCACCGTCTGGCCCGAGCTGCACCTGCTGACCAAGGGCGTCGCGGACGAGAGCGACCCCGTGTGGGCCAGCGACCCGGACCTGGTCGGCCTCTTGAGGGGGCCCGCGGAGTCGGCGTACGTGCGGCGCGGCTGCATCCCCTTCGCCGACGCCCTGGGCACCGACGCGACCTTCGAGGACCAGGACGCGGTGCTGGCCGAGCACGACATCGCCGGCCTCGACGACCTGCCGGCGGTCGCGGTGTCCTTCGGGGACGACGTGGCGACCGCGTGGTTCGCCCCGGACCGTGACGACCTGTTCGACCGGGCCGACCTGGTCGCGGACTGGCCGACCACGGGGTCGATCGGGTTCTCCGACGGGTTCTCCGAGGACGACGCCGTCGACCCGAGCACCGGCCGCATCGGGTTGCACGTCACCAACCCCGTCGCCGCCGCCAACCTGACCCTGTCCGAGATCCTGCCCTTCGGCGTCTGCAACGACGCGTCGCCGCTGGACGAGCCGACGGGCCTGTAGTGCGGCACCCGCTGGTTGAGGAGGGCCGAAGGCCCGTCACGAAGCCCCGTAGGCAGTCAGCGGTCCTCTCACCGGGTCTCGTGACAGGCGCTAGCGCGCCTTCCTCAACCAGCGGGGGCGAAGCGGTCGAAGTCGGCGGGGGCGTGCGCGCAGAAGACGTCGACGTCGCCCTGGTGCGCCGACCGCAGCTCGCGGACCCGCTCCAGGTTGTCCATCCGCAGGCGGTGGTCGGTGGCCATCATCCGCTGGAACATCGCCAGGCCCGGAGCACAGGCGGGCGGTTCGTGGGACTCGCGGGCGTCGAAGTAGCAGTCGCCGGCGTGCACCAGCCAACCGCCTGTCGGGTTCTTCACGACGACGGCGCAGTGGCCGCGTGTGTGCCCGTGCAGCGGCAGGAGCACCACGTCGTCCTCGAGCGCCGTGACCGACCGCAGCCCCATCCAGTCGTCGCCGGGCTCGGAGAGCTGTCGCCAGCGCGGGCCGTGGGCCCACATCGCCTCGACGTACCTCGCCCGCTCCCGCAGCCGCGGATGCGTCGCGGCGTCCAGCTCCGCGGCGTACACGTGCACCGTCGCCTGGGGGAAGTCGCCGAGGCCGCCGACGTGGTCGAAGTCCAGGTGGGTGAGCACGATGTCGGTGACGTCGGCCGGGTCGTGCCCGAGCGCCCGGACCTGGGCGATCGCCGTCTCCTCCTCGACCAGCCGGGGCCGTAGCAGCATCCGCGAGCTGGGCGTGAGCCGCTTCGGGTTGCGCACGTCACCCATGCCGAAGCCGGTGTCGACCAGCAGCAGGCCGGCGTCCCTCTCGACCAGGAGGCAGTGGGCGACGATGCGCCGAGGCGCCAGCCGTTCGCCGAACGTGACGGCCAGCGACATGGTGCCGCAGTTGAGGTGGTGCACGGCGGTGACGGTCATCGGGTCTCCTCCCCGTCGAACCGGACTCTAGGGCGGGAGGCCGTCTCCGTATCCTGGCCGCGTGCCTGCGGTGCCCGTCCTGCTCGCGCCGCGCTCCTGGCCCGCCCACCTGCTGGTCGTCGCGGCGGTGCTGGCCGCCGGCTGGCTGGGGCTCTGGCAGTACCACGGCTGGCAGGACCGCCGTGACGACGCCGCCAGCGACCTGACGAACGCCGCGCCGATCCCGCTGGCCGCCGCGATCGGGCCGAACGACCCGTTCCCGGGTCGGTACGTCGGGCAGCCGGTCGAGGTCACCGGGCGGTACATCGGCCAGACGTTCTGGGTGTCGGGGCGCCGGCACGACGGCCGTGAGGGCTACTGGCTGGTCGACCCGGTCCTGGTCGGCGACTCGGTCCTGCCCGTCGTGCGTGGCTGGGAGGCGACGCCGTCCTGGGGCGAGCGCGGTCCCGAGACACGAGGACCGGCCGCCCTGGTGGGCTGGCTGCAGCCGTCGGAGTCGACCGGCGATGTCGACGACGACGACACCGACCAGCTGCTGCCGCAGCTGCGGATCGCCGACCTCGCGCAGCGGTTCGACCAGGACCTGTACGGCGCCTACGTCGTGATGAAGGACCCGCCGCCCGGTGTCGTCCAGGCCGACCTCGACCAGCTCCCGGACGTCGGTCAGCTCACCGCGATCCGCAACCTGCTGTACGCCCTGGAGTGGTGGTTCTTCGGCGGGTTCGCGGTGTTCGTGTGGTGGCGCTGGGCCCAGGACACCGTCGCGGAGACCGTCGAGGCCGAGGCTTCGGCCGCTCGGTAGGGTCGCTGATCGTGGACTTACCCCACGAAAGCGCTCGCTCCTCCCGCTGCGCTCCTTCCGTTCGCTCTTCCGAGGGGACCCCGAAAAGATGAGGCTCTTCAACGCCTACCGGGTCCTGGCGATCGTCGTCGGCGTCCTGCTCGCGTTCTGCGCGCTGGTGGCGCTGCCGCTGAGGTACCTCCCCACCGAGGGCAGCAGCCTCCAGACGTTCGGCGAGAACGCCAGCATCCTCTGGGTCGCGCACGGCTGGGTCTTCATCATCTACGTCGTGGTGACGTTCCTGCTCGCGCGCCGGTCCGGGTGGAGCATCCCGTTCACCTTGCTGGCGCTGGCCGCCGGGCTGATCCCCCTGGTGATCTTCTGGGTCGAGCGGTCCGTCGTCAGCCGGATGCGGGCCGACCACCCCGAGCTCGCCACCGGGGTGTGACCGCATGACCACCGCGTTCGTCCTCGGCGGCGGTGGAGTGCTGGGTGCGGTCGAGGTGGGCATGCTGCGCGCCCTGTTCGAGCGGGGCATCACCCCGGACCTGGTGCTGGGCACGTCCGTCGGCGCGCTCAACGGTGCCCTGGTCGCCCGCGACCCCTCCTCCGCCGTGATCGAGCGGCTCACCGACCTGTGGCAGACCACCACGACGGGCCGCGAGGTGTACGGCGACCGCCCGCTGCGCACGGTCCGGCGAGCGGTCTCCACGGGCACGCACATCTACTCCGCCTCGCCGATCCGCCGCCGGCTGGTCGAGGAGTTCGGCGACCTGACTTTCGAGGACCTGCCGGTCCGGTTCCAGGTCTGTGCGGCCAGCATCGAGCGCGCCGCCGAGCACTGGTTCCACACGGGACCGCTGGTGGACGCCATCGTCGCCAGTGCCGCCGTACCCGGCCTGCTGCCCCCGGCGCGGGTGGGCGACGAGCACTACCTCGACGGTGGCATCGTCAACTCGATCCCCGTGGACCGGGCCGTCGCGCTCGGCGCCGACCTGATCTACGTCCTCCAGGTGGGCCGGATCGACCGCCCGCTGTCGGTGCCGAAACGCCCGTGGGAGGTGGCGCGGGTCTCCTTCGAGATCGCCCGCCGGCACCGCTTCGCCCGGGTGATGGCCGAGCTCCCGGACGGTGTGGTGGCCCACGTGCTGCCGGCGCGAGGTACGTCGACGCGGGACGACACCCTGCTCGGTCACCGGGACTTCTCCTCGGTCGCGCAGCGGATCGAGGAGACGTACGTCGCCAGCCTGGCCTACCTGGACGCCCAGCCCCGAGTGCAGCCGTGAGCACGACGCCGCGGCAGTGGTACGCCCGGCAGTCCCGACGTCTCATCACCGCCCCGGCCGTGATCGCGCTGACGGTGCTGGTGGGGGTGACGCTGCCGCTCTGGGCGGTGGCCGCCGCGGCGTTGTCGCCGGTCATCCCGGGCTACTGGCGACCGTTGCGCCTGCTGTGGGTGGTGATCCTCTACCTCGTGGTGGAGTCCACGCTGCTGGTGATCCTCTTCGGGCTGTGGCTGTCGTCGGGGTTCGGCTGGCGGGTGCGCAAGCCGTACTACCAGGGCATCCACTACGACCTCGTCCAGGGCGTGCTCTGGATCCTCTTCCGTGAGTCCCGGCGGGTGCTGAACCTGACGATCGACACCGAGGGACCCTCGCCCGACGCCCACCCCGGCAAGCCGATCCTGGTGTGCTCGCGACACGCGGGTCCCGGCGACTCCTTCACCCTGATCTACGCCCTCATGCACTGGTACGACCGTGAGCCGCGCGTCGTGCTCAAGGACACGCTCGCGTGGGACCCCGCGATCGACGTACTGCTGCACCGCATCCCGGCGCGGTTCATCTCGCCCAACCCGAAGCAGGGGGAGACGGCCAGCGAGCAGATCGAGCGGGACATCCGCGAGCTGGCGACCGGGCTGGACGAGAACGACGCCTTCGTGATCTTCCCCGAGGGCGGCAACTTCACCCCGGCCCGACGCGAGAAGGGCATCGAGCGGCTGAGAAAGCTCGGCATGCACCGGATGGCCCTGCGCGCCGAGCGGATGACCAACGTGCTCGCCCCTCGCCCGGGCGGCTTCCTGGCGGCGCTGGCCGCCGCGCCCGATGCCGACGTGGTGATGGTCGCGCACACCGGGATGGACCACCTGGTCACGGTCGGCGACGTGTGGCGCGAGCTCCCCATGGACAAGCGCCTGGTCATGCAGTGGTGGCAGGTACCTCGTGCGGAGATCCCTGAAGGGCGCGACGCACAGATCGAGTGGCTCTTCGCGTGGTGGGAGCGCATCGACCAGTGGGTCGACGAACACCGCGCCGAGGACCTCCCGGTGCGGCGTCGTCGGACGCGAGCTGCGGCTTAGCCTGACCGCTGGTCGAGGAGGGCGCGCCAGCGCCCGTCACGAGACCCGGTGAGGTACCCGATGGTCGTGCGGGGTCTGGTGACGGGACTGGTGACGGGACTTGGTCCCTCCTCGACCAGCGAGGGCTCAGCTCTTCTTCGGGGTGGGCTCGACGTCCACGACCTCGGCCGGGTCGTCGGGCGTGGTGACCTCGTGCGGCTCCTCGACGGCGTCCGCGAGGGCCTCGTCCGGCGAGGCGCCGGCGGAGTCGTCCGCGGCCTCGTCGGCACGAGCGGTCATCGGGTCGTCGACGCCGACGGGCTCGTCGGGACCGACGCCGGGCGCCAGGTGCGTGCCACCGGTGGTGGGCACGCCGGTGCTCGAGCCGGTCGTCGAGCTGGTCGTCGAGCTGGTCGTCGAGCTGGTCATCGAGCTGGGCGGGGTCGTCGACGTCGGCGGCGTGTAGGACGACTGCCAGTTGTCGGCCTGCTGGTTGCCCCGCAGCTTGCTGACCACGAAGCCGGCCACGGCCGCCAAGGAACCGAAGATCAGCACCTTGCGGAGCTTGCCGCCCTTCTTCTTCTGCGGCTCGCCCTTGACCTCGGCGACCTTCGCGGCGGCCAGGTCACGACCCGTCGACGCCAGCTCGAGCGCCTTGTCGGCGCCGGCCAGCGCACTGGCCTTGGCCTTCGGGATGGCCACCTCGCGGGTGGCGTCGGCGAGGTCGGATGCCAGGCCCCGGCCCTCGGCCATGAGCGGTGCGGTCTTCACCTTGGTGTCCTTGGCCAGCTCCCTGGCGCCCTCCGCGGCGTCCTTGCTCAGCTCACGGACCTGCTCCCGCACGGTCGTCACGGCGGACTCGATCACAGGGCGCGCGGCGTCGACGACGTCGGAGGCCTGTTCGAGTGCCTGCTCGACCAGGGACTTCTTCTTGCGGAACGGCATGTCGGCGCACTTCCTCTCCATGGGGTGGATGCCCTTCGATCATGCCGCACCCGTGGGAGGGGTGCGACTCCCCGTAGGGGTGACGGACCAGTGACGGGCCGGCGACGGACCAGCGACGGACCGTGACGGACCGTGACGGACCGTGACGGACCGGTGACAGACCGGGGTCAGCGGTGCGGGCAGGCGTGGGCGGGCATGGCAGGATCGGGTGAGCACGCGTCGTACGACGTGCCACCGATCCCCATCTGGCCACCTGTTCGAGAGGTAGACATGGCTGACCTGCAGGCCGTCCTGAAGACCAACCGTGGTGACATCACGCTGAACCTGTTCCCGAACCACGCCCCCGAGACGGTCGACAACTTCGTCGGCCTGGCCGAGGGCACGAAGGACTACAACAGCGGCAACGGCCGCAGCGGCCCGTTCTACGACGGGCTGGGCTTCCACCGGGTGATCGAGGGATTCATGATCCAGGGCGGCTGCCCGCTCGGCACGGGCACCGGCGGACCGGGCTACCAGTTCAAGGACGAGCCGCACCCCGAGCTGACCTTCGACAAGCCCTACCTGCTGGCGATGGCGAACGCCGGGCCGGGCACCAACGGGTCGCAGTTCTTCGTCACCCTGGGCGCCACCCCCTGGCTGAACTTCAAGCACACGATCTTCGGCGAGGTGGCCGACCAGGCCTCCCGCGACGTGGTCGACGCGATCGGCACGGCCCCGACCGCCCGCCAGGACCGCCCGGTCGACGACGTCGTGATCGAGTCGGTCGAGATCAAGCGCGACTGACCCGACCCGATGTCCGACCCCGCCTCGCCCTCGCCCACCGAGGCCGTTCCGACCTGCTACCGGCACCCCGGGCGTGAGGCCTACATCCGCTGCCAGCGCTGCGGGCGGGTGATCTGCCCGGACTGCATGCGGGACTCCGCGGTGGGCTTCCAGTGCCCGGAGTGCGTCAAGGAGGGCGCGAAGACCACGCGCAGCGGACGGACGGCGTACGGCGGACTGCGGCCGACCAACGCCGCCATCACCTCCATCGTGATCATCGGCCTCAACGTGCTGATCTGGCTGATGGTGACGGTCAGCGGCGGCAAGGGCAGCAAGCTCGTCGACGCGCTGTCATTGATCCCGGTGGGGCGCTGCGACTCCCTGCGGTCATCCGGTGCCTACTACCCCGGGATCGGCTCCGAGGCCGTGTGCTCCGCCATCCCCACGGGCGACGGTCTCTGGCACCCGGGCGTCGCCGACGGCGCCTACTGGCAGCTGCTCAGCAGCACGTTCATGCACGTCGAGATCTGGCACATCGGCTTCAACATGCTGGCCCTGTGGGTGCTCGGCCCGCAGCTCGAGCTGGCGATCGGGCGGGCGCGGTTCATCGCGCTGTACTTCCTGTCCGCCTTCGCCGGGTCGGCCCTGGTGCTCTGGGCCGCGCCGACCAACAGCTCCACGCTCGGCGCGTCGGGCGCCGTGTTCGGGCTGATGGCCGCCCTGCTCGTGCTGGCGTTCAAGGTCGGCGGCAGCTACCAGCAGATCCTGATGTGGATCGGCATCAACGCCGTGCTGACCTTCAGCTTCGGGTTCTCCTGGCAGGGCCACCTCGGCGGCTTCCTGGGCGGCCTCGCCGTCGCCGTCGTGCTCGTCTACGCCCCGCGCCGGCACCGGGTCCAGGTCCAGGCCGCCGGACTCACCGCGATCGGCCTGGTGATCGCCACCGCGATCGCCGCCGGCATCCTCTCCCTGACCTGAGTCCTCACCGCGGTGAGAACCGCTGGGGAAAACTACAGGCGTGTAGTTCTCCCCAGGTTCATCCCCAGCTGTGGATGAGTGGCGTTCCACGGCTTGTGACCACCCGCCGTACCCACTGACCACCCGCTGTCGCGGGTGAGTAGTGCCTCCAGGGGGTTGTTGCTCACGCCCGACCAGCAGCTTGGCCGGCTCATTCCCAGCGCGTGGCGTAGGCGAAGCCGACGGCCATGAAGCCGATGCCGACCATCAGGTTGTACTGACCGAGGTCGTTGAAGACGGGCACCTTGTCGAGGTGCTGGCCGGTGAGCACGTAGTAGGTGCAGATCCAGACCAGCCCGACCAGGAAGCAGGTCAGCATGGTCACGACCACGCCCCGGTTGCGGCCGAGCGGCGTGCTGGGGTGGGCGGCCACGAAGAGGCCGACCATCAGCAGGCCGAACCCGATCGCGTAGTTCCAGTCCTCCAGGTCGGCCATGAACTTCGGGTCGCCGGCCTTGGGCGCCGGGAACGCGGTGGGGTCGACCCGGACCACGACGTAGTAGTAGGCCACCCAGGCGATGCCGAGGACCGCGAGGAGCAGGGCGATCGCGAACCGCACCGACATGATGGGTCCCCGCTGGGGGTCGAGAAAGTCCGACTCGGACCGGGACAGGGCACGCACTGGCTGGCTCCTCGTACTGCGGGATCGAACGGCGGCCGGCACGGTCGCCGGCGATCTCGAGCGGGTCGAGCAGGTCACCGGCCCTCCGCGGGGCTCGGGCTACCTTAGTCGGCATGACCCAGGAGCCCGACGCGAGCCCCGCAGGCCCGCCGCCGCGCCGCGCCTGGACGACCTGGCGCGCGATCACGCCGGTGGCCGTCCTGCTCAGCGGCGGGCTCTTCGCCGTCAGCGCTCACAACAGCGGCGGCACGGACCTGCGCCCGGGTCGTTACACCGACCTGCCGTCCCTGGTGCGCACCGAACGCCGCCAGCACGACGCCCTGCAGGACCGGGCCACCCGGCTGAAGAAGGAGGTCGACTCGCTCACCGAGGCGGTCGACAACAGCCAGGTGCGCGCCCTCCGCGCCAAGGCCCGCACCCTCGAGACGCCCGCCGGCCTGGTCGAGCAGGCCGGTCCGGGGCTCACCGTCGTGCTCAGTGACGCCTCCGACGAGGTCGCCGCGTCCAGCCAGGAGAACCCCAACCTCCTGGTGGTGCACCAGCAGGACATCCAGGCCGTCGCGAACGCCCTGTGGCGCGGCGGAGCGACCGCCGTCACCATCCAGGGCCAGCGCGTCGTCAGCACGACCGGCATCAAGTGCATCGGCAACTCCGTGCAGCTCCAGGGCGTCCCCTACTCCCAGCCCTACACGATCTCCGGGGTCGGCGACCCGGCCGCGCTGTCGGCCTCCGTCGCCGCCGACGCCTACCTCCAGCTCTACCGCAGCGACGCCGAGCAGGCCGACATCGCCGTCGGCTGGCAGGAGACCGTCGAGGACCGCGTCGTGGCTCCGGCGTACGACGGCACGCTCGACCTCAGCTTCGCCAGGCCGCTCGGCTCCTAGGGCGTCGGCGACACGTCGCCGCTCGGCGTCCCCGTCGGGGTGTCGGTCGGCAGCCCGGTGCTCGGGGTCTCGGTCGGCAGCGTCGTGCTCGGCGTCTCCGTGGGCTCCTCGTAGGACGACACCACGATCGTCACCGAGTCACCCTGCGGCCGCTCGGTGCCGCCGTCGGGGTTCTGCTCGATGACCGTGCCCTTCGGCTCGGTGGTGGCGTCGGAGGTGGTCACGAACGCCTTGAAGCCCTGCTCCGCGAGCGCCTTCTTGGCCTCCTCCTCGGTCATGCCGACGACATCGGGGACCTTCTCCGGGCCGTCGGAGAAGAAGACGGTGACCTGCGTGCCCTCGGGCACCTGCTCCCCGGATGGCGGGTCGGTCTCGACGACCTGCCCGCGCGGTGCGTCGTCCTCCTTCTCCCGGAAGACCGGCTTGAGGCCGGCGCCCTCCAGGGCCGTGCGGGCGGCCGCGCGGTCCTGCCCGACCACCGCAGGGACCGAGGTCATCGGCTTGCCCGTGGAGACGGTGATCGTCACCGTGGCCCCAGGGTCCACGAACGAGTCGCGGTTGGGGTCCTGCTTGATCACCTTGTCGCGGGCGACGCTGGGGTCCGCGACGTACTCCGGCTGGCCGACCGACAGCCCGGCGTCGCCGATCGCGGCGCGGGCCTGCTGCTCGGTCATGCCGATCAGGTCGGGGACCTGGACCTGCTGCGGGTTGTCCTCGAAGAGCGTCGGCAGCAGGAAGGCGGCGCCCGCGATCAGGGCGACGAGCAGCAGGCCGAGGAAGACCAGCAGACCGGTGCGACTGCCGCGGTCCTCGTCGTCCGGTTCGAGGACCGGTTGCCGTCCCGTCGCCGTGGTCGTGGTCATCGGGTCGGGGACGTACGCCGGGGCGACGGTCGTGCGGTCCTCCGGCGGCGGCGGGGGCGGGGCCGTCGCGCGCACGGGGTGTCCGGCGAGGTAGCGCTCGATGTCGGCGCGCATCGCGGCCGCGGACTGGTAGCGGTCCTCGACCCGCTTGGCCAGCGACTTCATCACGATCGCGTCGATCTCGGGGGTGAGCTGGGTGTCGTGGTCGCTCGGCGGCACGGCCGGCTCGCGGACGTGCTGGTAGGCGACCGCCACCGGGCTGTCGCCGACGAACGGCGGCCGGCCGGTCAGCAGCTCGTAGAGCAGGCACCCCGCGGAGTACACGTCGGAGCGGGAGTCCACGGTCTCGCCCCGAGCCTGCTCGGGGGAGAGGTACTGCGCGGTGCCGACCACCGCGGCGGTCTGGGTCATCGTCGAGGACGCGTCGGAGATGGCGCGGGCGATGCCGAAGTCCATCACCTTCACGTCGCCACTGGGCGTGAGCATCACGTTGCCGGGCTTGATGTCGCGGTGGATGATCCCCGCGCGGTGGCTGTAGTCCAGGGCCGACAGCACGCCGGAGCTGATCTCGAGCGCGCGCTCGGGCAGGATCTTGCGGCCCTCGCGCAGGATGTCGCGCAGCGTCCGTCCGGCCACGAACTCCATCACGATGTAGGGCTGGGCGATGCCGGATCCGTCGGTGGCCAGCTCCTCGCCGGTGTCGTAGACCGAGACGATGGCGGGGTGGTTCAGCGAGGCCGACGCCTGCGCCTCACGGCGGAAGCGGGCCTGGAACGTCGCGTCGCTGGCGAGGTCGGTGCGCAGCCGCTTGACGGCGACGACGCGGCCGAGCCTGGTGTCGGTGCCCTTGCGTACCTCGGCCATGCCACCACGGCCGAGCAGCTCGCCCAGCTCGTAGCGCCCTCCGACGAGGGTGGGTCCCGGATTCATCTGATCACTGCCTCCATCACGGCCTTGGCGATCGGACCGCCCAGCGCTCCGCCGGCGATCTCGCTGGTGTCCTTGCCCGGGACGCTCTGGATCATCACCGCGACCGCGACCTGCGGGTCGTCGGCGGGGGCGAAGCTGACGAACCAGGCGTACGGCGGCTGACCGGTGACGCCGGTCTGCGCCGTACCCGTCTTGCCGGCCACCTCGATGCCGTCCATCGCGGCCGGCGACGCGGTGCCCTCGTTGACCGTGGCGACCATCAGCTTGGTCAGCTCGTTGGCCGTCGTCGGGGACACCGCGCGCGAGAGCTCACTGGGATCGGTCTTGTCGAGCGTCTGCAGGTCGGCGGACTGCACCTCGTCCACGAGGTAGGGCTTCATGACCGTGCCGCCGTTGGCGATCCCGGCCGCCACCATCGCCATCTGCAGCGGCGTCGCCCGCACGTCGAACTGGCCGAAGCCGGTCTGGCCGGTCTGCGGCTTGTTGGTGCCGGCGGGGAACGCCGACTCGGCCTGCGGGCCGAGGTCGTCGAGGTAGTGGTCGTTGAAGCCGAAGGCCTCCGCCTGGTTGTACATGCCCTCCGCGCCCACCTCGATCGCGAGCTGGGCGAAGGTCGTGTTGCACGACCACTCCATCGCGGTCTCGAAGGAGATCCGCTTCGGGTCGCACTGGTAGCGGCCCTCGTTGTCGATGAGGCCGGTGTCGCCGCGCGTCTCGGGCAGCTGGTAGGTCGCCCCGGCCGGCACCATCGACGAGGCGTCCCAGTTGCCGCTCTCGATCGCCGCGGCCGCGGTCACCAGCTTGAACGTCGAGCCCGGGGGCAGCGTCGTCTGGATCGCCCGGTTCAGCAGCGGCTTGGCCGGGTCCTCGTCGAGCTGGTCGTAGGTCTGCGAGACCGAGGAGAAGTCGTGGGACGCGAGCTTGTTGGGGTCGTAGGTCGGCAGCGACACCATCGCCAGGATCTCGCCCGTCGACGGGTTCAGCGCCACGACCGCCCCCTGGACGTTCCGGTCGAGGGCCGCGAGCCCGTCGAAGGCGGCGTTCTGGGCGTCCGGGTCGATCGTCAGCGAGACCCGGCCGCCCTTGGTCTGGTTGCCGTTGACCAGGTCCACCAGCCGCGTCACGAACAGCCGGGAGTCGTCGCCGGACAGCACGTCGTTCTGGCTCTGCTCGACCCCGGTCTGCGAGTAGTAGGAGAACCATCCGGTCACCGGCGCGTAGCGATAGGGCAACGGGTACGCGCGCTGGAACTTGTACTCGTCGTCGGTCGGGTTGCTGACCGCGACCGGCTTGCCGTCCACCAGGATCGCGCCCCGCTCGCGGCTGAAGGCCTCCTGGATGATCCGGCGGTTCAGCGGGTTGTCGTTGAGCGCTCCCGCCTGCCAGTACTGGAGGTACGTCGCGTTGATCATCAGCGCGAGGAACAACAGCATGCAGAAGATCGAGATCGCGCGGATCGGCTTGTTCATGCGCCACCCCCGCTGGTCGAGGAAGGTGCGCCCCGCTGGTCGAGGGGGCGCGCCACCGTTGGTCGAGGGGGCGCGCCACCGTTGGTCGAGGAAGGCGCGCTAGCGCCTGTCACGAGACCCGGTGAGAGGCCGGCGATCCGGTGCGGGGGTCTCGTGACGGTCGCTGCGCGACCTCCTCGACCAACGACGAGGCTCGTCATCCCATCTTCACCACCTGCGTGGACTCCATGTCCGCCTCGTCGTCGGTGGCGAGCATCGGCGCGGGACGGCGGGCGTGGTCGGAGATGCGCAGCAGCAAGGCGATGAGGACCCAGTTGGCCACCAGCGACGACCCGCCGTACGACAAGAAGGGCGTGGTCAGACCGGTCAGCGGGATCAGCCGGGTCACGCCGCCCACGACCACGAACACCTGGAGGGCGACGACCCCGCCGAGGCCGACGGCGATGAGCTTGCCGAAGCCGTCGCGGCAGACGAGGGAGGCGCGGAAGGCGCGCTCGACGATCAGGCCGTAGAGCAGGATCACCGCGATGATCCCGGTCAGCCCGAGCTCCTCGCCGATGGCGCCCATGATGAAGTCGGACTCGGCCCGCGGGATGCGGTCGGGCATGCCGAGGCCGAGGCCACGGCCGAGCAGGCCGCCCCAGCCCATCCCGAACAGGGACTCGACCAGCTGGAAGCTCTTCGCGCCCTGCGCGTCGGTGTAGTAGCTGAACGGGTGCAGCCAGGTGTCCACGCGGGTCTGGACGTGTGACTCCACGCGGTAGGCCGCCAGGGCGCCACCGAGGAACAGGACCGTGCCGACGATCAGCCAGCCCGCCCGCTCGGTGGAGACGTACAACATGATCAGGAACAGCCCGAAGAACAGCAGGCTGGAGCCGAGGTCGGTCTCGAAGACCAGGATGCCCAGGCTCACCAGCCACATCAGCAGGATCGGCCCGAGGTCGCGTCCGCGCGGGAGGTCGACGAACAGCACCCGGCGGCCGGCCAGCGCGAGCGCGTCGCGGTGCAGCACGAGGTAGCCGGCGAAGGTGAGCACCAGCAGGAGCTTGGCGATCTCGCCGGGCTGGAAGCTGAACGGGCCGAGATGGATCCAGATCCGTGCGCCGTTGATGGTCGTGCCGATGCCCGGGACCAGGGGCAGCAGCAGCAGCATGATCGCGGCCAGCCCGCTGGTGTAGGTGAACCGCTGGAGCACCCGGTGGTCGCGCAGCAGCAACAGGGTCAGCACGAACAGCGCGACGCCGAGCGTCATCCAGGTCAGCTGCTGACGGGCGAACGTCGTGTCCTCGGCCAGGTCGAGCCGCCGGATGACCGCGAGACCGAGGCCGTTGAGGGCGGCCACGACCGGCAGCAGCACGGGGTCGGCGTACGGCGCGACGAACCGCACCACGAGGTGCGCGACGACGACCAGGCCGGCCAGCCAGCCGCCGTACCCGACGATGTCGGTCGGCACCTCCTTGTCGACCCCGAGCCCGACCGCGGCGTAGGCGCCCACGCCGACCGCGAGGGCGAGGACGAGCAGGAACAGCTCCGCGCCCCGCCGGCGGCGGTGCACGAACTCCATGATCACGCCGGACTGGCTCATGGCGTCCCGCTCGGTGACCCGGTCGGGGAACCGGTCGGGGAGCCGGTCGGCGACTCGGTCGGGGTCGCGGTAGGGGATGGGGTCGGTGACGCCGTGGCCGACGACGTGGGCGCCGCGCCCCCGGAGCCGTCGAGGGTCTGGTTGGCGGCCAGCCGGCGGACCGCGCGCTGGGCGTCGGCCAGGCTGTCGGCGTCGATGCCGTCGCGGACCGTCGAGGCGTCGTACTCCGAGAGCCGGTCCAGGGACACGTTGCTGGTCAGGTAGGCATGCGAGAGGGTCACGCCCGGCACGTCGGCGTTGAGGCCGCGGAAGATCGTCACGCTGCCGTCGTGCTGGCCGACGTAGTACTGGGTCTGGCTCCAGGAGTACGCCACCGCGCCGCCGATCCACACCAGGCCGAGCACGGCCACGGCGGCCAGCAGCCGGCGGGCGAAGAGGAACCGGCGCGGCGGCCGCGGGGCGTAGCGCGCCTCCTCCGGGTCGACCGGGTCGGACTCGATGGCGAACGGGGGGATGTGCCGTCGGACTGTCGGGGATCTCCGCCCGCACCGGCTCGAGCTCGCCGGTGTCGCCGGCCCGGTGCCCGCGGAAGAGGTTGGGCACCGGCACGTGCAGGCGGCGCTTGAGGTCGGCCGCCGCGCCGACGGTCATCGACTGCAGGTCCGACGGGACCTCGGACTCCTCGACGACGTCGGCGACGATGCAGGTCACGTTGTCGTTGGTGCCGGCCTCGAGACTGGCCCGGACGAGCTCGACCGCGGCGTAGTCGGGCGTGCCCATCGACAGGATGTCCGCGAGCCGGCCGTCGTCGAGGACCCCGCTCGCGCCGTCGCTGCAGAAGAGCAACCGGTCGCCGTGCTGGAGCTCGACGTCGAAGAGGTCGGCGTCGATGTCGTGCACGCCGTCGATCGCCTTGAGGATCAGGTTGCGGTGCGGGTGGGTGCGGGAGTCCTCCTCGGTGATCCGCCCCTCGTCGATGAGGCTCTGGACGAACGTGTGGTCCTTGGTGACCTGACGGATCGCGTGCTCGCGGAAGAGGTAGGCCCGGCTGTCGCCCACGTGGCCGAAGGTCAGCGTGGTGCCGTCGAACAGGGCCAGCGTCGCGGTGGTGCTGGTGCCACTCAGGCTCGGGTCGTCGTCGACGATCTCGGCGATCCGGTCGTTGGCCCGGTGCAGGGCGCCGGCGACCTGGCCGCGCAGGTCGTCGCTGCTCGTCGACGGCGGCTTCGCGTCCAGCTTGCGCAGCTGTCCGATGGCGGTCGCCGAGGCGAGGTCACCACGCGCCGCGCCGCCGACGCCGTCGCAGACCGCGAGCAGCCAGGGTCCGGCGTACCCGGAGTCCTGGTTGTCCTTGCGGACCCGGCCGACGTCGGAGATCGCGGCGTAGCGGAGACGGAAGGTCATCGGCTACTTCCTCAGCTCGATCACCGTCTTGCCGACACGCACCTGCGTGCCCAGCGTGAGCGTGGTCGGCTGGGTGATCCGGACGTTGCCGATGTACGTGCCGTTGGTGGAGCCGAGGTCCTCGACGAACCACTGGTCACCGGACGCGGCGATGCGCGCGTGGCGCGTGGACACGTAGTCGTCGTCGAGACGGATGGCGGCGTCGGGCCCGCGGCCGATCAGCACGGGCGCCTCGGCGAGCTCGGCACGCTCGCCCTGGTTCTCCCCGTCCACGACGAGCACGTGGGTCGGGGCGCCGCGACGCGATCGCGCGGGCTTGGCCGGGCGCGCGTCACGCTTGGCCGCGGCCGCGCGGGCGCCTTCGGGGATGCGGGCACCGAACATGTCGGAGCGGATGACCGAGAGGGCGGACAGCACGAAGATCCAGAGGATCGCCAGGTAGGCGAGCTTGATGAGGAACAAGGTCAGCTCAGACATCGCCGCTCCCCCCGTAGCTGTCGGCCATGTCCTCGGTGACGCGCACGGTGATCGTGGTGTTGCCGATCTTGACCCGGCTGCCGTCCTGCACCGCGGCGCGCTGGATCCGGTGGCCGTCGACCAGCATGCCGTTGGTCGAGCCGAGGTCGCTGACCTCGACCTCCAGGTCGCCGCCGTCCTGGCCGAACACCAGGAACTCGATGTGCCGCCGGCTCACGCCCGGGTCGTTGATGCGGACGTCGGCCTCGGTTCCGCGGCCGATGACCAGGCCGGGCGACGTCAGCGGATGCTTGGTGCCGTTGACCTCGATCAGCGCGCGGGGCCGCCGCTGCCGGGTCACGTTGCTGTTGCTGGTGACCTTGGCCTGCGCGCGGCTGCGGATCCGGAACCGCCCCGTGGACAGGTCCTCGGCGCTCTCGAACTGGATGCTGACCGGCCCCGGGAAGACGTAGTGCTGCTGGTCGGCGTGCTCCTGGAGCTGGGCGGTCAGGTCCTGCAGCAGGGTCGAGTCGTACGGCGCCAACCGGTCGAAGTCCGTGCCCGCCAGCTCGACGTGGAAGTCGTTGGGCACGGCCCGCCGCTGCCGGCTGAGGATCTGGGCGTTGTTGTCGCACTCCCGCTCGAGGGCGGCGGCGATCTCCACCGGCTGCACGGCGCTGCGGAACACACGGGCGAACGCGCCGTACACCATGTTCTCCAGTCGCTGCTCGAACCGTTGCAGGCCGCCCACCTCCGCCTCCTTCCCGGTACGCACGCCGAAGCCCCAGCTCGGTTGTCGCGCCCGCCGGGTGGTCCGTCGATCGTAGCGAGGGCAACGCACGCGCGCCCGGCACCCCGGCCCTCGGCTGGTCGAGCCGTGACGCCGGGGGTCGGCGGGCGCACATCGGTGGTCGAGCCGTGAGGCCGGCCACGGCCGAGCGTGTCGAGACCCGGTGAGGGGGCGGTCTCGACACCGGCTCGCCGGGGCTCGCCGGGCTCGACCAGCGACGGGCCGCCGCTGGTTTGGGCGGTCCTCCGGCGCTGGGATAGCCTGAGCGCGCTTCTCGCGCGAGTGGCGGAATAGGCAGACGCGCACGGTTCAGGTCCGTGTGTCCGAAAGGACGTGGGGGTTCAACTCCCCCCTCGCGCACCACCGAAGCCCCAGGTCTGACCTGGGGCTTCGTTCGTCGTCGGACCAAGCCCGCACGATCCAGGTCCCGCCGGCCGGTAGCTGGATCTAGAGCTGACAGGCCGGGCTCCCCGACGGAGTCAGCACGTGCCGGTGACGGCCGGTCGTGCCGTGGCCCGGCTCGGCGATCCAGCCAGTCACGTGGTCGCACAGCTGGCCGGTCGCCAGGTTCGCCACTCCGTCGAACGTGAGCCAGCCGATGGCCCGGGAGAAGCGACCGGAGCCGCCGAGGACCGGACCCGCGACGTGGTAGGTGATGACGTTGGGGTCGGCGGTGGGGGCCGCCGAGCCGGCGTACTCGCCGGTCACGGCGCCGCTGGCCGAGGTGATGGTGTACTCGCCCTCCGAGACCTCCAGGGTCGCTACGTCGATCACCTCCGAGGCGTCGAGCGTGTAGTGCCCGACGTGCCGGGCGTGGCCGGTCGCGTGGTCGTCGGTCACGACGTGGGTGTCGTCGCGAGGCGTGGTGGTGAAGGTGCCGCGGTCGGACCCGTCGATCACGGTGCCGCATCCGCCGGAGGCGGCGGCCAGGGTGGGTGTGGCGAGGGTGAGAACGGCCGCGGCGGCGGCGGCGGCGCTGATGGTCTTGTGCATCGGGTGCTCCTCGGGTTGTGATGAGAGCGCGGCGTTCGCCGCGTGACCAGTCACCCGCCGCGCGGTCGAGCGGCGGTAGAGGAGCGGTCCAGCGAGCGGGCTCGCCGCGTCAGGTGTCCGGAGACGAGTCGTCGGTGAGGGACCTCGTGACGAGCGCGACGGCGTCGTCTGTCGTCAGGCCCCGGCCTCGTGCCCAATGCTCTTCCACGGTCGCGTCTCCATGCAGCATGGTCAGCGCCGCCATGTCGATGACGGGCACGCCGTCGGTCTCCGGCATCCAGAACCGCCGCCCCTCGTCGGGCTGCACATCGGCTGCCCCGAGCAGCTGGGCCGCTACCAGGGGCTCACCACGCCGCTCGGCGACGGTCGCCAGCAAGCGCAGGGCGGCGGCGGTCGCCGGACGGTTGTTGGATCGCCGAGCTGGACCGAGGCTCGACACGGCCAGCCCGAGAGCAGCCGTCACCTCACTGCGGGCGAGGGCCACCGCAGCCAGGCCCTGGAGAACCCATGCCTCGCCCCAGGCGTCCCGGACACGCCGCTCCCACACGAGGGCCTCCTCGAGACGTCGGCTGGCCCGGTCCGGCTCGCCGGCCGCCAGCGCGGTCCTGCCCAGCATCACCAGGGACCAGGCCACCATGCGGGCGTCCCCGACCTCTCGAGCTCCGCGGAGCGCCTCCTCGATCGTGAAGGTGGCCCTCTGGTGGTGCCCCTGGGCACTCATGGCCATGCCGAGGTAGACCCGGGAGATCGCCTGGAGCCACTCGTCGTGGCAGCGAGTCGCCAGGTCGAGGGCCTCCTGGAGCAGGGCTTCTCCACCGTCGCCTCCCGCGCGACCCGTGGTCGCACCGAGCAGCACCAGGCCGAACCCGGCGAAGACGTCGTCGTGGCCGCGGTAGTAGGGCAGGCACCTGGCGACGCGCTCGTGAACCGCCGTGTGGTCCCCCTGGTGGAACGCGCACCGGGCGATGCCCAGGTGTCCGGCAGCCCGGCCCGCGTCCGAGAGGGCCGGCAGGCTTGTCAGCTCCTCCAGGCGGTCCCGTGCGGCGCGGGTGAGCCCACGCACCTGCCAGAACCGCCAGAGGCTGCCCATCATCGCGACGGCGGTGTCCGGGTCGTCGTGGCCGGCGAACCATCCGACGGCGTCCCGGATGTTCGGCAGCTCGGCCTGGACCAGGTCCAGCCAGCGCAGCTGGTCGGGGCCGCGCAGCTCCGGCTCGGCGTCCTCGACCAGGCGGGCGTAGGTGCGCGCGTGGGATGCCATCACCTCCTCGTGCCTGCCGCTGGCGGCGAGCCGGTCGGCGGCGTACGCGCGGATCGACTCGAGCATCGTGAAGCGGGGTTCGTCTCCGGGTGCGCCGTCGGCGCGTACCAGGCTGGCAGTGCGCGGTCTTGCCACCGCGTCGAGCAGGCGGCCATCCGTGGGGGTGACCACAGTCCCAGCGGTGTCGAGGGTGAACCCGCCAGTGAACACGGCCAGGTCGTCGAACACATCACGCGTCGAACGATCAAGGAGCTGGTAGCTCCGGTCGACGGCCTCCCGCAGCGACCTGTGTCGTGCCGGCTGCGTGTGGTGGTCGGTTGACAAGAGATCCAGCCGTTCGTCCAGTCGCGCGAGCATCGCCCGTGGCGACAACATGTCGACTCGGGCCGCGGCCAGCTCGATGGCCAGCGGCAGCCCGTCGAGCCGGACACACAACTGCGCGACCGTGGGTGCGGTGAAGTCGCTGAAGCCGAAGTCCGGACGGACCAGGCGAGCCCGATCCAGGAACATCGCCACGGCGGGATTGACGGCCAGGTCCTCCAGCCCGGCATCGGGTGCGGGCAGCTCCAACGGCGAAACGACGTACTCGACGCCGTCCAGCCCGGGCAGCGAGGATCGACTGGTCACCAGCACGGTCAGCCGGCGGGCCGCGGCGACCAGCTTGCTCACCCACGGAGCCGCCGACCCCAGATGTTCGAAGTTGTCCAGCACGAGCAGCTGCTCGCGCGACCCGAGAGCGTCGGCCAGCGCCTCGGCTGTGCCTTGGGCCTCGTCGGCGGGGACGCCGAGCACCGAGCACATCTCGGCGGCGACCCGCGTTGGGTCATCGACGCGGGTCAGGTCGACCAGGCCCCATACTTCGCGGAACTGTGGACCCAGCCGAGTCGCGGCCTCGATCGCCAGCCGGGTCTTCCCGATCCCCGCCGGACCGGTGAGGACCAGGCAGCGCACGCCGTCGTCGCACAACAGCTGCCGGAGGCGGGCCAGGTCGTCGCCACGCCCGAACACGACGTCGGAGATGCGTCGCGGACCGCGCGGTGGCGCCTCCCCGGCGGGTGATCGGCCCGCCTCTCGTGGTGGTGGAGCGTCCCGGACGGCGGCGGGCACCACGTCGAGCTCGGGATCCTGGCGAAGCACCAGCTCCTCGAGGCGCCGCAACGACGGCCCCGGCTCCACACCGAGCTGGTCGACCAGCAGGTGGCGTCCCTCGCGGTAGACGCGCAGCGCGTCGCTCTGGCGGCCGCTGCGGTAGAGCGCGAGGATCAGCTGCCCCTCAACCGCTCGTTCAGCGGCGACTGGCCCACCAGGGTCCCGAGCTCCGCGAGGACCGCGTCGTGGTGCCCCAGCGACAGGTCGATCTCGAGACGCCGCTCCTGCGCCGTGAGACGCATCGCCTCTAGGCGGGCGATATCGGCGCGAGCGAACGGCTCGTCGATGAAGTCCTGGAGGGCCGGACCCCGCCACAAGGCCAGCGCCTCACGCAGTCTTGCCGCCTCCTCGTGGGGCGGGTGGCGCCCCGCGTCGGCGACAAGGTCCTCGAACCTCGTGACGTCCACATCGCCGCGTCCCGCATGCAGCGCGTACCCGGTCTGATGGGTGAGGAGCAGCCCGTCGGGCAGGACGTGCCGCAGCTTGGAGATGTAGGTCTGCACGACCTTGCGGGCGCTCACCGGCGGCTCCGGCCACAGCTCCTCGATCAGTTGCCAGCCCGGCACCGTGCCGCCGGCCGCCAGCAGCAGGATCGCGAGCACGGCACGCTGCTTGGCGGCGGGGATCGGGATCGGTCCCTCCTCGCCCCGGGCCTCCAACGGCCCGAGGAGCAGGAACTCCATCAGCCCCGCCTCGAAGCGGGGCGCGACGTCGCTCTACCACCACTCGACCGGGTCGTGCCACCGTCACGGGACAACCGGCGAAGGAGGCCATCACCATGCCGTCGATCGACCACCAGCACCTGGGACGACTGGGCTATCGCACCAGCGGCGAGGGTTCCACCGCACTGCTGCTCATGCACGGGTGGGCTGGCTCCGCGAGCTACTTCGAACCCCTGATCAGCCATCTCGACCCTGATCTCGTCTACTGCGTGAGCGGGGACCTACCCGGCCACGGTGCTTCCGGTGAGACCGAGGCGACGTACACGCTCGACATGGTCGCCGACGCCACGATCGCTGTCGCCGACGCGTCCCGAACCGACACGTTCGTCCTCCTCGGCTTCAGTATGGGGGCCAAGTTCGCCCAGTACGTAGCCCACCGGCACGCCGACCGGGTGCTCGGCCAGATCCTCGTCGCGGGGTGCCCCACCGACCCCATACCACTGCCCCGGGAGATGCTCCAGGACTGGTACGACCGGGCGGGTGACGCGGACCGCCTCGTCGAGGTGACACTCAGCGCCGCCACCCGGCCGATTCCCGACCCGGTCCTCGAGGCCTTCGGCAGGGCCGCGGCCCGGGTGTCGCGACGCGTCCTGGAGGAATCGCTCGATCTCTGCTTGGAGAGTGACTTCAGCGCCTTGGTGGCTGGCTCGACCGTGTCGACCCTCGTCGTCGCTGGGACGGGGGACTGGATCTTCTCGCCCGACGCGTTGCGCGAGCGGGTCGTTGCCCCCCTGGCCAGCGCGGAGCTGGCCGAGATCGACTGCGGTCACGAGATCCCGGTCGAGGCACCACGAGAGCTCGCCGACCTCGTCTCGCGGTTCGTGGGCGACCTGAGAAGCTCGCCTTTCAGCACAGCTGAACGGACATGACCACGAGTTCGTGGTAGCCCTGGACTTATCACGGATGGCCAGGGGTCGATGGTCGTGTACACCCCGATGGCTGTTGTCCGCCGTACCTCCCCCGGGTACTCAGGAGGGGTGCTGATCCGCCGCGACAAGCCCGAGACCGTCCGCGCAGGCCACGACGCCGACATCGACGAGGCGGACATCCAGGTCGAGCAACCGAAGAAGAAGGCCGCAGGCGCCGTGGCCGTGGCCGTCTCGCTGAAGCGTTCGGTGGAGGAGATGGGCCTACGCCGCTCGGCCCAGACCCTGCCGCGGCTCAACCAGGTCGACGGCTTCGACTGCCAGGGCTGCGCCTGGCCGGACCCGAGCCCGGACCAGCGCAAGCACGCCGAGTTCTGCGAGAACGGCGCCAAGGCCGTCGCCGAGGAGGCCACCACCGACCTGTTGGAGCCGGAGTTCTTCGCCGAGCACAGCATCGCCGAGCTGAAGGGCCACTCCGACTACTGGCTGGGCAAGCAGGGCCGGATCGTGCACCCGATGGTGCGCCGCCGCGACTCGACGCACTACGAGCCGATCTCGTGGGACGACGCCTTCGCGCTGGTGGGCGAGACCTTGCGCGGCCTGGACAGCCCGGACGAGGCGATCTTCTACACCTCGGGGAAGACGTCGAACGAGGCGGCGTTCGTCTACCAGCTCTTCGCCCGGGCCTTCGGCACCAACAACCTGCCCGACTGCTCGAACATGTGCCACGAGTCCACCTCGGTCGCACTCGCGGAGACGATCGGCATCGGCAAGGGCTCGGTCAGCCTCGAGGACGTCCACACCGCCGACCTCATCGTGATCAGCGGCCAGAACCCCGGCACCAACCACCCGCGGATGCTGACCGCGCTGGAGATCGCCAAGGAGAACGGCGCGCGGATCCTGAGCATCAACCCGCTGCCCGAGGCCGGGCTGATGAACTTCCAGAACCCCCAGACCGTCCGCGGGCTCACGGGTGTCGGCACCGGTCTCTCCGACCTGCACCTGCCGATCCGCGTCAACGGCGACCACGCGCTGTGGCAGGCGTTCGGCGCCGTGCTCCTGGAGCACGGCGCCATCGACCGCGACTTCATCGAGCGGCACACCGCGCACTTCGAGGAGTACGCCGCCCACGTGCGCGCCCTGGACTGGGACGCGGTGGAGCGGGCCACCGGGCTCGACCGCGCGCTGATCCGCGAGGCCGCGGAGATGCTGATGACCTCGTCGGCGACCGTGCACTGCTGGGCGATGGGCATCACCCAGCACCGCAACTCCGTGAACACCATCAAGGAGTTCGTCAACGTCGCCCTGCTGCGGGGCGACATCGGCCGGCCGGGGGCAGGGCTGTGCCCGGTGCGCGGGCACTCCAACGTCCAGGGTGACCGCACGATGGGGATCTGGGAGAAGGCACCCGACCACTTCCTGGACGCCCTGCGCGACGAGTACGGCTTCGAGCCGCCGCGCGAGCACGGCCTGGACACCGTGGACTCGATCCGCGCGCTGCGGGACGGCCAGGCCCGGTTCTTCATGGGGATGGGCGGCAACTTCGTCTCCGCGGCGCCGGACACCCTCGTCACCGAGGAGGCCATGGAGAGGGCGGAGCTCACGGTGATGGTCTCCACCAAGCTCAACCGCACCCACGTGCGCTGCGGCCACACCGCGCTGATCCTCCCGGCCCTCGGCCGCAGCGAGCGGGACCGCACCGGCGGCGTCGACCAGCGGGTGACGGTCGAGGACTCGATGTCGGCGGTGCACGCCTCCCGCGGCCCCCTGAAGCCGGCCGGGCCTCTGCTGAAGTCCGAGGTCGGCATCGTCTGCGGCATCGCCGAGGCCACGCTGACCGACAACCTGGGCGAGGAGAGCCCGGTGCCATGGGCGTCGTACCGCGCCGACTACACGCACATCCGGCACGCCATCGCGCACGTCGTGCCGGGATGCGCGGCGTACGACGAGAAGGTGCGGCAGCCCGGCGGGTTCGTGCTCCCGCACCCGCCGCGCGACTCCCGGGAGTTCCCGACCGAGGAGGAGAAGGCGATCTTCAGCGTCAGCCCGCTGGATGTCCTGCACGTGCCGGAGGGCCGGCTGCTGCTGCAGTCGCTGCGCAGCCACGACCAGTTCAACACCACGATCTACGGGCTCTCCGACCGGTACCGCGGCATCTCCGGCGGGCGCCGCGTCGTCTTCGTGCACCACGACGACGTCGCCGCCCTGGGCTTCGACAACGGCGACCTCGTCGACCTGGTCAGCGAGTGGGACGACGGCATCGAGCGGACCGCCCCGGCCTTCCGGATCGTCGAGTACGACACGCCCCGCGGCTGCGCGGCGGCGTACTACCCCGAGGCCAACCCGCTCATCCCGCTGGACTCCACCGCGCGCGGCAGCAACTGCCCCACGTCGAAGTCGGTCATCGTGCGGCTCGAGCCCGCGACCCGCAAAGCCGCGACGCGCAGCGACCAGGGCAGCCAGGCGAAGGTCGGTGCCGACCGTGAGCACAAGTCAAACGTCCAGCCCCGGCACCTGAGCTAGACCTCGGCGCGGGCCACCCAGTCGAGCACCTCGGCGGCGAAGTCGTCGGGGCGCTCCATCGACGGCAGGTGCGCGACGTCGGGCCACACGACGCCCCGCACGTCCGGGAGAGCGGCCAGCAGGTGGTCGGCGGCCAGCCGGATGCTGTCGATGTCCAGCTCGCCCGAGATCACCAGCGTCGGGGCGGTGATCTCGGCGAGACGCTCGTGCGCCTCGGGTTCCAGCTCGTCGTCGGCCTCCCACACCTCGTCCGGCCAGTCGATGGTGAGGTCGAAGTTGCGGCGCTGCATCACCCGTACGGCGTCCCGCACGGCCGCCGGCACGACGTCCGGCCCGCGGTGCGGCCCGTCCACCCACGCGGTCACGTTGGCGTCGGCCGCGGCGTCGAGATCACCGGCGTCGATCGCCTTCCCCTCGAGCTCCCAGGCCGCGGCCAGCTCGTCGGTCTTCTCGGTCAGCAGGGCGCCGCCGGGGGCAGCCAGCACCAGGGAGGAGGCCAGGTCCGGTCGCTCGAGGGCCAGCTCGGCGCACACGCCGGCCCCGAACGAGCAGCCGACCAGGTGGGCCCGCTCGATCCCGAGGTGGTCGAGCACCTCGAGCACGTCGGCGCGCGGCGACCACGTGCCGGCGGGGCGCTCGGACGACTCGCCGAACCCGCGCAGGTCGACGCGGACCACGTCGTGCGCGGCGGTGAGCGCCGACCAGATCGGGTCCCACATCCGCCGGTCGGCGATTCCGGCGTGCACGAGCAGGAGTGGGATGGACGTGGTCGGACCGGAGCGTTCGTAGGACAGCATCGCCTCCAGGCAACCGTCGAAACCGCTCCGCCGCAACGCGATTACGGCCGCTGACGTCGCAGGGAGAGCCCGAGCCACGCGTACCCGAGCATCCACACGCCGATGGCGAGGCGGCCGGCGACCATCGGCCCGAACACGGCCGGGAACATCACCACGAACACGTAGATCCCCAGCCCGACGAGCAGCCAGCGTTCGGCGCCCGTGAACAGTCGGACGCGGGCAGCGCCGATGCCGGCCACCAAGGGGCCGACCCCGAGCAGCAGCATCGGCAGGCTGTAGAGCGCCCCGACCAGGGATCCCGTCGAGTCGTCGACCAGGGCGTGACGAGCCGCGATCGCCACCAGCTCGTTGACGGCCAGCAGCGTCATGGCAGTCAGCCCGATCCAGGTGCCGACCCTGATGGCGCGGGACGCACGACGCCTCTCCAGCAGCAGCAGACCCGCGAACAGGGGCAGCATCGCGACGTGCTGGAGGGCGAAGAACACCTGCCAGGCGGTGAACCAGCCGGCGTCGAAGGGATAGCTGAAGCGGTCGACCGGCACCTGACGGTCCCAGCCGATGATGGCGACGGCACACGCGGCTCCGACGAGGGAGGCGACGCCGCCGACGAGACCGTACTTCTGCACGCGGGAGTCCGCGGAGGTGGCGTGGACGGCGACGGTGGTCATGCTCGGCAAGGTAGGGACGGTCACGGCGGTGCCGCATCGGAGGAAACACTCAAGTCGGCCACCCAGGTCGTCGGCCTAGAGTGCTGCCGTGTCCAGGGCGGGGGACCTCGTCGAGCGGGCCCGCGACCTCTACCACCGCGGCTCGCTCGCGCGACGCGCTCGACGCCTGCGAGCGGGCGGCCGACGAGGCGCGGCGCACCGGCGAGGTCGCGGCGCTGGCCGACGCCGCGACCGTGATCCGCGTGGGGCACGGCGGCGCGGTGGCCGGTCGCGTCCACGAGCTGTGCGTCGTGGCGCTGGCGGAGCTCGGCGAGGCCGACCCGGTCCGACGAGCCCGCGTGCGCGCGCAGCTGGTGGCGACGAGCAACCCGTTCGGCCCACCCGAGCCGCTGGACCTGCCGCCCCCGACCGATGATCCCGAGGCGGCGTTCCTGCGCCTCCAGGCCTGGCACGCCGCGCGGTTCGCCATCGAGCACCTGCCCGAGCGGCTGACGGTCGCGGACCAGGCCGTCGAGCTGGGGCGTCGGACCGGCACCGGGGAGTACGCCGCGTGGGGGCGCCGCTGGCGCATGGACGCCTACGCCGTGCTGGGCGACCGGATCGCACTGCTGGCCGAGCTGGAGGCACTCCGACCCGTGGTGACCCGGCTGGGGCGCCCGGACTGGGCGGCGTACGTGCTGCTCGTCGAGGCTTCGCAACGCCTGCTCGAGGGCCGGTACGACGACGCGCTGAGGCTCGCCGGCGCGGCCCGCGACGCCGATCCCGAGGGTGAGGCGGCGTACTTCCACCTCGTCTTCTCCTCGTCGGTCGCCGCTGAGACCGGCCGGGACCTCGAGGCGCAGACCGCCGCCGTGCGCGCGGTGGTCGACCAGCTGCCGCCCTTCGCCCACGGCTGGACCTGCCGGATGCTCCAGGCTGCGGACCGGCGTGAGGAGGCGGAGATCCTCTGGCGGTCGCTGGTTCCGCACCTGCGGCGGGTGCCTGAGCGTGCACCCGAGTGGATCATCGCGGCGGTCGGCTTCGCCGAGACGTGCGCCTGGCTCGGCGACGCCGACACCGCGCGAGTCCTCTACGACCAGCTCGCGCCCTACGCCGGGCTGCACGCGATCGGCCTGTCCAGCACGCCGTACGACGGGCCCGTCGACCTGGCCCTCGGTCGGCTGGCTTTGACGTACGGCGACGCCGAACGCGCCCGGACACACCTGCAAGGGGCCTTGCTGGCGACCGAGGCGGTCAACGCCACGACGTACCGGGCCGCCGTCCTGGCCGAGCTCGCCCTGCTCGCCCGGGTCGACCGGTCGGTCGACGGACCGCTCACGCGCCGCGAGCACGAGATCGCCGGCCTGGTCGCCGACGGTCTGAGCAACGCCGCGATCGCCAGCCGTCTCACGCTGTCGGAGCGCACCGTGGAGAACCACGTCAGCAGCATCCTGAGGAAGCTCGGCCTGGGTTCGCGCGCGGGCGTCGCCGTCTGGTTCGTCAGGCGCGGCCGCTGAGGTCGTTCCTCCACCCCGGTGGGGCGTCAACCCTCGGCCACCTTCACTACAGTGATCGGGATGAACATCGTCTTCGTGGAGCCGGCGTTCCCGCAGAACCAGCGGCGCTTCGTCGCGGCGCTCGCGGGCGTTGGTGCACGTGTGGTCGGCGTCGGCGAGTCGCCCGAGCACGAGCTCGGCGACGAGCTGCGCGGGCAGATGGCGGCCTACTACCGGGTCGGCAACGTCACCGACGTGCACCAGCTCGACGAGGCCGTGCAGTGGGCGCAGGACGAGATGTGGATCGACCGGCTCGAGTCGACGATCGAGTCCCACCAGATGGCCGCGGCCGAGGTGCGCGAGGCCCGCGGCATCCCGGGGACCTCGCTGCGGACGACGTGGCTGTGCCGCGACAAGCCGTCGATGAAGGAGGCGCTGCGCCGGGCCGGCGTACCGACCGCCGCCTCGACCGCGGCGGACAACGCCGGTGAGGTGCGGGCGTTCGCCGAGCACGTCGGCTTCCCGCTGATCCTCAAGCCCCGCAGCGGCGCCGGTGCGCAGGGCACCGTGCGCGTCGACGACATGGCCGCCCTGGAGCGCGAGCTCGGCGGCTTCGGCGACGCGGCGTCGATCGCGGTGGAGGAGTTCGTCGAGGGGCACGAGGGCTTCTACGACACCATCAGCGTCGACGGGGACATCGTCCACGACTGGGCCACGCACTACTACCCCAACGTGCTGGAGGCGATGCGGCACCGCTGGGTCAGCCCGCAGTTCATCACCACCAACCGGATCTCCGGCTCCCCGTTCTACGCCGAGGTCCGTGAGATGGGACGCCGCGTGATCGAGGCGCTCGGCATCACCACCTCGGCCACGCACATGGAGTGGTTCTACGGACCGAAGGGGCTGCGGTTCTCCGAGATCGGCTGCCGACCTCCGGGCGTCGGCGCGTGGGACCTGTACTCCGCCGCGAACGACGTCGACGTCTACCGGGAGTGGGCGCACGCCATCGTGCACGGCGGGCCCGAGCACCAGATGACGCGGAAGTACGCCGCCGGCATCGTGGCCCTGCGCCCCGACAAGGACGGCACGATCCGCGGCTACAGCGGGCTCGACGACGTCAACAGCCGTTTCGGCGACTGGATCATCGACGCCCACCTGCCCGACATCGGCACCCCGACCCAGCCGGTCGAGGCGGGGTACATGGCCAACGCGTGGGTCAGGCTGCGCCACCCCGACTACGACACGGCGCGCTCGATGCTGGACGACGTCGGGCGCACCGTTCACGTGCACGCCGGTTGATGCGGACCTTCCTCCTCGGCCCGCAGCGCTTCCTGACCACTGCCGGCACCATCGTGCAGTCGGTCGCGCCCGAGGGGTCGGTCGCGACGGTCACCGCCGGCTGGCAGGACCGCGAGACCGCCGACGACGAGCTCGACGAGGTGATGGGCGGACGCAGCCGCAACCTGCGGCTCTACGAGCGACTCACCGACGTGCTGGAGACCGACGACCACTTCGCCGAGCACGCGCTCGCGCACCGGGACGCCATGGACGAGCTGGCCGGCATCTACAGCCTGCGGCTCCAGCGGTCGCTGGACAGCGTGTACGCCGTGGCCCGGCGCGCGGCCCGTGAGGACATCGCCGAGGCGGCCTTCACCGACGCCGTACGCGACGTCCGCGACATCGACGCGTGGTACCTGCGAACCGTCGACCAGCTGTACGGCGAGCTGGAGGCCGTCGCATCGCCGGCGGACAGCGAGCAGGTCGGCCGGCATCGCGACGAGGTCGCCGAGGTGCTGCGCGACGCCGCCGTCATCGCGGTCGCGGGCGGCCACGTGGGGATCCTGATCCGCTGCCTGCGCCTCTTCGACGCCGTACCCGCCCGGGAGACGCCCGTCGTCGCCTGGTCGGCCGGCGCGATGGCGCTGACCGAGCGCGTGGTGCTCTACAACGACCTCGGCCCGCAGGGCGTGCAGGGCGCGGAGCTCTGGGACCGCGGGGCAGGGCGGGTCCGCGACGTCGTCGCCATGCCCCACGCCCGCCGCCGGCTGCGGATGGACGACCCGGTCCACACCCGGGTCTTCGTCCACCGCTTCGCCCCCGCCACCTGCCTGCTGCTCGACGACGGCACGACCGTGGAGCTGACGCCCGAAGGCGGCGTACCCGACGGCGCCCGCGTCCTCACCGAGACCGGTCCGAGCGAGGGTGCCCTGTGAGCCCGGAGAGGTGGCGTTTGGTCCCAAACGCCATCGAAACCCACCGATTTGATGGCGTTTGGGACCAAACGCCATGACCCGGGCCGCCACCAAGCTCGCCATCAACCGGCTCCTGGAGCGCAAGCCGCTGGACGATGCCGCGATCGACCGCTTCGTCGAACGGCACGGAGGTACGCCGATCATCGAGGGCCCGCGGGCGACGTTCCTGTGGCGGGGGCACGCCGACGAGGTGTCCGTGCGGCACCGCGTCGTCGGGCTGGCCGACCCGCTCGTCCTGCGGCACGTGAAGGACACCGACCTCTGGTACGTCACCACCGACATCCCCGAGGGCTCGCGGATCGAGTACAGCTTCGAGGTCACCCGCGACGACCACACGGAGTCCTTCCTCAACGACCCGCTGAACCCCCGGCTGGCCCACGGTCCGTTCGGGGCGAGCTCGGTGTGCGCGGCCGCCGGGTACCACGTGCCCGACTGGACCCAGCACGACCCGGAGGCACGCCCCGGCGAGGTCGTCGAGCGCACCATCGCCAGCAAGGCGCTGCGCCGCCAGGTGACCTTCCAGCTCTACCTGCCCGCACGGTTCCGCCCGGTCGTCCGTTACCCGCTGCTGGTCGTGCACGACGGGCTCGACTACCTCAACTACACCTCCGCCAAGACGGTCCTGGACAACCTGATCCACCGCAACGAGGTGGCCGAGATGGTGGTCGCCTTCATCAACCCGCAGGGGGACCGGCTCGTCGAGTACGCCAACAACGCGCCGCACGCCCGCTTCGTGGCGCGCGAGCTCGTCCCGTACCTCACCGACGAGCTGCCGCTGTCCGACAACCCCGCGTCGCGCACCCTCATGGGCTCGTCGTTCGGCGGCGTCGCGTCGGTCTCGACGGCGAACCGCTACCCCGACGTGTTCGGCTCGCTGCTGCTGGAGTCCCCGTCGCTCGTCTTCACCGACATCGGCCAGGAGCACGGCGGCGGCCCGGTCTTCGACCCGGTGGTCAAGTTCGTCAACCGCTACCGCGCCCGGCCGCGCCGCATCGCCGACCGCATCTACCTGACGTGCGGGATGTACGAGCCGCTGATCACCCCCAACCGCTCGATGGAGACGGTCTTCCGGCAGGCGGGCATGGAGGTCCGGTACGTCGAGGCGCGGGACGGCCACAACTGGGAGAACTGGCGCGACCGCCTCCGGGACGGGCTCGGCTGGCTGCACCCCGGCGACCAGAAGTTCGTCTACGAATAGCCAGGTCTGACAGATTGGCCCGCATGGACAAGGCAGTCGAGCGCTGGCGTTCGGACCGGATGCAGCAGGACATCACCCTCGCCCGCTGGGGCCACTTCGGCGTGCCGGTGCTGGCCTTCCCGACCGCCGGCGGCGACGCCGAGGAGGTCGAGCGCCACCACCTGGTCGGCCACCTCGCCCCGCTGATCGAGGACGGCCGCATCAAGCTCTACTCCTGCGACTCGGTCGCCGGGAAGGCCATGACGGCCCATGACGGCGACCCGGCGTACCGCTGCTGGCTCTTCAACCAGTTCCAGCAGGCCGTGGCCCACGAGGTGGTGCCCGCCATCCAGGCCGACACGGGTGGCCCGAACGCCGTTGTCGTCGCCGGCGCCTCGATCGGTGCCTTCAACGCGCTGGCCCTCGTCTCCCGCTACCCCGACCTGTTCCGGGCCGCGGTCTGCATGAGCGGCACCTACGACGTGGAGCGCTTCATCGGCGGCTTCACCGACGACCTGTTCTTCTCCTCGCCCCTGCACTTCCTGCCCGGGCTCGAGGGCCCGGCGCTCGACGCGCTGCGGCAGCGCTTCGTGGTGCTGGCCTCCGGCTCGGGGAAGTGGGAGGACGTGGGCGAGTCCTGGCGCGCGGCGGGGATCCTGGGCGAGAAGGGCGTGCCCAACCGGGTCGACGACTGGGGTCCGGAGTACGACCACGACTGGCCGACCTGGTGGCAGATGCTCCCGGAGTACCTGGAACAGCTGACCTGATGCTCGACGACCTCGCCCGGCTGGTGGCGATCCCCTCCGTCCACGACGGCCGGCACGCGGAGGCGTGCTCCGAAGCCGCCGACCTGGTGGTCGAGCTCTTCACCGACGCCGGCGTGGACGACGTACGCCGCGTGCCCACCGACGACGGCAGCGACGCGGTCGTCGGGCACTCGCCCGGCCCCGAGGGCGCGCCGACCGTGCTGCTCTACTCCCACTACGACGTGCAGCCGGCCGACCCCGCCGAGTGGACCTCCTCGCCGTGGGAGCTGACCGAGCGCGACGGCCGGCTCTACGGCCGGGGATCGGCCGACTGCAAGGGCAACCTCGTCATGCTGCTCACCGTGCTGCGTGGGCTGCCGACGCCGTGGCCGGTCGGGATCCGCGTCGTGTGCGAGGGGTCCGAGGAGGCGTCGACCGGCGGCCTGTCGCGGCTGGTCGCCGAGCAGCCGGACCTGGTCGCCGCCGACGTGATGCTGATCGCCGACGCGGGCAACGTCGAGCTCGGCACCCCGACGGTGACCACCAGCCTGCGCGGCACCGGCTCGGTGCTGGTCACGGTCCGCACCATGGCCGGACCGGCGCACTCCGGGTCCTACGGCGGCGCGGCACCCGACGCCCTCGCCGCACTGGTCGTCGTGCTGGCCAGCCTGCGCGACGAGGCCGGCGACACCACGATCTCGGGCCTCGACAACACCGGCACCTGGACCGGGGCGGAGTACCCCGCGGACCGCTTCGCCTCGGACGCCCAGGTCCTCGACGGTGTCGGCCTGCTGGGTTCCGGCTCGGTCGCGGACACGGTGTGGGCGCGGCCCGCCGCCACGGTGCTGGCCATCGACGCACCGTCGGTCGCGAACGTCACCGCCGCGGTCCAGCACGAGGCCCGCGCGGTGGTGAACCTCCGCGTCCCGCCCGGCCAGGACGCCGCGGAGGCGCAGCGCCTGCTTCTCGCCCACCTCGAGGCCGCCGCGCCGTGGGGCGCGCAGGTCACCGCCGAGCCCAAGACGCTCGGGCAGGGCTTCGCGGTCACCGAACGCGGCCGCGGGTACGCCGCGCTGGCGGCCGGCATGCGGGCGGCGTACGGCCGCGACCTCGTCGAGGCCGGCCAGGGCGGCGCCATCCCGCTGTGCAACGCGCTGGCCACCGCCCACCCCGGCGCCGAGATCCTGCTGATCGGCGTGGAGGAGCCGGCCTGCCACATCCACGCCGCCGACGAGAGCGTCGACCCTTCGGAGCTGGCCCGCACCGCCGAGGGCGTGGCCAGGATGCTGGCAGAGTTGGGGTCGTGAAGAGGTACGTCGCCGGGCTGCGTGGCCGTGGTCGTCCTCGCGGCCTGCTCCTCCGGTGGCGAGAGCGCGCCGACCTCCGCGGGCGAGGCCTCGGGCCCGTCGGCCTCGCCGACCGCGCGCTTCACCCTGACGCCGCCCTCGAAGACTCCGCTCAGCGGGACCCTCACCGCCTACCTCGGGCAGTCGAGCCGTGACGTGGCGCTGAACCGCTTCCAGGTGTGGATCGTCAACGGCCTCGACCAGCAGATCCGCCCGCGCACCGTCACCTACCACGACGCCCTGCTGTCGCGCCCCGAGAAGGCCGGCCGGTTGCGGACGATCCCCTCGGGGTCCTACCGCGGGTTCACCCTCGACCTGATCGAGCCGCACTGCGCGCAGGGGGGTGGCATCGGCGACGGCGCGACGGTGACCGTCGACTACGGCGCCGACGAGATCACCGTGCCCGTCGAGGACGAGACTCACGTGACCGGTCGCTGGGCCAAGGAGCGGTGCGCGGAGCTGGCGATCGACCGGATCGCCCCGCTGACCTGGACCGGGATCGAGGTCCAGGGGTCCGGCAAGAAGGCGATCGCCCTGTTCCAGCTCACCGCCACCCCGACCGGCCGGGCCGGCTCCTACACCGTCGACACCGCCACGGGCACGCCGCTCTACACCTCGGCCGAGGGCGAGTTCTGGACGATCGGGCAGGACGTCGCGGGCGCCGGCGACCCGGTCACGATGGAGCTGCGGGCCAAGCCCGCGCGCTGCGACATCCACGCGTTCGGCTCCGCGACCGGCGGCACGACGTTCTTCGTCAACGTGACGGTCGGCGACGGTTCAGAGAAGGGGCCCGCCCAGGTGCGGCTGGCGATGAGCCCGGCCCTGACCAACGACGCGTTCGCCTACGCCGGAGAGGTGTGCGGCTTCTGATGCCCTCGATCCCCTGGAACGGACGCACCCGCCGGCTGCTGTTCGTCTTCGTGATGCTGTTCGTGCTCACCTTCCCGCTGGTGAACACCCTGCTGACCCGGTCCCGCATCGAGCGCGACGGCGTCGACGTGCAGGCGGCGGTGGCCCAGGCGGTCGACGACGACGGGCGGTACCTGGTGGCCTTCCGGCTGCCGAAGGACGTCGACCCGGAGCAGGAGCGGTACGCCGCCGTCGTCGAGAAGGCGACGTACGACAAGGCCCGCTCGACGCAGCAGGTCAGCGTGCGCGTGCTCGAGGACGAGCCGCGCCGTCACCACGTCGAGGGCGAGATCTACAGCCGCTCGCCGTGGATCTTCACGATCGTCGGCGACCTGGTCGTCCTCCTCGTGGGGCTCTGGTGGGTCAGGGTCGGCCGCCGCCGGCCGCCCCTCAAGCTGCTGGCCATGCGCGACGTCGAGGCCGTCGACGACGAGGAGCCGAACGCGCTGACCAAGGACTCCGGCGACATGTACGACGTCGTCGGACCGGTCTCCGCGGTCGAGGGGTCCTCGGTCACGTTCGCGCTGGACGACCGGGTCGTCGAGATCCGCCTCAACGGCTACGACAACCACGTCGAGGTCGGATCGCGCGGCCGCGCCTGGGGGATGTTGGTCGGGTGAAGCCCCCGCCGATGACCGCCTGGCGGGTGGTCGCGTGGTTCGGGGTCGTCAGCCTCGCCGCCGACATGGTCTACGAGGGCGCCCGGTCGGTGACCGGCCCGTACCTCGCCTCGCTCGGCGCCTCCGCCCTCGTCGTCGGCCTGGTGACCGGCGCCGGGGAGGCCGCGGCCCTCGGCTTCCGGTTGTTCTCGGGCCCGCTGGCGGACCGGTCGGGGCGGTACTGGTCGTGGACCGTGGCGGGCTACGCGATGACGGTCGTCTGCGTGCCCCTGCTGGCCGTCGCGCCGTTCGTGGGTGGGGCCGGTCTGGTGCTCGCCTCCACGCTGGTGATCCTCGAGCGGTCGGGCAAGGCGGTGCGCTCGCCCTCCAAGTCCGTGCTGCTCGCGGACGCGGCACGCACACTCGGCCGAGGCCGCGGCTTCGCCGTGCACAAGGCCCTCGACCAGGTCGGCGCGTTCGCCGGCCCGCTCGTCGTCGCCGGCATGCTCGCGATCACCGGGGTGACGTGGCCGGGGTTCGCGGTGCTGGCCGTGCCCGGCGTGCTGGCGATGGTGCTGCTCCTGCGGCTCCGGGTGGCGCTGACGGCACCGGGTCCTCGGCCGGACGTGGACGACGTACCGGACGGGCCGTTGCCGCGGGCCTTCCACCTGCTGACCGTGTCCTGCGCGCTGGCGACGTTCGGTCTGCTGACGTTCGGCGTGCTGTCCTTCCACCTCGTCGACGACGGGCTGCTCGACGTGGCCTGGGTGCCGGTCGTGTACGCCGCCGCGATGGGCGTCGAGGCCGTCTCCGCGCTGGCGACCGGCTTCGTCTTCGACCGGGTCGGCGGCCGCACCCTGCTCGTCCTGCCGCCGCTCGTGGCGCTGGTGCCGTTCCTGGCCTTCTCCTCGTCCCTGGCGGTGGCCGTCGCCGGGATCCTGGTGTGGGGCCTGGCGACCGGCATCCTCGACTCGACCGTGAAGGCCCTCGTCGCCGAGACCGTGCCGCGCGCGCGGCTGGGCACGGCGTACGGCGCGTTCGCGGCCGTCCAGGGGGTCGCCGCCCTGGCCGGCGGTGGCGTCGCGGGGTGGCTCTACGCCCACGGCCGCCTCCCGATCGTGCTCGTCGTCGGGGTCGCCCAGCTCGCCGCTCTCGTCCTCCTGCTGAGCGCCCTCCGCTCGACCAGAACGACCGCTACTTGCCCGTAACCGGCGAAGCGGGACAGGCTGCCAGCATGTCCGCCACCGCGTCGTCGTACTCGATCACCATGCGGTTGCACACCGCCCCGGACCACGGCGTGGTGGGCAAGGTCGCGACGGCGATCGCCGGGGCGGGCGGCATCGTGACGGCCATCGACGTCGCGGACTCCAGCCACGACCGGCTGGTCGTCGACGTGACGTGCAGCGCCGCGGATGCCGACCACTCCGAGCGGGTGGTCGCGTGCGTCAAGGAGGTCGAGGGGGTCGAGGTCTACAAGGTCAGCGACCGGACCTTCCTGCTGCACCTCGGCGGCAAGATCGAGGTCACGTCCAAGGTGCCGCTGCGCACCCGCGACGACCTGTCGATGGCCTACACGCCGGGCGTGGGGCGGGTGAGCATGGCGCTGTACGAACATCCCGAGGACATCTCGCGGCTGACCATCAAGGGCAACACCGTGGCGGTCGTGACCGACGGCTCGGCGGTCCTCGGCCTCGGCAACATCGGCCCGGGTGCCGCGCTGCCGGTGATGGAGGGGAAGGCCGCGCTGTTCAAGCGGTTCGCGAACATCGACGCGTGGCCGATCTGCCTGGCCAGCCAGGACACCGACGAGATCGTCAAGGCGGTCGAGATGATCGCGCCGGGCTTCGGGGGCATCAACCTGGAGGACATCGCGGCTCCGCGCTGCTTCGAGATCGAGGCCCGGCTGCGCGCGAGCCTGGACATCCCGGTGTTCCACGACGACCAGCACGGCACGGCGATCGTGGTGATGGCCGCGCTGACCAACGCACTCCGGGTGGTCGGCAAGAAGCAGGAGGACGTCCACGTCGTCGTCGCCGGCGCCGGCGCCGCGGGCTCGGCGATCGTCACCCTGATGATCGCCGCGGGCATCACCGACATCGTGGTGTGGGACCGCGAGGGCTGCCTCTCCTCCGACGACACCGACCTGCCGCTGGCCAAGGCCGGCCTGGCCGCGCGTACCAACCCGCGGAAGGTACGTGGCGACCTCCGGGCCGGTCTCCAGCAGGCCGACGTGTTCGTCGGCGTCAGCGCGCCGAACGTCCTGAACGCCGAGTGGATCAAGGAGATGGCACCCGACGCCGTCGTCTTCGCCCTCGCGAACCCCGACCCCGAGGTCGACCCCGCCGAGGCCGACAAGTACGCCGCCGTCGTCGCCAGCGGCCGCAGCGACTACCCCAACCAGATCAACAACGTGCTGGCGTTCCCGGGCGTCTTCCGGGGCCTCCTCGACGCCCGCGCGAAGGAGATCACCCTCGACATGCTGCTGCGCGCGGCCGACGCCATCGCCCACGTCGTCACCGACGAGGAGATCAACCCCAACTTCATCATCCCGAGCGTCTTCAACCCGGCGGTGCCCAAGGCCGTGGCCGCGGCCATCCGTGGTCCGTCGGGCGCGCCGTCGTGACTTGGACCGAGCGGAGCGAGCCCATGAGGGTGGCAGACTCGGAGGCGTGACCCAGACACTCGGGAGCTTCCACGCCCAGGACATCGACGGCGTCGACGTCGACCTCGCGGCGTACGACGGCAAGGTCGTGCTCGTCGTCAACACCGCCTCGCAGTGCGGCATGACCCCCCAGTACGCCGGCCTCCAGCGGCTCTACGACGAGCACGCCGCCGAGGGCCTGGCCGTGCTCGGGTTCCCGTGCGACCAGTTCGGCGGCCAGGAGCCGGGCACGGAGACGGAGATCGCGGAGTTCTGCGAGACGTCGTACGGCGTCACCTTCCCGATGTTCGCCAAGCTCGAGGTCAACGGCGAGGGCGAGCACCCGCTGTACACCTGGCTCAAGAGCGAGCAGGCCGGCCCGCGCGGCGCGGACATCGACTGGAACTTCACCAAGTTCCTGCTCGACCGCCAGGGCAACGTCGTGGCGCGCTTCGGCCCGAAGACGACCCCGGAGGAGCTCACCGAGGACGTCGAGAAGCAGCTCGCGGACTAGTGCTCGTCTGACGCCTCGGCCGCCCACAGCGCGGCTCCGACGATGCCGGCCCGGTTCTGCAGCTTGGCGGGGACGATCTCGGTGTCGATGTCGATCAGGTGCAGGAACTGGTCGGAGTCCTTGCTGACGCCGCCGCCGACCACGAAGAGGTCGGGGGAGAACAGCTTCTCCAGGGTGCGGTAGTAGACGGTCAGCCGCTTGGCCCACTCGGGGTAGGTGAGCCCCTCTTCCTCCTTGATCGAGCTGGCCGCCCGCTTCTCGGCGTCGTGGCCGTCGATCTCGAGGTGGCCGAGCTCGGAGTTGGGCACCAGCACCCCGTCGTACACGATCGCCGACCCGATGCCGGTGCCCAGCGTGGTCACGATGACCAGGCCGTCGTGGCCCTTCGCGGCGCCGTACCGGACCTCCGCGAGGCCGGCCGCATCGGCGTCGTTGACGATGTGCACGTCGCGGCCGGTGGCCTTGGTGAACACCGCGTCGGCGTCGGTGCCGATCCACGCCTTGTCGATGTTGGCCGCCGAGCTGACCACGCCGTGCCGGACCACGGCGGGCACGGTGACGCCGACCGAGCCGGTGGAGTCGTCGAAGCTGCCGAGCAGCTCCTTGAGCACCTCGGCGACGGCGTCGGGCGTCGACGGCTTCGGGGTCTTGATGCGCACGCGGTCGGCGGCGAAGTCGCCGGCCTCGAGGTCCACGGGCGCTCCCTTGATGCCGGAGCCGCCGAAGTCGATGCCGAAGGGAAGTTGGTCCACCGTGCCAATCTTGCGCACGGCCACAACCGAAGCAACTGGCTCGACGTCACACTGGAAGGGCCGCCCACGAGGCCCCGCAGAGGAGGCACCACCCATGACCGCTCGTTCCCCCCGGACCCTCGCCGCCGTCGCGACCGGGTTCGCTCTCGCCGGCATCGTCGTCGCCGTCACCCCCGCTGCGGGGTCCGCCGCGACCACCGACATGTGCACCCCCGGCCACCTGTACGTCGTCAAGGGACGCCTCGAGGGCGCCGCGGGCAGCCGGTTCCTCACCGTCCGGCTGACCAACGTCGGCGACGACGCCTGCTCGGCCGGGATCGCCACCCAGGCCGCCTTCCGCGACTTCGACGGCGTGCTCGGAACCTCCGGTGCGGTGAGCGGCGGCAGCGGCCTGGTGACCCTCGACCCCGGCGAGACGGCGAAGGCGGTCGTCCACTGGACCGACCCTGGTCCCGTGCCGGCGGCCGACTGCCAGGAGGCCTCGGCCACCCTCGTGACCCTCCGCGTGCCCAGCCTGCGGCACACGTGGCGGCTGCCGCTGAAGGCGGAGGTCTGCACCACGGCCGAGTTCCGGCCGGACAGCAAGCCGCTCGTCGCCCCCTGAGCGCTCCCGCCCACCGCGATTCGTCTGCGGTTCCCTGTCGAATCCTTCGCTGGCGGTCGCAGACGAATCGTTGAGTTCGGCGGGGCTGTGGACAACTCACGCGCCAGGACGCCGAGGAGCGTGAGATCGTTCGCGGCGTGCCCACCTCCCTGACCCGCGCGCAGCACCTGGACGGCCTGCGCCTCGCGCTCCAGGCGTTCGCGCGGCACGCCGGGAGCGCCGGGCTGGAGGCGGACGTGCCGACGTGTCCGGACTGGACCGTCCGCCGCCTCATCGGCCACCAGGGGATGGTGCACCGCTGGGCGGCGGCCAACCTGCGGGGTCGCAGCATCGAGGTGGACGCCACCGAGCGGGCCGGGCGACGCAGCCCGGACCCGGTCGACTGGTTGCGGGACGGCGCCATCGACCTGGTGCGCGCGATCAGCGAGGCGCCCGAGGACGTGCACACGGTCGTCTTCCTCAACGACGCGCCCGGACCGCTGGACTTCTGGGCCCGCCGCCAGTGCCACGAGACGACGATCCACGCGGTCGACGCGCTGGCGGCGTCGCTCGGCCGGTACCCGCGCGCGGCCGACACCTGGATCGACCCGGCCGTCGCGCTGGACGGGGTCGATGAGCTGCTGGCCGGGTTCATGACCCGGAGCAAGAGCCGGCTCCGGTCGGCCGAGCCCCAGGCGATCGCGGTCCTGGCTGACGAGAGTCCGACCGGATGGCTGGTGGAGACCAGCGAACGCCCGGCCGTCGTGACGACCGGGCCGAGCGAGGAGCTGGCCGACCGCGCCGACGTACTCCTCCGCGGCCCGGCCGTCGCGGTCTACCTGACCCTCTGGAACCGCTCCGACGAGCTCGACGTGGAGGACGGACCGAACGACGGTGCCCTCGTCCCGTGGCGGGGAGCGCCGGTCACCTGGGGGTGACGAAAGGGTCACGATCGGGTCGCGACACCTGATTCGGGGAACGGCACCCGGCAAAGCCCCGTCCACGCGACATGAGGACACCACTGCGATACGCCTGGATCCCGATCGTGACGGCGAGCGCCCTCGCCCTGACCGCGTGCGGCGGTGGTGCCGAGGAGAACGACGCGGTGTCGCCGTCGGCCGGCGGCGCGACGTACGCCCCCCAGGCCGACGCAGGAGGCAACACCTTCCAGGACGAGGGCGTGAGCGGGTCCGTCGACACCGCGACCGACTCCCGTTCGACGTTCGCGCTGGACGTGGACGACGGGTCGTACCGTGTGGCGCAGGCCATGGTCGCCCAGGGTCAGCGTCCGCCGGCCGACTCGGTGCGCGCCGAGGAATGGGTGAACGCCTTCGACTACGGCGACCCGGCGCCGACCGAGGCCGCACTGGCTGTCCGCGCCGAGTCGGGGCTTCGTGCCACCGGTGACCCGGCCAGCCAGGTCGTGCGGGTCGCGGTCACCGCCCGTGAGATCGCCGCCGAGGGGCGGCCTTCGGTCAACCTCACGCTCGTCGTCGACCGCTCCGGCTCGATGGCGATGGGCAACCGGTCGGGACTCGTCAGGGACTCGCTCGACCTGCTGACCCAGAGCCTGCGTCCCGACGACACGATCTCGGTCGTCGGCTTCGACGACCAGGTCGATCTGGTGGTGCCCCCGACCCCTGCGGAGGACCGCGAGACCATCATGGGCGCCCTGGCGAGCCTGACTCCGCGCGGCGGCACGGACGTCGCGGGCGGGCTGTCGCTGGGCTACGAGCAGGCCCGGGAGGCCTACCGCCCGGGTGGCATCAACGTCGTGGTGCTGTGCTCGGACGGTGTCGCCAACGTCGGCATCACCGGCCCGGAGAGCATCGCCGCCCGGATCGCCGAGGAGGGCCGCAACGGCATCCACCTGGTCACCGTCGGCTACGGCATGGGCAACTACAACGACCACCTCATGGAGCAGCTCGCCGACCAGGGCGACGGGTTCTACCGCTACGTCGACACCTACGAGGAGGCCCAGAAGGTCTACGTCGACGAGCTGACCAGCCTGCTCGCACCGGTCGCCGACGACGCCCGCACGCAGGTCGAGCTCGATCCCGAGCTGGTGACGTCGTACCGCCTCGTCGGTTACGAGAACCGCGCCATGGACGACGACTCCTTCGAGGATCTCGGCGCGGACGCCGGCGAGCTCGGCGCCGGGCACCACGCCTCCGCCCTGTACGAGGTGCGGCTCGCCCCGGGTGTCGTGCCGGGAGAGCGGATCGGCACGGCGAAGGTGCTCTGGAAGACGCCGGGCACCGACGCGCCCGGCCTGGCGACCGCCTCCGTGTACGCCGCCGACCCCGAGACGCCGATGTCCGACTCGCTCCAGCTCGCGACCGCGGTCGCGGACCTGGCGCAGGTGGCCAAGGGCTACGGAGCGGAGCGCGAGCCGACGGCCAGCGCGTACGACGTCCAGCAGCGCGCCGCCGAGCTGGCCTCGCGCGGCGTGCCGGGAGCGGTCGAGCTGGCCGAGCTCGCCGGGCGACTGGCGCAGATGGGTTGACAAAAGAGCATCATTTGTAAACCATCGGGAGATGGCAGTGAGCGGCACGGTCTCGCCCGGGTCCACCGATCGGTGGACGGACAGCAAGCGCTACCTCTGGCTGATCGGCCTGGTGGTGCCGTCGCTGGCCTTCGTCGGCTTCGGGATGTGGTCCCTCACCGGCTGGGGCGTGTGGTTCTGGATCGGCCCGATCGTGATCCTGGTCGTCGTGCCGGCGATCGACCTGGTGGCCGGCCTGGACCGCTCCAACCCGCCCGACGACGTGATCGAGGCGCTGGAGCAGGACCGCTACTACCGGTGGATCACCTACCTGTTCCTGCCGATCCAGTACGTCGGGTTCGTCGCCGCGATGTACCTCGTGGCCCGGCCAGACGGGCTCGGGGCTGACCTGTCGACGGTGGACAAGATCGGCCTGGCGGTCTCCATCGGCTGCATCGGCGGCATCGGCATCAACACCGCCCACGAGCTCGGCCACAAGAAGGAGGCCAACGAGCGCTGGCTCTCCAAGATCGCGCTGGCCCAGAGCTTCTACGGGCACTTCTACATCGAGCACAACCGCGGCCACCACGTCCGCGTCGCGACGCCCGAGGACCCCGCGTCGGCCAGGGTCGGGGAGAGCTTCTACCAGTTCTGGCCGCGCACGGTCCTCGGCTCGTTGCGGTCGGCGTGGAACCTCGAGAAGAAGCGCATCGCCCGCCGCAAGCAGCACCCGTTCCGCCTGTCCAACGACGTGCTGAACGCCTGGCTGATGTCGGCCGCGCTGTGGGGCGGCCTGATCGCCTGGCTGGGCGTCGGCATCACGCCGTACCTGCTGATCCAGGCCGTCGTCGGTCTCTCGCTCCTCGAGGTCGTCAACTACATGGAGCACTACGGGATGCTCCGCCAGAAGGTCGGGGTCGGTGAGCGGCAGCGCTACGAGCGGGTCGACCCCTCCCACTCCTGGAACTCCAACAACATCGCCACCAACGTGTTGCTCTACCACCTGCAGCGCCACAGCGACCACCACGCCAACCCGACCCGGCGCTACCAGACGCTGCGCGACTACCAGGAGAGCCCGGTGCTGCCCACGGGGTACGCCGGGATGATCGTGCTCGCCATCGTGCCGGCCGTCTGGCGCCGGGTGATGGACCCCCGCGTCCTGCGCCACTTCGAGGGGGATCTGTCGCGGGCGAACCTCAGCCCGCGCAAGCGGGAGCGGATCCTGAAGCGCTATCCGGTGGTTGAGGAGGGCCGTCAGGGCCCGTCACGAAACCCCGGAGGTCTCGTGACAGGCGCTAGCGCGCCTTCCTCGACCAACGATGAGGTCCTCGCGGCCCGCTGCCCCGGCTGCGGCTACACCTACGACGTGGTGACCGGCGACGAGCGCGAGGGCTTCGCGGCCGGCACCGCGTGGGCCGACATCCCCGACTCCTGGTGCTGCCCGGACTGCGGCGTACGGGACAAGGTCGACTTCGTGCCGGTGGAGCCCGCCCGCGCCTGACCCCGGTTTGCATCCGGGCGGCAGGCCGGGAAGGGTGGATGGCTTCTGCCAGCAATCGACGAAGGAGAGAGCCGCATGCTCACCCTCACGGAGAACGCCAGCACGATCGTCAAGGACATCACCGCCCAGCAGGACTCCGACACCGCGGGCCTGCGCATCACCAGCGAGGACCCGGCGCAGGGCCTGATGGTGACCGCAGCCCCCGAGCCCCAGCCGGGGGACCAGACCGTCGAGGCCGACGGCGCCAAGATCTACCTGGACGTCCCGGCCTCCCAGGCCCTCGACGACCAGATCCTCGACGCCGCCGTGGACGAGGCCGGACGGGTGCAGTTCGCCCTCGCGCCCCAGGCCTGACGGCCGCCTTCCGGGTCGTGTGCCTGACGACGCGCTCTGGCGCGTTCTCAGGCACACGACCCTCTTAGGCTGGGTCCCGTGAGCACGCACGAGCGGATCGTCGCCGCGGCCGCCGAGCTGACGACGGAGTCGGGCTGGGCGGCGATCACGATGGCCAAGCTCGCGGACCGCGTCGGCGTGAGCCGCCAGACGGTCTACAACGAGATCGGCAGCAAGCCCCGGCTGGCCGAGGAGATGATCCTCAACGAGCTGGCGGCGTTCCTGGGTGAGGTGGACCGCGCGTTCGACGCCCACCCCCACGACCTGGTGGCCGCGATCCGCGGCGCCTGCCGCGGCGTGCTGGAGTTCGCCCAGGACAACCGGCTCCTCAAGGCCGTCGTCTCGGCCACCCACGGCGCGGACACCGAGCTGCTGCCCCTGCTCACCACGCACGCCGAGCCGCTGCTCGGCACGGCCAAGGAGGTCGTGCGGGCGCGGGTGGCGGCCTACGACGTCGCACTGCCGGCCGCCCGCCTCGACGCCGCCATCGACCTGATCGTGCGCGTCGTGCTGAGCCACGTGATGCAGCCGTCGGCCAGCCCGGAGGCCACCGCCGATGACATCGCCTGGCTGTCGGCGCAGGCCCTCACCGCGTAGCAACTGCTCCCGCAGCGGCCGGCGGGCACGTCAGCGCAGTGCGGCCACGACGACGGGCTCCCCGCCACCCCAGGTGGCGGACAGCGTCTCGGACCCGGTGACCCCGGGTCCGAGGACGCGGGCCACGACGAGCTCGTGGTCGCCGGCCCGGACGACGGTCGGGTCGCCGGAGTCGAGCACGCGCACGTCGTCGAGGGAGACCTCGTCGCTCTCGGTGCCGCTGCCGACGACGCGACAGGTCGGGTCGAGACGCACCACCACACCGTCGCGGGCCATCCGCAGGTCGGCCTCGTGGCCACCGGTCACGATCGCGCTCACGAGCGCCGACATGCCGACCGGATCGCCGCACGCGTCGTACACCCAGCGCGGGCCGAGCACCGAGTGGTCGGTGGTGCCGATCAGGTGCTCCTCGGCGCCGTCCAGCGGTCCGTCGCGGTAGGTCATCGGGATCAGCAGGGTCGGCCCGTCCGTGCCGCCGAGCAGGAAGAACTCGATGCCGACCTGGCCCACCGGGTCGTCGAAGCGGAACGAGCCGACCGGCTTGCGGTCCGGGTCGCCGTCGAACCACGAGCGGGTCGGCAGCCAGGCCGCCATCAGGTCACGCTTGCCAGGGGTGATGGTCGCGTCGTGCAGGATCGCCATGGGCCCAATCTAGGCTGGCCCGGTGAGCACCCCCGATGAGTGACCAGGTCGCCTTCGGCTCCCGCACGGGGCGCGCCGTCATCGCCGCCGCCGTCCTGGGATCCGGGATGACCCTCCTCGACGGCACCGTCGTCAACGTGGCGCTGCGCACCATCGGCGAGGACCTCGACGCCAGCCTGGCCGAGCTGCAGTGGATCTCCAACGGCTACCTGCTGACGATGGCCGCCCTCATCCTGCTCGGCGGCTCGCTCGGGGACCGCTACGGCCGGCGGCGGATCTTCGTGATCGGCACCATCTGGTTCGCGGCGGCGTCTCTGCTCTGCGGGATCGCCCCCAGCGCGATCGTGCTGATCGTCGCGCGCATCCTCCAGGGCATCGGCGCCGCGATGCTGACGCCGGGCAGCCTGGCCATGATCCAAGGGGCCTTCGAGCCGGACAGCCGCGCGAGGGCCATCGGCTCGTGGTCGGGCATGGGCAGCGTCGCGGCGGCCATCGGGCCGTTCGTGGGCGGTGCCCTGGTCGAGTACGTGAGCTGGCGCTGGATCTTCCTCATCAACCTGCCCGTCGCCGTCCTGACCGTCGTGATCGCCCAGCGCTGGGTCCCCGAGACCCGCGACCCGGCCGCGCCCGCCAAGTTCGACATCGGTGGCGCCGTGCTCGCCGCGGTGTCGCTGGGCGGCATCACCTACGCCCTCATCGAGTGGGGCAGGGCGCTGGCCCCGTGGGCGGGAGTCGTCGGCGTGGTCACCGCCCTCGCCTTCCTCACCGTCGAGCGACGCGGCGACCACCCGATGATGCGTCTGTCCCTGTTCCGCGACCGCACGTTCTCGGCCGCCAACGCGATGACGCTCCTCGTGTACGCCGCCCTGGGCGCGGTCCTGTTCTTCCTGGTCCTCGAGCTGCAGACCGTCGGCGGGTACGGCGCCCTGAAGGCCGGCCTGGCGACCTTGCCGATCACCATCTGCATGGTGTTCCTGGCCTCCCGCGGCGGAGCCCTCGGCCAGCGGATCGGCCCGCGCATCCCGATGACCGTCGGCCCGATCGTGATGGGCCTGTCGTCGTTCCTGCTGCTGAGGGTCGGCGAGGACGTGAACTACTGGCTCGACGTACTCCCGGGCCTGACGGTCTTCGGGCTCGGCCTCGCCCTGATGGTGGCTCCGCTGACCGCGACCGTGCTGGCCGCCGCGCCCGACGAGAACGCCGGCATCGCCAGCGGCATCAACAACGCCGTCGCCCGCGCCGGGTCCCTGCTCGCCGTGGCCGCCCTGCCCGTGGCCGTCGGACTCGGCGGCGACGACTACGCCGATGCAGCGGTGTTCGACGGCGCGTTCCGCTCCGCCACCATGATCTGCGCGGTGCTGCTCATCCTCGGCGGCGTCGTGTCCTGGCTGACCATCCCGGCCTCCTTGGAGGAGGCCTCCGTGAACGGCGACGGGGCCTGAGGTCGCCCGCCTACCCTGGTGCGGTGATCCGGGGAGGGAGCCGCGCTGCGGCCGCAGCGGCCGCGCTGCTGCTCGCGACCACCCTGGTGTCCTGTGGAGGCGACGCCAGCAAGTCCGCCGACCCGCCGCGGCGCACGACGTCCGGACCGGCCACGACGGCGGCTGACACGTCGCCCGCGGTCGACCCGGACGACGGCGTCGGGCCCCGCCGGGGAGCCCTCCGTCCCGCGGACATCCTGGTGTTCAGCCGGCAGACCCTCTCCGACGACGTCGTCGAGCGGATCTCGAAGCTGCCAGGTGTGCGCAGCGTCGAGCGGATGTCGATGGCCCAGGTGAGCATCGAGAACCGCGCCATCAACATCGCCGCCGTCGACCCGGCGACCTACCGCAACTACACCCCGGTGGAGAGCGCCGAGCTCCAGGAGGAATGGGACCGTGTGGCCCTGGGGCAGCTGGCGCTGTCGCCGTCGCTGAAGGGCCGGATCGCGAAGAGAGCCACGCTGCTTCGGCTCGGCAGCGGTCGCGATGCCCCGAAGGTGGGGATCGGTGCCTACGCCCCGCAGATCCCGCAGGTCGACGCGGTGGTCAACCAGGATGTCGGCGAGACGCTCGGCATGAAGCCGGGCAACGCGCTCGTCGTCGCGACGTACCCTCTCCGCTCGCCGCAGTCGGTCCGCGAGCCGATGGAGAAGATCGCCGGCAAGGCGGCATCCGTGCAGATCCTCGGCCCGGACCTCGACACCTCGGTCCAGCAGACGGCGTACCTCGTCGGCTCGGTCGCCAGCGCCGTCGGCATCTTCAACTACACCGTCATCGGCGGCGGCCGGATCGCGCCCGAGTCCTCGTGGGTCGCGGAGCACATCGTCACCAAGTACGTGCCGATCCTGGGCGCGGTCACCTGCAACAGGCTGATCTTCCCGCAGCTCGAGGCGGCGCTGCGCGAGGTGATCGAGCGCGGGCTGGCCGACAAGATCCACCCCGGCGAGTACGCCGGGTGCTACTACCCACGGTTCATCGCGGGCACGACCCAGCTGTCCAACCACTCCTTCGGCCTGGCCCTCGACCTCAACGTCCCCGGCAACCAGCGCGGCACCGTCGGCGAGATGGACCGCACGGTGGTGCAGATCTTCGAGTCCTGGGGTTTCACGTGGGGTGGGACCTGGCGCTACACCGACCCGATGCACTTCGAGGCCAACCGGATCGTGAACCCGGGCTGACTTCCCGGTGGTCGAGGAGGGACGAAGTCCCGTCACGAGACCGCGTCACCAGACCGTGTCACCAGGCCGGGTCACCAGGTCTCGTGACGGGCGCTGGCGCGCCCTCCTCGACCAACGAGAGGGATGATCGGACGCATGCGCGCCGCCCAGGTCGTCACGCCCACCGGTCCCGCCGACGTCGTGGTCCGCGACGTCGAGGAACCGACCCCGGGCGAGCACGACGTCCTCATCGACGTCCACTCGGTCGGCGTCTCGTTCCCGGACCTGCTGCTGAGCAAGGGGCAGTACCAGATGCGGCCGGAGCCGCCGTTCACCCTCGGCGTGGACGTCGCCGGCACAGTGGTCAGCGGGCCGGGGTTCGAGCCCGGGCAGCGGGTCGCCGGCGTGGTGCCGTACGGCGGTGCGTCCGAGCGCGCAGTCGTCCCCTCTGTCTCCACGTTCGCACTGCCGGACCGGATGTCCTTCGACCAGGGCGCCGCGCTGCCGATGAACTACCTGACCGCGCTGTTCGCCCTCGTCGAGCGCGGAGGTCTGCGCGACGGTGAGACCGTGCTGGTGCACGGGGCGTCGGGGGGCGTGGGCACGGCGAGCATCCAGGTCGCGAAGGGCCTCGGCGCCCGCGTGGTCGCGGTGGCCTCCACCGAGGCCAAGGGCGAGTTCGCGCGGGCGGCCGGCGCCGACGACGCCGTGCTCCTCGACGGCTTCAAGGACACCGTCGGTGCGCTGACGAAGGGTCGCGGCGTGGACGTCGTGGTCGACGTCGTGGGCGGCGACGCCTTCACCGACTCCCTGCGCGTGCTGGCGCCGCAGGGGCGTCTGCTGGTCGTCGGCTTCGCGTCCGGCCAGGGCATCCCCGAGGTGAGGGTCAACCGGTTGCTGCTCAACAACGTCGACGTGCGCGGCGTCGGCTGGGGTGGCTACGCGATGGTGCGCCCCGGCTACATGCAGAAGCAGTGGGCGGACCTCGTCCCGCTGATCGAGCAGGGCGCGATCGAGCCACCGATCGGGGCGACGTACGACCTCGACGGCTTCGGACGGGCCCTCCAGGACATGGACGACCGACTCACCCTGGGCAAGTCGGTCGTCCGCGTCCGGTGAGAGGTGCCCGGACCGCCGTACGCGCAGACCCGCGGGCTATCGTCAGCCAACGTGAGCATCCTGGACGACGCCCGCGCGGGCATGAATCTCGACATCCGCCCGCAGGACGATCTCTTCGGTCACGTCAACGGCCGGTGGCTCGAGGACGAGGACATCCCCTCGGACCGCTCGAGCTGGGGACCCTTCGTGCAGCTGGCCGACACCGCCGAGCACCACGTGCGGGCGATCATCGAGGAGCTGGCCGAGACGGGCGGTGACGACCCTGACTCGGCGAAGATCGCGGACCTCTACCACTCGTTCATGGACGAGGAGCGCGTCAACGCCCTCGGCGTGAAGCCGGTCCAGCCCCTGCTCGAGGCGGCGGCCGACCTGCGCGACGTCCGGGACCTCGCGGCGTTCCTCGGCGACTTCGAGAAGCGTGGCGGCGGCGGACTGTTCGCGTCGTACGTCGACAACGACGACCGCGACGCCGAGCGCAACATCGTCTACTTCCGGCAGGGCGGGCTGGGCCTGCCCGACAAGAGCTACTACCAGGACGAGAAGTTCGCCGAGACGCGCGAGAAGTACGTCGCGCACCTCGAGCGCATGCTCGGCCTCGCCGGTCTCGACGACCCGGCGGGCGCGGCCGCGGCGGTGCTGCGGGTCGAGACGCGGCTGGCCGAGGGGCACTGGGAGCGTGCGGACACCCGCGACGTCATCAAGACCTACAACCTGAAGACCTACGCGGACCTGAAGGACCTGTGCCCCGGCTTCGACTGGGACGGCTGGATCCGCAACCTGGGAGGTACGCCGGACACGCTGTTCGAGACCTGCGTGCGCCAGCCGTCGTACCTCGAGCACCTCTCCACCGTCCTGGACGAGACGCCGATCGAGGACTGGCGCGCCTGGATGGCCACGAAGGTCGTGCGCGCCGCCGCGCCGTACCTCTCCGAGGACTTCGTGCAGGAGAACTTCGACTTCTTCGGCCGCACCCTCAACGGCACGCCCGAGCTGCGGGCCCGCTGGAAGCGCGGCGTCGCGTTGGTCGAGGGCTCGATCGGGGAGGCGGTCGGCCGCGAGTACGCCGAGCGGCACTTCCCGCCGAGCTCGAAGGCGATGATGGACGAGCTGGTCGCCAACCTGCTCGAGGCCTACCGGCGCTCGATCACCGACCTGGAGTGGATGGGCGAGGAGACCAAGCAGAAGGCGTTCGAGAAGCTCGACACCTTCATGCCGAAGATCGGCTACCCGGTGAAGTGGCGCGACTACTCCACCCTGAAGTTCTACCGCGACGACCTGGTCGGCAACGTGGCCGCGGCGTCGTCGTTCGAGACCGCCCGCCAGCTGGCCAAGGTCGGCGCCGAGGTCGACCGCGACGAGTGGCTGATGCTGCCGCAGACCGTGAACGCCTACTACAACCCGGGCACCAACGAGATCTGCTTCCCGGCCGGCATCCTGCAGAAGCCGTTCTTCGCCCCGGACGCCGAGCCGGCCGAGAACTACGGCGGCATCGGCGGCGTCATCGGCCACGAGGTCGGCCACGGCTTCGACGACCAGGGGTCGCAGTACGACCCGCGCGGCAACCTCCAGGACTGGTGGACCGCCGACGACAAGGCGGCCTTCGACAAGAAGGCGAAGGCGCTGATCGAGCAGTACGACGGGTTCGAGCCGCGCGCCCTCCCCGGCGAGCACGTCAACGGCGCGCTCACCAACGGCGAGAACATCGGTGACCTGGGCGGCCTGACGATCGCCCACCTGGCCTACGCGATCGCCCGGGCCGCCGACGGAGCCGAGGTCACCCAGGAGGAGAGCCAGACCCTCTTCACGAACTGGGCCTACTGCTGGCGCACCAAGCGCCGCAAGGAGACCGCCCTCCAGTACCTCACGATCGACCCGCACAGCCCCCCGGAGTTCCGCGCCAACATCGTGCGCAACCTCGACGAGTTCCACACCGCCTTCGGGACCGCCGAGGGTGACGGCCTGTGGCTCGACCCCGAGGACCGCGTCCGCATCTGGTGAGACCCGTTGGTCGAGGAGGGACGAAGTCCCGTCACGAGACCCGGCAGTGAACAGGCGACCTACTCCGCGATCCCCCGCGTGAGCAGCACCTGCGTGACGAACGTCCGGTAGACCGCGAGCGGGTCACCGCCGGTGAGCGTCGTCGTACGGCCGTGGACCTCGCCGCCGACCCACGCGGCCATCGCGGCCTGGTCCGCGGTCCGCCAGTCGACCTCGACGACGACCGGGTCCGCGAACGACGGGGCTGCGAGGTCGGCGGCCCTCGCGACCGCGCGCTCGGCACCGGCCCGGACCAGCTCGCAGGCCCGGTCCGGGTGCAGGCTCTCGGCCGCGAACCGGGTGACTGCCCGCTTCACCTCGACCACCTCGATGCCCGGGCAGAACGGCTCGGCCTCGGGCCCGACGGTCTGGTCGCCGGTCACCAGCACGACCGGGACGCCGTGCGCCGCCGCGACCAGCGCGTTGAGCCCGGACTCGCCCGCGACGGTGCCGTCGATACGTACCTCGTGGACGGCCCTCGGGTTGTAGGTGTGCGAGAGCACGCCGGCACTGCCCATCGAGCCGTGGTACCCGACGTACAGCACGGCGCCGAAGGAGTCGTCGAGCCCTTCCATCATGTAGAGCGGCTTGTGCGAGCCGGCCAGGTACGACGCGGCGCCGTGCAGCCCTCCCGGCGGCAGGTTGCGCATCACCGAGTGCGCGTCGTTGACCAGGACCTCGGTCGCACCGCCGGCCGTCGCGCCGTCGATGGCGGCGTTCACCTCGTCGAGGAGCAGCCGCCGGCCCTCCTCGTACGCCGTCCCGGGCGCGCGGCACTGCTCCCAGTCGACGATCCCGGCCACGCCCTCCATGTCCACGGAGATGAACACCCGCATGCCGCCCACCCTGCCCCATCGCTGGTCGAGGAGGGACGAGGTCCTGTCTCGAGGCCCCGTCGTCGTGGTCGAGGAAGGACGAAGTCCTGTCACGAGACCCGGTGAGCGGCCCGAGGTCTGGTCGCCGGGTCCCGTGACAGGCGCCGGGGCGCCTTCCTCGACCAGCGGTGGCCTGTGGAGGGCGAACCGCGACTGTCACCACCTGCTGGTAGACACGTCGGCATGCCGACCTCCACCGCCAGCGCCACGAGGGAGCGCGCCGAGGAGCACCTCCGCGCGCTGGTCGGCCGCGACGACGTCGTCCTGTACGACGACCAGTGGGCCGCCATCTCCGCGCTGGCCGTCGACAAGCGCCGGTCGCTCGTCGTGCAGCGGACCGGGTGGGGCAAGTCGGCGGTGTACTTCGTGGCCACCCTCCTGCTGCGCGAGGAGGGCGCCGGGCCGACGGTGATCGTCTCGCCGCTGCTCGCGCTGATGCGCAACCAGATCGCCGCGGCCGAGCGGGCCGGCATCCGGGCGGTGACGATCAACTCCACCAACATGCAGGACTGGGAGCCGATCCAGGACCAGATCCGGGCCGGCGAGGTCGACGTCCTGCTCGTCTCGCCGGAGCGGCTCAACAACCCCGGCTTCCGAGACGAGGTGCTGCCGCGGCTGGCCGCCACCACCGGGCTCCTCGTCGTCGACGAGGCGCACTGCATCTCCGACTGGGGTCACGACTTCCGGCCCGACTACCGGCGGATCCGCACGCTGCTCGGCGACCTGCCCGACGGCGTACCCGTCCTCGCCACGACGGCCACCGCCAACGCCCGGGTCACCGCCGACGTGGCCGAGCAGCTCGGCACCGATGTCCTGGTGCTGCGTGGGTCGCTCGACCGCGAGTCCCTGCGGCTCGGGGTGGTCCGGCTGAAGACCGCCGAGCAGCGGCTGGCCTGGCTCGCCGACCACCTGGCCGAGCAGCCCGGATCGGGGATCGTCTACTGCCTGACGGTGGCCGCGACGCAGGAGGTGGCCGACTACCTGCGCTCGCGCGGCCACGACGTGCACGCCTACTCCGGGCAGACCGACACCACCGAGCGCCAGGCGCTCGAGCAGCAGCTCGCGGCGGGCGAGGTGAAGGCGCTGGTCGCGACCAGCGCCCTGGGGATGGGCTTCGACGCGACGCTCGGGTTCGTGGTGAACCTCGGTGCCCCGCAGTCGCCGGTGGCCTACTACCAGCAGGTCGGCCGCGCCGGTCGCGGCGTCGACGAGGCCTCGGTCGTGCTGCTCCCGGCCACCGAGGACCGCGACATCTGGGCCTACTTCGCCTCCCTCGCCTTCCCGCGCGAGGAGCTGGTCCGCCAGACCCTGGAGGCCCTCGCCGAGGCAGGCCGGCCACTCTCCACGGCCGCCCTGGAGACGCGGGTCGAGCTCAGCCGCACGCGCCTGGAGACGATGCTCAAGGTGCTCGACGTGGACGGTGCGGCGCGTCGGGTGGGTGGCGGCTGGACCGCGACCGGCGAGCCGTGGGCCTACGACGCGGAGCGCTACGCCCGGGTCGCCGAGGCCCGCGAGCGCGAGCAGCAGGCGATGCTGGAGTACCTCACCACCGACCGCTGCCGGATGGCCTTCTTGCGTGAGCAGCTCGACGACACGGTCGACGGAGGGGCGCCCGCACCCTGTGGGCGCTGCGACAACTGCGGCGGCCTGATGCTCCCCGACGCCATCTCGGACGACGCGATGAGCGCGGCCACCGAGCGCCTCGCCCGACCCGGCGTCGTGGTCGCGCCGCGCAAGATGTGGCCGACCGGCCTGGCGACGTTCGGCCTGGACCTCAAGGGAAAGATCACCGACGCCGCCGAGGAGGGCCGCGCCGTCGCCCGGCTGACCGACCTCGGCCACGGCGCCGCGCTGCGCGCGCTGTTCCGCGCGGACGCTGAGGACGGCCCCGTCCCCGTGCCGCTGGTGAGGGCCGTCCTCGAGGTGCTCGGGGACTGGAAGCCGTCCGTGTCGGCCATCGTGGTCGTCGAGTCGGCCACCCACCCGACCCTGGGGGCCGACCTGGCCGACGGACTGTCGCGCTACCTGAGGGTGCCGGTCGTCGGCACCTTCGCCATCGTGGACGCGTCGGTGCCGCCCGGCCGCGGTGCGGTGAACTCCGCCCAGCGCGTCGCCGCGGTCACCCGCCGCTTCGCCTGGCGGCCGGCCGCGGACGCGCCCTCGCTCGAGGGCGCGGACGTGCTGCTCGTCGACGACCAGGCCGTCACCGGCTGGACGCTCACCCTCGCCGCCCGCGCCCTCCGGCAGGCCGGTGCGGCGTCTGTCCACCCGCTCGTTCTCGCCACCACCGGCTGAAACGCCGAGTCGGCGCCAGTTGCCCTTCAGCGGTGGGCAACTGACGCCGACTCGTGTGACCGGGGCCGGCAACTGGCGCCGACTCGTGTGACCGGGGCCGGCAACTGGCGCCGACTCGTGTGACCGGGGCCGGCAACTAGCGCCGACTCGGCGTCGCTAGTGCATGACGACGGGGGGCGCGGTGGCCTCGTCGCCGGCCGGCGCCTCGACCCGCTTGCGCGGCAGGAAGAAGGCCGGGACCAGCGTCAGCGCGACGAGGACCCAGGCCACCCAGAACGTGTCGGCGAACGCCGCCGCGGCGTCCCGGAGACCGGCCGTCACGGCCGCGGCCCCGCCGACCTTGTCGATGAGGTTCGGGTCGAGGGTGGCCGCCATCGCGGGCTTGGCCAGGTCCGAGGCGTTGAGGTGGGCGGTGAGGATCACCGAGATCACCGCGACGCCGACCGAGCTGCCGATCTGCTGGTTGATGTTGAGCAGCGTCGAGCCACGGGCCACCTCGTGGGCCCTGAGCGTCTTCAGCGCCGTGGTGAACAGCGGCATCATCGTGCCGCCCATGCCCAGACCGAGCACGAACAGCTCGGCGATCAGGAGGGGGTAGGACGTGTCCGCCGTGACCTGGGTGAGCCCGAAGAAGCCGATGATGATCACGACCAGCCCGACCGGGACGATCCGCCCGACCGGGAGCCGGTCGCTCAGCGTGCCGGCGATCGGCATCGTCAGCATCGCTCCGATGCCCTGCGGTGCCACGAGGAGGCCGGCCGTCAGGGCCGACTCACCGCGGATCTGCTGGAAGTAGGTCGGCACCAGCAGCAGGCCGCCGAAGAACGCCGCCACGAACAGGAACATCGTGATGATCGAGACCGTGAGCTCGCGGTTCTTGAACAGCCGCAGGTCGAGCAGCGGGTGCGCGGGCCGGAAGGAGTGGAAGACGAACGCGACGACCAGGGCCAGGCCGACGAGCGCAGTCAGCCACACGCGGGTGTAGCCGTAGGTGCCGTTCGCGGCGCCCGGGATCGAGGAGACGCCGTAGAGGAAGAGAGCCAGGCCTGGCGACATCAGGGCCATGCCGAGGAAGTCGAAGGACTCCGACGGCTGCGGCGCGTCCTTCTCCAGGACGATCCAGGCGTAGACCATCGCCGCGATGCCGAGCGGGAGGTTGATCAGGAAGATCCAGTGCCAGCTGGCGTGCTCGATCAGCCAGCCGCCGATGATCGGGCCGAGGATCGGGCCGAGCAGCATCGGGATGCCGAGGATCGCCATCAGGCGTCCCATCCGGTGCGGGCCGGCGGCGCGGGTCATGATCGTCATGCCGAGCGGCATCAGCATGCCGCCGCCGAGGCCCTGCAGCACCCGGAAGGTGATCAGCATCTCGATCGAGGACGCCGCGGCGCAGAGCGCCGAGCCGACGGTGAACAGCGCGATCGCGGCGAGGTAGAGCCGCTTGGTGCCGAACCGGTCGGCGGCCCAGCCGGTCAGGGGGATGACCGTCGCGAGCGCGAGGGTGTAGCCCGTGACCGTCCACGCCACCGTGGAGTAGGCGAGGGGGTTGTCGATGCTCGTGAAGGCGGTCTGGAACGTCGGCAGCGCGACGTTGACGACGGTGATGTCCAGGATCGTCATGATCGCGCCGAGCACGACGACGCCGGCGATCTTGAGGACCGCCCCGTCGATGTGGTCGGGGTACTCAGGGGTGGCGCTGTTGGCCGGGGCTTGTGTCACCGGCCCAGCGTAGGTTCGGGGACCGACACCCCACCAATCGGTTTCGCCCAAGTTCATCGACCTGGGCGAAACCACCCGTGTGAAAGGTCCGTGACATCCCTGTGAACCCCTCGGTGGGAAGTGTCCCGTTCTCGGGCCCCGCGACCCTGCGCGCGGCCGACCCGCCGGGTGCCGCGGTCGTGGAGTTCACCGACGCTGGACATGGCGGGGCCAGCACCGTCGCCCTCCCGATCCGCGAGGCGCTCCCCGTGCTGGCGCGAGCCCGCCGCGACCCCCGTCCGCACCCGACGGTGGCGCTGCTGGCCGAGGCCACCCTGCTGGCGCTGCGGCTCGTGGGGGCCGGACGGTTCGAGCCGGGCGAGGACCGCTGGCTGCCCGGGCCGCTCGAGCCCGGGGAGGAGCAACGCGTACGCCGGCTGGCCGAGGAGGCGGCGCGCGACGGGTGGCCCGTGGCCGACGCCGAGGTCGCCGTCCGCGACCTGGTCGCCGCGGTGGTCGACGCGCTGCCGCGCGGGAGACCGGCCGATCGACAGACTGGGCGGACCACCACCTTCCGGCGCCGGCTGGACGCCGAGCTGGCGCGACCGCGGCGCACGGCCGCGTCCCTGCCCGCGCTGGTCACGATCTCGCTGCGCGTCGAGGCCGACGAGGAGGAGCTGGTCGCGGGATCGGTGCGGCTGGTGCTCCAGGTGCACGACGAGCTCGACCCGCTGCACCTCTGCGACGCCGCCGTGCTGTGGACCGGCACGTCGGAGGACCACGGGTTCGGCGAGCGAGCCCGCACGCACGCCGCCATCGCCGTGCGCGCGGCGGCGTCGGCGTGGCCGGTGCTCGACCGGCTGCTGGAGCTGCGCGTGCCCGACGAGATCACGCTCGACACCGACGAGCTGGTCTCGCTGCTCGAGGACGGCGTCGGGGCACTGCGCCGGATCGGCGTCGACGTGCTGTGGCCACGCAGCCTGGGTCGCGACCTGACGGCGCGCGCCACCCTCGAGCACCGCGACGGGCCCGGCACCGGTCCCGAGAACCCGCTCATGACCGGGCTCTTCGGGCCCGAGGCGATGTTCGCCTTCAAGTGGCAGGTCGCCCTCCACGGCGAGCCGCTGAGCGAGGCCGAGATGCGGGCCCTCGCCGCGACCGCGAGCCCGATCCTCAAGCTGCGCGGGGCGTGGACCGTCGTCGACCCGGCCGTCGCCCGCAAGGCCAAGAAGCGGTTGATCCGCAGCATCACACCGGTCCAGGCGGTGGCCGCAGCGCTCACCGGCACGGTGGAGGTGGAGGAGGGCGAGGAACAGGTCGTGGTCGGGGCGAGCCTGCTCCGGGTCCGCGAGCGACTGCTCGACGCCGCCACCCGTGACCCCGTCGCAGCGCCGGCCGGGCTGCGGGCGACGCTGCGCGACTACCAGCGGCACGGCCTCACCTGGCTCGACCAGCTCACCGACCTCGGTCTCGGCTGCTGCCTGGCCGACGACATGGGGCTGGGCAAGACCATCACCCTCATCGCGCTGCACCTGCACCGGCTCGAGTCCGCGCCCGGGGAGGCCCGGCCGACGCTGGTCGTCTGTCCGGCCTCCCTGCTGGGCAACTGGGAGGCCGAGATCGCCCGGTTCGCGCCCGGCACCCCGGTCCGGCGCTTCCACGGGTCGGCCCGGTCGCTGGCCGGGCTCGACGGCGGCTTCGTGCTCACGACGTACGGCACGCTCCGCGCTGACCACACAGGCGACCACGACGCGGCCCGGCTCCGGGACGTCGACTGGGGGCTGGTCGTGGCCGACGAGGCGCAGCACGTGAAGAACCCCGCCTCCTCGACGGCCCGCGCGCTGCGCGCCATCCCGGGCACCGCGCGCGTGGCGCTCACCGGCACACCCGTCGAGAACAACCTCACCGAGCTGTGGGCGATCCTCGACTGGGCGATCCCCGGGCTGCTGGGCAGCCGCAACGCCTTCCGCAAGGTGTGGGCCGCGCCGATCGAGTCCGGGGTCCACGAGGCCAAGACCCGTCAGTTCGCGGACCTGGTGAGCCCGTTCGTGCTGCGCCGCAAGAAGTCCGATCCCGGCATCGCCCCGGAGCTGCCGCCCAAGACCGAGACCGACCACCCGCTGGGCCTGACGCGGGAGCAGGCCGTCCTCTACGAGGCGTTCGTCAAGGACACCATGGAGCGCATCGAGCGCGCCGACGAGGACACTCGCCGTGGTCTGGTGCTGACCCTGCTGACCGGGCTCAAGCAGATCTGCAACCACCCGGCGCAGTTCCTCAAGCAGTCCGGTGCGGTGCGTCTGACCGGCCGGTCCCACAAGCTCGACCTCCTCGACGAGCTGCTCACCACGATCCTGGCCGAGGGCGGTGCCGCGCTGGTGTTCACCCAGTACGTCGCGATGGCCCGGCTCCTGGAGTCCCACCTGGACCGCGCCGGCATCGCCCACCAGCTGCTCCACGGCGGCACACCGGTGCGTGCCCGCGACGCCATGGTCCGGGGCTTCCAGGCCGGCGACGTACCGGTCTTCCTGCTCTCCCTCAAGGCCGGCGGCACCGGGCTCAACCTCACCCGCGCCGACCACGTCATCCACGTGGACCGCTGGTGGAACCCCGCCGTCGAGGACCAGGCGACCGACCGGGCCTACCGGATCGGCCAGGACAAGCCGGTCCAGGTGCACCGCATGGTCACCCGCGGCACCATCGAGGAGCGCATCGCCGAGCTGCTCACGCGCAAGCGCGCGCTGGCCGACGCCGTCCTCGTGCGGGGGGAGACCGCGCTGACCGAGCTGGGGGACGCCGAGCTGCGCGACCTGGTCACGCTGCGGGCCCATGACTGACCCACGGGCCACCCATCCCCGCATCGGCCCCCGCCGTGGCGCGGCGCGGGCCTCGACGTGGTGGGGCAAGGCGTGGGTGCGCGCGTGCGAGGAGTCGGCGTACGGCGAGGCCGAGCTGCGCGCCGCCCGCACCCTGGCCCGCACCGGTGCGGTCGGGGCGATCTCGGTCGCCGCGGGGCGGTACCTCGCGGCCGTCGAGGACGGCGACGAGCTCTGGTCGTCGAGCACCGACCTGCCGGTGCTCGGCGAGGCCGAGCGCGCGGCGTTCGTCGAGGCGGTGGCGGCCGAGGCGGGCCGGCTGCCCGCGCTCCTGGCCGGCGACCTGCCGCACGCGCTGGTCGAGCATGCCGAGGAGGCCGGAGTCGAGCTGCTGCCCTACGGCGGCGAGCTCTCCTCCTCCTGCACGTGCGTCGCGTGGCTGGACCCGTGCGCGCACGCGCTGGCCGTGGGGTACCAGGTCGCCTGGCTCGCCGACACCGACCCGTTCGTGCTGCTCGCCCTGCGTGGCCTGTCGCGCGAGGACCTGCTGGCGCGGCTGCACGAGCGCCAGGAGATCCGCGACGAGCGGCCCGACGACGTGGCGGTCGCGGCCGACGCGGCCGCCCGCGCCCGTCGGATCCTCGAGCTGCTGGACGCCGGCGAGGCCGACGTCGGGCACCTGGTGTGAGGTCCTCCTGATCGCGGTACTCGCCGGGACCGCGCGGCGCTCAGAAGTCGTACGTCACACAGCCGCGGTCGCGCACGGCCAGCCAGGTCTGGACGTCCACGGACTCCGGGGTCTTGGGAGTGATGGCGTTGAGCGTCTGGAACTCGCCGATGCGCTGAGCCGTCTTGGCGTTGTACTGGCCGGTGACCCGGGACTGGGGGAGGAGGTCGATGTCGGCCATCAGCTGCTGGAGCGCCCGGATGTAGATGCCGTCCCGCGTCGTGGCGTGCATCCCCGGCTTGAGCCTCGGGAAGGTCGCGGGGGCCAGCACGCAGAGGCACTGCACGTGCACCTTGATGCCGGGCTTGAGGTTGGTGACCGCGTCGCGGGCGTGCGTGGGGGTCATCTGCTCGGCGCAGGGGTCCTTGATGGTGTCGAAGGGGCCGAGGTACACGACGTACGTCGGCGGCACCTGGTCCTCGTCGCCGTAGACGGTGTTGCAGGACTTCGAGGTCTCGAGGTACTTGGCCCCGTCGTTGGCCGACACGGCGTTGGACAGCTCGCCGGAGTCGGCGGCCTCACCGAAGCCGACGACCAGGATCTTCTTGCCGTCGCACTGGATGTTCACGAGGGGGATGCCGAGTCCCAGGGGGTCGTCCGGGGCGCCGGAGGTGCTGGGGCTGCTCGGCCCGCCCGGTTCGGCGGCTCCGGGGCCGCCGGTGCCCGAGGACACGCCCACGATCGCGCCCGCGGTGACACCCACGAGCGCGGATGCGAGGAGCGCGATCGTCCCCCGAGCGTCCCAGCGCATACTCAGAAGACTAGTTGGGGAGCGATTTCGTTGCGGTCGCTCGTCAACTGAGTGACCGCAACGCCATCTGCGCGAGCAGGTCGCGCATCGCCGCCTCGGGCAGCCGGCTGCTGTGGGGCGTGGAGTTGATCAGCCCGAACGCCGCGTGCGCCATCGCCCGCGCGCGGTCGATGACCAGGCCGGGGTCGCGGCGGCGCAGCTGGTCGGCCCACAGGTCGACGTACTCGCGCTGGAGCGACCGCACCCGCTCCCGTGCCTCGGTCGGCAGCGACTGCCAGTCGCGGTCCTGGACGACGATGAGGGACGGCTGCGCGAGAGCGAACTCCACGTGCCAGTCGACCAGCGCCGCGAGGGCGGCGTCCGCGCCGTCGGCGTGCGCGACCCGGTCCCGACCCTCGGCGAGCAGCCGCTCGCTGATCGCGACCAGCATCTCGGCGAGCACGGCGTCCTTGGAGTCGAAGTGCTTGTAGAGCGCCGGGCCGCTGACCCCCACCGCCTTGCCGATGTCGCCCACCGACACGCCGTGGAAGCCGCGCTCGGCGAACAGCCCGGCGGCCACGTCGAGGATCTGGCTGCGCCGGTCGACCGTGCGTTCCACGCGTCAGGGTAGCGCCTGTGGTTAACGGACGTTAACCTGGCTGTCGTGAGTGACCTCTCCGACCTCGTCGCCGAGCTGCGTGAGCGCACCGAGGTCGTGCGCCGGGGCGGCTCGGAGTCCGCGCGGCGCAAGCACCTCGACCGCGGCAAGCTGCTGGTCCGCGACCGGGTGGACCGGCTGCTCGACCCCGGAAGCCCGTTCCTGGAGCTCAGCCCCCTGGCGGCCTTCGGGATGTACGGCAAGGACGGCGACGACTACGCCGTGCCCGCCGCCAGCATCGTCACCGGCATCGGCCGGGTCCAGGGCCGCGAGTGCGTGGTCGTGGCCAACGACGCGACGGTCAAGGGCGGCACGTACTACCCGATGACGGTCAAGAAGCACCTCCGTGCGCAGACCGTCGCGGCCGAGAACCACCTGCCCTGCATCTACCTCGTCGACTCCGGCGGCGCGTTCCTGCCGATGCAGGACGAGGTCTTCCCCGACAAGGAGCACTTCGGCCGGATCTTCTTCAACCAGGCCAACCTGTCGGCCCGCGGGATCCCGCAGATCGCCTCGGTGATGGGCTCGTGCACGGCCGGCGGCGCGTACGTCCCGGCGATGTCGGACGAGTCGGTGATCGTGAAGAACCAGGGCACGATCTTCCTCGGCGGCCCGCCGCTGGTGAAGGCCGCGACCGGTGAGGTCGTGACCGCCGAGGAGCTCGGCGGCGGCGACGTGCACGCCCGTCGCTCGGGTGTCGTGGACCACCTCGCCGAGGACGACGCCCACGCGCTGGCCATCGTCCGGTCGATCGTCGGCACCCTGCCGGATTCGTCTGCCATTGGGCACGAACGCCAGGTTGGAAGCGCTCTCACACGGCGTTTGGTCCCAAACGCCAGTCCCGAGGAGCCGCACGAGGACCCGGGAACCCTCGCCGACGTCGTCCCCGCCGACACGAGGACGCCGTACGACGTCCGGGAGGTCATCCGCCGGATCGTCGACGGCAGCCGGTTCCACGAGTTCAAGCAGCTGTACGCCGAGACGCTGGTGACCGGGTTCGCGCACATCTGGGGACGCCAGGTCGGGATCGTCGCCAACAACGGGATCCTCTTCAGCGAGTCGGCCCTCAAGGGCGCGCACTTCATCGAGCTGTGCAACCAGCGCGGCATCCCGCTGGTGTTCCTGCAGAACATCACCGGGTTCATGGTCGGCAAGGAGTACGAGAACCGCGGCATCGCCCGCGACGGCGCCAAGCTGGTCACCGCGGTCGCCTGCTCGGTCGTCCCGAAGTTCACCGTCGTCATCGGTGGCTCCTTCGGCGCCGGCAACTACGGGATGTGCGGCCGCGCGTACGACCCGCGCTTCCTGTGGATGTGGCCCAACGCCCGCATCTCGGTGATGGGCGGCGAGCAGGCCGCCTCCGTGCTCGCCACCGTCGCCGACCGGCCGGACGACGAGGCGTTCAAGGCGCCGATCCGCGACCAGTACGAGTCGCAGGGTTCCCCTTACTACTCCACCGCCCGGCTCTGGGACGACGGCGTCATCGACCCCGCCGACACCCGGCGCGTCCTCGGCATGGGACTGGCCGTCGCGTCCCACGCCCCGATCCCGGCGCCGTCCTACGGCGTTTTCCGGATGTGAGCGCGATGAGCATCGACACCGTCCTCATCGCCAACCGCGGCGAGATCGCGCTGCGCGTGATCCGGGCCTGCCGCGAGACCGGCCGGCGCAGCGTGGCGATCCACACCGACATCGACCACGACGCCCCGCACGTGCGGGCCGCCGACGTCGCGGTGCGCGTCGACAGCTACCTGGACATCGAGGCGATCGTGGGGGCCGCGCAAGAGAGTGAGCGCCGACGCCGTACACCCGGGTTACGGCTTCCTCTCCGAGCGCTCCGCCTTCGCCGCCGCGCTGGAGGCTGCGGGGATCCGGCTGGTGGGTCCGTCCGCCGCCGTGATGGACGCGATGGGCCGCAAGGACGCCGCCCGCGAGGTCGCGGTCAAGGCGGGCGTGCCGGTCGTGCCGACCGGGGTCTCGACAGGCTCGACCACCGAGATCGCCTACCCCGTCCTGGTGAAGGCCGCCGCCGGTGGCGGTGGCAAGGGCATGCGGATCGTCCGCCGGGCCGAGGACTTCGACGAGGCCGTCGCCGCCGCGAAGCGCGAGGCGCTGTCGGCGTTCGGCGACGACACGATCCTGGTCGAGAAGTACGTCGAGCACGGCCGCCACATCGAGGTGCAGGTGCTGGCCGACCACCACGGCAACGTCGTGCACCTCCACGAGCGCGACTGCTCGACCCAGCGCCGGCACCAGAAGGTGCTCGAGGAGGCGCCGGCGCCCACGATCAGCGACGACGTACGCCGCCTGGTCACGTCGAGTGCCGTGGCTCTCGCGCGCGAGGTCGGGTACACCAACGCCGGCACCGTCGAGTTCCTCCTGGACCCTGCGAGTCGGGGGCACCGACGAGGCCTACTTCCTGGAGATGAACACCCGTCTCCAGGTCGAGCACCCCGTCACCGAGGCGATCACCGGCCTGGACCTCGTCCACCTCCAGCTCGACATCGCCGCCGGCGAGCCGCTCCGCTTCGGTCAGGACGACATCCGTGTCGACGGCCACGCGATCGAGGCCCGGGTGTACGCCGAGGACTCGTTCGGCGGCTTCCTGCCCCAGGCGGGCCGGGCGTCGCTGGTGCGCTGGCCGGGCCCCGACACGCCCTTCGTTCCTCGGGGCGGCTCGGCCGCCGAAAGCATCAGGGTGGACCAGGCCCTGGAGAGCGGACAGGTCGTCAGCACGGCGTACGACCCGATGCTCGGCAAGGTCATCGCGCACGGCCCCGACCGTGAGGCGGCGCGGCGCGCACTGGTCGCCGCGCTGGACGACACCGTGATCCTGGGGCTCACCACCAACGCCGGCTTCCTGCGTGCGCTCGTGGCCGGCGACGAGTTCCGCACCGCCACGATCGACACCGCGTGGCTCGACCACCACGAGGTCCCCGCGCCCGACCCAGCTGCCGCCCGGCAGCTCGCGGCGTGGGCGGTCTTCGAGCGCGACCGCGCCGTCGACGGGCCGTTCGCCTCGGACGGCTTCCGGCTGAGCGCCGACGCGGCTCCGATCGTGATCGACCTCGACGAACCCGTCACGCTCGGTCCGCCGCCGGCGACGACCCCGCTCGCGGTCGTCCGCCACGATCAGGTGGAGGTGTCGCACCACGGGCAGCGGTTCGTCTTCGCGCGGGCCGACGTGTTCGCCGACCACGGTCCCGCCGCGGGCGACGGCTCGGTCACCGCACCGATGCCCGGCACCGTCCTCGACGTCCGGGTCGCGGTCGGCGACGTGGTCACCGAGGGCGACGTCCTCGGCGTCGTCGAGGCGATGAAGATGGAGCTGGCCCTCAAGGCGCCGTTCGCCGGGACCGTCACCGCCGTCGACGCCGCGACCGGCGGCCAGGTGGCCCTGGGTGACACGCTGTTCGTCGTGGAGGCGTCGGATGGTTGAGCTCCCGATGGTCGTCTCGGACCCGACCCTTCCGGAGCGCGTGAGGATCTACGAGGTCGGCGCCCGGGACGGGCTCCAGAACGAGTCCGCCCTCGTCCCGACCGAGGTCAAGGCCGAGCTCATCACCCGACTTCTCGACGCCGGCCTCCCGATCGTCGAGGCGACGTCGTTCGTGCACCCCAAGTGGGTCCCGCAGCTCGCGGACGCGGCCGAGCTGATGACGCTCCTCGGCGACCGGGGCCGAGACCTGCCCGTCCTGGTGCCCAACGAGCGTGGCCTCGACCGCGCCTTGGAACTCGGCTGCCGGCACATCGCGATCTTCGGCAGCGCGACCACGACGTTCGCGGAGAAGAACCTCAACAGCACGCTGGACGGCCAGTTCGCGCTGTTCGAGCCGACCGTACGCCGCGCGCGCGACGCCGGTATCGACGTGCGGGCCTACGTCTCGATGTGCTTCGGCGACCCGTGGGAGGGCGCCGTACCGATCGAGCAGGTCGTCGACGTCGGCAAGCGCCTCTTCGACCTCGGTGCTTCGCAGCTGAGCATCGGCGACACCATCGGCACCGGCACCGCCGGCCACGTGACCGCACTGGTGGAGGCCTTCGTCGCGGCCGGCCTCGGCACCGAGCACCTGGCCATGCACTTCCACGACACCTACGGCCAGGCGCTCGCCAACACCCTCGCCGCACTGCTCGCCGGCATCACCACGTTCGACGCCAGCGCCGGCGGCCTCGGCGGCTGCCCCTACGCCAAGAGCGCCACCGGCAACCTGGCCACCGAGGACCTGGTCTGGTTCCTCACCGGCCTCGGCATCGACCACGGCGTCGACCTCGACGCCCTCGTCACCACGAGCACCTGGCTCGCCGGCCACCTCGGCAGACCCAGCCCGTCCGCTGTCGTCCGCGCGCTCGCTGGTTGAGGAGGTCGCGCGGCGACGGTCGCGAAGCCCGGTGACCGGACCGCGGATCTGTACAGGGACCCGTGACGGGACTTCGTCCCTCCTCGACCGACGAGAGGGCCTGCCACAATCACCCCATGAGCCGGGTCGTCCACCTGCACATCGGTGCGCCGAAGACGGGGACGACGTACCTGCAGCATCGGCTGTCGCGCAACGTACGGACGCTGGAGCGCCACGACGTCTACTTCCCGACGCGCAACCCGCTGGTGTCGCCGGAGCTGTTCCAGTTCCGGGCGGCGCTGGACCTGCTCGGCCAGGACTGGGGCGGGACGAAGGGCCACGCGGACGGCGCGTGGCCGCAGCTGGTCAAGCGGCTCCAGGGGAAGAGCGGCACCAGCATCGTCAGCCACGAGATCCTCGCGCCGGCGCGGCCGGACGTGATCGCCCGGGCGATGCGGGACCTCCAGGGGTGCGAGGTCCACGTCACGTACTCCGCCCGCGACCTCGCCCGGGCTCTGCCGGCCGCCTGGCAGGAGAGCATCAAGCAGGGGCGGAAGTGGCCGTACCGCCGCTTCCTCAACCGCGTCGAGCACGGTCACCCGTGGTTCTACCGCGCCTTCGACCTCCCCAGCGTGCTGACCAGCTGGAGCGGCGGCGTGCCCGCCGAGCGCATCCACCTGATCACCGTCCCGCAGCGCGGCGCCGACCCGGGCGAGCTGTTCCGCCGCTTCTGCACGGCGTTCGGCATCGACCCGGCGTGGGCGCCGCTCGACAGCGACCGCCTCAACACCTCCCTCGGCGTCGCGGAGACGCAGGTGATCCGCCAGCTCAACCGGCGGATGGACCGGGCCACCCGTCGCGAGAAGGAGTACGACGAGCTGATCCGCGAGCTCCTCGCGCAGGACCGACTGGTCAACCGCGACTCCGAGCCGGTGCGGCTGCCGCCCAGCCGGCACGCCTGGGCCAACGAGCAGACCGAGCACTGGATCGAGTGGGTCAAGGGCAGCGGCATCGACGTGATCGGCGACCTCGACGACCTGCGGCCGGTCCCGCTCGTCGAGGGGGAGCCGTTCGTCAACCCCGACAAGGTCCCGGCGCGGGCCGTGCTGGCCGCCGCCGTCGACGCGCTGTCGGCGATGACCCGCGAGGCCGCGTCGCGCCCGGACCCACGGCGCACCATCGGCGCCCGGATCCGCCAGCTCCGCGAGAAGCCTTGATCGGCACCGAACCCGAGGTCCGGCCAGAGATGATGGGGGAGCGCCGGGCCTGGGGCTGGGTTGCCCACCTGCGCGACGGCGGTACGACGCCCTGGCAGGAGTGGTCCGGGCAGCACCATCCACTGGGTGAGTCGCAGGGCCGGTACCTCCCCGGTGCCCAGCAGCTCGAGCTGCTCCGTCGGCTGAACCTCGCCGGACGTCCCGGGGCGGGGCTCTCCACCCAGGTGCTGGAGGCCAGCGCGGCCGGGCGCGGCCGGCCGGACCTCGAGCTCGTCGGCGCCGGACCTGGCTCGGAGTTCGGCCCGGCCCCCGTCGACCCGGCCGCGCTCGCGGCCGGCGAGCTGGTCCGCGTCGCGGCCAGCGTGCTGGCCGACCGGCTGGTCGACGACCCGCCCCCGGCGCCGGCCGACACGCCACGAGCGTCCCGGTGGCGCCGCGGCTTCCGCGTGGTGGGCGACCCCGAGCTCGCCGACGACCTGCGCGGGCAGCTCGCCGCCCGCGGCCGCGCCCCGGGCGGCCGCGAGCCACGGATCCTGGTGATGGGGACCGACCTGGCGAGCATGACCGCGCACGCGTGGACCCAGCGCGCCTTCGCCGAAGGCGTCGGCAGCTGGCGGGAGTTCCTGCGGCTGGTCCAGGAGCGCGGGCAGCTCCCGCAGCGCGCGGACCTGGTCGCGGTCGCCCGCGCCTGGGAGCGTCGCGTCGGCAAGGAGCGGGTCCACGTGGTGCTCGACCCCGACGCCGTGCCCCGGCTGGCCGGCGAACGCCGCCGCCTCGCCGCCCCGACGTACCTGCCGGCGGAGGCGGGCGAGCTGGCCCGCAAGGTCGGCTCGGTGCTGAGCCTGCTGGTGCTGCCTGATGAGGGCGAGCGCCTGCTGGACTCCGGGCTGCGACCCCTGGTTCGCCGGCACGCCGACGACGTACCCGGCGCCGGCGCTCTCGTCGTACCCGCCAGGCACCGCGACTGGCTGGAGGCCGCCGCGGAGCGGATGCGCAGACGACTGACGCGCGCTGGCTACGCTGTGCACGGCGACCTGGACGCCCTGGTGCCGCGCTGGACCTCCGCCGAGGAGGCCGCGACGCGCACCGTCCCCCGACGCGACGCTCGACCTGGCGGTCCGGGTCCTGCTCGACGAAGGGAGGACCACATGACCAGGCCAACGATTGGGAAGGTCATCCTCCACGTCGGCACCCCGAAGACCGGCACGTCGTACCTCCAGGACGTGCTCTTCCGCAACAAGCGCACCCTGGGCGAGCACGGGATCCTGTACGCCGCCGACCGGTTCGACGCGCACTTCCTGGCCGCCCTCGACCTGATGCGGCTGCCGTGGGGCGGCCTCGAGCGCGAGGCCGTCGGGGCCTGGGACCGGCTGGCCGAGCAGGTCCGCGGCTGGCACGGCGACACCGCGGTGATCAGCCACGAGATCCTCGCGGCCGCGTCCCGCTCCCAGGTCGGCCGCGCGCTGCACAGCCTCGGTCACGACCGGAGCGGCCGGGGCGTCGAGGTGCACCTCGTGCTCTCCGTGCGCGACCTGGTGCGTCAGATCCCGGCCGAGTGGCAGGAGAACGTCAAGCACCGCAGCGGCATGAGCTACCGGCGGTTCCTGGACCGGATCACCGACCCGTCGCGCAACAGCCGGATCGCGTCGTGGTTCTGGAGCGTGCAGGAGATCCCCGAGATCCTGGACCGCTGGGGCGCCGAGCTGCCGCCCGAGCGCGTGCACCTGGTCACCGTCCCCTCGCCCGGCGGCGCGCCCGACATCTTGTGGAAGCGGTTCAGCCAGGCCTTCGGGCTCGAGGGCATCGACCTCGTCCTCGAGGACGAGCGCGCCAACCCCTCCCTCGGCGTCCCGGAGACCGCGCTCATCCGGCGCATCAACCGGTCGGCCAACCGGGTGCTGCCCCCGGCCGAGTACCGCCCGCTGGTCCGCGAGCTGCTCGCGCACCAGACGCTGTCGCGACGCGTGCTCTCGCCCCGACTGGCGCTCCCGCCCGAGCGGGTGGGCTGGGTCCAGGAGCGCGAGGCGGCGTTCGCGGCGGCGATCGAGCGACGAGGGTACGACGTCATCGGCGACCTCCACGACCTGCGCGGCAACGCCGGCCTGCACCCGTACGTCGACCCGGACAAGCCGCGCGAACGCGACGTGGCCGGCGCCGCGGTCGACGCGATCAAGGCGCTGCTGATGGACAACGCCCGGATGCGGGCGGAGGAGGAGCGGCTGCGCACCGAGCTGGAGGAGACCCGGACGGCACTGTCGCGGTCCTACCTGCGGCCGTCGTACCGACTGCGCGAGAAGGCCGTCAAGGGCCTGGCCCACAACCCGTTCGGGCGCGCGATGTTGAGCGTCTACCGCTTCGCGCGGGGCAGGAGCTCGCGGTCGGCGTAGCGGCCGACCCGCCACGTCGCGAACCCGTCGGCGCCCATGCCGACCACCCCGCCGACGAGCGGGATCCGCCGGCCGATGGTCGTGGCCAGCCGCTTGCCGGCGACGCGGGTGATCAGGTCGGAGGCGACCACGGCCGAGACGACCCGGTCGATGTCGGCGTCGTGCGCGGGCGCGGTGGCCAGCGCCATCGGCGGCGCGGGCACCTTCTTGGCCTTCACCAGGTCGGTCACGGTGTCCTCGCCGAGGAGGGTCACCAGGATGGCGTTGCGGACGCGCGGGTCGTCCAGGTCGTAGCCGCGCAGGTGCGCGATGCCCGCGATCATCCGGCACTGCACGAGCGCGAGCCCGGTGATGTTCGCCGGGATGGTGAGCGCTGCGGTGACCAGGCCGCCGAGGTTCGTCACGAACCCCTGGGCTCCGGCCAGCCGGACGTGGTTCTCGATCACCTCGTGCACGGCGCGCTCGACGTCACCGCGCTGCTCGGCGAGCTGCTTGTCGGCCGCGCGAGCCGCGGGCGGGAGCGGTCCGATGCCCTGGATGGCGCGGTTCAGCGCCTCGCGGACGAACGCCGTGGTCAGGCCGGGCGCGAGTCCGGCCACGCGCGGCGCCAGCTGCCGGCCCACGGTCTCCTTCACACCCATGACGCACCCATGTCAGGAGCGTACGTGGCGCCCCTGCGACATTCCTGGGCACCTACGGTGGTCCCGTGCGCACCGAGCCCGCCCCGAGCCAGTGGGGCTTCCCGGGTCCGGGCCGGTTCGACCCGGAGGACGACCTCGTCGCGGCGGGCGCCGACCTCCTGCCCGGGACCCTGCTCGAGGCCTACCGCCGCGGCCTGTTCCCCATGCCGTCGGGCCGCCGCGGCGACCCGATGCTGTGGTTCTCGCCCGTACGCCGCGGGGTGCTGCCGCTGGACGGGCTCCTGGTCTCGCGCTCCCTGCGCCGCTCGTTGCGTCGTTTCGAGATCCGGGTGAACGCGGCGTTCGGCCCCGTGGTCGACGCCTGCGCCGACCCGCGCCGGCCCGCCGGCTGGATCGACCCGGACATCCGGGCGGCGTACGTCGAGCTGCACCGTCTGGGCTGGGCCCACTCGGTGGAGGCCTGGCTCGACGGACGGCTGGCCGGCGGGCTGTACGGCGTCTCGATCGGCGGCCTCTTCGCGGGGGAGTCGATGTTCCACCGCGAGACCGACGCCTCCAAGGTCGCCCTGGTCGGGCTGGTCGACCTGCTGCGCGACGCCCCGGGTGAGGCCCGGCTCCTCGACGTGCAGTGGCGCACCCCGCACCTGGCCTCGCTGGGGTGCGTGGAGATCGGTCGCCGGACCTATCTCGACCGGCTGCCCGAGGCGATCGCGGCCGCGGTGCCCGCCGCCTTCGTGTGAGGAGGCCCTCACTTCTCGTCGCCCCGCTGATTTGGGGAAACCTTGGTGTCGTCGTGCATGGTGGACGGCGTGAAGCGACTGTCCCTCCTTGCCGTGCCCGCGATGCTGCTCGGGCTCGTCCTGACCGGCTGTGGCGGCGACTCGTCCTCGACGGCCGCGTCCGACGAGCCGTCGAGCAGCTCGACCTCGGAGTCGACCGACGCCACGTCGTCGCCGTCGACCGACGACTCGGCCCAGCAGGTCACCGCGTTCTGCAACGTGATCCTCGGCATCGTGCAGCAGGCGCCGCAGGGTACGAACGACGCCGACGCGCTCAAGCTGCTCAAGAGCGTGGCCACCCAGTTCGAGCAGATCGGCCCGCCCTCGGACATGCCGGCCGCCGCGCAGCGCGCGCTCCAGGTCGCGATCGACAAGATCAAGGCGCTCCCGGACGACGCGACCGCCGAGGAGGTCAGCAAGGCCGCCGACGACCTGACCGACGCGGAGAAGAAGGACCAGGAGGTCCTCGGGCAGTACGTCCAGGACAAGTGCATGCCGGCGATCCAGCCCTCCGACGGCGCCTCGCCCAGCAACTGAGGTTTCTCGTCCGGCTCTCGCCCCGAGCAGGGCGTTGAGGAGAAGAAGCCCCGATGTATGCGTTCCTGCTCTCGACCGCGGTCATCTTCGTCGCCGAGCTCGGTGACAAGAGCCAGCTGATGGCGATGACCTTCGCGGCCCGCTACCGCGCGCGCGACGTGTTGATCGGCATCACCGTCGCCACGGCGCTGGTGCACCTCGTGTCGGTCGGCATCGGCGCCTTCATCGGCGACCGCTTCGCCGAGAACCAGGACACCATCGCGGTGGTCGCCGGCCTGGCGTTCCTCGGCTTCGCGCTGTGGACCCTGCGCGGCGACGAGCTGACCGAGGAGGAGGCCGAGAAGGCCCGCCGCAGCCGCGGCCTGGCGCTCGTGGCCGTCGGCACGGCGTTCTTCCTGGCCGAGCTCGGCGACAAGACCATGCTCGCCACCATCACCCTCGCCACCCAGGAGGGCTGGCTCGGCACCTGGCTCGGCTCGACCGTCGGCATGGTCGCCGCCGACGCGCTCGCCATCGGCGTCGGCGCCGTGCTCGGCAAGCACCTGCCCGAGAAGGCGATCCGGTACGGCGCCGCCGCGCTGTTCGCGGTCTTCGGTCTGCTGCTCGTGGCCGACGGTCTGGGTCTCATCGGTGGTTGAGGTGTGAGGAGCGCCAGCGACGAGCCTCGGAACCACTGACCTACTTCAGCAGCCGCGACATCCGCCGGTCGGCGAGCGGCTTGCCGCCGGTCTGGCAGGTGGGGCAGTACTGGAGCGAGGAGTCGGCGAAGGACACCTCGCGGACCGTGTCGCCGCACACCGGGCACTTCTCGCCGGCGCGCCCGTGCACGGCGAGGTTGGACTTCTTCTCACCCTTCAGCTCGCTGGCGGCCAGGCCGCGCGAGCGCTCGACGGCGGCGCCGATGACGGTGCGGATCGCGTCGTAGAGCGTCTTCAGCTCGACGTCGCTGAGGCTGTTGGAGGGCTTGAACGGCGACATCTTGGCGGCGTGCAGCAGCTCGTCGGAGTAGGCGTTGCCGATGCCGGCGATCGTGCCCTGCGACCGGAGGACGCCCTTGATCTGTGCGCGGCCGGCCTTCTCGAGGATGGCTTTCAGCACGTCGATGGTGAACGCGTCGTCCAGGGGGTCGGGGCCGAGGCTGGCGATGCCGGGGACGTCGAGCGGCTGTCGGACGACGTACATCGCCAGCCGCTTCTTGGTGCCCATCTCGGTGACGTCGAAGCCGGACTCGTCGTCGAGGATGACGCGGACCGCCAGGCCGGACTTCTGGTTGGGCCGCGGCGGGATCGACGGCAGCTCGTTGCGCCAGCGCACCCAGCCGCCGCGGGCCAGGTGCAGGATCAGGTGCAGGCCCGAGGTCTCGATGTCGAGGAACTTGCCGTGGCGGGTGACGCTCTCCACGAGGGTGCCCTCGAGCGCGGACACCGGCGGGTCGAAGGTCTTGAGCGCGCTGATCTGGACGACGTACGCCTTGACGATCGCGCGGTCCTTGAGCCTGCCCTCGAGGTCGAGGGCCAGCGCCTCCACCTCGGGCAGCTCGGGCATGCCGCGAGTCTAGGCCGGAACGCCGACCCCTTTCCTGTGTCGGCGGCGCGGGACAGAATGAGGCATGGCCACCGCGCGGCCCCTCCCCGAGACGGGGTCGGTCTTCCTCGACACCCGTGACCACGGGCGTGCGCTCCGGCTGTCCTGGCACCCCGAGGCCGACGTCGTCGTGCTGTCGATGTGGCGGGACAACGTCTGCGCCGGGACCTTCCGGCTGGCGGTGGACGACGTGCCCGACTTCATCGAGACGCTGCGCACCGGGTTGGACCGTGCGTACGCCGCCGCGCTGACCCGCCGCCACGCGGTCTAGGACCGCCCTCGCTCCGTTTCGGGCTGTGCGACGCGCGCGAGCGCACCAATCTACGGTTCGTCCTAGACACGCCGATACGGTCCTGACGTGGACCCGATCAGGAATCCGTACGCCCCGGGCGCCGGCCAGCGCCCGCCGGAGCTCGCGGGACGAGACCGTGAGCTGCAACAGTTTGCGGTGACCCTGGAACGGGTTGCCGCCGGACGGCCCGAACGTTCCATGGTGCTGTCGGGGCTGCGCGGGGTCGGCAAGACCGTGCTGCTCAACGCCCTGCGCTCGCAGGCGGTCCAGCGCGCGTGGGGGACCGGCAAGATCGAGGCCCGGCCCGACCAGAGCATCCGGATCCCGGTGGCCCAGGCGGTGACGGCGGCGATCCGCGAGGTCAGCCACCGCCATCGCGACCCCGACCGCGTCGACGAGGTGGGCGGCGTGGTCAAGGCGTTCGCGTTGCGCACCTCGCTGGAGGACCGCAAGGGCTTGCGGTGGACGCCACCGGTCGACGTACCCGCCGCCAAGGGCCGGGCCGACAGCGGCGACCTCGAGCTGGACCTGACCGAGCTGTTCGCCGACGTCGCCGCGGTGGGCGCGGACCTGGGCGTCGGCATCGCGCTCTTCGTCGACGAGATGCAGGACATCGCACCGGCCGAGCTGGCCGCGATCTGCGGCGCGTGCCACGAGATCAGCCAGCAGTCGGCGCCGCTGCTGCTCGTCGGCGCCGGGTTGCCGCACCTGCCCGTGGCCCTGGCCGCGTCGAAGTCGTACGCCGAGCGGCTGTTCCGCTACGTCGTGGTCGACCGCCTGGCGCCCGCCGACTGCCGGCGCGCGCTCTCGGTGCCTGCGGACTCAGAAGGCGTGGACTTCGAGGACGACGCCCTCGACGAGCTGCAACGGCTGACCGGCGGCTACCCGTACTTCGTGCAGTCCTACGGCAAGGCCACCTGGGACGTGGCCACCGACTCGCCCGTCACCCGCGACGACGTGCTGACCGCGGCGCCGGACGCCGAGGCCGAGCTGGCCGTGGGGTTCTTCGGCGTGCGGTACGAACGGGCGACGCCCGCCGAGCGCGACTACATGACGGCCATGGCCGACCTCGGGGCCGAGGGCGGCGACGCCCCCGTCACCACGGCCGACCTCGCGCGGCACCTCGGCCGCAAGCCGCAGTCGCTGTCGCCGGCGCGCGACGGGTTGATCAAGAAGGGCCTGGTGTACTCCGGCGAACGCGGCCGGGTGGCGTTCACGGTGCCGCACTTCGGCCACTTCCTGCGAGGTCGCTGACCTCGGCTCGGTCGGGACACCTCCGGGTCGTGTGCCTCACGCAGCGCTGGAGCGCGTTCTCGGGCACACGACTCGCGGGGCGCAGGTTGTTCAGCCCAGAGCAGAACGGCGCGACGGTTTCCGGGTGCCCGGCCTACCGTGGCCGCATGGGTGAGGTGCTGCCGCTGCGACGTCGTGACGAGAACCCGCGCGAGCGGCCGGCCACCGAGCCTTTGTGGCGCGAGCTCGTCGGCGCCGAGCTGCGCCGCGAGCGGCTCGTCCGCGAGGAGCGGCTGACCGACGTCGCCGAGCGGGCCGGGGTCTCGACGCAGTACCTCTCCGAGGTCGAGCGCGGCCTCAAGGACCCCTCCTCGGAGATCCTCTCGGCCGTCGCCGGCGCCCTCGACCTCACCGTCCGCGAGCTCAGCACCCGCGCCGCCTCGGCCCCCGCGCCGTACGGCGCCCTCTGCCTCGCCGCCTGAACCGCGGTGCTTGGCGTACGTTCCCCGAACTTGGCGTGTGGTGCACCGTACGCCCAGTTCGGGTTTCTCCGGCCGGCCGGAGAAACCGTCAGCGGTCGGCCGGCAGCTGCGAGGCGAGCACGGTGTCCGCGATCCCGTAGTCGACGGCGGCCTGGCCGGGGAGGACGAGGTCGCGGTCGGTGTCGTCGCGTACCTGCTCGGCGGAGCGGCCGGTGTGGTGGGCGAGGATCTCCTCGAGCAGCGTGCGGATCCGCGCGACCTCGTCGGCTTCGACGATGAGGTCGGGGATGGTGCCGCGCTGCGACATCGCCGGCTGGTGGAGGACGACGCGCGCGTGCGGCAGCATCTGGCGGTGGCCGGGCTCGCCGCCGGCGAGGAGCACGGCGGCCGTCCACGCGGCCTGGCCGACGCAGGTCGTCTCGACCGGCGAGGCCACGAACTGCATCGCGTCGTAGATCGCGAGCATCGCGGTGATCGAGCCACCGGGGGAGTTGATGTAGAGGTTGATCGGCGACGTCGGCGCTTCCGAGGCCAGGTGCAGGAGCTGGGCGATGACGGCGTTGGCGACTCCGTCGTCGATCTCCGTGCCGAGGTAGATGATGCGGTCCGAGAGCAGCCGTGAGTACAGGTCCACGGTGCGCTCGCCCCGCGGCGTCTGCTGGACGACGTACGGGATCGTGTAGGTGCTCATCGCGCGACGCCCAGTCCCACGAGGGGTCGGCCGCCGGCCGGCGCGACGTCGTCGAGCGTCGAGACGACCTGGTCGACGAAGCCGTACTCCCGGGCCTCCTCGGCGCTGAACCACCGGTCGCGTCGGGAGTCCCGCTCGATCGCCTCGACCGACTGGCCGGTGTCCTCGGCCACGAGCGCGAGCACGGTGTCGCGCGTGTAGCGCAGGTCCTGCGCCTGGATCTCGATGTCCATCGCCGTGCCGCCGATCCCGGCCGACCCCTGGTGCAGCAGGATCCGCGCGTGCGGCAGGGCGTGCCGCTTGCCCGGCGTACCCGCCGACAGCAGGAACTGGCCCGCGCTCGCCGCCATCCCCATCGCGAGAGTGGCCACGTCGTTGGGGATCAGCCGCATCACGTCGCGGATCGCGAGCATCGCCGACACCGACCCGCCGGGGGAGTTGATCCAGAGGCTGATGTCGGACCGCTTGTCCTGCGCGGACAGCAGCAGCAGCTGGTGCATCAGTCGGTTGCCGTTGCCCTCCTCGAGGGCCTCCCCGAGGACCACGATGCGCTGGTGCATCAGCTGGCGGGTCAGCTCGTCGTCGAGCGATGTCATGGTCGTCATGGGTCCACGGTGACCGACGAGGTCGGCCGACCGAAGGGCGTGCTGCCCCCAGCGGATCCGCCGTGAGCGGACCGGTACGACGCGGAAACCCGCTGGGCTGCGGACACGTGCGGTGCCTAGGGTCTCGTGACGTGTCGGGTTCCGAGGTCACGCTGGTGCTGTGCACCCCCGAGGGCGAGCTCCTCGGCGCGACCCCTCCGATCGTGCTGGCGAGGACCTGGTGGCGTGACGTCGAGGACGTCGTGACCGCAGCTCGCGTCGAGCTCGGTCTGGAGATCCGCGTGCTCCGTGTCCTCGAGGTGCCCGGCGACGCCGACCTCCCCGCGGGCGGGTCGGTCGTCTACCTGGCCGAGGTGGCGACCAGGCCGATGCGCCTGGAGCTCACGAGCTGGTCCGACGACCCTCTGCGCGAGCACCCGCACCGCCTGGGCTACGCCGAGCCCGGAGGACACCAGCTCGATCTCGACTGGGCGGCGAGGGAGCTCGCGGCGCGGGGCGTCTCGATCGTGGGCGCGCCCGTCCAGGTGCGCACCTGGAACCTCTCCAGCATCTGGCGCCTGGCCACCTCGGCAGGCGTGGTGTGGCTCAAGGTCGTGCCGCCGTTCTGCGCCTCCGAGGCCGTGGTGATGCCGCTGCTGGACCAGACCGTCGTCCCGAGAGTGCTGGGAGCGGCAGCCCACCGCGTGCTGCTCGCCGACGTACCCGGCCAGGACCAGTACGACGCCCGGGGGGACGAGCTGCGAGGCATGGTGCGCATGCTCGTCGGGCTCCAGGCCTCGTGGATCGATCGGGTCCCGGAGCTCGAGGCCATCGGTGTCCTCGACAACCGTGCCGGCGCGGCCGTCCCGCGCATCCGGTCGGTGGTCGAGCGCAACCGGCACGAGCTGGACGACGTCACCCGGCGCGCCCTCGACCTGTTGGTCGAGGGGCTGCCGCAACGGTTCGCGGCCCTGGCGGCCTGCGGGATCCCGGACACCCTGGTGCACGGTGACTTCCATCCCGGCAACGTGCGGGGCACGGCCCGCGACTACCGGATCCTCGACTGGGGCGACTGCGCCATCGGCCATCCCCTGCTGGACCTGCGGCCCTCCCTCGAGTACCTCGATCCGCCCGACCAGCGCGAGGCCATCGACATCTGGGTGAGCGAGTGGTCGCGCCACGTGCCGGGCTGCGATGCCCGGCGGGCCGCCGAGCTCGTCAGGCCGCTCGGTCCGCTCTTCGGCGCGGTCGTCTACCAGAAGTTCCTCGACAACATCGAGACGACCGAACGCCCTTACCACGAAGGGGATCCGGCGAGCGCTCTCCGGCGGGCGACCTCGATGGTCACCTCGGCTGCGCTGGGGTGACTCAGAGGACGGGCGTGACCCCGGGAGGGTTCGCCGGCACGCGGCCGGCCGACCCGCGCACGACGAGCTCGGGGGCCAGCAGCATCTCCGCCTCCGCGGGGGTGCCGCCGCCGATCAGGTCGAGCAGGGCCCGGCAGGCCGCCGCGGCCATGTCCATCGACGGCTGCCGGACGGTGGTGAGCGGCGGGTCGGTGAACTCGATGAGCGGGGAGTCGTCGGACCCGATCACCGAGAGGTCCGTTGGCACGGCCAGACCTCGTTGCCGGGCGGCGCGCAGCACACCCAGGGCCATCACGTCCGAGCCGCACACGATGCCGGTGACCCCCCGGTCGATCAGCGTGGCCCCGGCCTGCGCCCCGCCCGCCACCGTGAAGGTCGTGCACTCGACCAGGTCCTTCAGGTCCGCATCGCCCAGACCCGCGTCCACGTGCGCGCGCATCGCGGGCCCGAACGCCGCCGCCTTGCGCTGCACCGGCGTGTAGCGGTCCTGGCCGAGGGCCAGCCCGATCCGGGTGTGGCCCATGTGAGCGAGGTGCGCGACGGCCAGGTCGATCCCCCGCGCGTCGTCGGTGGCGATGCACGCGGCGCCGACGTGGGGGAGGTACCCGTTGATGAGGACGACGGGGAGGCCGCTGGCGGTCAGCCGCTCGTACCTCCCCGGGTCCGCGTCGGCGATGGCGTGCATGCCCGAGGCGAAGATGATGCCGGCCACGCCGTGCTCCAGGAGGCTGCGGACGTAGTCGTCCTCGTGGATGCCGCCGAGGCTCTGGCTGCACAGCACCGGGGTGTACCCGTGCTGAGCCAGGTTGGTCTCGATGAGCTGGGCGAGGCGGGGGAAGAACGGGTTCTCGATCTCGGGCACCACCACGCCGACCAGCCCCGCGACGCGGGGACGCAACCGGGCCGGGCGGTCGTAGCCGAGCACGTCGATGGCGGTGAGAACCTGGCGCCGGGTGGCGGCGTTGACCCCCGGCTTGTCGTTGAGGACCCGGCTCACCGTGCTGATGCTGACTCCGGCCCGCTCAGCGATCTCGGCGAGCCGGACCTGTGGCATGGCGGCCACAGTAGCCGCCAAATCCCCCGTCCTGCACGCACGTTTGCAGGGATCTGGCGTCCGATGCCACGAGTCCTGCAACTTTTTGCGGGACCATTGTCAGCATCGCAACGGCGCTGTTAGCGTGACCGGACTCACAGACCCTCACGAAGGGACCACTCCCAGGATGCGCAAGCTCGCCAGGATTCTCGTGCCGGCACTTCTCGCGGTGAGCCTCACCGCCTGCGGCAGCTCGGACTCCTCCACCACCACGACCGCCGACCCCGGCGGCGACAACTCCGACAGCACCTCGGCGGCCCCCGAACCCTCGGCCTCCGACTCCACGGCCGTCCCCGAGCGGGGCGACGCCGACCTGGTCATCTGGACCGACTCGCTGAAGCTCGACGCCGTGAAGCAGGTGGCCGACAAGTTCGGCGCCGACAACGGCATCTCCGTCGACGTCCAGGCGATCTCCTCGGACCTCCAGACCAACTTCGTCACCGCCAACTCCGCCGGCAACGGCCCCGACGTCGTCGTCGGTGCTCACGACTGGATCGGCAACCTGGTGCAGAACGGCGCGATCGAGCCGTTGCAGCTCACGCCCGACCAGCTGTCCGGCTACTCCGAGAAGGCCGTCCAGGCCACGACGTACGACGGCCAGCTCTACGGCCTGCCCTACGGCATCGAGGCCCTGGCGCTCTACCGCAACACCGCCGTCGCGCCCGACGAGCCCAAGACGATGGACGACGCGATCTCCGAGGGCGAGGCGGCCGTCAAGGCCGGCAAGGTCGACTCGGCGCTGAACCTGCCGGTCGGTGAGAACGGCGACGCCTACCACATGGAGCCGCTCCTGACGTCGCTCGGTGGCTACATCTTCGGCACCACCAGCGACGGTGGCTACAACCCCGAGGACGTCGGCATCGGCAAGCCCGGTTCCATCGCCGCGGCGAAGAAGATCTCCGAGCTCGCCAAGGCCAAGGTGCTGCGCTCCTCGATCTCGGGTGACAACTCCATCGCGCTGTTCACCAGCGGCAAGGCGGCGTTCCTGGTCTCCGGGCCGTGGGCGCTTCCGGACGTGCAGAAGAGCGACATCAAGTACGCCATCCAGCCCGTCCCCGGCTTCGCCGGTGGCGACCCGGCGCAGCCGTTCATGGGCGCCCAGGCGTTCATGGTCGCGGCGGGTGCGCAGAACGAGGCGTTCGCCCAGGAGTTCGTGACCAACGGTGTCAACAACGAGGACGCGATGAAGATCCTCTTCGACGGCACCAAGCTCCCGCCGGCCATGACGGCCGTGCAGGACCAGGTCGACGACCCCGACCTGAAGATCTTCACCGACGCCGCCAACGTCGCCGGTCCCATGCCCGCCATCCCCGCGATGGCCAGCGTGTGGGAGCCGCTCGGCAAGGCGTACGCCGCGATCGTGGGCGGGGCCGACCCGACCAAGACGATCGAGGACGCCGGCAAGACGATCAACGCCGCGATCAAGTCCGCCGGCGGCTGATCGGGCCAACCACCTCCCCGGCGAGCGGCCGGCAAGATGAAGGGCCGCTCGCCGGGGACGGGCTCCACCCTGCCCCCGCGCAGACCTTGCCCACCGGGACCTTTCCCACCACCTGGAGGCTGTCGTGGCCACGACCACCGATCCCCGCCCCACCGACGACGTCGCCCGGTCCGAGGACCACGAGCACTGGGGCGGCTCCCAACGCAACGTGCTCCCGATCGTCGTCAAGGTGCTCGTCCTCGGCACCATCATCGCGGTCGCCATCGCGATGACACCGATGCTGGCGAGCGACAAGAACTGGGGCTTCCTGGTCGCCATCTGGGTGATCGCGGGAATCCTCCTCGCCACCTACGGCACCAAGCGCGGGCTGCCCGCGAAGTACCTCGTGCCGGGCGTCCTGATGCTGGTGCTCTTCGTCGTCTACCCGATCGGCCTGACCGCCCAGACCTCGACGACCAACTTCGGCGACGGCACCCGCTCGAGCAAGGAGGAGGCCGTCGCGCAGATCGTCGGCTCCTCGGTCAAGCAGGACCCCGACGCCCCGCGCTACAACCTGAGCGTCGCAACCACGGGGTCGAAGACCACCGGGCCGTTCACCTTCTTCCTCGTCAGCCAGGCCGACGGCACCCTCTACAAGGGCACCGAGGACGGGCTCGAGGAGCTCGCCGACGGCGACGTCACGCTCGCCAACGACCGGATCACCGCCGCCGACGGCTACACCTTCCTGACCGCCAAGGAGGTCAACGCCGCCGGCGCCGCCCTCAAGGAGTTCACGGTCCCCACCGACAACGGCGCGATCCGCGCGCTCGGCATCACGACGGCGTTCGAGGGCACCACGACGCTCCAGTACGACGACAAGGCCGACACGATCACCGACACCACGACCGACACCGTCTACTCGGTGAAGCGCCAGGGTGACCGTGAGTTCTTCGTCGACGACAACGGCGACCGCGTCTCCGACCAGTCCTGGAAGGCCAACGTCGGACTGCTGAACTACAAGAAGGTGCTCACCAACGACACCATCCGCGGCAAGTTCTTCAGCATCTTCCTCTGGACGTTCCTCTTCGCCACCTTGTCGGTGGGCACGACGTTCATCCTGGGACTGCTGCTGGCCCTGGCGCTCAACGACGCCCGAATGCGCGGGCAGAAGATCTACCGGGCGATCCTGATCATGCCGTACGCCATCCCGGGCTTCATCTCGCTGCTGGTGTGGTCGAGCTTCTTCAACCGGGACTTCGGCCTCATCAACGACCTCACGGGCCTGAACATCAACTGGTTCGGCGAGACCTGGAACGCCCGTGCGGCGGTGCTGCTGACCAACCTCTGGATGGGCTTCCCCTACATGTTCCTGGTCAGCACCGGAGCCCTCCAGGCGATCCCGTCGGAGCTGAAGGAGGCGGCCACCATCGACGGGGCCAGCGGCTGGAAGCACCTGACGCGGATCATCTTCCCGCTGATGCTGGTCAGTGTGGCGCCGCTGCTGGTGTCGTCGTTCGCCTTCAACTTCAACAACTACAACGCGATCGCCTTGCTGACCGAGGGCGGCCCGTTCTCCCCGGACAACCCGACGGCGGGTGGCACGGACATCCTGATCAGCTACACGATCCGACTAGCCTTCGGGGCCGGCGGCGCACAGATCGGCTTCGCCTCGGCGGTGTCGGTGCTGCTGTTCCTGATCACGGCCGTCATCGCGGCCCTGCAGTTCCGGGCAACACGCGGCCTCGAGGAGATGAGCTGACATGGCCGAGCAGGTCATCGCACCGGGCGAGCCTCTCAAGGCCGAGCCGAAGCGCAGAAAGGTCCGGGACACGGTTCCCAAGGGTCGCTGGTTCCAGGAAGTGGGCTGGAGGCACCTCGTCGGCGTCGTCGCCTGCCTCTGGGCGCTGTTCCCGATCTCCTACATCGTCTCGGCCGCACTCAACCCGCTCGGCAACGTGGTGACGACGAGTGCGATCCCGAAGACGTTCAGCGGGGAGAACTTCTCCAAGCTCTTCAACACCCCGTCGATCCAGTTCGAGCGGTGGTACCTCAACTCGCTGATCGTCTGCGTCTCGGTGACGGTCATCCAGGTCCTCTTCAGCGCGCTGGCGGCCTTCGCCTTCTCGCGGATGCGGTTCAGGGGTCGTCGCGGTGGCCTGCTCGCGCTGCTGCTGATCCAGATGTTTCCCCAGTTCCTGGCGTCGGTCGCGCTCTACACGATGTTCACGACCATCGGGGACTCCGTCTCCCAGCTCGGTCTCAACACGTTGCTGGGCTACATCATCGTGATGTGCGGCAACTCCCTCGGCCAGGTCTGGCTGATCAAGGGCTTCTTCGACACCCTGCCGATGTCGCTCGACGAGGCGGCCATGATGGACGGCGCGAGCCACGTGCAGACGTTCTTCCGGATCATCCTGCCGCTGGTGCGGCCGATCCTGGCGGTGTGCAGCCTGCTGGTGTTCGTGGCGGTGATCGGTGAGTTCCTGCTGGCCTCGATCTTCCTGACCGACGGCTCGAAGAAGACGCTGGCCACCGGCCTCTACGGCCTCATCGACGGTGACCGCTCCAACAACCTCGGCGTGTTCGCCGCCGGGGCGCTCCTGGTGGCCATCCCGGTCATCCTGCTGTTCCTGTTCCTCCAGCGCTTCATCGTCGGAGGGATGACCGCCGGCGGCGTCAAGGGGTGAGCTCCTCGACCGGGGCGTGGGACCCGCACCACGACGGGTCCCCGCTCTACCGACCCGAACCGCCCGCACTCGGGGCGCGCATCCCGCTCCGAGTGCGGGTTCCTCACACCGCCGAGGGCCGGCCGGCGGCCGACCACGTCGTCCTCCGGTCGGTCCGCGACGGTGAGCCGCACGTCGTCGAGGCGACGCCGGAGTCCAGTGACGCGGCCGGCACGTGGTGGACGGCCGACCTGCACGTGCACAACCCGCTGACGTCGTACCGCTTCCTGCTCACCGACGGCCGCTCGCGCTTCCGGTGGCTCAACGCCGCCGGCGTGCACGACCGCGACGTCACCGACGCCTCCGACTTCCGCATCAGCACCGACCACGAGCTGCCCGAGTGGGTCGAGGACCAGGTCGGCTACCAGGTCTTCCCCGACCGCTTCGAGCGCACCGAGACCGGCGCGCCCGTACCCTCCTGGGCCGAGCCTGCGGACTGGGACGACCCCGTCGTGCACCAGGGTCCGCACGTGCCGTTCCAGCTGTACGGCGGCACCCTCGACGGCATCGGCCGGCGCCTCGACCACCTGACCTCGCTGGGTGCCACGCTGCTCTACCTGACGCCGGTCTTCGAGGCGCACTCCAACCACCGCTACGACGCGGTCTCCTTCGACCGCGTCGACCCGCTGCTCGGGGGCGACGCCGCGCTCTCACGGTTGCTCGACGCCGCGCACCGCGCGGGGATCCGCGTCGTCGGCGACCTGACCACCAACCACACCGGTGCGCACCACGACTGGTTCGAGGCCGCGCGTGCCGACGCCGCGAGCGCCGAGCGCGGCTTCTACCGGTTCCGCGACGACGACACCTACGAGGCCTGGCTCGACATCGCCTCGCTGCCGAAGCTCGACCACGGCAACGCGGAGATGGCACGGCGCCTGTACGACGGCCCGGACTCGGTCGTCGCCCGCTGGCTGCGCGACGGGCTGGACGGCTGGCGCGTCGACGTGGCCAACATGACCGGCCGGCTCGGCGCGGACGACCTCGCGCACCAGGTCGCCAGGGCCGTCCGCCGCACCATGGCCGACGTACGCGCCGACGGGTGGCTGCTCGCCGAGCACGGCCACGACGCCAGCCTCGACCTCGACGGCAGCGGCTGGCACGGCACCATGGACTACGCCGGGTTCACGCGGCCCGTCTGGTGCTGGCTCAACGGCGGCTCACCCACCCACCCGGTCCAGCCGCCGGGTCTCGAGCACGGCCTGAGCTACCTCGGCCTGCCGATCGACATCCCCGTCGTCTCCGCAGAGTCGGCGGTGGCGACGATGCGCGACGCGCACGCCGCCATGCCGTGGCAGTCCTACGTCGCCTCGACCATGCACCTGGACTCCCACGACGTCCCCCGCTTCCGCACCGTGACCGGCGGAGGTACGGACGGCTGGGTCGACGCCAGGGGCCTCGGCCGCGACCGGCACCTGGTCGGCCTCGCGCTGCAGATGACGATGCCCGGGGTCCCGGTGGTCTTCATGGGCGACGAGATCGGGCTCACCGGTGTCGACGGTGAGCACGCCCGGACGCCCTTCCCCTGGGACCGCCGCGACGAGTGGGACGACGCCACGCTGGCGGCGTACCACTCCTGGGTCGCCCTCCGCCGTGAGCACGTCGCACTCCGCCGTGGCGGACTGCGGTGGCTGGCAGCGGACGGCGACTCGATGACCTACCTGCGCGAGCACCCGGACGAGACGGTGCTCGTGCACCTCACGCGCGCCGCCACGTCCTCGACGCAGATTCCCCTTGCTGCACTGGGATCCAGCGTCCGCGGGCTGACCGCACTCGCCGGCGCCGAGCCGGTCGTCAGGGAGGGCCGGGTGGTGCTGCCGGGTGAAGGACCCGCGGCCCTCGCGGCGGTCGTGGACTGAGAGCGGTCGTCAGTAGCCCAGGCCGTGACCGAACGCGAACAGCTCGCCGGTGCCGTCCGCGCGAGGGATGGAGACGGGCAGCCGGCCGGCCGGGTTCGACCTCACCGAAGAGCACCCGCACCAGGGACTCGACCTGGTCCGCGGTGTAGCCGTAGGTGTCGAGCACGGTCGGCGCATCCGGGAACGAGGCGACGTCGTAGGGGTTGCGCATCGCGGCGACGACGACCGGCTTCCCGGTCGCGAGCAGCGCCGTGACCAGCCGGGTCTGCGCGGCGGCGGCCGGGGTCGGTTGCCCGGTGGCGGCGTTGACCGCGTAGGCGTTGTTGGTCGACACCACCACGAGGTCGCTGCCTTCGGCCGCGGCGACCGCGGCGTCGATCTGCGCGGTCGACGGCGTGGTGCCGGACTCCAGGACCTGCGTCGTGGCGCCCCGGGCAGCCGCGGCGTTCGCGATGCCCTGCGTGGTGCCCACCCCCCAGCCGGCGACGAGCACCGCGCGAGGGCCGGCGGCGAGCGGCAGCAGCCCGGCGTCGTTCTTGACCAGCGTGGTGGTGCGGTCGGTGATCGCCTGTGCCTGCGCGAGGTGCTGGGGCGCGCCCATGACCGTCGGCGCCGTCGCCGGGTCGACCATCGGGTCGGCGAAGATGCCGTGCTTGAACTTGTGCATCAGGACGCGGTAGACCGAGTCGTCGAGCCGCTTCCGGCTGATGGTGCCGTTGCGGACCGCGTCGAGCACGGCGCCGTACGCCGTGTCCATCTGCGGCGGGATCAGCAGCTGGTCCGCGCCGGCGAGGATCGCCTTCACCGGCGCGACGTCCGGCGGGTAGGTCGCGGTCGCGCCGCCCATGTCGAGCGCGTCGGTCACGATCAGGCCCTTGAAGCCCAGCTCGTCGCGCAGCACACCGGTGAGGATCGCGTGGCTCATGGTCGCCGGCGCGCCGGACGGGTCGACCGCCGGGAACACGACGTGCGCGGTCATGATCGTGTCCACGCCCGCCGCGATGGCGGCCTTGAACGGCGGCAGGTCGATCGCGTGGAACTGCTCCAGGTCGTGCGTGACCTGCGGCAGCCCGAAGTGGCTGTCGACTCCGGTGTCCCCGTGGCCGGGGAAGTGCTTGGCGACGGCGGTGACCCCGCCCGCGTGGAACCCCTTGATCTGCGAGGACGCCAGGTCGGACACCAGGCCGGCATCACCGCCGATGGAGCGGATCCCGATGACCGGGTTGTTGGGGTTGATGTTGACGTCGGAGACCGGCGCGTAGTCCTGCGTCACGCCGACCGCCTCGAGCTCCTGGCCGATCACCTTCGCCGAGTCGAACGCGTCCGCGGTCGACCGACCCGCGCCCAAGGCCATGTTGCCGGGCATCTGGGTGGCCGGCGCGAGGAACCGTGCGACGAGCGCGCCGCCCTCCTGGTCGACCGAGATCTGCAACGGGATGTGATCCGGCTGGGCCAGAGCGGCGGCCTGGAGCCCGTTGGAGAACGTGGCCACCTGGGCGGGGTCGCCGATGTTGTCGTCGGTCGCGCAGCCGGTGCAGGCCACCCGGGTCGAGTAGTAGATGACCCCGCCCGGCTGGTACTTCGCGACGGCCTGGGCAGGTGTGTCGACGCCGTACAGCCGCTGGTTCACGGACTTCGCCGCGTCGCTCACCGTGGTGGCATTGCGACCGGCCACCTCGATGACGAAGAGCTGGCCGACCTTCTGCTGCAGGGTCATGTGCTTCATCAGCGAGATCACCCGGCCGCGGTACGGCGCGTCGCCGGAGTTTCCTCGGTCGCCGGCGGTGGCCGCCGGCTGGCCGAACGTCGCGGCCATCACCAGGGCCAGGCCGATGAGCAGCAGCCGGAGCGACGTCCGGGTTGTACGGGTGGATGCTGACGAAGCGGACACAGGCGCCTCCGGGCTCGTTGCCCCCCGAGATGAGGACCACTCGACCCTAACCCGGCGGCCGCTCAGCGAAAATGGGTCGTGCGTCGCGCAGCCACGCATCACGGTGGTCACATGGCCCCCTCCGACCTCCCTCCTCCGGTCGACCTTGTCTTCGTCAATGGCGGTGGTGTGACGCTGAGGCGGATGGTGAGTGCGCCTCTCCTGGGCGCACCAGGCCTGACTCGTAGGCCAGAACCACCAGCTGGGTGCGGTCGCGCACGTGGTGCTTGGCCAGTACCTCGCTGACGTAGCCCTTCACGGTCGTCTCGGCGAGGAACAACCGGTCGGCGATCTCCTTGTTGGACAAGCCACGTGCCACGAGGGTCACCACCTCACGCTGCCGTTCCGTGAGGCCGAGCTCCGTCGGGGTGCTGAGGCCGCTACCCAGGGCCTGCTCGATGATCCGGCGGGTCATGCTGGGCGCCAACAGAGCGTCTCCGGCAGCAACCGCTTCGATGCCCAGCCACAGCTGTTCTCTCGGGACGCTCTTGAGGAGGAACCCGGAGGCCCCGGCGCGCAGCGCCTCATGCACGATCTCGTCGGTCTCCACGGTGGTCAGGACGAGGACATGTGCCGATGTCCCGCCTGCCACGATCCTGCGGGTGGCTTCGATGCCGTCCAGGACGGGCATCCGGATGTCCATCAGCACGACGTCGGGGCGCTCTTGCTCGACGAGCTGGACCGCTTCGACGCCCGAGGCCGCGCACCCGACGACCTCGAGGCCCTCGCGGCTGGAGACGATCGCCGCCAAGCCGTCCCTGACCAGATCCTCGTCATCGACCACGAGGACCCGGATCGTCACCTGAGCGCTCCTGGCAACGAGACCTGGATCGTGAACGAGCTGGGACCAGATGGACCTGCGTCTATCGTCCCGCCAAGAGAGAGCACCCGCTGCTTGACTTGGATGAGACCCAGCCCGCTTCCGCCGTACGCCGACTGGTGAGGCGTGCCGCTGCTCGCCACGCCGATGCTCAGGCGGTCGCGGTCGCGGCCGATGGTGACGCGAACTCGCGGGTCGCGCGAATGACGTAGGGCGTTGGTCAGTCCCTCTTGCACTACGCGGTAGGCACAGTGGTCCACCTCCGCGGACAGTGGCTCTGGATCGCCGGACTCCGCCAGCTCGACGCTCATTCCCGCCGACCTCGCCCCATCGAGCAGGGCAGGGAGACGGGCCAGCCCCGCGGTGACCGTGTCTGGGTGGTCCTCGGCACGAAGAATTGCCAGCATCGACTGGAGCTCAGCCAACGCGTCACGACTGGCGACGCCGATCGCGTCGAGTGAGCGGCCAGCAGCAGCAGGGTCGCGCTCCAGCACTGCTCGGCCGGCCTCTGACTGCACGGCGATGAGCGTGACGGCGTGCGAGACAACGTCATGGAGCTCGCGTGCGATGCGGCTCCGCTCACTTTCGAGAGCCGCGGCGGCTTCCTCTTCGAGGGCATCCGTGCGGAGCTCCAGCGCCGCAACCTCCTGCTCCCGGCGGTGGAACGCGAACCCGAGCCCGGCAGGGAGACAGATGAACATCAGCAGAGTCGGTGGGATGTTGCTGACGGAGTCAGACGGATCCCGCGAGATCGAGAGCGCGATCGAGACCGACAGGAATCCGAGGCCCACCAGAGCGTCGCGACGCGGTGACCAGGACGCTCCCGAGAAGGCACTGATGATCACCGCGAAGAGGAGCGTGATCTCGTCGGGCGGTTCGGCGACCACCGACTCAGTGGCCAGCCCGAAGGCGATGAGTGCGTTGGACACGAGCGGGTGATGACGCCGGAAGACCAGCATGAGCGCGGTCAGGCCAGCCAGACCTGCGCGGAGAGGCGCCTGGTCGCCGCCGGTAGCCAGCGACTCGGCGACGGCACCGACCGCCAGCGCGACGGCGAGCGCGAGGTCCCAGGTCGGTGTTGCCCCGACCAGGCTCCTTGCCCCTGCGGCCGCTCGCATGCACCGACGCTAGCGATGTGCGGCGAGGTCCGCCCCCTGCCTGAGAAGGGTTCTGCTTCCGACTCGAGTGGGGGTGGCCTGGTGCTCGAGCAGGTGTCCTCCGCCGCGGGACCTTCGTAGCGTCGAACAGTCGGTTCGCCTCATCCTGAAGGAGTCACCATGACCGCGATCGTTGCCCCGCACGACGCCGCACCAGCTGTTCGCTCACTCTCGACGGCGGGTGTTGCCCTCCTGCTCGCGGGCCCGCTCCTGGAACTCACCAGTGAACTGATCGCTCCACGCGAACCCGAGGGGTTGTCCGACGCCGGTGATGTGCACTTCCTGCTCGAACACGCCGGCCGATTGACCACGAGTTGGGCGGTCGGCATCGCCGCGGCAGCGGCACTGGCCGCGGCGTACGTCGTGGTGGCTGAGCGTCTTGTCGGTCGCGGCCGCCTCGTCGGCACCGTTGCAGCCGCCCTGGGCGTGCTCGGCGCGATCTCCCTCGGTGGCCACATGGCTGTCTCGCTGGCTTCGCTCGACGTCGCGACCGAGGGCGGAAGTGTCGTTGCGGCCGTCCATGCCATGGAGTCGGGCCGTGCCGCATTGGCGACCTTCCCGTTCCTGGTCTTTGGTCTGAACCTCGCGATCATCCTGATCAGCGTCGCCGCAGCCCGGGCTGGGTTGGCTCCTCGCTGGGTCATCGTGTTGGGGGTGCTCGCGTTCCTGGGTGACTTCTCACCGACCAGCTACAACACCGTGATCCACGCCGTTTTCGCCACGCTGGTGTTCGGGTTCATTGCGAGCGGCTTGCGGCGGTCTGTCTTCGGCGCCCAAGGAGTCGAGTGACGCGGCGCCCGACGTTCGGGTGCCCAGATGTCGCCGTCGTCGCCGATGCGAGAGCCCTTCAACCCAACAGCGACAGCACTTCCTCGGGAGATCGGACCACCCGCAGCTCCGCGCGGGCCGACTCCGCGACGTACCCGCCCGCCACCATCCCGTCGAGGAGGGCGAGCAACGGCTGCCAGAACCCGTCGACGTCGTAGACCGCGACCGGCTTGGCGTGCAGGGAGAGGTGGGACCAGCTGAGGGCCTCGACGATCTCGTCGAGGGTGCCGACGCCGCCGGGGAGGGCGACGAAGGCGTCGGCGAGGTCGGCCATCCGTGCCTTGCGCTCGTGCATGGTGCCGACGCGCTCGAGGCGGGTGAGGTGGTCGTGGGCGACCTCGCGCACGATGAGGTTCTGCGGCATCACCCCGATCACCTCGCCACCGGCGGCCATGGCCGCGTCGGCGACCAGGCCCATCAGGCCGACGTGCGCGCCGCCGTAGACGATCCCGTGGCCGGCCTCGGCGATCGCCCGCCCCAGGGCGGTGGCCGCGTCGCGGTGGGACGGCAGGCCGGGGGAGGAGGCCATGAAGACTGCGATGCGCATGGGCCCATCGTGGAGGATCGGGGCATGTTGTCGGTCTCCCGCACCATCGCCGCACCACCGGACGTCGTCTGGGGGCTGCTGGTCGGGATCGACGCGTGGCCCCGGTGGGGACCGACGGTCGGCCTGGCGTGGCTGGACGACCGCGCGACGCAGATCCACGAGGGCAGCACCGGCAAGGTCCAGCCCGTCATGGGACCGGCCCTCCCCTTCACGGTCACCGACTTCGTGCCGGGGCGGCGCTGGTCGTGGCGGGTGGCGGGGATTCCCGCCACCACGCACGAGGTGGAACCGGTGGGCGCGGGGGCGCGGGTGACGTTCGGGGTGCCGGTGTGGGCGCCGGCGTACCTCGCGGTGTGCGCCCTGGCGCTGAAGCGCCTCGACCGGCTGGCGGTCCAGCCCGACTAGGGTCGCGAGGGTGACCGATCGAGTGGCCGTCTACATCGACTTCGACAACGTGGTGATCTCCCGCTACGACAACCTCCACGGCGACGGCGCCTGGCGCAGGGACATGGCGCGCGACCACCGTCGCTCGATCAGCTCCAACGACCCCATCGACGTGCGGCTCGCGGAGGCCGAGGTCGACCTCGGCGCGATCATCGACTACGCCGCGTCGTTCGGGAACGTCGCCTTCACCCGCGCGTACGCCGACTGGTCGGTGCCGGCGAACGCGGCGTACAAGAACCCGCTCGTGAACCGCTCGGTCGACCTGGTGCAGCTCTTCCCGGCGGCCGGCACCAAGAACGGCGCCGACATCCGGCTGGCGGTCGACGCGGTCGAGGACCTGAGCCTGCACCCGGACATCTCGCACCTCGTCTTCGTCGCCGGCGACTCCGACTACGTGCCGCTCGCGCAGCGGTGCAAGCGGATGGGCCGGTACGTCGTGGGGATCGGCGTGGCCGGCTCGACCAGCAGCGCGCTGGTGTCGGCGTGCAACGAGTTCATCGACTACGCCGAGCTGCCGGGCATCACGCCGGCGGTCATCAGGAAGGCGGAGCCGGTCGAGCCGGTCGAGCGGCCGAGCCGGTCAAGAAGGCGACCACCACCAAGAAGGCGACGAGCAAGAAGGCCGCTGCCGCCAAGAAGGCCTCGCCGCCGCCGGAGCCAGATGGGCAGACCAAGGCCACCGCGCTGCTCGTGCGGGCCACCCGCGTCGGGCTGCAGAAGAGCGACGACGAGTGGGTCTACGCCGGTGGCGTCAAGAGCCAGATGCAGCGGATGGACCCGGCCTTCAAGGAGAAGTCGCTGGGCTTCTCGTCGTTCCGGGCGTTCGTGGAGTCGCGCGCCGAGACGGTCGAGTCGAAGGTCGACGGCAACGGCCAGCTCATGGTGAAGCTGCCCTGACCGTGCGCGAGCTCGACGTACCCCTGCCGGACGGCCGGACCCTCCACGCCTACGACTCCGGTGGCCCGGCCGACGCCCTCGCCGTCTGCTGGCACCACGGCACGACCAACATCGGCTCCCCGCCCGTCCCGCTGCTCGACGCCGGCGTCCGCTGGTTCTCCTCCGACCGGCCGGGGTACGGCGGCTCGTCGCCGCTGCTCGGCCGCACGGTGGGCACCGCCGCGGCCGACACCGAGGCGGTGGCCGACGCGCTCGGCATCGAGCGGTTCGCGCTGATGGGTCACTCGGGCGGCGGGCCGCACGCCCTCGCCTGCGCGGCCCTGCTCGCGGACCGGGTGCGCGCGACGGTGGCGATCTCCGGGCCGGCTCCGTACGACGCGGAGGGCCTGGACTGGTTCGCCGGGATGGCCCCCGCAGGCGTCGCGTCGCACGGCGCCGCCGAGCGCGGCCGCGCGGCCCTCGAGGAGCTGGAGAAGTCCGGCGAGGAGCTGGACATCGGCTTCACGGCCGAGGACGAGGAGGCCCTGGGCGGGCGGTGGTCGTGGTTCCTCGACGTGGTGCGGCCGGCGATCGCGGCCGGTCCGGCCGGGACCATCGAGGACGACCTGGCCTCGGTCGCGCCGTGGGACTTCGACCCGGCCGACATCCCCGGCCCGGTGCTCATCCTGCACGGCGACGCCGACCGGCTGGTTCCGGTCGCCCACGGGCGGTGGCTGGCCGCGCGGATCCCCGGGGCCGAGCTGAGGGTGGCCGCCGGCGACGGGCACATCACGGTGATGGACCACGCCGCGGACGCCCTCGCGTGGCTCACTCGGGCTGGCGAGATAGAGGTGGCTGACCAACGCGTCCCAGGTCCGGTCGATGTCCTCGTCCGGGGTCTGCCAGGAGCCGATGGCCATCCGCAGGGCGGCCCGGCCCTCGACCTTGGTGTGCGAGAGGTACGCCGTGCCGCTGGCGTTGACGGCCTCCATCAGGGCCATGGTGCGGTCGTCGTCCCGGTCGCCTGCGGCCGGGCGGAAGACGACGAGCGACAGGACCGGCTCGGTGACCATCTCGAACCGTTCGTCGGCGTTCACGTGCGCCGCGAACAGCTCGGCCTGACGGACCCCGTTGGAGATGTGCTCGCGCAGGCCCTCGAGCCCGTAGGTGCGCAGCACGGTCCAGAGCTTGAGCGACCGGAACCGCCGACCCAGCTGCGGGTGCCAGTCGCGGTAGTCGACGACCGCGCCGGAGTCGGTCGCCGGGTTGCGCAGGTACTCCGGGAGGATCGACAACGCGCCCACCAGCGCCGCGCGGTCACGGACCCAGAAGGCGCTGCAGTCGAAGGTGGTGAGCAGCCACTTGTGCGGGTTGGTGACGTAGGAGTCCGCCTCCTCGACACCCTCGTGGATCCAGCGGTGCTCGGGGCAGACCGCCGCGACGCCGGCCCACGCCGCGTCGACGTGCAGCCAGGCGCCGTGCTCCCGCACGACCGGGGCGATCTCGGCGACCGGGTCGACGGCGCCGGTGGACGTCGTACCCACGGCCGCCTGCACCAGCACCGGGGTCAGGCCCGCGGCCACGTCGGCGGTCATCGCCTCGCGCAAGGCGGCGACGTCCATGGCCTGGGTCTTGGGGTCGACCGCGATCGAACGGACCGCCGACTCGCCGAGGCCGCTCATCATCGCGGCCTTGAGGAGCGAGGAGTGCGCCTGCGTCGAGCCGTAGATCGTGAAGCGGCCGGGAGGTACGCCGTCGCGGCGCGCCGCGCCGTCGGTCGCGCGGTGCAGGGCCGCCAGCAGGGCGGTGAACGTCGCGGTCGACGCCGTGTCCTGGATGACGCCGCCACCGGCGCTGTCTCGTGAGAACGACGACGGCAGTCCGAGCGCCTCGCGGAGCTGGTCGAGGACGACCTGCTCCAGCTCGGTGACGGCCGGGCTGGTCGCCCAGATCATCCCCTGCGCGCCGATGCCGCTGGAGAGGAGATCGCCGAGCACGCCGGCCGGCGAGGAGTTCGCGGGGAAGTAGGCGAAGAAGCGCGGGTGCTGCCAGTGCGTGAGTCCGGGGACGAGCACGCGGTCGAGGTCGGCCAGCACGGCGTCCAGGGACTCGGGCTGCTCGGGCACCGACGCCGGCAGCGCGGCGGCCACCTCGCCCGGCTGCACCTGGGCCAGCACCGGCCGCTCGCCGACCGACGACCAGTAGTCGGCGATCCAGTCGACGACCTGGTGACCGTGCTCGCGGAACTCCTCGGGCGTCAGGTGCGGGCTGCTCACAGAGGCGACCCTAGACTCCTGCTTCGTGCGCCTGTCACTGGTCGGTTCCGGTGCGGGCAGCACGGTCGCGGCGATCCTGGACGCGGTTGCCGACGGCCGGATTTCTGCGGAGCCGGCCCTCGTCATCAGCAACAACAGCGGCGCCGGTGTCCTCGAGATCGCCGCTCGTCACGGCGTACGGACGGCTCACCTCAGCGGCGTGACGCATCCGTTGCCCGACGAGCTCGACGCCGCCGTCCTGGCCGCGCTCGACGCGGCGGGGACCGACCTGGTCGTGCTGGCGGGGTACATGAAGAAGCTCGGGCCGCAGGTGCTCGCGGCCTACGACGGGCGGGTCGTCAACGTGCACCCGGCGCTGTTGCCGGCGTACGGCGGCCGGGGGATGTACGGCGACCACGTGCACGCCGCGGTCCTCGCCGACGGCGCCGCGACCAGCGGTGCCACCGTCCACCTGGTGACGGCGGGGTACGACGAGGGGCCGGTGCTCGCCCAGGTCGAGGTGCCGGTGGAGCCGGGCGACTCGGTGGAGACGTTGCGGGCGCGGGTCCAGGTGGCGGAGAAGGCGCTGCTGGTCGACTGGCTGTCGGAGTGGTCGCGGGCCTGAACCTGCGGGAGCATGCAGCATGCGGCTCATCCAGGTGGCGCTGCGCGCCGAGGACCTCGCCCGGGCCACGGCCTGGTACACCGACCTGCTGGGACACGGCCCGACGGCGACCTACGACCCGCCGGGCCTGGTGTTCTTCGACCTCGACGGCGTGCGCCTGCTGGTCGAGCAGGGCGCCGAGCCGGCCACGCTCTACCACCAGGTCGCCGACATCGACGCGACCTTCGCTCGTCTGCGGGACGCCGGGGCCGAGGTCGTCGGCGAGCCGCACGTCATCTTCAGCCACGCCGACGACACCCTCGGCCCCGCCGGCACCGACGAGTGGCAGGCCTTCGTCAAGGACCCCGAGGGCAACCTCGTCGGCCTGGTCGAGCAGCGCGTTGCCTCGGTGGTCGAGCCGTAGGCCGGCCACGGCCGAGCGTGTCGAGACCCGGTGAGCGTCACCCCGGCAGCCGCATCACGTACTCGGCCCCGTCCTGACCGACGACCACGAGGCCGAGTCGCTCGTACAACGCCCGGGCACGCGGGTTGTCCTGCTCGACGGAGAGCCCGAAGGCACGGCCGCTCGAGGTGGCCTCATCCATCAGGTCGCGGACGACCCGGGTGCCGATGCCGCGGCTCTGGTGGGCGGGCAGGAGCTGCAGGCCGGCGAGCTCGACCAGTGAGTCGGTGCGGACGACGCGGAGGCGGCCGACGTCGACGCCGTACGCCGTGACGACCGAGGTCGTGCTGTCGGGTACCTCGCCGCGGAGCTGCTCCTCGGTCCACTCGCGGAACCCGGCCCGGTACGCGACCAGGTCGACCTCCGGGGGGAACCGGCCCTGGTCCCGCGTCGCCTCGATCGGGGTGTCGGTGAGGAAGTCGACGTCGTCGAGGGTCGCCGGCCGGATGGTGAGCCTCTCGGCGGGCAGCATCGAGTAGACGCGGGAGTCGATGCGTCGGCCGTCGGGGTGCGCCGCGGACCGCCGCTCGAGTCCCTCGTAGGTGAACCCCGCGCGCTCCGCCAGCGCGACCGACCCGGCGTTGGACGGGTCGCAGCGCAGGAACACGCGCGCCTGTCCGCGATCGCGGAAGGCCCAGTCGACGGCCATCAGCACCGCTCGTGTCGCGATGCCGCGGCCGCGCGCGGAGGCCCGCAGGAAGTAGGAGGCCTCCGCGACGTCGTGGTCGAGGAAGTGCAGGTTGGCGCCGCCGACGACGTGTCCGTCGACGACGATGCGGAACACCGCCCACGAGCCCTCGTCCCAGGACTGCTCGGACCTCTCGATGTTGGCCAGCGCCTCGGCCTCGTCGACGACCTCGTCGTCCCAGAGCATCCAGTGCCGGACGTCCGCCTCGTTGTAGACCTCGGCGATGTCGGCGGCGTCCGAGGGCAACGCCCGTCGCAGGGTCACGTCACCGTCACTCAACATGCGGCCTACCCTCCGCCCGCGCGACGAAGCGGTCCAGGATGATCGGCCACTCGCTGAACCGGGCGCGACCGGCCACGTTGCCGGCGTGCCAGCCGCCGTGGCTGAACCGCAGCCGGGTACGACCGTCCTCGACCTGGTCGAACCACACGTCGATCCGGCTCGGGTGGTCGGGGTCCTGGGCCAGGGTGAAGGCCATCGCGTAGTGGCCGGGAGGTTCCCAGGCCGCCACGCGTCCCCATGGGTACGCCGTCCCGTCGGCCAGCAGCATCGTGCAGGCACCCCCGACCCCGGGCTCGATCAGCACGTGCTGCTTGCCGGGCGGGGAGTACCCGTCGGGCCACCAGGCGTCGATCTCCCCGGTGTAGACGGCGAACGCGTGTGCCGGCGAGCAGGCCACGACGTACTCGTGCTCGATCGGCCCGGCGGCCGTGCCGCCGCCCTCCATCTCGGTCCGTTCCGACGTCGGCTGGTGGAAGACGATCCGGTTGGCGAACGGGTCGAGCACCGTGACCTCGAGCCCCCAGGGCTCGGTCTCGATCCCCGGGCGGGCGTAGGGGTAGTCGCGCTCGTGCAGCTCGCGGTGCAGCCCCATCACGTCGGCGACGAGGACCCGCACGGTCGCGCCCGGGCTGGCGTCGCCGTGGTGCTCGCTGAGGTGCAGCACGGCCCCGTCGCGGTGGGCCTCGAGGTACACCGGCGCGTGGTCGTCGACGACGTGCTCCCAGGCGATCTCGAACCCGAGGTACTCGGTGTAGAACTCCCGCGCCTTGGCCACGTCGAAGATGCGGAGCACCGGGATCACCGGCCCGAAGGGACGGACGGTGTCCTCCGCCGGCCGGGCGGCCAGGGTGTTCCAGTCGCGCGCGCCGTGCTGGTGGGCGAGGTGCTCCAGCGCCTCGCCGTGGGTGACCTCGATGCCGCGGCCGGCGAGGGAGGTACGCAGACGCTTGGCCTGCTGCTTCAGATCGCTGTGCAGATCGGTCGACATGATGCTGCTCTCCAGGCGGACGGATCACAGGGCCTGCGTTGCTGCGTGGTCCGCCTCGGGAGCGAGACGCATCACGGACGGGTGGATCGGTGTGGTGGACGGGCATTCACCGTCCCGGTCTCCCGGGTGCAGGCGGCCGGCTGCCCTGGCCGTGGTCCGAGCCTCCCGCTGGTCGAGGAGGGCCGTCAAGGCCCGTCACGAGTCCAGTCAGGAGGGCCGCGGAACCCGGTCGGCCAGCTCCCGCGGCGCCTGCACGCAGTAGGAGTCGGTGAGCAGCTCGCCGAGCTCGTCCCAGTCGGTGTCGTCGTCGATCACGAGGCCGACGACGTTGCGGCCCCATCCGGCCCGGAAGTACGGATTGCCCAGGTGCTGCAAGGCGATCACCTCGTCGGGCTCCGCGCGCAGGACGACCCGGAACAGCTGGTCCTCCCCGCCGAAGACGTGGGCGACCGTGTTGCCGCGGACCCGCCAGTGCACGCCCACCCAGGCGGCGTCCTCGCGGCACTCCGGAAGAGGCGCGAGGACGGCGCGGATCCGGCGTACGAAGGCCTGCGGCACTTCCGGCCGGTCGCGCTTGACCATCCGCCAAGCCTGCCAGAATGCGGGCATGCGGCCCCAGGTCGTCGCCCACCGCGGTGCCAGCGACGAGAACGCCGAGCACACCCTGCGGGCCTACCTCAAGGCGCTCGACCAGGGGGCCGAGGCGTTGGAGTGCGACGTACGCCTGACCGCCGACGGACACCTGGTCTGCGTGCACGACCGCGACCTGCGCCGGATCGCCCACACCAAGGCCGCGGTCTCCACCCTCGAGCTGGCCGACCTGAGCCAGCTGGACTTCACGTCCTGGAAGAACCCGTGGGGCGACCTCGACGACGAGGCGCCGGACCGCGACCCCGAGCGCGACGGCGTGCTCACGCTGCGCCGCCTGCTCGAGACCGTGGCCGGCTACGACCGCCGCGTCGAGCTCGCGATCGAGACCAAGCACCCCACGCGGTACGCCGGTCTGGTCGAGAAGCGCACCGTCGAGATGCTCCAGGAGTTCGGCTGGCACGGCGCGGACTCACCGGCACGGGTGATGAGCTTCTCCTACGTCGCGTTGCAGCGGATCCGCCGGCTGGCGCCGGACCTGCGCCTGGTGATGCTGGTGGAGCACGCGCGCCACTGGCCGGTGCTGCGCCCGCTCGTCGACGACGACTGGGTCGTGGGCCCCGGCGTCGCCACGCTCCGCAAGCACCCGGCGTTCGCCCAGCGCCTGGCCGACTCCGGCCGGGAGATGCACGTGTGGACGGTGAACACCGAGGCCGAGCTGCAGGTCTGCCTGGACCTCGGGGTCCGTGCCGTCATCACCGACCGGCCCAAGTTCGTGCTGGAGCAGCTCGGCGGTTAGGTTCGCGGCCATGGCGAAGAAGTCCCGCACCAGGCAGCGACCGCAGGCGCCGAGGGCCGAGGGCGAGGTCGGCCCGCGCCAGCCGTGTCCCTGCGGGTCGGGGCGCCGCTACAAGAACTGCCACGGCTCCGCCGACGGCGTTCCGGCGTACGTCGCGCGGCCGTTCGAGGGCCTGCCGTCGGAGTGCGACGTGGTCGCCCTCCGCGAGCTGGTGCCCGCCGCCACGGCTCCGCTGACCATCCAGGGCACCGACCGGGCCGTGACGCTCTGCACGCTGCTCCCGATGGCCGCGCCCGCGATGGTGCGCGACAACGGCGAGATCTGGCTGGGCCTCCAGGTGCAGCACCAGTTCGGCGACCCGTCCCGTGACCTGGCCGCCGTGCTCACCGAGGCGCTGGACGTCGCCGAGCAGGGGGGCTCCGGCATCGTGGGTCTCACCAGCCAGCCCGGGGCCGGCCCTCGACTCCAGGACCTCGTCACCGACACCGCCCTGACGGTCACCGTGCACGACGGCTTCGGCTTCTGGGTCGCCGACGCCGAGGACGACGCGGCGACCGCCGCTGCCCTCGAGCAGGCCAACGAGGCCGCGAACCCCAGCGCCCGGCTGACGTCGGTCGAGTCGGCGTACTGGACGGACGTCGGCACCAAGGAGCACCTGCGCTGGGTCATGCCCGAGCCCGAGGGCCCGCTGCTCGATGCGCTGGCGCGCCTGCACGCCGCCGGGCGCGACCGGCTGGTCGACGACTCCCGGCTGGTCGGCATGTTCCGGGCGCACGGCCTGCTGGTCCCGGTCTGGGACCTGCCCCTCGGCACCGGCGCCGAGGCGCTGGAGGAGCCCGCCGCAGCGTTCGCCGCAGCGCTGGAGGAAGCGCTGGCCGACGGCTCCGACCTGACCCAGGAGCAGCGCGCTGCCCGCGCCGGCCTGGCCAACCGCCAGGTCACGCTGCGCAGCTGAGGCAAGGAGAAGACCTGGCCGTTGTCGACGGGGGATGCGACAACGACCAGGCCGTGAGGAAACCTAACCAACGGTAAAGACGGTCTCAACCCCGACCCCAGGTCCCGGGACGTGATCCGCCTCGCACTCGCCGCATCCGGCCGGCGGGTCCCCGCGTCACGGCAACATGAGGACTCGGACGGGGGTCAAGCGAGGCGGAGACGCTAGCCGGCCAGCGGCTGCCGGCTGATCGGGCAGCTCATGCACCGCGGGCCGCCGCGGCCCGAGCCGAGCTCCGACCCGGCGATGCGGACGACCTCGATGCCGGCGTCCTCCAGACGGGAGTTCGTCTCGTCGTTGCGCTCGTAGGCCACCGCGACCCGCGGCGCGAGGGCCAGGGTGTTGTTGCCGTCGTCCCACTGCTCGCGCTCCGCGGTGACCGGGTCCAGGCCGGTGTCGATCTGGTGCAGCGTGTCGATGGCCATCGCCTTGGCGGCCGCGACCAGGAAAGGCTCGGCGTCGTCCACGTGCAGCACCAGATCGGCGTCGGTCTCGCCGTGCTCGGCGACGGTGACGGTGTAGGCCGTCAGGGTGCCGGCGACGTTGGGGTACATCACGATCTTGTCGACGTCGACCATCGTGCAGACCGTGTCGAGGTGCATGGTCGCGCGCTCCTGCGCGATCGGCACGGCGAGCACGGTGTGCACCAGGCCCTTGTGCATGATCTCCCGGGCCAGCTGCTCGGCGCCCGCGGGCGTCGTACGCTCCCCGACGCCGATCGCGATCACGCCCGGAGCCAGCAGCAGGACGTCGCCGCCCTCGACGTGGTCGTCGCGCCAGCCGTGCAGCGTGCCGGTGCCGGCGAACCTCGGGTGGCGCGTGTAGATCAGCTCGGTCAGCTGGGTCTCGCGCTTGCGCGCCGGCATGGCCAGGGAGGTGATCGCGACGCGGTCGCGGATCCAGACGCTGGAGTCGCGGGTGAACAGCAGGTTGGGGAGTGGGTCGATGAGGAAGTCGTCGCTGGGCAGCAGCGCGGTGACGAGCCCGAACCCGCCGCGCACCTCGTCGTTGCGGATGCCCGCGGTGAGGTACGACGTCAGCTCGGCCGGCGACGCCTCCGTCAGCAGCGGCCGCAGGTACTTCCGCATCGTGTCGCCGAGGTGCAGGCCGGTCAGGGCGGTCTCGATCGCCTCGGTACGGGCGTCCTCGGCCTCGAACGTCTCGGTCAGCAGCTCGGTGAGGTAGAGCACCTCGATGGACCGGTCGCGCAGCGCGGCTGCGAACGCGTCGTGCTCGTCCTGCGCCCGGGAGACCCACGGGATGCCGTCGAACAGCAGCCGGTCGTTGTTGCGCGGGGTCAGCCGCTTCAGCTCCGGTCCGGGCCGGTGCAGCATCACGGTCTGGAGGGTGCCGACCTCGGAGTCGGCGCCATGATCGGTCATGGGCGCGACTCTAGGCCCGGAACCTTCCCGCCACGAACCCCGTTGTATCCGCCGGCGCCCGGGTGTTTCCTCTTCGGTAGGAGGTTCGCACCGGAGGGAGCCGTCATGGCCGTGTTCGACACCTACACGCAAGGGACGCCCAACTGGGTCGAGCTGGTCACGCCCGACCAGCGGGCGGCGGCGGAGTTCTACGCCGCTCTGTTCGGCTGGCAGATGGTCGAGAACCCGCTCGACGACGGGCACGTCTACATCGTCGGCAACCTGCAGGGGGACGCCGTCGCGGGCATCACCTTCCAGCTGCCGGAGCTGACCGGTCACCCGGCGTTCTGGAACGTCTTCCTGGCCGCCGACGACGTCGACGCGGTGGCCGCCCGCGTGGGCCCGGCCGGCGGGGTCGTGGAGTCCGACCCGTTCGACTTCTTCGACTACGGGCGTACGGCGCGGATCCAGGACCCCACGGGCGCGCGGGTCGGCCTGTGGCAGCCGCGGTCGACGTGGACCGTGCGGGCCAACGAACCGGGTACCCCGGTGTGGAACGAGCTGCTCACCCCCGACATCGGACGGGCGTCGCAGTTCTACTCCGACGTGCTGGGCCTGGCCTCCGACACCCACCCGGTCCCGTGGACGTCGGTGCCGACGTACACCACCTTCTCCTCCGGCGGTCGCCAGATCGCCGGCGTCGCGCCCGTCACAGACGGGGCCATGGAGGAGGCGCCGCCGCACTGGAACGTCTACTTCAACGTCGTGGACGCCGACGAGTCGGTCGCCCAGGCCGAGGCCCTCGGCGCCAAGCTGATCGTGCCGGCCTACGACCTCGAGGGCACCGGCCGGATGGCCGCCCTCACCGACCCGCAGGGCGCCCTGTTCTGTGTGATGGCCAGTTGACTTGGCCGATACGGCGCGTTGAGTTGGCCCTGGTGGCGGTCCTAGCCGCCGTAACGGCCAAGTCGAACGGCCACAAGAGCCAACTCAACGACGGAACGGATCCGCCGGGTAGACGCCGAGGATCTTCACGTCGGTGGTGAAGAACGTGAGCTCCTCGAGGGCGTTCTTGACGGGCGCGTGGTCGGGGTGGCCGTCGACCTCGGCGAGGAACTGGGTGGCGGTGAACTCGCCGCCGACCATGTAGCTCTCCAGCTTGGTCATGTTGACGCCGTTGGTCGCGAAGCCGCCGAGCGCCTTGTACAGCGCGGCGGGCAGGTTGCGGACGTTGAAGATGAACGTCGTCACGACCGGTCCGTCGTCCGCGGCCGCCTCGACCCGCTCCGGGGAGAGCACGACGAACCGCGTGGTGTTGTGGTCCTCGTCCTCGACCTCGGCGGCGAGCACGTCGAGGCCGTAGATCTCGGCGGCCAGCGGCGGCGAGATGGCGGCCTGTGACGGGTCGCCGGCCTCCTTGACCTCCCGGGCGGCCCCGGCGGTGTCGCCCGAGATGACCGGGGTGAAGCCGTGCTCGCGGATGATCTTGCGGCACTGCCCGAGCGCGTGGACGTGGCTGTGCACGGTACGGATCTCGTCGATGCGCACGCCCGGCAGCGCCATCAGGGCGAACTGGATGCGCAGGAAGTGCTCGGCCACGATGTGCAGGCTGGTGCCCGGCAGGAAGTGGTGGATGTCGGCGACCCGGCCCGCCAGCGAGTTGTCGATCGGGATGAGCGCGAGGTCGGCGTCACCACCTTCGACCGCGGCGAAGACGTCCTCGAAGCTCGCGCAGGGCACCGCCTCGACGTCGGCGTAGTGCTGCTGGCACACCAGGTGCGAGTTGGAGCCGGGCTCGCCCTGGTAGGCGATGCGCTTCGGGGCTGAGGACACCCGCGCAGTTTCGCACCGGCTCGCGACGCGGCGCCCGTGTTCCCACTCACCGGGCGGTTACGGTCCCTGCATGTTCCGCCGTAGGTCGCGCACGAAGGACGGTCTCGACGCCCTGCCCGAGGACGTCCTCGGCCTGCGCCAGGAGGTGGCCGCGCTCCGGGCGGAGGCCGCGGGCGCGCTGCGCCACCTGGCGGTGGTGAGGTACGACGCCTTCGGCGACATGGGAGGCCACCTGAGCTGGTCGCTCGCCCTGGCCGACGACGGCGGCGACGGCGTGGTGATCACCTCCATCCACGGTCGTTCCGACGCCCGCACCTACGCCAAGGGCATCGCTGGTTGGCACTGCGAGCAGCAGCTCTCCCCCGAGGAGCAGGACGCGGTGTCACACGCCCGGTCGCGATAGCCGGTTCGGGTGGTTGTGACGGGGTGGGGCCGGGCACTAGCCTGAGCACGACCGGTGCGCACTACGAAACAAGGTGCATGATGCGCAACAAGCAGGCTACGGCTTGGATGTCCGACCTCGTGCGGGACTCTCGCTACGAGGTGCTGCCCACCGGCACCGTGGAGGACAAGATCCTCGAGCACGTGTCCGTGGAGCAGACGGTCACCGTGACGGCGTCGCCGAGCAAGGGGCTCGAGGTCACCATCGACCTGGCCGAGCGACTGACCGGTCACGGCTACACCACCGTCCCGCACATCGCCGCGCGCATGGTGCGCGACAAGGCCGAGCTGGCCGAGATCGTGGAGCGCCTCAACGGCAAGGGCATCACCAAGGTCTTCGTGCCCGGCGGCGACGCCGACCGGCCCGGCGGCTACCCCGACGCGCTGAGCATGCTCGAGGACCTCAAGGAGATGGGGCACGGCTTCGACCAGGTCGGCATCGCCGGATACCCCGAGTCGCACCCGACCATCAGCGACGACCTGACGATCCAGTCGATGTGGGACAAGCGCCGCTACGCCACCCACGTGGTCAGCAACCTGACCTTCGACCCCAAGGTCGTGAACACCTGGGTCACCCGGATGCGGGGCCGCGGCATCACGATGCCGCTGCTGCTCGGCGTACCCGGCCCGGTCGAGCGCGCCAAGCTGCTGGCGATGGCCACCCGGATCGGGGTCGGCGAGTCCACGAAGTTCCTCAACAAGAACAAGGGCCTCTTCGCCCGGCTGGCCGCCCCCGGCGGCTTCACCGGCGAGCGGTTCCTGGAGAAGTGCGCCCCGACCCTGTCGGCCCCGGAGGCGCTGGTGCAGGGCCTGCACGTCTACACCTTCAACCAGATCGCCGAGACCGAGGCCTGGCGCCAGGACCTGCTGAAGCGGCTGGCCGAGGACCTCTAGGGAGTCACGGCCTTCCGGAAGATCGCGCCGGCCTCGAGGACCTCGTCGGGTGTCGTCTGCCAGCTCGTCACCAGCCGCGCGGTGCCCGGGCCCATCCGGTAGAACAGCACGCCCGCGTCGGCCGCCGCGTCGAGCGCGTCGGCCGGCAGGTCGACGAAGGCCATGTTCACGTCGACGCGCGCCGGGACGTGCACGCCGTACGACGCCAGGCCTGCCAGCTCCGCCACGAGCTCGCGCATCCGCTCGTTGGCGTGGGCGGCGAGGCGCAGCCACAGACCGTCGGTGAGGTACGCCGCCACCTGGGCCGACTGGAACCGCAGCTTGCTGGTGACGTGGCCGGACCGCTTCGTGCGGTAGACGAGCTCCTCGGCGATCCGGTCGTCGAAGACCACGATCGCCTCGGCGCTCAACGCGCCGTTCTTGGTCGCGCCGAGCGAGAGGACATCGACGCCGGCCCGCCAGGTCACGTCGGCGGGCGCGCAGCCGAGAGCGGCCAGCGCGTTCGCGATCCGGGCGCCGTCGACGTGGACGCGCAGGCCGCGCTCCCGGGCGATGGCGGTCAGCTCCGTCACCTGCTCGGGCCGGTACAGCGTCCCGAAATCACTGGGCAGCGTCAGGGACAGCACGCTCGGCTGGCTCTCGTGCGGGTCGCCCCAGCGAACCGCGTCGAGAGCGGCCCGCAGGCTCTCCGGGGCGATCAACGCGTCGGTGCCGTCGACGCCCTGCATCACGGCCCCGCCGCTGAGCAGCGACGTGGCTCCGCCCTCGGCGCCGATGATGTGCGCGGACGGATGGCACAGGACCGCGCCCCACGGCGGCGTGGCCGCCGACAGCGCGAGCGAGTTCGCCGCCGTGCCGCTGGTCACCGGGAACACCCGCGCCGTCGGGTGCTCGAAGACCTCTCGTACGACGTCCTGCAGGTGCGCGGTCAGCTCGTCGCCGCCGTACGCCAGGGCCGAGCCCACGTTCGCGGCCTGGATCGCCGCGAGGATCTCCGGTGCGACCCCGGCGGCGTTGTCGCTGCGTAGCTCGATCACGGTCACACTCTGCCGGTTGTACGTTCGCCGGATGAACGAACGTCCTCCCCTTCCGCCGTTCACCGCCGAGACCGCCGCGCAGAAAGCGCGTGCGGCCGAGGACGCCTGGAACAGCTGTGACCCCGAGCGCGTCTCGCTGGCCTACACCGAGGACAGCCGGTGGCGGAACCGGGACACCTTCGTGACGGGACGCGAGGAGATCGTCGAGTTCCTGCGGCAGAAGTGGGCGCGCGAGCTCGACTACCGGCTGGTCAAGGAGGTGTGGGCGTACGCCGGCGACCGGATCGCCGTGCGCTTCGTCTACGAGTCCCACAACGGCGACGGTCAGTGGTTCCGGTCGCACGGCAACGAGAACTGGGAGTTCGACGAGCACGGGCTGATGCGCCGACGGCACGCGAGCATCAACGACATCGCGATCGACGAGGCGGACCGGCTGTTCCGCTGGGACCGCTCGGGACCGCGGCCCGCGGACCATCCGGCTCTGACCGAGCTGGGCCTCTAGCCCACGAGGTCGGCCAACAAGTCGGCCAGGGCCTCTTCGAGGCGGCCGTCGCCGGTCGGGATCACGGTGAGCGGGAGGCCCAGCTTCTCCGCGGCCGCCTCCGCGCGGGCCTTCAGGTCCGCGTCGTCGGGCTCCTGGGCCAACCAGATCGCCCGCGAGTAGTGGCGGAAGTAGTCCTCGCGCAGCTCGGGGTAGCGGTCCAGCCCGAGCTCGCGCACGACCGTGCGGTCGAAGGAGCGCACCAGGAAGTCGGTGAGCAGGTAGGTCCCGGGCTGCTCGTCGAGGAACGCCGCCAAGCGGCTCTCACCGGCGAACAGGTCGTAGCAGTGGAGCCCCGGCAGCCGGCGCAGGCCGAGCTCCTCGCACACGCCGTCAAGGGCGCCGTACGTCCCGCAGTCGGCGTACCCGACGGCGACCGAGCCGTACGACGCCTGCAGCTCGACCGCCAGCGCGCGGACCTGGCCGGCGATCTCGTGCGGCTGGTTGTGCAGCAGCGGGGGGAGGGGATGGACGTCGACCGGCCACCCGCGTCGTTCGACGACGGCAGCGCTGGGCTGGGCGATCGCGCCACACGCGATCAGGGCTACCCGATCCGTTCGGCCGGTCACTTCGGGAAGGCGAGGAGGTCGACGAACCGGTCGTTGAAGTCCGCGCGGTCGGAGAGCTCGACATAGGTCACCTCCTCGAGCAGCGCCAGGGCGCCGGCACGTTCGCGGACCGAGAGGAGCGCCATCTTCGCGCCCTCGCCCGCGACGTTGCCCGCCGCGACGATGCGCAGCACCGGCAGGGTCGGCACGAGGCCGATGCGCACGGCGGAGGCGGCCGACAGGTAGCTGCCGAACGAGCCGGCGAGCAGCACCTGCTGGAGGTCGCCGTGCTCCAGACCGAGCTCCTCCATCAGCAGCGTCCACCCGGTGGAGATGGCGGCCTTGGCGAACTGGAGCTCGCGGACGTCGCGCTGGGAGAGCACGACGGACTCCGAAGGGTCGGAGTCGGGGCGATCGCGGTGCAGGACGAAGACCCGCTCCTGGCCGATGTAGGTCAGCCGGTCGGCGAGCCCGGGGGCCACCTCCTTGGCGACCTCGTCGGTGGCGTACCGCCCGCTCGCGTCGAGCAGGCCGACCTTCACCAGCTCGGCCACCGCGTCGACCAGCCCCGAGCCGCACAGGCCGCGCGGTTCGACGTCGCCGATCACGCCGAGCTCGACGCCGTTGTCCCCGTCGCCGGGGTTCAGCTTGATCACCTCGATGGCGCCGTCGGCCGCGCGCATGCCGCAGCGGATCGCGCCGCCCTCGAACGCCGGCCCGGCCGGTGCCGCGGTGGAGAGGATGCGCTCGCCGTCGCTGAGCACGATCTCGCAGTTGGTGCCCACGTCGATGAACAGCCGGATCCGCTTGTCGCGGTCCATACCGGTGGCGAGCATGCCGGCGACGATGTCGCCGCCGACGTACGCACCGAGAGCCGGGAAGAGCGCCATCCGGGCACCGGGGTGGAGGGTGAGGCCGACCTCGCTGGCCAGCACCGGCGCGGGGGTCGCGGTGGTCTGCACGAACGGCGCGACGCCCAGCGGCTCGGGGTCGATCCCCAGCAGCAGCGCGGTCATCGTCGCGTTGCCGGCGAGCGCCACCTCGTAGACGTGCAGCGGGTCGACCCCGCCCTCGCGGCAGACCTGCTCGGCGAGGGTGGACAAGGTGTCGGAGGCGGCCTGCTGCAGGCGGCCGAGGGCGGTCGGGTCGAGCATGGTCGCGCTGATCCGCGAGATCACGTCGCCGCCGAAGGGCTGCTGCTTGTTGAGCATCGAGGCGACCGAGACCGGCGTGCCGGTGACCAGGTCGAGCAGGGTCGCGACGACGGTCGTCGTGCCGAGGTCGAAGGCGATGGCGTAGCGCGTGGTGGTGGTGTCCCCGGGCTCGACGTCGATGAGGATCTCCTCGACGATGACCGCGGTCACCTTGAAGTCGGCCTCGCGGAGCACCTTCGGAAGTCGTCGCAGCGCGTGGAGGTCGGGGTGCGGCTCGAGGTCGTCGATGGCGTCGAGGAGCCGGACCAGGTCGGGACGCTGGTCCTCGAGCGTCGGCTCGGTCAGCTCGACGTACCTCTTCTGCACGGCCGGCCGAAGGATGACCTGTCGCCCGACGCCGACGGTGGCGGCCTTGGGGCGGGTGACCAGGGGAGGTACGAGGACGTCGTGGTCGCGGGTCGCCTGCACCAGGCAGGCCAGCCGCCAACCCGCGTCGAGCTCACTGCGGTTGAAGGTGCGCTCGTCGTGCCGGGTGACCGGCGTGACCGGGGAGACGCGGACCTTGCACTTGTGGCAGGTGCCGTGCCCGCCACAGGTCGAGTCGATGGCGATGCCGTTCCACGACGCGGAGTCGAAGACGCTGACGCCGGGAGGCACGCGGACCTGCCGTTGGGTCGGCGGCGCCTCCTTGTCCTCCACGGTGAAGGACAGCTGCACCCGGCCGGTGCCGTCGTGGGCCGCCGGCTCCGCGCCGGACGGCGCGATGAGGCCCTCCCGGCGGTAGGTCTCGAGGGAGTACTCCGGCGGGTCGGACTCGCCCGTGTCGGTCATGCTGTGGCGGCCGCCTCCGCCGCCTGCTTGGCGCGGTGCGCCGAGATCCAGGCCATGCCCCAGTCGTCGTGGCCGAGGAACACGTCGGCGCCCTTGACGGCCTCGACGATCTGCGCCGACCGGGCGTCCATGATCGCGCTGGTGAGCCCGGAGGCCATGGCCATCGGCAGCCACACCGAGTTGAGCGTGTGGCGGGCCGGCATGCCGAAGGAGACGTTGGAGGCCCCGCAGGTCATGTTCACGCCGAACTCGTCGCGGATGCGGCGCATGGTCTCGAACGTCACCAGCGTGGTCCCGGTGTCCGCGCCGATCGGCATGGCCAGCGGGTCGATGACGATGTCGGCCTGGGCGATGCCGTACTCCTGGGTCGCCACGCGGATGATCTTCTCGGTGAGGACCAGCCGCTTGTCGGCCTCCATCGGGATCTCGTCGTGGTCGTTGGGCAGCGCGATGATCGCGGCGTCGTACTTCTTGACCAGCGGGAGGATCGAGGCCATCCGGTCGTCCTCGGCGGTGATCGAGTTGACCAGCGCACGTCCCTGGTAGACCGACAGGCCGGCCTCCAGGGCCTCGACGACCGAGGAGTCGATGCAGATCGGCTTGTCGGTCAGCGACTGCACCATCTGGATGGCTTTCGCGAGCAGGTCGGGCTCGTCGGTCAGCGGAACGCCCATGTTGACGTCGAGGACGTCGGCGCCACCCTCGACCTGGGCCTTGACGTCGCGCTCGATGGCGGAGAAGTCGCCGGCACGCAGCTGCTCCTGGAAGATCCGGCGCCCGGTCGGGTTGATGCGCTCCCCGATGAGGCAGAACCGCTGACCATGACCGATCACCACCTCCCCGGAGGTGCCGCGGAGCTTGGTCTCGAACGGCCCTTGAGAGCCGGTCATGCGTTGACCTTCGCGCGCCGCTTGTTCATGAAGTCCTTGGCCCGCTTGACCGTCGCCGACGCGTCGGCGGCGTAGCCGTCGGCGCCCACGGCGTCGGCGTACTCCTGGGTGACGGGCGCGCCGCCGACCATCACGACGACCTTGTCGCGCAGGCCGGCCTTCTCGAGCGCGTTGATGTTGGCCTTGAACATCGGCATGGTCGTGGTGAGGAACGCCGAGAAGCCCACGATGTCGGGGCTGTGCTCCTCGATGGCGGCCACGAACTTCTCCGGGGCGACCTGGACGCCGAGGTCGATGACCTCGAAGCCGGCGCCCTCGAGCATGATGTTGACGAGGTTCTTGCCGATGTCGTGGACGTCGCCCTTGACGGTGCCCATCAGGAACTTGCCGATCGTCTCGACGCCGGTCTCGGCGAGCAGCGGGCGCAGCCGCTCCATCGCGCCGGCCATCGCCCGGCCGGCGATGAGCATCTCCGGCACGAAGAAGTCACCGCGCTCGAAGCGGGCGCCGACCTCCTCGAGGGACGGGATGAGCGCGTCGAAGAGCAGCGTCTGCGGCTCCATGCCGATCGCGAGGCCTTCCTCGGTCAGCTCGAGCACCCGGGGCGCGTTGCCGACCAGGGTCTCTTCGTACAGGCCCTTGAGGACCTCGTCGGGAGTGCTCATGCCACGCCTTTCCTGACTGTTGCTTGCTGGGTCGTTGGTGCGCCGAGGCGACTTCGGCCGCCCGGGTGATCAGGTTCCGGCCGAGCTCGTCGACGCGGTGGGAGAGCCGGCTGGTGGGACCGGAGATGCCGAGCGCGGCGACGAGCTCGCCGCGCGGCCCGCGCACGGGGGCGGCGACACCGGTCAGGCCGTCCTCGAGCTCGTCGATGGTGAAGGCGTAGCCGCGGGCACGGGCGGCGACGGCGTCGCGCTGCAGACCGGCACGGGTGGTGATGGTCTTCGGCGTGAACCGGACGAGGGAGGCGACCGGCAGGTCGAGGTCGCCCCACGCCACGAAGACCTTGCCGAGCGCCGAGGTGTGGGTCGGTACGTCGACCTGGGACCAGTCGCGCGTGCCGAGCAGGTACCGCGAGTCGACCTGGGCGACCTGGACGTCCTGGTCGCCGCGCAGGACCGAGAGGTGGACCGACTCCTGGGTGTCGCTGCCGACCCGCTCCATCACGGGGCGGGCCAGGCGGACCAGCTCCTCCCACGGGTCGTGCCGGGCGGCGTACAGCCAGAACAGGCTGCCGGCGACGTACCCGCCGTTGTCGTCGCGCTCGAGCAGCCCGCCGCGCTCCAGCGCGGCCAGCATCCGGGAGGTCGTGGACTTCGCGAGACCGGTCATCTCCTGGAGCTCGGCGAAGGAGAGCGGCTCGTCGGCGTCGACGACCGTGGAGACGAGCTGGAGGGCGCGCTCGAGCGCCTGCGTCCCGCTGCTCGTCGGCTCTCCCATCGCTACCTCTCTGGATCGACCCCGGGGCTTTCGCCAGGTTCCATGATGTGGAACTGTAGTCCCACATCATGAGGTTAGACAGGAGGATCGATGTTCCGCAACCGGATGCCCCGATATGAGGTGCTCTCCGAGGACGCGATGGCGACCCTGGACAAGGGGTGGCGCCGGCTGATGAGCGAGATCGGCGTCGAGTTCATGGACGACCGGGCCCTCGACCTGTTCCGCAAGGCGGGGCAGAGGGTGGAGGACAAGACGGTCTTCCTCGACCCCGACTTCGTGCTCGAGCAGGTCGCCAAGGCGCCCAGCGAGTTCGACCTCCAGGCCCGCAACCCGGAGAACAGCGTCCACATCGGCGGGGACTCGATGGCGTTCAGCGCGGTCTACGGGCCGCCGTTCGTGCGCGAGGGCGACGTACGTCGTGACGGCACGATGGCGGACTTCCAGAACTTCGCGCGTCTCGCCCAGTCCTTCTCGGCGCTGGACTCCGCCGGCGGCGTGGTCAACGAGCCGAACGACACCCCGCTCGACAGCCGGCACCTCGACATGGTCTACGCGCTGCAGACGCTGACCGACAAGGTCTACATGGGCAACGTGGTCTCGGGCGTCAACGCCGCGGACACGATCGCGATGACCGAGATCCTCTTCGGCTCGCGCGAGGCGATCGAGGAGACGCCCGCGATCATCTCCCTGATCAACTGCAACTCGCCGCTGCGCTGGGACGACCGGATGCTCGAGGCGCAGTTCGAGTACACCGCGGCCAACCAGCCCGTCGTCCTCACGCCGTTCATCCTGATGGGCGCGATGTCGCCGGTGACGATCCCCGCGGCGCTGGTCCAGCAGATCGTCGAGGCCCTGTCCGGCATCGCGCTCTCGCAGCTGATCCGCCCGGGCGCGCCGGTGGTCTTCGGGTCGTTCCTCTCCAACATCGACATGCAGTCCGGGTCGCCGACGTTCGGTACGCCGGAGTCGGGCATGGGCCTGCTCTGCACCGGCCAGATCGCCCGGCACTTCAACCTGCCGTTCCGCACCGGCGGCGGGCTCACCTCGTCGCAGGTGCCCGACGCCCAGGCCGGGTACGAAGCGCTGATGACGATGCTGCCGACGTTCCTCGCCGGCGCCAACTGGGTCATGCACTCCGCCGGCTGGCTCGAGGGCGGCCTGGTCGCCGGGTTCGAGAAGTTCGTCATCGACGTCGAGCTCGTGCAGATGCTCAAGCACGAGTTCACGCCGCTGGAGATCGACGAGGCCTCGATGGCCTTCGACGCCCACCAGGAGGTCGGCCACGGCGGCCACTTCCTCGGCGCCCAGCACACCATGGAGCGCTTCCGCACCTGCTTCTACCGCCCGATGCTCTCCTCCTCGGAGAACTACGAGAGGTGGATGCGCAACGGCGCCAAGGACACCGCCACCCGCGCCGGCGAGATCTACAAGAAGAAGCTCGAGGAGTACGAAGCTCCTCCCCTCGACGAGTCCATCCGCGAGGAGCTCGCGGCGTACGTGACCCGTCGCCGCAAGGAGCTCGGGGACTGAGCCTGGGGGCGGCCGAAGAACATGTAACGCGGTGTTAGGTGCACTTCCCACGCGTTCTAACAGGTGGGAAGACGGTCTAACACCGCGTTACAAGCTCCACCCGCCGCGCCCGAAGCCCACCCCGCGTCCACAGGTCAGGCCTAGGAAGGTCTCTTCCACAGGGCGGCCGCGAGCGACCGAAGTCCGGGGGCGGCGTTGCCGAGTGTCGGAGCATGGCTCAGTACCTCGGTGAACCCGATCTCCAACGCTGTCTCGACACCCAGCACGGCCTCATCACTCGCGCCCAGGTGCTCGACACGGGTCTGACCCGCGAGCACCTGAACGGGTGGCTGCGAACGGGTCAGCTGGTGACGGTGAGGCGAGGCATCTACATGCCACGCGCCACCTGGATCGCGCTCGACCCGTACGTCGGCCGGCAGCGTGCGCGAGCACACGCGGTGGATCTCCAGATGCGGAGGGCGCACGTACTCAGCCACGACTCGGCTGCTCACGAGCTCGGCATCGCGATGCTGACCCCCGATGTCGAGCTCACGCACGTGACGCGACGCGGAGTCCGGGGCGGTCGCGTCGAGCACGGCATCAAGCACCACCTGGCGCCGTACCGAGCCGACCAGGTGGTCGTGGTCGATGGCATCCCGGTCCTGGAGCCGGCGCGGACCGCGGTTGACATCGCCCGCGAGCACGGGTTGGTCCCGGGCGTCGTGGCGATGGACTCGGCGCGACAGCTCGGCGTCAGCGAGGCTGACCTCTGGGCCGCGACGGCGCCGATGGTCTGCTGGCCTCAGGTCACCGTCGTCCGTGCCGCGATCGAGCGCAGTGACCCGGGCGCTGAGAGCGTCGGCGAGACCATGGGCCGACTCTTGCTGGACGAGCTCGGCATCGGCCCGGTCGAGACGCAGTTCGAGCTTCGCGACGCGACTGGATGGGCGCGGTGCGACATGCGGGCCGGTCGTCACCTGTTCGAGTTCGACGGCGAGAAGAAGTACCAGCGCCGCGACAAGGGTGGCCTGGCGATCGTCGATCCGGACCAGGTCGTCTGGCAGGAGAAGCAGCGCGAGGACTGGGTGACGGGCTTCCGGCTCGGCATGTCCCGACTGGTCTGGGCCGACTTCTGGGGGCGGCGCCGCGAGCTTGCCAAGGAGCGCATCAGCCGCGAGTACGCCGCCTCCTGCACGGCCTACGGCACCGACATCTCCGACCTCGCTCGGTACATCGTCGACCGGTCCGCCTGACCCCAACCCGCCATGTAACGCGGTGTTAGGTGCACTTCCCACGCGTTACAACGCGTGGGAAGACGGTCTAACACCGCGTTACAAGCCCCGCCCGGCCCGCCCGCCCCGCGACCTACCGGAACACGACCGTCCGGTCGCCGTTGAGGAGGACGCGGCTCTGGGAGTGCCACTTCACGGCGCGGGAGAGGACCTGGGCCTCGACGTCCTGGCCGGCGGTGACGAGCTGGTCGGCGGAGAGGGAGTGGTCGACGCGGGTGACGTCCTGCTCGATGATCGGGCCCTCGTCGAGGTCCGGCGTCACGTAATGAGCCGTGGCGCCGACCAGCTTCACGCCGCGGTCGAAGGCCTGGTGGTAGGGCTTGGCGCCCTTGAAGCTCGGCAGGAACGAGTGGTGGATGTTGATGACCCGGCCGTCCAGCCGGCGGCAGACCTCGTCGGAGAGGATCTGCATGTACCTGGCCAGCACGATGAGGTCGATGTCGAGCTCGTCGATCAGCCTCAGCAGCTCCGCCTCCGCAGCACCCTTGGTGTCGGGCGTGACCGGCAGGTGGTGGAAGTCCATGCCGTGGGACTTCACCAGCGGCTCGGCGTCGAGGTGGTTGGAGACCACGGCCGGGACGGTGATGTTCAGCCCGCCGGTGCTGTGGCGGAAGAGCAGGTCGTTGAGGCAGTGCTGCTGCTTGGAGACCAGGATGAGGGTCCGGTACGGCGAGGTGGCCGCCCACAGCTCGTAGGTCATCGCAAACTCGGAGGCAACCGCCGCGAAAGACGCGCGCAGGCCCTCGGGCGAGGACGAGCCCGCGACCTCGAAGTCGATGCGCATGAAGAACCGACCGTGCTGGCGGTCGCCGAACTGCTGGCTCTCGCGGATGTCACCGCCCTCGCGCAGCAAGAACGTGGTCACGGCGTTGACGATGCCGGGCCGGTCCGGGCAGGACAGCGTGAGCACGTAGTCGCCGACGGGGCCGCCGGTCCCCTCGGTGCGCTGGTCGGACATCCTGGATCTCTCTCTCACTCGTTGCTCTCTCGGAACCCACACGAAGTTCTCGGGGCCCACGCGCGTTGCGTCGGCCGAAACGCAGTGTGCGATATGCAACACGTTCTGCGCTAGGGTGCGCGCATGGCGACGGACGCCGCGGCCATCTCGGCCACTCTCTCGGCGAGTCTTTCCTCGCCCATCGAGCGGTCCGGAGGGGACTCCGCGAACGGCGACCAGACGGTCGGTCTGGTCCAGTCCGTGGACCGCGCGCTCTCCATCCTCGAGGTGCTGGCCCGCGACGGCGAGGCCGGGGTCACCGACATCGCCACCGATCTCGGCGTGCACAAGTCCACCGCGTTCCGGCTGCTCGCCACGCTGGAGGCGCACCGGCTCGTCGAGCAGGACGGCGAGCGCGGCCGCTATCGCCTCGGCGTCGGCAACCTGCGCCTGGCCGGCGCGACCACCGCGCGGCTGGACCTCGTCCAGGAGGCGCGGCCGGTCTGCCGCCAGCTCGCCGCCGACACCGGCGAGACCGTGAACATCACCGTCCGGGCCGAGACCTCCGCGCTGTACCTCGACCAGGTCGCCGGCTCCTCGGCCCTCCAGTCCCACAACTGGGTGGGCCAGCACATCCCGCTGCACGCCACCAGCAACGGCAAGGTGCTGCTCAGCGAGCTCGACGAGGCCCAGCGCCGCAAGGCCGTGCGCGAGCTGCCCCGCTACACCGACCAGACGGTCACCAGCATGGCCAAGCTCAGCGCCGAGCTCGAGCACGTGCGCGAGCAGGGGTACGCCGTCGCGGTGGACGAGCTCGAGACCGGGCTCACCGCCGTCGCCGCGCCGATCCGCAACGCGCACGGCGACGTGATCGCCTCCATCAGCGTCTCCGGCCCGAGCTTCCGGCTCGCCGGCGACAAGCTCGACCGGGCGATCCCGGCTCTCCTGGCCGCCGCCCTCGAGGTCTCTCACCGGCTCGGGTGGGGCGAGCGCGAGTAACCAGAACGTGACCCGATGTTGACGTCCCGAGGACGCCGCAGACCTTGACGTGTGGCGTGGGTCACCTATTCTGCGGGTTACCAGTCGTTGCGGAGTGAGCAATAGGTTGCGGACAACGCAACAAATCAGCCGGCTCTGGGACGGCCCGAGGGTGGGAGCGCGCGGTGCCGGATCTGTACGTCGACGGAGCGTGGGCCGGCGCGCGTTCCGGCGCCACCCGGACCATCAGCTGTCCGGCCGACGGGACCGAGGTCGCGGTCGTCGACGAGGCCGGCCGTGAGGACACCGAGGCGGCCATCGCCGCGGCGTACCGCGCCTTCCACGAGGGCCCCTGGCGCGACACCTCCGCCCGCGAGCGTGGCGACCTGCTGCTCCGCGTGGCCGACCTGCTCGAGCGCGACGTCGCCGACGTCGCGCGGGCCGAGTCGCTGGACACCGGCAAGCGCCTGGTCGAGGCGGAGTACGACGTCGCCGACGTGGTCTCGGTCTTCCGCTACTACGGGCGCATCGCGTCCGAGGACGGCGGGCGCATCGTCGACACCGGCAACGCCGACGTGGTCAGCCGGGTGGTGCACGAGCCCGTCGGCGTCTGCGGCCTGATCGCGCCCTGGAACTACCCGCTGCTCCAGGCCTCCTGGAAGGTCGCGCCCTGCCTGGCCGCCGGCAACACCTTCGTCCTCAAGCCCAGCGAGCTGACCCCGAGCACGAGCATCCACCTGATGCGGATCCTCGAGGAGGCGGGCCTGCCCGCCGGTGTCGGCAACCTGGTGCTCGGCGCCGGGCCCGACGCCGGAGCACCCCTCGCGAGCGACCCGCGCGTCGACCTGGTCTCCTTCACCGGCGGCCTCCAGACCGGTCGCGGCATCATGGCGGCCGCCGCGCCGACGGTGAAGAAGGTCGCCCTCGAGCTCGGCGGCAAGAACCCCAACATCGTCTTCGCCGACGCCGACCAGGACGTCGCCCTCGACTACGCCCTGACCGCGGTCTTCCTGCACTCCGGCCAGGTCTGCTCGGCCGGCGCCCGCCTGGTCGTCGAGGACTCCGTCCACGACGCCTTCGTCGACGCGCTGGTCGAGCGCGCTCAGCTGATCCGCCTCGGCGGACCCTTCGACGACAAGGCCGAGACCGGTGCCCTCATCAGCGCCGCCCACCGCGAGAAGGTGGCGGCGTACGTCGCCGCGGGCATCGCCGAGGGTGCGGTCCTGCGCTGCGGGGGCAAGGCTCCCGACGACGCCGAGCATCCCGGGCTGGCCGACGGCTTCTACTACCTGCCCACCGTCCTGGACGGCTGCCGCAGTGACATGACGGTGACGCAGGACGAGTCGTTCGGCCCGGTGCTCACGGTCGAGACGTTCTCCGGCGAGGACGAGGCCGTGCGGATCGCCAACGACAGCCAGTACGGCCTGGCCGGCGCGGTGTGGACCCAGGACGCCGGCAAGGCCCAGCGCGTCGCGGCCCGCCTGCGGATGGGCACGGTCTGGATCAACGACTACCACCCGTACGTCCCGCAGGCCGAGTGGGGCGGCTACAAGCAGTCCGGCGTCGGCCGCGAGCTCGGCGAGCACGGGCTGGCGGAGTACCGCGAGACCAAGCACGTGTGGCACAACATCCGCCCGAGCGTGCAGAGCTGGTTCGACGGCTCCACCGAGAAGGGGCGCCCGTGAAGGACCGGTACGACGTGGTGATCGTCGGCGGCGGGTCGGCCGGGTGCGCCCTGGCCAACCGGCTCTCCGCCGACCCCGGCACCAGCGTGCTGGTCCTCGAGGCGGGCCGCTCCGACTTCCGCATCGACCCCTTCATCCACATGCCCGCGGCGCTGCCGATCCCGATCGGCAACCGGCTCTACGACTGGAAGTACGAGACCGACCCCGAGCCCGGCATGAACGGCCGCCGCGTCTCGCACGCCCGCGGCAAGGTGCTCGGTGGCTCGTCCAGCATCAACGGGATGATCTTCCAGCGGGGCAACCCGATGGACTACGAGCGGTGGGCGGGCCAGCCCGGCATGAAGGAGTGGAGCTACGCCCACTGCCTGCCGTACTTCAAGCGGATGGAGACGCGGCTCCTCGTCGACGGCTCCGTCGGCGCCGACCAGTGGCGCGGCGGCGACGGCCCGCTGGTCCTCGAGCAGGGGCCGGCGAAGAACCCGCTGTTCGCGGCGTTCTTCGAGGCGACCCAGCAGGCGGGCTACCACCTGACCGACGACGTGAACGGCTACCGCCAGGAGGGCTTCGGCCGCTTCGACCGCAACCTGCACCGCGGCCGCCGGCTCTCCGCCGCCCGCGCCTACCTGCACCCGGTGCGCGACCGCAAGAACCTCGACGTGCGCACCCTCGCCCTGGCCTCCCGCGTGCGCTTCGAGGGCAAGCGCGCAGTCGGCGTCGAGTACCTGCGAGCCGGCCGTCCGCAGTACGTCGCGGCCGGCGACGTCATCCTCTCCGGCGGCGCCATCAACACCCCGCAGCTGATGCAGCTCTCCGGCGTCGGCGACCAGGAGCACCTGAAGCAGGTCGGCGTGCCGCTCGTGCACCACCTGCCGGGCGTCGGGGAGAACCTCCAGGACCACCTGGAGGTCTACATCCAGTACGCCTCCAAGCAGCCCGTCTCGATCGCCCCCGGCCTGAAGTGGCACCGGCGACCCGGCATCGGCTACCAGTGGCTCTTCCACCGTCGCGGGCTCGGCGCCACCAACCACTTCGAGGGTGGCGGCTTCGCGCGCGGCAACGAGGACGTCGACTACCCCAACCTGATGTTCCACTTCCTGCCGATCGCCATCCGCTACGACGGCACCTCGCCCACCAAGGGCCACGGCTACCAGGTGCACATCGGGCCCATGTACGCCGACACCCGCGGCAGCATCCGGATCAAGTCACGCGACCCCAAGCAGCACCCGTCCATGGTGTTCAACTACCTGACCACCCCCAACGACCGGCGGGAGTGGGTGGAGGCGGTCCGGACGGCCCGTCACATCCTCAACCAGCCGGCCTTCGCGCCGTACAACGACGGCGAGCTCTCACCCGGACCCCGGGTGGAGACCGACGACGAGATCCTCGACTGGGTGCGGGAAGACGCGGAGACCGCGCTGCACCCGTCCTGCACGGCCGCGATGGGCGTGGAGGAGATGTCGGTGGTCGACCCCTCGTCGATGCGCGTGCACGGCCTCGAGGGCCTGCGCGTGGTCGACGCCTCGGTGTTCCCGTTCGTCACGAACGGCAACATCTACGCGCCCACGATGATGGTGGCCGAGAAGGCCGCCGACCTCATCGCCGGCAACACGCCGCTGCCGCCCTCCGACGCGCCGTTCTACCGTTACCGCGACGGCAGCCCGATCCACCCGCCCGGCGACAGCCGCAACCCGGAGGTCACACCATGACCAGCTCGACTCTCGGCACCAGCGCCCAGCACGCCAGCGACACGACCTCGACCGACGCCGACGCGGCCCTGTCGGTGCGCAACCTCTGGAAGATCTTCGGCAAGGGCTCCGACAGCATCGTGGGTACCCCCGACGCCGACCTCTCGCGTGCGGATCTCAAGGAGAAGACCGGCTGCGTGGTCGGCGTCAAGGACGTCTCCTTCGACGTCGCACCCGGCGAGGTGTTCGTGGTCATGGGCCTCTCCGGCTCCGGCAAGTCGACGCTGGTGCGCTGCCTGACCCGGCTGATCGAGCCCACGGCCGGCCAGGTCCTCATCGACGGGCAGGACGTGCTGAAGGCCAGCGAGAGCGAGCTGCGCGACGTCCGCCGCAAGCACGTCTCCATGGTCTTCCAGCACTTCGGGCTGCTGCCGCACCGCCAGGTGATCGACAACGTCGCCTACGGCCTGGAGATCCGCGGCGTGGCCAAGAAGGAGCGGCGCTCGAAGGCTTCCGAGATCGTCGAGCTCGTCGGCCTCAAGGGCTACGAGCGCTCCTACCCCGACCAGCTCTCCGGTGGCATGCAGCAGCGCGTCGGACTGGCCAGGGCGCTGGCCGGGGACCCGAGCATGCTGCTCTTCGACGAGCCGTTCTCCGCGCTCGACCCGCTGATCCGCCGGGACATGCAGAACGAGGTCATCCGCCTGCACCACGAGCTCGGCAAGACGATGGTGTTCATCACCCACGACCTCGCCGAGGCCCTCAAGCTGGGGGACCGGATCATGATCCTGCGCGATGGCGCCATCATCCAGATCGGCCGGCCCGACGAGGTCGTCGGGGCACCGGCCGACGAGTACGTCCGCGACTTCGTCTCCGACGTCCCGCGCTCCCACGTGCTGACGCTGAAGTGGGTGATGCGCGACCCACGGCCCGAGGACTCGATGGAGGGCCCGACCATGCCGGCGGACACGATCGTCCGCTCGGCGGCCCAGGCCGTGCTCGCCTCGGCGCATCCCGTCCGGGTCATCGAGGACGGCAAGGTCGTGGGCATCGTCGACGACGAGGAGATCCTCCGCGTGGTCGTCGCCGAGGAGGACCACCAGGTGGTCCCGGCATGACCGTGCTCGCCACCAAGCCGGAGCCGGGAGCCGCCCCGCCTCCCGTCGTGGTCGAGAGCCGCCGTGCGGCCGCCGCGCGCAAGTGGGTCTGGACCGCGATCGTGCTGGCGGTCTGGGTGCTGCTCTGGAAGATCTTCCACGGCGACCTGACGCTCACCCTCGGCCAGCGCGACCACACCCCGCTGCACCAGGACCTCACCGGCTTCCGTGATTCGGTCCTGGCCAGTCGCGACACCAACCCGATCGTGTCGACGACGTACTCCATCGGCGCGCACCTCACCAGCTTCGCGGAGTGGCTGTCGCGGATGATCTCGACCGCCGACTTCCCACGGCCCTACCCGCAGGTCGGCTGGCTCGGCGTCGTGGCGCTCGCCACGTGGATCGGGTACGCCGTCGCCAATGCCCGCATCGCCCTGCTGGTGCTCGTCTCGTTCTTCGCCTTCGGCGCCTTCGGCTTCTGGGAGGACTCCCTCGACCTGCTGGTCGTCACCCTCCTCGCCGTCGTGATCGCCGTCATCATCGGACTGCCGCTCGCGGTCTACTACGGGACCGGCGGCAAGATCGGGGTCGGTCTGCTGACCACGGTGATGGATGTCATGCAGACGATGCCGACGTTCGTCTACCTGGGCCCGATCGTGCTGTTCTTCGGGATCGGCGCCTCGGCCGGCGTGGTGTGCACCCTCATCTACGCGCTGCCGCCCATCATCCGCATCGCCGGGCACGGGCTGCGACGCGTGTCCCCGACGACCATCGAGGCCACCGACTCCTCGGGCCAGACCTCGTGGCAGCGGCTGACCAAGGTGCAGCTCCCGATGGCCCGCGCCACCATCGTGGTCGGCCTGAACCAGACGATCATGGCCGCGCTCTCGATGGCCACGCTCGCGGCGTTCGTCGCCTCGCCGGGCCTCGGCAAGCCGGTGCTCCGGGCCCTGCAGAGCAACGACGTCGGCGGGGCGACGGTGCCGGGCCTGCTCATCGTGCTGATGGCGATCATGCTCGACCGCACCACGACCGCGGCCAGCCTGCGCGCCGAGCGCGCGTCGCGCGGCGGGGACGACCCCAAGCTGCGACGCATCATCCTGGCGGTGACCGGCGTCGTGGCCCTGGTCCTGGTCTACGTGTCACGCACCTACACCTGGGCGGCCGGCTTCGACGACTTCCTGGCGCAGCTCAAGTCCTCGGCCGGCATCAACCTGACCACCCTCGGGGCCAACACCGCCAGCCTCGTGGACGACGTCTTCACCTGGATCAGCGACACCTTCGACGGCATCACCGAGACCATCAAGAACATCATCACCTACGGCCTGCTCAACCCGCTCCAGGACCTGCTCGCGCAGTCGCCGTGGTTCGTCACCGCGCTGGCCATCGTGGCCCTGGCCACCGTGCTCGGCAGCGTCCGCGGGTTCGTCGCGGCGACGCTCGGGTGCGCCGCGCTCTGGTTCTTCGACCTGTGGCACGACGCGATGATCACGCTCAACATGGTCCTGGTCGGCACGCTGCTGGTGATGGTGCTGGCTCTGGTCTTCGGGGTCTGGATGGCCCGCAGCCGGGTGGTGGACATCCTGCTGCGACCGGTGCTGGACGCCGGCCAGACGATCCCGCCGTTCGTCTACCTGATCCCGGTGCTGGCGCTCTTCGGCTCCACCCGCTTCACCGCGATCATCGCGGCCGTCGTGTACGCCGCCCCCGTCGCGATCAAGCTGGTCGCCGACGGGATCTCCGGGGTCTCCGCGACCACGCTCGAGGCGTCGCGCTCGACCGGCTGCACGACCTGGCAGGAGATCACGAAGGTGCAGCTGCCGATGGCCAAGTCCTCGTTGGTGCTGGCCACCAACCAGGGCCTGCTCTACGTGCTCTCGATGGTCGTCATCGGCGGCATGGTCGGGGCCGGTGCGCTGGGCTACGACGCGGTGCTCGGCTTCGCCCGCTCCGAGGAGTGGGGCAAGGGCGCCGCGGCCGGCATCACCATCGTCGTCCTCGGCGTGATGATCGACCGCATCTGCCGGGCCGCCGCCGACGGGGACCAGGGCGCCCCGCGGTTCGGGGTTCTCAAGATCCTGTCCCGGAGGCCGCAGCCGCGGCTCACGGATGCATGACTCACCAGCACCACGAAGCACGACACTCAAGGAGAATGAATTGACCAGAAACTGGATGCGCGCGACACAGCTGGTGTCGGCTTCGGCGGCCGCGCTGCTGATCCTGACAGCCTGTGGCGGCGGCGACATCGCGTCGGAGACCAAGCAGAACGAGGCGAACGCCGGCTCGGGCGGCGACTGCGGCGAGGTGAACATGGCCCTGAACCCGTGGGTCGGCTACACCGCCGACGCCTACGTGTTCGGCGCGGTGGCCGAGTCGATGGGCTGCACGATGAACTACAAGGACCTCAAGGAGGACGTCTCCTGGCAGGGCTTCGGCACCGGTGACGTCGACGTCGTCGTCGAGGACTGGGGTCACCCGGACCTGGAGAAGAAGTTCTTCGCCGACAAGGGTGACGGCTCCGCCACCAACGTGGGTGACCTGGGCGCCGTCGGCATCATCGGCTGGTTCGTGCCGCCGTGGTTGGCCACCGAGCACCCGGACATCCTCGACTACAAGAACCTCAACAAGTACGCCAAGGACTTCGCCACCTCCGAGTCCGGCGGCCAGGGCCAGTTCCTCGGCGCCGACCCGTCGTACGTGCAGTTCGACGAGGCGATCGTGAAGAACCTCGACCTCGACTTCAAGGTCGTCTTCTCCGGCTCCGAGGCCGCCAGCATCACGGCGTTCCAGAAGGCGGAGGAGAACCATGAGTTCCTCATCGGCTACTTCTACGAGCCGCAGTGGCTCTTCGCCGACATCGACCTCCAGCGCGTCGCCCTGCCGCCGTACACCGACGGCTGCCAGGACGACCCGGCCACCGTCGCCTGCGACTACCCGGAGACCCCGCTGCAGAAGGTCGCCTCGACCAAGTGGCTGGACGCGGGCGGTCCGGCCGTCGACCTGCTGAAGAAGTTCAACTTCACCAACGACGACCAGAACGTCGTGGCGAAGTACATCTCCGAGGACAAGATGTCGCCGGAGGACGCCGCCGCGAAGTGGGTCGCCGACAACGCGGACAAGGTCGCGGAGTGGACCTCCTGACGTCTCGCTGGTCGAGGAAGGCGCGCTAGCGCCTGTCACGAGACCCGGTGGGGAGAGGACTCCTCACCGGGTCTCGCGACGGGACAGCGAATTGACTCGGCGTCTCCTCGACCAGCGGTGCCCGCCCTGACTTGACCGGCGCGGGTCGTCGCGTCACACTCGTTACCTGTTCCCTATAGCGCACAGTGATGCGCCATACGCAACAATCCAACGCACCAAGGAGTCACCGTGGCAGACGTCCCCGCATCGGCGAAATGCGTCGTGATCGGCGCCGGCATCGTCGGCAACAGCCTGGTCCACCACCTCGCCAAGCTCGGCTGGACCGACATCGTCCAGATCGACCAGGGACCGCTGCCCAACCCGGGCGGCTCCACCGGTCACGCGTCGAACTTCATCTTCCTGACCGACCACTCCCGCGAGATCACCGATCTCACGCTGGACTCGGTGGTGCAGTACAAGGAGCTCGGCGTGTTCACCGAGTGCGGTGGCTTCGAGGTCGCCCGCACCGAGGAGCGGATGGAGGAGCTGCGTCGTCGGATGTCCTCGGCCAAGGCCTGGGGCATCGAGGCCGAGATGGTCTCCCCGGCGTTCGTGAAGGAGAAGGTCCCCTTCATCGAGGAGGACCAGATCATCGGCGCCTTCTGGCAGCCCGGCGTCGGCGTGGTCGACTCCCTGCGGGCCGGCACGATCATGCGCGACGGCGCCATCGAGTCCGGCGCGCTGACCACGGTCCCCAACGTCGAGGTCACCGGCCTGGACGTGGTGGACGGCCCAGGTGGACCCAGAATCACTCGCGTGCGCACCGACAAGGGCGACATCGAGGCCGAGTACGTCGTCATCGCCTGCGGCGTGTGGAGCCCGAAGATCGGCGACATGGCCGGCGTGAGCATCCCGCTCGTGCCCGCGGTGCACCAGATGATCAGCGTCGGCCCCTGCCCGCAGCTGGCCGGCGGCACCGGCGAGATCAACTTCCCGATCGTCCGTGACATGGACACGTTCTGCTACGAGCGCCAGCACGGCGCCGACATGGAGGTCGGCTCCTACGCGCACCGCGCGATCCTGATGGAGCCCGAGGACATCCCGACCATCGAGCAGTCCAAGCTCTCCCCGACCGAGCTCCCCTTCACCGAGGAGGACTTCGACCCGCAGCTGGAGCAGGCCTTCGAGCTGATGCCGGAGCTGCTCGGCGCCGAGGGTGCGGAGATCCGCTACGCCATCAACGGCCTGCTCTCGCTGACCTGCGACGGCTCCCCGATCCTGGGCGAGTCGCACGTCAAGGGCCTGTGGACCGCCTCCGCCGTCTGGATCAAGGAGGGCCCGGGCGTCGGCCGCGCGGTGGCCGAGTGGATGGTCAACGGCCACTCCGAGATCGACGTCGCGCACAGTGACATCGCGCGCTTCCACCCGCACATGCTGCGCCGCGAGCACACCCGCCTGCGCACCACCGAGTCGTTCATCAAGACCTACGGCATCGTGCACCCCGCCGAGCAGTACGAGTCGGACCGTCCCCAGCGCACCTCGCCGATGTACGAGCACCAGCAGAAGCTCGGCGCCGTCTTCTTCGAGACCGCCGGCTGGGAGCGCCCGTTCTGGTACGAGTCCAACGCCGGTCTCGTCGAGAAGTACGGCGACGCGGTCATGCCGCGCGAGCACGAGTGGGACTCGCGCTGGTGGAGCCCGATCATCAACGCCGAGCACCTCGCCATGCGCGAGCACGCCGGCGTGGTCGACCTGTCGGCGTTCCAGATCCTCGACATCGAGGGCCCGGGCGCGCTGGAGACCGTGCAGCGCACCTGCGTCGCGCAGTGCGACGTCGCGGTCGGCAAGGTCATCTACACCCCGGTGCTCGACCCCAAGGGCGGCTTCCTGTCCGACCTCACCGTGATGCGGCTCGGTTGACGGACCACTTCCGCGTGGTCACCGGTGGCGCGCACGGCATGGCCGACCGGCACACGTTCACCGCGCAGCTGCCGGAGGACGGGCTGACCACGCTGACCGACCGCACCGACGAGATCTCCACCATCGGGCTCTGGGGCCCGGTGGCCCGCGAGGTGCTCTCCTCGATCACCGAGGACGACGTCAGCGGCGAGGGCTTCGGGATGCTGAGCTGCCGCGAGATCACCAATAAATGTCGCGGGGGGCGGGGCTGTCAACGTATTAGCCTCGCGCATCTCCTACGTCGGCGAGCTCGGCTGGGAGCTGTACGTCGCGATGGACGACGCGCTCGCACTCTGGGAGGCACTCCTCGAGGCCGGCGCCGACCAGGGCGTCGTCCCGGTCGGCATCGGCGTCTACGGCACGACCGGCCGCATCGAGAAGGGCTACCGCGCCTACGGCGCCGAGCTCGACGCCGAGCGCAGCATCGTCGAGGCGGGCATGCAGCGGCCCAAGGTCAAGGCCGCCGACTTCGTCGGCCGCGAGGCCTACCTCGAGCAGCGGGACGCCGAGCCCGAAGACGGTCCTGTGCACGCTGACCGTCGACGACCACACGTCCGCCTCGGGCGTGAAGAGGTACATGCTCGGCGGCGAGCCGATCCTGACCCGCGACGGCGGCGTCCTCACCGACGGTCACGGCCACCACCCGTACGTCACCAGCGCCGGCTCCGCGCCGTCGCTCGGCAAGCACGTGCTGCTGGCCTACCTGCCCGTCGACCAGGCCACCATCGGCAACGAGCTCGCGGTCTCCTACATGGAGGAGCTCTACCCCGTCACCGTGGGCTCGGTCGACGCGACCAGCCTCTTCGACCCCGCGAACGAGCGGATGCGGTGACCTGCTGATGGTGAACGTCCTGGTCTGCGTGAAGCGCGTCCCCGACAGCACCGAGGAGGTCGTGCTCAGCGAGGACGGCCAGTCGGTCGACGGCAAGGCGTCGGGCTTCACGATGAGCGCGCACGAGGAGTGCGCGGTCGAGCTGGCCGTGCAGGTGGCCGCGGGCGGCGGCGAGGCCGCGGTGATGACCCTCGGTGACGCCGACGCGGTCGAGCAGCTGCGCAACGCCCTGGCCGTCGGCTGCACGGCGGCCACGCACGTGGTCGCGACCGAGCCCCACCGCTTCGGTCCGGTCGACGTCTCCCGCGAGATCGCGGCCGTCGTCCGGGCGCACGAGGAGGAGGGCCGCACCCACGACCTGCTCCTGCTCGGCAACGACGCGGCGGACAGCGGCGACTTCCAGGTCGGCATCCGGCTCGCCTACGAGCTGGGTCGCCCCGTCGTCAACGGCGCCTCGACCATTGCGATCCAGGACGGCGACGACGGACCCGTCGTGATGGCCGTGGCCGCCGGCCCCGACGGCCTGGAGACCTACCGCGTCCCGCTCCCCGCGATCGTGACGATCCGCGAGGGCGGCGTGGAGCCGCGCTACCCGTCCGTGCCCGGCCGCCTGAAGGCCAAGAAGGTCGCCATCGAGGAGCGCGAGGCCGTCTCCGAGCCCACGGGCCCGGGCCGCGTGCGGCTGGTCCTCCCGCCGCCCACGCCGAGCGCGGTGCAGATCCTGGGCGAGGGCCCGGAAGCCGCACCGGCCGTCGTCGACGTCCTGGAGAAGCTGGGAGTGCTGACCAAATGATCCTCACCCTGGTCGAGACCGACGTGGAAGGTGCGGCCATCGAGGTCTCCCTCGAGGCGGTCTCCTTCGCGCGCGACCTGTCCGCGGCCGGCAACGGCGTGCCCGTGGACGCGGTCGTCATCGGCGACGTCCCTGGCAACTCGATGGAGGACCTGCGGGCCGAGCTGGCGGCGTACGGCGTGCGCACCATTCACCGGGTCGGCGGCGACGACGTCGCGGCGTACTCCGGTGCCGGCTGGGCCTCGGCGATCATCGGCGTCCGTGAGGCCGCCGGCTCCGTCGTCGTGATGGCCGCGGGCACCGACCGCGGCAACGAGCTGATGGCACACGTCGCTGCGCGCTCCGGCGCCTCGATGGCCGCCAACGTGCTGTCGTTCTCCGGGCTGGCGCCCTTCGTGGTGACCCGCCAGGTGGTCGGCGGCGCCGCGATGGAGGAGATGAAGCTGCACGAGCGCCCCGCGGTCTTCACGATCGCCGGGCACGCCGTCGAGGCCAAGCCCGCCGACATCAGCGGTGCGGGCGAGGTGGTCGAGCACACGCCGACCATCGCGCCGGAGGACCTGGTCGCCCGCGTCGTGTCGACGACGCAGGCCGAGGCCGACGACTCCGGCGCGCTGACGTCGGCGAAGGTCGTCGTCGGCGCCGGGCGCGGCGTCGGTGGCGCGGACAAGTTCGACGACGTGCTGGAGCTGGCCGAGCTGCTGGACGCCCCTCTGGGCGTCTCGCGCGTGGTGACCAGCGCCGGGTGGCGCCCGCACCACGAGCAGGTCGGCCAGACCGGAAGCCGCATCACGCCCGAGCTCTACATCCCCTGCGGCATCAGCGGCGCCATCCAGCACTGGGCCGGCTGCTCGTCGGCCAAGACCATCCTCGCGATCAACTCCGACGCCGAGGCGCCGATGGTGACGCGGGCGACGTACGCCGTGATCGGCGACCTCCACGAGATCGTCCCGGCGATCAACGAGGAGATCC
>CAWAIW010000023.1:0-17507 GCA_963782035.1 uncultured Actinomycetota bacterium
CATCGTGGCGGCGTTCAGGGTCTGGCGCCAGGGGCCGGCCAGCAGGTCGGCCGCCTTGAGGAGGATCGCGGCGCGGTCCTCGAAGGCCATCGCCTGCCACTCCGGCGCGGCCGCGGTCGCCGCCTTCACGGCGGCCTCGGCGTCGCGGGTCGTGGAGTTCTTCATGGTGCCGAGCACGTGCTGGTGGTCGTGCGGCTGGACGACGTTGATCTCGGCGCCGCCGCCGGACCGCTTCCGGCCGCCGATGTGGGCGCGGAAGGTGTGCTGGCGGCGCTCCAGACGAGCCAGCTCTGCACGCAGTTCCTCGCGCTCGGGAGTCCCTGGTGCGTACGTCAGGTTGGGCTCGTTGATCGGCGCCGGCGGGGTGGTGATCGCGTCCATGCCGCGATGTTGTCAGACAACGCCACGCAGGAGCGAGTCCACCTCCTGGGCGGCGTACCACGCCAGGTCGTCGTCCGCGTCCGCGTCGTCGGCGGTGTCGGCGTGCACGGCGCCGAGCTCGGGCCGGTGCGCGTCGAAGACGGCGACGACCCGCCGCCGCTGCCCGTCGGGGAGCCCGGCCAGCCGCTCCGCCGAGAGGTCCGCGGCGGTCATCAGCGCGGCGTACTCCTCGTCCTCGGACTCGCCCTCGGCGACCACCGCGTCGTCGTCGGGCACCACGCCCCCGGCCAGCTGATCGGCCAACGAGGACAGCGTCGTGGGCTGGTAGCGGCGCATCAGCGGCCCTTCTTGGTCGAGCGCCCGCGCCGGCCGCGCGGCGCCTTCGCTCGTCCGCCGATGGTGTCGAGCAGCTCGGTCAGTGCCTCGGGCACCGACTGCCCCAGCACGTCGGCGTCCGGCACCCGATCGCGGTCGGCGGTGATGCCGTAGAAGACGTGGCCGTCGTACGACGTCACGCCGATCGCCAGGGCGTGCCCGGGCAGCAGCGGGTGGACGGGGTAGGTCTCGAGCATCCGGGCGCCGGCGGCGTACAGCGGCGACTGGGGGCCGGGCACGTTGGTCACGCTGAGCTGGAAGCCGCGGCGGACCTCGGCCGCCGCGACCCGGGCGCCGATCGCGTGGAAGGTCGACGGCGCGAAGCCGGCGATGCCCGCGAGCCGGTTCGCGGCGACCAGACGGCCGGTCTCCTTGTGGGCCTGGAACTGGTAGGAGACCTGGTGCAGCCGGACCACCGGGTTGACCTCGCCGACGGGCAGGTCGACGAGGTACGCCGCGATCGGGCTGCCCAGCGAGGTGTTCTCGAGATCACGGTCCACGACCGACATCGGCACCACGGTCTTGATGTTGTGCACGCCGCGCATCGACTCGGCGCGGCCGAGCAGCCAGCTGCGCAGCGCGCCGGTGATGGTGGCCAGGATGGCGTCGTTGACGGTGCCGCCGTGCGCCCTGCGCACCTCGACGTAGTCGGCCAGGTCGGTGGCGACGGTGACGACGCGACGCTGCTGGGACAGCGGCCCGCCGAGCGGCTGGTCACCGGTCGGGCGACGGTTGGCGAGGGCGCCGACCACGTGGCCGGCCTGTCCGGCCAGGGCCTCGGCCGAGCGGCGTACGGCGTCCAGCGAGGCGCGCGCCGTGTCCAGCACCGACGCGGGATCGGTGACGGCCTCCTGCACCGCGGCCGCGAGCAGACCGGTCTGGGTCGGCGCCGACAACGGCCGCCAGTCGTCGTGCTGGAAGGGCCGCGCCACGGGCGACCGGTCCAGCAGCACCTGCGCCAGATCGACGGTGTGCACGCCGTCGACCAGCACCAGGTGGGACTTCGAGAGCATCGCGACGCGGCCGTGCTCGAGCCCCTCGACGAGGTAGACCTCCCAGAGCGGGCGCTGGCGGTCCAGGGGCCGCGAGACGATCCGGGCGACGAGCTCCCGGAGCTGGTCGGCCGAGCCCGGTCGGGGCAGCGCCGAGCGGCGTACGTGGTAGGCGATGTCGAAGTCCGGGTCGTCGACCCAGACCGGGTTGGCCACGCGGCCCGGCACCGAGACGACGCGCTGCCGGTAGCGCGGTACGAACGAGATCACGTCACCGACCAGCTCGACCAGCCGCGCGTAGTCGAACCCGGAGTCAGCGGGATCGAAGATCTCGACCGTCGCGTTGTGCCGCGGCGCCGACGCCGACTCCCCGGCCAGGACCGCGAGGTCGCGGGCGCTCAGCCGCTCGCTCATCTCGGTCGCCTCCAGGGTGTTCGCGGGTGGGGTGGATCAGCCGGCTCTCAGGGTCGCGTGCGATTCTGGCACGCGACCAGATCTTGAGAGACCCCGAGGAAAGCGCTGAGTTGATCGTCCCCGGAGGCTTCGCCGAACACGGCATCGGCGGCGCGAAGGACCTGCCCATCCCGCCCGAGCTGGCCATCGTCGGGGCGGTCGCCGCTCTCGCGGTCTCCTTCGGCGTGCTCGCGCTGGCCTGGCGGGAGCCGCGGTACGACGGCCGTCCCGACGGTCCGGTCCGGGGCCGGCCCGCGCCGGCGTGGCTGTCGTCCCTCACCGGCTCGCCGGGGTGGCACGTGGCGATGCGCACGATCGGGCTGCTGTTCTTCGGGTTCGGCGCCTTCGCCGCGGTGTTCGGGCAGGACCTGCTGACCAACCCGATCTTCGGCATGTTCTACGTCTGGTGGTGGGTGGGGCTGCCGGTCGCCTCCCTGCTGCTCGGGCCGGTCTGGCGCGCCGTCAGTCCCGTCCGCACCGTCAACGCCTTCGTCGCCAAGGTCTCCGGCGGCGACCCCGAGCGCGGCGCCTTCACGTACTCGCCCCGGCTGGGCTACTGGCCCGCCGCGCTGGGCCTGCTGGCGTTCGTCTGGATCGAGCTGGTGTACCCCCACGGCACCGAGCTCGGGCCGGTGCGCCTGTGGTGCGCGATCTACGTCGCAGCGATGCTCATCGGCGGCACCCTGTTCGGCAACACGTTCTACGAGCACGCCGACCCGTTCGAGGTGTACTCGACGCTGCTGTCCAAGCTGTCGGTCTGGGCCCGCGCCGGTCACGTATCTGGCGACGGCACCCTGCTGGTCCGCAGCCCGCTGGCCAACCTGTCCACGATCGAGACGAAGCCCGGGCTGGTCGCCGTGGTGGCGACCCTCTTCGGCAGCACGGCGTTCGACTCGTTCCGCGACTCGAGCCCGTGGGTGAAGTTCGTCCAGTCGACCGACGTCTCGTCGTTCCTGCTGAACAACGTCGCACTGGTCGCGTTCTGCGTCGTGGTCGGGCTGGTCTTCGTGGCGGGCACGATGGCGACCGGCGTCGACTCCGGCACGCGCCGGGCCACGCTGCCCGACCGGCTCGCGCACTCCATCGTGCCGATCGTGGCGGGGTACATCGTGGCGCACTACCTCTCCTACCTCGTCGAGGTCGGCCAGGCGACGCTGGTCCAGGCCAGCGACCCGCTGTCCGACGGCAGCAACTGGTTCGGCACGGCCGGGATGCGGGTCAACTACGCGATCTCCTACCACCCGACCGTGCTGGCCACCACCAAGGTGCTGGCCGTCGTGCTCGGCCACGTCGTCGGCGTGGTCGCCGCCCACGACCGCGCGCTCGCGTTGCTGCCGGCGCGCCACAAGATCACCGGCCAGCTGCCCCTGTTGCTGGCGATGGTCGCCTTCACGATCGGCGGGCTCTACCTGCTGTTCGCGGCCTGACCTTCCGCCTCCGGCGGGGTTGTCTGTGACCCCTGTTCTCGTCTCGCCTGCGGCGGGCATTGTGACGGTGGTCGCCGGCGGCTGCGCAAGAAGATCCCCGCTCCGCCGCTGACGGTCCGGTCGCGGGAGGGTTGTGGAAAGGACGCTGCTGCGGTGAGCCGCCCGGCTTGATTGCCCTCAACTGACCTGCTGCGCACCACTCACCCACGGTGACCTTGGTCGAACCGGCGGAGCGGGAGAAGGCCCGCCGGTCTTGGTGGGCCTGGCAGGCCCTCGTGAGGGACGAGCGAGGGCGGGAGTGGACCGGCGGGATTTCTCCGCGCAGCCGGCCGCAACCACGAGTCCCCAAGCCCGCCGCAGGCGAACAACGAAACGACAACCACAGGCAACCAACCGAACGTCGGACACGCGCGCGGCGCCTCATCTCACCCGCCGCCGACGGCCGCGGCCCGAGGACACCGCGACGGTCGCCGGGGCGAGGTCGTCGACCACCTCGGAGACGGCCCGGCCCAGCGGCGACTCGCCGACCTCGGCGAGGGTGCGGCCGGCCACCAGGGCGCGATCCACCGTGGCCCGGTCGTCGGGCAGGAAGTGCAGTCCGATCAGCCGGGTGAAGCCCTCGACCATGCCGGCCACGTCCTTCTCGGACCACCCGAGGGAGGTGCGCATCCGGTTCACGACCACCCGCACCGGCGCACCGGCGGTCACCTCGCGAACCTCCACCAGCGCCCGGGCGAGCCGGCTCAGGCCGACCGGGTCCGCGGACCCCACGACGACCACCTCGTCGGCCTCGGCGACCGCGGAGAGCGTCAGCTGGTTGCGCGGCGGCCGCGCCCCGAACTCCCCCGCCGGGTCGACCTCGAGGCTGAAGCCGGTGTCGACGACCACGTCGCCGTGCGCGACCGCGACCTCCAGGAGGTGCTCGACCACGCCGCGGCGCACCTCGACCCACCGGTCGGCGCGCGGCAGTCCGGTGACGACCGTGAGGCGCTCACCCAACGCCCGCTGGACCGACCCGAACCTGGCCTCCAGCGACGACGTGCCCGCCAGGCGTGCGGCCGCGAGCAGCCCCGAGACCTCGTCGAGGATGCCGAGCTGCTGGGCCACCGCGCCGCCGTAGGGGTCGGCGTCGACCAGCGTCGTACGCCGCCCCCGCGCGGCCAGCTCGGCGGCCAGCGCAACGGCCACCGTCGTCCGGCCCGGAGCGCCGGCCGGTCCCCAGACCGCGACCACGCGGCCGCCGGCACCCGCCGGCCGCTCCGGCTCGAGCGGGTCGGGGACGAAGGTGTCCGCGTCGGCCTCGGGCTCGGTCGTCCGGACGGCCGCGGGCAGCGCGTCGAGGTCGTCCTCGGGCACGAGGACGGGGATCGCGAGACGCGCGGCGCGAACGGCGTGCTGCTCCCCCGGGCCGGCCGGCACCACCGCGACCGGCCGCACCTGGAACCGGCGCAGGTGGTCGACGGCGTCGAGGTCGAGACCGGGCGCTTCGAGCGCCACGACCGCCACGTCGGCCTGGCCGGCCGAGGCGGCGGCCAGCAGGTCGGCGACGTCGACGCAGCGGCGCAGCACGACCAGCCCGGGCTCGCGCTCGAGGCGGCCGAGGGCCGCGGACTCCCACGGCGCGCCCGACGCCAGGATGAGGACGACGACCGGTCCCCCGTTGGTCACGCGTCAGCCCCGCCGGACGATGGTCACCGTCGCCCCGTTGCTGTCGCCCAGGGCCTTGAAGAACGCGCCGGCGTCGGCGGCGGCCACGCCGAGCACCAGCTGGCGCCGGTTGGTCGCCCCGAAGCCCTCGTCGACCCGCGAGGCGTCGACGACGGTGACCTTCTCCAGCACGGGGCGACCGTCGCAGACCGGGCAGTCGCCGCTCCCGGTGGGCACCAGGTAGACGTCGACGATGGCGCCCGCCGCCACCGTGGGCGGCACCTGCTCGGCCTCCACCGCGACCGGCAGCTGCAGCAGACCGTCCTCGCCGGCTGTCCCGACGGCGGCCCGCGGCAGCAGCTCGCCCGCGCCGACACCTCGCAGCAGCTGCCCGTCGGCGGGCAGGGACTCGTCGGCGGCGAAGTACCGGTCCAGGTCGGCCGCGTCGTCGAACCGCACCTGGCGTGCCACGAGGTCGTCGGCCGTGACCGTGTCGCCGGCACCCATGTCGCCGCCGGCCGCCCAGACCCGCACGGTGTCGTCGGCGGCGCCGAGCACCCGGGCGCCGGCGACGATCGAGACCGCGACGACGAGGATGCCGACCCACAGGCGCGGGTCGCGCCAGCCCGGACGCGTGGCCCGGACGGCCGGCGCGACGCCCGATGCTGAGGATTGGCCGGACGTGCCTGACAGGACGGAGCTCCCGAGATTCCTGCTCACGGGCTCATCTTGCCCCCGGTTCCCGCAAGCGGCCAGGACTCCATCCACAGGCACCTGGGGTTCCGTCGCGGACCCGGCCGGGGATGGGACGATGACCGGCATGGCCGACACGCAACGGGGAGGGGCGCCGCGCTTCCTGACCCTGACCGACGTGGCGGAGGTGCTCAACACCTCCAGCGCCCAGGTCTACGCCCTGGTGCGCCGCGAGGATCTCAAGGCCATCAAGATCGGCGGCCGGGGCCAGTGGCGGGTCGAGGCGACCGAGCTCGAGGCCTACATCCAACGGGCGTACGCCGACACCAAGACCTTCATCGACGAGCACCCGTTCGAGGAGACCGACCAGCCGGTCGACGAGGACTCCCAGCGGTAGGTCGAGGGAGTCAGCCGACCTCGGAGCCCAGGGTGACCGAGACGGTCATCTCGTCCGCTCCGCGCGTCAGCAGGAAGTCGACCTCCTCGCCGGGGCGGTGCGACCGGATCGCCACGATCAGCGCGATCCCGTCGGTCACCCGGACGCCGTCGATCTCGGTGACCACGTCGCCCTTCTCCAGGCCGGCCATCTCGGCGGGGGTGCCGGAGAGCACGTCGCTGATCTGGGCACCCTTGCCGTTGGCGGTCCCTCCGGTGACGACCTTCGCGCCGATCACGGGGTAGCGCGCCTCGCCGGTCCGCAGGATCTGGTCGGCGGTGACCCGTACCTGCTCGATCGGGATCGCGAACCCGACCCCGATGTTGCCCGCCTCGCCCTGGGCGGCGCCGCCGGTGGTCGCGATGGCGGAGTTCACGCCGACGACCTGGCCCTGGAGGTTCACCAGCGGCCCGCCCGAGTTGCCCGGGTTGATCGCGGCGTCGGTCTGCACGGCGTTGATGTAGGACGACTCGTTGGTGGAGTCGCCGGTCGTCACCGGCCGGTTGAGCGCACTGATGATGCCGGCGGTCACCGTCGAGCTCAGGCCCAGGGGTGAGCCGAAGGCCACGACCGGGTCGCCGACGTGCATCGACTCCGAGGCGCCGAGAGCGGCCGGCGGCAGGTCGGGGCCCTTCTCCACGAAGAGCACGGCGAGGTCGTAGGTCGGGCTGCGGCCGACGACGGTGGCGTCGTACCGGTTGCCTTCCTGGTCGACGACCTCGATGGGTCCGTCGTTCTCGGCCGCGTCGGCCACGACGTGGTTGTTGGTGACGAAGTGGCCGCTCGAGTCGAGGACGAACCCGGAGCCGGTGGCGCCGTCCACGGTGCCCTGGTACTGCGCGAGGATCTGCACCGTGCTCGGCAGCACCTGCTGGGCGACCGCCGCGACGGAGCCGTTCTGCACGGGCAGCGGGGCCGCGTTCGTCGTGCCGGCCTCCTCGAGCCCGCCGGACACCCGGCCACCGGTGTCGGAGTCGGCGGTCAGGCGGTCGTAGGTCGCGCCGCCCACGGCGCCGGCGATCCCGCCGACGACCAGGGCAAGGGCGCACACGGCGGGCCAGATCCATCCGGAGACGCCGCCGCGCCGGCCGCGGTGCGAGGTCGGCTGCGCGTAGGCCGGCATCGGCTGGGTGAGTGGCTGTCCCGGCGGCGGGAAGGGCGACGGGTACGCCGCCGGTTGCTGCTGCCACGCGGGTGGCGGCTGGTTGGTCGGCGGCAGCCAGGACTGTTGGCCCCCGCCCGGGCGCAAGGGCGCGGTGTCCTCCCAGTCCGAGGAGCCCTCAGGGGGCTGGTCCGTCACGCCCCCATCTTCCCCGACGGTGGTTAGCGGCGTCGGGCGAGGGTCGCCTCGACGTGCGCCATGCCCGTGCGCGGCACGCTCGCGGGGCTGACGAACGTCGTGCCCTGGGTGTTGAGGGGGGCCCGGCGGTCGATGGCCGGGGCGTTCGCCGGGGCGGCGCCGAGGGCCAGCACACCGAGCACCGCAGCACCAGCGGCACCGCCGCCGATCGCGGCCAGGCTGCCCCGGCGCGGTTTGGCGCTCATCACCAGGAGGGCGTCGCCGGGGGTCAGCCCGGCCTGCGCCCCCATCAGCGCGTCCTTGAGGCGGTCCGAGGCCCGGTCGGTCGAGCAGTCGCTGCCGAAGGACAGCGTGGAGAGCCGGGTCTTCACCCAGCCCTCGCGCTCCACGAGGTCACGGCAGAAGTGACACGAGTGGACGTGCTGCCAGGCCTTGTCCTCCTCGGCTTTGGGCAGCTGACCGTCGAGCAGCGCGCTGACGCGCGTGCCGAGGTGGCCGCCCAGGTTGCCGCCGATCATGCGAGCCCTCCGGCGACGACCGTGCCGGGCACGGCGGGGCCGGCGTACCGCTCCCTCCCACCCGACGGAGCGCGGTGGGCGAGGGCCTCGCGGAGCATCGCGCGACCGCGGTGGATGCGCGATCGGACGGTGCCGAGCTTGGCGTCCAGGATGTCGGCGATCTCCTGGTAGGAGAGACCCTCGACGTCGCAGAGCACGACCGCCGCGCGGAACTCCGGCGGCAGGCTGGCCAGGGCGAGCTCGACGTCGTCGTCGAAGGTGCGGTCGGCGTACGCCGCATCGGGAGACGCGCTCGCGCTGGTCAGCCGGTCGGCCCGCTCGTCGGACAGGGCGTCGAAGCGGATGCGCTGCTTGCGACGGGCCTGGTCGAGGAACAGGTTCGTGGTGATCCGGTGGATCCAGCCCTCGAAAGTGCCGGGCTGGTAGGTCGACAGGCTGCGGAACACCCGGACGAAGACCTCTTGGGTGAGGTCCTCGGCGTCGTGGCGGTTGCCCGTGAGGCGGTAGGCCAGGCGGAAGACGCGGTCGGAGTGCCGCTCGACGATCTCGTCCCAGGTAGGGACGGCGTCGGCCGTCTGACCAGCCTGCTCCACGTCGCTCACCTCACGACTGCGTTGACCGAACAGCTTCTGTCACTCCTCAAGGTAGAGACCGGTTCTGAGAGGAACCTGATCGTCCGTCGTGCTCTCGCTGTGGTCAACGAACCGTCGTCGCCCGGTGTTCCCTGGGTCTTGCGACCCGCTGCTGGCGCTAGGGTCGCGCCATGGCGACCAGTCCTCCCAAGCCGGCGACCTGGACCTACTCCGAGGCCTTCGTGCCCGAGGACGAGGTCCTCGCGAACGCCCGCGCCCGGGCCGAGGAGGTCGGGGCCGTCGCGATCGGGTCGGGAGGTGGCGCGGCCCTCCGCTTCCTGGCGTCGGTCCTCGACGCTCGCGCAGTCGTGGAGATCGGCACGGGCGCCGGTGTCTCCGGTGTCTGGCTGCTGCGGGGCATGCGCAGCGACGGCGTGCTCACGACCGTCGACATCGAGGCCGAGCACCAGCGCCTGGCGCGGGAGTCCTACACCGAGGCCGGCATCGCGCCGCAGCGGGTGCGCACGATCGCCGGCGCGGCACTCGACGTGCTGCCCCGCCTGACCGACGCGCACTACGACATCGTGTTCTGCGACGGCGACAAGGTCGAGTACGCCGCCTACCTCAAGGAGGCGCTGCGCCTCCTGCGTCCCGGTGGCGTGGTCGCCTTCGACAACGCGCTCTGGCACGACCGGGTCGCCGACCCCGCTCAGCGCGACGAGGAGACCGTCGCGATCCGCGACCTCGGCCGGGCGGTCGCCGAGCACGAGCAGCTGGTGCCCCTGCTGCTCCCCGTCGGCGACGGGCTGCTGCTGGCGAAGAAGGAGTGGGCCCCCGAGGCCGTCTGAAGGGCCCTGGGGCCGTGGCGTTTGGTCCCAAACGCCAGCGAGACGGGCCTCGGCGATGGCGTTTGGGACCAAACGCCATCGCGACGCGCAACCGTCAGTAGCGCTCCGCCGCCAGGAACCCGTCGCCGCCCTCGGCGACGGCGACCACCTCGCAGGGCTCGATGAGGATCGGCGGCGAGCCGATGATCTGCGACCCGGGTGACTCCGCGGCGGTGGCCGTGAACGTCTCCTGGAACTCCGCGCGCGCCGCGTCGGAGGCGAAGACGTAGCAGCCCTCGAACCACTCACCGGCACGCATCCGCCAGGTCTTGAACCGCAGGCCGTCCTTGCCGGTGAAGCGGGCGTGGGACGTCTCGGCGACGTACGCCGCGAGCTTCTCCTCGACGCCGGGGTCGGCGTCGGCGAGCGACCAGCGGACGGTGAGTGCGTGCATCAGGCGATGCCTTCCAGAGGGTCGGGCTGGCCGAGCCAGGCCAGCAGGGCACGGGCGCCGAAGCCGGTCGGGCCCTCGGTCCACTCGAAGCTCTCCTCCGGCGCATCGCCGACGGACGCGATGTCGAGGTGCGCCCAGGGGACCCGGCCGGTGAAGTGCTGGAGGAAGAGCGCGGCGGTGATCGCCCCGGCGCCCCCGGCGGCGTTGTCCGCGTCGGCCACCTTGGACGCCAGCTTCTCCTCGTAGTCGCGGACGAGCGGGAACCGCCACAGCGGCTCGCCCGACGCCTCGCCCGCCTCGAAGACGGCGGAGGCCAGTGCCTCGTTGTTGGCGAAGTACCCGCCGATCTGCTGGCCGAGGGCGACCTTCATCGAGCCGGTCAGCGTGGCCACGTCGACCATCGCGACGGGGTCGAGCTTGTCCACGGCGTACGCCAGGGCATCGGCCATCACCAGCCGCCCCTCGGCGTCGGTGTTGGTGACCTCGCTGGTGCGGCCGCCGTAGTGGCGCAGCACGTCGCCGGGCCGCATCGAGTCGGCGCCGACGGCGTTCTCGGCCGCCGCGACGAGGCCGGTGACCCTGACCGGGCAGCCGACCGCGGCGAGGGCGCCGAGGACCGACATCACGACACCGCCGCCGGTCATGTCGCGCTTCATCGTGGTCATCGAGTCGGCGGGCTTGATGGAGAGCCCGCCGGAGTCGAAGGTGATGCCCTTGCCGACCAGCACCACGCGGGGCGTCTTCGACGAGGCACCCTCGGGCGTGTAGTCGAGGCGGATCAGGCACGAGGGCTGGTCGGAGCCCCGGCCGACCCCGAGGATGCCGCCGAAGCCCTCCTTGGCGAGCTTCGCCTCGTCCCAGACCGTGACCGCGAGGCCGGTGTCCTGCCCCAGGGTGACGGCCTGCTCGGCCAGCCACTCCGGGCTCTTGAGGTTGGCCGGGACGGTGGCGAGCACGCGGGCCCGCCAGCCGGCGCCACCGATGGCGACGGCGCGGCCGAGCGCTGTCTCGGTGACGTCGTCGGAGACGGTGTCGGCGAGCACGATGCTCGGGACCGGCTGGTGCTGCGGGCCGTCCGAGCGCCAGTGGAAGCCGAACGAGCCGAGCATGGCGCCGACCACGAACGGCTCGAGAGCCTCCGGGCCGCCGACGCTGGCGACCGTGCTCGCGAGACTCGATCGGTCCCGAGCGGCCCGCGCCGCGGCGGCTCCGGCCCGGCGGAAGTCCGCCGCCCGTTGCTCACCGACGCCGACGAGCAGCACCAGCACCAGGTCGGGGTTGTCGGGGATGCCGCCGGGCACGGCGACCGTGGTCACCTCACCGGCCCGGCCGGTGGCACCCGCGATCTCGCAGGCGCCGAGCAGGTCCGCACCCGTCGCCTCGCCGATCTGGTCGGCACCGGGACCCAGGAACACGCTGCCCTCGGGATCGGAGGCCGGCAGCACGGGCAGGGCCACCACCTCCACGCCCGCGAGGGCGTGCGGCAGCGCACCGCTCAAGGCGAACTGAGGGGGAGAGACCTGAGGTGGGAGTGTCGGTGTCGTGGTCGCGGCCATCGGGCTCAGCCGACGACGTCCTTGAGGGCATCGCCGAGAGCGCCAGCCTCCTCGGCGTTCAGCTCGACGACCAGGCGGCCGCCACCTTCGAGCGGGACGCGCATCACGATGCCGCGTCCCTCCTTGGTGACTTCCAGCGGACCGTCACCCGTCCGCGGCTTCATTGCCGCCATCCGGCACCTCTTCCTGATGTGTAGCTATCTGGCCGCGTTTGTCGCGCTCACGTCATTATCCCCTATCGGCGCGTGCCCATGCGATTCCGTACGCCGATCCGTGCGGCAGACTCGGTCTCATGCATGCACGCTCGGCGTTGTTCGACGTGTACGGCGACCACCTGCACACCCGCGGCAACCAGGCCCCGATCGCCTCCCTGGTGCGGCTCCTTGCCCCGGTCGGCATCGGCGCGCCGGCCGTCCGGACCGCCGTCTCCCGGATGGTGAGCCAGGGCTGGCTGGCGCCGGTCACGCTGCCGGCCGGGCCCGGGTACCGGGCGACGGAGCAGGCGGTGCGGCGCCTCGCCGACACCGCCGACCGCATCTACCGACGCGGTACGCCGGACTGGGACGGCCGCTGGCGGCTGGCGTTCGTGGACGCTCCCCGCGACCGGTCGGCACGCAACCGCCTCCGCGACGAGCTCGGCTTCCTCGGGATGGCCGAGTACGCGCCGGGGGTCTGGGTCGGACCGTGGCCGCGCGACGACCTGCGCACCATCGTCGAACGAGCCGGCGGCTCGCTGCGGACGGCGGTGGCCGAGACGTTCGAGGTCGACCCGGCCGGCGCGTGGGACCTGCCGACCCTCGCCGCGGCGTACGACGACTGGACCGCCGCCGCCGACCGGATGGTCGAGACCGAGCTCGGCCGGCACGCGGACGAGGACGAGGCGATGTTCGCGGCGCGGTTCCACCTCGTGCACGAGTGGCGCAAGTTCCTCTTCACCGACCCCGGGCTGCCGAGCGACCTCCTGCCCGACCGCTGGCCCGGGCGGGTCGCCGAGGAGCTGTTCCAGGACGAGGCGACCCGCCTCGAGGCCGGGGCGACGCGGTTCGTGGTGCGGTGCCTGCGGCAGGATGACCTGCCATGAGTGAGCCCGTGAGTGACCCTGTGCTGCTGGACGTCTCCGACGGCGTCGCCACGATCACCTTCAACCGTCCCGAGGCGATGAACAGCCTCGACATCGCGACCAAGGAGGCGCTGCTCGACGCCGTCCGGTCCGTCGCCGACGACCCGGCCGCGCGGTGCGTGGTGATGACGGGGACCGGGCGTGCGTTCTGCGTCGGGCAGGACCTCAAGCAGCACATCGAGATCCTCAGGTCGGGGTCCTCCGACCAGCTCTTCCGGACGGTCGACGAGCACTACAACCCGATCGTCACCACGCTGGCGGGCATGGCGAAGCCGGTCATCGCCGCGGTCAACGGCGTCGCCGCCGGCGCGGGCGCGTCGCTGGCCTTCGCCTGCGACCTGCGGATCGTCGCGGACACCGCCGGGTTCAACCTGGCCTTCGCCGGCGTCGCGCTGTCGTGCGACACGGGCTCGTCGTTCACGCTGCAGCGCCTGGTCGGCCCGGCCAGGGCCATCGAGCTGCTCTACCAGCCGCGCACCATCAAGGCCGACGAGGCGCTCGCCCTCGGCCTGGCCACCCGCGTCGTCCCCGCGGCGGATCTGCACGCCGAGGTCTCCGCTCTCGCGGGCGCCCTGGCCGCCGGGCCGACCGTCGCCTACGGCGCGATGCGCCGTTCGGTCGCCTACGCCGCCGGCCACACCTTCGAGGAGGCCCTCGCCTTCGAGTCCTCGATGATGACCCTCACCGGCGCCACCGCCGACCACGCCGCCGCCGTCTCCGCCTTCGTCACCAAGGAGAAGCCGGTCTTCGAGGGGCGCTGAGCTCTCGTTGGTGGTCAGGGCAGGGGCTCGGCCATGTTCGTACCTCGCCAGGCACCGAAGACGCGGAGGACCTGGGCGGGCGCGACCTGGCGCATCAGGCGCCGGCCCGGCCGGGCGCCGTACTCGACGGTGAGGGCGAAGCCGGGGTAGTGGTGGTTGTACCAGCCGGTCATCGTGCCGTGGCAGACGCCGCCACAGTCCAGGGTCGTCGTCGGCAGGCCGAGCAGGCGGGCGACGCGGTGGGCGAACGCCGGGCGCTCGACCGCGACGTCGACGCCGTTGAGCGGCTGGTGGAACGACAGCACGTACTCGGGCTGGATGCGGCGCAGGAAGCGCATCATCCCCCGCGTCTCCGGCTCGGACGCCGGCTTCGGGCCGGAGTAGTAGGAGCCGCCCAGCGGCGCCCAGTGGTACGGGTAGTTGCGGTTGAGGTCGACGCCGTGGGCATTGCGGCGCGTACCCCGTGCGAGACCGTCGGGGTTGTACGCCGGCACCACCCACAGGTCGATCCCGTGCACCGTCCTGCCGTCGCGGAGCACCTCGAGGATCGCGGTCGGCGCGGGCTCGTTGCCGTGCATGCCGGCGATCAGCACGACCTTCGGCTTGTGGGTCTCCCCGAGATGCCAGGCGGTGATCGGCCGTCCGCCGACCGATCGACCGATGACGACCGACGCGTACGCCGCGGAGGGAGGCCGCGACTCGACCGCGGACGCCGGAGCAGCGGCGAGCAGGCCGGCCGCCCCCGAGAGCGACAGGCCCAGCGTCAGCGCGAGACGTAGAACCACGTGAACACCAGCACGCCGACGACCATCCCGACGTGCCCGAGGATCGAGAGACCGGGTCCTTCGGACCACGTGTCGTCGCGCGCGCCGGTGGAGTGCTTGCCGTGCGAGGGCAGCCAGCGCAGCAGGATCAGCAGCCCCGCGAGCGCGGTCAGCCACCAGAAGGCCAACGCCACGACGCCGACCAGGTCGTTCGCGCCGACGAGGTAGACGACCCAGCCGACCAGCGCGAGCACGCCGCAGAAGGTGTGGACGTTGAGGATCCCGGCGCCGACCTGGTGTCGCCCGGCGGCGGAGTCCTTCGCCAGCCGGAGCCGGGTGAGCACCACGACGACGGCCGCCAGGAAGGTCAGCACGTAGACGACGTACTCGGGTTTCACGGCCAGGAGTCTGCCTCAGTCCGAGGGGGCGTCGTCATCGACGCGCTCCATCGACGGGTCCGAGGCGGCGTTCTCCATCTCCCGCGCCAGCCGGTCGAGCAGTGCGTCGACCTCCGACATGCGGTACCCGCGGAAGGCGAGGGAGAAGCGGATCGTGCGCAGGTCACGGGCGTCGACCTCACGGTCGCCCGGGAGCGTGACGTCCGGCCGGTCGTCGTGCTCGCGGCTCATCGGCGTGCCCCGCCCGGCCGCCACCAGGGCGATGCCGCCCATCGCCAGCACCACCAGGATCGCGAAGAACCACATCATCGGGTCATCACTCGGCCAGCCGATCGTCGCGGGCCGCCACCATCACGGCCACCGCCTCGCCCACGCTGTCGGTCAGCTGCAGCATGTCGAGGTCGCTCTGCTTGACCATGCCCTGGGCCAGCGCGGTGTCCCGCAGCCAGTCGAGCATGCCCGACCAGTACGCCGTACCGAGCAGCACGACCGGGAACGACGTCACCTTGCCCGTCTGCGCGAGGGTCAGCGCCTCGAAGAGCTCGTCCAGCGTGCCGAAGCCGCCGGGCAGCACGATGAAGCCCTGGCTGTACTTGACGAACATCGTCTTGCGGGCGAAGAAGTAGCGGAAGTTGACGCCGATGTCGCACCACGGGTTGAGGCCCGACTCGAAGGGCAGCTCGATGCCCAGTCCGACACTCACGCCGCCGGCCTCGCTGGCGCCCTTGTTGGCCGCCTCCATCGAGCCCGGTCCGCCGCCCGTGATCACCGCGAACCCCGCCTCGACCAGCGCACGTCCGGTGGCCTCGGCCATCTCGTACGGCGCGTCGCCGGGGCGGGTCCGCGCGGAGCCGAAGACCCCGATCGCCGGCCCCAGCTCGGCCAGCGCACCGAAGCCCTCGATGAACTCGGCCTGGATCCGCATGACGCGCCACGGGTCGGTGTGGATCCAGTCGGACGGACCTCGCGAGTCCAGCAGTCGCTGGTCGGTCGTGCCCTCGTCGATCTGGTCGCGACGCTGGACGACGGGGCCCTTGGTCTTGCTCTTCACCACGTCAGCAGCCTACTGAGGGAGCTCGGCGTCGCCGGATGCACGTACTCCCAGCCCGGCTGCCAGACGAACTCGGTCGCCAGCGCCTCCTCGAGCGGTAGGCCCCGCAGGTGGTGGTCGAGACCGAGGCGCGTGGCCACGTGTCCGACGACCAGCACCCGGGCGCCGTCCCACCGCGGAGCAGGTCGCCGAGGAAGCGACCGACACGGTCGACCGCCTCCTGCCAGCTCTCACCATCCGGGTACGGCGTGGCGAGGTGGGCCGGCCGATCTCCGTGGACCCGCTCGGGGTGCGCCGTTGAGCCGGCCGTAGTCGCACTCCCGCAGACGCCAGTCGAGCACACCGGCGGACGGCCGGCGAAGGCGATCTCACCGACTCGACCGCGCGGCGCAGGTCGGAGCTGAACACCGCGGCCAGCCCGTCGTCACGCCTCCGCTCGCCCAGCTCGAGGGCCTGGCGACGTCCCAGGCCGACAGCCGCCGGGAGCCAGCCGGTCGCGACGCCCGCCTCGTTGTCCTCCGTGGTCTGGTGGGTCTCGAAGACCACCTCGACGCTCACGGCGTGGCGGTCAGCCAGGTCGTGAGCACGGACTCGCACCGGTGCACCTGCTCGACCGGCACGAACTCCTCCTGCTTGTGGGCGAGCATCGGGTCGCCGGGGCCGAAGTTGACGGCCGGGATGCCGAGCGCGGAGAAGCGCGCGACGTCGGTCCAGCCGAACTTCGGGTTCACCTCGCCGCCCACCGCCTCCACGAACTCCTTGGCGGCCGGCCGATCGAGCCCCGGGAGGGCGCCGGGCGCCGAGTCGGTGATCACCGTCTCGAAGCCGCTGAAGAACTCCTGCACGTACGCCGCTGCCTCGCCCTCGCTGCGGTCCGGGGCGAAGCGGTAGTTGACCTGCACGGTGCAGACGTCCGGGAGCACGTTGCCGGCCACGCCCCCGGCGATGTTCACGGCGTTGAGGCCCTCGTGGTACTCCAGCCCGTCGATGACCGGCATCCGCGCCTCGTAGGCGTTCAGCCGGTCGATGATCTCGCCGGCCTTGTGGATCGCGTTGACGCCCTTCCAGGAGCGGGCCGAGTGCGCGCGCTCGCCCCGGGCGGTCACGTCGACGCGCAGCGTGCCCTGGCAGCCGCCCTCGATCACCGCGTCGGAGGGCTCCATGAGGATCGCGAAGTCGGCGGCCAGCAGCTCGGGGTTGCTCTGGCTGAGCAGGTGCAGGCCGTTGAACTCGCTCTCGATCTCCTCGGACTCGTAGAAGAGGTAGGTGAGGTCGCGGTTCGGGTCGGGGACGCCCGCGGCGAGCTTGAGCATCACCGCGACGCCGCCCTTCATGTCGCAGGTGCCCAACCCCCGCAGGACCTCCCCGTCGAGCACGGCCGGCAGGTTGTCGTTGAGCGGGACCGTGTCGAGGTGCCCGGCGATGACGACCCGCTCACCGCGACCCAGCGACGTACGGGCGACAACGGTGTTGCCGTGGCGCGAGACCTCCAGGTGCCCCAGCGGTCGCAGCGCGGCCTCGACCGCGTCGGCGATCCGCTGCTCGTTCCTGCTCACCGACTCGATGTTCACCAGCTGCTCGAGGAGGTCGACGGTGTCGGCGGTCAGATTCAGTCCTGGCACGCGAACCATCCTGTCAGGCGACGACCGCTGGTCGAGGAGGGCGCCCTGGCGCCCGTCACGAGACCCGGTGACAGGTCCACGGACCGCCACCGGGGTCTCGAGACAGGACTTCGTCCTTCCTCGACCAACGACGGCTTACGCGCGCTGCAGCTCGATGACG
>CAWAIW010000024.1:0-22697 GCA_963782035.1 uncultured Actinomycetota bacterium
TCGGCAAGAACGGCCCGACGGCCGGTCTCCCGGTCGAGAAGGTGCTCGCGTTGGGCACCGAGGACTACGAGGGCGGTGACCCGAGCGTCTTCAACATGGCGGTCATGGGCTTCCGCCTCTCCCAGCGCGCCAACGGCGTCTCGCTGCTGCACGGCCACGTGAGCCGCGAGATGTTCAACGGTCTCTGGCCGGCCTTCGACGAGGCCGAGGTGCCGATCGGCTCGATCACCAACGGCGTGCACGCCCCGACCTGGGTGGCCCGCGAGGTCATCGAGCTGGCCGCCTCCCGTGGGGCCGACCCCGACGGCGACGACGTGGACGCGTTCTTCCGTGCCGTCGACGAGGTGCCGGGCACCGAGATCTGGGCGGTCAAGCGCGAGCTCCGCGAGCGCCTGGTCCACGACGCCCGTCGCCGCGTCACCAAGTCCAGCCTCAACCGTGGCATCGCCAAGGCGGAGCTGGGCTGGGTCGACGGCTGCCTCGACCCCGACGTGCTGACGATCGGCTTCGCACGCCGCGTGCCGTCGTACAAGCGGCTCACCCTGATGCTGCGCGACCCCGCGCGCCTCAAGAAGCTGCTGACGCACCCCGAGCGCCCGATCCAGCTGATCATCGCCGGCAAGTCGCACCCCGCCGACGACGGCGGCAAGAAGCTCATCCAGGAGATCGTCCGGTTCGCCGACGACCCCGAGGTACGTCACCGCATCGTCTTCCTGCCCAACTACGACATCGCGATGGCCCAGCCGCTCTACCCCGGCTGCGACGTCTGGCTGAACAACCCGCTGCGCCCCTACGAGGCCTGCGGCACGTCCGGCATGAAGGCCGCCCTCAACGGCGGGCTCAACCTCTCGATCCTCGACGGCTGGTGGGACGAGTGGTACGACGGCAACAACGGCTGGGCGATCCCGTCCGCCGACGGCATCGATGACCCCGACCGTCGTGACGACATCGAGGCCAACGCGCTCTACGACCTGCTCGAGAACGACGTCGCGCCGAAGTTCTACGACGTCGACGCGGACGGCGTGCCCACGCGCTGGCTGGAGATGGTCCGGCACACGCTCAAGTCGCTCGGCCCCAAGGTGCTCGCGACCCGGATGGTGCGCGACTACGTGCGCAACCTCTACACGCCCGCCGCCGTCAACGGCCGCGCCCTCAACGACGACTACGCCGGCGCGGCGACGCTCGCGGCCTGGAAGAAGAAGGTCAAGGAGGGCTGGAGCGAGGTCCGCGTGGAGCACGTCGAGTCCGGCGGCGTCGGTGACGCCCCCGAGGTCGGCGACAAGCTCAGCGTCCGGGCGTTCGTGGCCCTCGGCGCGCTGACCCCCGACGACGTCGACGTCCAGGTCGTCTACGGCGTGATCGACGCCGACGACACGCTCGTGAAGACGACCACCGAGTCCCTGGCGCCCGCCGAGGGGTACGACGGTGGCCGGTACCGCTTCGACGGCACCGTCACCCTCGACCACTCCGGCGGCTTCGGCTACACCGTCCGCGTCATCCCCAAGAACAACCTCCTCGCCAGCGTCGCCGAGCTCGGCGTTGTGGCGCTTCCTGACCAGATCACAGCTCGCGACAGAGCCGAGTCGGCGCTAGTTGCCGGCAACTGACGCCGACTCGGCGAGCAACCTCGGGCAACTAGCGCCGACTCGGCGAGGTGAGCGACGACGACGGTGCGGGGGCCGAAGGTCAGCACGTCGCCGGCCTCGACCGGCGTGCCGATGGGGTGGTCGGCGCAGGTCGACAGCACGACCTCGCCGGAGCGGACCCAGTCGTTCTTGGGAAGGGTGACCTCGACAGGGCCGTCGTCGGCGTTCAGCCAGATCAAGAAGGAGGAGTCGCGCTGCTGCTCGCCGTGCGGGCCGGGGGAGCGGAGCGGGTCGCCGGAGACGAACATGCCGATGACGTGCAGCGAGTCGTCGTACCAGTCGTGCGCCTCCATCTCCTTCCCCGAGGGATGGATCCAGGCCAGGTCCTTCGGGCCGCCGTCCAGCGTGGGCGTGCCCGCCAGGTGGTGGCGCTGCCGCAGCGTGTGGTGGGCGCGGCGCAGCCGCAGGGCGGTCTTGGTCAGCTCGTACACGTCCAGCCAGGCGTCCTCGGGCCGCCAGTCGACCCAGCTGACCTCGTTGTCCTGGACGTAGGCGTTGTTGTTGCCGCCCTGGGTGCGTCCGCGTTCGTCGCCGGCGGTGATCATCGGGCAGCCACTCGACAGGGCCAGCGTGATCATCAGGTTCGCGGCCTGCCGCCGCCGTAGGGCCACCACCTCCGCATCGGAGGTCTCGCCCTCGACCCCGTGGTTCCAGGAGCGGTTGCCGTCGGTCCCGTCCCGGTTCTCCTCGCCGTTGGCCAGGTTGTGCTTGTGGTCGTAGGAGACCAGGTCCCGCACGGTGAAGCCGTCGTGGGCGGTGATGAAGTTGACCGAGGCGTACGGCGAACGGCCGTCGTCGGCGTACAGGTCCGAGGAGCCCGACAGTCGCGAGGCCACCTCGCGGATCTGGCCGGGGCGGATCCAGAAGTCGCGCATCGTGTCGCGGTAGGTGTCGTTCCACTCCACCCAGGGCGGCGGGAACGAGCCCACCTGGTAGCCGTCCATCGAGGCGTCCCACGGCTCGGCGATCAGCTTCACGTACCTCAGCACCGGGTCCTGGCCGATCGTCGTCAGGAAGGCGCTGCGCATGTCGATCTCGTGGCCGGTCCGCGCCAACGCCGACGCCAGGTCGAAGCGGAAGCCGTCGACGTGCATCTCGGTGACCCAGTACCTCAACGAGTCCAGGATCAGCCGCAGGGCGCCGTTGTTGCTCGAGTCGACGGTGTTGCCGCACCCGGTGACGTCCCAGTAGGCGCTGCCCGGAGCTCCGGAGCGCTTGTAGGTCCCGAGGTCGTCGAGACCGCGGAAGGAGTACGTCGGTCCGCCCGCCTCGCCCTCGGCCGTGTGGTTGTAGACCACGTCGAGGTAGACCTCGATGCCGGCGCGGTGGAAGCTGCGGACCATCTCCTTGAACTCGCGGACCTGCTGGCCGTGGGTACCGGAGGAGGAGTACGCCGCGTGCGGGGCGAAGAAGCCGATCGTGTTGTAGCCCCAGTAGTTCGTCATGCCGCGCGCGGCGACGGCGGGCTCGGTGAAGAACTGCTGGACCGGCAGCAGCTCGACAGCTGTCACGCCCAGGTCGCGCAGGTAGTTCGTCACGGTGTCCGAGCCCAGCCCGGCGTACGTGCCGCGCAGGTGTTCGGGGATCTCGTTGTGCAGCTGGGTGAACCCCTTCACGTGCAGCTCGTAGATGACGGTGTCGCGCCAGCGGCGGCGCATCGGCACGTCGTCGGACCAGTCGAAGTCGTCGTGCACCACCACGCTGCGCGGCATCAGGCCGGCCGAGTCGGACTTGCTGCGGCGCCCGTCGGCGATGTGACCCAGCAGTGCCGCCCCGGGGACCGGCTCACCGGTGATGGCGCGGGCGTAGGGGTCCAGCAGCAGCTGCTGCGGGTTGAACCGCCGTCCGTGGCGTGGGTCCCACGGCCCGTCGGCGCGGAAGCCGTACCGCTGACCGACCGGCACGCCCGGGATCTGGCCGTTCCACACGCCGAGGGTGTGCTCGGTCAGCTCGTACCTGGCCTCGAGGTCCTCCTCGTCGAACAGGCACACCCAGACGGCGGTCGCCTCGGGAGCGTGCACCGCGAAGTTGGTGGCCTCCGGCGCCCACGTCGACCCGAGGTCCTGGTGTCGGCCGGGCCACACCGCGAGCGTCTCGTCGCGCGTCGCCCAAGCCCAGCTCTCGGGGATCACCCGCCCCATTGTGTCGCTAGGGTGCGGGCGACGAGAGCAGACCCGACGAAGGGGAGACGACATGGGCGAGTTCGTGCGCCTCGACGTGGCCGACGGGGTCGGCACCATCCGGCTGGACCGGCCGAAGATGAACGCGCTGAACGTCCAGGTCCAGGAGGAGATCCGCGCCTGCGCGACCGAGGCGACCGACCGCGACGACGTCAAGGCGGTGGTCGTCTACGGCGGCGAGAAGGTCTTCGCCGCCGGCGCGGACATCAAGGAGATGGCCGACATGTCCTACACGGACATGGTCAAGCGCTCCGGTCCGCTCCAGTCGGCGCTCAGCGCGGTCGCGCGGATCCCGAAGCCGGTGATCGCCGCGGTGACCGGGTACGCCCTCGGCGGCGGGTGCGAGCTCGCGCTCTGCGCCGACGTCCGGTACGCCGCGGAGGACGCCGTCCTCGGTCAGCCCGAGGTCCTGCTCGGCATCATCCCCGGCGCCGGCGGCACGCAGCGGCTGTCCCGGCTGGTCGGTCCGAGCAAGGCCAAGGACATCATCTTCACCGGCCGCTTCGTGAAGGCGACCGAGGCGCTCGAGATCGGGCTGGTCGACCAGGTGTACCCCGCCGACCAGGTGTACGCCGAGGCCGTGACCTGGGCGTCCCGGTTCAGCCACGCCGCGTCGTACGCCCTCCGAGCGGCCAAGGAGAGCATCGACCTCGGCCTGGGCGTCGACCTCGACACGGGCCTGGAGATCGAGCGCCAGCAGTTCGCCGCGCTCTTCGCGACCGAGGACCGTGACATCGGCATGCGGTCGTTCGTTGAGAACGGGCCCGGTCAGGCACGGTTCGTCGGCCGGTGATCGGCACGCCGGCGTGCCACCCTGGGACCACCCTCAGACGAAGGACGGAACGTGGCTGACGAGACCGCCGAGACCGAGACCGAGAAGAAGCCGAAGCGTGGCGCGGCCGCCGCGGCGAAGGCGAAGGCTGGTGCCGATCTTGTCCGCCTGCGGGTGGCGCAGCTGGTCTGGCTGGTCTGCGTGCTCGCGGCCCTGACCCTGGCCCTGGGCGCGCTGCTGATCGCGTTGAAGGACTCGGTCAACCGCGGCAACGACGCCGTGAAGTTCCTGCTCGACCTGGCGAACAAGCTCGACCTCACCGTCTTCGACCGCAAGGACGGTGTCTTCGACTTCGACGACAAGAACGCCCAGACGGCCGAGGTCAAGAACGCTCTGCTCAACTGGGGCCTGGCCGCCATCGCGTGGCTCATCGCCGGCCGGATCGTGGATCGGATCATCCGCCCCTGACGGCGGCGGTTTGATCCGACCTGGTCGACCAGTCACCATCTGCGCATGCGTGCGCACCGATGGGTCTCTCGACCATCTGCCCTCGTCGCCTCGGTGACCCTGGTGGCGGCCGCCGTGCCGCTGCTCGCCGGGGGTGCGGCGGAGGCCGTCAGCGGCACGCTGACCTACCGCTGCACGACGAACCTGAACGGCTCGACCTACGACTTCGGCGCCGTCGTGGACACCAACGCCCCGGCGACGATCGCGGCCGGCAAGAGCGCGACGCTCACCATGACCACCAGCGTGGCGCTGCCGGACACGCTGACGACGTACCTGCGGACCACCGGCGTGACGAACGTGAGCGGCTTCAGCCAGACGGCCGAGACCGTGGACGGCGTCAGCCGCACGGTGGGCCAGACGATCGCCAGGACCACCGTGCCCGGGTCCGGGTCCCTGCACGTCGTCGGGACCGGTCCCGGGGGACCGATCAAGGGTGGCCTGGCCGGGACCACGATCTCGATCGGGACCGGGAACCTCACGACGACCCTGACCGGGTACGACGACGCCGGCAACGTGAAGCTCCCCTCGACCGGCTTCACCTGCACGCTCGCGCCGGCGGGTCAGAACCTGCAAGTAGACACGGTCGCCGTGGTGTCGCTACCGACGAGCACCGCGCTCAAGGTGCGCGTCTCGCCGATCGAGTACGGCACGTCGGCCAAGGTCTCGGTCAACATCGCCCAGGTCGGCGGTTCCAAGCCGGACGGGACCATCACCCTGACCACGAACGGCCAGACCGTCACGGCGCCCGTGCCGGAGGGGAGGGCGAAGGTCTCCCTGCCCCCGGCCCTGAAGATGGGGACCAACCAGGTCGCGGCGGTGTTCACGCCGGCCGACAAGAACCTGGCGTCGAGCCAGGCCACGGTCAGCTACTCGGTCGTGCGCGGGACCTCGACGACGACGACCCTGATCACCTTTCGCGACACCCGCCACAAGCTGGTGGGCACCAGCCTGGTGACCGCGGTGAACGGGACCGACGTGAACGGTGCGGTGCGCTTCACCCTGCTGCGGGACGGGGCGAGGATCCGCACGGCGACGGTCTCGGTCTCCCGGAACGACCGGGCCAAGGCGGCGTTCGAGCGGATCAAGAAGCCCGGCACCTACGTCCTGAAGACCAAGTACCTCGGGTCCTCGACGCTGCGTCGCTCGTCCACCCAGGTCAAGCTCAGGATCAACCGACCCTCGTCTCCTGTGTGAGTCATCGCACGACGGCCACGCTGCCGAGCCCCGGTTACGCGCTAGTAGCCTCGGGCCCGTGACCTCCATCGTCGTGTGTGTGAAGTACGTGCCCGATGCGACCGCGAACCGGCACTTCGAGTCCGACAACACCGTGGACCGCGTCGGCGTCGACGGGCTCTTGTCGGAGCTCGACGAGTACGCCGTCGAGCAGGCGCTCCGGCTCAAGGAGAAGGCCGAGAACCCCGAGGACGTGACCGTCACCGCCGTCACGGTCGGTCCCGAGAAGGCCGCCGACGCCGTCCGCAAGGCGTTGCAGATGGGCGTCGACTCCGGTGTGCACGTCTCTGACGACGCGATCGCGGGCTCGGACGCCATCGCGACCTCCCTGGTCCTGGCGGCGGCCGTCAAGAAGGCCTCCGGGGGCGACGTACCCGACCTCGTGATGTGCGGGATGGCGTCGACCGACGGGTCGATGGGCGTGCTGCCGGCGATGCTGGCCGAGCGGCTCGGCGTCCCGCAGGTGACGTTGGCCTCCGTCGTGGAGACGCAGGGCGACCAGGTCCGCGTGAAGCGCGACGGCGACGTGGCGACCGAGGTGATCGGCGCGACGATGCCGCTGGTGCTGTCGGTGACCGACCAGTCCGGCGAGGCCAGGTACCCGTCGTTCAAGGGGATCATGGCGGCCAAGAAGAAGCCGATGGAGACCTACTCGCTCGCCGACCTGGACGTCTCGGCCGACCAGGTCGGTCTGTCGGTGGCGTGGTCGGTCGTCGAGGACACCGAGGCGCGGCCCCCGCGCACCCAGGGCGAGATCGTCAAGGACGAGGACGGCTCCGGCGCCACCGCGCTGACCGAGTTCCTCGCCTCCAAGAAGTTCATCTGACCTATGAGTTTGAGAGGTGTGTTGACCCATGACTGAGGTTCTCGTTCTGGTCGACCACGCCGACGGCGCGGTCAAGAAGCCGACCTACGAGCTGCTGACGCTCGCCAAGCGGCTCGGCGAGCCGTCGGCGGTGTTCATCGGCTCGTCGTCGCAGGGCTCGTCCGCGGCCGAGTCGCTGGCGAAGTACGGCGCGGAGAAGGTCTACGTCGTCGACGACGCCGACATCAAGGGCTTCCTGGTGGCGCCCAAGGCCGAGGCGCTCCAGCAGCTGGTCGAGAAGATCTCGCCGGCCGCCGTGCTCATCTCCTCCTCGCCGGAGGGCAAGGAGGTCGCCGCCCGCCTGGCCATCAAGACGTCGTCCGGGCTGATCACCGACGCGGTCGACGTCCAAGAGGGTCCGGTGACCACGCAGTCGGTGTTCGCCGGCAACTACACGGTCACCGCGAAGGTCACCCAGGGCACGCCGATCATCACGGTCAAGCCGAACGCCGTGAGCCCGCAGGAGGCCTCGGGCGCCGGGACCGTGGAGGAGTTCGCCGCGACGATCTCCGACGCCGCCAAGACCGCCCAGATCGTCGCCTCCCAGCCGCGCGAGAAGACCGGTCGCCCGGAGATGACCGAGGCCGCGATCGTGGTCTCGGGCGGGCGAGGTACGGGCGGCAACTTCGACCCGATCGAAGGGCTCGCCGACGCGCTCGGCGCCGCCGTCGGCGCCTCGCGCGCTGCGGTCGACTCCGGCTGGGTGCCCCACTCCTACCAGGTCGGCCAGACCGGGAAGACCGTCTCCCCGCAGCTGTACGTCGCCGCCGGCATCTCCGGCGCGATCCAGCACCGCGCCGGCATGCAGACCTCCAAGACGATCGTGGCCATCAACAAGGACGACGAGGCCCCGATCTTCGAGCTGGTCGACTTCGGCGTCGTCGGCGACCTGCACTCCGTGCTCCCCGCCGCGACCGAGCAGATCAACCAGCGCAAGGGCTGAGCGGGCGCACGTCGGTCGAGGAGGCGCTGCGCGCTTCCTCGACCTGCGGTACCTAGGCTGGGCTCATGAGCATCCAGCAGCAGGTGACCGAGGCCGCGACCCGTGCGCGCGCCGCGTCCAAGGTGCTCGCACTGGCGACCCGCGCCGAGAAGGACGCGGCGCTGACGGCGATCGCGGACGCGCTCAACACCCACGAGGGCGTCGTGCTGGCGGCGAACGCCGAGGACGTGGAGCGGGCCGGGGCGGACGGCACGAAGGCGGGGATCGTGGACCGCCTGCGGCTCGACGGCGCACGGGTCCAGGGCATGGCCGACGGTCTGCGGCAGCTCGTGGCGCTGCCCGACCCGGTGGGTGAGGTGGTCCGCGGCGACACCCTGGCCAACGGGCTCGAGCTGCGGCAGCTGCGGGTGCCGTTCGGGGTCGTCGGGATGATCTACGAGGCCCGCCCGAACGTCACCGTCGACGCCGCGGGCATCTGCCTCAAGTCCGGCAACGCCGTGCTCCTCCGCGGCTCCTCGAGCGCTCGTTGCAGCAACACCGCGCTGGTCAACGTGATCCGGGACGCGGTCCAGGTCTTCGGGCTGCCCGCGGACGTCGTGCAGCTCGCGCCGGGCGACAGCCACGAGGGCGTCAAGGCGCTGATGCGGGCGCGCGGCCTGGTCGACGTCCTCATCCCACGCGGGGGAGCGGGCCTGATCCGGTCCGTGGTCGAGGAGTCCACGGTGCCGGTGATCGAGACCGGCGTGGGCAACTGTCACGTGTACGTCGACGCGTCGGCCGACCTGGACAAGGCGCTCGACATCGTCCTCAACTCCAAGACCCAGCGCACCAGCGTCTGCAACGCCGCGGAGTCCCTGCTCGTGCACGCGGACGCCGCCGAGGCGTTCCTCCCGAAGGTCGTCGCGGCCCTGCAGGACGCGGGCGTGACCATCCACGGCGACGGCGCGTTCGCGGCGTACGACGGGGTCGTCGCGGCCACCGACGAGGACTGGGCGACCGAGTACCTCGACCTCGACATCGCCGCCGCCGTCGTCCCCGACCTCGACGCGGCCATCGAGCACATCGGGCGCTGGTCCAGCGGCCACACCGAGGCGATCGTGACCAGCGACCTCGGCGCCGCTCGGCGGTTCACGGCCGAGGTCGACGCCGCGGCCGTCCTGGTCAACGCCAGCACGAGGTTCACCGACGGCGCGGAGTTCGGGTTCGGGGCGGAGATCGGGATCAGCACCCAGAAGCTGCACGCCCGCGGGCCGATGGGGCTGACCGAGATGACCACGACGAAGTACGTCGTGACCGGCGACGGTCACGTGCGCTGAGCCCTGTCCTGGCGGACCGGTAGAGTTCCGGGCATGTCGACGCTGCTGATGGCTCCCGTGCATGCGCAGGAGATGTGGGGTGGGGTGAACCACTGGGTGGTCGGAGCCATGACGCTGCTGATCCTGGTGGCCGGCCTGGGCGCGCTGATCGCCTTCGGCGGCGGACGAGAGCACAGCTGAGCACCCTCGCGACCCCGCCCACGTCCGCCGCCCACGCGCGGCGACGCGTCGGGGTCATGGGCGGCACCTTCGACCCGATCCACCACGGCCACCTCGTCGCCGCGTCCGAGGTGCAGGCCTGGTTCGACCTCGACGAGGTCGTGTTCGTCCCGACCGGCTCGCCCTGGCAGAAGTCCGAGCGGGTCGTCTCGGAGGCCGAGGACCGCTACCTGATGACGGTCATCGCCACCGCCGCCAACCCGCGGTTCTGGGTATCACGCGTGGACATCGACCGCGACGGGCCGACGTACACGATCGACACCCTGGGCGACCTGCGCAGGCAGATGCCCGATGTCGAGCTGTACTTCATCACCGGCGCCGACGCGCTGGCCGACATCTTCACCTGGCGTGATGTCGACGAGCTCTTCGACCTGGCCAACTTCGTGGGCTGCACGCGGCCGGGCTACACGATGGACCCCGCGACGTTGGGTGCGATTCCCTCCGACCGTGTGACGATGGTCGAGATCCCGGCCCTCGCGATCAGCTCCACGGACTGCCGCGACCGGAAGCGCCGGGGCGAGCCCGTCTGGTACCTCGTGCCGGACGGCGTCGTCCAGTACATCGCCAAGCACGACCTCTACTCAGCAAAGGTTGACAAGCCGTGACCGCCACCGACCGGGCCGTCGAGCTCGTCGTGACCGCCGCCCGTGCGGCCTCCGACAAGCTCGCGAGCCAGATCGTCGCCTTCGACGTCAGCGACCAGCTCGCCATCACCGATGCCTTCCTCATCGCCAGCGGCTCCAACGACCGCCAGGTCAAGGCCATCGTCGACGAGGTCGAGGACAAGCTCCGCGGGGTCGGCGCCAAGCCGCTGCGCCGCGAGGGCGAGCGCGACGGCCGCTGGGTGCTCATCGACTACGGCGAGATCGTCGTGCACATCCAGCACGAGGAGGAGCGCCAGTTCTACGCCCTCGAGCGGCTCTGGCGCGACTGCCCGTCGATCGAGCTGCCGGCCGACGTGGTGTCGCCCAGCCGATGACCAGCCGATGACCAGCCGATGACCAGCCGATGACCAGCCGGTGACGCGCCGCCTCGTCCTGGTCCGGCACGGCCAGACCGCCTGGAACGCGCTCTGGAAGGCCCAGGGCCACGCCGACATCTCGCTCGACGACACCGGCCGTGCCCAGGCGCGGGCCGCCGCGCCGTACCTCGCCGACATGAAGCCGGCGCGCATCTGGTCCAGCGACCTCGCCCGGGCGCGCGAGACCGCCGAGATCGTCGCCGCCGTCGCGGGCCTGCCGATCGAGATCGACCCTCGGCTGCGTGAGTACGACGTGGGCGTGCGGTCCGGGCTCACCAACGGGGAGTTCGCCGCAAGGTACCCCGCCGAGCACGCCGCCTGGCTGGTCAACGACGAGTCCCTGCTCGTCGAGGGCGAGGAGTCCAGCATCCAGGTGCGGGCCCGCGTGCTGCCGGCCCTCCAGGAGATCCTGGCCGGCCTGGACGCCGAGCAGACCGCCCTCGTGGTGATGCACGGCGCCAGCCTCAAGGTCGGGCTGGCCGCGTTGCTGGGCTGGCCCCGCGAGGTGTCGGCCACGGTGCGCGGCATGGAGAACTGCGGCTGGGCAGTCCTCGGCCAGCACCCCGAGAAGGGCGACCTACGGCTGGTCTCCTACAACGAGACCGCGGCCGTCGGGCGGCATCCGGACCGGGCCTCGGGTGGCGATTTCCCGGCCGGGGAAGCCGTTGGATAGGATTCCGCGAGTTGCCTGACGGCAGCAAGATGGGGCTGTGGCGCAGCTGGTAGCGCACCTGCATGGCATGCAGGGGGTCAGGGGTTCGAGTCCCCTCAGCTCCACCGGAGATCTCGACGAGCACCTCGCCCACATCGGGGCGGGGTGTTTTCTTTACCCCCTTGTGTCACGTAGTTGACACACGGGAGGCCTGTTCCGGTGCATGCTGGTGCTGCCAGGACCGTCGATCACGGGAAATCCGCTGGCGGCGCCACGCCGAAACCCCAGGTGCCGAGCGTTTTTCTCCTGTCTCGTCGGTCCGTGGCGACAGGGGTTGCGGCGAGTGCCACAATCTTCAGGACCAGTTGGGACGGCAAGGGGCCAATGAGCGACGGTATCGGCGAGCGCGTACGCGCCCTGCGGACGGCCCGCGCCGTCGGCCAGACCGAGCTGGCCGCCGCGGTGGGCGTCTCCAAGAGCTACCTCTCCCACATCGAGGCCGGCCGTCGGCCGGTGAGCCAGACCCTGCTGGACCGGCTGGCCGGAGCACTCGAAGTCGGGGTCGACCAGCTCGAGTCCGGCACTCCCGCGGACGTCAACGAGGACCTGCACCTCAAGCTGTCGTTCGCCGAGATGTCCTTGCGCAACGGCGAGTGGGACCTGGCCCTGACCGAGTACGCCGCGATCGCCGAGCGGGCCCGCGACCTGCCGCTCCAGCGCTACCTCGACGAGGCGACCTTCGGCCTGGCCCGCGCCCAGGCCGCCACCGGCGAGCTCGAGCAGGCGATCCTCGTCTACGAGCGCCTGCTGGAGCAGCCCCGGCTGAGCGCCGCCATCCCGCGCGAGCAGCTCGCCGTGCGGTTGGCGATGGCCTACTCCGAGTGCGGCGACCTCGGTCGCGCCGTGGACGTGGGCGAGGCCGCCATCGCCGCCCTGGACACCGGCGACCAACAGTCCGACGTCAGTGACCGGGTCGAGCTGATCTCGACCCTGGCCGGCTGCTACCTCGAGCGTGGTGACCTCACCCGCGCGCAGATGCTGATCGAGCGCGCGCTCGACCAGGCCTCGCAGGACGGCGCACCGCGGGCCCGTGCCGCCGCGGCGTGGAACGCCGCGGTGATCTCGCAGGCACGACACGACTCGGTGGGAGCGCGCCGCCACGCCGACCGCGCCGGTGCGCTGTACGCCGAGATCGACGACACGCGTCGCCGCGCCATGCTGCGCACGGTCTCCGCCCACGTCCAGCTCCGGGGACCGGATCCCGACGCCGCGGAGGCGCTGGTCCAGGTGGAGCAGGCCATCGAGGAGCTCCGACAGGTCGGCACCCGCCTCGACCTCGGCTACGCCTACACCGAGATGGCGCGCGCCCACCTGCTGGCCGGCAACCTGGCGGCCGCCGCCGAGGCGGGGCAAGAGGCGTTGCGCGACGTCGCGAACGGCGACCGGCTCCAGACCGGTCGCGTCCTGCTCATGCTCGGACGCATCGCGCTGGCCGACCGCGACCAGGAGCTGGCGGTCGCGTTGTACGGGCAGGCCGCGGACGCGCTCGCCGATTCAGGGGCGTCGCGTCAGTCGGGCACGGTGTGGCGAGAGCTCGGCGAGGCCTTCATCGAGCTCGGACGGTCCGAGGAGGCGATCGAGGCCCTGCGCCGGGCGAGCGACTCCGCCGGCGCCGTCTACAACCCGCTGCGCTCGCACGCCCGGGTCTCCTGAGGCTTTTCAACGTGCTGCCCTCAGCAGCAGCGGCCGGGACCGTCGCCCGCCTGCACCTGCACGTCGTGCTGGCTCGACACGATCCCTCCTGAGGTCAGTACGGCCGCCAGCACGGCGGCGGCGGTGATTCGGCGGGCCCAGGACTTCGTCCAATTCTTCGTCATGGCGCATCGTGGCCGTCTACGCCGGGGTATTGTCAATGCGTTGACACAATGTTGACAGAGGGTGAGACACGCGGGCGACATCCGAGGAGGGCCGCTCATCGCGGTCACGGCCGTTGGGGGGAGAGCGATGATCGACAGGTCCCTCCGGGTCCGCGACGACCTCGTCGCCGGCTCCGCGTCGTACAACATGCTGATGACCACCCGGCTGCGGGCCGAGTTGGGTCCGTCGGTCTGGGGGAACTGGACCCTGGATCCCTCCGTCGAGGCCGGCATGGTGGGCGTCCTGGACCCGTTGTCCGGCGCCTTCGAGCTGCACAAGTACGGCGCCATCCCGCTCGACGTGGACGTCGTCGAGGAGGTCAGCCCGCGCTCCTGGCATCACCTGAGCGCCAGCGTGGGGCAGACCTCGAAGGTCTGCGGTGACCAGCGACGCGACAGCTGGACGTTCCCGGAGTCGCACACGATCGTCTCGCTCGGCACCCAGTACAGCCGCCGGTACGTCCTCGACCCGGTGCCGGCTGCGTGCCGAAACTACGACCAGGTCAGGCAGTGGGCCGACGACCGCGGCTACGCCACCTGCGAGGGCATCGTGCAGGGGTTCGGGATGGTGACCGCGACCTACCAGGCGCTGGGCGTCACCAACCTCGCGGCCCAGAAGGAGCACCAGACGTTCACGGTCGAGGGCCCGTCGGACGGCGTTGCCGCCCTGGTCGGCGACGGCGACCCGTACCTCGCGCGCGACGCGTCGTACCACCGGACGAGCCCGCGCTCACCGGGCAACGTCGAGGCCCACCTGTACCCCGGCGGGCCCGACCGCGCCGGACCCGGCACCGTGCCGTACGCCTTCGAGTTCCTGTCCTTCTCCGGACGCACGGTCCTGCCCGGGTGGGTGGGCTCGGTCCCGACCATGAGCGTCAGCTTCCGCAACCACGGCTCGTACGTCGTCCAGTGCACGGTCGGCTACGACACGCCCGCCGAGGCCGACCTGCGCAAGCGGGTGCAGGTGGGATGCGGCATCCCGGGCTGGGTCCACCTGCCCGTCGACGCGACGAACGTGCGGGTCTCGTGCCGCTTCTGGCACGTCGACGACTGGGGCCCGCGACGAGACCTGGTACCCGTGGCCAACCCGATGCAGGAGTGGCGACAGGGACAGGGTGCGGTGGAGATCCAGGGCTGGTGGCCCGGTGACTACGACGCGGGGTGGGTGTCCTAGCGCCCGCCCGCTCTCACCGGGCCACCGCGTGGTCCGCGGTCCGGACATCGACGGACGGGGGTCGATGTCTGGACCGCAGGCCGGGTGGTGCGTGACGAGGGTCGGCACCCGGGGTTAACGTCCTGCGCATGAGGCGTGCCCCGCACGAGAACGTCGCGACCGTCCTGGTCGAGCCGTGCGCGCTGGGCGACCTCGAGCTCGAGCTGATGGTGCGCGACATGCGGGTCTGGCCGATCCGCACCGCGCCCAACTGCGTGGACGGTGCGCGCACGGAGTTCCAGGTCCGGCGCCGGCTGGTCGAGGCCCAGCGCGGCCGCTGGGACTGCGCCGCCGCGTGGACGCCGATCTGGATCGGGTTCGGGCCCAGCTGGCGCACCGGCGACGAGCCGTTGCCGTGGGCCGCGCACCGCGCGCTGTGGCAGATCCTCGACGCCTACGCCGACCGCGTTCGCTTCCACCGCCGGCTCGGCGGGGTCACCCCGCTGCTCGTCCAGGAGGACGTCGTCGGGTAGCTCGAGAGAAAAGTTTGCGAGAGCTCGCGAACCTTTCCCTGCACCACGGCATCAGACCCAGTGCAGGGCGCTTCCTGCGCCCGCCCCAGGACCCTGGCCGTGATCAACGGCGGCCAGCGCACGAGACCCCCGGCAGACCTCGTCTGCCGGGGGCTCGGATCATTTCGGGGGCTACCAGTTGGGCGTCACGCCCGGCAGGCTCGCCGGCAGGGGCGTGCCCTGCGGGTGGTAGATGTAGACCACGCCGCCGGTCGACTCCTGCCAGACCTTCTCGAAGTTCTCGCGGGTGTAGATGCTGCGGACGTTCGCGTTGCTGTTCGAGGCCGGGTCGTTGATGATCGGGTCGCCGTCGTCGGTGAAGCCGACGATCACGAGGAGGTGGCCGTTGGTGTCGTACCCCGCCTCCGGCATCTCCTCGAGGTCCCAGGACTGCGAGGTGACCACCGGGATGCCGGCCGCCACGAACGCCTCGACCTCCTGCAGCGAGCGCAGCCGGGTGACGAAGGTGTCCAGGCCGTAGGTGTGGGCGTACGCCGCGTTGAACGGCCAGTTGCCCGCGCCGTCGTAGGTGTAGTCCCACGTGTGCAGGGCCGCGTGGTCGACCTCCGCGTCGGCGTACGGGATGTCCGCGAGCTCGTCGGCCGGCGGTGAGGCGCCGAAGTACCTCATCACCATCGCCGTCGACGTCGGGGAGCACCAGACCTCGCCGCCGCCGCCGTACTCGGGGTACTCACCGGAGTGCGTGTTCTGCGCGTACGGCGGCACGGCGAGCTCGACCGCGTGGCCGAGGGTGAACGTGCTGGTGCCCGCGTAGTCGGGGATCAGCTCGCTGGTCATCGTGGTCACGCGTGTCGAGCTGGGGGAGGACCCGCGGCCGTGGGGCCGGAGCAGGCTGACGCGCGTCTGGAAGGCCACCGGCTCCCGGCCCGAGCGGGTGCTGAAGGTGTCGGTGAGGATCCGCGCGTCGGTGTCGTTCTGCCCGTCGAGCGAGGTGCGGTGGATGTCGCCGTGGGCGTAGTCCATGCCGGAGGTCCAGCGACCCATGACGTACCACTTGGTCCAGGACCCGTCGGCGTGCCGGCCGCGGAAGAGGGTCTCGACCCACGTGCCGGTCGGGGTCGTGGCGTTCCACGAGGAGATCGCCTCGTCGTCGGGGTAGCCCAGCTCGACGACGGGCGACGTCCAGGTGCCGACGTCGTAGGTGCGCGCCGTGCCGTCGCCGAACGGGTCGATGTAGGAGCGGCTCGCCAGCGGCGCCTTCTTCTTGTTCTTGGCGAGGGTGAGCCGGCCGTGCTTGACCCGCAGGCCCTCCAGGGTGCCGGCGGAGAAGTCGGCGTCCGAGGTCCAGCGGGTCAGCGTGATCCGGGTGGGCGGAGCGGGTGGGTCAGCAGCGACCGACGGGCTCACGGCGAGCAGGGGAGCGGCCACCAGTCCGGCGGCCAGGGTGATGGACAGGGTCGTGCGCATGAGGTCCTCCCGAGTGGACGTTTGGTCCAGATCCTCGCCCAGCACCCTGAGGTCTGGGAAGCCCCGCCCCTAGATCGCGCGGACCTGGTTGTTGCGCTTGTCGTGGGTCAGCTCGACCAGACCGAGCTCCTCCAGCAGCGGCGGCAGGTACATGCCGAAGCGGCCTCGGTAGCCCTTGCGCAGGCCGTACCAGCCGCCCACGGGGTTGCCGTCGTCGCGGCCCCAGGCCTCGACCGTGCCGGCCGCGACGTCCTTCTGCTCGTCGGCGGCGCCGAGCGGGACCCAGTCGCCCTGGTCGCGCAGCCAGGCGTGCAGGTCCTCGATCGCACTGACGTGGTACTTGAGAGTGGTGCTCCCGACCTGGCACACGAGGGCCGGCGGGTCGGCCGCCTCGTCGCGATACATCGTGTAGCTGCTCGACCCCGGTGCCGTCGTCAGCTGCCAGGGGTCGTCCTTGGTGCCCGTTCCGCTCATGGACCCAGCATCCCCGTCGCGGTGATCCGTGACCAGATCTCGTCGCGCTGCTCGTCGAGGAAGGTGCCGGTGACGTGGTCGGGGTCCTTCCAGACGACCGTGTCGTCGATGACGGGCCGGCAGACGGGGTAGTCCGGGCACAGCACCGGGTCCAGGTCGATGGTCGCGGTGTCGGCGGGCGACTGCGCGGCGATGGTCTCGAGGATCCCGTCGGTGAACGGCTTGGCCTGCGGCGGGACGAGCGCACAGTCGCCCAGCCGCGACGCGCGGGCCAGGCAGTCGAGCGGGTCGGGGCCCTCCTTGTCGTACCCGTTGGTGCCCATGAGGGCCTTGACCATGATCATCGTGGCGCCGGCCGCGTGGACGAGGTCGACGGTCGCCGACGAGGTGCGCAGGTGGAGCTGGGCCAGCGTCTCGCCCGGCGGCCGGTCGGGCGACGCGTAGGTCTCCTGCCACTCGGGCTCGGCACGGGACAGGCTGACCGCGACCACCACGTCGATGTCGAGCGACGGGAGGGTGTCGCGGTAGAACTCGTCCTGCTCCGCCGCGCAGCGAGGGGACAGGCCCGACGGCCAGCCGCAGCCACGCAGGACGTTGGTGACCAGGGTGAAGTCGTGGTCCTCGGCCAGCGACTCGAACGCCGTCACGAACATCGCCGCCTGGCTGTCGCCGACCAGCAGCACGCGCGGACCGGAGCCGGTGACGCGGACGCACACGTCGAGGTCGTCGGGCGAGCAGGGCGTGCCGGCGTCGGGGACGTCGTCGAGGGCGGCCGGCAGGTCGAGGTTCCCGGGCACCGGGTCGTCCACCCAGTCCGCGTCCGCGGCGATGGCGGACAGGTCCCCGGCCGACGGGTTCGCGACGGCCGGCCGGGCACTCGAGTGCAGCACGGGCGGCAGCACCAGCAGCGCGGCCAGCACGCTCGCGGTCAGGCCCGTGGCGACCACCGGCCAGCGGAACGGGTCCAGGGGCCTCGCCCGCCGGATGGGTCGCTCGAGCACCTCGTAGGACAGTGCGGCCAGGCCGGTCGCCACCGGAGCGGCCACGGCCGCGGTGACGAGCGGGTCCACGTCGAAGAGCTGACGGCAGAGCAGGATGACCGGCCAGTGCCACAGGTAGGTCCCGTAGGAGATCTGGCCCAGGTACCGGGGAACGGGCAGTGCCAGCACCCGGGCCACCGGGCCGGACGGGGCGGCGTACAGCCCGCCGATCGCGAGCACGGCCGCGCCGGCGGCCAGCAGCCCGCGGGTCGACGGGGTGACGTCGAGCAGCCCGGTCCCGACGACGACGAGCCCGGCCACGCCGACGACCGAGAGCGGGTTCCCGGCCCAGGGCTTCCAGTCGAAGAGGCGGGTGAGCAGCGCCAGCAGCACGCCGGCGGCCAGCTGGTAGATCCGCGTCTCGGTGGCGTAGTAGGCGTACGTCGGGTCGGTGGAGGCGTGCCACAGCTGGAGCGCGACCGAGCCGGCGACCACGGCGGCGAGGAGGAGGAGCACGACGACGGCGTGGCGACGCAGCCGCAGCAGGACCAGCAGCGCCAGCGGCAGGACGACGTAGAACTGCTCCTCGATCGACAGCGACCAGAAGTGCAGGAACGGGCTGGCGCCCACCGAGTCGGCGGCGAAGTAGTCGCGGGCGTCGGCGATGAACTGCCAGTTGGAGAGGTACACCAGGGAGGCCTGGCCGTCGCGGACCATGCCGACGCGCTGCGGCTCGCTGGCCACCAGCAGCTGCGCGGCCGCGGTCACCACGATCACCACGACGGCGGCCGGCAGGAGCCGGCGTACCCGCCGGGCGTAGAACCAGCCCAGCCGGAACGAGCCCTCCTGGTCGACCCGGGCCCAGATCACGTGTGACACCAGGAAGCCGGACAGCACGAAGAACAGGTCGACACCGATGAAGCCGCCGTCGAAGGAGCCCAGGCCGCAGTGGAACAGCAGCACCAGGTAGACCGCCAGTGACCTGAGCCCGTCCAGCTCGGGACGGTAGGTCCAGCGGGTCACCGGCGCAGGCTAGCGGGACGCCTCCGCGACCGCCGCAGCGAGGCGGGTCGCGGTCGTGCCGGCCGTCGTTGGTCGAGGAAGGCGCGCTTGCGCCTGTCACGAGACCCGGTGAGAGGTCCGTGGTCTGGTCGCCGGGTCTCGTGACAGGCCTTCGGCCTTCCTCGACCAGCGGTGATCAGGTGATCGTGACGCCGCCGTCGACGGCGATGGTCTGGCCGACGACGTACGCGCCGGCGGGGGAGACCAGCCAGACCAGCGTGGCGGCGAGCTCGGTCGGTTCGCCCATGCGGCCGGCGGGGACGCGCATCATGGCGAGGTCGAGGTACCCGTCGGGGTACTCGTCGGTCATCTCGCTCACGAAGAAGCCCGGGGCGAGGGCGTTGACGCGGATGCCCTTGCGACCGGTCCACTGCTGGGCCAGGTCCCGCGTCAGGCCGATGAGGCCCGCCTTGGAGGCGGAGTACGCCGCCTGCGGCAGGCCGCCGGTGGTGATGCCGAGGACCGAGGAGATGTTGACGATGCTCGAGCCCGGTCCCATGACCCGGCCGCAGGCCTGCGCCATCCAGTAGGCGCCGTTGAGGTTGACGTCGATGACACCGCGGAACTGCTCCGGCGTCTCCCTGGTCGCCGGCACGGCCGTGCCGAGGCCGGCGTTGTTGACCAGGATGTCGACCCGGCCGAGCTCGGCCACGGTCGACTCGACCAAGGCCGTGCAGGACGCCGGGTCGGAGACGTCGGTGGCCACGACGTGCGCGCGGCGTCCGGTCGCGCGGACCAGCTCCGCGGTGGCCTCCAGCTTCTCCACCCGCCGCGCGCCGAGAGCGACGTCGGCCCCCGCCTCGGCCAGCGCCTGCGCGAAGGCGACCCCCAGACCGCTGGACGCGCCGGTCACCACCGCCACCTTGCCGTCGAGCCGGAACAGGTCCGTGATCGTCATGCCGGGCAGGCTATCTGGCCCGATCGGACGCTCATCGTGCCCAGGAGGTATGTCCAAAAGGAGGACGCGGGTGAAGTGCGTCACCCTTACCGTGGGCGGATGACCAGCACCCCCATGCGGTCACGCACGAGTCGTGAGGAACGCTTCGAGGAGCGCCGGACCCAGCTCGCCCAGTCGGCGCTGGCGACCCTCGGCGAGCTCGGCTACGCGCGGACCTCGTTGCGAGAGATCGCGCAGAACTCCGCCTTCACCCACGGCGTCGTGCACTACTACTTCCACGACAAGGTCGAGCTGATCACGGTCTGCGTGCGGCTCTACAAGACCCAGTGCATCAACCGGTTCGACGAGATCGTGCTCACCTCCCGCAACGGACCGGAGCTGCTGGAGGCGTTCGCCGACCGCCTGGTCGAGACCATGACGACCGAGGCGCCGCTGCACCGGCTCTGGTACGACCTCCGGTCGCAGAGCATGTTCGAGGAGTCCTTCCGTGCCGACGTCCTCGACATCGACCGGACCCTGCAGGACATGATCTGGCGGGTCGTCGAGCGGTACGCCGCCCTGTGCGGCGGGCGGACCCTGCTGGACGAGCGCGCGACGTACGCCATGTTCGACGGCATCTTCGAGAAGGCACTGCTGCACCACCTCGCCGGGCACGAGGACGCATCGACCGACCTGGCGGCTCGGGTGCGCTGGCTGCTGCCGCGCGTGGTCGCGGTCGAGCCCTGACCCAACTCCGTCGCCGAGCCGGACCGGGGCGCGGTACCCTGGCCCCATGACGAGTCGCTCGCTCCTTCTTGGACAGCCGCGCTGATCGATCCCTGATCGCGCGGCCACCCCTCTGCGACGAGGGGTTTTTTCATGTCCGAGACCAGACCCGAGGAGCCCACGATGACCGAGACGCAGACTGACAGCCAGGGCGAGGCCGCGACGTACGACGTCACGGCGGTCGAGGAGAAGTGGCTGCAGGTCTGGAAGGACCTGGACCCCTTCCGCGCCGATGACGACTCACCCCGCGAGAAGCGCTACGCGCTGACGATGTTCCCCTACCCCAGCGGCGACCTGCACATGGGCCACGCCGAGGTGTTCGCCCTGCACGACGTGGTCGCGCGGTACTGGTGGCTGAAGGGCTACGAGGTGCTGAACCCGATGGGGTTCGACTCCTTCGGGCTGAACGCCGAGAACGCCGCGATCCGCGACAACGAGCACCCCGCGACGTTCACCTACGAGAACATCGCGGTCTCGACCGAGTCCTGCAAGAAGTTCGGCACCAGCTTCGACTGGAGCCGCACCCTGAACACCTCCGACCCGGAGTACTACCGCTGGACGCAGTGGCTGTTCCTGCGCTTCTACGAGCGCGGGCTGGCCTACCGCAAGAACAGCCCCGTCAACTGGTGCCCCAACGACCAGACGGTGCTGGCCAACGAGCAGGTCATCGACGGTCACTGCGAGCGCTGCGGCGCCGAGGTCACCAAGCGCGAGCTGACCCAGTGGTACTTCAAGATCACCGACTACGCCCAGGAGCTGCTGGACAACCTGGACGACCTGGAAGCCACCTGGCCGGACCGGGTCATCACCGCGCAGCGCAACTGGATCGGCCGCTCCGAGGGCGCCCACGTCACGTTCCCGGTGGTCGAGGAGGTTGCGCAGCAACCGTCACGAGACCCGGTGACCGAGATGACGGTCTACACGACCCGTCCGGACACGCTGTTCGGCGCGACGTTCATGGTCGTCGCGGCCGACGCGAAGCTGGCCCGCGACCTGGTCACCGACGACCTGCGACCGGCGTACGAGGAGTACCTGGAGGAGGTCCGCAAGGCCTCCGACATCGAGCGGCTGTCGACCGACCGGCCAGAAGACCGGCGTGTTCCTGGGCCGGTACGCCGTGAACCCGGTCAACGGGCAGCAGATCCCGATCTGGGCCTCCGACTACGTGCTGGCCGACTACGGCACCGGCGCGATCATGGCCGTGCCCGGACAGGACCAGCGCGACTGGGACTTCGCGAAGAGGTTCGACCTGCCGATCATCCGCACCGTCCGCCCGCCGGACGACTTCGTCGACGACGCGGCGTACGTCGGCCAGGGACCAGCCGATGAACTCGCACAACGACGAGATCTCCCTGGACGGGATGGAGATCGGCGACGCCAAGGCGGCCATCATCGCCTGGCTGGAGCAGCAGGCCGCCGGCCGCGGCACCGTGAACTTCCGGCTGCGTGACTGGCTGCTGTCGCGGCAGCGCTACTGGGGCGCGCCGATCCCGATCATCCACTGCCCGGTCGACGGCGAGGTGCCGGTCGCCGACGACCAGCTGCCGGTGGTGCTGCCCGAGCTGCGCGGCGCCGACCTGACGCCGCGCGGCGTCTCGCCGCTGGCCGCGGCCGAGGACTGGGTCAACGTCGAGTGCCCGAAGTGCGGCGGCCCGGCCAAGCGGGACAGCGACACGATGGACACGTTCGTGGACTCGTCGTGGTACTTCCTGCGCTACTGCTCGCCGCAGGACGACACCCAGGCCTTCGACACCGACGCCGTCAACGCGTGGGGCCCGTGCGACGTCTACATCGGCGGCGTGGAGCACGCGGTGCTGCACCTGCTGTACGCCCGCTTCTTCACGATGGTCCTGAACGACATGGGGCTGGTCGGCTTCCGCGAGCCGTTCTCGGCCCAGCTGAACCAGGGCACGGTCATCAACGAGGGCGCCAAGATGTCGAAGTCCAAGGGCAACGGCGTCCGATTGGGGGACCAACTATCGGCTTTCGGAGTCGATGCGGTGCGCTTGACCCTGATCTTCGCCGGCCCGCCGGAGGACGACATCGACTGGGCGGAGATGTCCCCGTCGGGCTCGCTGAAGTTCCTGCAACGGGC
>CAWAIW010000025.1:0-136551 GCA_963782035.1 uncultured Actinomycetota bacterium
CCGAGCAGCGCCTCCACGACGAGGGGATCGCCGGTGAGATCTACCTCTTCAAGAACAACACCGACTCCGCCGGCAACTCCTACGGCTGCCACGAGAACTACCTGCGTCAGCCGAGCCGGCGAGTTCAGCCGGCTGGCCGACATCCTGATCCCCTTCCTGGTGACGCGGCAGATCATCGTCGGCGCCGGCAAGGTCACCCAGACCCCGCGCGGGGCGTCGTACGCCGTCTCGCAGCGCGCCGAGCACATCTGGGAGGGCGTCTCCAGCGCCACCACGCGGAGCCGGCCGATCATCAACACCCGGGACGAGCCGCACGCGGACGCCGAGAAGTACCGCCGCCTGCACGTCATCGTCGGCGACTCCAACATGAGCGAGACCACCACCATGCTCAAGGTGGCGTCCTGCGACCTGGTGCTGCGGATGATCGAGGAGGGCGTCGTCATGCGCGACCTCACCCTCGAGAACCCGATCCGTGCGATCCGCGAGATCTCCCACGACATGACGGGGCGGCGTACGGTCCGGCTGGCCAACGGCCGCGAGGCCAGCGCCCTCGACATCCAGGGCGAGTACCTCGCGAAGGCCCGCGCCTTCGTCGACCGTCGCGAGATCTCGACGCCGATCATCGAGCAGGCACTCGACCTCTGGGAGCGCGGCCTCAAGGCGGTCGAGTCCGACGACCTCGGCCTCGTCGACCGCGAGATCGACTGGGTCATCAAGTGGAAGCTCATCGAGCGCTACCGCGCCAAGCACGGCCTGCCGCTCGGCCACCCGCGGATCGCCCAGCTCGACCTCGCCTACCACGACATCCACCGCGGACGCGGGCTCTACTACCTGCTGGAGAAGCGCGGGGCCGTCGCCCGGGTGACCACCGACCTGAAGATCTTCGAGGCCAAGTCCGTGCCGCCGCAGACCACCCGTGCGCGCCTGCGGGGCGAGTTCATCCGCAAGGCCCAGGAGCGCCGGCGCGACTTCACCGTCGACTGGGTGCACCTCAAGCTCAACGACCAGGCCCAGCGCACCGTGTTGTGCAAGGACCCGTTCCGCGCGTACGACGAGCGCGTCCAGCGCCTCATCGACGGCATGTGAGGCCCACCCGGATAGGGTGACCGGGCACTTGCTCAGATCGACCTGCGAGGAACCCCTGTGCTCCGACCTTCTCGACGACTGGCGCTCGCGCTGGTCGCCCCGCTGCTGCTGACCCTCGCCGCCTGCGGCGACGACTCCGGCGACGCCGCGCCGTCGGCGGCGGTCTCGACACCGTGCAGATCGAGGGCGACATCGGCTCCGCGCCCGAAGGTGACGTTCACCGAGCAGGTCGACGGTCGAGAAGGTCGAGACCAAGACGCTGATCACCGGCGACGGCCCGAAGCTCGAGGCCGACGACCAGGTGCTCGCGCACCTGTGGATCGGCAACGGGTTCAGCCAGCAGAAGGCGCTGGACACCTACGAGAAGAAGGCGCCGGAGCTGATCACGCTCAACGACCAGGTCGGCGCGGTGTTCCGCGACGCCATCGAGGGCCAGACGGTCGGCTCCCGCGTCGCGGTCGCGGCCCCCGCCAAGGACGCGTTCGGCGAGGGCGGCAACCCGGCGCTGGGCATCGGCAACGAGGACTCGGTCGTCATCGTCGTGGACCTCGTCAGCGGCGTGCTCGACGCCCCGCAGGGCACCGACAAGGACGCCCCGGACTGGACCCCGGCGATCGTGGAGAAGAAGGACGTGCCCGACAGCTTCGACTTCTCCGGCGCCCCCGAGCCCGCGTCCCGGTTGCGGATCGCGCCGCTCGTGCAGGGCGACGGCGCCACGGTGGAGAAGGGCCAGACGATCGTGGTGAACTACTTCGGCGAGGTCTACGGCGGCGAGTCGGCGTTCGACTCGAGCTTCGCCCGCGGCGAGCCGACGTCGTTCCAGATCGGCACCGGCGCGGTCATCAAGGGCTGGGACCAGGCCCTGGTGGGCCGGGAGGTCGGCAGCCGCGTCCTCATCTCGGTCCCGCCGGACCTCGGCTACGGCGAGAAGGGCAACAAGGACGCCGGCATCAAGGGCACCGACACGCTCTACTTCGTGATCGACATCCTGGCCGCGGCCTGATGGTTCCAGCAGGCTGAGCCAGTGACGGGGATGCAGGGATGCCGGGGGGACCCGCAGGCGGCGACGAGCAGGAAGAGCGAGCGGCTGCTCAACCTGCTCATCATGCTGCTCGTGCAGCGCCACTACGTCTCCAAGGAGCGCATCCGCACGATCCTGTACGCCGACTCGAGCCGCGACGCCTTCGAGAAGATGTTCGAGCGCGACAAGGAGGAGCTCCGCAGCCTGGGCGTGCCCATCGAGGTGGGCAGCCTCGACCCGCTCTTCGACGACGAGCCCGGCTACCGCATCTCGCCGGACGAGTTCGCCCTGCCCGACATCCGGCTGGCCGCCGACGAGGCGGCCGTGGTCGGGCTGGCCACCCGCGTCTGGGAGCACGCCCGCCTGGCCGAGGCGACGACCGACGCCGTCCGCAAGCTGACCGCCGCGGGGATCGAGGTGGACGTGTCCGCCCTCGACATCGTCGAGCCCCGGCTGTCGGCCGACGAGCCGGCGTTCGACGTGTTCTGGGACGCCACCCAGCAGCGCCAGGCGGTCGAGTTCGAGTACCAGCGGCCGGGCCACCCCGATGGTGAGCAGGGGCCCCGGCGCCGCCACCTCCAGCCCTGGGGCGTGGTCCGGCACGCCGGGCGGTGGTACGTCGTCGGCCTGGACACCGACCGCGGCGAGGAGCGGGTCTTCCGCCTCTCGCGGGTGGTCGGCGACGCACGCCGGGTCGGCTCCCCGTCGTCCTACGACATCCCCGACGGCGTCGACCTGCGGGAGACCACGCGCCGGCTGGCACCGCCGCCCAGCGTCGTCGAGGCCACCCTGCTGGTGCGCAAGGGTGCCGGAGCGACCTTGCGCCGGGCCGCAGCCACGACCGAGCACGACGTCGCCGGTCCGGACACCGACAGTCCGTGGGACCGGGTCGTGATCCGCCGCGACCGGCTGGCCGAGGAGCTGCTCGCGCTCGGCCCGGACGTCGTCGTCGAGTCGCCCGCCGAGCTGCGCGAGGAGATCATCGCGCGACTGCGTGCGACGGTCGCGAGCGTGTGATGGCCATCCCGAGGAAGCCGGCCGCGGCCGGCGCGAAGGACCAGGTGGCCCGCCTGCTGACCCTGGTGCCCTACCTCCACTCGCACCCGCAGGTGCGCCTGGACGAGACCGCGGCGGCGGTGGGCAGCACGCCGGAGCAGGTCGTCAAGGACCTCGGCGTCCTGTTCATGTGCGGGCTCCCGGGCGGCTTCCCCGACGACCTCATCGACGTCGACCTGGAGGCGTTGGAGGACCCGGACGGCGGCGGTCCCCGGCCGGAGGGCGTCATCCGCGTCTCGAACGCCGACTACCTCGCCCGTCCGCTGCGGCTGACCCCGACCGAGGCGTCGGCCATCATCGTGGCGCTGCGCGCGCTGCGCGGGAGCGCCGGCGAGGACACCCGCGAGGTCGTGGACCGTGCCCTCGCCAAGCTCGAGGCCGCGGCGGCCGCCCAGTTCAAGGGCCAGGCGGGTGGCGCGCCGCTGATCGAGCCGGGCGACGACGAGGACGCGTCGCTCGCCCGGCTGCGCGCACGGCTCGAAGGTGCCGTCGAGCGCGGCCGCCAGGTGCGGCTCACCTACTACGTGCCCGCGCGGGACGAGGAGTCCGAGCGCGTGGTCGACCCGCGCGGCGTGGTCACGTCCGGCGGCGTGGCCTACCTGGACGCCTGGTGCCACAGCGCGGAGGCACCGAGGCTGTTCCGCCTGGACCGGATCCACGAGGCCGCGGTGCTCGACTCAGCCGTGGAGACCGCCCCGGAGCCGCCCCGCGACCTGTCCGACGGCCTCTTCGAGCGCTCCCAGGAGACCACGCTCGTGACCCTCGCCCTCCAGCCTCAGGCACGCTGGGTCGTGGAGTACTACCAGGTCGAGGACGTGCGCCCGGACCGAACGGGGGCCGACGGGACCCTCGAGGTCGACATGCTCGTGGCCGACGAGCGGTGGCTGCGCAGGATGCTGATGCGACTCGCGCCGTACGCTCGGGTGGTCTCGCCGCCGGAGCTCGATGCCGACTTCCGGGCGACAGCACAGCGAACACTCAGCCTGTACCCACCCGGGGCTTGACCCATCCGGCGTAGACTCGGCGACGAACAACACCAACGTGAGGACTTTTGTGATGCTGCCCCAGATCGCGGGCCTCGGCCCCGGCGAGATCGCTCTCATCCTGGCCGTCCTGGTCCTGCTCTTCGGCGCCTCCAAGCTGCCGGAGCTCGCACGGGGCAGCGGACGCGCCCTGCGCATCTTCAAGGCCGAGACCAAGGGCCTCATGGACGACGACGACGATCCGGCCGACCCGACGCGCGGCACCAACACCCAGCGGTCGCCGGAGCAGCGCGAGATCCAGGCCAACCCGCCGACCCTCGACGCCGAGACCGAGCGGCTGGCCGCCGAGCGTCGCGCGGCCGAGCACCGCGACGACCCGGCCTGACCGCCGCAGGTAGGTAGCCCGCCTTGTCCACCGTGGGGTGGGTCTTCGACCTGTTCCGGGGGAAGCCCAGGTACTCCGTCGGCGACGACGGCCGCATGGCTCTCACGGACCACCTGAGGGAGTTCCGCGCGCGGTTGTTCCGCTGCGCGATGGTCCTGGTGGTGGCCTTCATCGCCGCGTTGTTCTTCTACGGCCAGCTGCTCGACATCGTCGTCCACGCCCTACCGCGACGCGGTGTCCACGCTCAAGGGCGACAACTCCGAGCTGGTGGCCAACGGCATCAGCGCGGGTCTGATGCTCCAGCTGAAGCTGTGCGGCGTGGCGGCGGTCGTCGCGTCAGCGCCCTACTGGCTCTACCAGATCTGGGCGTTCATCATGCCCGGGCTGCACGCCCACGAGAAGAAGTGGTCGCGGGTGGTGGCGGCCATCGCCGGGCCGCTGTTCTTCGGCGGCGTCGCGCTGGGCTACTACATCCTCCCCAAGGGCCTCTCGGTCCTGATCGCCTTCGTCCCCGACGACGTGCAGAACCTCGTCGACTTCGGCGCCTACTTCTCCTTCGTCACCCGGATGCTGCTGATCTTCGGCGTCGCGATGGAGATCCCCTTCTTCGTGATCCTGCTGAACCTCGCCGGGATCGTCTCCGGCAAGGCGCTGGGTCGCTACCGGCCGTGGATCATCATCGGCGTCTTCGTCTTCGCCGCGGTGGCCACCCCGTCCACCGACCCGTTCTCGATGCTGATGCTGGCCATCCCGCTGCTGATCCTCTTCATCGTCGCCGAGATCGTGGCCAGGATCGTCGACCGCTCGCGCGGTCGCGGCGCCACCAGCACCGACCAGTGGAACGACGACGAGGTCTCCCCGATCTGATGACCCCCCTCTGGTGTCTCGTCGGATGACCGAGATCGACCCCTTCGACCTGCCCGAGTGGCTGGGTGAGGGCGATGTGGTGTGGACCCCGGACGGTGGGATCCACGAGCGCCACCTCGTGCCCGGGAGCCTGACGGCGGCCGGCCGGGACGCCGTACCGTGCGACCTGCTGGCCGTCGACGAGGCCTACCCCAAGCCGGTGGCCGACGACGACCTGCGCCACCAGGCGCACCAGGCGTGGCAGCACGGCCAGGTGTTCCTCGTCTCCCACGAGCAGCGCCTGACGCTCGCCGTGCCCGGCACGTCGTTCTCGGCCGAGACCGTTCTCGAGACGCTGGCGCGGTTGGCCAAGGCGGTCGGCGCGCGACCTGAGTCGTTCTCGGTCCTGCTACGCCTGGGTGGCTAGTCTCCTGATGTGAGCGGCGAGACGAAAGAGATCGCCCTGCTCACGAATCCGACCTCGGGCAAGGGCCGGGGCGGGCGAGTCCGCGACGCGGCGCTGGCCCGGCTGCGCGCCGGCGGCCTGGTCGTCCGCAACCTGGCCGGCCGGGACGCCGACGAGGCGCTCGCCCTCGCGCAGCAGTGCGTGGCCGACGGCGTCGACGCCCTGGTCGTGTGCGGCGGCGACGGCATGGTGCACCTGGCGGTGCAGGCCCTCGCGGGCACGGGGACGCCGCTGGGCATCATGCCGGCGGGCACGGGCAACGACGTCGCGCGGTACTTCGACCTCCCGCGCACCGACGCCCTCGCCGCCGCCGACGTGGTGCTGGCGGGTCGCACGCGGACCGTGGACCTGGCGCGGAGCGGATCGAAGTACTTCGTCACGGTCATGGCGGCCGGCTTCGACGCCATCGTCAACGAGCGCGCGAACCGGATGACCTGGCCCAAGGGCCAGATGCGCTACAACATCGCCACCCTGGCCGAGCTGCGCACGTTCAAGCCGCTGTCCTACACCCTCGACCTGGACGGCGAGCACCGCCGGCTCGAGGCGATGCTCGTCGCCGTCGGCAACGGCCCGTCGTTCGGCGGCGGGCTGCGGATCACCGAGGGCGCCCTGCTCGACGACGGCCTGCTGGACGTGGTGATCATCAAGCCGATGAGCAAGGCGGGTCTCGTCCGGACCTACCCCAAGCTGTTCAAGGGCACCCACGTGACCCACCCGCAGTACGAGCACCACCGGGTGCGCTCGGTCACCGTGGCGGCGCCCGGGATCGTGGCGTACGCCGACGGCGAGCGGTTCGGCGCGCTGCCGGTCACCGTGGAGTGCGTGCCGGGAGCGCTGACGGTCCTGTCATGAGCTGAGCCCTCCCCGTCGGAGCGGTACGCGTCGTACGTCTCTCGACAAGAAGCACCCGGTGCTGCGCGACTTCGCCGCGGCGTACCCGTTTGCGCTCGACCCGTTCCAGGTCGAGGCCTGTCGCCGCATCGAGGACGGCCACGGCGTCCTGGTGGCGGCGCCGACCGGCTCGGGCAAGACCGTGGTCGGGGAGTTCGCGGTCCACCTCGCGCTGGCGACCGGGCGCAAGTGCTTCTACACGACCCCGATCAAGGCGCTGTCGAACCAGAAGTTCCACGACCTCGTCGACCGCTACGGCCCCGACCAGGTCGGCCTGCTGACCGGCGACAACACCATCAACGGCGAGGCGCCGATCGTGGTGATGACGACCGAGGTGCTGCGCAACATGCTGTACGCCGGCTCGCGCACCCTGCTGGGCCTCGGCTTCGTGGTGATGGACGAGGTGCACTACCTCGCCGACCGGTCGCGAGGCGCGGTCTGGGAAGAGGTGATCATCCACCTGCCGGAGTCGGTGGCCCTGGTCTCGCTGTCCGCCACCGTCTCGAACGCCGAGGAGTTCGGCGAGTGGCTCGAGACGGTCCGCGGCGACACGGCCACGATCGTCGAGGAGCGACGTCCGGTGCCGCTCTACCAGCACGTGATGGTGGGCAAGCGACTGCTCGACCTGTTCGCCTCCTCCGACATCGACGCGGCTGCGGGGTTCGTCAAGGAGGGCGCCCCGGTCAACGACGAGCTGGTCAAGCTCGCGCGGGACGACTGGGCGAGCTCGCGGATCCGCGACCGGCGCACGCCGAAGGACCGTCGCGGTCGGGGCAAGCCCGGCCAACGAAAGCCGGTGGGCAACGGCCGGCGGATCTGGATCCCGAGCCGGGTCGACGTGGTGGACCGTCTGGACCGCGACGGGCTGCTGCCGGCCATCGTCTTCGTCTTCAGCCGGGTGGGCTGCGACGCGGCGGTGCAGCAGTGCGTGCAGGCCAACCTGCGGCTCACCACGCCGGCCGAGCGCGACGAGGTCCACGAGTTCGTCGAGCAGGCCACCAAGCACCTGCCGTCCGAGGACCTGCACGTGCTCGGGTACCACGACTTCCTCGATGCCCTGACCCGCGGCGTCGCCTCGCACCACGCGGGCATGCTGCCGGCCTTCAAGGAGATCGTGGAGGAGCTCTTCACCCGCGGCCTGGTGAAGGCCATCTTCGCGACCGAGACGCTGGCGCTCGGCATCAACATGCCCGCGCGCACCGTGGTCATCGAGAAGCTCGACAAGTGGAACGGCGAGACGCACGCCGACATCACGCCGGGGGAGTACACCCAGCTGACCGGTCGCGCCGGCCGTCGTGGCCTCGACGTCGAGGGCCACGGCGTCGTGCTCTGGCAACCGGGCATGAACCCGCGCGAGCTGGCCGGCCTCGCCTCGACCCGCACCTACCCGCTCCGGTCGAGCTTCGCGCCGTCGTACAACATGGCCGTCAACCTCGTGCACCAGTTCGGTCGCGACCGGGCGCGTCAGCTGCTTGAGCTGTCGTTCGCCCAGTTCCAGGCCGACAAGGCGGTCGTCGGGCTGGCCCGCCAGCTGCGGAAGGCCGAGGACGCGCTCGACGGGTACGCCGACGCGGCGGCCTGCGACCGCGGCGACTTCATGGAGTACGCCCGGATGCGGCAGCGCATCTCCGAGCTGGAGAAGGGGGCGGCCAAGTCCCGGCGGGCGGACCGGCGCGAGGAGGCGATCACCTCCCTCGAGGCCCTCAGGCCGGGCGACGTGATCGAGGTGCCCACCGGCAAGTTCGCCGGGTACGCCGTGGTGATCGACCCCGGCGCGTCCGGTGAGGGCCCGCGCCCGCTGGTCGTCACCGCCGAGCGGCAGGCGCGCCGGCTGAGCATCACCGACTTCCCGACCCCGGTGGTGGCCCTGACCCGGCTCAAGGTGCCGCGGAACTTCAGCAGCCGGAACCCACAGATGCGCCGCGACCTGGCCTCCGCGCTGCGCACCCGCACCCACGGGCTGGCCCCGCCGCCCCCGTCGGCGCGCGTGCGTCGGTCGGCCGCCCCCGCGGGCGGCTCCGAGGACGTCGAGCGGCTGCGCCGCGAGCTACGGGACCATCCCTGCCACGACTGCCCGGACCGCGAGGACCACGCCCGCTGGACGGAGCGGTGGTTCAAGCTCGATCGCGAGTCGCGGACCCTGCGGCGACGCGTGGAGGAGCGCACCAACACCGTCGCCCGGCAGTTCGACCGCGTCTGCGAGGTGCTGACCGACCTGGACTACCTCGCCGGAGAGACCGTGACGGAGCGCGGTCAGCGCTTGATGCGGCTCTACTCCGAGCTGGACCTGGTCACCGCCGAGGCGCTGCGCTCCGGCGTCTTCGACGAGCTGCCCACCGCCGGCCTCGCGGCCGCGCTGTCGTCCCTGGTCTTCCAGGCCCGACGGCCGGACGGTGACGCGCCGCGGGTGCCGGGCGGCGCCACGCGTGAGGCCATCGAGGAGCTGGTCCGGATCGCCGGCCGTGTCCAGGTGCTCGAGCGGGAGCACCGCCTCGACTTCACCCGCCAGCCGGACCTCGGGTTCGCGTGGGCGACGTACCGCTGGGCCGAGGGCGACGACCTCGACGAGGTGCTGTCGGTCACCGACCTGGCCGCCGGCGACTTCGTGCGCTGGACCAAGCAGGTCATCGACATGGCCGGCCAGGTCGCGGACGCCGCGGGCGCCGGGCCGGTCCGGGACACGGCACGGGACGTCGTACGGGCGCTGCGCCGGGGCGTGGTCGCCTACACCGCCGTGGAGTGATCGGCTGACGCCGCCGGGGCGACGGGTCCTCCCGTCAGCCCGCCAGCACCCCGATGAGGCGCTCGACGGGGCTGCCCAGGTTGTAGTGCCCGGCCAGCTTCTCCAGGATCTGCGGGTGCTCCGGGGTGCTGGGCAGCGCGGCGTCGTACCGGCCGAGCTTGATGTCGGTGGCCACCTCGACGACCTTCGGGGCGACCTTCAGGTAGTCCTCGGCCGCGACGATCTTCTTGCGAGGGCTCGGCGCCATGTCGGAGTCGGGGTCCTCGGCGGCGGCGATGATGCCGCGTAGGTCGCCGTACTTCAGCAGCAGCGCCGAGGCGGTCTTCTCGCCGACGCCGGGCACTCCCGGGAGGCCGTCGCTCGCGTCGCCGCGCATGGTGGCGAAGTCGGCGTACTGGCTGGGGAGCACGGCGTACTTCTCGACGACGACGTGGTCGGTGACCCGCTCGTGGTTGCCGACGCCGCGGGCGACGTAGAGGACGCGGACGCCCCGCTGGTCGTCGACGACCTGGAAGAGGTCGCGGTCGCCGGTCACCACGTCGACCGGCATGTCGGCCTGCGCGGCGAGGGAGCCGATGACGTCGTCGGCCTCGTAGCCGTCCTTGCCGATCTTGCAGATGCCGAACGCCTGCAGCACCGCCTCGATGATCGGCACCTGGACCTGCAGCGGGTCGGGTACCTCCTCGACGTACGGGTGCGTCTCGTCCTTGACGACGTACTCGACGCGGTGGCCCTTGTAGCTGGGCACGAGCTCCACGCGCCACTGCGGGCGCCAGTCGTTGTCCCAGGCGCAGACCAGGTGCGTGGGGCGGTACTGGCCGACCAGGCGGCTGATGAAGTCGAGCAGGCCGCGGACCGCGTTGACGGGCGTGCCGTCGTCGGCCTTGATCTCCGGGACCCCGAAGAACGCCCGGAAGTACAGGCTCGCGGTGTCCAGGACCATCAACCGCTGCTCGCTCTTCACCCGCGCATCCTGGCACGGCTGGGCACTAGTCTTTCGGCGTGGAGAAGACCGACCGAAAGATCCTGTCGCTGTTGGCGGCCGATGGGCGCATGTCCTTCACCGATCTCGGCAAGGCGACCGGTCTCTCCACCTCGGCCGTCCACCAGCGGGTCAAGCGGCTGGAGCAGCGCGGCATGATCCGCGGGTACGTCGCGACCGTCGACCACGAGCAGATGGGCCTGCCCCTGACGGCCTTCGTCTCGATCACGCCCATCGACCCCTCCGAGCCCGACGACTACCCCGAGCGCCTGCGCGTCGTGAAGGAGATCGAGTCCTGCTGGTCGGTGGCCGGCGACGAGTCCTACATCCTCAAGGTACGAGTCGGCACCCCCGGCGCCCTCGAGGACCTCCTGGCCCGCATCCGCGCCGCCGCCAACGTCTCCTCCCGCACCACCATCGTCCTCTCCACCCCGTACGAGAACCGCCCGGTGTCGTAGGGGCGCATGGCGGCAGTGATACCCGGTCGACCGGGTATCACGGACGTTCTGGTGTCGTTGCAACGCGCCAGAAGCGGCAGGAACGACGCCAGAAGGTCGGCGTCAGGCCGGCCTGGGGGCTCGGGACAGCCAGGAGTCCGACGGATGCGCCGCGCCAGGAGCCGGGGCCGCGCCAGGTCCTCCCACGTGATCCGGATGCAGACCCAGCCGGTGAGGGCGCAGATCTGCTCCTCGCGCCGCTTCTCCCGCAGCAGGAACTCGTCGAGCGTCTCGCCCTCGCGTCGCATGGTGAGGTACTTGAGCTTGCCGTCCATCTCGCCGAACACTCCGTACTTCGCCCACAGGAAGTCGACGCGTCCGACGAGGCGACCGGACTCGTCGTACACCTCGACCTGCGGCTCCGGACGAGGGATGTGCTCGCGCCAGAACAGGTGGAGGGCCCGCGACTCGGCGACCGACTCGATGCGCGGGTCGGCCAGGCGCCGGACCAGCTCGGTCGTGAGGGACCTCGGCCACGTCGCGGGTGGCCGGTCCTGCGTCGTCGAACTCGGCTCCGTGACGACCGTCCATGGTGGAGGAGGCTGTTGGCGACCGTCAGCGACGGCTCGACCCCCGCGATGGTGCAGGTCTCAGCGACGGCGCGTGCCGCCGGCGTGACGCGGACGCCGTTCACGACCACGACTTCCGCTTCCGCGAGCCGGCCGCGAGTGATGGACGACCCCGTGCTTCCTTGCGGCCGGACTTGCCGTCCGTCCGGGTCAGGTGAACTTCGTCGAGGTCGAAGCCCCACGTCTCGGCGCCCCACTCGATCGCCGATGAGACATGGGACGAGAGCCGCAGCTCGGGTGAGCGGTGAGCAGCACAGCCCGGCAGAGGACGCGGTGCCGGTCCTCCGGGGACAGCGATCGCCACAGCTCGCCCGGATGTGTAGGCGCCGCGCCGGACCCGGTGCCACTCTCCGGTGCGGACCAGCTTGGCGATCTGCCTTGTCGCGAGTAGCCCTCTGCGAGGGCGTCGCGGCGAAGCCACACGACGCCGTCGAGGGGGACCTGTTCTTATCGTCATGGCACGAGAGATCCCCGCGGTCAGCGGGCGCGAAACCGGGCCGCTCGTCGCCTGTGGATAGACCGGAGCCGCGCCGACTCCTGTGGCGTCGTTTCCTGCCGCTTCGGCGCCGTTGCAACGACGCCAGAACGTCAGTGATACCCGGTCGACCGGGTATCACTGCCCGCGTTGGTCGACCCTCAGTGGGCCTGGAGGGCGGCGAGGCGGCGGGAGGCTTCGGCGACTTCGGCGGCCTTGAGGGCGGACTCGTCGAGGTTGCCGTGCTGCTGCCACCACTGCTGGCCCTCGAGGGGGAGGGTGTGGATCGGGTCGTAGTACTCGTAGGTCCGCGACAGGGCCTCGGGGTCTTCTGCCTCGATGGAGGTCCGGTAGTTCTTGGTCCAGTAGGAGATGCCGCGCTCGAGGTCGTAGTCGGCGATCTGGTGGACCCAGCGCTTCCCGACGAACGGGACGTCGCACACGATGCGCGGCGTGGCGAACCCGGGCAGGTAGCCCATGATCGAGTGCTGGAGCTTCTGGGCGTCGGCGACCGAGATCCGCCAGTGCTCCGAGAACGGGATCATGTCGCACATGTAGAAGTAGTACGGCATGATCTGCGCGCCATCGAGCAGGGCGAAGCAGAGGTCGAGCAGGGCGTGCGGGTCGGCGTTGACGCCGTTGAGGATGACGCCCTGGTTGCGTACGTCGCGGATGCCGGTGTCCAGCATCGTGCGGGTCGCCTTGGCGACGAGCGGCGTCACCGAGTTGGCGTGGTTGACGTGCGTGTGGATCGCGATCGAGACGCCACGCGACCGGGCGATCTCGGACACGCGAGACATGCCGGCGACCACGTCGTCCTGCAGCCAGTGCTGGGGGAGACCCATCAGCGCCTTGGTGGCGAGGCGGATGTCGCGGATGTTCTCGACCTCGAGCAGGGAGGTCAGCCACGCCTCGAGGCGGGCCCACGGCATGTTGGCCACGTCGCCGCCGGAGACGACCACGTCGCGCACCTGGGGCGTACGACGCAGGTAGTCCATCATCGACTCGAGCCGGTCGTTCGGCTTGGCGACGAACTTCAGCTTCTCGATGACCGGCGTGGAGTTGCCGACCAGGTCCATGCGCGTGCAGTGCCCGCAGTACTGCGGGCACGTCGGCAGCAGCTCGGCCAGCACCTTCGTCGGGTACCGGTGGGTCAGGCCCTCGGCCACCCACATGTCGTGCTCGTGCAACGAGTCGCGTGTCGCGTGCGGGTGCGAGGGCCAGTCCGTACGACGGTCGCTGAAGACCGGCAACATGTACTGGCGCACCGGGTCGGCGTAGAACTCGTCGGTCAGCGAGCCGGGTCCGGCGGGCGAGGCCGCCGGGGCCATCGTGTTCATCATCTGCGGCGGCACCAGCATCGACATCGTCGCGCGCTCCTGCTGGTCGCGCTCGAGGTCGGCGTAGAAGCGCTCGTCGACCAGGTCGCCGAGCAGCTCGCGCAGCTGCTTGAGGTTCTTCACGCAGTGGGCCCGCTGCCACTGCACGGACTCCCACTCCTCGGTGGTGACGTCCTTCCACCCCGGGAAGCGGGTCCAGTCGGGCTCGACCAGCTCGACGCGTCGGTACGGGTACGGCTGGCCCGAGAACTGGGCCTGCGCGCGCTCAATGGACGTCTCGATGCTCACTGTGCCACTGTAGGTGGACGATCTCCGGTCTGTCCAAAGCCTCACCGGAACTTGTCCTGTTGAAACCCGTAAACGGAGGAGCCTTCCGCGTGCGAGCCAGTGACCCGACCGGGTTGCACCGTGTCCTGGACGACGCCAGGGACGGGCACAGCGTCCTGCCCCAGGCCGCCCAGCGGCTCGACACCCGCAAGGAGCTGTGGCCCGACGAGGTCCGCATCCGCGTCGAGCGACTGAACCTCGACGCCGCTTCGTTCAGGCAGCTCGAGAAGAAGCACTGGACAGAGGGCGGACACGACGGCAAGGCAGTACGCCGCGAGGTGCTGGACATCATCGAGACCCGCGGCAAGATGCAGAACCCCGAGACCGGCTCCGGCGGCATGCTCGTCGGCACGGTCGAGGAGGTCGGCCCCGAGTCGGCCCTCGGCCTCCAGCCCGGCGACCACGTCGCGACCCTGGTCTCCCTCACCCTGACCCCGCTGGTCATCGAGGACGGCCTCGAGCGCTGGGACGGCACGAGCGAGCAGGTTCCCGCCGACGGGTACGCCGTGCTCTTCGGCCGCTCGATCGCCGCGGTCATCCCCGACGACCTGCCCAGCGCGCTCAGCCTCGCCGTCATGGACGTCTGCGGCGCACCGGCGATGACCAAGCGGATCGTCGAGGAGTACGAGCGAACCGGTGGTCGCCGTCATCGGCGGCGCCGGCAAGTCCGGTTCCCTCAGCCTCGCCGCAGCCAAGGACGCCGGCGCACGGCGCACCGTCGGCGTCGTCCCGACCGAGGCCGAGAAGCAGCTGCTCGAGAGCGCCGGCGTCGCCGACGCCGTCGTGGTCGCCGACGCACGCGACCCGATCGCCCTGCGCGACGCGGTCGCCGCGACGGGCAGCCTGGCCGACGTCACCGTCGTCTGCGTCGACGTCCCCGGCTGCGAAGGCGGGGCGATCCTGGCCACCGCCGAGCGCGGCACCGTCATCTTCTTCTCCATGGCCACGTCGTTCTCCGCGGCCGCCCTGGGCGCCGAGGGCCTCGCCGCCGACGTCCGGATGCTCGTCGGCAACGGCTACACACCCGGCCATGCGGCGTACGCCCTCGAGCTGCTGCGCGCCGACGCGGGCGTCCGCAGCCTGTTCGAGCGGAGACTGTGACCATGCCGACGACGACCCGCCTCGGACTCGACAAGACCGACGTACGCCGCGCGCGCACGCTCGCCCGTCAGGTCGGCCGCCCGATCGTCAAGATCGCCCAGCAGCACACGACCGTCTCGGTCGAGCGCGCGACCCTGCGGATGGCCGGCCTCGCCGGCGCCGACCCCGACGGCACCCCCTGGGTGAACCGGCTGCTCGACGTGGTCCGCGCGGACGTCGGCCTCGAGCACGGCGTCGCCCTGCCCGTCTGGCACGCGCTCCGTCGTGGCCACGCCGAGGACCTCCTGACCCTGGCCCAGAAGGCGAGCACCGGCAGCATCACCTTCGAGCTGCCCGACGGCAAGGACGCCACGGCCGCCGGCCGGGACGCCAAGAGGGCCGTCGGCGCGGGCATCAGGACGATCGACGCGAACCGCCGCGAGCGCGAGCGGATGATCAAGAAGATCGGCGACGCCCCACGCAAGCCGTGGATCTACCTGATCGTCGCGACCGGCGACATCTACGAGGACATCCCGCAAGCGCAGGCCGCGGCCCGCGAGGGCGCCGACATCATCGCGGTGATCCGCTCCACCGGGCAGTCGCTGCTGGACTTCGTGCCGGAGGGCGCCACCCGTGAGGGCTTCGCGGGCACCTACGCCACCCAGGAGAACTTCCGCCTGATGCGCGCGGCCCTCGACGAGACGTCGAGGGAGCTCGGCCGGTACGTCCGGCTCACCAACTACGCCTCCGGCCTCTGCATGCCGGAGATCGCCGCGCTGGCCGGGCTGCAGCGCCTGGACATGATGCTGAACGACTCGATGTACGGGATCCTCTTCCGCGACATCAACCCGATCCGTACCTTCGTGGACCAGCGCTTCAGCCGCCAGGTCCACGCCCGCGCCGGCATCATCATCAACACCGGCGAGGACAACTACCTGACCACCGCGGACGCCGTCGAGGCCGCGCACACGGTGACGACCAGCCAGCTGCTCAACGAGTACTTCGCCAAGGAGGCCGGGCTCGAGGACTGGCAGCTGGGTCTGGGGCACGCCTTCGAGATCGACCCCGACATCCCCGACTCGTTCCGTCTGGAGCTGGCCCACGCGATGCTCGCGCGGGAGCTCTTCCCGGACGCGCCGCTGAAGTGGATGCCGCCGACGCGCCACATGACCGGCGACATCTTCAAGGGCTTCCTGCTCGACGGGTTCTTCAACCTCGTCGGGGCCCTGACCGGCCAGGGCATCCTGCTCGTCGGCATGATGACCGAAGCCGTGGTGACGCCGTGGATCTCGGACCGCGACCTGGCGCTGCAGAACGTCCGGTACGTCATGAACGCCGCCGGCAACCTGCACGAGGACTTCCGCCCCACCCCCGACGGCTTCATCGCCAACCGGGCTCGCGAGGTGCTCGGTGAGAGCATCGCCCTGCTCCAGCGGATCAAGGACGACACGGACGGCGCCGGCGACCCGCCGCTGCTCGCGGCCATCGCGGACGGCACCTTCGGCCTGATGAAGCGGCCCGCCGACAAGGGCCGCGGCCTCGAGGGCGTCGCCAAGAAGGCACGCGACTACTACAACCCGGCGACCGAGATCCTGGAGGGCGAGTGACCAAGCCGAAGTCGAGTCCCATCCGCCCGTACGGCGACACCACCGGCGACGGGATGGTGCAGCTCTCCTTCACCCTGCCCATCGAGCACTCCAAGGTCGCCGAGGGCGCGGCCGTGCAGCTCGCCAACAAGATGGGCATGGACCCGGCGCTGGTCGTGCACGCGAAGCCGATGGGGGAGGGCTTCACGTTCTTCGTCGTCTACGGCCGGGTGAACCACCTCGTCGACCCGAGCACCGTCGAGGTCGTCGAGCGCGACTACCCGCTGCTCACCCCCAAGGAGGCCAACTCCGCGATCAAGAGCGCGCTGCGGCGTCGCCTGGTCGTCGTCGGCGGCTGCATCGGCACCGACGCGCACACGGTCGGCATCGACGCGATCCTCAACATCAAGGGGTTCGCGGGCGAGAAGGGCCTGGAGTACTACCGCGAGCTCAAGGTCGTGAACCTCGGCGCCCAGGTCTCCGTCCCCCAGCTCGTCGAGCGTGCCCGTGAGGAGAAGGCCGACGCCGTCCTGGTCTCGCAGGTCGTCACCCAGCGCGACGCCCACCTGCTCAACACCCGCGAGATGTCGGCCGCCTTCCGCGAGTCCTACCCCGACGACAAGCGCCCCCTGCTCGTCGTGGGCGGCCCGCGCTTCGACGAGACGATGGCCTCCGAGCTGGGCGTGGACCGGGTGTTCACCCGGGGCACGACGCCCGGCGAGGTCGCCTCCTTCATCGTGCACCGCCTGGTCACCGACAAGAGGAAGGCCGCCTGATGTCCGCCCCGTCATCAGCGCAGGTCGGCACGCGCGTGGCGCACCGCCGCTACGTTCCCTACTCCCACGCCCACTACGCCGGGAACCTCGTCGACGGCGCCTACAGCCTGGGCCTCTTCGGCGACGTGGCGACCGAGATGTGCATCCTCACCGACGGCGACGAGGGGCTGTTCGCGTCGTACTCCGACGTCCAGTTCAAGCAGCCCGTGCGCGCCGGCGACGTCCTCGAGATCGTCTGCGAGATCACCCGTGTCGGCACCCGGTCGCGGACGATGGACTTCACCGTCCACGTGGTCGCGCGCGGCGCCGCCACCGAGCAGGACCCCGGGGCCGCGACGATGCTCGCCGAACCCCTCCTGGCGACCAGCGCCACCGGCGTCGTCGTGGTCCCCTAGGACCTCTGACTGGTCTTGACCACCTCGTCGGCGTGTCGCTCACCGACACGCCGACCAACGGCGAGCCAGTGAGATTTCCGGTGAACTTCTGGTGTCCGGACGACCCCGGCTGACCTGCGGCTTCCCGTGTCCTCGCAGGTCATCGCGCGGTTGACACTGCGCGTCAGGCGCGTGAGGGTTCCGGGGTTCGCCCTTGCAGATCGCGTCGGGCGGACCGACGTCCGAGTGGCCGAGTCGGAAGGTGGGGGGCCACCCACCAGTCCGACGTGGTTCGCGGAGGTCGGTCCCGCCCCGCGATGGGTGGATCCGGGAGAGGCCTGGCTCGCCAGATAACTTCCTGCTCACGACACCCGGTCGTGCGCGGGTCGGTCCGAAGGGACAGCGCCTCTCCCGGCCTCTGCAGATTTGCTTCTCCGCTTCGCTTCGAAGCGTGTCCGGCGCGCTGCATCGGGCCGTCTTCCTCCGTCGCTCGCTCGCTGGCGCTCGCATGCGCTCCTGCGTCCAGACGGCCCGGCGCGCCGGACGGCAAACCCTTCCTGGTCGGTCGCCGTACTCTTGCCGGGTGCTCCGACGTACCTTGCTGGCCGCGGTGGCCGGCGCCGTCCTGAGCCTCGCGTACCCGCCCGTCGGGATCTTCTGGGTCATGCCGTTCGCGGTGGCGGCGTACGTCGCCCTGGTGCAGGACCTGCGTCCCTCGCGGGCGTTCCTGCCGGGCCTCGCCTTCGGGGTCGCCTACTGCTACACCCTGATGTTCTGGATGCGCGCGGTCGACCCGTACGCCTGGCTGGCCCTGTCGGGCCTGGAGGCGCTGTTCTACGGCCTGCTGGCCGTCGCGGTGCCCATCCTCCGCAGGCTGCCGGTCTGGCCCCTGTGGGTCGCGATCGCGTGGTCCGCGATGGAGGTGCTGCGCAGCACGTGGCCGTTCAGCGGGATGCCGTGGGGACGACTGGCGTTCGCCGTCGTCGACACTCCCGTGGCACCAGCGCTCGCGTACGCCGGCGCGACCGGCGTCAGCCTGCTGCTCGTGCTCGCCGGTGCGCTGCTCGCCTCGGTGCTGCCTCGCGACGGCCGGCGGAGGGGCGCGCTCGTCGCCGGCGCCGCGGTGGCCGCGCTGCTCCTGCTGCCGGCCGTGCGCCCCTGGGCGCCGAGCCCGGACGGCTCGGTCCGGGTGGCCGCGGTGCAGGGCAACGTGCCCGGGGACGGCACCGACGTGCTCGAGGACTTCCGCCAGGTCACCGAGAACCACGTGGAGGCCACCGTCCAGCTCGCCCACGACGTCGAGGACGGGCTGCGGCCGAAGCCGGACTTCGTGCTGTGGCCGGAGAACTCCACCGCCGTCGACCCGTTCTCCGACCGCCAGACCCACAGCGGCATCGAGACCGCGGTGTCCGCGATCGGCGTACCGGTCCTGGTCGGCGCGATGGTCGACGCCGGATCCGAGCACGTGATGAACCAGGGCATCGTGTGGGACCCGGTGACGGGTGCGGGGGACCGGTACTCCAAGCGGCATCCGGTGCCGTTCGGCGAGTACATCCCGTGGCGCAAGGTGTTCGGCGACAGCTTCGGCAAGCTCGACATGATCCCGCGCGACATGCTGAGCGGCACGCGCAAGGAGCCGCTCGTGGTCGCCGGCGTGCCGGTGGCGGACGCGATCTGCTTCGACATCGCCTACGACGACGGCCTCTACGACCAGGTCACCCACGGGGCCGAGATGGCCGTGGTGCAGACGAGCAACGCGATGTTCATCCACACCTCCCAGATCGAGCAGCAGTTCGAGATCTCCAGGGCCCGCGCGATCGAGTACGGCCGGCCGCTCGCGATCGCGTCCATCAACGGGATCTCGGGGATCATCGACGCCGAGGGTCACGTCCTCACGCAGGCCGACCCGCGGACGACGACGGTGCTCGAGGCGGACGTGTCCTTGGAGCGCACGGTGACGCTCGGCACGTACGTCGGGCACTGGGTCGGCCGACTGAGCGGGCTTGTCACGGTTCTGGCCCTCGCGGTCGCGTTGCTCGGCTATCGTCGGCGCGGCATCCGCCTCGCTCGCAGCCTCCCGGAGGACGAGCGCGAACCAGCCCCCGTCCCCGCCAGGAGCCCCGTTTGAGGAGCACAGCGTGAGCGTGCCTGAACACGGTCCTGGGATTGGTCGCGTGGTCATGGTGGTGCCGACCTACAACGAGGCGGAGAACCTCGCCTGGATCGTCGGTCGCCTGCGCGAGGCACAGCCGGGGATCGACGTCCTCGTCGTCGACGACGGGTCGCCGGACGGCACCGGCCGGATCGCCGACGAGCTGGCGGCCGCGGACTCCCAGGTGAACGTCGTGCACCGCACGGAGAAGTCCGGCCTCGGCGCGGCGTACCGGGCCGGGTTCAGGGTCGCACTCGAGGCCGGGTACGACGTGATCGGCGAGATGGACGCCGACGGCTCGCACCAGCCCGAGCAGCTCCAGCGACTCGTCGACGCGCTTCGCGACGCCGACCTGGTGATCGGCTCCCGCTGGATCCCCGGCGGCTCGATCGTCAACTGGCCGAGGTCCCGCGAGCTGCTCTCGCGCGGCGGCAACCTGTACGTCCGGCTGCTGCTCGGCATCCCGGTGAAGGACGCGACGGCCGGCTTCCGCTTGTTCCGGCGTGCGACGCTGGAGAAGATCGACATCGACCAGGTGCGCAGCACGGGGTACGTCTTCCAGACCGACATGGCCTATCGGACGCTCCAGGCGGGACTGAAGGTCGTGGAGGTGCCGATCGAGTTCATCGAGCGGGTGCGCGGCGACTCGAAGATGAGCCCGGACGTCGCCACCGAGTCGCTGAAGTCGATCACGAAGTGGGGCCTGCGCGAGCGGGCCCGTCAGGTGAGGCGGCGGTTGCGCCGCTCGTAGGAGGGGACCGATGGCCCGACGCAGGGGTTGGGTGGGCTGGGCGCTCGTGCTCGCCTTCGTGGTGGTGCCGATCCTCGAGATCTACGTGCTGATCCAGGTCGGCCAGGTGATCGGCGCGTGGTGGACGATCCTGCTGCTCATCGCCGACAGCATCTTCGGCGGCTGGCTGATCAAGCACGAGGGTCGGCGGGCCTGGCTGGCCCTGACCACCGCGCTGAACAGCGGTCGGATGCCGGCCAAGGAGCTCGCCGACGGTGCGCTGATCCTGGTCGGCGGCACGCTGATGCTGAGCCCCGGTTTCGTCACCGACGCCTTCGGCATCCTGCTGATCCTGCCGTTCACGCGTCCGTTCGCGCGGCGGCTGCTCGCGCAGGTGGTCAACAAACGCCTCGTGGTCGTGGGGCCACCGACGCAGCGACGACCCCGCCCCGGACCGGATGGACCGGTCGTGCCGGGCGAGGTCGTCGACCAGTAGCTCAGGTCAGCGGTGCGGAGCGCTCAGGCGCTCTTGGTGGCGCGCTTCTTGGCCGTCGAACGGCTGGCGGCGCGCTTCGTGGCGGTCCGCTGGGCCGCGCGGTGCAGGTGGGCCGGGCCGATCTCTCCGCCGCGGAGCAGCTCGAGACGCTCCTTGAGGATGGCCTCGAGCTCCTTCTCCGACCGCCGCTCCAGGAGCATGTCCCAGTGCGTCCGGACGGCCTTCTCGGCCTTGACCTCACGCTCGATGCCCGAGGTGCTCAGGGCCTCGGCGCCGCAGCGCGGGCACTCCCAGACCGCCGGCACGTCGGCCTCGACCGACATCGTGATCTCGAAGGAGTGACCCCGTGAGCAGAGGTAACCCACCTGCTGCCGGGCCGCGAACTCGATGCCGCGCTCGTCCTCGAAACTCTGGCCCCCGAGGCGCGCTCCCCGAAGTGTGCGCTCAGCCATGTGGCCACCATCCCTTCCTGTTCCCCCGTTATGACGCACGGACGACAGCGCAGGTTCAATCGGATCGCGCCGTCACCTTGACCAACGGTAGCGACCCCCATTTCGTTCCGGCCCACCCTGGGAGGGGGGTCACCCGACGTACGGCGGGTATGTCAGCGAGTGAACGACTGTGCGTGCGGGGTGGGGTCTGGTGGTCCCGGAATCGCGCAATTGCGCTGGAACCGCACCCCCGAGCCGCCTCCGGGAACGACGAGGGGGACGGGGTCAGAGGGCGGAGGGGACGGCGTTGCCGGCCTCGCGGATGCCGCGCTGGGGGTCCAGGCGCAACATGAAGAAGGCGCCGAGGATGAAGAAGACGATCAGCGCCACGATGGCCGGCCGGTAGGACCCGGTCACCTGGAAGACCACGCCGAAGAGGAGCGTGCCGAACCACGACGTACCGCGCTCGGCGGCGTTGTACAGGGCGAAGTACTCGCCCTCGCGACCGCGGGGGATGAGCAGGCTGAAGAACGATCGAGAGAGCGCTTGCGTGCCGCCCAGCACGATGCCGATCGCGACCGCCACGGCCATGAACAGCGGCACGTTCTTCTCGGGCAGGAACAGCGCGAGGACGACGATGACCATCCAGGCGTAGATGCCCCAGAGGATCGCCCGGTAGGCGCCGTACTTGGCCGCCAGCCGCCCGAAGTACAGGGCGCCGCCGAACGCCACGAACTGGATGAGCAGGATCGTGCCGATGAGCACGCTGTCGCCGAACTTGAGCTGCTTGGAGCCGTAGGTCGACGCGGCGTAGATGACGGTCTGGATGCCGTCGTTGTAGAAGAGGTAGCCGATGAGGAACGTCATCGTCATCGGGAAGCCGCGCATCTCCTTCAGCGTCGTGAACAGCTGGCCGAAGCTGCGCTCGAAGAGCGTGCCCTCGACCACCACCTCGTTGACCGGCTCGTAGTTGCGCAGCCGCACCATCGGGATGATCGTGAAGCCGGCCCACCAGATCGCGGCCGAGAGCAGCGACAGGCGGACCGACATGCCCTTCTCCAGGCCGATCGCGTCGTGGCCGAGGAACATGCCGAGGTTGACGGCCAGCAGGAGGCCGCCACCGAGGTACCCGAACGCCCAGCCGCGCGAGGAGACGTGGTCGCGCTCCTCCTCCGTCGAGATGTCGACCAGGATCGCGTAGTACGACACCAGCGAGCAGCCGCCCAGGATGCTGGCCAGCACGACCGCGAACGCGCCGATCTGCCAGCTGTCGCCCTGCATGAAGAACAGCAGCGCGCAGAAGAACGAGCCGGCCCAGGCGTAGGCGCCCATGTGCCACTTCTTGCGCGACGAGCGGTCGACGAACGCCCCGACGATCGGCAGCACGAACGCGCTGGCGATGGTGGCGAAGCTGGTCAGGTAGAACGGCAGCGACCCGGCCGCCAGGTGCAGGCCCAGGACGTTGACGGTCCGGCTGCACGTGTCGTCGGCGTCGACGCAGCCGGCGGCCTTCCCGGCGACGGTCGCCATGTACGGCGCGAAGAGCACGGACAGGACGGTCGTGTAGAAGGCCGAGTTGGCCCAGTCGTACCAGTACCAGGCCTTCTGGTCCTTCGAGCGCCACAGCGGCCGGAGGTCCGCGATGCCCTGTGTTCCATCGCCTTGGCCAGTGGTCATGACCCCGCCCTCCAACGGCCGCTCCCGGTGAGCACCGCCCTGAGTATGTCGGTGCGGTCGGTCATCAGGCCATCGACACCACGGGCCAGCAGGACGTTCATCTCGTCGGGGTCGTCGATGGTCCAGACGTGCACGTGGAGCCCGGCTCGGTGCACTCGCCGGACGAGTCGTGGCGTGACGATGGTCAGGCGGCCGGTGCGATGGGGCACCTGGAGCACGCGCGGCCGCCCACGGGTGACGAGCCGGGCCACGGGGGAGGGGAGGAGCTTGTACGCCGCCACCTCGCCCGGCGACGCCGAGGTGACGACGCGGCCGCCGGTCAGCCGGCGGAACTCCCGCAGCCGCCGCCCCGAGAACGACCCCACGCCGACCCGGTCCCAGGCCTCGCGCTCGGCCAGGAACGCCGCCAGCGCCGGCACGGCACCGGCCGCCTTCAGGTCGATGTTGAACCGGGCCTCCGGGAAGGCGTCGAAGAGCTCGGCCAACGTGGGAACCGGGTCCGAGCCGTTGATGCGGGCGCGCTGCACCTCGGCGTACGTGCTGGTCGCGATCGCGCCGGTGGCGTCGGTGACCCGGTCCAGCACCGTGTCGTGGAAGGCCAGCAGCACGCCGTCGCTGGTGACGTGCACGTCGGTCTCGAGGTACCCGTAGCCGAGGCTCACGGCATGGGCGAAGGCCCGCACGGTGTTCTCGAGGCCATCGATGTCCGGGTGGTACGCGCCGCCGCGGTGGGCGAAGGCGAGCACCGAGCCCGGTTGGTCGAAGACAGCGTCGAGGTAGGCGTACCCGGTGCGCGGCGACGTCACGCGTGCAGTATCGCCGCTGGTGACTTGGCTATCGTCGTCCCATGACCGACGACGTCTTGTCCTGCCCCCAGTGCGGCACCGAGATGAACGCCCGTCCGCTCGGGTCCGGCGTGGTGCACTCCTGCCCCCAGGGACACGGCGTCTTCCTGGCACGCCTGGACCTCGGCTCCTACGTCGAGTCCGAGAGCGACTGGCACCGGCTCGCCAGCCAGGGCACCCAGCCCATCCCGCGCATCACCGCCGGGATGACCGCCCCGCCCACCGCCAAGATCCCCGCCCGCGCCTGGGTGGAGACGCTGTTCAGCTGAGCCGACATCGCCGGTCGAGGAAGGCGCGTTCGTCCTTCCTCGACCAACGGATGGTCAGATGTCTCGGAAGGGCTCGATGTTGGCGCCGAGCTGGTTGAGGCGCTCGGCGAGGTCTTCGTACCCGCGGTGGATGACGTACGTCGACCGCAGCACGCTGGTGCCCTTGGAGGCGAGCATCGCCAGCAGCACGACGACTGCGGGGCGCAGGGCCGGCGGGCAGACGACCTCGGCACCGGACCAGTGGGTCGGGCCCTCGATCATCACGCGGTGCGGGTCGAGGAGCTTCACGTCCCCGCCGAGCTTGTTGAGCTCGACGAGGTAGATGGCGCGGTTCTCATAGACCCAGTCGTGCAGCAGGGTCTGCCCGGTGGCCGCGGCGGCGATCACGGCGAAGAACGGCAGGTTGTCGATGTTGAGGCCGGGGAACGGCATCGGGTGGATCTTGTCCAGCGGCGCGTGCAGGAGCGACCGCTTGGTGGTGATGTCGACCAGGCGGGTGTGCTCGTTGCGGGCGACGTACTCCTCGGACAGGTCGTACTTGAAGCCCATCTCCTCCAGCGTCGCGAGCTCGATCTCGAGGAACTCGATGGGCACCCGCCGGATGGTGATCTCGGACTCGGTGACGATCGCGGCGGCCAGCAGCGACATCGCCTCGATCGGGTCCTCGCTGGGGGCGTAGTCGACGTCCACGTCGATGTCGCTCTGCCCGGTGACGGTCAAGGTGGTGGTGCCGATGCCCTCGACGCCGACGCCGAGCTTCTGCAGGAAGAAGCAGAGGTCCTGGACCATGTAGTTCGACGAGGCGTTGCGGATGATCGTGGTGCCGGGGTGGAGGGCGGCCGCCATCAGGGCGTTCTCGGTGACGGTGTCGCCGCGCTCGGTCAGCACGATCGGGCGGCCGGGCACGACCCGCGAGTCGACGCGGGCGTGGTACGAGCCGTCGGTGGCCTTCACCTCGAGCCCGAACGGCCGGAGCGCGGCCATGTGCGGCTCGACGGTGCGGGTGCCGAGGTTGCAGCCGCCGGCGTACGGCAGCTCGAAGGTGTCGGCCCGGTGCAGCAGCGGACCGAGGAACATGATGATCGAGCGGGTACGCCGCGCGGCGTCCTCGTCGATCCGGCTCAGGTCGAGCTCCTTGGGCGGCACGATCTCGAGGTCGTTGTCGGCGTTGATCCACCGGCTCTGCACGCCCAGGCTGCTGAGCACCTCGAGGAGCCGGTTGACCTCCTCGATCCGGGCCACGCTGCGCAGCGTGGTCTTGCCGCGGTTGAGCAGCGAGGCGCAGAGCAGCGCGACGCCGGCGTTCTTGGACGTCTTGACGTCGATCGAGCCCGACAGCGTGGTGGGACCGGTGACGCGCAGGTGCACCGGGCCGGCGCCGAGGGCCACGATCTCGCTGTCGAGGGCCGCCCCGATGCGGGCGAGCATCTCCAGGGAGAGGTTCTGGTGGCCCTTCTCGATGCGGTTCACCGCACTCTGGCTGGTGGCCAGCCGCTCGGCCAGCTGCTGCTGGGTGAGCCCGCGGTGCTTGCGGGCGTCGCGGATCAGGTTCCCGATACGACCCTTGTAGTCATCCGTCGTCACCGGACCAAGGTATCTCATGTGTGAGATAAAGCAACCGGGGTCGGGCGGGCGTGTCCCGGCGGACGATGACCGTGTCCGCATGCTCGAGTCCGAGGAAGAGGTGGCGGCCCGGTGACGGCGGCGGGGGAGCCGCGTATCGGGGGATCGGCGTGAGGGGGTCGTGATACCCGGTGAGCCGGGGATCCCGACACTTGTGACCCGGGCGTGCTGCCCAGCTGGGGTGGCGGGAGCCCGTGCGGGTCACAAGTGACGGAGTACCCGGTCCACCGGGTATCCCGGACGTTCGAGGGGGTTGCAACCCCCACGAAGTGGCAGACACGCCCACGAAGCTCTGGCGACACGCCGGGTCACCTACTGACCGAGCATGACCCCGACCTGCTCGCGGACGAACCCCGGGAAGACCGAGGCGCTGCTGACACCGAACCGGCTGGAGACCACCTCGGCCAGCACGCTGCGGTAGTCGGTGGTGACCAAGAGGTCGGAGTCGAGCTCGTTGGTGATGCCGGGCCACTTCGCGACGTACCCGCCCTTCACGCCCGCACCGGCGACCATCATCACGTTGCCGTAGCCGTGGTCGAGGCCGACGTTCACGTTCTCCTGCACGCGGCGGCCGAACTCGCTGAGGGCCACGAGGGTCACGTTGTCGGCGAGCAGCCCGAGGTCGGTGAAGAACGCGGCGACCGCCTGCGACATCTCGGTGGCGTTCTCGAGCATCTGGCCCCACGAGAGGTCACCGAGGCCGGAGTGCATGTCCCACTTGCCGTGGTCGATGGTGATGACCTCGACGCCGATGTTGCCGCGGATGACCCGGGCGGCGTTCGCGAAGGCCTTCCCGAGGTCGCCCTTGGGGTACGGCGCGTTGGTCTTGGCGGCCGACCGGTTGATGCGCTCGAAGGACTGCACGACCGAGAACGCGCGGCGCGTCGCGTTGCCGAGCGGCGTGTGCTGTTGGCGCCACATCGTGTCCAGCGAACGCCGCCGCCTGTCGTTGCGGTCCTTGCCGGCACCAGCGAGCCGGATGTCGTCGACGCTGGAGGCGTTCATGTACGGCGCGGGGCCACCCAGCGAGGCCGGCGGCACGCCGGTGCCGATGTTGAGCGCCTGGGTGGCGGCGTTCGAGCCGTCGGGCAGGCCGATCAGGCGATTGAGCCAGCCGGTCCGGGTCGACGACCCGGGCGCGGCGTCCTCGAGCTCCTCCATCGCGGAGAAGTGCGAGCGGTTAGGGGCCGGCAAGCCGGAGGCGTGGACCCAACCCAGCTTGCCGGAGCTCCAGAGCGGCATGAGCGGCGCCAGCGCCGGGTGCATGCCGAAGAAGCCGTCCGCACCGATCAGCGACGCCTGGGGGATCGCGATCTTGGGACGGGCTTGGTAGTAGACGGGGTCACCGTGGGGGACCACCAGGCTCATGCCGTCGGCGGCGCCGCGCAGCGACAGCACGACCAGGACGGCGCGCGCAGTGCGTCCGGGGACGGCCGCGGCCGTGCTCATCACGGCCTCGCCGATGACGGTGGTGGAGCCGGCGAGCAAGGCGCCCTTCAGCAGGCCGCGCCGCGACGCCGAGAGTCGCGCGTACTCCTCGCAGCAGGCGTCGGGGTCGAGCCCGCTGTCGCTGACCGTCATCCGTGGGTCACCTCTGGAAGAACTCGGGGGAGTCGAGGATCGTCGTCAGCAGCGTCGACACCCCGTAGGAGCGGACCGGGTGCCGCTTGTCGATCGCCTCGTCGCCGCCGTACCCCACGGCCTTGCAGCCGGCCTTCACGAGCACGGGAGTGGCGTGCTGGTGGAGGAGCTGCTGGGACAGGTGGTCGATGAGCTCGTCGAGCCGCAGCGTCTTGTGCGGGACCCACGACGTGAGGCTGCGGTACACCACGCCCTGGGAGGCGTTCGGCCACCAGCCGCCCGCCATCGAGTGGTGCAGGTCGAAGCTGGCGATCATCCGCGACGGCGTGCACCACGGGTCGTTCACCAGGGGAGCCCCGTCGGGCCGGGGCCACATGAACGGCATCAGGCCCAGGTTGTCGGACTGCCAGAGGATCGTGTTCGCGGCCGACGCCGGGCCCGTGGGGCGGCGCAGCTGGGCTCCGAGCATCCGCCAGACGGCCACGACCTCCTCGGTGGCGTCGCGCACCTTCGTGCCCGTCGACCGGACGAACTCGGGGGAGTCGACCAGGGCCCGGAGCACCGGCACGATCGCGGTGTCGTTGTCGAGGTAGACCTGGGCGAGCCGGTCCACGAGCGACGACGGGGCGTCGTCGCGGACGAACTTCAGCACCAGCTTGGTCGCGATCCGCCGCGCCGTCATGGGGTGGTGGGACAGGTAGGAGATGTAGCGACGGGTCAGGTCACGCGCGTCGGGGGCGTCGTTCGCGTCGCTGAACCCCATCACCCGCACGGGACCGAGCGAGTGGTCGCCGGCGATGTACGAGGCGTTCCAGGTCGGGGTCTTGTTGCCCTGCTGGGTGTCGACGCGCCAGCCGGTGAGGATCCGCGCGGACTCCTTGACGTCGTCCTCGGTGTAGTTGCCGATCCCGACGGTGTGCAGCTCGAGCAGCTCGCGGCCGAGGTTCTCGTTGGGGTGCTCGGCGGTCGAGTTGGCGTTGTCGAGGTAGACGAGCATCGCCGGGTGCGTGATCGCGGCGTACAGGATGTCGTCGTACCGGCCGAAGGCCTTCGAGCGCAGCGTCTCGCCGTAGGAACGGCGGAAGAGGTACGACGGCTCGCCGTTGAGCGGGATGTTCAGGTGGTTCTCCCAGAACTCCGTCATCAGCTCCAGGACCTGGCGGTTGGAGTAGATGCGGCGCACGAGCACATAGCGCTGGTAGTCCTGGCACACGCCGAAGGCGCGGACCATGCCCATCTTGTCCGCGGCCCACATGGCCTGCGGCGACTGGGTGAGCGAGGGCCACCACGTCGGCAGCTGGTCGGCGTACGCGTCCGGGACGGCGGCCGGCGTGAGCTGGCGCTCCCACCAGGACCGCGCCCCGCCGGCGGCACGTACCTGCGCCGCCAGCGTGGGCGTGACTCCGTAGCTGAACCGCGAGACGAGGTGCCGGTCCCGGCCCTTGAGGAGCTTCTGTCCCTGGTACTTGTGCGGCTTCTTGCTGCCGCGCGCGTACGCCGGAGCGGCGACCAGCGCCACGCCGGATCCGGCGGCGGCTGCTGCGGTCGTCACAAGGGCGCGACGGGACGCCTCGGGGGGGCCGAGTGCCATTGACCTCGCCTTTCGGGGGATGCGAGTTCAGTGTTGGGGGGGTTGTCTCGACACCGTAGAAGTCCGGGGACCGGATTTGTCAGCGATTTGCCGAAATTTTGTCTCAACCGCTCGGCGTGGCTCATCCCTCCAGCCAGGCGGGACCGTCCCCGCCGACAGCCCCTTGGAGGTGACGCGACACGAAGGTGGCGTTGGTCTGCAGCACCTCGGGAGGTACGGCGGGGAGGTTCTCCTCCCAGTCCAGCAGCGGTGATCCGCGCATCTGGAGGATCCGGGCCGGCCGTCCGAAGAAGAACAGGTGCAGGTGCGCCCCGCCGTCGCCGTACTTGGCCACCTGCGAGCGCCCGACGCTCGGCAGCTCCTCGATCGCGCGGCTGAGGGCCACCGTGAGCCGGCCCATCTCGGCGGCGAGGTCGTCGGGGAGGTCGTTGAGGTCGTGGTGCGCCCGCGGCCCCAGGCTCAACGAGATGGGCAGGCGCATCGAGGAGTTGAGGCGGAGCACCCACCGTTCGTTGCTCCAGGCCGTGAGCGCCTCGGCGGCGGGGTCGGGGTCCTTCGTGCACCAGCAGTCCGCGGCCTCCTCGCCGCGCCGGGCCGGCTCCTCGTCGGCGAGCGGCTCCAGCGGCTTGATCCGCAGCGAGTCGAGCTCGAACGGGAAGATGTCCCACCCCGGCATGTCGTCGACGGACACCGCCAGCCGGCGCTCGCCGTCCAGCGCCGCCTCGATCCGCGCGTAGTAGTCCTCCGCCGTCTCCGGGGTGTCCGAGCTCATCCCGGCATTCTCGTTGGTCGAACCGCCGCGAGGAACGAGCGGGGTGTCGAGACCAGGTTGACGGGGTCTCGACACGGCTCGCCGGTTCGACCGCGAGAGACCTATCCCTCCACCACGGCTCTCAACCCCGCCCGGCTCGAGCGGAGTCAGCGCTCATCGACGATCCGCAGCATCTTTCCCGTGGACCGCGCCACGGAGCCGGGCGCCACCACCTCGAACCGCACCGAGGCGCCCGTCGTCGCCTTGGCCCGCTCGGCCACGCGGTCGGCCACCACCGTGGCGTCGGAGGAGGAGAGCGGTGACCGGCTCTCGACCCGGATCGTCAGCTCGTCGAGCCGCGAGGGACGGGTCAGCACGCACTGGAAGTGCGGCGACAGCGCCGGCTCGGCGAGGATCAGCTCCTCGAACTGGGTCGGGAACAGGTTCACGCCGCGGATGATCATCATGTCGTCGCTGCGGCCGGTGACCTTCTCCATCCGCCGCATGGTCCGCGCCGTACCCGGTAGCAGGCGCGTCAGGTCGCGCGTGCGGTAGCGGACGACCGGCATGGCCTCCTTGGTCAGCGAGGTGAACACCAGCTCGCCGAGCTCGCCGTCGGGCAGCACCGCGCCGGTCTCGGGGTCGACGATCTCGGGGTAGAAGTGGTCCTCCCAGACGTGCAGCCCGTCCTTGGTCTCCACGCACTCCTGCGCGACACCCGGGCCGATGACTTCCGACAGACCGTAGATGTCGACGGCGTGCATCCCGGCCCGCTCCTCGATCTCGAGGCGCATCTCGGGCGACCAGGGCTCGGCGCCGAAGATGCCGACCTTCAGCGACGACGCCGCCGGGTCGAGGCCCTGCCGCTCCATCTCGTCGAGGATCGCCAGCATGTACGACGGCGTCACCATGATCACCTCGGGCTCGAAGTCCCGGATCAGGGTGACCTGCCGCTCGGTCATCCCGCCGGACACCGGGACGACCGTGCAGCCCAGCCGCTCGGCCCCGTAGTGCGCCCCGAGACCGCCGGTGAACAGGCCGTAGCCGTAGGCCACGTGGCAGACCATCCCGGGCCGGCCGCCGGCCGCGCGGATGGACCTCGCCATCACGTCGGCCCAGGTCTCGACGTCGTGGCGCGTGTAGCCGACCACGGTCGGACGGCCCGTCGTACCGGACGACGCGTGCACGCGCACCACCTCGGATCGCGGCACCGCGAACATCCCGAAGGGGTAGTTGTCGCGCAGGTCGGCCTTCGTCGTGAACGGGAGCCGGGCCAGGTCGGCCAGCGACGTCACGTCCGAGGGATGCACGCCGGCCTCGTCGAAGGCCCGCGTGTAGTGCGGCACGTGCTCGTAGGCCCGCATCAGCGACGTCTTCAAGCGCGACAGCTGGAGGGCCGCGAGCTCGTCGCGGGACGCCGTCTCGATCGGGTCCAGGTCGCCGGGCCGCGGCGAGAGGTCGGGCAGCTCCATGGGGGTAGTCAAGCCGTCAACGCAGTCCGCCGACAGCGCGGGCGACCGCCGTCGCACGTGCGCTGGGACTCGTCGCCTTGAGGACCGGCAGGAACACGGCGTACCGCTCGCTCCTGCTCAGCGCCTCGAACGCCGAGGCGGCCACCGGGTCCCCGGCGAGAGCCGCGGCCAGGTCGTCGGGCACGGCGGCGGTGCTCTGCCGTTCGTACGCCGCCTCCCACCGCCCGTCGGCCCGGGCACGCTCGACCTCGGCCAGGCCGGACGGCCGCATCCGGCCATCGGCGGTCAGCCGTGCGACGCGCTCGACGTTGACCTGCGACCAGGACGAACGAGCCCGGCGCGGGCAGTAGCGCTGCAGGAACGACAGGTCGTCGAGACCCTTGCGCTGACCGTCGATCCAGCCGAAGCAGAGCGCGCCGTCGAGGGCGTCCGCGATCGAGATCGTGGCCAGGCCCGAGTGCTTCTTGGCGATCCGCAACCAGACCTCGGGCGCGGTGTCGTGGTTGGCCTCGAGCCACGCCTCCCAGGCCGCGACGTCGGGAAGGTCCAGCACGAGGTGACCCTAGCCATCCGCCCGCAGGGGTGGTTCAGCCGAGCCGTCGCCCGGTGGGAGGGTGGCGACGTGTCGTCCGACCTGCCCGAGGGACCCTTGCAGTCTGGGCCCGTTGCTCCGGTTCGTCGACGACACTTCGGCCACGATCTGGGTCGAGACGCAGGACGCGGCCACCGTCACCGTCGAGGCCGGTGACGTCGTCGCGTCCGCACGCACCTTCGCCGCGCACGGCCACCACTACGCCCTGGTCGAGGTGACCGGGCTGGCCCCCGGCACCACCACGCCGTACACGATCCGCATCGACGACGAGCTCGTCTGGCCGTCGCCGGAGCCGGACTTCGCGCAGTTCCCGCCGTCGGTGATCCCGACCGTGGCGCCGGACAAGCCGCTGCGCGTGGCGTTCGGGTCGTGCCGGGTCAGCGTGTCGCACGACGAGGAGAGCAACGACCAGTTCGGCATCGACGCGCTGCGCTCCTACGCCCTGCGGATGGCCGGGCTGACCGGCGAGCCCGACCGGTGGCCGGACGTCGTGGTGTTCCTCGGCGACCAGGTGTACGCCGACGACACCAGCCCGAAGATGAAGGAGTTCATCAAGTCCCGTCGCGACCCCGAGCAGCCGCCGTGGAGCGAGCTGAAGGACTACGAGGAGTACGCCCACCTCTACCGGCTCGCGTGGAGCGATCCGGCGAACCGCTGGCTGCTCTCCACGCTGCCCAGCGCGATGATCTTCGACGACCACGACATCCGCGACGACTGGAACACCAGCTGGACCTGGCGCCAGGAGATGGAGGCCACGGACTGGTGGCACGAGCGCGTCGTCGCCGGCCTGGGGTCCTACTGGGTCTACCAGCACCTCGGCAACCTCGGCGCCGAGGACCGCGCGACCGACAAGCTGTGGAGCGAGATCGCGTCGTACGACGGGGACGCGCGAGCTCGACGTCACCGCGGCGCTGGACGAGCTGGCCGACCGGGCGGACCAGGAGCCCACGTCGTACCGCTGGAGCTTCTCGCGCGACGTCGGCACCCAGGCCCGTCTCGTCGTCGTGGACTCGCGGGCCGCGCGCGTGCTCGAGCCCGACCGGCGGTCGATGCTGGACGACGAGGAGATGGCCTGGCTCGACGAGCGGATGCGCGGGGACGTCGACCACCTGCTCGTCGGCACGTCGCTGCCGCTGCTGATGACGCCGAAGCTGCACCACGTCGAGGCCTTCGGCGAGGCGCTGGCCCAGGGCGCCTGGGGCCGGCTGGGCAGCAAGGCCGGGGAGTGGCTGCGGCAGACCGCGGACCTGGAGCACTGGGCGGCGTTCCAGGGCGGGTTCGTCCAGGTCGCGCAGATGGTCGTGGACGTCGCGTCCGGGGCCAGGGGACGAGCGCCGCGGTCGGTGACGTTCATGTCCGGCGACGTGCACCACAGCTACGTCGCCGAGGCCTGGGCCGATCCGGCGTCGGGCAAGCGGCTGACCAGTGCGGTCGTGCAGGCGACGTGCTCGCCGATCCGCAACCCGCTCCCCGGCTACATGCAGCGGGTCTTCAAGCTCGCGGCCCTCGGCCAGGCCCGCCCGACCGGGCGGCTGCTGGGCGGGAAGGTGCCGCGCTCACCGCTGCGCTGGAAGGTGGTGCAGGGGCCCTGGTACGACAACAACCTCGCCGTCGTCGAGCTCCAGGAGAGGCGTCTGCACTTCTGGTGGTCGCGCGGCCAGGTCGACGACGGCAACCCCGACCGGCCGACGCTGCACCGGGTGGCGACGGTGGACGTCACCACCCGGTGAGGCGTCAGGCGCTGACCGGCTGCGGCAGGTGGTCCTCCGGGTGGCCCTCCACGTGCAGCTCGGGCAGGCGGCGACCCAGCCACTCCGGCATCCACCAGTTGGCCTTGCCCAGCAGGTGCATGACAGCGGGCACCAGCAGCAGCCGGACGACGGTCGCGTCGATGAAGATCGCCGACGCCATGCCCACGCCGATGACCTTGAGGATCACGTCGGGAGAGGGCACGAACGCCGCGAACACCGCCACCATGATCGCCGCAGCAGCGGTGATCACCCGGCCGGTACCGGCGAGCCCGCCGAGGATGGCCTGCTCGTTGTTGCCCGTGCGCAGCCAGCCCTCGCGCATCCGGCTGACCAGGAACACCTCGTAGTCCATCGACAGCCCGAACAGCACCGCGAACATCAGCACCGGCACGAACGACGGCAGCGGGGTGTGCGTGTCGATGCCGACCAGCTGGCCGACCCAGCCGCCCTGGAGGACGAGCGCCACGACGCCGTACGCCGCGGCGACGGACAGCAGGTTCATCACGGCCGCCTTCACGGCGACCGCGATCGAGCGGAAGGAGGCGATGAGCAGCAGCATCGAGAGGAGCACGACGCCACCGATCAGCAGCGGGAGCCGCTTGGTGATGTTGTCGGTGCTGTCGATCGACGTCGCGGTCACGCCGCCGACGTGCACGACGACGTCGCTGCCGGCGGTGGCCTGCGGGAGCACGTCGTCGCGCAGTGTGCGGATGAGGGTCTCGGACTTCTCGTCCTGCGGGCCGGTCGTCGGGATGACGGTCATGACCGCGGCGTCGCCGGTCTCGTTGAGCTGGGCCGGCGCGACGGCGACGACGCCCTGGGTGGCGGCCACGGCCTGGGAGACCCCGTCGAGCACGGAGGCGTCGGAGCCGGACGGCAGCTCGGCGACGAGCACGAGCGGGCCGTTCATGCCGGGGCCGAAGCCGTCGGCCAGCAGGTCGTAGGCCTGGCGGGTGCTGGTCTCCTCGCGGTTGTTGCCGGCGTCGGGGAAGCCGAACTGGACGCCGAGGAAGGGCGTGGCCAGCGCCAGGAGCGCCGCGACGCCGACGACGGCGGCCACGACACGGTGCCGGTCGACCAGCCGGCTCCAGCCGAGCCAGGCGCGGGAGGGCTCGACGTGGCCGCCCTCGGCGACCTGGACCTGGTGGCCGCGGCCGATCGGGATGCGCAGCCGGTCGAGGTGCTTGCCGAGGTAGCCCAGCAGGGCCGGGAAGAGCGTGACGCTGGCCAGCATCACGACCAGCACGCCCAGGATCGTGACGACGGCGGCGCCGCGCATGAACGACAGCCCCATCGCGAACAGCCCGAGCATGCTGATGACGACGGTGGTGCCGGCGACCATCACCGAACGCCCGGCGGTGTCGAGGGTGGCGACCGTGGCCGCCTCGTTGTCGAGGCCGGCGGCCCGCCACTCGCGGAAGCGGGTGACCATCAGCAGGGCGTAGTCGATGCCGATGCCGATGCCCATCATCGTGGCCAGCGACGTCGACCAGTCGGGTGCGTCGACGAGGGAGATGACGACCGTGGTCAGGGTGCTGCTGACGGCGAGACCGGCGACCGCCACCAGGATCGGCAGCCCGGCGGCGACCACGGATCCGAACATCAGCAGCAGGATGATCATGGCGGCGGCGAGCCCGAGTCCCTCGGAGCCGATCGCGCCCTGCTCGGCCTGCTGGACCGACTGGCCGCCCAGGGCGACCTGGAAGCCGCTCGTCGCGGCGGCGTCGGCGATGTCGAGCATCTGCTGGCTGTCGGCCACGGGCATGTCGACGGGGTTCTCCACGTCGAGGCGCAGGTGCGCGACCAGCGTCGTCCCGTCCTGGCTGATGGCGGACGGGTCCTGGAACGGGTCGGAGACGCCCGCCACGTGGTCGACGCTGGCCGAGCTTCTGCAGCAGCGTGGTGACGTCGTCCTGCCGGCCATGGACGCCGCCGTCCGCGTGCACGACCACGTCGACGGTGTCGCCGGCCTGGGCGGGGAAGCGGTCCTCGAGCAGCGTCTGCGCCTCCTTGGAGTCCGAGCCCGGGGCGCTGTAGTCGGCCTTGAACTCACCGCCGAACGCCGCGGCGAGACCCACCGCGATGCCCAGGACGAGCAGCCAGGCCAGCACGGTGCGACCGCGCCGGCGGTACGTCGTGCGCGCGAGGCGGCCGAGCGGCCCGACGCGCGGGGAGGGGGCGGCCTCGACGGGTCGGCCGGGCGACAGGACGGTCATCGTGATGCTCCTTCGAAAGCGTGATGGTGCATAACGAACACGATGCCGAGTCACTTGTCAAGTGACTTCACTTGTGTGACGATGCGTTACGCAATCGTCACCATCGAGTCGGCCGGGCCGGCCGTCGTACCCCTCTCGGGGGAGGAGCCCACGTGACCGCAGGAACCCTGACGCGCCGCGAACGCCAGCGTGCCGCCACCGTCGAGGAGATCAAGGAGGTCGCGCGCGGGCTGATGCGTGAGCACGGCGCCTCGGAGGTGCGCTTCACCGACATCGCCAAGGAGATGGGGATGACCCCGCCGGCGCTGTACAGGTACTACGCCGACCGCGACGAGCTGCTCACCGACCTGATCGCGGACGGGTACCGCGACCTCGGCCGCGCCGTCGCCGCGGCCCGTGAGCTGGTCGACGTCGACGACGTCGCGGGCCGCTGGATCGCGGTGGGGAGGGCCTACCGCGACTGGGCTCGTCAGGAGCCGGCTCAGTTCGCGCTGATCTTGGGGATGCCGCTGCCGGGATACGTCGCACCGGAGGACGGCCCGACCACGGATGCCGCCAAGGACGCGATGTCCCAGCTCGCTCAGCTGTTCATCCGGGCGGCCGAGCTCGGTGTGCTGTCGGAACCCCTGGTCACGGAGGTGTCCCCGGAGATGCGGGCGCACTTCGCGGAGAAGGACGACGTCGTCGGCTGGGAGATCGAGCCGGCCACCCACCAGGCGATGCTGCACGCCTGGGCCACCCTCCACGGTGTCACCTGCCTGGACGTCTACGGCCAGTTCGACTGGATGGGCGAGGACGCCCGCGACTCGCTGTTCGAGTCGACGCTGCGCAGCGCCGCTCTCGCCGCGGGGTTCCCCGTCGCCTGACCGCCCGCTGCTCTGGTGGCGGTGCGTGAGTGTTGGTTTCGGGGTGGCGGCGGTGAGTGAGTGTCGGTTTCGGCGGGGTGGCGGTGAGTGAGTGTCGGTTCCACCTCGAAGAACCGACACTCACGCACCGCCGGTCGGCAGGTACCCGCTCAGCCCCGGTAGTTCTCCACCGTGCCCGCGTCGCGGACGCTGGCCTCCTCCGGGTCCTGGCCGAACTCGCGTCGCGCCCGGCGCTGCCGGAGCAGGTCCCAGCACTGGTCCAGCTCGACCTCGATGCGGGCCAGGTCGGAGTGCTCCTCCTCGTTGCTGATCTGGCCGGCGCCCAGCTTCTGGCGCAGGCCGTGCTCCTGCTCGATGAGGCCCTTGATGCGGGCCTGGATGTCTGCGTCGCTCACGTTCGCCAGCCTAGGCTGCGCCGCTAGCATCCGCGCATGCCTCAGCGTGGCCCTGCGTACCTCGACCTCGCCGACCCGGCGTTCGACGTCACGTCGGCTGTCGGTCCACGAGGCGCGCGAGCAGGACTGGTACGCGACGACGCCGTACGGCTGGGCGGTGCTGAGGTACGAGCAGGGCGCCGCCGTCCTCAAGGACCGACGCTTCCAGCAGGGGAACGCACGCTGGCCGGCGCAGAACGGCGTGCACGACGGTCCGTTCGTCGCGTGGTGGGGCGAGACGCTGCTGAGCCTCGAGGGCGATGACCACCTGCGGCTGCGGCGGCTGCTGAGCCCGGCGTTCCGCAGCCGTGCCATCGAGGCGATGCGCCCGCAGTTCCAGACCCTCGCCGGTGAGCTCGTCGATGCGTTCGCGGGGCGAGGTGCGTGCGAGTTCGTGAGCGAGTTCGCCGAGCCGTACGCCGCCCGGGTGCTGTGCCTCCTGCTCGGCCTGCCCGAGTCGGAGTGGGCGCAGGTCGCTCACTGGGCCGACGACCTGGGCAAGTCGTTCGGGATCCGGCTGAAGCGCGACCTCCCGCGCATCGAGGCGGCGCTGGAGGGGCTGACGGGGTACGTCGAGGAGGTGGTCGCCGACCGGCGTACCGCTCCGCGCGACGATCTCGTGAGCACGCTCGTCCTGGCTCGGGACGGCGAGGCGCTCAGCGAGCGGGAGCTGGTCGTCGGTCTCGTCTTCCTGGCCTTCGCCGGGATGGAGACGACGCGCAACCAGCTCGGCCTGGCGCTGCAGACGTTCCTGCGACACCCGGACCAGTGGGCGCTGCTGGCGTCGCGCCCGGAGCTGGGAGGCGCCGCCGTCGAGGAGGTCATGCGGGTCAACCCCACGGTGACCTGGGTGACGCGCGAGGCGGTCGAGGACGTCGACCTGTTCGGCCTGCACATCCCCGCGGGCGGCATCGTCCAGGTGCTGTCGCACGCCTCGGGCACCGACCCGCGGGCCATGGGGGCGCAGCCCGGCTTCGACATCACCGCCACCGACCGGCCGCAGCACAGCGGGTTCGGCGGCGGCGTGCACCACTGCCTCGGCCACTTCGTCGCCCGCACCGACATGAGCGTCGCTCTGCCCTTGCTGGCCCAGCGGCTGCCGGCCATCGAGGCGGACGGCCCAGGGGAGTGGCTGCCGGTGTCCGGGAACACGGGGCCGGTGCGGTTTCCGCTGCGGTTCGGCCACGCTGCCGGGGCCTGATGACGGAGGATGCCCGGCATGCGCCGCGCGTCCCTCCTCCTCGCGTTGCTCCTGGCCCTGGCCGGCTGCGGCGACGCCGGTGCGTCCGACGTCGCGCGGAACAGCGACCCGTCACCGACCGGATCTCCGAGCGAGGTGCCCGGGACTCGGCCGAGCACGGCCACCCCGACTCCCACCCAGACGCCGAGCCCGGTCCAGGAGAGCCTGACCCCGACGTCGTCGCCCACCCCGCCCGAACCGGTCTCCACGGAGGTGGTCCGGGCCGACCCGGAGACACTGGCGGGCTACCAGGCTCTGGCCACCGGTCTCTCCGCCTTCTTCGTGAAGGCTCAGGGCATGGAGAAGGAGCACCCTGGAGCGCACCCGCACAGCGTCCAAGACATCGACGAGCTGCTCGGAGACGTGTACCCCGAAGGCGTCGACCTCGCCGTCTTCGAGGACGACAGCGACGCGCTCACGATGTGCCTGACTGGTCCGTCTTCCACGTCCGCGGTCCTGGGCGATCACGGCGAGGGCGTCCGAGCGATCTTCGGCACCGGCGGCTGCGACCGAGCCACGTCGATCCGGGACCTCGAGGACGGTGACCTGGTCGTCGACATCACCTTCGACATCGTGGGTCAGCACGAGCCCCGGGCCCACTACTCGGGACGAGTGATGAAGGGCCAGAACCTCGCCGACCAGATCCCCGACCTCCTCCGGTTCGTGCGCGTGATGAACCGGGCCGCCGCCGGCTAGGTCTGTCACGCTGCTCCCGTGGAGATCATCGAAGCCGCGGGCCGGTGGTTCGCACCGGACGCCAGCGGGGCGTCGTACGAGGAGCACCTGACCGTCCCGGACCTGAGCCTGGGGACCTACTGCCTGAGCGCCGGTGCCACCGACCCGCAGACGCCGCACGACGAGGACGAGGTGTACGTCGTGACGGCCGGCCGCGCGACGTTCACCGGCGGCGACCGGACGATCGACATCGCGACCGGCTCGGTGTTCTTCGTGCCGGCCCACGAGGAGCACCGGTTCCACGACGTGACCGAGGACCTGACCGTGCTGGTGTTCTTCGGCCCCGCGGAGGGCAGCCGCTCCTCCTGATGAGGCAGTTCATCCTCTTCGACCACGACGGCGTCCTCGTGGACACCGAGCCCTGGTACTTCGCCGCCGGGGAACGCGCCCTGGCCGACATCGGGCTCACCCTGGACAAGGACCAGTACCTCCGGGACATGGCCCAGGGACTCGCCACCTGGGCGCAGGCCCGGGCGGCCGGCGTCGACGAGGCGACCATCGACCGGCTGCGCGTGAACCGCGATGTGTACTACCAGGAGTACCTGCGGACCGAACCCATCGAGATCACCGGCGTCGTCGACGTCCTGGCCGAGCTGGCCGAGTACGTGCGGATGGCCATCGTGACGACGGCCCGGCGCGCGGACTTCGAGCTCATCCACGAGCACCGCCGGATCGTGCAATTCATGGACTTCGTCCTGGTGCGCGAGGACTACGAGCTCGCCAAGCCGCACCCGGAGCCGTACCTGACGGGCTTGCGGCGTTTCGGAGCTCTGCCCGGACAAGCGCTCGTCGTCGAGGACTCGGCCCGCGGTCTCGCCTCGGCCGTGGCCGCCGGCATCGACTGCGCCGTCGTACGCAACGAGTTCACGCAGGACCAGGACTTCTCGGCCGCCAGGTACCGCATCGACACCCTGGCTGAGCTGAAGGACCTGGTGCTCCGGTAGTTCGCCGATAACTGACATTATGTCAAGTGATGGAGAGCTTCCTGGGGGTTCCTGCCCCTTTCCAGGGGTTGCAACCCCCTGGAACGGTCGGGATACCCGGTGCACCGGGTATCCCGACCGCCAACGACCCCGACCGCCAACGACCCCGACCGAGATCAGTGCCAGTCGCTGATCGATACGTCGCGGGGTGCGGGCTGGCCGGTACCTGACTCGACGAGCGACTTGAGGCTCATCAGGAACTGGCCCCACTTGGTGCTGCAGTGGTGCATGAACTCGACCGGCTCACGCCAGCCCTCGTGCTTGAACAGCACGATCGTGTACTCGCCGTCCTGGCGGAGGTCCCAGTCGATGGTCGTGCCCAGCCACTCGTCGGGGCCGTCGGCGACGCGCCAGGTGACGCGCTTGTCGGGCACCGCCTCGAGCACCTCCATGTCGAAGCCACCCACGGGCGGGAACCGGAACGCGACCGTGCCGCCCGGGCCGGCGTCGCCGGACGTCTCAGTGGTCCACCAGCCGGCGAGGCCGTCGACCGTCGTGAGCGCGTCGTACACCTTCTCCGGCGACTCGGTGAGCACGCCGATCCTGTGCAGGATGTCAGCCATCGTTGTTCTCCTTCGTGTTCTTCTCGATCGTCTCTGCGAGCTTCTTGATGCGCTGGAGGCGGGCGTCCCAGGCCGAGCCGACGGACTCCAGCTGGGCCGCGGCCGCCGCCAGCTGGCCCTCGTCGACCCGGTAGCGCCGCTCCCGCCCGGCCGGTGCGCCGTGCACGAGCCCGACCCGGTCCAGCACCGCCAGGTGCTTGGCCACGGCCTGGCGGGTGACCGGCAGGCGAGTGGCGAGCGAGGTCGCGGTGCCGCCGCCGCCGGCGAGCAGCAGGTCGAGCAGCTGCCGGCGGGTCGGGTCCCCGATCGCCGACCAGAGCTCGTCGTCGGTGGTCATGACGAGACGCCCAGGGAGGCGACGTACGGCGCGATCCGCGGCAGGAAGTGGTCCCACCCGGTCTCGTGCTCGCGGTACTGCTGCTCGAGCACGGCCACGTCCCAACCCATCTCGCGGAAGCCGGTCTCGGTCATCCGCAGCAACGTGCCGCCGTCCTTCTCCGTCAGGGCGAAGGTGACCATGAGGGAGCTCCCCTCGACGCCCGTCTCCCCCGGCGCCTGCGTCCAACGGAAGGTGAACGAACGCGGCCGGTCGACCTCCAGGACCGTCAGGCCGACCACGCCTCCCCCGGCGTCCGGGTGGCCGAACGTGATCTGGCCGTTGGCCCCGGGCGTCACGTCGTACGCCGCGTCGTCGGGCCACCACTGCGTGATGTGCTCCGGGCGGCTGACCACGTCGAAGACGGTCTCGGGTGCCGCGTCGACGTAGATCTCCCGCTCGAGGGTGCCCAGCTCGGTGCTCTGCTCCATGAGTGTCCTCCTGCAACGTTTGGTTGCAGGAGACGCTAGCGGACAGCTCTCCGATACGCAACCATCAGTTGCAGATTCATCGCACGCGCAGCAGAGCGAACCCGTCCCAGCCCTTCACGCCGACGGTCTGGAGCACGGTGGCCTCGAGCCGTGGGTCGGCGGCGACCGCCTCGGCGAACGCGCGGACCCCCTGCACGCGCGGGTCTTCGCTGTCGGCGTCCACGACCGCCCCCTCGCGGACGACGTTGTCGCAGACGATGACCGTGCCGGGCCGGCTCAGTCGCAGCGACAGAGCCAGGTACGCCGGGTTGCTGGGCTTGTCGGCGTCGACGAAGACCAGGTCGAAGGGCTCGGCACCCGCGTCCACGAACGCCTGCGCGGAGACCGCCGCCGGACCGACGACGACCTCGACGACATCGGCCACCCCGGCGCGCGCCAGGTTCTCCCGTGCGATCTCGGCGGTCGGCTCGTCGATCTCGAGCGTCACCACCCGGCCCGAGGCACCGACCGCACGAGCCAGCCAGATGGTCGAGTACCCCGCGAGCGTGCCGAACTCCAGGACCCGCCGCGCCCCACACATCCGGGCCAGCAGCGCCAGGAATGCGCCCTGGTTGGGGGCGACGTCGGCCATCGGTAGGGCGGTCCGGACCGAGCTCCTGCGCGCCGTCCTGAGCGCGTCGTCCTCGTCCACGAGCAGCCCGGTGAAGTACTCGTCGACCGCGCGCCAGGCCTCCATGGACAATGAGAGTGCCATGGCCACCCAGTTCCCCGCGCTCACCGAGCGCCACGAGAAGTTCATCGCGAAGCAGCAGCTGTTCTTCGTCGCCACGGCCGCGCGCGACGGCCGCGTCAACCTCTCCCCCAAGGGCCTGGACGCCTTCCGCGTCCTCGGCCCCAACCGCGTCGTGTGGCTCAACGGCACGGGCAGCGGCAACGAGACCGCCGCCCACCTCCTCGACAGCCCGCGGATGACGGTGATGTTCTGCTCGTTCGTGCGGGAGCCGATGATCCTGCGGCTGTACGGCGAGGCGCGCGCGGTCCACCCACGCGACGCCGAGTGGGACGAGCTCTCCGCGTTGTTCCCGCCGATCCGGGCCGCCCGCAACATCTTCGTGCTGGACGTCGACCTGGTGCAGACGTCGTGCGGGTACGGCGTCCCGCTCTTCCAGCACGTCGGCCAGCGCACCCTGATGGACGGCTGGGCGGAGAAGAAGGGCGACGAGGGAGTCGCCGACTACTGGCAGGACAAGAACCTGGTCAGCCTCGACGGGCGGCCGACGGGTCTCTAGGAGAACGTCCGCGGCATCCCGAGAGGGTCAGGCGTCGCCGCGCGCCTCGCGGTCGCTGCTCGCCGGGTCACGGAAGCGCTCGGGGTGGCGGTCGGTGTAGTTGACCTTTTCCTCCGGCGACTCCTCGATCTGGTCGGCGGCATCGGCGACCGAGAGGTCCTCCTCGGCGGGGACGCCCTCGACCTCGACGGGTGGCTCCTCGTGATGGCTGGTCATGGTGGTGATGTACCCACCCACGCCCTGGCCAACACAGATGGTCGCACCGACCGCCCCACTAGCGTGCCGGTCATGGCCACGTCCCCCCGTACGCCGTACCTCGTCGTCGACGTGGCGGTGCTGGAGGCGAACATCGCTCGCGTCGCGGCCGCGGCCACCGACGCCGGCGTCGCCCTCCGGCCGCACGTGAAGACCCACAAGGTCATCGAGATCGCCTCCCGTCAGCTGGCGGCCGGGGCGGCGGGGGTCACCGTCGCCACGGTCGGCGAGGCGGAGGTGTTCGTCGAGGCCGGCGTCGAGGACGTGTTCGTGGCGTACCCCGTCTGGGTGGACGAGGACCGCGCCTCGCGGCTGCGAGCGCTGACGGAGCGGGCGCAGGTCGCGATCGGCGTGGACAGCGCCGAGGCGGCCGAGCAGGTCGGGCGACTCGTCCCGGGTCTCGCGATCCTGGTCGAGGTCGACAGCGGCCAGCACCGCAGCGGTGGACCACCGCGCGACGCCGGGGTCGTCGCCGCGGCCGCCGAGCGGAGCGGGCTCGAGGTGCGCGGCGCATTCACGTTCCCCGGGCACGGCTACGACCCGCACGGCCGTGAGAGCGCGGCTCGGGACGAGGCCGCGTCTCTCGCCGAGGCGGCCGAATCCCTGCGCGCCCAGGGCATCGAGGCCCGCGTGCTCAGTGGCGGCTCGACGCCCACGCTCGCCGCAAGCCTCGGCAGCGGCGTGGCCACCGAGCTGCGTCCCGGCGTCTACGCACTCAACGACGCGCAGCAGTGGGAGCTCGGCTCCGCGACGCCGGCCGAGCTCGCCATCACCTGCCGGGCCACGGCGGTCAGCCACGCCGGCGGCCGGCTGGTCCTCGACTCCGGCGCCAAGGCGCTCGGCGCCGACCGGGCGGCGTACAACTCGGGCTTCGGGCGGCTGCTGGACCGGCCCGACGCGCGCATCGTGCTGTTGTCCGAGCACCACGCCGTGGTCGAGGGGTACGTCGACCCCCCACCGCTGGGGGGCCAGGTCCGGGTGGTGCCCAACCACGTCTGCGTCGCGGTCAACCTGGCCGAGCACCTGTGGGCCGACCACGGCACCGGCGAGCTCGAGCCGTGGGCGGTCGCGGCCCGCGGCCGCAACTCCTGAAACCCTCCCAGGTTCCCCACGGGTCCCGCCCGTACCATGCACGCCATGCCGAAGCCCCTCCTCCTGCTCCCGGCCGCGCTCGCGGTCGCTGCGCTGTCGCTGACGGCGTGCGGCGGCGACGACTCCACGGTCGTCGACCCCGGCTCGGCGCCGACCGTCACGTGCAGCTACCCCTCGGACGGTGCGCAGGCGGCCAAGCAGGTCGACCCGCCGTCGGACAAGGCGCCGGAGTCCGGCGACGTCGACGTCACGATCAAGACCTCCGTCGGCGACCTGAAGGCGACGCTGGGCCGGGACGCGACGCCGTGCACGGTGAACTCGTTCCTGTCGCTGGCCGAGCAGGGGTACTTCGACGACACGAAGTGCCACCGCCTGACGACCCAGGGCATCTTCGTCCTGCAGTGCGGCGACCCGACGGGCACGGGGGGCGGTGGGCCGGGCTACTCCTTCGCCGACGAGCTCGCCGGCACCGAGAAGTACACCGCGGGCACGCTCGCGATGGCCAACGCCGGACCGAGCACGAACGGCAGCCAGTTCTTCATCGTGTACGCCGACTCATCCGGGCTCGCACCCGCCTACACCGTCTTCGGGCACGTGGACGACGCCGCCTTGAAGACGGTCGAGGGTGTGGCGCAGAAGGGGGTGGCTGGTGGGGGCGCCGACGGGCCTCCCGCGGAGGACGTCACCATCTCCTCGGTCACCGAGGACTGAGGTCCTCCTCGACGTACTCGACCGGCTCCCCCAGCGCGACCGTCCTCCCGACCGTGCACAGCCGGTCGCGGGTCTGCTGGATCGCGCGCGGCAGCATCTCGCGGGCGCGGTCGCCCTCGGGACCGTCCGGGAAGCGGACGTCCACGTGGATCGTGAGCCCGACGAGGTGGCTGCCGCGCTCGTCGCGGACCTTGTGGCCGGTCGTCCGCATGTCGAAGGACGTGGCGTCGACGCGCTTGCCGGTGATCAGGTCGATGTCGACCGCGGCACAGCCGGCCAGGGCCGCGAGCAGCAGCTCGACGGGCGTGAAGTCCGGGTCGTCACCCGAGCTGATCGGGAGCACTCCCCCGCGCCGGTTGGTCGCCTTGTAGCGCTCCTTGCCGATGCGCGTCAGCTCGATGGAACGGAGGGTCAGGTCGGGCTCGGTCACCCGTCCAGCCTGCCAGACCCGCGAACCTCAGCGGCGGCGCAGACCGCGGCGCGAGCGCCGCTCCTCGGTGAGCGCGATCTCGGCCGCCCTCACCACCGCGGGGTCCTGTCCTCGCGCCCCGGGGTGGATCATGCCGGCGGCGATCCCACGGGCCAGGTACAGCTGCGAGGTCATTCGAATCCCATCCTTCGGTAATGTGCATGGTCGCTTGTGCGACTCTTACATTCTACGGATGTCGAAGACCGCTCCCAACTCGTCGCGTTGGTGATCTGCGGCACCTCTCGTCCCACCGTCGCTGCGCTGTCCCCGGGCGTCGGTCGGTGCGAGGATCGGGGGTCATGACGACCCGCACGAGGGAGATCCAGCTGGCCGCGCGGCCGGTGGGCTGGCCGAGCCACGACGACTTCCGGACGGTCGAGACCGAGCTCCCCGACCCCGGACCGGGGCAGGTGCTCATCCGCAACACCTACCTCTCGGTGGACCCCTACATGCGTGGCCGGATGGACGACCGGAAGTCCTACGTGCCGCCGTTCCGGCTCGACGTCGCGATGGACGGCGGCGCGGTGGGCGAGGTGCTGGCGTCCGGTGACGACGCGGTGCCGGTCGGCGCGACGGTCCTGCACCAGGCGGGCTGGCGCGAGCACGCGCTGCTCCCCGCCGCCCAGGTGCGCGCGGTCGACGTGAGTCGGGTCCCGGCCTCGGCGTACCTCGGGGTGCTGGGCATGCCGGCCCTCACGGCGTACGTCGGTCTCACCCGGATCGCGCCCGTCAACGAGGGCGAGACGGTGTTCGTCTCCGGCGCGGCCGGGGCGGTCGGCTCGGCCGCGGGCCAGATGGCCCGGCTGCTCGGCGCCGGCAAGGTCGTCGGCTCGGCCGGGTCGCCCGACAAGGTCGACTGGGTGACCGGGGAGCTGGGCTTCGACGCGGCCTTCGACTACCACGACGGCCCGGTGGCCCGGCACCTGAAGGCGCACGCGCCGGTCCACGTGTACTTCGACAACGTCGGCGGCGAGCACCTCGAGGCCGCCATCTCGGCGATGGCCGACTTCGGGCGGGTGGCCGCGTGCGGCGCGATCGCGACGTACAACGACACCGACCCCTCCCCCGGGCCACGCAACATGTTCCTGGTCGTGACCAAGCGCCTCAGCATCCGCGGCTTCATCGTGCTCGACCACGCGGACGTGACCGGCGAGTTCTACCGGACGGCCGGCGCGTGGTTCGCCGACGGGCGGCTGGCACACCGCGAGACGGTCGTCGAGGGCCTCGACAGCGCGGTCGACGCGTTCCTCGACCTCCACCGCGGGGCCAACATCGGGAAGATGCTCGTCCGGCTCTGACCCCAGGCGCGATCCCCCGTCTGGTTGGGGTATCCGCGCGAGCGTGCCGCGGGTAGATTGACAACGACAGACATCGGACGGGGGCACACCCGATGCTCGATCCTCACCCGACCTCGGTGCGCTGTCTCCTCCCGAAACGGTGAAGACCCAGGTCGGCCGGCGCGCGCCGGTGGGCCTTGCGGACGCCGCCGTTCGCGGCTACACCCCCTCCGCTGCGGACGGCGGCCCCCGGAACGGCAAGATGGGGGCGTGCCGCACCGCCAGGTAGCCGTCGCCGCCACCGGCCAGCAGGCCCTCGACGCGGGCCTGGCCGTCGCGACCGACGGCGGCAACGCCGTGGACGCCGCGCTCGCGACCGCGTTCGTCGCGCTCGCGACGGAGCCGGGCATGGTCAGCTTCGGCGGCGGCGCCTTCGTGAACGTCTGGCCCACCGGTGGCGACCCCGTCGTCGTCGACGGCAACGTCGAGATGCCCGGCCGGGACGCCGACCCGGCGCGCTTCGGCCGCGGCGTACGCGAGGTCGTGACGGAGTACGGCGGCGGGCTGGTCATGCACGCGGGCCACGGTTCCGTGGCGACGCCGGGGATCGTGCCGTCCTTCGCGGTGGCCGCCGAGCGGTACGCCGCCCTCCCCTGGGCCCGCTTGGTCGAGCCGGCCGCCGAGGCGGCCCGCGGCTACCCGATGGGGGCCGCGGCCTCGCGGTACCTGGCGTTCGTGGCGGACTCGCTGTTCGCCGACGACGCCGAGGCTCGTGCCCTCGTCACCGGCGAGGGCGGCGCCCGGCTGCACGGCGGGGAGGAGCGCGCCAACGTGGCGCTGGCCGACGTGCTCGACCGGCTGGCCACCGAGGGTCCGACCCTCTTCTCGACCGGCGACGTGGGACGGGCTCTGGCCGCGGCGATGGCCGAGCACGACGGGCTGGTCACGACCGCCGACCTGGCGGCGTACGAGCCGGTGGTCCGACCCGCGCACCTGACGCGGGCCGGCGGGTGGGAGGTCGCCGTGAACCCGCCGCCGGCCGTCGGGGGCCCGATGCTCGCCGTGATGCTCGGGGAGCTCGCCCGGCGCCACGAGGCCAGCGGCGACTGGACGTGGGACGACGTCATCGAGATCCAGCGGGCGGTGCTCGCCTACCGCACCTCGGTCCACGACTTCTCCCGCGACCTGGAGGCCGACGGCACGGACCTGCTCGCCCGGGTCGGCGAGCACGGCCTCACCGCGCTGCGCGGCTCGTCGTCCACGGCCAACGTCTCCGCCGTCGACTCCGACGGCAACGCCTGCACGATCACCATGAGCAGCGGCTACAGCGCCGGACTGGTCGTCCCGGGCACCGGCATCCTGCTCAACAACGCCCTGGGTGAGCTGGAGCTGAACCGGCTCGGCGTGCACGCGCTCGCACCGGGCACGCGGCTGGCCTCGAACATGGCCCCGACCACCGCCCGCACCGGCACCGGCCGGGTCCTCGCGATCGGCTCCCCCGGCGCGGACCGGATCACGACCGCGCTGATGCTGGTCCTCGGCCAGGGCTGCCTGCACGACCGCGACCTGCGCTCGGCGATCGCCGCGCCGCGTGTGCACCTGCGCCTGGTCGACGACGGGTTCGTCGTCGAGCACGAGGCCGACGAGGCGATCTCCGCCGCGGTGGCGCGGTCCGGCCTGGCGAGCCACGAGTACGCCGAGCCGCACATGTACTTCGGCGGGGTCGGCGCCGCCGCCGTCTCACCGTCCGGCGACCTGGTGGCAGCAGGAGACGCCCGCCGCGAGGCTGCGACGGGCGTCTCCGGGAACCACTGACCGGCTGACCGAGCTAGTCGACGATCACCTTCACGCGGCGGTTGCCGTGGATGACCTTGTCGGCGGGCCTGCTCTTCTTCGAGAGCGTGATCGCACCCTTCTCGCCGAAGAAGGTCAGGTCACCGCTGACCTGGTCGGTGCGGACCATCGTGCGGAGCAGCTTCTTCACGCCGTTCAGGGTCGTCGGCGGGGCGTCCTGCTCGAAGGGGAACGCGAAGCCGGCGTTCAGGAACAGCTTGCCGCGCTGTCCGGCCGCCGCCGTCGGGATCTTGTACGCGAGCGGCACGGTGCTCGTCCCGCTCGGGCTGCTCAGCACCAGGCGCAGGCGCAGCGTCTTGCCGGCCTTGGCGTGCGCCGGGGTGGTCTTGCCGAGCTTGACCCACTCGCCCTTGACCCGCTGCTCGACCCGCTGGAGCTGGTAGACCGACGCGTCGTCGGTGACGACCGACGTGCCCCGCACCGAGTCGATGGTGACGTCCGGGACGAACCCGAGGATCCACACCAGGTCGGGCAGGTCCCACTGGGCGATGCCGGTGATGTCGTTGGCGTCGGCGTACCGGTTGCCGCCGTGCAGGGTGAACGGCGTCGTGCCCTGGTGTCCGGTGATGGTCCAGGTCTGCACCTCGGCGCCGGGCGGGAACGCGTCCAGCACGCGCTGGTGGTTGACCACGAGCGCGTAGTTGGTCGTCTGGGCCAGGGCCTCCTGGACGGTCACGGTGCTCGCGCTGGTGCGTGTGCTCGTGCCGTGGGTCAGGATCTGGGTCACGGTGGCGCCGGTGGGCAGCGTGCCCAGCGGGCCGGAGACCCCGGTCGTGCGGTCCTGGTTGATGGTGCCGACCGGTGCGCCGAAGTTGGCGACGGTGAACGGCGTGCCGGCCGGGTCCTCCTGGATGTACAGGGTGTCCGCGCCCGTCATGGCGTACGTCGTGCTGCCGAGCAGGTTGAACGGGTGCCCGAAGCCGCGGACCAGGCCGTTGCAGACCGAGGTCACGGTGCCGAAGGCGCCCTGGGTGATGTCGCCGGTGGAGTAGGTCACGCCGAGGTTGCCGCCGGCCACGATGTTGTCAGCGGTCGGCGCGGCCGGCGCACCGGCGGCGTTGCCGACCGGGTAGGCCGCCTTCGGCTGGTACGGGCGGGTCGCCTTGCGGTTGAGGATGCTCGACGAGACGCCGGACACGGCCAGCGGCGTGGGCAGCTGCTCGAAGCCCTGCTGGGCCGCGGCCTTGCTGACGCCTGCCGTCTGCGCGATGAGGCGAGCGGTCTTGTCGCCGATGTGGATCGTCCTCGGCAGGCCGCGGTTGAGGGCCGCCTGCATCTGCGGGTACGGCGTGATGCCGGCGACCGGCGAGGCGCCGTAGGAGAACCCGTAGGCGACCGCGCCGACGAGGCGGCCGTCCGCGGCGTACACCGGCGAGCCGGACATGCCCTGCCAGATGCCGCCGACCCGGGTGATCTCGGTCGAGTCCAGGCGGGCCATCACCATGTCGATGCCGGGGAGGATGCCGTCCTTGAGCACGCCCAGCACCTCACCGGTGAACGCCGTCGGCGTCGTGCCCTGGGTGGTGGTCAGGCCGTGGACCGCCTGGCCGACGGTGACGTCCGCGGTCGGGTAGGCCACCGCGCAGTCCCCGGTCGGGGCGGCCGACTGGGCGGAGGTGATCGCGCCCGTCTGCAGGGCGACGGTCGGCGCCGCCAGCACCAGGCCGGTCAGCAGGGCGATCCCTGTCCTGGCGGCAGTCCTGGTGGGGACATGTGGACGTCTCATGCGTGGCTCCCTCTGTGGATGCGACCAGCGCGACCCCCTCGGCCCCGCGTCGCTCAGTCTGACGCCCATCCAGGGCATTTGGTTGCCGGCGACACCACGAATCCCGGGGCCGTCCTACCCTGGCCGGGTGAGTCCGCACACGAACCCGTCCGGCCCGCCGCGCAGCCTGCGGCACACCGAGGCCGTGGAGCGGGCCGCGCTCCTCGACGTCACGGCCTACGACGTGACCCTCGACCTCGACCGGGGCACGGAGACGTTCTCCTCGACGACCACCATCGACCTGGTGTCGCGTGGTGGAGCGACGTTCCTCGACGTGCAGCCGGTCACCCTGCGGTCGGTGACGGTCAACGGCTCGGCGGTCGACGTCGGGCTGCTCGATCGGGGGCGGCTGCCGATCACCACCGAGGCCGGCGGGAACCAGGTCGTGGTGGACGCCGAGATGCGCTACCGCAACGACGGCGAGGGTCTGCACCGCGCGGCCGATCCGGCCGACGGACAGCACTACGTCTACGCGATGACCTTCCTGGACGCCGCGCCCAGCATCTTCGGCTGCTTCGACCAACCGGACCTCAAGGCGGTGTGGACGCTGCACGTGCGGGCGCCGCGGGGCTGGAGCGTGATCGGCAACTCCCCCGCGACCCAGGTCGAGCCGGGTCACTGGGAGCTCTCGGCGACGCTGCCGCTGCCGACGTACCTCATCGCCCTCGTCGCCGGGCCCTACCACGTCGTCCGCTCCGAGCACGACGGGATCCCGCTCGGGCTGAGCGTGCGCGCGTCGATGGCGCGCCACCTCGACCACGACGCCCCGGAGCTGTTCACGGTCACCGGGCAGTGCTTCGACGAGTTCCACCGGCTGTTCGGGATGCGCTACCCGTTCGGCGACTACCACCAGGCCTTCGTGCCGGAGTTCAACGCCGGCGCGATGGAGAGCGCGGCCTGCGTGACGTTCCGCGACGAGTACATCTTCGAGAGCCGGTCGGTGCGCAGCCAGCACATCTTCCGGGCCAACGTGGTCGCCCACGAGATGGCGCACATGTGGTTCGGCGACATCGTCACGCCGGTGTGGTGGGACGACCTGTGGCTCAACGAGTCGTTCGCGGAGTACATGGGCGCGCGCATCACCGCCGACGCGACCGAGTTCTCCGACGCGTGGCTGCACGACGCCTACTCCCGGCACCAGTGGGGCCTGACCGCCGACCAGCGGCCGAGCACGCACCCGGTGGCCGGCAACGGCGCCAGCGACTCCTCGGTCGCGCTCCAGAACTTCGACGGCATCTCCTACGCCAAGGGCTCGGTCGTCATCAAGCAGCTCAACAGCCGGGTGGGCGACGACGTGTTCTTCCGGGGCGTCGCCGACCACTTCCAGCGGCACCAGTTCGGCAACGCCACCATGGCCGACCTCGTCGAGTCCTGGGAGCGCGCCGGGGCCGGCGACCTGTCGGCGTTCCGCGACGGCTGGCTGCTCACCGCGGGGCCGGACCGCCTCGAGCTCGACCGGGCCGCGGGCGTCGTGCGGCGTACGCCGCTCGAGGGCCACCCCGCGCAGCGCGAGCACGCCCTGACGATCGCGTCCTGCGACGAGCCGGGAGGTACGTGGCGGCTGGACCGCGTGGTGGTGGACGCCGACGAGGTTCCGGTCACCGTCGGCGCCGGGCCGGTCGTCATCGACCCGTACTTCGAGACGTGGGCGGTGACGACGCTCGACGACGCCACCTTGGCCGGCCTGGCGGCGGCGCTGCCCGTCACCGAGGACCCGCTGCTGAGGGCGAGCGCGTGGAACAGCCTGCGCAACGGCTTCTACCACGCCGAGGTCGACCCGGCGGTCGTGCTCGACCTGGTCGAGGCCACCATGGCCGACGAGGACACCGACGACGGCGTGGCGTTCACCCTGTCGTGGGCGACCGGCGCGGTCGCACCCCTCGCCGACGACCCCGTGGCCGCGCTCGCGCGGATCCACGACGTCGCCGCCCGCCGGACGGGTTCGGCCCCGGACGGCTCGACGCTCCAGCTGGCCGCCTTCCGCACGCAGGTCGCGGCCAGCCGGTCGGTCGACGACCTCCGGGCCTGGCTGGGCGCGGACACGCTGCCGCCGGGCCTCGAGCTCGACCTCGAGATGCGGTGGCGCATCCTCTACCGGCTCGCCGTGGCCGGCGCCGCCGGACGTGACGAGCTGGCCAGCGCCCTGGCCGACGAGCCCACGGCGATCTCGCAGGTCTGGCACGCGCGCGCGTCCGCGGCCATCCCCGACGCGGAGGCCAAGGCGTGGGCGTGGCAGCGCTTCACCGGCGAGGTCGACGCGGCCAACCACGAGCTCGAGGCCATCGGCGCCGGCCTCTGGCAGCTGGGCCAGGAGGAGTTCACCGACGCCTACGTCGAGCGCTACTTCGCCGACCTGCCCGCCACCGCCGAGGTGCGCAGCGTCCAGACGCTCGCCACCGCCGCCAGCCTGTTCTACCCGGGGCTCGCGGTCTCCGCGCGACACGGTTGCGCTCGCCCACGGCCTGCTGGCCGACCCGGACCTGCACTCCACCTTGCGTCGCGAGGTGGTCGACGAGACGTCCGACCTCGAGCACCGGCTGGCCATCCTCACGAGGTACGGCACGAGGTGACGACCTCCCTGGGACGCGCGCGTCGACCCGGACCCACGGTCCGGACCCGGGTGCGCGAGCACGGCGAGGGCACCGAGCGCTCCCGCGAGGACCGGCTGGCCACCGAGGAGCCGCTGGAGATCCGGCTGGGCTGGCCCGGCTCTCCCCCGCAGCGGGTCTGGGTGACCATGCGCACGCCCGGCCACGACTTCGAGCTGGCGGCGGGATTCTGTTGTCACGAGGGCATGGCGGCTCCTTCCTCGATCCGTGGGATCGCCTACTGCACCGACGCCGACCTCACCCCGGAGCAGGAGCTCAACGTCGTGACGGTGACCCTGACAGGGCCCACCGACATCGGTCACCGGCACAGCGGCCACAGCGCCGGTTCGTCGGCCTGCGGGGTGTGCGGCAAGGACTCGGTGACCGAGGTCCTGGACTCGGTACGCGGCGTCCGCACGGCCTGGACCGGCCCGCTGCCGTCCCCGGACGTCGTACGACGCCTGCCCGACCTGCTCCGGAAGGGTCAGTCGGTCTTCAGCAAGACCGGCGGGGTGCACGCAGCCGGGCTGTTCACCGCCGACGGTGAGTCGCTCGTGGTTCGTGAGGACGTCGGCCGCCACAACGCGGTCGACAAGGTCACCGGAGCACGGGTCCTCGCCGGCGCCGACCCGGCCGAGTCCTGCTTGGTGGTCAGCGGCCGGGCCGGGTTCGAGCTGGTGCAGAAGGCCGTGGCCGCCGGCGTCGGCAGCCTGGTCTCCGTCGGCGCGCCGACGAGTCTGTCGGTCGGTCTCGCCGAGGAGGCGGGTCTGGTGCTCTACGGGTTCACGTCGGAGACCCGGACCGTCCGGTACGCCTAGACCTCCGCGAGCCTGCCCGGTTGTGTCGGCGGCGGCTCCTACCGTCGTCGTGTGCGCATCCTCCACACCTCCGACTGGCACCTGGGCCGGTCGTTCCACCGCGAGGGGATGCTCGCGCACCAGGCGGCGTACGTCGACCACCTGCTGGAGGTCGTCGAGGCCGAGCGGGTCGACCTGGTCGTCGTCGCGGGCGACGTCTACGACCGCGCCCTGCCGCCGGTGGACGCGGTCCGGCTGGCCGACGAGTCGCTCGTCCGGCTCGCGCACTCGCGCGCCCGGGTGGTGCTCACCAGCGGCAACCACGACTCCGCCCAGCGCCTCGGGTTCAGCTCGCGGTTGATCGACGCCGCGGGCGTCCACATCCGGTCCGACGCCGGCACCGTGGGCACGCCGGTGCAGCTGGCCGACGAGCACGGGCCGGTGGCGGTCTACGGCCTCCCGTACCTCGACCCGCTCGCCCTCGCCGGGCCCTGGTCCCTGCCCGGGCGCTCCCACGAGGCCGCCCTGGCCACCGCGATGGGGAAGGTACGTCGGGATCTCGCCGCCCGCTCCCCCGGCACGAGGTCGGTGGTGCTGGCGCACGCCTTCGTCGCCGGAGGGCAACCCAGCGAGTCCGAGCGCGACATCAGCGTCGGCGGCGTCTCCCGGGTCGCCACGTCGACGTTCGACGGCGTCGACTACGTCGCGCTGGGCCATCTCCACGGCGCCCAGACCCTGAGCGACCGGGTCCGCTACAGCGGGTCACCGCTGGCCTACTCCTTCTCCGAGGTGGGCCAGACCAAGGGCTCGTGGCTCGTCGACCTGGCGGCCGACGGTTCGGTGACGGCCGAGCTCGTGGCCGCCCCGGTGCCGCGCGCGCTGGGCCGCGTCAAGGGGCTCCTCGAGTCGCTGCTCGACGACCCCGACCTGGCGACGTACGAGGACTGCTGGGTGCACGCCACCGTGACCGACCCGGTGCGTCCGGCCCAGCCGATGGAGCGGCTGCGTCGCCGTTTCCCGCACGCGTTGGTGCTCGCCTTCGAGCCTGAAGGCGCCGACGCGCCGCTGGTGCCGTCGGCCCGACCCGGCGCCCGCTCCGACCACGAGATCGCGCTCGAGTTCGTGCGGGAGCTGCGCGGGGTGCCGGCGAGCGATGCCGAGTCGGCGCTGCTCCAGCAGGCGTGCGACGCCTGCACCGAGGACACCGACGTCGACACGCTCTTCACGGTGGGGGCCGGGTGAGGCTGCACCGGCTGGAGGTCACCGCCTTCGGCCCGTTCGCCGACACCGCCACCGTGGACTTCGACGCGCTGAGCGCCGCGGGGCTGTTCCTGCTCTCCGGGGCGACCGGCTCGGGCAAGACCAGCGTCCTGGACGCCGTGTGCTTCGCGCTGTACGGCGCCGTCCCCGGCGAGCGCAACGACGCCAAGAGACTGCGGTCGGACCAGGCCGACGCGACCACCCCGCCCCAGGTCGCCCTGGACGCCACCCTGTCGGGCCGACGGTTCCGGATCGTCCGCTCCCCCGCGTGGCAGCGGCCCAAGAAGCGCGGCGACGGGTTCACGCCCCAGCAGGCGTCGGTCGTGGTCAGCGAGCACGTCGACGGCGGGTGGCTGCCCCTCACCACGCGGCTCGACGAGGCCGGACATCTCGTCAGCGGGCTGGTGGGCATGAACCTCACCCAGTTCACGCAGGTCGCGATGCTGCCGCAGGGCCGGTTCCAGGCGTTCCTGCGAGCCACGTCCGAGGAGCGGCACCAGCTGCTCCAACAGCTGTTCCGCACCGAGCGCTTCGAGCAGGTCGAGTCGTGGCTGCGGGACCGCCGGCTCGCCCTGCAGCGCCGCAGCCACGACCACGAGCGGGTCGTCGCGGGCCTGGTCCACCGGATCAGCGAGACCGCCGAGGCGACGGCTCCCGTCGACGACGAGGTGCCGCTCGCGTGGAGCGCCGACCTGGTCGGCGTCGCCGAGGACCTGTCGGAGTCCCTGACCGCGGCGATCCCGGACCTCCATGCCGCCGAGGCGACGGCCCGCGGCTCGCTGGAGTCCGCCCGTCGGCAGGCGGACCTGCGCGAGCGGCACACCGCCGCCACCCGCGAGCGCGAGGCACTGCTGGCCGCCGAGGTCGACATCGCAGCCCGGCGCGAGCAGGTCCGTGACGCCGGACGCGCCCGGGCCGTCGGACCCGTCCATCGGGTCGCCCGTCGGGCCGGCGAGGCGCACGCCGCGGCGGCGACCCGCGCCGACCGCGACCGCGCCGCGGTGGCGTCCCTCCTCGACGTACCTCCCGACGACCTGTCCGCGGCCGACCTGCCGCACCTGGTGTCGACGGCCTCGGACGCCGTCGCCTCGGCCAAGGTCCTCCTCCCGCGCGAGCGGGAGCGGGATGAGCTGGCGTCCCGGCTCTCCGCGGCTCGGGCCCAGCGCGGCGACGAGACCCTGGTCGTGCTCCGGCAGCGCGCGTCGGCCGCCCGTGCCGCGGCGACCCGGCTGCCGGCCGCGGAGTCCGCGTGCGACGACGCCGCGCGCCGGGTGACGGCGTGCCGGGCCTTGCGGTCGGTCCGCAACGAGCTGGTCACCGCGCAGCTCGACCTCAACCAGGTGGTGTCCGCCCGGCTGGCCCTCGTCGAGGAGCTGGTGACTCTCCAGCAGGCCCGCCTCGACGGGATGGCCGCCGAGATCGCCGGGCGGCTGGCGGTCGGCGGCGGCAGCTGCCCGGTGTGCGGGTCCGCGCACCATCCCCACCTGGCGACTCCGGCCCCGGACGCCCCGGACGCCGCGGCGGAGAAGGCCCTACGTCGTCGCCTGGACGACGCGGCGGCCGAGGAGGTCGCCCGCGCGGGCCACGCCAAGGACCTCGAGACCCGGGCCGCGCTGGCCCTCCAGGCCGCCGGCTCCGACGACCTCGAGGAGCTCCAGCTCCTGGCGGCCGGCGCGACGGCGGCCGTGGCGACCACCACGGCGGCGGCCGCCGAGGCCGACGACCTGGAGTCCGTCGCCGACCGGGCGGCCGGGCTGGACACCACGATCGCCACGCTGAGTGAGCGCCTCGACGCGGTGAGCGCCGAGCTGGCGGTGGCACTCGGGGAGCTCGACGACGTGGCCACGCTGGTCGCCCGCCACGAGGCCGAGGTGCGCACCCTGACGTCGCTGCGCGACTCTTGTGCCGCGCTGGAGGCGGCCGCGGCGGCCAGGGACGAGGCCGAGCACGCCTTGGCGACCACGGCCGACGAGGCGGGCTTCCCGGACGTGGCGACGGCGCTGGCCGCGGCGCTCCCCGACCAGGAGGTGGCTCGCCTGGAGGCGACCGTCCACGAGCACGGCCAGGCCCTCGCGAGGACGGCCGCGATCCTCGAGGACGACGCCCACGGCCGGGCGGCGGGCGGTGCGGCACCCGACCTCGAGGGGCTCGCGGCGGCCTTCGGCCGGGCCGCCCAACGGCTGGCCGACGGCCACGCGGCCGAGGTCCGCGAGTCCGCGCGCGCCACGCGTCTCTCCCAGCTCGACGGCCGGCTCACCGCCGCGGCGTCCGCCTGGGCGCCGGTCCGGTCCGAGCTCGACCTGGTGGCCGCGCTCGCGTCGTTCGCCGAGGGGAAGTCCCCCGACAACAAGCTGCAGATGCGGCTGTCGGCCTACGTCCTCGGCTTCCGGCTCTCCCAGGTGGTGGCCGCGGCCAACGAGCGGCTGGCCACGATGAGCGACCGGCGCTACTCCCTCGAGCACACCGGTCGCCGCGGCGCCGGCGAGCGGCGCGGGGGGCTGAGCCTGCTCGTGCGCGACGACTGGTCGGGCGAGAGCCGCGACCCGGCGACCCTGTCCGGCGGCGAGACGTTCGTGGTGTCCCTGGCGCTGGCTCTCGGCCTCGCGGACGTCATCACCCACGAGGTCGGCGGGGCGACGCTCGACACCCTCTTCGTCGACGAGGGCTTCGGGTCGCTCGACGCCGACACCCTCGACGACGTGATGGACACCCTCGACTCGCTGCGCGACGGAGGCCGTGTCGTCGGGGTGGTGAGCCACGTCGCCGAGATGCGCGACCGCATCCCCACCCAGCTGGTGGTGAGCAAGGCGCGCACGGGTTCAACCCTCCGGACGAGCGCCGCGTCACCCTCCCACGGCTGACCCCGCGGCGGCCGCAAGGTCGGCGCAAGGCGGCTGCAACCTTTGGTTCCTAACCTGCGTCTTGATCTCGACAACGACAGCAGAGACCAGGAGCAGAGAGCATCATGAACATCACGACCACGCGCGTCACGGCCACCATCGGCCTTCTCGCCACGGCCCTTGTGGGCTTCGTCCAGTCGCCGGCCGCCCAGGCCGCCGAGCCGGAGTGGAAGCGCGAGCGCGGCATCGTCCTGGAGTGCGCCGGTGACGCCCACGGCGTCCAGGTGTGGACGAGCGTCTACGAGAACCAGCGCTACGGCAACACCGTCCAGGTCGTCGTCGGCGACCCCGACGACGGCAACGGCAACTCCAGGCAGACCGACGACAAGTTCGTGGTGGACGGCGTCGTGAGGGCGACCGTCAAGGTCGACGGCAAGCGTGCCCTGATCGAGGGCGTCGTGAAGCGAGCCGGCGCTCGCACGAAGGTGTACGACGAGTACGAGGACGCCGGCTTCCTCATCAAGACCCGTGGCTTCCACCGCCAGCTGCTCACCGACATGGGCGCCAGGTACGCCGGCAAGAGCGTCCCGCTCGCCTGCGACACCGCCTTCGTCTACGACCTCGAGGTCAAGAAGATCCCGATCGTCTAGGGGTGACCGCCGGGGATCTCCACGTCGGGGTCGTAGGGGATCCGCGTGTACACGAACGTGGCGCACACCAGGTGCGAGACCGAGCCGTCCGGCTTGCGGTGGACGTGCAGGGTCTCGCCCTGGTGGTACCCGGCGGTGCCGACGATGCGGCCGTCCTCACGGACCTCGAACTCGTAGGCACCGTCCACCTCGCCGGGCGGGTGCATCCGCAGGGTCCCGTGGTGCCAGCGCAGCTCGAGGGCGGTGTTGCCCCAGAACCAGAGCCCGGGCAGACCGGCGACCTCGGCGGGTACGTCGTCGTTGGGGTGCCAGGGCTCGGCCTCGGGAGGTACGTCGTCGCCGAGCAGGATGCCCGGTAGTCCCTCCGCGGGGAGACCGCCGAAGGCGTTGGCCATCGCGACCTCGCCGTGGCGCTTGGCCCGGTCGACGAACAGGGACGCCACGAACCCGGGCATCGACCCGGTGTGGCCGGCGTACGCCGTGCCGTCGACGTCCAGCAGGCGCAGGCCGAGCCCGTACCCCGCTGCCGGCGCCTGCGCGGTCGCCATGTCGTCGAGCGTCTCGGGCGCCAGGACGTCCGGGTGCCCGGTGGCCAGGAAGTCGGCCCACCGCGCCAGGTCCGTGACGGTGCTCCACACCTGCCCGGCCGGCGCCATCGCGCCGGTGTCCTGGTGCGGCTCGACGGTGAGCGTCTCGTGGAAGTGGTCGACGCTGTAGCCCTGCGCGTGTGGGGCTTGCGGGAGGTACGTCGTGCGCGCCATGCCCAGAGGCTCGAGCAGCTCGTCGGCCACCACGTCCCACCACGACGAGCCGCGCAGCCGGGCCACCGCCTCGCCGAGGAGCGCGTAGCCCAGGTTGCTGTAGTGGTAGTACTCCCCCGGGCCGGCCACCCGGGCGGTGCCGTCGTTGGCGGCGAGGAGCGTCGGCACGGTCACGCCCGGCGAGCGCTCCCACCACGACCCGAGAGGCTCGCTCTGCATCCCGGACACGTGCGCGAGCAGGTCGCGCACCGACGCCTCGGCGTACCCCGCCTCCGGCACATACTTCCCGATCGGGTCGGTCAGGCTCAGCAGCCCCTCGTCACGCAGCCGCATGACCGCCACGGCGACCAGCGTCTTGGTGATCGAGCCGATGCGGTACTGCGTGTCCCCGGGCGGACCGGCCACGAGTCCCGCGCCGCCGACCCAGGACAGCGAGCCGCCGGTCAGCACGCCGGCCACGACCGAGGGCAGCCGGCCGCGGCCCTGAAGGCGAGCCAACCGGTCGTCGAGGGAGAGGTTCACCCCGGTCATTCCTGGAAGGCCTCCGGCGGCGGGCAGGAGCAGACCAGGTTGCGGTCGCCGTACGCCTGGTCGACGCGCGCGACCGGCGGCCAGTACTTGTCGGGGTCGATCCCGGTCGGGAAGACGCCGACCTCGCGGTCGTAGGGGCGCTCCCACTTGTCGACCACGGCGCGCGAGGTGTGCGGGGCGTTGCGCAGCGGGGAGTCCTCGGCGGTCCACTCCCCCGACGCCACGCGGTCGATCTCGCCCTTGATCGCGATCATCGCCTCGCAGAACCGGTCCAGCTCGCCCAGGTCCTCGGACTCGGTGGGCTCGACCATCAGCGTGCCCGCGACCGGGAACGACATCGTCGGGGCGTGGAAGCCGTAGTCGATGAGCCGCTTGGCGACGTCGTCGACGGTGACGCCGGTGGCCTTGGTGATGCCGCGGACGTCGAGGATGCACTCGTGCGCGACCAGGCCGTCCTGGCCCTGGTAGAGCACCGGGAAGTGCTCGCCCAGTCGCTTCGCGACGTAGTTGGCGGCGAGCACCGCACTGGCCGTCGCGCGGGTCAGGCCGTCGGCGCCCATCATCCGCACGTAGGCCCACGAGATCGGCAGGATGCCGGCCGACCCGTACGGCGCCGCGCTGATCGGTCCGATGCCCTCGCGCTTGGCGGGCTCGGGGTGCATCGGGTGCGAGGGCAGGTACGGCGCGAGGTGCGCGCGCACCCCGACCGGACCGACGCCGGGGCCGCCGCCGCCGTGCGGGATGCAGAAGGTCTTGTGCAGGTTGAGGTGCGAGACGTCGCCGCCGAACTCACCCGGCCGCGCGTACCCCAGCAGGGCGTTGAGGTTGGCGCCGTCGACGTACACCTGGCCGCCGTGCTCGTGCACGATCGCGCAGAGGTCCTTGATGGTGTCCTCGTAGACGCCGTGCGTGGACGGGTAGGTCACCATGATCGCGGCCAGGTCGTCGCGGTGCGTCTCGCACTGCGCGCGCAGGTCGTCGAGGTCGACCGAGCCGTCCTCCATGGCCTTCACGACGACCACCCGCATGCCGGCCATCACCGCGGACGCGGCGTTCGTGCCGTGCGCCGACGACGGGATCAGGCAGACCGTGCGGCGCTCGTCGCCGTTGGCGAGGTGGTAGCCGCGGATCGCCAGCAGACCGGCGAGCTCGCCCTGCGACCCGGCGTTCGGCTGGATGGAGACCCGGTCGTAGCCGGTGACCTCGGCCAGCCAGCCCTCGAGGTCGGCGACCAGTCGCTCGTAGCCCACCGCATCCTCCGCCGGCGCGAACGGGTGCAGGTCGGCGAAGCCCGGCAGCGACACCGGCTCCATCTCGGTGGTCGCGTTGAGCTTCATCGTGCAGGAGCCGAGCGGGATCATGCCGCGGTCCAGCGCGTAGTCACGGGCGCTCAGCCGCCGCAGGTACCGCAGCATCTGGGTCTCGGTGCGGTGCGTCGAGAACACCTCGTGGGTCAGGTACGGCGTCGCGCGGCGCAGGTCCGCGGGCAGGCTCTCGTCGGCGTCGGTCTGCGACCAGGACACCCCGAAGGCGTCGAGGACCGCGTCGAGCGACGGTCCGGTTGCGGTCTCCCCCACGCTGATGCCCACGTGGTCCTCGTCCACGAGGCGCAGCTGAACGCCCCCCTCGCGCGCGGCCCGGACGACGTCGGCGGCCCGGCCAGGGACGTGGGTCAGGACGGTGTCGAAGAAGTGGTCGTGCACGACCTCGACCCCGCCGGCGCCCAGGGACGCGGCCAGGCTCCGGGCCTTCCCGTTGACCGACCGGGCGATCGCCGCGAGCCCCTCGGGACCGTGGTACACGGCGTACATCGAGGCCACCACCGCCAGCAGCACCTGGGCGGTGCAGATGTTGGAGGTCGCCTTGTCGCGGCGGATGTGCTGCTCGCGGGTCTGGAGGGCGAGGCGGTACGCCGGGCGGCCCTCGACGTCGACGGACACGCCGACGAGGCGTCCGGGCAGGTGCCGCTCGAGCCCGGCGGCCACTGCCATGAAGCCGGCGTGCGGGCCGCCGTAGAAGAGCGGGACGCCGAACCGCTGGGACGAACCGATCACGACGTCCGCGCCGAGCGTGCCCGGGGCCTCGACCAGCGTCAGGGCGAGGAGGTCGGAGGCGACGACGACGAGGGCGTCACGCTCGTGGGCCGCCTCGATCAGGGGACGCGGGTCGACGATGCGGCCGGACGCGCCGGGGTAGGCGATGAGCAGCCCCGACAGCTCCCCGTCGGGCAGGCCGTCGGTGAGGTCGGCGACCGCCACCTCGATGCCCATCGCCTCGGCGCGGGTGCGCACCACGTCGATGGTCTGCGGCAGGGAGTCGGCGTCGACCACGAAGGGGCCGGACGCCTTGCGGTTGCCGCGGCGTACGAGCGTCATCGCCTCCGCGGCCGCGGTGCCCTCGTCGAGCAGCGAGGCGTTGGCGGTCGGCAGGCCCGCGAGGTCGGCGACCACGGTCTGGAAGTTGATGAGGGCCTCGAGCCGGCCCTGGGAGATCTCCGGCTGGTACGGCGTGTACGCGGTGTACCAGCTGGGGTCCTCGAGCACGTTGCGCCGGATCACGCCCGGGGTGAGGGTGCCGTGGTAGCCCAGCCCGATCATCGGCTCGGCGGGCCGGTTGCTCGCGGCCAGCGCGCGGAGCTCGGCGGCGGCCTGCTGCTCCGAGGCCGCAGTCGGGAGGTCGAGGGTCTCGGTGCGGATCGCCGCCGGCACCGCCTCGGCCATCAGGGCCTCGAGCGACTCGTAGCCGACCGTGTCGAGCATCGTCGCGACGTCGTCGGCGTGCAGCCCGATGTGCCGGTCGGCGAAGGGGATGGCGGAGGCCAGGTCTGCCAGCGGGGGTCGGTGGTTCACGAAAGGCTCCTCGACGGTCGGGTCTAGGTGGCCTCCCCCTCTGTCACCGCGCGCCGGCCCGGACTCGTGATCCGTGGCCGACGTACCGCTCCAGAGCTGCCTGGTCCGCGCGGTCCTGGTGCCTGAGAGGTTCCGGGGAGGAATTGCCCCTTCGGCGCTGGTGTCCAGACTCTCCCGCGCGGGATCACCGGCTGCTGTTCGTCCGCCAACGTACCACCGCGGTGTTGCGAGGGCCGCAACGACACCGGATGCGGTCGGCAGACACCAAACGGCCCGCGTCACGAGGGACGCGGGCCGCCTAGGAGACGTGGTGGTGGGGTCAGCTGGTGCGGCGCATCCGGCGCGCGGCGAGCTCGTCGCCGGCGGTCGTCGCGGTCGGCTCCTCGTCGATCGAGCGCTCGCTCGGCAGCTCGGCGAGCGTGCCCTCGATCTCGCGCCAGACGCCGCCGATCGCGATGCCGAAGACGCCTTGACCACCCTGGAGGAGGTCGATGACCTCGTCGTTGCTGGTGCACTCGTAGACCGTGGCGCCGTCGCTCATCAAGGTGACGCGCGTCAGGTCGTCGGTGCCGCGCTCGCGCAGGTGCTGGACGGCCGAGCGGATCTGCTGCAGCGAGATGCCGGCGTCCAGGAGGCGCTTGATGATCTTGAGGATGAGGATGTCGCGGAAGGAGTAGAGGCGCTGGCTGCCGGAGCCGGTGGCCGACCGGACGGTCGGCTCGACGAGGCCGGTGCGCGCCCAGTAGTCGAGCTGGCGGTAGGTGATGCCGGCGGCGTTGCAGGCCGTCGGGCCGCGGTAGCCGAGGTCGCTGGGCAGCGGCGAGACGTCGTCGGTGAAGAGCAGACCCTGCTCCTCGGCGGCCTCCGTGGCCTTCACGACCTGCTGGTCTCCTGGGTTGTGCTGCTCGTGCTCGTTCACGTGCTGCTCCTCAAAGGGTCCGCTCCGCTACGTGCACTCCCGGGGAAGACCGGATCTCTCCCAGGCTAACCCGGGCGGACCACAGCGGTGGAGTTACACCGAAGACAGTTCAAGGTAGGGCTCAGCCTGAGGGTGGTCAAAGACTCACCCGGCGTGTCGCAACCCTCAACCTCAAGTTGAGGGTTATCCATCGGTGCGTTCGAAGTCCTCGGGAGTGACGTGGTCGAGGAACTCGCGGAACCGCTCGACCTCGTCCTCCTGCTCGGCCGGCACGGCCAGCCCGAGCTCGTCGAGGACCTCCTCGGAGCACACGATCCGGCTGCCGGTCCGCAGGGCCAGCGCGATGGAGTCGCTCGGCCGGGCTCCCACCTCGACGCCGGAACCGAAGACGAGGTTGGCGTAGAAGACGCCGTTCTCCATGTTGGTGATCTGCACCTCGGCGAGCTCCTGGCCCGTGGCCTCGAGCACGTCCTTCATCAGGTCGTGGGTCAGCGGCCGCGGAGGCACGACGCCCTGCTGGGCGAACGCGATCGCGGTCGCCTCGACCGCGCCGATCCAGATCGGCAGGTACCGCTCCCCCGTCACCTCGCGCAGCAGCACGATCGGCTGGTTGGAGGGCATCTCCACCCTGACTCCCATGACGTCGACCTCGCGCACTCGTCAACCCTACTCCGGGGGTGGGACGCCCAGCTTCCTGGGCGTTTCGGCCACTTCCAGGGGGTTGCAACCCCCTGGAACGTGGCCGTGATACCCGGTGCACCGGGTATCACGTCCGAGCCGATTCACCCCCGCTTCAGGCCGGACTTCACGAGGGTGGCGTGCAGGCGGACCGAGAGGGCGGCGATCTCGGAGACGGTCTCGTCGGCGCGGGCCTGGGCGGAGGCGTCGCGGCCGCGGCGCTGGGGGGCGACGACCTGCTCGACGAGACCGACCTCGCGGTCGGCGGCGGTCTTGAAGGCGCGGAGGTGGCGGGGCTCGAAGCCGAAGTCGGCCAGCTCACGGGCGGTCTGGGCGATCACGAGGGCGTCGGTGTCGTAGTGGCCCGTGCCGCGCAGCGGGGTGATCAATCCGTACTGCTCGAGCTGGTCGAGCAGGTCACCGGTGATCTCGGCGATCTTCAGCAGCTCGTTGCGGGAGAGCCGGAGGTTGTCGCGGCGGGCGAACGACGAGGCGCTGGGCAGGCCGTCGGCCGCCAGCGAGACCTTGGGCACCGTCGGCACCACGGGGTCCACCGGCGGCGGCTCCAGTCCGCGGTCGATCGCTTCGAGGTGCTCGCCGATCACCTTGAGGGGGAGGTAGTGGTCGCGCTGCATGCGCAGCACGTACCTGAGCCGGTCGACGTCGGAGTCGGAGAACTTGCGGTACCCCGAGGGCGTGCGCTCGGGCTTGATCAGCCCCTTGTCCTCCAGGAACCGGATCTTGGGGATCGTCACCCCCGGGTAGTCGGGACGCAGCTCGTCGAGCACCTGCCCGATGTTCATGCGGGCGCCGCGGGACTCCGCCCGCTGCCCCATCCCGTGACCGGCCATCGGACCGGCCCCGTCCCCGTGCTCGGCCATCGAGCGGGTCAGCCCGCCGCTGCGGCGCCGGTGTGACCGGTGAAGAACACCAGGCGGTACTTGCCGATCTGCACCTCGTCGGAGTCCTTCAGGGTGACCTTGTCGATGCGGTCGCGGTTGACGTAGGTGCCGTTGAGGCTGCCGGCGTCGGCGACGGTGAACTCCGCGCCCTCACGGGTGAACACCGCGTGACGGCGCGACACGGTCACGTCGTCGAGGAAGATCTCGCTGTCGTTGTGGCGACCGGCGGTGACCTCGTCCTGGTCGAGCAGGAAGCGGCTGCCGGCGCTCGGACCCTTCTGCACGACGAGCATGGCGCTGCCCGGCGGCAGGGCGTCGACGGCCGCGGCGTCGACCGGGCTCAGGTGCCGGTCGGAGGTGTCGGCCTTCTCGGGCGTGCCGATGCTGATCGTCGCGGTCGCCTCGTCGAGGAACGGCTCACCGGAGGCGTCGGTGGACCCGCCGTCGGCGGCCAGCTTCGTGCCGCAGCGGGCGCAGAAGCGGGCGTCGTCGGGGTTCTGCTTGCCACAGGCGGTGCAGAACGGCATCGGCGGCACTCCTCGAGTCGTCAGGTTCCGGCAGCAACCCTCAGCGGGCGGTTGAGGGTGATGGTTCGTCCGAACCTACCAGCCGACCCCTGTGCTTCAACCGGGGTTCAACGGGTTCGGGAACCTCACCCCTCGAGCGTCGCCTGGTACGCCGCGGAGTCGAGCAGCGCGTCCAGCGAGGAGGCGTCGCTGACGGTCACGTCGAAGAGCCAACCGCCGCCGTACGGGTCGTTGTTGAGGAGCTCCGGGGTCGCGTCGAGGGCCTCGTTGCGGGCCACGACGGTGCCGGAGACGGGGGCGTACAGGTCGCTGACCGACTTCGTGGACTCGAGCTCGCCGCAGGTCGTGCCGGCCTGGAGCTCCTCCCCCACCTCGGGCAGGGAGACGTAGACGATGTCACCCAGGGCATCCTGCGCGAAGTGGGTGATACCGACCCGCACCGACCCCTCCGTCTCGCCGGGGCTGCGCACCCACTCGTGCTCGGTCGTGTACTTCAGGTCGTCGGGATACACCGGTGACTCCTCACGTGCCGCGGACGGTCCGGACCGAACCTAGCGAATCAGTTGGGCTGGGCGAACTCCGCCCTGTCCTGCTCGACCACCGACTCGATGTCGATGGTCTCCAGCTCGTCGATGTCGACCTCGGCCCCGTCGTCGCGCAGCTGCGAGGAGGGGCCGTCCTTGAAGTCCATCCCACCGTGCAGGCCGTGCGGGTCGCCGATGACGTCGATGACGTACGGCGAGGAGAGCAGCGTCCCGTCGACCGAGAACCCGCCGACGGCGTCGGACAACGAGCTCTGCGCCACCACCCGGACCTTGCCGTTGAGCTGGATCGCCTCGGCGCCGGCGGTACGCAGCTCCTCGATGGCGTCCAGCACGGAGTCGATGTCGACGGGGCCGGTCTCCTCGGTGATGGTGATCCGGATGCCCGGGCCGGTCACCGGGACCAGGCCGGCCAGGATGCTCAGGGTGTCGGCCTGCTGCTGGGCCTGGGCGAGCGCCTCGGCCTGGCGCTCGGAGTCGCTCTGGAGTCCGCGCTTGACGCGCTCGAGCCGGTCGACCTCGTTGCGGGCCCGTTGGGACGCCCCGGCCAGGCCGGACAGCACGTCGATCAGGTCCTGCTCGCGCAGGCTGGAGTAGCTGTCGTCGACGTCGTTGGTGCGCACCTGCACGACCGCGGCGTACCCCACGATCGCCAGCAGCAGCGCGACCACGACCTGTCGGCGACCGGGGTGCAGCAGCGCCACGCGCATCCGGCCCCGCCCGCTCTCGCCGGCCTCAGGCATGGAACAGGTGCCGGCGGATCGCGGCGACGTTGGAGAAGATCCGGATGCCGAGCACGACGATGACGCCGGTCGACAGCTGGCCGCCGACCCCGAGCTGGTCGCCCAGGTAGACGATGGCCGCGGCGATCACGACGTTGCTCGAGAACGAGACGACGAAGACCTTGTCGTCGAAGATGCCGTCCAGGTAGGCGCGCAACCCGCCGAACACCGCGTCGAGGGCCGCCACGACGGCGATCGGCAGGTAGGGCTCCAGCCCGGCCGGGACGTCCGGCGGGTAGAAGAGCCCGAGCACGATGCCGATCAGCAGTCCGAGAGCGGCGATCACGGCGCACTCACCTCCCCGTCGGTCTGCGGCCGGTTGCCGCCGTCGTCGCCCTGCTGGCGCACGACGAGCTGGTGGTCCGGCAGGGGCCCGGCCGGCAACGACATGGGGTCGTCGACCCTCTTGATGTCGAAGGGGAAGCCGAGGCTCTGCTTCAGCGAGTAGAACCGCTGCCCGAACGAGCTGTCCAGCAGCTCCGCGGGCAGGGTGTCGGGGTTGCCGATGACCTCGAGCGTGTACGGCGCCACGAGGGGCACGCCGCCGAGGTGCACGGCCAGCCCCACGTTGCTGAAGGCGGTCAGCGGGGTGATCCGCCTGCGGTTCACGGCGATGGCCTCGGCGCCGGCGCTCCAGAGCCCGTCGACGAGCGCGGACAGGTCGGAGGCCCGCACCACCTGGGTGAGGTCGCCGTTCGGGGTGTCGTCGAGCCTGATGCGCACCCCTGGACCGCGCACGGCCGCGAACCCGGCGCGCTCGCCGACCCTGGCGATGCGGGTGGCGAGCACCTGGCCGTCCTCGGTGCTCTGCGCGAGGGCGCCGCGCTCTCCCGCGATCGCGGTCTGCAGGCGGTCCAACCTCCCCTGGAGGCGGGTGACGGTCGCCCGGTGGGCCTGGATCTGGTCGATGAGGCCGGCGCGGCCGGCGCTCGCCTCCGGGGCGTTCTGGGAGGTCTGCACCGCGGCGATCCCGACCAGCACGCCGAACACCGCCATCACGACCGCGGCCACGCGACGCGGTCGCACGCGCGGCGGCGCCGGGGGCAGGTGACGCCGGCCCTTGGCGTGGCGCTGCGCCTGGCGCTGCGCGGTGCGGGCGGCGACGACGCGGTAGTCCTCGTCGAGGGACTGCCGGACGATCCGGTCCAGCAGCGGCATCATCACCTGGTCGGGCAGGTCCGGGCGGGTCTGGGTCTCAGGCATCTGGGTCTCAGGCATCCGGGTCCTAGGCATCGCCGACCTCGCCGACCTCGCCCACCCGCTGCGGCTGGTAACGCTCCGTGGTCCGCAGCAGCTTGAAGACCTGGTAGGCGTACAGCACCCCGGCCCACCAGTAGAGGCCGATCCCCCACCAGGCGAAGGCCCAGCCGAACACCTTGGCCAGCGTGGCAACCACACCCTCGCCGTCACCGAGCAGCAGCAACGGGAAGGCGTACAACAGGTTGAACGTCGCGGCCTTGCCGAGGAAGTGGACGGGGAGCGCGCTGAAGCCGCGCGTGCGCAGCAGCGGGACGAGCACCCACAAGAGCAGGTCGCGCAGCGGCAGGACGAGCATCACCCACCACGGGATGATGTCCCGCAGCCCGAGACCGACGACCACGGCCAGGATGTAGAGGCGGTCGGCGACGGGGTCCAGGATCTGGCCCAGCGTCGAGGTCTGGTCGAGCTTGCGCGCGAGCCAGCCGTCGAGGTAGTCGGTGAAGCCGGAGACCATCAGCAGCGCGAGCGCCCAGGCGTCGGCCTCCGGGCCGAGCACCAGCCAGAGGAACACGGGGACGCCGGCGAGGCGGATCATGCTGAGCAGGTTCGGCAGCGTCCACACACGGCTGGTGCGCGTCGGTTCGTCCTCCACCGTGACCTGCATCCTCGTGAGTGGCCAATCGCTCGAGGCGGGGGCACGCAGCCTCCCGGGAAGGCCACCCCCGCCGCGACCCAACCCTATCCGGCGGGGTGCCGCGGACCCCACAACCGGGGCGGGCGGCGCGGTCCCTCGTCCCTACTCGTCCAGGTGTGCGGCGTCGCGGATCTCGCCCACGAGCTCCTCGATGACGTCCTCGAGGGTGGCCAGGCCCACGAAGGCCCCGTCGTCGTCGGCGACCGACGCCAGGTGGGAGCCGCGGCGCTGGAGGATCTCCAGGACGTCGTGGAGGGAGTCGCTGGCACGCACCGGCGCGAAGGGCCGGATCCACCGCCGTTCGATCACGCGGTCCCGCTTGGTCTCGTCGGGCTCGAGCACGTCCTTGATGTGGAGGTAGCCCACCAGGTCGCCGTCCTCGCCGGTCACGGGGAACCGGCTGAACCCGGTGACCGCACAGGCGTCCTCCACCTCGGCCACCGTGGCGGTGCGGGGCACCGTGGTCAGCGAGGCCGGTGGCATCAGCACGGCCGAGACGGTGCGCTCGGTGAACCCGAGAGCCCCCGCCAGCCGGTCGTACACGTCGGCCTGGAGCAGGCCCTCGCCCCGCGACTCCTCGACGAGCGCGGCGACCTCCTCGCGTGTGTAGGTCGAGCTCACCTCGTCCATCAGCTCCACGCCGACCACGCGGAGCAGCCGGCGCGCCACGGCGTTGATCACCCGGATGACGGGCCGCATGACGGTGACGATGGCCCACACCGGCGTGCCGAGCACGAGCGCGGCCCGGTCGGGGCCGGCGAGGGCGATGTTCTTCGGGATCATCTCCCCCATCACCACGTGCAGGTAGACGACGATCGCCAGGCCGATCACGAACGCCACCGGGTGCAGGAACGACTCCGGCACGTTCAGGGCCCCCACGACCGGCTCGATCAGGTGCGCCACGGTCGGCTCGGCCACGGCGCCGAGGACCAGCGAGCACACGGTGATGCCGAGCTGGTTGACCGCGATGACCTCCGACATGTTCTCCATGGCGCGCAGCGTGTTGCGTGCGAAGCGGTTGCCGGCCTCGGCGCGGGGCTCGATCTGGGTACGCCGCGCGGAGACGAGGGCGAACTCCGCGGCCACGAAGAACGCGTTGCCCAGCAGGAGGAACAGGGCCAGGACGATGGCGCCGACGCTGTTCACCGGCGCTCACCGCCGGCGTCGTGCGTGGGCGGCTCGGCCGCGTCGCCGGTGAGGACCTTCAGCGCCACCCGGTCGATGCGCAGCCCGTCCATGTGGGTCACGGTGAGGGCGGCCAGCCGGCGGGCGGGCTCGTGCGAGTCGTTGCCGGGCTCGGCGCCCCGGTCGGGCACCCACACCTCGGCGACGTCGCCGACCTCTGGCACCTTGCCCAGGGTCTGCAGGACCAGGCCGGCGATGGTGTCGTAGTCCTCGTCCTCCGGGAGCTCGACGTCGGTGAGGTCGGCGACCTCGTCGGGGCGCAGCAGGCCGGACAGCGACCAGGAGCCGTCGCGCAGCTGGCGGGCGTGCTGCGATCGCACGTCGTGCTCGTCGGCGATGTCGCCGACGATCTCCTCGACGACGTCCTCGAGCGTCACGATGCCGGCGTGGCCGCCGTACTCGTCGAGCACCATCGCGAGCTGGAAGCCGTCCTTGCGCAACAGGGAGAGCAGGGGGTCGAGGCGCAGGGTGTCGGGCACGATGATGGGCTTGACCATCAGGTGCTTGACCCGTGTCGTGTAGCGCTCGTTGGGCGGCAGGGCGACCGCGTGCTTGACGTGCACGGTGCCGACGACGTTCTCGTCCTGGTCCAGGACCGGGAAGCGTGAGTGGCCGGACTGGCGGGCGGCCTCCAGCACCGCGACGGCACGGTCACCGGCTTCCAGGCTGATCGTGCGCACGCGTGGGGTCATGATCTCGCCGGCCGTCCGCTGCCCGAACTCCACCGAGCGCTCCATCAGCTCGGCCGTGTCCGCGTCGAGGGTGCCCTGGTCGGCGGAGCGCGCGATGAGCGAGGCGAGCTCGGTCGACGACCGGGCCGAGCGCAGCTCCTCCTGAGGCTCCATGCCGAGCGCCCGGACGACCGCGTTGGCCGACCCGTTGAGCAGCTTGATGGGCCAGGTGTTGATCATGGTGAAGATCCGCATGAACCGCTGGGTGGCGCGCGCGGTCTCCATCGGCTTGGCGATGGCGAGGTTCTTGGGGACGAGCTCGCCGAAGATCATGGTCAGGATCGAGCCGATCACCAGGCCCAGGCCGACGGCCAGGGGGTGCACGACGCCCTCGGGCACCCCCCAGCCCTCGAGCGGTGGGCCGATGAGCTCGGAGATGGCCGGTTCGGCCAGGAAGCCGATCGCCAGGTTGGTGACCGTGATGCCGACCTGCGCGCCGGAGAGCTGCGTCGAGAGGGTCCGTAGCGCGGTCAGGACGCCCTTCGCGCTCGCGTCACCTTCGGCGGCGGCCTGCTCGACCTTGGACCGGTCGACGGTCACGAAGGCGAACTCGGCGGCGACGAAGACGCCGCACGCGGCGATCAGCACGAGCGAGGCCGCAAGCAGGAGCCACGCGGTCATCGGCGGTCCCCGGGTGTGCGGTGGGGCCGATGTTGAGGGCCGTCCATGGGCGGCGTGGGTGTCCTTCGGGTGCGGGAACGGGGTGCGGTCACTGTAGTGCGCCACCGTGCGCCGGACGATTTCCCCACCCGATTCCCTGTCCGGACGAGCGTGCGGGACCCTACGATGCTGGCACCCCCAGCACTCGGAGCACCCTCATGACCTCACTCCCCTCGAGCCGTCGCGCCCTCGTCGGCGGGGCCCTCGCGGCCTCGGCCGTGGCGGTCACGACGGCTCCCCCGTCGTACGCCGGCAAGCACGACGGACCGCCGCTGCTGTCCGACCCCGATCGCCACCTCGCGACGCGCTTCTCCTACGGGCTGACGCCGGACCTGGCGAAGGCGGTCCGCAAGTCCGGCGGGGCCGGGGCCTGGTTCGACGCGCAGCTGAGGCCGGCGTCGGTCGAGGACCGCGCCGCCAAGAAGGTCGACGCCTGGTGGCCGGAGCTGACGTACTCCCCCTCGAAGCTGTGGCAGCGCCAGATCACGCAGGTCCAGGGCGGCTGGGAGGTGATGGCCAACTACCAGCGTCGCGCGCTGCAGCGCCGGATCCGCACCAACCGGCCCGTGCTCGAGCTGATGACCGAGTTCTGGGAGAACCACTTCAACGTGCCGGTCAACGGCGACGCGCAGTTCACCTACCGCGCGGACTACGGCGACCGGATCCGGGAGAACGCCCTCGGCCGGTTCTCCGACCTGCTCGCGGGAGCGGCCACGCACCCGGCGATGCTGATCTACCTGAACCAGGCCGAGTCCACCAAGCGGCACCCCAACGAGAACCTCGGCCGCGAGCTCCTCGAGTGCCACACCGTCGGGCAGGGCAACTACGGCGAGGACGACGTGAAGGCGTCCGCACGGATCCTCACCGGCTACACCGTGGACATGTGGGAGACCTGGCAGTCCCTGTACGACCCCGAGGAGCACTGGCGCGGGTCCGTCAAGGTGCTGGGCTTCCGCGACAAGAACAAGAAGAAGGACGGGCAGGGCCTCACCCGCCGCTACCTCGACTACCTCGCCCACCACCCGGACACGGCGCGCCGGATCGCCTGGAAGCTCGCGGTGAAGTTCGTCCGCGACGACCCGTCGGCGGCCCTCGTGAACCACCTCGCGAAGGTCTACCGCAAGAACGACACCGAGATCGCCCCCGTGCTGCGTGCCCTCGTGGGATCGCGGGAGTTCCAGCGGGCGGCCGGGAAGAAGGTCCGCGATCCCGGCGAGGACATCGTGGCGACGTACCGCGCCCTCGACATCCGGATGGACCGGCCGCGTAGCGACGACTCCGGTGTGAACGCCCTCCTGTGGCAGGCCGGCAGCATCGGGATCTACCCGTTGGCCTGGCCACGGCCGGACGGGCAGCCGATCGACAACACCTCGTGGTCGGCCCCAGGCCGGCTGATGGCGTCGATGAACGTCCACTACACCGTGAGCAACGGCTGGTGGCCGACCAAGGGCGTGCACTTCCGTGAGCCCAAGGACTGGCTGCCCAAGGTCCGGGTGAAGTTCGTGGACCTCGTCGACCACCTCTCCCGCGAGATCCTGCACACCCGCGCGAGCGACCGCATGGTGAAGGCCTGCTGCCAGGTCACGGGGTACTCCAAGCACGAGGTCATCGACCCCGAGCACGAGCTCGTCCAGTGGGGCATGGGCCGGGTGCTCACCACCTTCCTCGACTCCCCCGAATTCATGAGCAGGTGACCGGCCCGATGATTGGCATGGACGACAACTACTGCTGCCCCGAGTACGCCGCGATGAGCCGGCGCGGGCTGCTCAAGACCGCGCTGGCCGCCGGCGCCTCCACGACGCTGTTCGGCACGGCGGTGGTGACCGCGTCACCGGCGTCGGCCGCGTCCGCTCCCGCGGTGCTCGTCGTGGTGTCCCTGCGCGGCGCGTGCGACGGCCTCTCGCTCGTCGTGCCGCACGCCGACCCGGCGTACTACGCCGCGCGTCCGAGCATCGCCATCGCCCCCGACGTCCTGCTGGCCAAGGACGGCATGTTCGGGCTGCACCCGGCGTTCGAGCCGCTGCTGCCGTTCTGGACCGCCGGCAAGGTGGCCGCCGTGCACGCCACCGGCCTCCCGGCCCCGAACCGGTCGCACTTCGCCGCCATGGAGGAGGTCGAGGACGCCAACCCCGGGTCGTCGGTCCGGTCCGGTTGGCTCAACCGTCTCGTCGGCACCGACGCCGACTCCAACCCGCTGCAGGGCCTCAGCATGGGCACCGGTGTCGCGCCCGCGTCGCTGTACGGTCCGCAGCCGGTCATGTCCGCGGCCAGCGTCGGGTCCCTCGGCGTCGCCGGTGACGACGACGGCGCGTCCGGCAACCGCCGGATGATGTCGCTGCACACGCTGTGGGACACCGAGCAGTCCGGACTGGGCCGTTCGATGCGGTCGACGTTCGGCGCCCTGGACTCCTTCCAGGTGGTCAAGGACAGCTCGGACCAGCCGGAGCACGGCGCCGAGTACCCGGGCAACGACCTCGGGCGGGCCCTCAAGGAAGTGGCCCGCGTCATCAAGTCCGACGTCGGCGTCGCGGTGCTCACCGTCGACCAGGGCGACTGGGACCACCACACCGACATGGGCAACGTGGGCGGCGGGCTGCTGGTGCAGAACGCCACCGGGCTGGCCGACTCCCTGACCGCCTTCCTGACCGACCTCGGTACGTGGGGCGATCGCGTGACGGTCGTGACGATCAGCGAGTTCGGTCGGCGCGTGCAGGAGAACTCCAGCGGTGGCACCGACCACGGCTACGGCAACGTGATGTTCGTGGCCGGCGCCGGCGTCAAGGGCGGCACCTACTACGGCCGCTGGCCGGGACTCAGCAACACCCTCGACGGCGACCTCCTGGTCACCACCGACTACCGGTCGGTGCTGTCGGAGGTGGTCGCCTCCCGCTTCGGTGCCTCGACCTCGGCGGTGTTCCCCGGCTTCACCCGGACGCCGGTCGGGGTGATGACGGGCGCGTAGCCCGCCCGCCGGCCCCTCGCGCGCCGGTCGGGCGGTGCGTGAGGGTCGGTTTCTGCGGGTCGGTTTCTGCGGGTCGGAGGTGCGTGAGTGTTGGTTCGAGAACTGGAGACCAACACTGAGTCACCGCGACTCGGCCGTGACCCGGGGCAGCGGTGAGCTGTCCACCGTTTGGAGCCTGCGGACGGTGGCTAAGTCACCGCTGATCGGCCGTGACCCGGTGCAGCGGTGAGCTGTCCACCGTTTCGAGCCTGCGGACGGTGGCTAAGTCACCGCTGATCGGCCGTGACCCGGGGCAGCGGTGAGCTGTCCACCGTTTCGAGCCTGCGGACGGTGGCTAAGTCACCGCTGATCGGCCGTGACCCGGGGCAGCGGTGAGCTGTCCACCGTTTCCGGCCGAGAAACGGTGGCCAAGTCACCACCGCTCGGGCGCGACGGGCCGGCTCAGACCACGGGTCGCCGACGGCGACCCTGGGGGGCCGGCTTGGTCGGGGTGGGCGGCGTGACGGGCGGGTTGGCGAGGAGGGCCAGGAGGTCCGGGTCGTCGGCGGGAAGGCCGGTCGCCTGGACCAGGCAGGCCGACATCGCGACCAGGTCGGTCGGGACGACGCCGGCCGTCAGGCAGTCGGCCCAGGCCAAGAGCAGCTCGTCGGGCACGTCGCGGTCACCCGGGTCGACCGGGTCGGTGGGCGTGGCCGTGGTCGTCGGCTCGGCGGTGGGCTCGGCGGTGGGCTCGACGGTCGGCTTGACGGTCTCGGTCGGCGTGCCGCTGGGCACCACGGTCGGCGTCGCCTCCGAGGTCGACTCGGACGTCGGCTTCGCGGTCGTCGGCGTGGCCGAAGGCACCACCGACGGCGTCACGGACGGCGTCGCGGACGGCGTCGGGTCGGCGTCGGTGTCGGCGTCACGGACGGCGTCGGCGTCACCGAAGCCGTCGGCGTACCCGTGGGCTCCTTGGTCGGGTGAGTGGTCGGCGACTTGGTGGGGACGACCTCGAACGTCGGCTCACCGGAGGGCGTCGGCCCCGAGGTCCCAGTGGTCGGGTCGTCCGTCGGAACCCCCACCGGCGGCAGGTACCCCGGGCCGCTGAGGACGCTGACGATCGCGCTGCCCGCACGGAGGTACCCGTCCATGATCGACAGCACGAGGTCGACGTAGGCCTTGCTGTGGTTGTAGCGATGCACCGCGGAGCGCTGGCCGGCGGTCGTCGCGAGGTCGTCGGTGCCGCTGCAGAGGTACACCGCGGTCGCCAGGCTGGCGTCGTCGATGTCCTGGGGGTCGCGCCGGCCGTCACCGTCGGCGTCCACGCCGACGAGCGTCCAGGTGGACGGGATGAACTGCATCGGTCCGACGGCCCGGTCGTACCTCGCGTCGCCGTCGAGAGCTCCCGCGTCGGTGTCGGTGATGCGCGAGGTCTGACCGTGCCCGGTCAGCCGCGGCCCGGTGATGGAGGGGTGCACGATGCCGTCGGCGGTCATCAGCGCGCCGCCGTACCGACCGTGGTTGCTCTCCACCTTGCCGATCGCCGCGATGAGCTGCCAGGAGACGTGGCACGACGGGTCGGCGGTGCTCATCACGGTCTCGGCACGCTGGTACGCCGACAGGGCACGTGCCGGGATCGCCTCGACCGCCGCGAACCGGGCGTCCAGGACCACCCCGAGGCCGGGCAACTCGTCGCGGACCCGGTCGGAGACCGACGCCGGCGCCCGGACGAGGCCGGGCAGTGTCGGGACCGGGGCGGAGGTCGGCGGTGCGGCCTCGGCCGGAGCGGCGCCCAGGGCAACGCGCTCGATCGGCGAGGAAGGTGCGGCGCGCATCAGCCCCGACGACGCGATGACGGTGAGGGGCGCGAGGACGGCCAGCACGGTCAACCGGCGCGCGAGCACGCCGCCGAGGCGCTGCACCCCCGGTTGCTCGTCATGCCTGGCAAATGGCCGATTCATCGCTCCCCCGAAACCTGACCCGACACGGCCCCGACGCCCGTCCCGCACAGGTTACCCTCCGTCTGTCCGACTCCTTCAGGAGCACACTTCTTGCTACCGGATACCCCCGGCGACGCCCGGCAGAACATGCCGCGACGATTCGCTGAAGGCGTGGTGTTCCCTGCTAGCGTAAGTCTTCTGAATCGGTAGACAATGAGGGTGGTGGCGTGATGAGCGGTGGCGAGGGCGACTGCTGCGTGGTCGTGGTCGGCGCCGGCGCCGGCGGAGCGCTGACGGCGGCGCACCTGGTGACCGGGCTCTCGTCCCGTTTCCGCGTCGAGCTGGTGGACCCGAGCCCGCGCACCGGGCGCGGCACGGCGTACTCCACCACCGACGACCGCCACCTGCTCAACGTCCCGGCGAGCGGCATGAGCGCGTTCCCGCGCGACCCCGACCACTTCTACCGGTGGGTCCGCCAGCACCACGACCGCGCCGCCCAGCCCCAGGACTTCGTCCCGCGGCGCGTGTACGGCGAGTACGTCGAGGGCATCCTCCAGACCGCCGCGGAGTACCCCGCCAACGCCCGCCTCGTACGCCGCCAGGCCCGGGTCCTCGGCATCGACCGACGCGGCGACCGGCTGGTCGTGCGCCTCGACGAGGGCGGCACGGTCGTCGCCCGTGCCGTGGTGCTGGCGACCGGTGCCCAGCCCGGCGTCGAGTGGGCGCCCGCCGACCTCGTGGACAGCGGCCGTCTGGTCGCCGACCCGTGGGCCCAGGAGCTTCCCGACGGCGACCTGCTGCTCGTCGGCACCGGACTGACCATGGTCGACCTCGCGATCTCCGCCGACCGTCCGGGTCGCACGCTCCACACGGTCTCGCGCCACGACCTCACCCCCGCGCGGCACGTGCTGCCGACCACGCCGCCGGTGCCGCCGCCGCCGGGCATCACGCGCCTCGGCTCGCTCGAGGAGCTGCGGGCCGTGGTCGACGCCCACGTCGAGCGGACCGTCGAGGAGACCGGCGACTGGCGGGCGGCCGTCGACGGCCTGCGTCCGGTCACCGCCCAGCTCTGGCGCGGGCTCTCCGAGGACGACCGTCGCGAGTTCCTCCAGGAGGACGCGCGGCGATGGGAGGTCGGCCGGCACCGGATGCCGCCGATCACCGCGCGCCGGCTCGCCGACATCGACGAGGCCGGCCGCTGGGTGCGACACACCGGCACCGTCGTCACCGCGACTCCGACCGACGACGGTGTGACCGTCGGCCTCAGCGACGGGACCGAGGTCACCGTGGCCGCGGTCCTCAACTGCACCGGACCGGTCGCCACGCCCTCGAAGGACCCGCTGCTCTCGGCGCTGACGCGTACCGGCCTCGTCCGTCCCGGACCCTCCGGGCTCGGGGTCGACACCGCCGACGACGGTCGCGTGCTCGGGGTCCTGCCGCCCAGCGTCCCGCTCTACGCCCTCGGCACGCTGCGCCGCGGCAACCTCTACGAGACCACCGCGATGCCCGAGATCCGTGAGCAGGCCTACGACATCGCGCGCGCCGTCGTCCGCGCGCTGCACGGCGAGACCCGCCGGCGACCGACCGACCGCTACGGCCTGACCCTGACCGCCAGCAAGCAGGCCGCCGACGCCTACAACCAGGCCATGGGCCGGCTGCTGTGCCTCCAGGACGGCGTCGAGGACGGCCTCGAGGCCGCCGTCGCGACCGACCCCGGCTTTGCCCAAGCCCACGCCGCGCTCGCGCTGCTCGGGCACGAGTGGGGTGCCGTCGGCTCCTGGCGCACGGCCCTCCAGGCGGCCCACGCCGCGGCCGCCGACCGCGACCTCGACGACCGCGAGGTCAGCTTCCTCGACGCGGTCACCACCCGGCTGCGCTCCGACGAGGAGACGGGCGCCGCCGCGCTCCTGCGCCACATCCGCCTCTTCCCCCGTGACGCCCTGGCCGTGAGCGTGGCCGTCCCGACCGTCGCCTTCGGCGGCCTGACCTCCGGCCGGCAGACCGCCGAGCTCGTCGAGGGGCTCGGGCGCGCCTACGGCGACGACTGGTGGTACGCCGGCCAGCTGGCCTTCGTGCGCCAGGACCAGGAGCGCTGGAGCGAGGCCGAGGAGCTGGCGTCGTACGCCCTGTCGGTGGAGCCGTCGTCGGGCCACGCCGTGCACGCCCGGGCCCACGTCTACTACGAGACCGGCAACCACACCGAGGGCCTGCCCTGGCTCGACGGCTGGATCCAGAGCCGGGGACCTGAGGCCAACCACCGCTCGCACTTCTCCTGGCATGCCGCTCTGCACGAGCTGATGCAGTGCGACGTGGACGCGGTCCGCCGGCGCTACGAGCGCGAGCTCGCACCGCCGTTGGTGACCGGGTCCCGCGCGCTGGTGGACGCCGGTGCCCTGCTGTGGCGATGTCACGTCACCGGCACGTGGGAGGGAAGCCTCCCCAGCCGGGACGTCTGCGCGACCGCACCCGACGGGTGGCTGCTGAACCCCCCGACCGCCTTCATCGCCATGCACGTCGCGGTCAGCCTGGCCGCGGAGGGTGACGACGTGGGTCTGGCGGCGCTGCGCACGATCGCGCTGGCCCACCACGACCCCGTCTACCGCGACGTGGTGGCGCCGCTGAGCCACGCCCTCCAGCAGGTCGTCGAGGGTGACTTCGCGGCGGCGGCGGCCGGGCTGGCTGCCCTGCTCCCCCGGGCCGGCGTCTTCGGCGGCAGCATGGCGCAGCGCGAGGTTCTCGAGGACACGCTCGTCTACGCCCTCGCCCGCTCGGGCCAGGGCGAGCGCGCCGCCGAGGTGCTCGACCGGCGGCTCAGCCGCCGGACCTCCGCCCTCGATGCCCGTCGACGTGCGGCTCTCGACCTGAGCGCCGTGGACGGCAGCGGCGGGACAGCAACCTGATCGGTCCCAGGAACGGGTCGCAGTCCCACCGCTTTCGTCGCAGTCTGGCATCGCACCCGGTCCCCTGGCGACGCCCGACCCCAGGTTGTCTCACCGGTTGGTGAGGGACCTCGCCGAGCACGATGATGGCACCGTGCCCGGCCCGTTCGAGGTGGTCTCCCCGACCGTTGCCGAGCGCGCGCGACCGCTCCCCGGCGACGACCTCGTGGCCGCCGACGTCCAGATGGACCGCGCCTTCGACCTTCCGGCACCACCGGGACAGGTGTGGCCCTGGCTGGTGCAGCTGGGCAAGCGTCGCGCCGGCTGGTACCTCCCCCGCTCGGTCGAGAGGTTCGTGCCGGCCTCGCGTCGCGCCGTACGCCGGATCGTCCCGGAGCTCCAGGACCTCCGGGTCGGCGGGACGATCCCCGACTGGGGCGGCCGCGACGCGACGCTCACCCTCGCCGCCATGGACCGGGACCGCTACTTGCTGCACACCTCGCGCCGCGGCACCGTCGACTTCACCTGGGCCCTCGTGCTGTTCCCCGCCGGTCGTGCCGGCACGCGCGTGCAGTCCCGCGTGCGGCTGGGACCGGTCCGCCGCGAGTGGCTGGCGGAGTACGGCGGCGGGCCGATCGACCTGCTGACGATCCTCGGCCTCGCGCACGGGCTCCGCGAGCGGCTCGAGGACCGAGGCAGAGACGTCTAGGCGCCGTCGAAACCGCTCAGCAGCAGGAAGAACACCACGATGCCGAGCACCAGCATCGCCACGCCCAGGGCCGCACCGATGAGCGCGCCGCGCTGCTGGCTGGCGCCGGCACCCGCGAGGCCCGGGAGCATGCAGCCCACGATCGCGCCGATCACGGCCATCAGGGCGACGGCGACCGGGACGATCCAGTTCTCCGATCCCTCGCCGTCGAACAACGCCGCGGTGACCGGCAGGCTCATCACGCCCAGCACCAGCAGGATCACGACGGCCAGCCATCGTTGACCGGTCACGCTCGCACTCGCCATGTGGCCCTCACCCTCCCCCAAGGGACCGGGAACGGCCCCGATGCGCCGTGACTGTAGTGGCGCGTCGGGACCGAGGGCTACGGCCCGGCGTAAGGGGTGGTACGGGCGATCGTGAGGGCCCGCTCCTGGTCCCAGCCTGCAGCCTGGTTGTAGAGCCAGGGACGCCCGAACCAGAGGTACCCGTCGACGTACGCCGCCGCATCGGCCGCCGCCTCCGGCGACAGGCCCCAGGCCGGGTCGGCCACGTCGGTGGTCGGCGGGATGCCGAGCGTCACGCAGTGCGAGTCGCCCTGGTCCACGCAGGGCCGGGCGTTGTCGAAGTTCGGGCCGTCGTACTCGTAGCCCTTGAAGGGCCGACCGTTCTGCGCGGTGTTGACGACGGCGTACTTGCCCGGGATGCCGCGTGCGGCCAGTGCTTGGGAGATCCCGGCCGCGAACCGCACCTGGCGCTCGGTGGAGTCGTAGTGCGTGCTGTTGAGCGCGAAGCCGCGCGCGGACCGGATGCCGGCAGGCACCAGGATCCTCAGCGCCTTGGCGACGCTGTCGCGCAGCCAGTCCGCGGCGCCGACCTCGATGTACACGCTGACGTTCGGCTGCTGCTCGAACCGCTCGGTGGCGTAGCGCATGAGGTCCAGGAAGACGTCGGACCCGCCGGGCGCGCACAGGGCGAACGGCGCGTCCGGCTGGAGCACGACGGCGACGTGGGCCGGGCCGATCGCATCGGCGACCTGGTCGATCCATCCCTTGTAGGTGTCCTTCTCGGCCGCGGTCGGCAGCCGGTCACACGCCTCCCGCTCCCAGGGCTGGAGGGCGAACACGGCCATCTGCACGAGAGCGTCCGGGTCGCCGTGCTGGACCTTGCTGATGTAGTCCTGGACGTTCTTGCGGACCCGGTCGGTGCGCAGCCAGTGGCCGAACCAGGTGGCCTTCGGGCGCAGGGCGATCTTGGCCAGCTGGGCGCGATGGGAGCCGCGGGCCTGGCGGAAGGCCCGCCAGGAGTGTTCGAGCGGACCCTTGTAGACGCCCCACTGGCGGTCAGCCAGCGGGTTGTCCGGGGTGCTCGACGCGGCGCGTGGCCGTGGTTCGGCGCTGGCGGTGTCGAGGGTGGACGGGGGGACACTGAGGGGGGCGATCGCGAAGAGCGCCACGAGACTCGTGACGAGAGCATGACGCAACTTCTGCCCGGTGGGGGGAACCGGCATGTCGGCACGGTACCCCCAAAACGTCAACTCGGCCTCCCCCGTCGGTGGTACCGATCGCCCGATACCGCTCCGCGCGGGACCGTTCAGGCGGATCCTGGAGGGGTGAGCTCACGCTCGGAGCGGTGGCTGCAGCGCGTCGCGGACGGCGCGCTCTGGGTGCTGTTCCGGGCCACCCGCGTCCGTTCCTGACCCAGCTCGACTCTTGGCGGGGAGGCGGCAGGGTCGTAGGCTCAGAGGGTCGCGACCTGTTCCGGAAACCCCGTTGCCGGACCAGGACACGATGGGGGGGACCTACCCAGTCCCTGGGCCCGCCCGCTCCCGTCTGCATCGGGGGCGGGCGGTCTCCGTTCCGCCCCAGAAGCCCTGTGGGTACAGAGAAATCTCGCCGAGGGGTGTCGGTGGCCGGTGCTTGGATTGGTACATGACGGCAGCACCGGGTGAGCGTCTCGAGGTCGGCGACCTCGATGCTGCTGGTGTGCTCGAGGCGATCACGCGAGGCCGACCGCGACGAGCGGGAGGCGGCGGCGCGGAAGCTGGCGTTGGCCTACCAGTGGGCGGTGCTGCACCCGGCTTGTGAGGAGACCGGGGTCGCAACCCATGGTGGCGCGGCGCTGATGGTGCTGCACCACCCGGAGACGCTGGGTGGGGACGGCACGCCGGAGGTCGCGGCCTTCGCCCCCGAGACCCTCGCCGTGCGGCTGGGGATCAGCCCCGCCGCGGCGGCCGCGTTGATCGGGGATGCCCTCGACCTGGTGCACCGGCACCCGCTGCTGTGGCGCCGGGTCCGGTCACTGCAGGTGCCGGGCTGGCAGGCCCGCCGGGTGGTCCAGCAGACCCGCACCCTCCCGACCTCCGGGGCGCACTGGGTCGACGAGCAGCTCGCCGCCCGCCGGGACGGTGGCGTGCGGGCCGGTGGTGGTGGACCGGCTGGTCGCCCACATGGTCGCGGCCGCCGACCCCGAGACCCAGCAGGACCGTGAGGAGGCCGCGCAGGCCGCGTGGGACGTGACCTTGTCCCACCCGGACCCGGCCCTGTGGGTCGGGACCAGCCACCTCGAGGCCACCGGCGACACCCTGGTGCTGGCCGAGCTGACCGACCTGGTCGGCGAGGTCGCCCACCAGCTGCTCCTGGACGGCGACCACTCCCGTTGGGGGTCCGCAAGATCAAGGCCCTGCGCCTGATCGTCCGCGCCGCCAAGTCCGGGGACGACGGCCTCCAGCACGGTGAGAAGGTCCGCCTCTACGTCCACGTCGAGGCCGAGGACCTCGAACCCCGCCCCACCGACGACGAGGTGTTCGCGGTGGCCCGGGTCGAGAAGCTCGGCGCGGTCACGATGGCCCGGCTGCGGGAGTGGGTCGGGCACCACCAGGTCACCATCGTCCCGGTCGTGAACATGCAACGGGGTGAGGCCGTCGACGTCCACGACCCGCCCGCCTGGATGCGCGAGCTGGTCATCCTGCGCGATGGCCACTGCGTCTTCCCCGGCTGCACCCGCGACGCCCGCTCCTGCGACCTCGACCACATCGCCCCCTACGACCCCGACGGCCCACCCGATTCTTTGGCCGGCCAGACCCGACCCGAGAACCTCGCCTGCCTGTGCCGGCGACACCACCGCGCCAAGACCACCGGCCTGTGGCGCTACACCCGCACGCCCGCCGGTGGGTACAGCTGGCGAGGGCCGTACGGGGGTCGACACCCGTAGGTCGGGGCGAGGCTGCGCTCGCTCATGGCCGAGGAGCGGGCGTCCGGTCTGCGATTCTTGGACGATGGCCGATGCAGACTGGCTCGCCGTGTTGACCGTAACTGACGGCTATGACCTGACTGCTCCAGTGCCGAGCGGCGCACTCGCCCACGTTGAGGAGAGTCTGGGTGCAAGCATCCCGTCAGGTCTGCGGGCGCTGTACGAGGTGACGGACGGCGTGCTGGACAAGCCCGGCGAGTGGCAAGTGATCTGGACCGTCGAAGAACTCTCGCGACGCAATCTGGCTGCCTACGGTATCGAGGAGTCATCCCGGCACGAGTTCATTGCCTTCGGCGATGACGGGACGGGCGAACCCATTCTGTGTCAGTCGCGACGGAAGCGAAGCCGTCTACTACTGGAGTCCCATCGACCAAAAGGCGACTTGGCTAGCAGCTGATCTGACTGACTTCTGGACGCGCTGGACTACGAATCGCCTACCACCACACTGACCCGAGCGACCGCACATGCCTGCGGGCTCAGGCGGTCATGCCGATTAGCGCTTGATCATCCGGGCGTGGCGGGTGGTGACACCTTTGTGGTGCCCAGGTTGAGGCGGACGCCTGGCTCTCGAGGGAGTGAGTAGATGTCGTTGAGCAGGGTGCTGGAGAGGGCCAGTGCGAGCTCGCTGTCTCGGGGCCAGCCGGCTGCGCGCCCAATGTAGACGAGCCCGCAGGGCTCGAGGGAGTAGGCGAGCCGGTCCCCCCAACCGTTGGTGGCGAGGATCTTGGCGGGCTGGCGGTCGAAGTTTTCGCAACCGGGTGTCGCGGGCGCCGCGCTGTTGAGCTCGTCCTCGAGCCGTAAGGCGAGATCCTCGGGCAGCACGACGGGCCGGACTTCGCGGGGCCCGTCCGTGATACACACCGTGACGGACTTCAGGTCGGCGGGAATCTGCGGAAGGGCAGTGGTTCCTTGGGTCATGAGGTCTTCGCAGGCCGCCCGAGAGGTGGGCATCTCGGCTGGAGCGGAGTTCTGCCGCTGTTCCACAAGGGCTTCGGCAAACAGGCGTGGCACCGTGGCTCCTTCGATGCGGAGGTCGTCGGGACCGGCGTAGAGGACGTCACAGCCGAACAGCTCGAAGGTCACGGCGCGGGCATCCCCGTCCGGGTACAGGAACCAGTAGTTCAGCCGTGGTCCTGCGTCGTCGGGGCATGCCAGGTCGGCTGGCGGCGATTCGAGGCCATTGACCGCGTCGACCAGTTCGGCTACCTGAGTGGTGAGAACGTCGGCGGGCGGTTGGATGCTGATGCCCAAGAGCGTGCCGTCGTAGGCGATGATCGGTCGCCCTGGACACAGCCGGACGCTCGTGGCGCCGCTTGGGAGGTGTCCTGCTACGGGATAGCGAACCTCATCCATGAACGGTGGGCAGCCAGTCTCCAGCCCCGTGGGCACCGGTGTGGTCTCGTCCCCTGTGGGAGGGGTGTTTGTGGAACCGCCCGCGCCGCCGGCCAAACCGCACGCGGACATCGCCATGAGGACAACGCCCAGCGCGCCAGCGATCCGTTTCACCGGACCAGGATCAAGGAACTCCGCTCAGCGAGCCAGCGGCGTGTCCGAACCGCAATGCGGACCCGCTTCGCGCCGCCGGTCATACCGCCCGGAGGACATTGCCAAGAAGACAAAACGTAGCGCGCCGGCGATCTGCTCGCATCTCCCGATGAGCGATCGTCTCGGCAGGCTGTTTGTCCTTCCCCTCAAGGCGAGGGGGGCGTAGGTTCAAGAGATCCTTCGGGTTCTCGAAACCGTGGGACACGTGCCCCGGACCCTGGTACGCCCCGGACTGTGGTGCGTCAAGCGCTCCGCAGGCAACCGGGGGTTAGGTCCGCGGGGCGCTTCTGCGCCTGGCGGCAAACCAATGCATATCTCGGGGCTTCCAGGCTGCGTTCCCCCCGTGCATAGCCTGGAAGCGCCTCGGTCATCCTCTCCGTCGACCTTCCCCCGGGTCGGCGGCGAGGATCCCTGGAGTTCTCCGGCCGCGCGGATCTTGTGCCCTGATCCGGTACGCCCCGAGTGTTGGTCCGGTGTCCCCGGCGCAACGCGGGGACATCGGGCACCGACGAGAGATTGGGCCGCGGTAGGGCCCTAAGTGGGGACAAGGCCAACCCTGTCTCACTTACGGCGCTAAACTGGAATAGCGAGCGACGCTCCCGCTTAGCCACTATCCAAAGGAGGGGTCCAGCGTGGACAGGGTCGCCGACGACCGGGCGCCCAGGGCATGGCCCGCACATCGCAGAGAAGTACGGCCATGGCATCAGACGGTGCGAGGCGGTACGAAGGACGACCGGATGCTGCGCGAAGTCACGGTGTGGCTGCCCCCGCAGATCGCCAGCCGCGACCTACTGATCCCGTCCAAGCTTGCTTCGCGCATCGAAGACTGCCTGCGCGAGATCGCCGCGCTGGACACCAGCCACGGGGCGCATCTGGGTGCGCTGGGCACGATGCTGCTGCGCACCGAGTCCGTCGCTTCCTCCAAGATCGAGCAGGTCGAGGCCGACGTCACCGACTACGCCCGCGCACTCCACGGCATGGAGTCGAACCAGTCGGCGACCTCGATGGCCGCCGCCACTGTGGCGTTGGAGGAACTCATCGACTCCATCAGCGGGGGTGACATCACCACGGCCGCGGTGCTGCGATCACACCACGCGTTGATGCAAGGCGATCCGGGCGAGACGGCGTACGCCGGCCGGACTCGCGAGATGCAGAACTGGATCGGCGGCAGCGACTACTCCCCACGCAACGCCCTCTACGTCCCGCCACCGCCGGAGACGGTCGACGGCTACATGGACGACCTGGTCGCGTTCGCTAACCGGGACGACCTCTCCGCGATGGTGCAGGCCGCGATCGCGCACGCACAGTTCGAGTCCATCCACCCGTTCACGGATGGCAACGGCCGCATAGGCCGGGCCCTGGTCAATGCGGTGCTTCGGCGACGTGGAGTGACGACCACGGTCGTGGTGCCTCTGGCCTCGGCCCTGGTCGCCCGACGAGAGGCCTACTTCGAGGTACTGACCCGCTATCGCGAAGGTGACCCTGAGCCGATCATCGCCGCGTTCGCGCGCGCCTCGAGCCTTGCCGCGCAGGAGTCTCGAGTGACCGCCGCGCGCATGGCGGAGTTTCCGCTGGGATGGCGCGATGCGGTCGGGCGAGTTCGCAGCGACAGCGCGACCGCGCGGCTGCTGGCGGTGCTGCCGGCAATGCCGGTCTTCTCGGCGGCGGAGGTAGAGCAGAGGGTGGGCGGGGCGACCAGTGCGCTGTACCGGGCCGTCGACGTTCTCGTCGAAGCAGAAGTGCTGCGGCCGCTGACCGACCGCAAGCGCAACCAGGTTTGGGGAGTGGGCGACATGCTCGACGAGCTCGACGACCTCAACGTCCGGATCGGCGCGGCCGCACGCGCAGACATCTGACGCACAGCCTGGACCTGACCGGTTCGGGCTTCACCCTGGCCAGATCGGACGAGCACGGCCTGCATCGGTACTGGGGCGGTGAAGCGCCCGCATCCGCCGCGATCCGAGCTGTCCTGCCGATGTCAGAGGCGGCCCGCAGCCGCTCTTAGTCGTTCGACTTGGCGATCAACCACGGCACGGCAAGCTCAAGCAGGGTGGATACGACCTGCTCGGCCAGTGGGTTCGGACCATCGCCCCGGTTCAGCCGCCACCACAGGTCCTTGGCTGACGGGGTGAGCTTCCCGATGCGCACCTGGTCAGCCCATGACCCGTAGAAGGTGCTGGGCGCTGGCTTCTTGCCCCAATGGGGCTTCGTCAAAGCCCGCTCGGCCCAGACCTCACGACTGATGACCGACAGGTTCACCGTGAACTCCAGCGCGCTGGAGTCGCTGTAGGAAGACTTCTGGAAGCCCAGCTGCGACCAGTAGGTGTCGGACGGCAGCTGGAACCGGCCGCCAGAGCCCTTGAGCCCCACAGCTCGGAGCGCTGGAGCGAACGACCCCTTCATCAGGTCGTCGTACACCTGCTGCGGAGTCGGGTCGGTCGTCGAGCCGGGGCTGAAGTCCTTCGGTCGGTGCTTCCACGCCTTGAAGCGCTCGAAGAAGTCTCTGTCTTCGGGGTTCATCTCGGTCACCGGCGAAGCCTGCCACGCTGCGACCGCTGATCCGGCGTGCCGAGGAGAGGTCTGTCCGGGAGCGGCTCCGACGGAGCCGGTTGATCCCGCCTGCCTAGGGTGAAGGCATGACGGACTCGATCGACCTGCCCGACGACACCGTGACCCTGACTGCCGGTTCGGCGATGCCGCTGCTGGGTTTCGGGACCTGGCAGATCAAGGGTGACGACGCCGTCCGTGCCACCTCGGCGGCGCTCGAGGCGGGCTATCGCCACCTCGACACCGCGACGGTCTACGGCAACGAGGGCGAGGTCGGACGCGCGCTGGCGGAGAGCGGGGTGCCGCGCGGGGAGGTGTTCGTGACCACCAAGTGCCCGCCCAGCAAGGCCGGGCGCGAGCTCGACACGCTCAAGGAGAGCCTCGACCTGCTGCAGACCGACCACGTCGACCTGTGGCTGATCCACTGGCCGGGCGACGGGTCGGCCAACACCGACATCTGGCGCGCGTTCGGCGAGGCCCGCGAGCTGGGCCTGGTCCGCGAGATCGGGGTCAGCAACTTCGACACCGCCCTCCTGGACGAGGTCACCGAGGCGACCGGGATCACCCCGGCCGTCAACCAGATCGAGTGGAGCCCGCTGCTGTACGACGCCGCGACCGTGGCCGAGCACCGCGAGCGCGGCATCGTGCTCGAGGGCTACAGCGCCCTGCGTGGCGGCACGCTCGACCACCCGACGATCCTGCAGATCGCCGAGCGCGAGGGCCGCACGGCCGCCCAAGTCATCATCCGATGGCACGTTCAGCACGGCTTCGTGGTCATCCCCAAGTCCGTGAACCCGGAGCGGATCCGCGCCAACGCTCACGTCGCCGGCTTCACGCTCGGCGACGACGACATGGCCGCCCTCGACGCGCTCGGGAAGGGCTAGGGCCGCGATCCGAGCAGCTCCTCGCGCTCCCGCCAGGTGCGGGGCCGCTCGGGTGACACCCGTACGCTTCAGAGATGACCTCCACCCTCGAACCCGTGGCAGCGGGCGAGGTCTATCTCCTGGGTCTGGAGCCGCGCCACGTCCGTCGGCTCGGCCGCCTCGTTGCCGGAGTGCTCGACCTGTGGTGCGCGACGACGGGGGGCCGGTTCGAGCTGACCGGCGAGGGATACGTCGTCGTGCGGCGTCGGTACGACGGCCTGGCCGAGCTGCGAGTCCCGACCGGCGGTCCCGAGGCCGCCGCTGTGCTGATGGACGTCCTCCGCAACCAGCTCGACACGATGGCCCCCGACGAGTTCCGGACCGCCTGGGGGCTGGACTAGAGCTCGTCCCCTCCTGGACCTCTAGCCGCGCAGCGGTCCGATCCGCCGGCCGGCGTGCTCGGGAGGCTCCACCTCGGCCGCGCGAGCGACGGCGACGACGTCGTCGGGGAGCGGCGCGGACCGACCGCCGACGACGTGGACGCCCAGGATCTCCTCGGTGGCGCGGAGCCGCCCGTCGGCCCACAGCTCGTGCCAGAGCCAGAGCAGCTTGCCGGTGACGCCGATGATCGAGGAACGGACCTCGAGGTTGCCGCCGGCGGAGACCTCGTCGAGGTACCGGACGTGCGCCTCCACGGTGTAGAGCGAGGCGTCGTTGGCCTCCCGGTACTCCGGGCCGAGGCCGACCGCGTCCATCACCGCGTCCGTGGCGTGCCCCATCACCAGCACGTAGTAGGGCTCCGAGAGGTGACCGTTGTAGTCGATCCACTCGTCGAGGACCGGCTCCCGCCAGACCGAGAAGGTCACGCGCGACCCAGGGCGCGCAGCACCGCGATCACGCCGCGGTCCCGCTCGGCGACCAGCTCGTCGATGGTGCGCCCGTCGGCCTCTCGCTCGCAGCCGTCGACGACGGCGTCGCGCAGCTCCGGCGTCAGCTCGGCGGCCTCGAGGCGCGTCCACGGCGACAGCAGGGAGGGGCCGAAGTGGTCGAGCATGTGGGCCATGCCGCCCTGACCGCCGGCCAGGTGGAAGGTGAGCATCGGACCCTGGATCGGCCAGCGCAGACCGGGGCCGTCGGTGATCGACAGGTCGATCTGCTCGACCGTCGCCTCCCCCGCCGCCACCATGTGCAGCGCCTCACGCCAGAGCGCCTCCTGGAGCCGGTTGGCGATGAAGCCCGGGACCTCGCGTTCCATGGTGATGACGGACTTGCCCGCCAGGCGGAAGAACTCCGAGGTCCACGCCACCACGTCGGCCGACGTCGCCTCGCCGCCGACGACCTCGACGAGCGGGATCAGGTACGGCGGGTTGAACGGATGTCCGACCACGGTGCGCTCCGGACGGGCACACCGGACCTGCATCTCGGTCATGCCGTAGCCCGACGTCGACGACGAGATCACCACGTCGGGCGGCGTCGCCGCGTCGATGTCCGCCAACAGGGTGCGCTTGAGCTCGAGGTCCTCCGGCGCGCTCTCCTGGACGAAGTCCGCCTGGGCGCACGCCACTGCCAGTTCCTGCTCGACCGTGAGGTTGTCGAGGCCGGCACCCTCGGCCAGCCCGAGCTCGGTCAGCGCCGGCCAGGCCGCGCGGACGAGGTGGTGCAGCCGAGCCTCGGCATCCTCGGCCGGGTCCCAGGCGACGACGCGGTAGCCGCGCGCCAGGAAGTACGCCGCCCACCCGCCGCCGATGACCCCGGCACCGACGCAGGTGACGGTCCGGACGTCCGCCGGAGCCGGTCGACTGTCTGGCCGGCTCATCGGGGCTTGAGCGCGAGGATCTCGCGCCCCTCGTCGGGGGTGGCCACCGAGGCACCCATGCTCTCCACGATCGTCCGGGCGCGCTCGACGAGCTGGGCGTTGGTCGCCTTGACGCCCTTGCTGAGGTAGAGGTTGTCCTCCAGCCCTACGCGCACGTGACCGCCCAGAAGGATCGACTGCGCGACCCACGGCATCTGCATCGGGCCGAGCGCGAACGACGCCCACACCGCGCCCTCGGGGACCTGGGCGACCATGGCCGCGAGGGTCAGCGGGTCGGCCGGGGCGCCGTACGGGATGCCCATGCACAGCTGGTACATCGCGGGGGCATCGATCAGCCCCTCCTGGACCAGCTGGTTGGCGAACCACAGGTGACCGGTGTCGAAGATCTCCATCTCGCAGCGGACACCGAGCTCCTGGATCTTCTTCGCTCCCTCACGCAGCATGTCGGGCGTGCTGACGTAGACCAGGCTGCCCTCGCCGAAGTTGAGGCTGCCGCAGTCCAGCGTGCAGATGTCGGGGAGCAGCTCCTCGACGTGCGGCAGCCGGTCGACGCCGCTGACCAGGTCGGTGCCCTCGAGGAACGTCGTGGGGTTCTGCGGGTCGAGCACCAGGTCGCCGCCCATGCCGGCGGTCGTGTTGATGATGACGTCGACGTCGGCGGCGCGGACCCGCTCGACGACCTCGCGGTAGTAGGCGACCTCGCGGGAGCCCTTGCCCGTCTCGGGGTCGCGCACGTGGATGTGGATGATCGTGGCGCCCGCTCGGGCCGCGGCGATGCCCGACTCGGCGATCTGCTCGGGTGTCACCGGCACGTGCTCGGAACGGCCGACGGTGTCGCCGGCGCCCGTCAGCGCACAGGTGATCATGACCTTTCGGTTCACTTCGATGGCTCCTTCGATCAGGTGTGGAGGGTCGAGACGGCGTCCAGCAGGGCGTGGAGGCCGAGGTAGCTGAGGTCACGCGCCTGGCGGTCGACCAGGAAGTCGTCGTAGGGCCACTGCGACGTCTTCACGACGACCGCCCCGGTTCGTCGGTCGGCGGCCGCGAACTGGCCGCGGCTCCCGTCCGCGGTCACCCGGTGACCCTCGTCGTCCATCGGCCACCAGTGGTAGCCGAAGCCGGCGTGCGTGGTGATGCCGCTCGGCAGCCGGCCGACGCCGAGGAACGGGTACGCCGGTCGCGCAGCGGCCGCGACCCAGTCACCCTCGAGCACGGGAGACCCGTCCACCATCACCCGGGCCACGCGTGCCCAGTCGCGTGAGGTCGCGGCCAACCCGCCGCCGGCGAGCGCTACGCCCTCGCTGTCGACGGCGACCACCGCGTCGTCGGTGCAGCCCAGGAGGGCCCAGAGGGTCGTCGCGGCGGCGGCGTAGGCGACCCCGGTCGCGCGCTCGCGCACCCAGTCCAGGACCTGTGAGTCGGCCGTGCAGTACTCGAAGCGGGTGCCGGGTGGTACGCCGGGTCCGACGGAGGCGAGCAGCGCCCGGGATTCCTCTCCACCGGAGAAGCAGCGCACGAGTCGCGAGGCGAGGCTGTCGGGGTCGCGGTGGTCCTCGACCCAGTCGACCCCCGTGGTCATGGTGAGCAGGTCGAGGACGGTCGCGCCGTCGTACCCCGAGCCGGCGAGCTCCGGCACGTGGTCGGTGACCGCGTCACCGGTGGTGAGCGCCCCGGCCCGGACGGCCGTGCCGACCAGGTGCGCCAGCACGGACTTCGTCATGGAGGCGCCGAGGAAGAGCGTGTGGGCGTCCAGCCCGTCGGCGTACCACTCGTGGAGCACCGCGTCGCCGTCGAGCACGAGCAGGGACCGCGTCGACGTCGCCGCCCGCCACTGCTCGAGGTCGTGCGTCCGGCCGGCTCCGTGGACCACGACGTCGAGCCGGCGCGGCGCCGAGTCCCACGCTCGGCCGGCCGACGCGGGCACGACGGCGTGCCGCCAGGCGGGGTCGTGGTGAGGATCGGAGAACACCAGGCCTGCCAGCCCCGTTCTGTGACCGGTGCTCGCGGTGGTCGCAGGCACGGTTGCTAGTCGATCCTCGGACTCTTGGAGAGCAGATTGCGGGTGTACTCCTCCTTCGGCGTCTCCATGACGGTGACGACCGGACCGGACTCGACCACGCGGCCGGCCTTGAGGATCTGCACCCCGGAGCCGATGGAGCGCACCAGCGCGAGGTTGTGGGTCACGAAGAGCATGCTGATGCCGCGCTCCTTCCGGAGTCCCTCGAGCAGGGCGACGATCGAGCCCTGCACGGACACGTCCAGCGCGGACGTGATCTCGTCGCAGATCAGCACGTCGGGCTCGGCCGCCAGCGCGCGAGCGATCGCGACGCGCTGGCGCTCGCCTCCGGACAGCCGGCTCGCCTGGTACTTGAGCATCCGAGGACCGAGGGCGACCTGGTCGAGCAGGTCGACCACACGATCGGTGGCCTCCTTGCCCGACGCGATCCCGAACAGCTCCATGGGCCGCTTGACGATCTGCTCGATCGTCAGGCGCGGGTTCAGGGAGAGGTAGGGGTTCTGGAAGATGTACTGCAGTCGCTTGCGGTTGCTCGCGTCGCGCTGGCGAGCACTCTTGGACAGCTCGTGACCGTCGAAGGTGATCGTGCCGGTCCAGTCCTTGTGCAAGCCGCCGACCGAGCGGGAGATGGTGGTCTTGCCGCTGCCCGACTCGCCGACGAGGGCGATGACCTCGGACTTGGCCAGGTCGAAGGAGACGTCGTAGACGACCTGCTTGCGGCCGTAGAAGATGTTCAGCCCCTCGATCGAGAGGATGATGTCGCGCTCGCGGTCGGGGTCGGCGTCCGGCACCACCCCACGCGAGATGTCCCAGGTGCCGATGTCCCCGGCCCGGATGCACCGCACCTGGTGGTCCGGGGCGATCTCCCGCAGCTCCGGCACCTCCTGGCGGCAGGCGTCCACGGCGTAGGTGCACCGGTCGTTGAAGCGGCAGCCGCTCGGGCGCGCACCGGGGGCCGGCGTCCGGCCCGGGATGCCGGTGAGGGCCCGCGCCTGGCTCAGGTGCGGGATCGAGTCGAGCAGCGCGCGCGTGTAGGGGTGCGTCGGCTTCCTGAACATCGCGTCCCGGGGACCCAGCTCGACGATCTGGCCGGCGTACATCACCGCGACCCGGTCGGCGATGTTGGCCACCACGGCGAGGTCGTGGGTGACGTAGAGGGCGCTGACGCCGTGCGTCTTGCAGAGCGCGGCCATCGTCTCGAGCACCATCGCCTGGGTGGTGACGTCGAGCCCGGTGGTCGGCTCGTCGAGCACCAGCACCTTGGGCTTGGGCAGGAACGCCATGGCCAGCGCCACGCGCTGCACCTGTCCGCCGGACAGCTGGTGCGCGTAGCGGCTCAGGAACTCGTCGTCGCTGGGCAGGCCGACCTCGGCCAGGCCGTCGCGAGCGCCCTGGAGGCGCGACTCCTTGGTGCCGATGCCGCGCAGCTCGAGGAGCTCGACGATCTGCCGGCCGATCCGGATGGCCGGGTTGAGGGCGGAGGCCGGGTCCTGCGGCACGTAGGCGATCTCCTCGCCGCGGACCTGGCGCACCTCCTGCCAGGTCATGCCGAGCACGTCGCGGCCCTCGAGGAGGACTCGGCCGGAGCCGATGTAGGCGCCGGCACGCGAGTAGTTGAGCAGCGAGGTGCCGACGGTCGTCTTGCCCGAGCCGGACTCGCCGACCAGGCCGACGACCTCGCCCGGCTCGAGGACCAGGTCGATGTCGTTGACGACGTCGATGTCCTTGCCGGTGAGCATCACGCTCAGGTCCTCGACGACCAGCCCGCCGACCTTCTGGGCCGGGGTGTCGCTCGCAGTGGCGGTCATCAGTTGTCCCCTCGCTGGGCTACCTGGGCGATGCCGTCGGCCATCAGGTTGGTGCCGATCGCGAAGATGGCGATGATCAGCACGGGCGCCAGGACGGCCCACGGCTGGGTCGCGAGGGCGAGCCGGTTCTCCTGGATCATCTGGCCCCAGTTCGCCGCGCCCGGGTCGGCCGAGAAGCCCAGGAAGCCCAGGGCGCCGACCAGACCGATCGAGTACGTCAGGCGCAGGCCGCCCTCGGCCAGCAGCGGGGCGTTCATGTTGGGCAGCACCTCGGCCAGGATCACCCGGCTGCGCTTCTCCCCCAGTGCCTCGGCCGCGATCACGAAGTCGCGGGACACGATGCCCAGTGCGACGCCGCGGGCCAGCCGGGCGACGCGAGGAGCGTGCGAGACGCCGACCAGTGCGATGAGGACCCAGATCGACGGCTGCTCCAGGGCGGTGAGGACGACCAGCGCCAGCAGGATCTGCGGGAAGGACAGGATCACGTCGTTGAGGCGCATGATGACCTCGTCCCACCAGCCGCCGCCGTAGGCCGCGACGACCCCGATGGCGATGCCGAGCACCATGCCGAGCAGCGTGCCGAGGAGGGCGATGAACAGGATCTCGCGGCCGCCGTACATCACCCGGCTGAGCACGTCCTGACCCAGGTAGTCGGTGCCGAGGAGGCCCGCGGCCTTGTTGAAGGGCGGTCCGGCCACCTCGTTCTCGCCGAACGGGGCGACGTACCGCGCGAAGACGGCGAACAGCACCAGCAGGACGGTGATGCCCAGGCCGACGGTGAAGCGCTTCTGCCGCAGGGCCTTGCGGAAGGTGGACGGCTCCGCGGGCGCGATCGGCGGGGGTGGCGCGACCGCCTCCCCCGACAGGGGCGAGACGGCAGGGGTGTCAGGTTCGTCGGGGGTCATGACGAGATCGCCGTCCTCGCGCGTGGGGTCAACAGGATGGACAAGAGGTCCGCGATGAGGTTCACCACGACGTAGACGCCGGCGATGATCATGCTGAGTGCCTGCACCACCTGGACGTCGTGGTTGCGCACCGCGTCCACCAGCTGGAGGCCGATGCCGGGGTAGGAGAACAGCGTCTCGACGACGACCACACCACCGGCCAGGAAGGCCAGCTGGAGGGCGATGACCTGGATGCCGGGCACGATCGCGTTGAGCAGCGCGTGCTTGCGCATCACGACCTTCTCGGGGATGCCCTTGAGGCGGGCCAGCTCGACGTACTCGCTGTCGATCACCTCGAGCAAGGAGGAGCGGACGATGCGCGAGACGTACGGCGAGACCCAGAGCACCAGGGTCAGCGTCGGGAGGACCATGACCTTCCAGTTGTCCCACGGGTGACCGCTCGGCGAGCTGATCGTCACGGCCGGGAAGATCTTGAAGACCGTCGTGGCGAACAGCGCGATGAGCAGCACGCCGATCACGAACTCGGGGAGCCCGGCCATCGCGAGCAGGATCGTCTGGATGATGGTGTCCGGACGACGGCGCCGGAAGTGCGTCGAGATCATCGCGACGATGAAGGACAACGGGATCATCACGATGGCGGCCAGGAACACCAGCACCGCGGAGTTCTCCACGGGCCCGGAGATCAGCTCGCTCACCGGACGGCCGCTGGCCAGCGACGTGCCGAGGTCACCGGTGAGCAGGCCGCCGAGCCAGTCGAAGTAGCGGGAGATCACGCTCTGATCGGCGCCGATCAGCTTCTCGAGCTCCGCGACGCGACCCGGGTTGGCGTTGTAGTCGCGGCCCAGGATGGCCCGGATCGGGTCACCCAGGGTGGCCGTCGCCAGGAACACCAGGATCGAGACCAGCCACAGGGTGAGCACGGCCAGCCCCAGCCGGCGCGCCAGCCACACCGCCCAGGCCGCGGCGCCGTGCTGGCGCCGCGGCGGCGCGACCTCTTCAAGGGGACTGGCGACGATGGTCCCCAGATCGGTCATGGCAGACCAACGCTCGGGCCGACTGTCGAGTGGGTCATCGTGCTCGTCCCCTTTCCCGGCCTAGGAGACCGAGACCTTGTTGAACTTGTACGAGCCGAGCGGCAGGTACTTGCTCCCCTCGAGGCCCTTCACGTTCGGGCCGTAGCCGTCCACCTGCTGGCGGAAGCCCCAGATGCAGAGGCCGCCCTCGTCGTACTCGATCTCCTGGGCCTGGTGGAGCAGGTCGTTGCGCGCGCCCTCGTCGAGGGTCTGAGCCGCCTGGTTGACCAGGTCGCGGTGCTTCTGGTTGTCCCAGTGGGTCTCGTTGTAGGTGCCGCCCTGGTCGGGCGGGAAGGTGCCCACCACGGCCTGCGGGATGTAGTTGCGCGTGTTCCAGAAGTCCTGCGCGAACGTGTACTGCAGGTACTGGTCGTCGTAGAACGGCGCCTTCTTGGTGACCTTGACGTCCACGCCGGCGGCCTTGGCCTGCTCGGCGAACAGGTTGGCCGCGGCCGTCGCCACCGAGCCGATGTCGTCACCGGTGAACAGCTCGACCTGGAGACCGTCCTGACCCGCCGAGGCGAGCAGCGACTTGGCCTGGTCGATGTCCTGCTCGCGCTGCGGCAGGTCGCTCGCGTACGCCACGTCCAGCGGGGCGTACATGTCGTTGCCCAGCGAGCCGTAGCCACTCAGCGCCTGGTCGATCATCTGCTGCCGGTCGACGATCAGGCGGAAGGCCTGGCGCACCTTGACGTCGCTGAACGGCGCCTGGTCCACGCGCATGGTGAAGGGCACCCACGCGCCGGTGTCGGTGACCAGCGTGCCGCCGCCCGCACCCTTGATCGTGTCGACCAGGTTGTAGGGCAGGTTGTCGACGGTCTGGATCTGGCCGGCCTGGAGCGCGTTGACCCGGGCGCTGTCGTCGCTGAAGTCCTGGATCTGCAGCTCGTCGACGAAGGCCGCGTCGCCCCAGTAGTCGGTGTACTTGGTGAACGTGCTCGTCTTGCCCGGCTCGAAGGACTTGTAGGCGAACGCGCCCGTGCCGACCGGGTTGGCGGGGTCGAACTCGCCGCCGGGGATGATGCCCAGCGTGTACTCCGCGAGGAGCGAGTCGAGGATCGCGTAGGGGTTCTTCAGCACCAGCTGCAGCGTGGTGTCGTCGACGACCTTGGTGGCGTCGAAGTCGATGATCGTGGACAGCTGACCACCCGCCGACAGCGGAGCCTTCGGGTTGGCGACCCGCTGGATGCTCTTCCACGCGTCGTCGGCGGTGACCGTCTTGCCGTTGTGGAAGGTGACGCCGGCGCGCATCTTGATGGTCCACGTCTTGGCGTCCTTGGACCCCTCGACGGACTCGGCGAGAGCAGGCTCGAGCTCGTAGTTGTTGTTCCAGAAGAGCAGCGGCTCGAAGAGGTTGTTCACGCGCGAGATGTCCGCAGCCGTCACCGGAGCGTGCGGGTCGAGGGTGTCCTTGCTGCTACCGCCCGTGGCGCCGTGGATCAGGATGCCGCCGGAGCCCTGGGCACCGCCGCCGCCACCACCACCGCCCCCGCCGCCGCTGTCGCCACCACCGCCGCACGCAGCCAGGAAGCTGCTACCCGCGACCGCCGCCACTCCCATTCCGGAGTACCTGAGCAGTTGGCGCCGAGAGAAGTTAGGGACCTGGTTCTGGTTCACTTGGTGACCCCTCTGTTGCACTATGCGAACTGTGTTGTGATCTGCGCAACATAGGCCGATCACGTTCCCTGGTCAACGGGCACGCCGAAACGGAAACCTGAATGTCACAGACCGAGCATCACGGGTCCATCAGCCGGCCCAGGAAGCAGGCGCCATGTACGACTTCGCCCTGACCGACGAGCAACGCGAGATCGTCGCGGTGACGCGGGCGTTCGTGGAGCGGGAGCTGGTTCCCCACGAGGAGGAGGTCGAGCGGACCGGCGTCGTCCCACCCGAGCTGTCCGCGGAGATCCGGCGCAAGGCGATCGCGGCCGGCCTGTACGCCGCGAACATGCCGGAGGACGTCGGCGGCGCCGGCCTGGACGCCGTCACCCTCGTGCTGGTCGAGAAGGAGCTGGGCAGGACCAGCTATGCGCTGCAGTACACCGGGGTCGCCCGCCCGTCGAACATCCTGCTGGCCGGCACCTCCGAACAGCGCGAGCGCTACCTGCTGCCGACGGTCCGCGGCGAGCGCGTGGAGTGCCTGGCGATGACCGAGCCCGAGGCCGGCTCCGACGTGCGGGCCATCCGCACGCGCGCGGTCAAGGAGGGTGACGGCTGGCGGATCCGCGGGACCAAGCACTTCATCAGCCACGCCGACGAGTCGGACTTCGTCATCCTGCTGGCGCGCACCGGCACCGACGAGTCCGGCCGCGGCACGATGTCGGTCTTCCTGGTGGACATGGACGCGCCAGGCGTGAACCGCCACACCGGTTACCGCAACGTCTCCCATCGCGGCTACACCAACTCGATCCTCGACTTCGAGGACGTGTACGTCGATGCGGACGCGTTGCTCGGCGAGGAGGACCAGGGGTTCGCACTGGCCGGTGAGTGGCTGGGCTCGACCCGGCTGCAGGTCGCGGCCAGCTGTCTCGGGCGCGCCGAGCGGGCCCTCGAGCTGTCGGTGGCGCACGCCGCGACCCGGGTCCAGTTCGGGCAGCCGATCGGACGGTTCCAGGGCGTCGGCTTCAAGCTGGCCGACATGGCCACCGAGCTGCGCGCCGCCGAGCTGATGACCCTGTACGCCGCGTGGCGCGTCGACCAGGGCACGGCGGGAGACTCCGACATCGCGATGGCCAAGCTGAAGGCGACCGAGATGCTGGCGATGGTCGCCGACGAGGCGATCCAGGTCCACGGCGGCATGGGGCTGATGGACGAGCTGCCGCTGGAGCGCATCTGGCGCGACGCGCGCATCGAGCGGATCTGGGACGGCACCTCGGAGATCCAGCGGCACATCATCTCCCGCACCCTGCTCCGCGCGAAGGGGGCGTGAGGACGTGGACGGCGCCGTCGACACCACGAGTGCGGTCCGCACCCGCACCGAGGACGGCATCCTCGAGGTCACCCTCGACCGGCCGCCGGCCAACGCCATCGACCTCGCGACCAGCCGGAGGATGGGTGAGGTCTTCGCCGCCTTCCGCGACGACCCCGCGCTGCGGGTGGCGATCCTGCGCACCGAGGGCGACAAGTTCTTCTGCGCCGGGTGGGACCTCAAGGCGGCGGCGGCCGGCGATCCCGTCGACGGCGACTACGGCGTGGGTGGCTTCGGAGGGATCCAGGAGCTCCCGCACCTCGACAAACCGGTGATCGCCGCCGTGCACGGCCTGGCCGTCGGCGGCGGGTTCGAGCTCGCCCTGTCGTGCGACCTCATCTACGCCTCCGCGTCCACGCGGTTCGGCCTGCCGGAGATCCACGCCGGCACGCTCGCCGACGCGGCCACGATCCGGCTGCCGAAGCGGATGCCGTACCACGTCGCGATGGAGCTCCTGCTCACCGGACGCTGGCTCGAGGTCGACGAGGCCGCCCGCTGGGGCCTGGTGAACGAGGTGCTGCCCGACGAGGCCGCCGTACTCGCTCGCGCCTGGGAGACGGCGCGCCTGCTTGCCGCCGGACCACCGCTGGTATTCGCTGCGATCAAGGAGACCGCCCGCGTCGCGGAGAACCACACGTTCGCCGAGGCGATGCGCCTGGTCGCCACCAGCGCGCTGCCGACGGTCGCGACCCTCTACCAGTCGGAGGACCAGCTCGAAGGAGCGCGCGCGTTCGCCGAGAAGCGGCCCCCGCAGTGGCGTGGCCGATGACCCGCCCGATGACGGGCACCACGAGAAGGAGCGCCCGCCCGTGACCGGCCCCGACCGCACCCAGCTGCCCCTCGACGTCGACACCACGGCGCGGCCCATCCAGCCGGTGCGCACCGACGCCGGGACGCCGAACGTCGTCGTCGTCCTCATCGACGACATGGGGTTCGGCGCATCCTCGGCGTACGGCGGCCCCTGCGAGATGCCGACCGCGCAGCGGCTGGCCGACGAGGGCCTGCGCTACAGCCGCTTCCACGTCACGTCCCTGTGCTCGCCGACGCGGCAGGCGCTGATGACCGGACGCAACCACCACTCGGTCGGGATGGGCGTGACGTCGGAGATGTCCACGCCGGAGCCCGGCTACCACGGCTTCCGCCCCGCGAGCGCGGCCACCATCGCCCAGATCCTGAGCGGCAACGGCTACTCGACCGCCGCGTTCGGCAAGTGGCACCAGACTCCCCCGGTCGAGGTGAGCCCGTCGGGACCCTTCCAGCGGTGGCCGATGGGCGAGGGCTTCGACTACTTCTACGGCTTCATGGGCGCGGAGATGAACCACTGGTACCCGCAGCTCTTCCAGGGCCGGTACGCCGTCGAGCCGGACCGGCTGCCCGAAGAGGGATACCACCTGTCCGAGGACCTGGTGGACAAGGCCATCTCCTGGGTCGAGAACCAGCAGGCCATCACCCCCGACCGGCCGTTCTTCGCCTACGTCGCGCTCGGCGCCACGCACGCGCCGTTCCACGTCGCCCCTGAGTGGCGCGACAAGTACGCCGGGAGGTTCGACGCCGGCTGGGACGCCCAGCGCGAGGCCACGCTGGCCCGGCAGAAGGAGCTCGGCATCGTCCCGGAGTCGGCCGAGCTGTCGCCGTGGGCCGAGGGGGTGCCGCGCTGGGACGAGCTCGACGAGACCGAGCGGCGTGTGGCCGCCAGGTTCATGGAGACCTACGCCGGCTTCGCCGAGCACGCCGACGTGCAGATCGGCCGGTTCGTCGACGCCCTCGAGGAGATGGGCGTGCTCGACGACACCCTCGTCTTCTACCTGTTGGGCGACAACGGCGCCTCCGGCGAGGGCGGGCCGCGCGGCACCTTCCGCGAGCACCTGGTCGGCCACGGCATCCAGGACGAGACCGCGGACATGGCCGCGCGGCTCGACACCCTCGGCGACCCGACGACCTACGGGATCTACCCCGTGGGCTGGGCGCTGGCGATGAACACGCCGTACCCCTGGACCAAGCAGCTGGCCCACCTGGGCGGCACCCGCGACGGCATGGTCGTGCGGTGGGGAAACGGCATCGCGGCGCGCGGCGAGGTACGTCACCAGTGGCACCACGTCATCGACGTGCTGCCCACGATCCTGGACGCCGTCGGGCTGCCCGAGCCGGCGACGTTCGGCGGCGTCGCCCAGCAGCCGGTCGAGGGCACCAGCCTGCGCTACTCCTTCGACGAGGCGGACGCGCCGGACCGCCGCACGACTCAGTACTTCGAGATGATCGGCAACCGCGGCGTCTACCACGACGGCTGGACCGCGGTGACCCGTCACGGCATCCCCTGGGAGATGGTCGACACCCCGAAGGTCCCCTTCGACGAGGACGTGTGGGAGCTCTACGACCACGCGGCGGACTGGAGCCAGGCGCACGACCTGGCCGCCTCGCACCCGGATCGGCTCCGCGACCTGCAGGGGGTGTTCGACCGCGAGGCGGTGAAGCACCACGTGCTCCCCCTCGACGACCGGGTCACCGAGCGCGAGAACCCCGAGGTGGCCGGTCGCCTCGACCTGCACCACGGCCGCTCCACGCTGTCGTTCGGGCCGAACGTCGGACGGCTGACCGAGGAGGCCGCGCCGAACGTCAAGAACCGGTCGTTCGTGATCACCGCCGACCTCGAGCTGGTCACCGGCACCAACGGCGTCGTGGTCGCGCAGGGCGGGCGGTTCGGGGGCTGGTCGCTGTACCTCGTCGCCGGCGTCCCCCACTACGCCTACAACTTCGTGGGCCGCGACCTGACCGTCGTCCGCGGCGGCAAGCCGATGGCGCCGGGACGGCACGACCTCGTCGTCCGGTCGGAGTACGACGGCGGCCCGCCCGGCAGCGGCGCGACGGTGACGCTCGAGATCGACGGCGTGGCGGTCGGTTCGGGCCGCATCCCGGTGACGACGGCGTACTACTTCTCCTTCGACGAGACGTTCAACATCGGCGTCGACCGTGGCACGCCCGTCGTGGATGACTACTTGCCCGTCCGGAACCGCTACGAGGGCCTGATCCACCGGGTCCGCTTCGACCTCGGACCGGTCTCGGCGACGGTCAGCGACGAGGTACGGGCCCAGGCGGTCCAGACCCACCAGTGACGCCTGGGTCTCGGCCGGGCGGCGGTGAGTGAGTGTTGGTTTCGGCGGACCGGCGGTGCGTGAGTGTCGGTTCGTGCGTCGCAAACCAACACTCACGCACCGCTCCTCGGCCGTCACCGATCTGGCCTAGTGCGTCATCACGCCCACCAGCGCCGTCAGCCCGAGCAGCAGCACGCCGATCACCATGACCAGGCCGGTGACGGCGATCCGGTCCCGGCCGGAGAGCCAGACGTAAGCAACGACCGCGGACACGCCCACCAGGACGCCGACCAGGGCCCAGGGGGCCGCGTCGCGGGTCGCGAGGTGGGCGACGATGAGGCCGGCGGCGAAGAGGGCGAGAGCCGTACGCCGCCACGCCAGCTGGGTGCGTTCGTACTGGTCGTGGGCGTCGTCGTCGGCGACGACGCTCACAACAGCAGCACCACGAGGCCGGCCGCGACCACCATCAGCACCACGGCCATGAGGGCGAGGGCGGCCGTGCCGGGTAGCGCCCGGCGCAGGCGCATCGCGCGCTCGGCGGCCGCCCACCGCAGCCAGGCGACCCCGGCGCCGAGCAGCCCGGTGACGACGAGGGCGACCGCCAGCGCGGACTGGAGGCCGCGCGGACCGTCCAGGTCGACGGCGTCGAGGGCGACCCCGCCGGCGAGCAGCGCGAGCGAGGTGCGGACCCACGCGAGGAAGGTGCGCTCGTTGGCCAGGCTGAAGCGGGGATCGGGCCGGGACCCCACGCCGTACACCCACGACGGCCACTGGCCGCGCTCCGGGGGCGCGGGGTCGGGAGGGGTCACGGCGCGGACTCTAGTCGGGCGCGGCCGACGTCGAGCTCGACCGTGCCGACCGGGTTGGTGAACTCGTCGACGCGGACCGACACCTGGAAGCGCCACGTGCCTTCGAGCGGGATCAGGACGGTGGCCTGGTAGGTACCGAGCGCGCTCGGCACCAGAGGTACGTCGCCGACGTCCGCGTCGTCGCCCAGCACCCGGAGGGTCGGCGGCGTGAACAGCTCGGCCGGTGTGCCGGAGCTGTTGTCGATCTCGACGGTGACCGTGTTGCTGCCGACCGACGCAGGGTCGAGGGTGACCGACGCCTGCAGTCCCCCGAGGTCGGTCCGTCCCGACACGGGCGCGGCGACGGGCGGGAGGTCACCGCCGACACCGCCCGGCGGGTTCTTCTGGACCAGGAACCCGGTGACCAGCACGACGGCGACGAGCAGCAGCGCCTCGACGCTGACGGTCCGGGTCAGTGTCTGCCTGCGGGCCGCGGCGTCGGGCACGAGCCGGAAGCGGTTGTACGCCGCCACGCCCACCGCCGACGCCACGAGCGCGATCTTGGCCAGCAGCACCTGCCCGTACCCCGAGTCGACGAGCCCGTGCCAGCTGCCGACGAGCTGCCACGCGAGCACCGAGCCCGCGAGGACGAGGGCGGCGAGGACGGACGCCGCCAGGGCCGAGAAGCGGGTGACCGTCAGGAGCGCCACGTCCGATCGTCCGGACGTGCCGCGCAGCACGACGACCATGCCGACGAGGCCGCCGAGCCACGCCGCCGCGGCGACGAGGTGGAAGCCGTCGACGACCACGTTGAGCCGGGCGTGCGCCATCGCGACCGAGTGGCCGACGTACGCCTCCGGCACCAGGGCCACGAGGGCGGCGAACGACGCGACCGGGCCTCGGGTGAGCACGGCCGTGGCGAGCCCGGCCACGATGACCCCCGTCGCGACCAGCTCCCGGGTCGGCAGCGCGTCGAAGGTCGCCGCGTCCAGAACGCTGCCGAACCCGGTGCCGCGCACGAACAGGGCGTCCAGGAGCAGCCCGACCGCCCACGCGACCGCCGAGACGAGGGCGGCCCTGCGCGGCGATCCCGCGCAGACGGCCACGCACCCCCGCACGACGGTCGATCTCGGGCGGGACCACGAGCGCCAGGAACCAGACGAGGCCGGTGGCGAGCAACAACCCGACGTACGCCGGCCAGCGTGACAGGCTCAGCGCCACCGAGACGGACCGCGGAGCCCCTGTGATGTCGGGCGTGACCGTCTCGGCACTGGGAGCGCCCACCGAGAAGGTGAGGCTGCCGGCGATCGGGTGGCCGTCGGCCGAGACGACCCGCCAGGTGACGACGACCGACCCTGCGTCGACCGGGTCGGTGATGGTGACGAGCAGGTCCTCGTCCCGGGTGCTGGCCGAGGAGGCCAGCTCGTCGCCCGCGGCGTCGTACACGTGGACGCCGTCGGGGACCTGCCGCACGTGCTCGTTGAAGACGAAGCGGACGACGTCGGGAAGACGCTCCAGCACGGCGCCCGGGTGGGGGTCGGTGTCGACCAGCTCGGCGTGCGCCTGCGCGGGCGCGGCCCCGACCAGCAAGCGAGCCCAGCACGACGAGGAACACGAACGCCGACCACCCGACCGGTCTCCTCATCGCACGCATCGTCGGTCAGTATGGCGGCCATGAAGCCCGCCATCCTCCGCTCGTGTGTCGTCGCCGCCACGGTCACGGCGGCCCTGGCCGTGGCCGGCCCGGCGTCCGCGCACGTCACCATCTCGGCCTCGGACACGAGAGCGGGCGCCTTCGCCGTCCTGACCGTCAGCGTCCCGCACGGCTGCGACGGGTCACCGACCACCGAGGTGGCGATCCGGCTGCCCGACGCCATCACCGAGGTGACGCCGACCCGCAACGCGTTCTACGACCTCGAGGTGGTCACCAGCAAGCTCGACGAGCCGATCACCGCCGAGGACGGCGACGAGATCACCGAGCGCGTCAGCCAGGTCACCTACACCGCGAAGGAGCCGCTGCCGGACGGGCAGCGCGACGCCTTCGAGCTGTCCCTGCAGATCCCGGCGGACGCAGCCGGGGAGACGCTGGCCTTCCCCACCGTGCAGACCTGCGTGACCGGCTCGACCGCGTGGACCGAGGTCCCGGCCGACGGCGGGTCCGCCGACGACCTCGAGCACCCGGCCCCGGCGTTCGTGGTCCGGCCCGCGAGCCCCGGCCCATCGACCGCGGACGACGACGGGGGCGCGGAACGATCGGTCGTCGGCCTGGCCGTCGCCGGCCTCCTCGCCGGCCTCGCCGGCCTGGCGCTCGGCGGGGTCGCCCTCGCCCGGACCCGCGGCGTGCGGAATGGCGCTGGCGCACGACCCGAGGAGTGACGCAGACTGCGGCCGTGGTGGTGTCGGGGGGGCGTCGGCCGTTCGCCGGATGGGGGCGCCGGACTGGGGTGGTCCTCGTCGTCGCGGTGGCCTTCGGCGGCGCCGCCCACCTCCCGGGAGTGATGCCCGAGCCGGGGCTGCCCGGGGCCGAGGCCGCCGGCGCCACGGCGACGGTCGCCGACACCCAGGCCACCATCACGATCGCGGTCGGCGGCATCGTCAGCGGCTACTCCCCCAAGTCCGTCACGCTCGAGCAGGGCGGCGTGCTCAGGGTCGTCAACAACGACTCCATGGTGCACACGGTGACCTCCGTGGCGGTCGACGCCGACGGTGACCCGCTCTTCGAGGTGAGTGTCGGTCCGCGCCAGACCGGCAGGCTCGTGGTCCCCGCGGACCTGGCGGCCGGGAAGTACTCGTTCTACTGCACGCTGCACCCGAACATGCGGGGCATGCTCGTCGTGACCGGCGAGGGCGGCGGCGTGCCGGCACCCCCGAGGTTCGAGCAGGCGCTGCGGATCCCCCAGGTGTTGACCGGCCGGAACATCACCATCCCCATGCGCCGCGCGAAGGTGCAGGTGATGCCGCACGGCCCGAAGACCTGGATGTGGACCTACGGCGGGACCTTCCCCGGACCCACGATCAGGCGACCGACCGGCTCGACGACCGAGGTCAGCTTCGTCAACGCCCTCCCCCGCGGCGCCGGCCCGGTGACGGTCCACCAGCACGGAGGCCACCAGCGCTCCGAGGACGACGGCCAGCCGACCCGCCACCTCATCGCCCACGGAGCGAGCCGGACCTACACCTACCCGTTGCGGGAGGCCGGGAAGCCGCTACCGGCGGCGTTCCGCTTCTACCACGACCACCGGATGGACCGGACCGCCGAGAACAACTGGCGCGGTCTCCAGGGGATGTTCCTCGTGACCGACCGGCGCGAGCGGCGCCTGGGCCTCCCGCACGGCACGTACGACGTCCCGCTGCACATCACCGACCGCAGCCTCACCGCGGACAACCAGCTCACCGACCCGTTCCCCTCCCACCACGGGATGCACGACTGGATGACCGGGCCGACGGCGCCCCCGAACGACGCCACCGTGGGCAAGCGGATCCTGGTCAACGGCCAGTTCGCGCCGTACCTGCGGGTGAAGCCCGGGCTCTACCGGCTGCGGATGCTGAACGCGTCGACCTTCTCCGCCTACGACCTCGCACTCTCTGACGGCCGTGCCTTCACCCAGGTCGGGACGGGCAACGCCCTGCTCCCTCGGAGCGTGCAGCGTCCTGACATCCTTCTCGGCCCCGCGCAGCGCGCGGACGTGGTCGTGGACTTCCGCGGCATGCAGGGGCAGGACGTCATCCTGTCCACGGTCCCCCGGACCGACACCACGGACGGCACGGGCTCGAGGTCGGCGGCGGTCATGCAGTTCCGCGTGCGCGGGACCGCGCACCAGCGCTCACGCGTCCCGCAGCGGCTCCGCGCGGTGCCGGCTCTCGACGTACCGGAGAAGGTCAGCAAGGTCTGGACGTTCGGGCTCACCAAGGACGGACACGGCTCCTTCTGGTCGATCAACGGCCGGATGTTCGACCCGCAGCGCGTCGACTACCGGGTCCGTCAGGGGACGACCGAGCGGTGGCGGCTGCGGAACACCAGCGACATGACCCACTACGTGCACCTCCACGAGGAGCAGTGGCGCACCGTGAGCCGCGACGGCAGGCCCCCGCCGCCGTGGGAGCGCGGTTACGAGGACACCTGGCGCCTGGACCCCGGCGAGTACGTGGACGTCGCGGCGACCTTCACCGACTTCCCCGGCGTGTTCATGCTGCACTGCCACATGCTCGACCACGAGGACCACGGGATGATGGCCCAGTTCGAGGTGGTCAGCAGGCGCAGCTGAGCCGGTCCCGCCCTTGCCCCCCAGCTCGGGCGGGACCGACACGAGACGGGTTACCCACAAATCCGTCGACGATCCCTCCGCCCCCGAGTCAGGGGCGGGCCTGGCCCATGAGGCCGCCCAGGACTGACCACGCTCGGTCGCGCACGGCCATCCGGAAGCCGACCGTCCGGAATCCTTCCTAGCCTGAAGTCCATGACGGACGACCACGCCCAGACCTTCCCGCCCGAGCCGGCGATCGCCGGGGACGAGCCCAGCACGTTCCTCGGCTCCCTGGAGCGCCAGCGGCGGACCTTCGCGTGGCGCGTCGACGGGCTCGACGCCGCCGGCCTGAACGCGCGCGTCGGCGTCTCCGAGCTGACCCTGGCCAAGCTGGTCAAGCACCTGGCGCACATGGAGGACCTCAACTTCACGCAGGCTTTCGCCGGCCGGCCGCTGCCCGAGCCGTGGTCCTCCTGGGACCGCGAGGCCGACCCGGACTGGGTGTGGGACTCCGCCGGTACCGACGAGCCCCGCGAGCTCGTCGGACTCTGGAAGGCCGCCGTACGGCGCTCGCGTGCCGTGGTCGACGAGGCCCTCGCCGGCGCCGACATGGGGGTCACGGGCGCCCTCGCGTCCCGTTCCGGCGAGCACGTGAGCCTGCGCCGGTTCGTGGCGGACATGATCGAGGAGTACGCGCGGCACGTCGGTCACGCCGACCTGATCCGGGAGTCGGTCGACGGGCAGGTGGGCGAGGACCCGCCCGAGGACTTTGGGGAGTAGCCAGTCCCTGTCGCGCTCAGGCGATCAGCAGGCGGGCGCCGAGCTCGGCCTCCTCGAGGTCCACGAGGTGCCGGTTGCGCTCCGCCCAGCGGCCCGTGGCCACGTCCGCGCCGAGCTCGCGCACCGCTCGCCGCTCCACCTCGGAGCCGAGCGCGTCCCACACCGAGATGCCGCGGCGTACGTCCTCGTCGAGGTACGCCTCCGGCCGGCGCCAGTAGGCCTCGAAGAACCCGTCCGTGCAGTCCCACGGGATCGGCACGGGCGTCAGGGTCGCGTCGATCGCCGTGGCCAGGTCAGGCAGCGCGGCCAGGACCCGGCAGCCGGGGAGCCCGGCGAACTCCGGCAGGTAGTCCCGCGTCAGCCAGAACTGCTGCGGGTCACTGGTGTCGAACAGGAACACGACGACGCGTCGCGCGACGCGCCTCATCTCGCGCAGGCCGGTGACCGGGTCCCGCCAGTGGTGAAGGGTGCACACCGCCATCGCCGCGTCGAAGGACGCGTCCGCGAACGGCAGCGCCTCGGCGGTGGCGGCCAGGCACGGCGCGGCCTCCGGAAGCCGCTGGGCGCGCATCACCGCGGAGGGTTCCACCGCAAGTACGTCGCGACCGGGAGGTTCGTAGGAGCCCGTGCCGGCCCCGACGTTCAGCACGGTCCGGGCGTCGCCGAGCGCCGCCCAGATCCGTTCCGCGATCCGCGGGTCGGTCCGGCGGGTCGCCCGGTACGTCGTCCCGATCGTGTCGTAGAGCTGTCCGGTCGCCATCGCGCCAGTGTCCTCCACGGTGCCCGCCCGCCGTACCGAAGGGTGAGACGGGTTCGGTGTCGTTCCTGGACGTTCGTGGGGGTTGCAACCCCCGAGAACGTCCGGGATACCCGGTGGACCGGGTATCGCGACCCTCCCGAGCCGCAGAAGGTGGGAGGGGTGTGCCGCCATCCCCTACCATGCGCCCATGAGGTTGGGAGCCGCGCTGAACGCTGCCGTCACGGGGCCGGCCGGTGCACCCGTCGTGGTCTTCGTGCACGGGTTCGGCTGCGGGCAGGGCATGTGGCGCCGGGTCGCACCGGCCTTCGAGACCGACTTCCGCGTCGTGCTGCTCGACCTCCCCGGGTCCGCGGACAGCGACCCGTCGTCCTACGACCCCGAGCGCCACGCACACCTCGAGGGGTACGCCGACGACATCCTCGGCCTCCTCGACGAGCTGGGACTCGACGACGTCACCGTCGTCGGCCACTCGGTCGCCTCGATGATCGGCGTGCTGGCTCACGTGGCCGCGCCGTCGGTCGTCACCCGCCTCGTGCTGGTCACGCCCTCGGCCTGCTACCTCGACGACGGCGACTACCGGGGCGGCTTCAGCGCCTCGGACATCGAGGACCTCCTGGTCATGATGGGCCGCAACCAGCTGGGTTGGCAGGCCGCTCTCTCCGGCATGGTCGCCGGCGCGGACCACGAGGCGGCGCGGGCGGAGCTGGAGGACTCTTTCTGCCGCACGCCGCCCGAGGTCGCGCTTCAGTTCGCCGAGGTCACGTTCCGCAGTGACAACCGCACCGATCTCGACCGGGTGGCCGCGCCGACGCTGGTGGTCCAGGTGCGCGACGACGCCATCGCCCCGATGTCGGCGGGGGCCTACGTGCACGAGCACATCACTGGCTCCCAGCTCCAGGTCCTGGAGACCCGTGGCCACGCGCCGCACCTCAGCGACCCCGAGGCGGTGGTCTCCGCGATCGGCGGGTTCCTCGGTGTCCCAGCGCGAGGCTGATACCCCGTCGGTCCTGACCGACGCCGCCTTCGAGCTGGCGCCGTGCGGGTACGTCGTCGTCGAGGACGGCGTCATCGTGCGCGCGAACGGCGAGTTCGCCAGGCTGTTGGGCGTTCCGGCGGACGAGGTGGTCGGCCGGTCGCTCGACGGTCTGGTCTCCGCCGGCGGCCGGATCCTGCTCGAGACCCACGTCCGGCCGATCCTCGAGCATGCGGGCGTCGTGCGCGAGATCGCTCTCGAGCTGGTCCGCCCCGACGGCGGTCGCGTGCCGATCCTGCTGAACGCCCGCAGCATCGGCACCGATCCGGCGACCGTGCTGGTGGTCGTCCTCGAGACCCGCGACCGGCACCGCTACGAGGACTACCTCGTGGGGGCCAAGCGGGCCGCCGAGGCGGCCAGTGTCCACGCCGCGGCCATGGCGACCACCCTGCAGCAGACCCTGATCCCGCCTCAGCCACCGGAGATCCCGCACCTGGAGATCCAGGCCGCCTACCGGCCCGCGGGCAGCGGGCGAGAGGTCGGCGGGGACTTCTACGACGTCTTCCAGGTCGGGCCGGACGCCTGGGTCGTCGTCCTCGGCGACGTCAGCGGCAAGGGCATCCAGGCGGCAGTCATCACGTCGTTCGTCCGGCACACGCTGCGCTCGCTCGCCATGGCCCACGACGACCCGTCCGACCTGCTGAGGGCCCTGGACGCGGCACTCTGGGCGCACGGCACCGACCACTACTGCACCGTGGCGGCCGTCCGTCTGGAGCGGACCGACCTCCGCTGGACCCTCGCGCTCTCCCTCGCGGGGCATCCCCCGGCACTCGTCCTGGAGCCGGACGGGACGACGTACGAGTTCGGTGTGCCCGGCACGCCGGCGGGCCTGATGTCCGAGGCCCGGTTCCACACGGTGCGGCACGAGATCACCGACGAGGTCTTCCTGCTCTACACCGACGGGGTCACCGAGGGGCGTTCGTCGACCGGCGAGCTCTACGGCGAGGAGCGCCTGGCCGAGCTGGTCGCCTCGCTCCCCCACCACCCGCGACAGGTCGTCGACGGCGTCGTGCACGCCGCTCTCGCGTGGCAGGACGACGACGCGAGCGACGACATCGCCCTCGTGGGCTTCTCGGCGAGCTGAGTCGAACCTCAGCCGGAGCGCGACGAACCGGGACCGATGCCGTTCTCGACGCCCCACAGCACCGCCTGGGAGCGGCGGGTCGCACCGATCTTGCGGTACCCGGTCCGGATGTAGGACTTCACCGAGTTCACGCTGAGGAAGAGGCGCTTGGCGATCTCGTCGTTGCTGCACCCCTCCGTGACCAGCTCCAGCACGTCCAGCTCACGCTCGGTGAGTCCTCGGGGGCGGATGTCGCGCGTCGGCGCGGGGGTGAACGGCTCGATGAGGAAGCGGCCGCGGTGCCCGGCCCGCAGCGCCCGGATCGCGGTGGCGATCTCGTCCTCGTCGAGCTCCTTGGACATGAAGGCGGCTGCGCCGTCTCGCCGGGCCTCGTCGACGACGTCCGGTCGGGTGGACCACGAGAAGGCGATCACCAGCACCTGGGGCGAGCCGCGCAGCACCGCTTCGAAGGCGGCGAGCCGGTGCCGCTGGGGGTCGTACATCAGCGCGTGGACGCGGCCAGGGTCGGCTTGCGGCGCTGCTGAGCGTGAGGACCTCGAGGTCCGGCGCGGCCCTCGCCATGAGGGCGATCAACCCGGCGACCACCACGGGCGCGTCGGGGGCCAGGGCGAGCCGCGACCGGGGCGGCGTACCCGCCTCAGACGACACGATGGGGAACGCCTGCGATGTCGAGCGTGCGCTCGACCGTCGACCCTTCCGCGGCCGAGATCGCGAGGTCGGCGGTGAACATGCCGACCGCGCGGTTGACCGACGTCAGGTCGACCAACAGCCGTACGGCGCTGGTGCTGAGCTCGGTCACCCCGGTCAGGTCGAGGGCCAACCCGATCGTGCCACCGCGGGCCGCGACCAGGATCTCGGCGGCGACCCGCTCGACGTCGTCGTGGCCGAAGTGACCTTTCAGGGAGACCACGTGCGGCGAGCTGTGCACGACCTCCACCGAACCGGGCGAGTCGGGCCGGCCCGACGATGAAGACGAGTCGATCGCGACCGGTCGCAGCAGACGGTGCTGCAGCAACGCCCGGGTGCCGAATGGCCCGACCGACACCCCCAGGTGGTCGACGAGGCCCGCCGCCATCGCCAGGCCACGGCCGCGTCCCAGGTCGTCCGAGGGCTGCTGCCACGTGCCGTGGTCGAGCACCTCGATGCGCGCCACGCCGTCGGCCCCGAGCCGGCCCTGGAGCTCGATCGGGGTGTGGTCGTCCTCGCCACCGTGGTCGACCGCGTTGGTGACCAGCTCCGCCGTCGCGTGCACGACGGCCATCTGGTCGATGGGGGACGCGCGCAGGCCCTCGAGCCAGCTGCCCAGCTCCTGGCGTGCCTGGCGCACAGGGCTGTCCCCTCGGGCTACGCGGGCGCGCAGGTCCCGATGGGCCTCGGGGCGCCGCCGTGCGGCGAGCAAGCACAGCGTGTCGTCGGCGGCCAGTCCGGTGAGGATCGAGCCGCCCACGGCGGTGAGGTCGTCGAACGCCGCCGCGGCCGCGTCCCCCGGAGCCTCGGGCAGGACCAGGACCCCGGCCCGGTGCGCCGCCGCGCTCACCAGGAGCACCACGTCACCCGGGCCCAGCGGGCAGGTCGTCGGCGCATAGCCGGTGCCCGTGCCGGTGCCCAGCAACCCGCCACCCGTGCGGCTGAGCGGCGCGCCCGGACCCGATGCCGGCAGCAGCAGCGGCGGGGCGTGCCCGGCCGTCGCGTACGTCACGAGGCCGCGCTCCGGGTCGACCACCGCCACGAGGGCGGCCGTCCCGCGAGCCTCGGCGACGTCCTCGGCGTGGACGTCGGCCAGCTGCAGCGCCTCCATGACGTCGGCGTCGCGCCGCAGGCCGGCCCGCAGCACCGCCCGCACCTGGGCGGCCATGATCGCCGTCGGCATCCCGATTCCCGGCACCTCGCCGACCATGAGCGCGACCCGGTCGTCCGGCAGCACGACGACGTCGAAGAAGGTCCCGCCCGGCTCGATCGCGTCACTCGGCACGCAGAACCGCCCGTCGAGGTCCACGAACGGCAGGACCGGCACGCCCGACTGCTGGACAACTGTCTGCAACGAAGTGACGAACTCGAGGTCGCCTTGCTCGGTCAGCGTGTCCACCCCAGCTCCTGACGGTATGTTTCAGCCGTGCCCGAGGCCCCCCTGACCGTCGACTTCGACGACCCTGTGCTCTCCGTCGCCGGCGAGATCGACGAGGACTCGACCGAGACCCTACGGCTCGAGGTCGAGAAGCACAGCCTGTCGTACACGCGCGACCTCACCGTGGACCTCACCGGAGCGACGTACCTGCCCAGTGTCGCCGTCGGCGTGCTCGTCCGGGCCGGGCAGAGCTTCGCCGAGGCGGGCACGAGCTTCGAGCTGGCCGCCGCCGAGGGCTCCCTCGCGCACCGGGTGCTGACCGTGAGCGCGATGCCGCACCGCACGTACTGAGCCGGGGCGCGCACCTCGCTCCTCGACATCACTGGGCCTCCCGGTGGGAGCGGCGCGTCGGTACCGGCCGCCCTCGGAGTCTGGACGAGTTCTTCACCCCGTCAGTCCACCTATCCGGGTGGTTGTCGGCCCGGATGAGGATGGCCAGCTAGCGTCGGGGCGTGTCGGCCGTGGACTACTTGGGGTTCGGTGCCGGACTGCTCGTCCTGGTCGCGGCCACCATGGTCCTCGCCCGCGCCGCAGGCATCGGTCTCGGCTGGACGCCGTTGGTGTCACTTGCTCGGGCGGCCGTGCAGCTCACGGTCGTCGCCCTGCTCCTGCGCGGCATCCTCGACGCACCCGGCACGGTCGCGGCCTTCGTGGTCCTGATGCTGACCACCGCCTCCTGGACCGCCTCGGGACGGCTGCGACAGCTGTGGCACGGCCGGCGCGCGGCCCTCGCCGGCGTCGTCCTGGGCGCGGCTACCTCCCTGTCGCTGATCTTCGTGCTCCGGCTGGTCGCCTTCGAGGTCCGGTACGTCGTCGCCGTCTCGGGCATCGTCATCGGTGGCGCGATGACCGCGGCGACCCTGTCGGGCCGCAACTTCCTCCGGGCGGCCCGCGACCACCGCGACGAGATCGAGGCGTGGCTCTCCCTCGGGGCGACGCCCTCGCAGGCCCACCGGTCCATCGGGCAGTCCGCGGTCCGCGAGTCGCTGCTGCCGAACCTCGACCAGACCCGCTCGACCGGCCTGGTCACCCTGCCCGGTGCGTTCGTCGGCGCGCTCTTCGGCGGCGCGAGCCCCGACCAGGCCGCGCGGTTCCAGCTCGTCGTCCTCGCGGGCATCGCGCTCGCGATGACCACCTGCGGCATCGTCGTCACCCGCCTCCTGGCCCGGTCGCCGTACGTCGTGCCCCTGGAGGCCGAGTAGCGCATTCGACGTCGCCCTCCTCGCCGCTCAGGGCTGACGGCCTGACGGCCCGTGACCGGCAGGACCCGCCTGCGACCATGCTCGACATGGTCGGCTCGAGCGGTGCCGGTGGGTCGGTACCGGTTCGTCGCGTGGGTTGGGGATTCGTCACCGCGTACGCCGCGGCGTACCTCGCGACGAGTCTCGTCTTCATCGCACCGCTCCTGGTGACGCTGGCGTTGAAGATCGACTCCCTCGTGGGGACCGAGCGCGCTCCGGGCAACCTGTCGCTGGTCGCCGGGACCGGCGCCCTGGTGTCGATGGTCGGCAACCCGCTGTGTGGGCGGCTGAGCGACCGGACCACCTCACGGTTCGGGATGCGGCGCCCGTGGCTCGTCATCGGCCTGGCGGGAGGTACGGGCGGCATCCTCGTCGTGGCGCTCGCTCCCAGCGTGTGGGTGGTGGTGGTCGGTTGGTGCTGCGCCCAGCTGTTCTTCAACGCGACGCTGGCCGCGATGGTCGCGGTGCTGCCCGACCAGGTACCGGCGGAGCAGCGCGGGACGGTGGCCGGGGTCCTCGGCGTCTGCCTGCCCATCGCGTCGGTCGGCGGGACCTACGTGGTCGACGTGTTCTCCGGCCACCAGCTGGCCATGTTCCTCGCACCGTGCGCGATCGGCGGCGTCGTCGTCGTTGCCTTCGCGGTCCTCCTCGACGACCGCCGCCTGGACCCCGCGGACCGGCCGCCGTGGTCGTGGCGGCAGCTCCTGGGCACCTACTACGTGTCGCCGCGCCGCCACCCCGACTTCGCGTGGGCCTTCGCCAGCCGCTTCATGTTCGTCCTGGCCTACGCGTTCCTGGTCACCTACCAGGCGTTCTACCTCCTGGACCACCTGGGCGCGGACGAGGACGACGTACCGCGGCAGATCTTCCTCGGCACCCTCACCCAGGCGGCCGTCGTCGTGGCCGCGGCCCTGCTCGGGGGCCTGCTCTCGGACCGGACCGGCCGCCGCAAGCCGTTCGTCGCGGCGGCCTCGTGCGTGTACGGCGCGGGGCTCGTCCTGGTCGCCGTCGCCGGCGACTTCGACGGCTACCTCGTGGGCATGGCGGTCGGTGGCCTGGGGTTCGGTCTGTACCAGGCCGTCGACCTGGCCCTGGTCTCCGACGTGCTGCCCGACGCCAAGGACGCGGCCAAGGACCTCGGTGTCCTCAACATCGCGGGAGCGCTGCCCTTCTCCGTGGCGCCGGCGGTGGCGCCGGCGGTCCTGGCCATCGGCGGCGGCAGCTACCCGCTGCTCTACGTCGTGGCCGGGCTGTGCGCACTTGTCAGCGCGGCCGCGATCCTGCCTGTGAGGCAGGTCCGCTGACGGCTACTTGACCTCCGCGCGGACGACCAGCCGCAGTCCCACGGCGAGCGGCACGACCAGCCAGATCACGCCGGTGACGGCGAGGTGCACCCACTGCTGGGCGGTCACCGAACCCTCGATCAGGGCGCCGGTGGCGAAGTCGAAGTCGACCCACGGCTGGAGCCGGCTGAACCAGTCCTGGTTGGCCGCCAGGATGATGGCCAGCGTCGGCAGCAGGAACTGGTAGACGAAGTAGGCCACCAACGCACCCGCCGAGCTTCTGACGAGCACCCCGAGCATGAAGCCCACGAGCATGCCGAGCACGTTGGCCAGGGCGATGGTGGCGAGGTCGGCGACCGGGAGGTCCCAGACCGGGTCGATCCCGGCGATGGCCGCACCCACGATGTTCCCGAGGGCACCGCTGAGGAAGGCGACCGGGCTGGCCACGACGGCGACCACGACGCCGGCGACGAGCTTGCCGGCGATGATCCGCCACCGGTGCGGGACGAGGGTGAAGGTCGTCAGGCCGCTGCGCTGGCTCCACTCCGCGGTCACCGACAAGATCGCGATGATCGGCAGGATCAGCGACATGGGAACGCCGATCGCCGAGGTGAACGTGCGGAAGGTGAGGTCCTCCCGGTCGGCGAGGAGGATGACCAGGCCGCTGCTGAGGAACGACACGATCGCGATGCCGGCCACGGTCCAGAAGCCCGAGCGGGTGTCGAGCATCTTGCGGAGCTCGGTCGCGATGATCCGGGTCATCGGGATGCCGGACGTCGCGGTTGGCCGGGTCCGGGTGTCAGGGGACTGCTGGACGATGGTCATGCGAGGGCTCCTTCGAGCTGGTGGGTGGCGTGGTCGCGCTGGGTGTCGGCGGTGAGGCGGAGGAACATCTCCTCGAGGCCGGTGCCGTCGGCGGCACGCAGCTCGAGCACGGGTACGCCGGCCCCGAAGGCCGCCCGACCGACCCGCTCGGCGTCGGCCCGGGCCATCAGGCCGTCGGTCCCGACGGAGGAGAACGTGATGCCGGCCGCGTCCAGCGCGTCGGCGAGCACGTGCGGCTGGGTCGTGCGCACGATCGACCCGGCGGAGGCGAGCAGGTCGGACTTGGCGCCCTGGGCCACGATGCGCCCGTTGCCGATGACGACCAGGTCGTCGGCGACGACCTCGATCTCGTGCAGCAGGTGCGAGGACAGCAGGACGGTGCCGCCGTCCGTCGGCGAAGTCGCGGAGCAGGCCGCGCATCCAGCGGATGCCGGCCGGGTCGAGGCCGTTGGCCGGCTCGTCGAGGACGAGCACGGACGGGTCACCGATCAGGGCCGTGGCCAGACCGAGCCGCTGCCGCATCCCCAGGGAGTAGTCGCGCACCCGGCGTGAGGACTCCCCCGGCGTCAGGCCGACGAGGTCGAGCATGGCGTCGACCCGGGACCGCGGCAGGCCCATGAAGCGCTGCGCGATGGTGAGGACCTCGCGGCCGGTACGCCCGGCGTGCTGGGCCGAGGCGTCGAGCAGCACGCCGACCTCGAGGCCGGGGTTGGGGAGCTCGGCGTACCGTCGACCGGACACCGTGGCCGAGCCGCTGTCGGCGCGCGTGAGGCCGACGATGACGCGCATGGTGGTCGACTTGCCGGCCCCGTTGGGCCCGAGGAAGCCGGTGACGCGGCCCGGGAGCGCGGTGAAGCTGACGTGGTCCACGGCGGTGAAGTCGCCGTAGGTCCGGGTGACGGAGTCGAGCGTGATCATGAGGTCGGTCCTGTCGGGGTCGGGGTGACGGAGAGCAGGGGCAGACCGAGGTCGCGCACCTTCTCGATGAGGCCGTGCAGGGCCGCTTGGTCGGCGACCTCCCCACGGATGAGCGTGGTCCCGTCGACGGTCGTGACGATCTCCATGCCGTCGAACCACGAGGCCCAGCGGTCGCCCAAGCGGCCCTGGATCCGGATCTCGTAGGTCTCGGCGGTGCTCATGCCCGGAACGTAGGAGCCGATGTGGGGACCGGGGATCACCACATGTGGTGAACGACGTGGTGGTCCTCGTCGTGGCTAGCGCCTGAGCAGCCCGAGCTCCTCGGCCCGGCGTACGGCCGCGCGCCGGGTCCCGACGCCGAGCTTGGCGTAGATGCTCTTCGTGTGCGTGCGCACGGTGTTCAGGGACACCACGAGGTGGCGGGCGATCTCCGGACCGCTCAGCTCGCTGGTCAGCAGCCGCAGGACGTCGAGCTCCCGTTCGCTGAGCGGGTCGACCAGGACGTCCGAGGCCTCGTCGCGGTTCGTCGCCCGGACCTCGCTCGCCCAGCAAGGTCAGCATCGCCGGACCCTCGTCGGTGAAGGTCCGCCGATGCCCTTCGGACCCGGCGATCTCCCGCGCCCGGGCCATCGCTGCCAGCGCCCCGTCGGCGTCGCCCGAGCGCTGGCGGGCCACCGCCAGGACGACCGCCACGTCCAGGACGCTGCCGGGCCGGCCACCCTCCTCGGCCGCGGTGAGCAGTCGCTCCAGGAACCGCGACGCCCGGTCGTCCCCCGCGGCGACGAGGGCACGAGCCAAGGTGGCATGCTCGAACTCGCGGAGGTACGCCGGCTCGTCGGTCACGGCCAGACCGCTGCGCTGCGCCCAGCCCAGCGCCAGGTCCGGCCGACCCTGCCGCACCCAGACCCGGGCGCGCAGCGCCGCGACGGGCCGGGCGTCGGGTGAGAAGTCGAGGTCGTAGACCTGTTCCGCCTCGTCCAGCAGTGCCAGGGCACCGGCCGGGTCGCCGTCGGCTTCCCGGATCCTCGCCGCGGCGAGCCGGCGGCGGTGCGGGTGCTTGGGGAGGCCGAGGTGGTCACCGAACGCCAGGGCGAGCCGGAGCTGCTCGCGGGCGCGGTCGAGGTCGCCACGCTCGTCCAGGATCCCGGCGAGCCCGACGTGCATGTCGGGAGTCCCGCGGACGTCGCCCGCCGGCTGCCGCGCGACCAGCTCGAGGCCGTCCCGGTAGGTGCGCTCCGCGTCCGTGAGCCGACCCAGGCCGACCTGGAGGTCGGCGAGCGTGACCGCGCAGCCCAGGACGTCCGCGACGTAGCCGACGCGCTCGAACCGCCGGACGGTCTCGGCGTACGCCGCCTCCGCGCTCGCCAGGTCCCCCGTCCGCCAGTGGGCGAGGCCCATCAGCGCCGTGGCCGCACCGTGGCCCAGGTCGTCGTCGGGCTCGAGCACGAGGAGGGCCGCCCGGCTGTGGCGCATCGTCGCGTCGACGTCCCCTGCCATCAGCGTCAGCCCGGCGCGGTGGATCTTGAGCATTCCCGGGAGCCGGAGCCATTCGTCCTCGAGGGCGACCTGGACGCCTTCCGGGCGGGCACCGGAGGGCCGACTCCACCGTGGCGTCCACCCACGCCTCGGCGAGGCGGAGCCGCGGCTCGACGCCGCGGGTCTCGCCGGTGGACATCAGGGCGCCGACGTAGCCGTTCGCGAGCACCGGGCGACTCTCGTAGACCTCGTCGGGCAGCGCCTCCATCCAGCGGCGGAGCTGTGCCTCCCGGCGCTCCCTGGTCATGGCCGGCAGGACCGCCTCGACCAGAGCGGCAGCCCGATCGGCGTCGCCGGCCGCCAGGGCATGGTCGATCGCGGCACTGGTGCCCCCGTGGTCCTCGTGCCATCGGCTGGCCCGCCGGTGCAGCTCGGGGGCCTCGCCCGGCAGCTCGTCGAGCAGCCGAGCCTGCAGCATGTCGGCGAAGAGATGGTGGTAGCGGTACCAGCGCCGCTGGTCGTCCAGCGGCACCAGGAAGAGGTTGTCGCGCTCCAGCCTCTCCAGCATCGCGCGTCCGTCCGTGCCTCCTGTCACGGCGTCGACCAGCGAGCCGGACAGGCGCGGCAGCACGGACGTGCGCAGCAGGAAGTCGCGGACGGCGTCGGGTTGGCGGTGCACGACCTCCTCGACGAGGTAGTCCACGACGTGCCGGTCGTCGCCGGCGAACCCGTCGATGAACCCGGCGGCGTCCTCGCGCCCCTGGAGCGACAGGGCGGCCAGCTGGAGCGCGGCGGCCCATCCCTCGGTCCGCCCCTCCAACGCACTGACCGCACCGGCCGTGAGGTCGAGCCCCATCGTCCGCAGGTACGCCGCGGTCTCCTGCTCGGTGAACCGCAGGTCGCCCGCCCGCACCTCGACCAGCTCGCCGCGAGCGCGCAGCCGCGGAAGGGGCAGGGGCGGGTCCGAGCGCGTCGCGATCACCAGCCGGAGCTGGACCGGCAGGTGGTCGACCAGGAAGGCCATGGCCTCGTGGATGCCCGGGTCGTGGACGACGTGGTAGTCGTCGAGCACCAGCACGACCTCGTGGTCGGTGGCGGCGAGGTCGTTGAGCAGGCTGGTCAGCACGGACGTGATGGGCGTGCCACCGGGTGCCTCCAGCAACGCCCGGGCGGAGTCGCCGACCTCGGGGGCCGCCGTACGGATGGCGGCCAGCACGTAGGCCCAGAACAGCGCGGGGTCGCTGTCACCGGAGTCCAGCGACAGCCACGCGACGCTCGGTCCGCTGTCGCGGGCCAGCACCTGCGCCAGCAGCGTGGACTTGCCGAAGCCGGCCGGGGCCGAGACCAGCAGCAGGGCAGGACGCCCGACGTCGACCAGACGGGGACGGTCCACCAGCTGCCGCTTCACGCGGGGTGCGTAGAGCTTGGTCCGCAGCAGCCGACCAGCCGACGGCGAGGGCTCGCTCACGACGCGGACGGCTCTCGGCTCGTTCGTGCGCGCACGTGCATGCGCTCCCCCGGGCGGCCGAAGATGCTCAGCACCTCGGCGGGCCCCTCGCCGGTGCTGCCGAACCAGTGGGGCAGCTGGGTGTCGAACTCGGCGGCCTCCCCGACCTCCAGCACCAGGTCCTGGTCCCCGAGCACCAGCCGCATCCGTCCCGACAGCACGTACAGCCACTCGTAACCGTCGTGGGCGCGAGGCTGCGGCCTCGACTGGCGGGCGGGGATCACGATCTTCCAGGCCTGGACGCCGTTGGGCTGACGGGTGAGCGGGAGGACGGTCCGGCCGTTCACGTTCCGCGGCTTCAGTCGGATCCGCGGATCGCCGACCTCCGGCGCGCCCACCAGGTCGTCCAGGGGCACGCGGTAGGCGTCGGCCAGCGGGAGCAGCAGCTCCAGGCTGGGACGTCGCTTGCCGTTCTCCAGCCGCGAGAGCGTGCTCTTCGAGATCCCCGTCCGCTCGGCCAGGTCGGTGAGCGTGACGCCCCTCTCCTGGCGGACGCGTCGTAGTCGCGGCCCCACGCGATCCAGCGCCTGCGCGATCGATCCGACAGCGGGCATGTGGCCATGGTGGGTCCGATTCCCGGAAACGGCAACCTTTGTTGTCATGGCGTGTCGCGGACTCGCACGCTGGCTCCACGCACCAGCACCGGTGCCCTCACCACGAAGGAGCTCCCCATGGCAGTCCCACCCCCGACGAAGCACCAGCTGGCCCTGATGATCTGGCTGGCGGTGTTCCCCACCCTCGTCCTTCTGAACCTGACCCTGGGCCGGGTCATCGGCGACCTGGCAGTCGTCCCGCGCACGTTCGTCCTGGCCACGGTGGCCGTGCCGATCGTGATCTACGGCCTGATGCCGCGGCTGCACGGGCTGCGCGCCCGCCTGATCGCCGCTCGCTGAGAGATCACCCGGTCGCTCACCAGGTGTGGTGATGTCCACTCACCACATCGCTGCCTAGCTTCGCGTCCACCAGACATCTCCACCGAAGCGAGAGGCACGATCATGGACAGGTTCACCCGCAGTATCGCCCTGGCCAGCGCGCGGCACCCGTGGCGCACCCTGGCCACCTGGTTGGTCGTCGTCGCCGGCGTGTTCGCGCTCGCCGGCGCGGTCGGCGGTACCTTCACCGACGACTTCGCCTCGCCCGGAAGCCAGAGCGCCCGGGCCCTCGACCTGCTCGACCAGAACTTCCCGGAGGCCGCCCAGGGCAAGGCGCTCGTCGTCATGGAGTCCGAGGACGGCACGAGTCTCCAGACCCATCGAGCCGAGGTCGCCGCGGTCATCGACGAGGTGATGGCGGCCGACCACGTCGCCTCGGTGAGCGACCCGTTCGCCACCGGCACGGTCTCGGCCGACGGCCGGATCTTGTACGCCGAGCTGACCCTGGACGTGCCCGAGCGCCAGATGGGCAAACCCGCGTTCGCGGTGCTCTCGGACGGGGTCTCGGGCATCGACGTCGCCGGCGTACGGGTCGAGCTCGGCGGCGACGCCGTGTTCCTCAACGCCAAGCCCGAGAGCTCGCCGGAGACGGCCATCGGCCTGCTGATCTCGCTCCTCGTGCTCCTCGTCGTCTTCGGCACCGTGGTCGCGGCGATCCTTCCCATCGCCCTCTCGCTCGTCGCGGTCGGCGCCGGGATCGGGGGCATCACCCTGCTGGCCGGGACGATGGACGTCTCGGTCTCCGCGATCCCGGTCGCCGGCCTCGTCGGGCTGGGTGTCGGCATCGACTACGCCCTGTTCGTGGTGGCCCGCTACCGGGAGAACCGCGCGGCCGGCCAGGCCAACGACGCCGCCCTCGCCGGTGCGATGGGTTCTTCGGGAGCGGCGGTCGTGTTCGCGGGCTCCACCGTCATCATCGCGACGGCCGCACTGGGCATCACCGGTGTCGGCATCCTGACCTCGATCGGCCTGGCCACCGCCCTGATGGTGTTCTCGGCTGTCGCTGCGGCCATCACGCTGTTGCCGGCCCTGCTGCGCCTGCTGGGGAACCGGATCGACACCGGTCGGCTGGCCCGCCGTCACCGGCCGGCGAAGCGGGCCGAGGACTCCGTGTGGTGGCGCTTCGGTCACCGCGTCTCGGGCCGTCCCTGGCCCTACCTGCTCGGCGCCGTGGCCACCCTCGTCGTCATCGCCGTGCCGGCCTTCTTCATGCAGACAGGCTTCCCCGCCGCGGGTGACGCCCCGGCCCACACGACGCACCGCCAGGCCTACGACCTGCTGGCCGAGGGCTTCGGCACCGGGATCAACGCACCGCTGATGGTCGTCGTCGACCTGCACGCCGCGGGCGCCGGCGCGGCCGACGTACCTTCCCTGGCCGCGGACATCGCGGAGGTTCCCGGCATCGTCTCGGTCAGCCCGACGCAGACCTCGCAGGACGGCGACACCGTCGTCTTCACCGCCACGCCCACGACGGGGCCTGCCGACCCGGAGACCTCCGCCACGATCGACAGGGTGCGCGACGTGATCCCCGGCAACGCCTACGTCTCCGGGATCACGGCCGTCACCGACGACCTCAACGCCCAGCTCACCAAGACCCTGCCGATCTTCGTGGGCGCGGTCATCGGCATCTCCTTCCTGCTGCTGTTGCTGGTCTTCCGGTCCATCGCGGTGCCCCTGAAGGCGGCGTTGATGAACCTGCTCTCCATCGGCGGCGCGTACGGCGTGCTCGTGGTGGTCTTCCAGTGGGGCTGGGGCGCCACGCTCCTGGGCCTCGAGGGTCCGACCCCGATCACCTCGCTGATCGTCGTGATCATGTTCCCGATCCTGTTCGGGCTGTCCATGGACTACGAGGTGTTCCTGCTGTCGAGGATCCGCGAGGAGTACGTGCGAACCGGTGACAACGCCGAGTCCGTCGCTCGGGGCCTGGCCGGCACCGGACGGGTCATCACGTCGGCCGCGCTGATCATGATCGTGGTGTTCCTCAGCTTCGTCACCAGCCCGGTGCCGTCCCTGAAGATGCTCGGGCTCGGGCTGGCCGTCGCGGTCATGCTCGACGCCACGGTGGTCCGGATGGTGCTGGTCCCGGCCGCCATGGCCCTGCTCGGCAAGGCCAACTGGTGGCTGCCGGCCTGGCTCGACCGCATCCTGCCCCGCCTGAGGGTCGAGGACCACGGCTCGCCCCGCCGTACGTCGGACGAGGAGCAGCTCGTCGGGGTCTGAGAACCGAGGCAACCCGCCGGCCCCTTCGGACCGAAGGGGCCGGTGGCGTGTCGTCGGGCGGTGTTCGGTCGACCCGGGCCCGTGAACGGTCAGGTGCCAGCCAGGAAGCCGGCGTGACTCTTGGCCAGTGAGCACGCCGCTGGTCGCACCAGCCGTTCCTGCTCCGGCCGAGAGTGCCGGGAGACGACCGCGCGCGGCGACAGCGGGCTGGCTGCCGCACGCGGGTGCCGTCCTGGCGGCGGCAGTCCTCCTCGCCTTGGTTTTGCCCGTGGTCTCCGGGGTGCCGTGGGGCGACATCCGCACGACCCTGAGGAACGTCTCGGCTCCCGCCTTGGCGTTCCTCGTCGTGCTGTGGGCGGCCGGCCTGGCGGCACACACGACCGCGCTCGCCGCTGCACTGCCGGGCCTGGGCCATCGGCGCGCCCTTCAGCTGAGCCTGACCGGCAGTGCGGTGGCCAACGTGCTGCCGTTGGGTGGCGTAGCCGGAGTCGCGCTCAACGGCGCGATGCTGCGCTCCTGGCGCTTCGACTCGACGGCGTTCGCTCGGTTCACGATCCTGACCAACGTCTGGGACGTCGGCCTCAAGCTGCTCCTCCCGGCCCTGACGGTGCCTCTTGTCACGGCCGCCCTGCCGACGGTCCCGGCCTGGAGCGGGGCCGCCTGGACGGGGGCAGCCGTGATGCTCGGGATCGCCGTCGTGGGCGGCTTCGTGCTCGGCCATCGGCGTACGGCCTCGGTCATCGGATCGGGCCTCGACCATCTGCTGCGGCCGGCGAGCTCCCGGTGGCGACCTGCTCGTCCTGCGCTCAGGCTCGAACCGACCCTCGTCGGGCTGCACGACTCCTGCCGTCAGGTCGTGGCCGCGCGGTGGCGCGGGCTGACGGCCGGCAACGCGGCGTACGGACTCCTGCTCTTCGCGCTCCTGTGGTCCTGCCTCGCGGCGACCGGTGCGCAGCCGACCTGGGTCGTCGTGCTCGCCGCCTTCACCGTCGAGCGGGTGCTCACGCTGGTCGGACTGACGCCCGGAGGGTCCGGGCTGGTCGAGCTCGGCGCCACGGGATGCTTGATCGAGCTGGGGGTTCCGGCCACCGGTGCCGTCGCCGGCGTCATCCTCTACCGACTCCTCACCTTCGGGCTGGAGATCCCCGTCGGAGGCGCGTGGCTGGCCCTCTGGTGGTGGCGACGCGCGCGGTCGTCGACGGAGGCCTCCTGATGCGGATCCTGCACGTGACCGACTACTTCCTGCCCCGCCTGGGCGGCATCGAGCTCCAGGTTCGTGACCTGGTCGACCACCAACGGGCGGCCGGTCACGAAGCGGCCGTGGCAACGGTGGCGCCCGGCGAACCCGACCCCGGCTGGGTGCTCCGGCTCGGCGCACCCGCGGGTGACGCGACGACACCGGTCGCCGCCGTACGCCGTCTGGAACGCCTGGCCGAGGAGCTCGCGTGCCAGGTCGTGCACGCGCACGTCTCGGCGTACTCACCCTTCGCGACCCTGGCGGCACGCCACCTCTCCCAGCTCGGCCTCCCGGTGGTCGTGACGGTCCACTCGATGTGGCGCGGCTACGGTCCGGTCCCCGCGATCGCCACCCACCTCTTGTCGGCCCGCGCGTGGCCGGTGGTCTGGTCGGCGGTCAGCGAGGCCGCCGCCGTCGAGGTACGCCGCGCGCTCGGGCCGGGCCGGCCGGTGCGGGTGCTGCCCAACGCCGTGGACGTGTCGGCCTGGCGACCGTCCGGCGTGGAGCTGGACCACGCGGTGGAGGCGGCGTTGCGACCCGCGGATCCCCGTCGGGCCCGGACGATCGCCTCGGTGATGCGGCTGACCCGCACGAAGCGCGCTGTCCCCCTGGCCGGGCTGTTGGCCGGAGTCCGAGAGGCGGTGCCGGCAGACATTCCGCTGCGCGCCCTGGTCATCGGCGACGGCTACCAGCGGCGGACCCTCGAACGCGCGCTGAGCCGACACGGGATCGACACGTGGGTGGAGCTGACGGGGCGGCTGACGCGTCCAGACATCCGCCGGCACCTGTCGGCGGCCGACGCCTTCCTCGCCCCCGCGGACCGCGAGTCCTTCGGCATCGCTGCGCTGGAGGCACGCTGCCTGGGACTCGCGGTCGTCGCCTCGGGGCGCTCTGGGGTCACGGAGTTCGTGCGGCACGGCCAGGAGGGCCTGCTGGCAGCGTCCGACCGCGGTCTGGTCGAGGCGACGGCCCGGCTCATGACCGACGACGACCTGGCCCGCCGGATCCGGCTGAACAACCTGCTCGTCCCCCCGCAGCACGGCTGGGCGGACGCGGTCGCACGGGCCGAGGCGCTGTACCGCCTGGCCCAGCACGAGACGCGAGGTGCCCGTGTCCGGATCTGACGCCCGACGCTTCACCGTGGTCTCGCTGCACGCTCATCCGGACGACGAGGCCCTGCTCACCGGCGGCACGCTCGCCCGGCTGGCCGCCGAGGGACACCGCGTCGTCCTCGTCGTCGCGACGCTGGGCGAAGCGGGCCTGACCTCGTCGGCACTGACCGCGGACCTGGGCCGACGACGGCTGGGCGAGCTCGAAGCAGCGGCCCGCGACCTGGGCGTGGCCCGGCTCGTCACGCTGGGCTACGCCGACTCCGGGTCGTCGGGCGATCCGCCGCCCGACGCCTTCAGCCTGGTGGCCGTCGAGGACGCCGCCGACGCCGTGGCCGACGTGCTCCGGGAGGAGCGCGCCGACGTCCTGACGTCCTACGACCCTCGCGGCGGCTACGGTCACCGCGACCACGTCCAGGTCCACCGCGTCGGCCGCCGTGCGGCGGAGCTGGCCGGCACGCCTGTCGTTCTCGAGGCCACCGTGGACCGCGAGCTCCTGCTGCGTGGCATCCGCGTGCTGCGCCGCGTCCTGGGACCTCGACGCGGCGCCCGGCTGCCCGATCTCACGACGGCGTTCACCGCGCGTGCCGAGCTCTCCCATCGGATCGACGTACGACCGCACCTGGCCGCCAAGCGCCGGGCTCTGCGCGCTCACGCAAGTCAGACGACGGGGGGAGAGGATCTCCGGACCGTGGCCCTGCTGCTACGCCTCCCGCTCCCCCTGGCCCGGCGGGTGTTGGGTCACGAGTGGTTCGTCGAGGTGGGTCGCACACCTGGGGCGCCCCTCCTCGACGAGGTCTTTGCGAGCCTGAGCCCACCCGCCCCGGTCACGCCGCACCGCCCGTCCGGCTGACCCCGGCCAGAGAGTGCCCAGGACAGCTCAGGCGTCCGCCACGTCGCGGCCGTCGGCCGTCTGCGGGTCGTTGTCGATCGCCTCGACGGCGTCGGTGATCTCCGGTTCCGCGGCCGGGCGCCGGTCGAGGTGGACGCCGGCGATCATGCAGCGCACCGAGCCGCCGGCCAGCTCGATGGTCGGGATGTCGACGGCCAGGATCTCGCACGACTCCTCGATCGCCGCGACCTGGTCGGGCCGCAGGCTGCGGCGGGCGCTGGCCGACATGGCCATGACGTAGCGACGACGGCCGTCGGCCGTGCGGCCGCACAGCTCGACGGCGTTGCCGGCGAACTGACGGACCTGCTCCTCGGTGATCTCGACCACCGTGCGGCCGTTGACGGTGAGGCGTTCACGGACCTGCTCGCGGCGCTGCTCGTCCTCGATCATCTCGAGCGCGAAGAGGGCGACCTCGGTGCCGACGCAGCCGATCACGTTGGTGTGGTAGACCGGCACGCCGTCGGAGTCGACCGCGTCGAAGGCCATCGGCTCGTAGCCGAAGTCGGTGCAGAAGCGCTCGAGGACGTGGGTGTCGGCACGATGGCTGCGCGCGGTGTACGCCACCCGCGAGACGTGGTCGAGCACCATCGCGCCCGTGCCCTCGAGGAAGACGCCGTCCGGCTCCAGGCCGGAGTAGTCCACGATCGTCTGCACCCGGTACTCCGACTTGAGGAGCTCGAGCACGTCGGCACGACGCTCGTGGCGGCGGTTGGAGGCGTACATCGGGTAGACCGCGACCTGACCGCCGGCGTGGGTGGAGAGCCAGTTGTTCGGGAAGACGCTGTCCGGCCGCGTGTGGTCCTCGTCGGCGAACACGTGCACGCGGACCCCGGCCGCGCGGAGCGCAGTGGCCACGGCGTCCATCTCCGCCAGTGCCTTCTCGGCCGTCTCGCGGTCGCTCTGCCCCGTCGGGGCGTCGGCCTGGAACGCGTTGTCGGCCGCCGTGTCAGGGTTCGGGCGGAACCGCTCCGCCCGGACCAGGATGACCGCGGACGGTGCCTGTGCGCTCACGAGCCGCGAATGTAGACCATGCCGCGGAGTCAGGCCGCGACGGTCGCCGCCGACCCGCGCTCCAGCGCACCGCGGACCACGTCCAGGACGTCGCCGACGACGTGCACGGTCAGCGCGTCGAGGACGTCCGCGGGTACGTCGTCCAGGTCCGGCTCGTTGCGGAGCGGCACGAACACCTCGGTCAGCCCGTTGCGTTGCGCGGCGAGCAGCTTCTGCTTCAGACCGCCGATCGGCAGCACGCGCCCGTTGAGGGTGACCTCGCCCGTCATGCCGACGTCCGACCGCACGGACCGGCCCGTGGCGAGCGACGCCAGAGCGGTCACCATGGTGATGCCCGCCGACGGGCCGTCCTTCGGCGTCGCCCCGGCCGGTACGTGCACGTGGACCGCCTGCTCGAAGAACGCCGGGTCGACCCCGAGCTCCTCCGCGTGGCTCCGCACGAAGGTGAGCGCGATCTGGGCGGACTCCTTCATCACGTCGCCGAGCTGGCCGGTCAGGGTGAGGCCGGCCTTTCCCTCGTGCGCCGACGCTTCGATGAAGAGCACGTCGCCGCCCATCCCGGTCACGGCGAGGCCGGTCGCGACGCCGGGCACCGACGTGCGTTCGTGGGCCTCCGGCGTGAACCGTGGCCGGCCGATGAAGTCCTTCAGGTCCGCCAGATCGATCGATACCGACTCCGAACCGGTCGCCAGGCGGGTGGCCGCCTTGCGCAGGGCCTTCGCGAGGAAGCGCTCCATCTGCCGCACGCCCGCCTCGCGGGTGTAGTTGGCCGCGATCTCGCGCAGAGCCTCCTCCGAGATCGACACCTCGTCGGCGGTCAGCGCGGCCCGCTCGAGCTGCCGCGGCAGGAGGAAGTCACGGGCGATGGCGACCTTGTCGTCCTCGGCGTAGCCGTCGAGGGTCACCATCTCCATCCGGTCCAGCAAGGCGGACGGGATCTGCTCGACCACGTTGGCGGTGGCGATGAAGAGCACGTCGGACAGGTCCAGGTCCAGCTCGAGGTAGTGGTCGCGGAACGTGTGGTTCTGCGCCGGGTCGAGCACCTCGAGCAGCGCCGCGGCCGGGTCGCCCCGGTAGTCCGCGCCGAGCTTGTCCACCTCGTCGAGGAGCACGACCGGGTTCATCGAACCGGCCTCCTTGATCGCCCGCACGATGCGGCCCGGGAGCGCGCCGACGTACGTCCGGCGGTGTCCGCGGATCTCCGCCTCGTCCCGGACGCCGCCCAGGGCGACGCGGACGAACTTCCGGCCGAGAGCACGGGCCACCGACTCACCCAGCGAGGTCTTGCCGACTCCGGGCGGACCCGCGAGCACGATCACCGCGCCCGAGCCGCGGCCGCCGACCACCTGGAGCCCCCGCTGGGCACGACGCGTGCGGACGGCGAGGTACTCGACGATCCGCTCCTTGACCTCGTCGAGCCCGTGGTGGTCGGCGTCGAGCACGGCGCGCGCGGCTACGACGTCGGTGGAGTCCTCGGTCGTGGTGCTCCACGGGAGCTCCAGCACGGTGTCGAGCCACGTCCGGATCCAGGCCGTCTCGGGGCTCTGGTCGCTGGACCGCTCGAGCTTGTCGACCTCCCGCAGCAACGCCTCCCGGACGGCGTCCGGGACCTCCGCGGCCTCGACGCGGCTGCGGTAGTCGTCGGATCCGTCGGGTTCGCCCTCGCCGAGCTCCTTGCGGATGGCGGCGAGCTGCTGGCGCAGCAGGAACTCCCGCTGGCTCTTCTCCATGCCCGCACGGACGTCCTCACCGATCTTGTCGGTCAGCTCGACCTCGGCGAGGTGCTCCCGCGTCCAGCCGATCAGTGCCTCCAGCCGTGTCTCCACGTCGGGGGTCTCGAGCAGCTCGCGCTTGCGGTCCATCGAGAGGTACGGCGCGTAGCCTGCGGCGTCAGCGATCACCGCGGGGTCGGTCATCTGGTGGACGGTGTCGATGACCTGCCACGCCTCACGCCGCTGGAGCACAGCGACGACCAGCCGCTTGTAGTCCTCGGCGAGATCCTTTGCGCGGTCGCTGACGGGCTCGTCCATCGTCTCCGTCTCGACCCACAGCGCCGCTCCTGGCCCCGACACACCGCTGCCGATCCGGGCGCGGCGGTCGGCCTTCAGCACGGCCGCGGGGCTCCCGCCCCGGAAGCGGCCGACCTGCTCGACGGACGCGATCACGCCGTACGACGCGTAGCGGTCCTCCAGCCGCGGCGCCACGAGCACCCGGCCGTCGCTGCTGGCGCGGGCGGCGTCGATGGCCGCCTGGGAGGACTCGTCGAGCTCGATCGAGACCACCATGCCGGGCAGCACCACGACGTCGGACACGAACAGGACGGGCAGACTTTGCTGGGACACGGTGCTCTCGCTTTCGCAAACCTGAGTGATGTGCACTCAACCTGCGTACGAGACGGCGTGTTCCGGTGAACCCTTGTGTTCGTCCAGGGCGAACATGCGGCCGGCGTCACGTCGAAGGTGAACGAGCGTGCTGCCTTCAGTTCCGCTTGGCGACCGTCAGCAGCACCACGGAGTCCTCGACGCACTCGAGGGAGTGCCGTGAGTCGGGGATGAAGAGCAGGTCGCCGGGCGACCCGTTCCATCGGTCCTCTCCCGCCACCAGCGTGACGCGGCCGTGGAGGACCTGCACGGTGGCTTCACCGGGGTTCTCGTGCTCGTCCAGGTTCGAACCCGCGCGCAGGGCGATCAACGTCTGGCGCAGGACGTGTTCGTGACCTCCGTAGATGGTGTGAGCGCTGCGCCCGCTCGACGCCGTCGCGGCCGTCTCCAGGTGGTGCCGAACCAGCGCCGTCAATGACTCCTTCTGCATGATGCGTTCCTCACTCATGTGGATCGGTGACCCCGCCGACGTGCAGCAGGAAGCTGGGTGCCGATGCGCGGGGCTCGGCGCGTACAGCCTCACTCCAGCGCAAGCAGCGGGCTGAGCGGGAGGGTCGAAGGTCCCGAAGGCAGGGAGGTCGGCACGACGCCTCGACGGCCGCGAAACTGGACTCCGAGATGGCGACAGCCGAACCTACGATCCGTAGGTCCGGCTGTCCGCTATGTCCTGAGACATCACACGGTCGGGCTGACAGGATTTGAACCTGCGACCCCTTGACCCCCAGTCAAGTGCGCTACCAAACTGCGCCACAGCCCGATGCTCATCAGCAGTGCTGAGAAGCCGGGTGAACCCTACCGGAACGATTCCGGGCCGCCGGAATCGGTGTCGCGCGCCGAACGGCAATACGGTGGGCCCATGACCGACACTGCCCAGCCGGCCGAGGTCGAGGTCACCTTCGCCGACCTGGGACTCGACCCGCGCGTGCTCCAGTCCGTGCAGGACGTCGGGTACGAGACGCCGTCGCCCATCCAGGCGGCCACCATCCCCCCGCTCCTCGAGGGGCGCGACGTGGTCGGCCTCGCGCAGACCGGCACCGGCAAGACCGCCGCGTTCGCCCTGCCGATCCTCTCCCGGCTCGACCTGCGGCAGAAGTCGCCGCAGGCGCTCGTGCTCGCCCCGACCCGCGAGCTCGCGCTCCAGGTGTGCGAGGCGTTCGAGCGGTACGCCGCGCACGTGCCCGGTGTGCACGTACTTCCGGTGTACGGCGGCCAGGGCTACGGCGTGCAGCTGAGCGCCCTGCGCCGCGGCGTGCACATCGTGGTCGGCACGCCCGGCCGGATCATGGACCACCTCGCGCGCGGCACCCTGGACCTGACCGAGCTGCGGTTCCTGGTCCTCGACGAGGCCGACGAGATGCTCAACATGGGCTTCGCCGAGGACGTCGAGACGATCCTGGCCGACACCCCGGCCGAGAAGAACGTCGCCCTGTTCTCCGCGACGATGCCGGCGCAGATCCGGCGGATCTCCAAGAAGTACCTGCGCGAGCCGGTCGAGATCTCGGTCAAGAACAAGACCGCGACCTCGGCCAACACCACCCAGCGCTACCTGATGGTGTCCTACCCCCAGAAGGTCGACGCGCTGACCCGCATCCTCGAGGTGGAGAACTTCGAAGGGATGATCGTCTTCGTCCGCACCAAGAACGAGACCGAGACGCTGGCCGAGAAGCTGCGGGCCCGTGGCTTCTCCGCGACGGCGATCAACGGCGACATCGTCCAGGCCCAGCGCGAGCGCACCATCGGCGAGCTGCGCGACGGCAAGCTCGACATCCTGGTCGCCACCGACGTGGCGGCCCGCGGGCTGGACGTCGACCGGATCAGCCACGTCGTCAACTACGACATCCCCACCGACCCGGAGTCCTACGTGCACCGCATCGGCCGCACCGGCCGGGCGGGGCGCAGCGGCGACGCCATCTCGTTCGTCACGCCCCGTGAGCGGGGCCTGCTGAAGTCGATCGAGCGGACCACCCGCCAGCCGCTGACCCCGATGCAGCTGCCGACGGTCGAGGACGTCAACACCACCCGGCTGGCGCGCTTCGACGACGCGATCACCGAGGCCCTGTCGGCGACCGACCGCCTCGCGTTCTTCCGCGACGTCGTCTCCCACTACGTGCGTGAGCACAACGTCCCGGACGTCGACGTGGCGGCGGCCCTGGCCGTCGTCCTCCAGGGCGACACTCCCCTGCTGATGGAGCCCGAGCCCGAGCGTCCCCAGCGGACCGAGCGCCCGGAGCACGCCTCCCGTGGGGAGCGACCCGAGCGGGCACCCCGCGTACGCCGTGGGGACGACGCGCCCCTCGCGACGTACCGCATCGCCGTGGGCAAGCGGCACAAGGTCGAGCCCCGCCAGATCGTCGGCGCCCTGGCCAACGAGGGCGGCCTCAACCGGCGCGACTTCGGGAACATCTCCATCCGCCCCGACTTCTCCCTCGTCGAGCTGCCCGCCGAGCTCCCGCCGGGGACCGAGGAACGGCTGGCGAGCACGCGGATCTCCGGCAAGCTCATCGCCCTGCAGCGCGACAGCGGACCGCCTTCCGCGGCCAGCAGGGCCAAGAAGCCACGGCACAAGAAGCCGGGCTAGTAGGCCTGCGCTACCTCACCTCGGCGGAGTCCGGGTCGACCATCAGCGACGAGCTGTCGACGGCCTCGAAGGCGGAGGCCGGGATGCGCTTGAGATCCTCGACGAAGGCCGAGGGCCAGTGCTTGTTCTGCTCGCCCTGGAAGTACCACGGCGACCCGTTGTCGGCGAGCACCAGCCCGTAGGTCTTCATCGCCTTCAGCACGACGCGGGCCTTGGCCGAGAAGCCGGAGATCGGGAACGACGCCTTCAGGCGGAACCGCGCCCCCATCGGCGGGTAGGCCTTGTCGGAGGTGGAGCCGGCCTGGTGCCGGGCGGGCCACAGGTACCCGCCGCTGGTCGCGTCGGTCGTGAAGCGGATGGCGTGGTCGACAGTCCCGTTCTTGACCTCCTTCCAGCGCAGCAGCCCCGGCAGGATGGGCAGCCCGGCGGCGTCGGCGGAGGTCCACCCGTCGGGCCGGAGGTCGTTGGACCTCAACGACCAGACCGCGCCGGAGCCAGCCGTCCACGTGGTGCCCGAGACGCGGGTGTTCCAGGTCTCGTACAACGTGCAGGTCGACCGGTCGACGACGATCGCGTGCATGTCGCCACCGGAGTTCCGGCCGCCCTCGATGCGGGTGTCGTCACCCAGCGGATAGCGCACCTCGTCGCTCTCCGAGGCGTAGTCGAAGCGCACCCTGACCTTGGCGTGCGACCCGTCGACCACGGTGACCGGGATGCCGTAGTTGGGCCCGTCGCCGTACGACGGCCCGAAGTCCGGGTGGAGATCACGGTCGGTCGACATGTGCGAGAGCCACTGCGACGAGCGCCCGTGCACGGGCAGTCTCGAGACGTCGGCGTGCCACCAGTTGTCGGCGGGGAACGTCGGGCAGTGACCCACTCGGGTCGAGGAGGGCGCACCAGCGCCTGTCACGAGACTCGCTGCCGATGAGGGAACGGCGGCGAGCAGGACGATCGCGAGCAGGATGCGGGGGGTGCGCATCCCGGCAAGCTACCGCTTGCGCTTCTCCCGCGGACGCTGGTTGATCAGGATCGGCGTGCCGACGAACCCGAACTGTTCGCGCAGCCGGCGCTCGATGTACCGCTCGTAGGACGCCTCGAGCTTGCCGCTGGTGAACAGCACGAACGTCGGCGGCGCGACCGAGGGCTGGGTGCCGAAGAGGATCTTCGGCTGCTTGCCACCGCGGACGGGGTGGGGGTGCTCGGCCACGAGACGGCCGAGGAAGGCGTTCAGCGCGCCGGTGGGGATGCGCGTCTCCCAGCCCTCCAGGGCACGGTCGAGGGCAGGCACCAGCCGGTCGACATGCCAGCCGGTGCGGGCGGTGACGTTGATGCGCGGCGCCCACTGCACCTGGACGAGGTCACGCTCGACCTCGCGGTCGAGGTAGTAGCGGCGCTCCTCGTCGACCAGGTCCCACTTGTTGAAGGTGATGACCAACGCCCGGCCGGCCTCGCGGATGGTCTGGATGATGCGCATGTCCTGCTCGGAGATCGACTCGCTGCCGTCGAGGACGAGGACGGCGACCTCCGCACGGTCGATCGCGGTCGACGTACGCAGGGACGCGTAGTACTCGTGCCCGGACGCCTCCTTGACCCGCTTGCGGATGCCGGCGGTGTCGATGAACCGCCAGGTGCGCCCGTCCAGCTCGACCAGCTCGTCGACCGGGTCGACGGTCGTGCCCGCGACGTTGTCGACGACCGAGCGCTCCTCCCCCGCGAGCTTGTTCAGCAGCGAGGACTTGCCGACGTTGGGCTTGCCCACGATCGCGATCCGGCGCGGTCCGGCCGTGTGCTCGAAGGTGTCGGCCGGCGCGTCCGGCAGCGCCGCGAGGACGGCGTCGAGCAGGTCGCCGGAGCCGCGCCCGTGCAGCGCCGAGACCACGTGGGGCTCGCCGAGCCCGAGGTTCCAGAGGCCGAACGCCTCCGCCTCGGCCCGGGCATCGTCGACCTTGTTGGCGGCCAGCACGACGGGCTTCCCGGCCCGGCGGAGCACGCGGACGACGGCCTCGTCGGCGTCGGTGATGCCGATGGTGGCGTCCACCACGAAGAGCACCGCGTCGGCCAGGCTGACCGCGATCTCGGCCTGGGCGCGGATCCGCTCGGCCAGGCCCCGGGCGTCCGGGTCCCAGCCGCCGGTGTCGACGACGGTGAAGGTGCGGCCGTTCCAGTCCGCGTCGTAGGAGATGCGGTCCCGGGTCACGCCCGGGACGTCCTCGACGACGGCCTCGCGGCGGCCGATGATGCGGTTGACGAGCGTGGACTTGCCGACGTTCGGGCGGCCGACGACGGCCAGGATCGGGCTCGGCGCGACGGTCTCGGTCCCGCCGTCGGTCTCGGGACCGCCCTCGGTCATGAGGTCCCTCCGGACACGCCCGCCGGGGTCTGCACCAGGGAGACCACCAGGTCGATGACCTCGTCGAGGGAGTACGCCGTGCCGTCGACGTGCACCGCACCGTCGGCCATCGTGAGCGGCGAGACGGCGCGGCTGGAGTCGATCAGGTCGCGGGCGAGCAGCGAGTCGCGGGTGGCCTCGACGTCGTCGGCCCCGGCCTCGGCGGCGCGGCGCGTCGCGCGGGCGGCGGCGTCGGCGGTCAGGTAGACCTTCACGTCGGCGTCGGGCGCGACCACCGAGCCGATGTCGCGGCCCTCGACGACGATCCCGCCGTCGCCGATCGCCTCGCGCTGGAGCTCGACCAGGCGAGCACGCACCTCGGGAACGGCGCTGACCGGTGAGACGGCGGCGTTCACCTCGTCGGAGCGGATGGCCAGGCCGACGTCGACGCCGTCGACCAGGATCGTCGGACCGAGCGGGTCGGTGCCGGAGAGGATCTCGGGCTCGTCCACGCGGGCGGCGACGGCCGCGGCGTCGTGGACGTCGACGCCGTGGCGGAGCAGCCACCAGGTCATGGCGCGGTACATCGCGCCGGTGTCGAGGTACCTCAGCCCGAGACGGGCCGCGACCCCCCGGGAGGTGCTCGACTTCCCGGAGCCGGAGGGGCCGTCGATGGCGATGACCGGGCTCCTGTTCACGGGGGCGAAGCCTACCGGTGGGTCACCCAACCCCGGGATTCGAGAGCGGTCAGCAGGTGCTCGCCCCGGTCGGTCGCGACGAGCAGCTCGACCAGGCCGGTGGGTCGTCCGGGGTCGTGGTCGATGCGCACGTCCTCGATGTTCACGCCACTCGCGCCGGCGTCCGCGAAGAGCCGCGCGAGCTCGCCCGGGTGGTCGGGGACCGACACGAACACCGACGCCGTGTCGCCGGCCGGGCCACCGTGCTTGCCGGGGATCGCCGCCGTGCCGGCCACCCCCTGCTCGAGGATCGCGGTCAGCTCCTTGCGGCGGCCCTGGGACACGGCCGCGATGAGCTCGTCGAGCTGGTCACGTACCTCACCGAGGAGGTGCACGACGGCCGGCGCGTTGCCGGTGACGATCTGCTGCCAGAGATCGGGGTCGCCCGCGGCCACCCTGGTGACGTCGCGGACCCCCTGGCCCGACAACGCCAGGTGGCCCGGAGGCGCCTCGGCGAGCCGGCCGGCGACCAGGCTGGCGAGCAGGTGCGGCAGGTGGGAGGTCCGGGCCACGGCCCGGTCGTGCTCCCCAGGGCTCATCCGCACGGGCGTCGCCCGGGTCAGCCGCACCAGGTCCAGCACCAGGTCGACGGCCTCGGCCGCGGAGTCCTGGTGCGGGGTGACGGCCCACGGGCGACCGTCGAACAGCGCGGCGCTGGCCGCCAGGGGTCCGGACCGTTCGCTGCCCGCCATCGGGTGCCCGCCGACGTACCGGGAGAGCCCCTGGCTGCCGCGCGCCCGCAGCTGCTCGAGCGGGCCGGTCTTGATGCTGCCCACGTCGGTGACCACGGCGTGGACGTGGTGCGTGAGCGCCCACCGGAGCGTCTCGCCGATCACGTCGGGAGGTACGGCGACCACGACCAGCTGCGGCGGGGGCGCGATGTCCGGGGCGATCTGGCCCGCGCCGAGGCCGAGGGCGGTGCGCAGGTGCTCCGAGGAGGTGTCGCGCAGCCAGACCGGGATGCCGAGCTTGGTCAGCGCGAGGCCGAGGGACGTGCCCAGCAGCCCGGCGCCGACGACGAGTACGGGGCCCTCCAGCCGGGTGTCAGCCATCGGTCTTCTCGTCGTCCGGCACGGACCGCGTGCGGGTCAGGTCCTTGCGCAGCGCGGCGGCGCCGTGGAGGTAGACGTGGGTGACGTCCGCCCGCGGCAGGTCGGTCTCGACGTGCGCCATCATCCGCACCACCCGAGGCATCGACCCGGCGATCTCGAGCTCACGGGCGCACAGCAGCGGGACCTCGCCGAAGCCCAGCCGGCGGGCGGCGTACGCCGGGAACTCGGCCACCAGGTCCGAGGTGGCGGTGAAGATCACGGAGATGAAGTCGTCGACCACCAGGCCGTTGGAGTCCATGGAGTCCACCACCATCTCGGCGACGCGATCCAGCATGTGGTCGCGGTCGTCGACCTCGAGCTGCGTGGCTCCGCGCACGGCTCGGACAGCCACCGGCGCACACTCCTCCCCACGACCGCGAGGGGACGGTCGCTGGCTCCACGGTATCCGCCGGGCTCACTCCGCCGCGCCCGAACGCCATTTGGTGGGCGAGGTACGGGCGGGCGGTGCGTGAGTGTCGGTTTCGGCGGGGTGGCGGTGAGTGAGGGTCGGTTCGGTTCGCTCGA
>CAWAIW010000026.1:0-40838 GCA_963782035.1 uncultured Actinomycetota bacterium
CATCCGAGTCCGAGGCGTTCGTGCGGCGGCAGCCGCGCAGCACCGCCATGATCGCCGAGGCGGCCAAGTCCCTGGCCGGCGGCGCGACGTCCAACTGGCAGATCGCCCAGCCCCAGGCCGTCTGGATGAGCCACGGCGAGGGCTCGCACGTCTGGGACGTCGACGGCAACGAGTACGTCGACATGCACGGCGGGTACGGCGCGGCCATCGCCGGCCACGGCCACCCGGCCATCGTCGAGGCGGTCTCGCGCCAGGTCACCCGCGGCACCCACTTCGCCCAGCCCACCGAGGACGCCATCTGGCTCGCGAACGAGCTGGCCCGCCGGTTCGGCCTGCCGATCTGGCGGTTCGCCAACTCCGGCACCGAGGCGACCATGGACGCCGTCCACCTGATGCGGGCGCTGACCGAGCGCGACCTCGTCATCAAGGTCGAGGGCTGCTACCACGGCCACCACGACTCGGTGCAGGTCTCGGTGCTGCCCGAGCCCGAGGACATCGGCCCGGCCGACGCGCCGTACAACGTGCCGGGCAACACCGGCATCCCGCAGGCGATCATGGACCTGATCGTGGTCGTGCCGTTCAACGACCTCGGTGCCGTCGAGCGGGTGCTCGCCGCGCACCCCGGCCGCATCGCGGGGATGATCCTCGAGCCGATCATGATGAACGCGGGGATCATCCCGCCCGAGGACGGCTACCTCGCCGGCCTCAAGGAGCTGCTGCACGCCGAGGGCGCCTACCTCACCTTCGACGAGGTCAAGACCGGCTTCACCACCGGACCCGCGGGCGCGACCGGGAGGTACGGCGTCACGCCGGACATCGTGTGCCTCGCCAAGGCCCTGGGCGGCGGCATCTCGGTGGCCGCCATCGGTGGCATCGAGGAGGTGATGTCGGCGATCGCCGACGGCAGGTACGAGCAGGTCGGCACGTTCAACGGCAACCCGCTCGCGATGGCGGCGGCGCGGGCCAACCTCAGCCACGTGCTCGACGACGCCGGGTACGAGCGGCTCGACGCGCTGGCCGCCCGCGCCCGTGCGGGCTTCGAGCGGCACATCGCGGAGAACGGCCTGCCGTGGCGGGTCGTCAGCGTCGGGGCCAAGGGCTGCGTGGCGTTCACCGGTGACCCGGTGCGCAACTACCGCGACTTCCTCGAGATCAACGACCGCTGGGGCAACCTCCACTGGCTCCTGCAGCACAATGGGGGCGTGTTCCTCCCACCGTGGGGCAAGGTCGAGCAGTGGCTGCTGTCGGTGCAGCACACCGACGAGGACGTCGACCTGCTGGTCGCGAACTTCGGCCGGCTGGCGGCGATCGCCGGCGAGCACGGCCGCACTCGGGCCCGCCTGATGGGAGGCGGCGCCCTGCGCCTCACCTCGCTGACGAAGTCGTTCGGCGACGTCGTCGCCGTCGACGGGATCGACCTCGACCTCCCGGCCGGGGAGTTCTGCTCGCTGCTCGGCGCCTCGGGCTGCGGCAAGACCACGACGCTGCGGATGATCGCCGGGTTCGAGCGACCCGACAGCGGCCAGATCCTCCTCGACGGCAAGGACATGGCGCACGAGCCGCCGCACCGCCGTCCGGTCAACACGGTCTTCCAGAGCTACGCACTGTTCCCCCTGATGAGCGTGCGCGAGAACGTCGCCTTCGGCCTGCGCTACCAGGGCGTCGCGAAGGCCGAGGTCGACCGGCGCGTCGACGACGCGCTCGCGGTCGCCCGCATCGGCGAGCTCGCCCAGCGCCGCCCGTCCCAGCTGTCCGGCGGCCAGCAGCAGCGTGTCGCCCTGGCCCGCGCGCTCGTGCTCAACCCGAAGGTGCTGCTCCTCGACGAGCCGCTCGGCGCCCTGGACGCCCAGCTCCGCAAGTACCTCCAGCTCCAGCTGCGCCAGCTCCAGCGCGACCTCGGCATCACGTTCGTCTACGTGACGCACGACCAGGAGGAGGCGCTGACCATGAGCGACCGGATCGCGGTCATCGCCGACGGCAAGGTCGAGCAGGTCGGCTCACCGGAGGAGATCTACGCGCGTCCCGCCACGGCGTACGTCGCTGGGTTCCTCGGGTCCGCCAACATCTTCGACGCGCAGGTCACCGACGTCTCCGCGGGCACCGCCACCTGCACCTCGCTCGGCCGCACGGTCGCCGCCGAGGTCACCGCCGACTGCCCGCGCGGGGACGCGGCCATCGTCGTCCGCCCCGAGCGCATCGCCGTCGCCGACGAGGGCGCGCCCGGCCCTCAGGGCCACAACCGCGTGACCGGCACCGTGCTCGACGTCGTGTACCTCGGCGCGGCCACCCAGGTACGCGTCGACGTGCGGCGACGAGCAGGTGCTCCTCGTCCAGGTCGCCAACCAGGCCGGCCCGCAGTCGTTCACCGCCACCCGTGGTGAGCGGGTCGCCTGCTGGTTCTCCCCCACCGCCGTCCAGGTGCTCCGCCGCAGCGACGCCAAGCTCCCCGACCCCGTCGACATCGAGGCCACCGCCTGACCACCCTCGTTGAGTTGGCTCTCCCGGCGCGTTGAGTTGGCTCTCCCGGCGGGTTGAGTTGGCCCTCCCGGCGCGACAAGAAGCCGTAAGGGCCAAGTCGAGCAGCCGGGAGGGCCAACTCAACGGGTCTTGCGGGCCTTGAGGCGGCGGGGGCCCGGGGACAGGCCCAGCTGCTGCTCGGCGTACTCCATGGCGATGTCGTGGGCGAGGTCGGAGGTGATCTCGGGGTCATCGAGGGCGACCTGGGTGGAGAGGCCGTCGAGGACGATGGTGAAGCTCAGGGCGAACCGGCGTAGGTCGACGTCGGCGGCGACGTCACCGGACTCCTGGCCCTCGCGGACGATGCGCTCGACGAGGTCGCGCCAGCGGGAGTCGAGCTCGACGCGCGCCTCGCGTACCTCGGGGTGCCGCAGCGCGGTCGACCACAGGTCGAGCCAGAGGCCCCACGAACCGTGCACCTCGCCCGGGAGCTCCGGGACACAGGACCACTCGACCAGCATCGAGAGGCGGCGGCGGAAGTCCGGCTGCTCGTCGAGCAGCGAGGCGGCCGCGTCGTAGTAGGCCTCCTCGGAGAACCGGAGCGCGTCGACGAGCAACCGGTCGCGGGTGCCGAAGTAGTAGATGACCAGGCCGGAGCTGGTGCCGGCGCGCTTGGCGACGTCGGCGATGCGCGTGTCGCCGTAGCCGCGCTCGGAGATCAGCTCGGCGGCGGCCTGGAGCATCGCCCGGCGGCGCGCTTCGTTGCCCTCGGTCTGCGGTGCCGCTTCGGCCATCTCGAAACTCCTCGGGGACCCCCTGAACGCTTGTCACGGACGCTATCACCTCGTTAGATTGAACAGTCAGTCAAACGAGAAGCCGACGAGAGAGCCGGGCTGCATGAGCAACTCCTACGACGCGATCGTGGTCGGCGGCGGGCACAACGGCCTGGTGGCCGCGGCGTACCTGGCGCGCTCCGGCGCCCGGACCGTGGTCCTCGAGGGCCGCCACAAGACCGGCGGCGCCGCCACCACCGAGCAGCCGTGGCCCGACGCGCCGCACCTGTCGGTGACCCGGCTCAGCTACGTGATGAGCCTGATGCCGCCCACCGTCGTGGAGGACCTGCAGCTGGCCCGGCACGGCTACAAGGTGCACCCGATGGGCCCGTACTTCCAGGCCTTCCCCGAGGGCGGTTCGCTCTCGATCTACGAGGACGACGAGGCCCGCACGTACGACGAGATCGCGCGGTGGTCGAAGAAGGACGCCGACGCCTGGCCCAGGTGGAACGCGTGGCTGGCCGGCATCGCCGGCGTGATGGGTCCGCTCCTGACGCGCGTACCTCCCACGATCGGCAGCCACACCCCGGCCGACCTCGCCGACCTCGGCCGCCTGGTCTGGAAGAACCGCGGCGTCGACACCCGCATGGTCGCCGACATCACCCGCCTGATGAGCATGAGCATCGCCGACCTGCTCGACGACTGGTTCGAGTCGCCGCAGGTGAAGGGCGCACTGGCGGTCAACGGCGTGATCGGCACCTGGGCGGGGCCGTTCGCACCCGGCACGGCGTACGTCATGGCCCACCACTCCATCGGCGACGTCGGCGACGGCGCGGGGCACCACCAGCAGCTGGGCTCGTGGGGCTACCCCGAGGGCGGCATGGGCGCGGTGTCGGCGGCGATCGAGCGGTCCGCTCGTACCTTCGGCGCCGAGGTCCGCACGAACGCCCGCGTGCACGAGGTCACCACCAGCGGTGGGCGAGCCACCGGGGTCGTGCTCGAGAACGGCGACCAGCTCACCGCGCCGGTCGTCGTGACCACCCTGCACCCGAAGACCGCCTTCCTCGACCAGATCGCACGTACCGCCCTCCCCGACGACTTCGTCCGCGACATCGAGCGCTGGAACACCCGCTCCGGCGTGGTGAAGATCAACCTCGCGCTCTCCGAGCTGCCGCGCTTCACCGACGTGCCCGACACCGACCGAGACGTCGACGGGGTGCCCGAGCACCTCACCGGCTCGGTGGAGATGTCGCCGACCATGGAGTTCATCGAGCGCGCGTTCCAGGACGCCCGCGAGGGCCGCGCGGCCGTGATGCCCTTCAGCGACGGCGTCATCCCGACGTCGCTGGACAAGACCCTGAACCCCGACGGCACGCACGTCTTCAGCCTCTTCACGCAGTACGTCCCGCACGAGTGGAGCGAGGAGCCGCACACCGAGGAGCTCGAGGCCTACACCGACCGGCTCATCGATCTCTACGACCAGGTCGCGCCCGGCTTCGCCGCATCGGTCACGCATCGTGACATCGTGGGTCCGCACGAGATGCAGGAGGAGTACGGACTCATCGGCGGCAACATCTTCCACGGCGAGCTCACGCCCGAGCAGCTCTTCCACATGCGCCCGGCCCCCGGGTACGCCGACTACCGCACGCCCATCGCCGGCCTCTACAACGCCAGCTCGGCCACCCACGGCGGCGGCGGCGTGTGCGGCATCCCGGGCTGGCAGGCGGCCAAGGCCGCGATCCGCGACAAGAAGACGAGGTTCCAGCGGCTGCGAGACGCGGTGCGGTGAGCGCGCTCTCCACCTCCCTGCGGGCGACGCTCGAAGCGCGCTCCGTCGCCCTGGTCGGCGCCAGCCCTCGCCCCGGCAGCCTCGGTCAGCGGATGGTCGGCGAGGTGCTGCGCTCCCCCGGCTTCGAGCGCATCGACCTCGTCAACCCGTCGTACGACGAGGTGGCCGGCCGCGCGTGCGTCCCGGACCTGCACGCCCTCGACGAGGCGCCGGACCTGGTGCTCCTCGGCGTCGGCGATGCCCGGCTGGTCGACACGCTGACGGCGGCCGCCGAGGTCGGCGCGAAGGGTGCGGTCGTCTTCGGCAGTGCGCACGGAGAGGGCCTGCGCGACGAGCTCACGCGCATCGCCACCGACGCCGGCATGGCGCTGGTCGGGGCGGGTTGCATGGGCTTCTGGAACGTACGCCGCGGGCTGCGGGCCATGGGCTACACCGAGCGCGCGGACCTTGCGGTCGGTCCGGTGTCGCTGATCACCCACTCCGGCTCGATGTTCTCCACGCTGCTGCGCACGCGGCTGCGGCTCGGCTTCGACCTGGCGATCTCGTCGGGGCAGGAGCTGGTCACGACGACGGCCGACTGCGTCGACCACCTCGTCGAGCACTCCGACACCCGGGTGCTCGCGTTGGTCCTCGAGACGATCCGCGGCGGCGACCGCCTGCGCTGGTCCCTGCGCCGCGCCCGCGAGGCCGGCATCGACGTCGTGCTGCTGCCGGTCGGCGGCTCTCCTCTCGGCTCGGCCATGGTGGCCGCACATTCCGGCGCGGTGGCCGGCGGCTCGGCGGCGTGGGAGGCACTGGCCGCCGACGTCGCCGGCCACCTCGTCCGCGACCTGGCCGAGCTCGGCGACACGCTGGCCGTGCTGGCCTCGCCCCGGCGCCCGAGGCCGGGGACGGCGTTGGCCACCGTGCACGACTCCGGCGCCGAGCGCAGCCTGGTCGCGGACCTGGCCCACGACCTCGGCGTGCCCTTCGCCGAGCTCGGCGCCGAGACGCTGGCGCTGCTCGCCGACCGGCTCGACGACGGCTCGGAGCCCGGCAACCCGCTGGACGTCTGGAACACCGGCGCCGACACGCACCGCCTCTTCGCCGACTGTCTCGCCGCCGTCGCCGCCGACCCGGCCGTCGGCGTGACGGCCCTGGCGGTCGACATCGTGCCCGAGTACGACGGCGACATCGCCTACCCCGAGGCCCTGCTGGAGGTGGCCGCGTCCACCGACGCCCCCGTGGTCGGTCTCCCCGGTCTCCCCGCCGCGCTCGACGATGCCGCGGCGGTCCGGCTGCGCGAGGCGGGGATCCCGGTGCTGGAAGGGTTCCGCAGCGGCCTGCTCGCCCTCGGCCACCTGCTCGACGCGGTGAACCACCCAGCCCCATCTCCGCTGGTCGAGGAGGGACGCTGGATCAATGACTGGCCCGTCACGAGACCCGGCGACGCGAAGGACTTGCTGACGGCGTACGGCATCCGCACACCGCTCGAGCGCGACGCGCACGACGAGGACGGCGCGGCCCGGGCGGCCGGGGAGATCGGCTATCCCGTCGTGCTCAAGACCGCGGCGCCGGGCATCACCCACCGCTCCGACGTCGACGGCGTCAAGGTCGGCCTGGCCGACGAGGCGGCGGTGCGCACGGCGTACGCCGACCTGTCCGCGCCCCTGGGTCCGGCCGTGACCGTGCACCAGCAGGTCCCGGCCGGGGTCGAGCTGTCGGTGGGCCTCGTGCGCGATGCGGCCCTCGGGCCGATGGTCGTGGTCGCCGCCGGCGGGGTGCTCGTCGAGCTGATGGCCGACCGAGCCGTGGGCCTGCCTCCGCTGAACCGCGACGGCGCGCGCCGGATGCTGGACCGGCTCCGGATCCGCCCGCTTCTCGACGGGTTCCGCGGCGCCCCGGCCGCCGACCTGGACGCGCTCGCCGACCTCGTCGTCGCGGTGTCGCGACTGGCGCACGAGCACGGTGACCGCCTCGACGCCCTCGACCTCAACCCCGTCATCGCCACAGGCACCGGCGCGATCGCCGTCGACGTGCTCGTCGTCCCCCGACCCCCCGACCAGTTATCGGAGAAGCCATGACGCTCAGCGACCAGGACCTCGACATCCGGCGTCGCGCCCGGGAGTTCGTCGACGCGCTCATCCCCTACGAGGTGGAGACCGAGCTCGCGGACGGCGTCCCCCCGGCCGGGCTCAGCGAGAAGCTGCACCACGCGGCGCTGGACAGCGGCCTCTACGCCACCAACATGCCCCCGTCCGTGGGCGGTCCGGGCTTCACCGCCCTCCAGCAGGTGCTCGTGCAGGAGCAGGTCGGCCGGATCACCAACGGCCTGGCGTGGTGCCTGCACACCCCGCCGCAGTGGTGGGTCGAGGTCGCGACCGACGAGCAACGTGAGCGCTGGCTGCTGCCGGCGGTGCGCGGTGAGAGGCACGAGTGCTACGCGATCACCGAGGAGCTGGCCGGCTCCGACGTCAGCGACCTCGCCACCACGGCGAGGCGCGAGGGCGACGAGTACGTCGTCAACGGCGTCAAATGGCACGTCACGTCCTACAACGTCGCGGACTACTGCTTCGTCCAGGCCGTGCTGACCGGTGATGGACAGGGCGGCGAGCACGCGGGCGAGCACGTGCTGCTGGTCGTGGACCTGCCGAGTCCGGGCATCGAGGTGGTCCGCACCCCGGCGTACATGCACCACATCGCCGACGAGCACCCGATCGTCTCGTTCACCGACGTCCGGATCCCGGCCACCCAGCTCATCGGCGCCGAGGGCGAGGGGATGACGTTCACCCAGGACTGGTTCCGCTTCGAGCGGGTGATGGTGGCCGCGCGCTGCGTCGGCGCCTCGAGCCGGCTGGTCGACGAGATGACGTCGTTCGCCGGCACCCGCATGGTCGGCGGCCAGCGGCTCGGCGAGCACCAGCTCGTCACCGCGATGCTCGCCGACTCCGCGACCGAGCTCTTCGCGGCCCGCGCGGCGCTGTACGACGTCGCGCGCTCCATCGACGCCGGCGAGGACCGCAAGGTCCTCCACGCCCGCGCGTCCATGGTCAAGCTGCTCTGCTCCGAGACCGCCGGCCGCATCGCCGACCGTGCGGTGCAGGTCTTCGGCGGGCGCGGCTACATGCGGGAGAACGTCGCGGAGCGGATGTTCCGCGAGCTGCGCGTCGAGCGGATCTGGGAGGGCGCCTCGGAGATCCAGCGCCTCATCGTCGGCCAGCAGCTCCTCAAGCGCGGCACGGCGGCCGTCCTGGGCGACTAGCCCAGGGCGCGCACGGTCCGCGTCTCCCAGCGCCCGAAGCGGGCCGGGAAGGTGCGGAGGAGGTAGCCGTCGGTGTGGTCGGCGTCCCCGACGTCCAGCCGGCACCCGCGGGTCGAGGTGCCCAGGAGCGCGCCGTACTCGGCGTCGTCCGCACCGAAGCACCGCACGACCGTGAAGGTGTCGGCGCCCTGGTCCTGGAGCTTGCGCAGCTTGTCCGCGACGGGGCGGCGGGCCCACGCGTCGGCGAGGCCGGTGCCGTCCTCGAACGACGCGGCCAGCACGCGGGCGGCGTAGTCGCCGGTGGAGAAGTCGGCGGGCAGCTGGTAGGTGCGGAACTTGAGGTTCTCGCCGAAGTCGGAGTAGCAGGTGCGGTCCGCCACGACGAGCGGGAGCTCGAACCAGGCCTGCAACGAGCACGCCCGGATCTCCTGGCTGCCCAGGGCGACCGGAGCGCGCCAGGCGCCGCGGCGCTTGACGTAGATCTGGCTGTACCCACCACCGGGACACGGGGCGTACACGCCCTCGCCCACCCGGGCGAACCCCCGCGACGTCCACGTCTTGACGATCACCGTCGGAGCCGTGCGGCAGGCGGCCTTGCCGCCGGACTGCTTCCAGAGACGCAGCAGCCGGGCGTGCACGAAGTCGCGGAACCCCTGGGACGTGCCGGTCAGCCGGGACTCCTGGCCGAGGTGGACCGCGCGCCCGTCGCCGGGGTAGGTCACCACGCGACCCGGGTCCGGCGGCGCCGCCTGGGCGGCCAGGGGCGAGGCGAGCAGGGCCGTGGCGAGCGCGGCGGTACCGAGGATGCGGCGCAGGGGGGTCATGCGGATGACGCTACCCGCCGGCGCCGCCGCTCGAGGCCGTCGAGGAGCACGTCGAGCCCTGGTCGAGGAAGGACGAAGTCCTGTCACGAGACCCGGTGAGCGCAGGGAATGCCTCCCCGGGTCTCCTGACGGGCGCTGGCGCGCCCTCCGCGACCAGCGGTTCGTTCTCCACCTGAGGGCCAGCCGCCGGTACCTCAGGTGGAGGCGGCTCGGGGTCGGTCGCGGCGAGCGTTGTCCCATGACGATCCTGCTCTCGGACCCGCGCGTCGCCGACGTCCCCGTCCACGACTGCGACGAGCCCCTCGTCGCCCTCGACGCATCGTTCGGCCCGGCCCGCGCGCTGGTGCGCAGCGGCCTGGCCGAGCGGTTGGCGATCGCCCAGGACCTGCTGCCCCGTGGGCTTCGGCTCCGCGTCGTCGAGGGCTATCGGTCCGTCGCCGACCAGCGCGCGATCATCGCGCGGTACTCCGCCGCGGTGTGCCGACTGCGCCCCGGCATCTCGCCCCACGAGCTGCACCACCTCGTCTCCCGGTACGTCGCCCCGGTCGCCGTGGCCCCCCACGTCGCCGGCGCGGCCGTCGACCTGACCCTGGCCGACGTCACCGGCGAGGACCTCGACATGGGCACCCCGATCGACGCCACGCCCGAGGAGTCCGACGAGGCCTGCTTCTTCGCCGCCCTGAACATCTCGGCCGACGCGCGGGCCCACCGCCACCTGCTGGGCGCGGTGCTGAAGCCGCTCGGCCTGGTGAACTACCCGACGGAGTGGTGGCACTGGTCCTACGGCGACCGCTACTGGGCGCTGGTCAGCGAGGCGTCGGCCGCGGTGTACGGCCCCGTCGACGGATCGCACGAGGCCGCGGCATGACCGCCCTCGCCGTCCCGGCCACCAGCCGCACCGCGGGGGCGCGGCTGGTCGTCGACCTCGCCGCGGTCGCGGCCAACACCCGGCTGTTGGCCGCACGCGCGACCGGTGAGCTGATGGCCGTGGTCAAGGCCGACGGCTTCGGCCACGGCGCGGCCGACGTCGCCCGTACCTCCCTCGCCCACGGCGCCACCCGTCTCGGCGTCACCTCCGTCGAGGAGGCGCTCGCCCTCCGCGCCGCGGGGATCGACGCGCCGGTGCTCAGCTGGCTGAACCCCTTCGACGCGGACTTCGCCTCCGCGGTGGCGGCCGACGTCGAGCTGGCCGTGCCGGGTCGCGAGCACGTGGACGCCATCACGGCGAGGGCTCCCGGGGCCCGCATCCACCTCCAGCTCGACACCGGCATGGCCCGCGACGGCGCCGCACCCGCCGAGTGGGCCGCCCTGTGCCGCGCGGCCCGTCGGGCCGAGCGCCTGGGCCTGGTCCGCGTGGTCGGCGTGATGGGCCACCTGGCCACCGCCGACACCCCGTCCGACCCCGCCAACGCCCTCGGACGGACGCGCTTCGCCTGGGGGCTGGAGATCGCCCGCGGCTGCGGGCTGCGACCCGTCGACCGGCACCTCGCCGCCACCTCGGCCACCCTGACCGACCCGCTGAGCCACCACACGATGAGCCGCGTCGGCGCCGGTCTCGTCGGCATCGACCCTTCCCGCACCGCGGGCAGTCATGGGCTGCGCCCCGCGCTCACCCTGACCGCGCCGCTCGTCAGCGTGCGCCGGGTGCGCGCCGGGACCCCGGTCGGGTACGGGCACACGTGGACCGCGCCGGCCACCACCACGCTCGGCCTGCTGGCGCTCGGGTACGCCGACGGCCTGCCCCGCGTCGCCTCCGGCCGCGCCGAGGTCTCGGTCCGCGGTCGCCGGCGCCCGTTGGTCGGCCGGATCTCCATGGACATGGCGGTCGTCGACCTCGGGACCGGCCGCCACGAGGCCGGCGACGTCGTCACGGTCTTCGGACCCGGCGACCACGGCGAGCCCACGGTCGTCGAGTGGGCGGCCTGGGCCGACACGATCGAGCACGAGATCGTCACCGGCCTCGGCAGCCGGCTGCACCGGACGGTGCGCACGGTGATTGCGGGGTCTCGTGACGCGACTTCGTCCCTCCTCGACCAGCGACGTACCCTGCGGAGCGTCCGATGACCACCCGCACCCGGGTCGCGGTCATCGGCGGCGGCCAGAACAGCGAGCACGACATCTCCCTCGCCTCGGCCTCCGGCATCGCCGCGGCACTGGACCCCGCGACGTACGACGTCGTCCGGCTGACCATCGAGCGCGACGGCTGGTGGTGCCGCGACGGGCAGCGGATGGGGCTGCCGTCCGCGGTGGCGATCCTGCGCACCTGCGGCGTGGCGATCCCGGCCCTGCACGGCCCCCGCGGTGAGGACGGCAGCCTGGCCGCGCTCTGCGAGCTGGCCGGGGTGAGGTACGTCGGGTCGGGTGTCGGCGCCGGCGCGATCGGCATGGACAAGTGGGCGACCAAGCTGGTGGCTGCAGGGATCGGCATCGCCGTCGCACCCGCCGTGCTGCTGACCCCGGCGACCGCGACGTCGTACGAGTTCATCCACCCCGTCGTGGTCAAGCCGGTCGCCGCCGGCTCGAGCCACGGCGTCACCCTCGTGCGCGAGGCTGATGACCTCGCCGCCGCGATGAAGGAGGCGTTCGACGTCGACGACCGCGTCCTGGTCGAGGACCTGGTCGTGGGCCGGGAGGTCGACCTGGCGGTGCTCGGACGGCCGGACGGCGCACGGCTGGTCGCGCCCGCCCTGGAGATCGTGGTCGACGGCATCTTCGACTTCGACACCAAGTACGGCGGCGGCGCGGACTTCCGGATCCCCGCGGTGCTGGCCGGCCACGAGCGCGAGGCCCTGGAGGACGCCGCCGTGCGCACCTACGACGCCCTCGGCTGCGCCGGCGTCGCCCGCGTCGACTTCTTCCTCACCGACGAGGGGCCGGTGCTCAACGAGGTGAACACGATGCCCGGCTTCACCGAGCAGTCGCAGGTGCCGAAGATGTTCGCCGCCGCCGGCACGTCGTACGCCGACCTGCTCGACCTGCTGGTCCGCGACGCCCTCGCGGCGGCATGAGGGGCCGCATCCAGGGCCTGGACCTGCTTCGTGGGATCGCCATCGGCCTGGTGATGCTGCGCCATGCGGCGCCCGGGATCGCTCCGGGCGCCGGGGTGGTCGGGGTGGTGATGTTCTTCGCGCTGAGCGGCTACCTCATCACCGGTCTGCTCACCGAGGAGCTCGGGGCGACCGGCCGGGTCGGCCTGCGCCGCTTCTACCGACGGCGAGCGCAGCGGCTCGTCCCCGCCCTCCTCCTGCTCGTCGCCGGCCTCGTCGTGGTCACCCTGGCATTCGACCCGCTCGGCGACCGCGGCCGGCTGGTGAAGACCGTCGTCGTCGCGCTGACGTGGACCGGCAACCTGCCGTTCGGCCACGCCAGCGACGCGACGTTCCACCTCTGGACGCTGGCCACCGAGGAGCAGTTCTACCTGTTCTGGCCCACCGTGCTGGCGATCGGCTTCGCGCGTCGGCGCCTGGGGCTCACCCTCCTGCTGGCGGGCGCGGCCGGTGCGCTCGCGTGCCTGGCCACGACGCTCTGGCTCTGGGAGGTGCCCGACAACGCCTACTCGCTGCCGACGTCCTGGGCGGGCTGCTTCGTCGTCGGGGCCGCGGCCCGCGTGTACCGCGACCGCTGGAGCCCGCCGGCCTGGGCGCCGTACGCCGCCCTCGCCGCACTGGGTGCCCTGAGTGTGCTTCCCTTGCGGGGACACGTCCTGACGTACCTGGCAGGAGGACCGGCCATCGCTGTCCTGACCGCCGTGCTGCTCCTCGCCTGGCGCACCTGGTCCGAGGTCACCACCCCGGCGCTGCGACCGCTGGTCTGGCTCGGCACCGTCAGCTACGCGGCGTACCTCTGGAACTACCCGCTCACGCTCTGGCTGGACCCGTGGCCGGCCGCGCCCCTGACGATCGCGATGGCCGCGGTCAGCTGGTACGCCGTCGAGCGGCGGTTCCAGACCCGGCACCGCCCGGCGCCCGAGCTGGTGGCCGCGTGAACGAGGACCGGCTGCGCGAGTGGGCTCCCGACCTGTCGGGGGCCCTTGTCGTGCTGGTGCTCGGCCTCCTCGAGGCCTTCAACGCCGATGCCTTCTCCGGCAACGCCCAGGTGCTGGTCGCGGTCGGCATCGCGGTCGCGGTGGCCCTCGCCCGTCACGCCCCGTCGATCGCGCTGTCGGTGGTGTGGATCATCGGCGGGCTCCAGGTGCTCGGCAGCGTCTCGCTGATGCTCATCGAGCTGGCCATCGCGGTCGTCGCGTTCTGCGCAGCGCGCTGGGGCAGCAGCGCCACGGTCTGGGTCAGCGGTCTCTCGATCCCCGCCGCGGCGTTCCTGGCGGTGGGGTACGTCGACCACGAGGGCATCGGGTCGCTCTCCCGGTTCATCGGCACCGGGCCGGCGCTGGACGCCGCGCGTCGGGTCGGTACGTCGTGGCCGCTGGTGGCCGGGGCGTTCGGGTTCGCCGTGCTCGCCGTGCCGTGGCTGGCCGGCCTCGCGCTCCGCTTCAGCACGCGCGCCAGCGAGTCCCGCGTCTCGCAGGTCGCCGCCGAGGAGGACGCCGCGCGCGCCCAGCGCGAGACCGGACAGGCCCGCGAGATCGCCGCGCTGCGGGAGGAGCAGGCGCGGCTGGCGCGCGACGTGCACGACGTGGTCGGCCACTCACTCGCCGTGATCCTCGCCCAGGCCGAGTCCGCGCAGTACCTGCCCGACGACGACCCCGTGGCCCTCAAGCGGACCATGGCGACCATCGCCACCTCCGCGCGCAGCTCCCTCCAGGACGTGCGCCAGGTGCTGGCCGGACCGCGGGCGGCACCGGCGCCGCGCACCGACGCCTTCGAGCTGCTGCTGGACGGTGTCCGGGCCAGCGGCCACGAGGTGGTCGCGACCGAGGTGGGTCAGCCGCAGCCGCTGCCGCCCGACCTCGACCTGGTCGCCCACCGGGTCACCCAGGAGATGCTCACCAACGCCATCAAGCACGGCCGCAGCGACCGGCCGGTCATCCTCGAGCGGCACTGGCCCCAGGGCAGCTGGGAGCGGGACCTGCGCATCGAGGTGCGCAACGCCGCGGCCCCGGTCCACGACGAGACCCAGCCGATCGCCCAGGTGAGCGACCTGCCCACCGAGCTGCCCGGGCAAGGGCTCGACGGGATGCGGCGCCGACTCGACTCGGTCGGCGGCCGGCTCGACGTACGACGTCGCGACGAGCCGGACGGCCCGACGTTCACCGCGACGGCATGGGTGCCGGTGAGCGCCCGGCGAGTGACCCGATGACCGACGCGATCCGGGTGCTCCTCGTCGACGACCAGGAGCTGTTCCGCGAGGGCGTGCGCGTGATCGTCGACGCCCAGGAGGGCATGGAGGTGGTCGGCGCGGCCGGCGACGGTCTCGAGGCGATCCAGCTGGTCGACGAGCTCGAGCCCGACGTGGTGCTGATGGACATCCGGATGCCCGAGATGGACGGCGTCGAGGCGACCCGGCAGATCTTCCAGCCCGAGCGCGTTGCCAGGCGCACGACGCCGGTGCGGGTGATCGTGCTGACGACCTTCAACCTCGACGACAGGGCCGCCACCGCGATCCGGCACGGGGCCAGCGGCTTCCTCCTCAAGGACACCACGCCGTTGATGCTGCGCGACGCGATCCGCACGGTTCACGGCGGCAACGCCGTGCTGGCGCCGACCGACCTGTCCACGCTGCTGGACACCCAGTTCCACGCGCAGCTGCGCGAGGTGCCGCCGCCGCCGGCGGCGTACCTGGCGCTCACCGACAAGGAGCGCGAGGTCTTCGACGCGGTGGCCCGCGGCCTCTCGAACACCGAGATCGCGGCCCTGGTCTTCGCCGGGGAGTCGACGGTGAAGACCCACGTCGGTGCGATCCTGCGCAAGCTGGCCCTGCGCGACCGCGTGCAGATCGTGGTGTTCGCCCACCACCACGGGTTGGTTGCCTAACCGACCCGTTCCGGCTCGACGAGCGGCAGGGTGACACGGAACCGCGTGCCCCGCTGGGGGGACGAGGTGACCTCGATCCGGCCGCCGTGCCGGGCGACCGCGCGCTCGGCGATCGCCAGGCCGAGGCCCGTGCCCGGCCGCAGCCGCACGCGCGGGTCGGCCGACCGGAAGAACTCCTCGAAGACGCGCGCCTGGTCCTCCTGGGCGATGCCCACTCCGCGGTCCACGACGTCGACGACCGCCCACGACGCGTCGTCCTCCTGCGTGCAGGCCAGGTGGATGCGGACGCGCTCGTCCGGCTCGGAGTACTTGATCGCGTTGGCCACGAGGTTCATGAGCACCGCGTCGAGGTCGCGGACGTCACCGGTGACCAGCAGCTGGTCGGCGTCGGTCACCACGTCCACCCCGATGCGCCGGACGTCGGCCTCGGTGCCGAGCAGCTCCACGACGCCACGCGCGAGCCGGACCAGGTCGACCAGGTCGTCGAGCGGCCGGTCGGGCTTGCCCACGCGGGCCAGCACGAGCAGGTCGCGACCCATGGCCTCGATGCGGCGGGCGCCGCGCTGGATCGCCTCGAGACCGTGGATCGTGACGTCGTCGTGGTAGTCCTCGGTGAGCAGGAGCTCGGCGTTCTGGAGGATCGCGGTCAGCGGGTTCTGCACCTCGTGCGAGAGCACGTCCATCAGCTGGGCGCGGTACTCCGCGACCGCCTGCTCGCGGGCCAGGTCCTCGGCGTAGTCGCCGCGCTCGAGCGCGGTGATCACGGCCCGGGCCGCCTGCGAGGCGTAGAGCTGCAGGACGCGCCGCTGCTCCTCGCCCGGGCGGCGCCCGTTGCGGGGCAGGTCGATCGACAGCAGGCCTCGCAGCGAGCCGGTGTCGTCGTGCAGGAGCGCGCACAGCAGGTCGTGCGGGTGCCAGGCGTCGGGCTCGTCGGAGACGTCGATGTCCGGGATCCACTGATAGTCGTTGAGGTGGCCGCTCTCCCGCTCGAACGGCACGAACTTCAGCAGCCCCCAGTCCTCGGCGTTCTCGAGCTCGGCGAGCACGGCGTCGACCGGCGTCCGCAGTCCGGCGAGCTCACGCCTGGCCGTCTCGTCGCCCGCGACCGCGGCGATGCACAGCACGCCGTCGCGCACGACGCTGATCGCGGCGACGTCGAAACCCGCGAGCTCCGTCACGCCCTCGGCGATCAGCTGGAGGGCGGCTCCGTCGCGCTCGGTCGGTTCCATCGCCTCCACCGTAGGAGCCCCGAGCGGTCCGCGCACGCGTATCCCGCTCCCAGGGGAGCGCAGTCACGACCCGGCGAGGAAGGCGTGCACGGCCGAGACGACGACCGAGCCCTCCCCCACCGCGGACGCGACGCGCTTGACCGAGCCGGCGCGCACGTCGCCGACCGCGAAGATGCCGGGCACCGACGTGGCGTAGCCCGCTCCCGTGACGACGTACCCCTGCGGGTCCAGGTCGACGCCGACGTCGACCAACGCCGTCGTGCAGGGCTCGGCGCCGATCATCAGGAAGACGGCGGCGGCGTCGAGGCGTACGTCGCTAGCGTGGAAGTCGTCGCGCCACGTCACCGCGTCGAGGCGGTGGGTGCCGTGCACCGCGGACAGCTCCGAGCGCGGGTGCACGGTGATCCGCTCGTGGTGGGTGAGGCGCTGGGTGAGGTAGTTCGACATGGTGTCGCGCAGGTGGTCGCGGCGGATCAGCACGTGCACGTGCCCGGCGTACCTGGCCAGGAACAGCGCCGCCTGGCCGGCCGAGTTGGCGCCGCCGACGACCACGACCTCCCGGCCGGAGACCACCGGCGCCTCGAGCTGGCTGGCGGCGTAGTACACGCCGCGTCCCTCGAGGTCGGCCAGGCCATCGAGGTCGAGGCGGCGGTACCGGACGCCACTGGCGATCACGACGGAGGAGGCGACGACGTCCAGCTCGTCGTCGAGCCGCACCCGGAAGCCGCCCTCGGGTTCGCGTGCGAGGCCGGTCACCGCGCGGGGTGAGACGAGGCGGGTCCCGAACTTGACCGCCTGCAACATCCCCGACCGCGCCAGCTCGACCCCGGAGACGCCGCGCGGGAAGCCGAGGTAGTTCTCGATGCGCGAGGAGCTGCCCGCCTGGCCGCCGATGGCGACGTCCTCCACGACGACCACGTCGAGGCCCTCCGAGGCGGCGTACACGGCCGCGGCCAGCCCCGCCGGACCGGCACCCACGACGAGCAGGTCGCAGGTGGACCCGTCGGACACGCTCCAGAGGTCGATGCCGAGGGCTGTTGCGAGATCGCGGGTGGTCGGCGCGGTCAGCACCCGGCGCTGGCCCGTCACGACGGCCGCGCCGGCGTCGGGCAGCGCACAGGTCCCGGCCAGGTCGCTCCACGCCGCGTCGTCGGACCGCAGGACCGTGCGGTAGGGGATCTGGTTGCGCTCGGCGAAGTCGCGCAGCCGGTGCAGGTCCGGGTCGTCGTCGTCCCCGGCCAGCACCAGGCCGCCCTCACCGAGCCGGTTCAGCAGCCGCCGCCGGGCGTCGAGCGCGGTCAGGAGCAGGTCCCCGAGGTCGCCCGAGATCTCGACCAAGTGGCGTAGGTCCTCCACGCGCACCCGGAGCAGGCTGGTCCCCTCCTGGGCGACGCCGGGCAGGAACGCGCGCTGTCCCATCAGCATCCCGAGCTCACCGACGAAGTCGCCCGCCTCGACGACGAAGACGACCCGGTCGTCACGGCGGTCGACCAGGAGCACGCCACCGGTCAGCACCAGGTTGAGGTGATAGGTGTCGCCGGCGTCCCAGAGCAGCTCACCGGCAGAAGGGTGCAGCTCCTCGCCGGCCGACCGCAGCAGGTCGACCGCGTCGGCGTCGAGCACGGGCCAGGCGGCCGGGTCCTCGGCGCGCAGGCGGGAGGAGAAGAACGTCTGCTCGTCCGGCTCCAGGCTCATGACGAGACTCCATCACACGTGGCGCGCCCGGAGAGATTCGAACTCCCAACCTTCTGATCCGTAGTCAGATGCTCTATCCGTTGAGCTACGGGCGCAGTGCGTCCCGCCAGTGGCGGCTGACCGGACGACTGGTCGAGGATAGCCGACCTCGCGGAGTACCCCGAAATCAATGTTGGCCGCCGTACGACCGACAACTTGTGACCCGGGAGGGTCGCTCGAGGGTCGTTGGAACAGCCCGCCAGGGTCACAAGTGACGGGATACCCGGTGGACCGGGTATCCCGCCCGCGCGCACCCCGACGTCGTCGTCTCCCGGCGGCCCCTGACCCCTGCGTGACGGCGGCCACACCCCGTTGATCGATCCAATAGGTGAGACGAAAGAGCGTCGGTAGCCTCGCGGGCACTACTCGCCCGGAACTCCTGGCCGACACCGTCGTCGGGGGCGATCCCGACACCCACAGCGCGGACGACCGCAGGCTCGAGAGGCACACCACATGACTTATGCCGACACCCAGGCACCGGCCATCGACGCGGCCACGACCCATCAGGGCATCCTCGACTTCGTCACCGAGGTCGCGGCGATGACCACCCCGGACCGGATCCACTGGTGCACGGGCTCCGACGAGGAGTGGACCGAGCTGACCGACGCGCTCGTCGCGACCGGCACGTTCACCCGGCTCGACCCGGCCAAGAAGCCCAACAGCTTCCACGCGCGTACCGACCCCACGGACGTCGCCCGCGTCGAGGACCGCACCTACATCTGCAGCGTCGACGAGAAGGACTGCGGGCCCACCAACAACTGGATGGACCCGAACGAGATGAAGGACCTCATGCGCGGGCTGTACGCCGGCTGCATGAAGGGCCGCACGATGTACGTCATCCCGTTCGTGATGGGCCATCTCGAGGCCGAGAAGCCGATGTTCGGCGTCGAGATCACCGACTCGGCGTACGTCACCGCCTCCATGCGCGTGATGGCCCGCATGGGCAGCCACGTGCTGCGCCGGATGGAGGAGCTCGACGCCGCCGTTCGTGCCCGCCCTGCACTCCGTCGGCATGCCGCTCGAGCCCGGCCAGGCCGACGTGGCGTGGCCGTGCAACGACACCAAGTACATCGTGCAGTTCCCCGAGGAGCGGGCCATCTGGTCCTTCGGGTCCGGGTACGGCGGCAACTCGCTGCTGGGCAAGAAGTGCTACGCCCTGCGCATCGCCAGCGTGATGGCCCGCGACGAGGGCTGGCTGGCCGAGCACATGCTGATCCTCAAGCTGACCAGCCCGCGGGGCGTCACGAAGTACGTCGCCGCGGCCTTCCCGAGCGCCTGCGGCAAGACCAACCTGGCCATGCTCGCCCCGACCATCCCGGGCTGGAAGGTCGAGTCGATCGGCGACGACATCGCCTGGATGCGGATCGGCGAGGACGGCCGGCTGTGGGCCGTCAACCCGGAGTACGGCTTCTTCGGCGTCGCCCCCGGCACCAACGAGCACACCAACCCCAACGCGATGCGCACCATCAACAAGGGCAACTCGGTGTTCACCAACGTCGCGCTGACCGACGACGGCGACATCTGGTGGGAGGGCCTGGAGAACACCCCGGCCCACGCGACGTCGTGGAAGGGCGAGGACTGGACGCCCGACAGCGACGAGCTGTCGAGCCACCCGAACTCCCGCTACTGCACGCCGATCAAGCAGTGCCCGATCCTGGCCGCCGAGTACGACGACCCGCGCGGCGTGCCGATCGACGCGATCCTCTTCGGCGGTCGCCGCAAGACCACGATCCCGCTGGTCACCGAGGCCCGCGACTGGGTGCACGGCACGTTCATGGGCGCCACGCTCTCCTCGGAGACGACCGCCGCCGCGGTCGGCCAGGTCGGCGTCGTGCGCCGCGACCCGATGGCGATGCTGCCGTTCATCGGCTACCACGCCGGCGACTACTTCAACCACTGGATCACGATCGGCAAGGACAACGACGCGTCCAAGCTGCCCAAGATCTTCTACGTCAACTGGTTCCGCCGGGACGAGGAAGGAGACTTCCTCTGGCCCGGCTTCGGCGAGAACAGCCGCGTCCTCAAGTGGGTCGTGGAGCGGATGGAGGGCCAGGCCGCCGCGGTGGAGACCCCCATCGGGCACGTCCCCGCGCCCGGCTCGCTCGACGTCGACGGGCTCGACATGACCCCCGAGCAGGTCGAGGCCGCGCTGCGCGTCGACCCCGAGGAGTGGAAGGCCGAGCTGCCCCAGATCCAGGAGTGGTTCGAGAAGTTCGGCGACCAGCTGCCGGCCGTCCTGTGGACCGAGCTCGACGGCCTGAAGGCCCGCCTCGGCGCCTGATCCACGACCTCGCGGGACCCGGACCGCCTGCTCGGTCCGGGTCTCGTCGTCTGCCGGTGTGCCATGATCCGATCGGGGGCAAGTGGAAGGGGATGTGGGTGCCGCACTTCGGCCCGGAGGACCGTGCGGTCTTCGAGGCGCGCGCCACGGAGCTGTACGAGGAGATCGTCGCCTCCGGAGGCATCAAGGACGACGACCCGCGGATCACCGGCGACGGAGTCCAAGGCCGCCTTCGAGCTGCTGGTCCGGCTCAACCTGCTGACGTTCGAGGGCGCCGACAAGGTCTGGCACGCCGTCGACCCGACCACGGTGCAGTCCCAGGTCGTCACGCCGATGGGCACCCGCGGGGCCGAGCTGCTCTCCGAGTCGACCCAGTGGGCGCGGGCGTTCTCGGGCCTGGCGCAGTCGTGGCGCCGTACGTCGATCACCGAGCGCGGGCCGTTCACCGAGATCCGCGGGCCCGACGCGATCGGCGCCTTCCTGGTCTCCAGCGTGGCCGACGCCGAGGAGGAGCTGCTCACCGCGCAGCCGCAGGGCCTGCGCGACGGCGCGACCCTCGACGACCGCCGCCCGGCGGGACAAGGCCGCCCTCGAGCGCGGCGTAAGATGCGGATCCTCTACCAGCACAGCGCCCGGCGCAGCTCGATCACCCACAAGTACGTCGCCGCGGTCACCGCAGCGCGGGGCCGAGGTCCGCACCCTCGACGAGTTCTTCAACCGGATCATCGTCATCGACCGGCGGATGGCGGTGATCCCCGGCGCCGGGGGCCCGGCGACCGCGCTGGTGATCCGCGAGCCCAACCTGCTGGCGTACCTCGTCGACATCTTCGAGCGCACCTGGGAGCGCGCCCGCCCGTTCACCAACCGCGGCAGCGCCGCCCAGCGCGACATCGCCCACGAGCAGCGGCAGATGACGATCCGGATGCTCATCGAGGGGCACGCCGACCCGGCCAGCGCGAAGCGGCTCGGGGTCAGCCCGCGCACGTACGCCGGCTACATCGCGGACCTCAAGGAGGAGTTCGAGGCGGAGACCCGCTTCCAGCTCGGCTACACGATGGGTCGGCCGGGGATGTCCGGCAACGAGCGCGAGGCGAGACGCGCCGGCGACGAGAGCTGACGCAGAAATAACGAGGGCAGCGCCAGCGGCGCTGCCCTCGTTCATGAGACCGGCCGGGGGGGTGGCCTTGAGGAGCCCGGCCATGGGGGGCGGCCGGCGGTTCCCGTCTCAAGCGTGTGTAGTTGTGTCGTGCGTCCGTGGGTCGTCAGTGGCCGCCGGTGCGGCAGCCCGGGCAGTCCCAGCCGGTGTCGCCGGCGTTGGCTGGTGCGCTCACTCCGGCCAGCCCGATCGTCATCGCGGCCGTGGCCACGAGGATCGCCGCCTTGCGAAGAAAGGTCATCAGTCTCTCCCCCTTCGTGTCGTGCTGGTCCCACCCTCCGAACCTTCAGTCTGTCGGCGCGAGTGATCCGTCAGCCCGGTCGTGGCTCATCTACTTGCAATGCAGAACCTTGCAACTGCGCGCACGGCTGAGCCGGCCCTCCCGGCGTCTTTCGGAGCTGGTCGAGAGGACCGACTCGGCTGCGGAGGCGGCGGGATTTGAACCCGCGAGAGGTTTGAACCTCAACCCGCTTAGCAGGCGGGCGCCATAGACCGGACTAGGCGACGCCTCCCCGAAGCGCAGACAGGCTACAAGCACCCGTCCGCCGCACCGAATCAGGCGGGATCGAGGCTCGGCGAGCCGCTGGAGCAGCGTCCGCGAGCCGGTCGACGAACTCGTCGCGGTCGCCCGCCAGCACCGGACCGGGACCGTCGTGGTCCGACCGTCGCGCAGGGCGCAGCACGACGCACGGCTGCGCCGCGCACCTCCGCGGTCGACGCCTCGGCGACGTCGGCCCAGCGGGCCCGCTTCACGCCGGCGCCCCGGACCAGCCGTACCTCGTACCCCAGGCGGTCCAGCCGGACGACGTACGCGCCGCGCGGTGTACGCCCACCAGCGCCGCCACCGCGGCCAGCCCGGCGAGCGCGACCACGCCGACGGCCAGAACGTCCAGTCGGCCAGGGCCGTCACCAGCGAGAGGACGAGCACGGCCACGGCGAGCAGCACGAACGCCGCACCGGCCGAGCGGAGCACGACGGCGGGCGCGAGGCGGTACTCGGTCGTTCCGGTCCACGCGCGGATTCAACCGTGAGTCAGGCGATCACCACAATTCTTCCCGACTTCGCGGACCGTCTTGTCCGGCCTGGCGGCGCGGGGTCGACACTCAAACCCCCAGCCGCCACCGTCGCGGAGGCCCCCATGACCGGCACCGCAGCCGCTCTGGCCGGGCTCCACCAGGCCCTCGACGCGCCCGTCCCGCGCCGGCGGGGCTGGCGGTGGACCGTACGCCGCGCCATGGGGCCGTGCGCGACGCGCTGGAGCGCGAGTACCACGGGTCCGCCGACGGGTGGCTCTCCGCCCGCCACGGTCGGTCGCTGCGCGAGCGGGCGGCGCTGCTGCGCCGGCTGGCGGCGTACGGGCCGGTCGTGCTCGAGCACCCCGACGTCGACGAGGTCCGGCAGGGCCTCAAGCGGCTGCTGGCCGACATCGACCACCACGTCCAGCGCCAGCACGACCTCGCCTACGACGAGGTGGAGCTGGAGATCGGCGGCTCCGAGTAGAGCAGAGGGGGCGGGATTCGAACCCGCGGCTGACATCTCTGCCAGCGACCGCTTTCAAGGCGGTTCCGATCGGCCACTCCGGCACCCCTCCGTGCCGGCTCGCAGCGGCGGGCGAGTCTAGAAGAGGATCTCGACGAGCGGGTCGCCCTCCTGGACGACGTCGCCGTCGGCGACCTTGACGGCGGTGACCGTGCCGGCGTGCTCGGCGATCACCGGGATCTCCATCTTCATCGACTCCAGCAGCACCACGGTGTCGCCGACGGCGACGGTGTCGCCGACCTCGACGGCGAGCTGATGACGTTGGCCACCATCTCGGCGAGGATCTCGAGCGCTGTTCGCGGGCCACGGGGCCGAGACTAGCCGGAGGGCCTAGAGCAGGGGCTGGGTGCGGCCGGGTTCGGGACGCAGCGAGCTGCCCGTGTCCTCGGTCCGCGGCGCGGCGACGGCCCGCGCGGCGCCGGCCCGGTCAGCAGCAGGTCGAGGCGGATGACCAGCACGCCGACGAGGACGCCGACGATCAGCGAGTACAGCGTGGTCAGGCCCGCCTCGGCGAGCTCAGGGTCGGGTCGAGGAAGGTGTGGGTGACCTGGGCCGCGGCGGCCACGCCGAACGCGCAGACCCACCAGCCCTGGCGACGACGGGCGCGCATGTGGGTGCCCCACACCAGGGCGGGGACGCCGAGCAGCGCCTGGACCGGCCGCGGGGCGCCGTGCAGGGTCTCCAGGGCCCAGCGGCGGCCGTCGAGCAGGGTGTCGACGAGGTCGGGGGCGCCGTACCGGCGCAGCACCTCGGCGTAGGCCAGCGTCAGCGCCAGCACCACGCTGCCGATGAGGACCACGAGCAGCCCGCGCCGGCCGAGGCCGTGCAGGCCGGCGCCGAGCCGGAAGACCACCAGCAGGCAGAGGGCCAGCGAGGCCGCGAGCGTCGTGTAGGCGAACCGGGCCAGGCTCATCGTCGGCTCCAGGCCGACGACCGCGGCGGCGCCGACGAGCCCGACCAGCATCGCCACCGTGGCCTCGCGGACCGACTGGAGCAACGTCGCCGCGGGGACGGTCACCATCACCGCGAACACCGCGGTCACCACGCAGGTCATCAGCGCGAAGCCGGTGCGGAGCATGGGCTCGTCGGCGACGATCGCGGCCACGCCGAGGACCAGCGGCGAGGCCGCCGTAGACGAACGTGCGACCGCCGGTGCGTGACACCAGGCCCGCCGTGAAGGCGACGGCGACGGCGACGCCGCCGGCCTCGCCGACGTACGTCGGGGGGTGCGGCGCCGCGGCCACGCCCAGCGCGGCCAGCCCGCCGAGCAGGAGAGCAGCCACGACGTCACCCCCGCCCGGTGGCCGGGCCGGAACCGCGACGGCGGCCGGTCGCTCGGCGCGACGGCGGGGGACGGTGGTCGACACGGGCGGGAAGGCTAGCGGCGGTTCAGAGACGGCGGTTGGCCAGGGAGGGGTTGGTGCGGCGCGCCTCGTCGAGCACGTCGGGGTCGAGGTCGACGGTCAGCGTCTCGGCGTCGTCCCCGGCCTCGGCGAGCACCTCGCCCAGCGGGTCGACCACGATCGAGTGGCCGGTGTAGCGCGGGCCGGGCTGGCCGACCCCGACGACGTACGCCGTGTTCTCGATCGCGCGGGCGCGGGCCAGCGTGGTCCAGTGGTCGACCTTGCGCGGCCCGGCCACCCAGGCCGCGGGGAGCGACGAGGACGTCGGCGCCGTCGGCCACCAGGGCGCGGGCGAGCTCGGGGAAGCGCAGGTCGTAGCAGGTCATCAGCCCGAGGCGGCAGCCCGCCGAGGTCGACGGTCGTGGTGGTGAGCGGACCGGCGGTGACGCTGTCGGACTCGCGGTAGCCGAAGGAGTCGTAGAGGTGGATCTTGCGGTACTCGGCGCGCTCCTCGCCGCGCAGCACCAGCGTGTTGACCGGGCGAGCCGGGTCCTCGCCGCGCTCGAACATGCCGGCCAGCACCGTGGTCCCGCGCTCCTTGGCGACCCGCTCGACCTCTCCTGGCGAACGGCCCGTCGATGTCCTCGGCCGCACCGCTGAGGTCGGAGCCGGGCTCGCCGAAGTCGCGGGCGAAGGCCTCGGGGAACACCACCAGGTCGCTGCCCTCGGGCGTCAGCGCCGCCAGCCGCCCCCGGTTCTCGGCGGGGTCGAGGGTGGAGGCGGCCTGGACCAGGGTCACGCGCATGACGACCAGTCTGCCCGCTGCCAGACTGCCGGGGTGGCGTACTCCGCCGTCGTGCTCGCCGGTGGTCGCGGCGCACGCCTCGGCGGCGCGGACAAGGCCGGCCTCGAGGTCGGCCGGTCGCACGCTCCTCGAGCGCTGCCTCGCCGCCCTGGCCGACGCCGCCGAGGTGGTCGTCGTCGGCGACGAGCGCCCCACCTCCCGCCCCGTCCTCTGGGCCCGCGAGTCGCCCGCGTACGGCGGCCCGGTCGCCGCGACGTACGCCGGTCTCGACGCCCTGACGCGGGCGGTCCGGGTCGCTTCGACGGTTCTGAGAGCGATAGGTCTGCAGAACCGGACTGGACCATCCCGGTGGTGGTGGTGCTGGCGGTGGACATGCCGGAGGTGTCGGCGGGGACGGTACGGCGGCTGGTGGCGGGGGCGGAGGGGCGCGACGGTGCCGTCCTCACCGCTGGGGGGCGGCGACATCTGGCGTTCGCGGCGACGGCGGACGCCCTGGACAGGGTCCGGCCCCGTCCGACCACCGGTGCGGCCATGCGGGACCTGTGGTCTGCGCTCGATCTGGCCGACGTACCGGCCGTCGGCGAGGAGGCCCAGGACGTCGACGAGCCAGAAGACCTGACCCCGAGGCTATGACGGTGCCGTCCGGATGGGGATGATGGGCACGTGAACCTGCACGACTGGATCGACGAGCTGTGCGACGTGCTCGACATCGACACCGAGGTCGACGAGGGCCTGGTCCTCGACCTGGCCAAGGTCGTCGCGGACAACGTGGTCAGGAAGGCGGCCCCCATCAGCACCTACCTGCTGGGGTACGCCGCAGGTCTCAATGAGGCCGACCCCGTCGGCGTGGAGAAGCTCGCGGCGCGGGCCCAGGCCCTCGCCGAGGGCTGGGACCGTCCGGCCACGGCACCGGACCCGGTCGACATCGACGACGAGGTGCCCGACGACAGCACGGTCGACCACAGCGCCGACGCCTTCGACGACTGATGCGGGCCGTCGTCGCCTCCGCCCCCGGCGGACCCGAGGTCCTGTCCCTGGCGGAGGTGCCGGACCCGACCGCCGGGCCCGGCGAGGTGGTCGTGGACGTCGTCGCCACGGCGATCAACCGCGCCGACCTGCTGCAGCGAGAAGGCCACTACCCGCCGCCGCCCGGCGCCTCCGACGTGCTCGGCCTCGAGTGCAGCGGCACGGTGGCCGAGGTCGGCGAAGGCGTCACGGGCTGGAGCGTCGGCGACGAGTGCTGCGCGCTGCTGGCCGGGGGCGGGTACGCCGAGAAGGTCGCGATCCCGGCCGGGCAGCTGATGCCCGTGCCCGCCGGGGTGTCGCTGGTCGAGGCCGCCGCCCTGCCCGAGGTCGCGTGCACGGTCTGGTCGAACGTGTTCATGATCGCCGGGCTCCAGCGCGACGACTGGTTCCTCGTGCACGGCGGCGCCGGCGGCATCGGGTCGTTCGCGATCCAGCTCGCGGCCGCCCTGGGTGCCCGCGTGATGACGACCGGTGGGTCGGCGGAGAAGCTCACCTGGTGCGCCGAGCTCGGGGCCGACGTCACGATCGACTACCACGAGCAGGACTTCGTGTCCGAGGTGCTGGGCGCCACCGACGGTCACGGCGCCGACGTCATCCTCGACAACATGGGCGCGAAGTACCTCGGGCGCAACATCGAGGCCCTGGCCGAAGAGGGTCGGCTGGTGATCATCGGCATGCAGGGCGGCACCAAGGGCGAGCTCGACGTCGGCCGGCTGATGCGCAAGCGCGGCGCCGTCATCTCGACCGCCCTGCGTTCCCGGCCGGCCGACGGCAAGGCCGCGATCTGCGCCTCGGTCGTCGAGCACGTGTGGCCGCTGGTCGCCGACGGGACCATCCGGCCCGTCATCGGAGCGAGGTTCCCGCTGGCCGAGGCCGCGCAGGCGCACGCGCTGATGGAGTCGGGAGACGGGCGCGGAAAGGTCCTCCTGACGGTCTCCTGACCTGGCCGCCTCTAGGGTGGTCGCCATGAGCGAGCAGCAACCGGAGCCGGCCGACGAGTCCCAGGACGGGTCCCAGGACGGGTCCAGGACGGGGCGCCCGAGGTGCCCCCGGGCCACGTCGTGATCGTGGGTCCGGACGGGCAGCCCGTCGGGACCGTACCCGCCTCCGCACTGCAGCCGAACGGCGGCCAAGCAGATGGGGAGGAGCCCGACGAGGGTGACCTCACCAGCCTGGTGGAGCAGCCGGCCAAGGTGATGCGGATCGGCAGCATGATCCGCCAGCTGCTCGAGGAGGTGAAGGCGGCCCCCCTCGACGAGGCGAGCCGCCTGCGCCTGAAGGAGATCTACCGCCAGTCGATCAAGGAGCTCGAGTCCGGCCTCGCCCCGGAGCTGGTCGACGAGCTGGAGCGGCTGACTCTGCCCTTCACCGGCTCCGAGGCGCCGACCGACGCCGAGCTGCGCATCTCCCAGGCCCAGCTGGTGGGCTGGCTCGAGGGCCTGTTCCACGGCATCCAGACCGCGATCTACGCCCAGCAGATGGCGGCGCGGGCGCAGTTCGAGCAGATCCGCCGCGCACTCCCGCCGGGTGTGCAGATCGCCGGCCAGCCGGGCGGTCCCGACCAGCCGGGCCAGCCCGGGGAGCAGGGCCAGGAGCAGCAGGGGCCCGGCTCCGGCGGGATGTACCTCTAGGAGTCAGCTGCGTCGCGAGCGACCCAGCGCCCCGAAGACCATCAGCCCCAGCAGGCCGACGACCAGCGCGGCCGCACCTGGCGCGGCCATCCGCGTGAGCGAGGCCGGCTCGGCTCCGTCGACGGTCTCGAACGTGGCCTCCGCGGGCGTCGGCGGGACCGGGGTCGTGCCCTGGCCCAGGAGGGCGACCAGGCGTTGGGTCCGCGCGCTCGTGGCCGGACCCGTGCCACCGCAGCTGTTGGCGAGCAGGTTGGCGCCATTGGCGCGCACGAAGAAGAGATAGCGGTTGTCGGCCGTCATCCCGGTCAGCCCGCAGGCCTCCTCGTCGGCGTCGGACTTCACGGTGACGGTGGGCGAGGTGATGTCGCCCTTGTAGACCCGGTCGACCTTCACGTCGTAGGACATCGTCTGCCGCTTGCCGGAGCTGGTCGGCCCACTGGCCATGGTCACGGTCCCGGAGAAGACGCCCGTGGCCTTGTTGACCTTCTTCGGCAGCCCATCCTGCTGGCACGTGCACGCAGCCGCCTGCGCGTTGGCCTGGCCGACGACGACCAGCATCAGGCCCGTCATCAGGCCCAGCAGCAGGACCACCGGCAGGCGACGCATGCCCCCTATTCGATCACAGGCGGAAAATCTCGGTGAGGACGCGCGCCACGCCGTCCTCGTCGTTGGCCGGGGCGACGTGCTGGGCGGCGGCCAGCACCAGCGGGTCGCCGTTGGCCATGGCGTACGACGTGCCCGCCCACTCCAGCATCGCCAGGTCGTTGGGCATGTCGCCGAAGGCGACCGTGTCGACGGCCGGGATGCCGAGCTCGGCGGCCAGGAGGGCGAGCGTGGCGGCCTTGGTGACGCCGGGTGCGGAGATCTCCACCAAGCGCTCACCGGACCACGTCGCCACGGCGGCCGTGCCGACCGCGGCGACCACCGCCTCCCGGAACGCGACCGGGTCGGTCATCGACTCGTCGCGCACCATCAGCTTCACCGCGGGCTCGTCCCACAGCTGCGCGAGCGGCCCGACGGGGCTGCCCTCGGGCACGTGGGTGGGCTCGACGAAGCGCTCGTCCCGCTTGATGCCCGACAGGCACTCGATCGCGAACGCCGCCCCCGGCACCGTGCGCCGGATCGCCGCGCACAGCGACAGCCCGGCCGCCGCGTCGAGCCCGACCAGGCGGCGTACGTGAGGGCCCGACGTGTCGTACCAGATCGCCCCGTTGCTCACGATCGCCATCGCGTGGCTGCCGACGAGGTGCCACAGGTCGTCCATCCAGCGCAGCGGTCGAGCGGTCACGATGACGACCGGGACACCGCGCTCGTCGAGGCGCTTCAGGGTGTCCTCGGTGTACGCCGACACGGTCCCGTCGCTGCGCAGCAGCGTGCCGTCGAGGTCGGTGGCCACGAGCCCGGGAGTCACGCGAACCAGCGGTCGATCTCCTGCGCGGCGCCGTCGTCGTAGACCGTGGCGGTGACCGCGTCGGCCACGACCCGGACCTCCTCGACCGCCTGGCCCATGGCCACACCGCGCCCGGCCCACTGCAGCATCTCGATGTCGTTGCGGCCGTCACCGATCGCGAGCACGTCGGCCGCCACGACGCCGAGCCGGTCGGCGACGTGGGCGAGCCCGGACGCCTTGTTGACGCCGACGGGTGCGAGGTCGAGCCACGCGGTCCAGCCGACGACGTAGTCGGTGCCGTGCAGGCCGAGGCGCTGCGCGAGGTCGAGGAAGTCCTCGGCGGTCGACTCGGGGTCGCGGATGATCACCCGGCTGACCCGGTCGGCGACCAGGTCGGCGACCTCGGTGATCACCATCTCGCCGGACAGCTCACCGGTCGGGAAGGGCCGGTTGACCCGGTAGCCGACGCCACGCTCCTCGACGGCGACCAGCACGCCGGGGTGCTCGCGGAGGATCGCCTCGACCGCCGGGCGGGCGTCGAAGGTCTCCTCGTGGACGACGTCGAGGGGCGGGTACCGGAAGACGACCGCGCCGTTCGAGGCCACCACCCAGAGCGGGTCCTCCTCGACACCGGGCAGGTCCAGCAGGTCGGCGACCGCCACCATGCCGTGCGGCGAGCGGCCACTGGCCAGCACGATGTGGGCGCCGGCGTCGTGGGCGCGGCGAACGGCGTCGCGCACCGCGTCGGGCACCTCTTCGTAGGTCGTGCCCCTGCCCTCGATCCACGACAGCAGCGTGCCGTCGATGTCGAGGGCGACGAGCCGAGGGGTCCAGCTGATTGGTCTGGCGGTCACGTGAGGGGCTTGATGAGGTCCAGCCCGCCGAGGTAGGGCTGCAGCGCCTGCGGCACCCGGACCGAGCCGTCGGCCTGCTGGTGGGTCTCGAGCAGGGCGATGATCGGCCGGTTGGTGGAGCACAGGGTGCCGTTGAGGGTCGCCACGGGGCCGACGTCGCCGTCGGCGTACCTGGCCCGCGTGTCGAGCCGCCGGGTCTGGAAGTCGGTGCAGTTGGACGTCGACGTCAGCTCGCGGTAGCGGCCCTGCGAGGCGATCCAGGCCTCGCAGTCGTACTTGCGCTGGGCCGAGAGCCCGAGGTCGCCCGCCGCCACGTCGATGACGCGGTAGTGGAGCTCGAGCTTGTCGAGGAACTCCTTCTCCCACTCCAGCAGGCGCAGGTGCTCGGCGAAGGACTCCTCGAGGGTCGTGTAGACGAACATCTCGACCTTGTCGAACCAGTGCACCCGGAAGATGCCGCGGGTGTCCTTGCCGTGGGAACCGGCCTCCTTGCGGAAGCACGGTGAGAACGCGGCGTACCGCAGTGGCAGGGCGGCGCCGTCGAGGATCTCGTCGGAGTGGTACGCCGCGAGCGGGACCTCGGAGGTACCGACGAGGTACAGGTCCTGACCCTCGATCCGGTAGACGTCGTCGGCGGCCTGGCCGAGGAAGCCCGTGCCCTCCATGGCGCGCGGCTTGACCAGGGACGGCGCGATCATCTGGGTGAAGCCGGCGTTGCGGGCCTGGTCCATCGCCATCATGACGAGCGCGAGCTCGAGCTGAGCGCCGATGCCGGTGAGGAAGTAGAAGCGGCTGCCCGACACCTTCGCGCCGCGCTCGAGGTCGATCGCGCCGAGCATCTGGCCGAGCTCGACGTGGTCGCGCGGCTCGAAGTCGAACTCCGGCTTGGTGCCGACGGTCTCGATGAGGCGGAAGTGCTCCTCGCCGCCGGCGGGTGCCTCGTCGGCCGCGATGTTCGGGATCTCCAACAGCGTCGAGCGCCAGAGCTCCTCGGCCTCGGTCTGGGCGGACTCGGCCGCCTTGACCCGGCCGGACAGCTCCTTGGTCCGCTCCAGCAACCCGGCCTTCTCGTCGCCCTGGGCCTGCGGGATCTGCTTGCCGAGGGCCTTCTGCTCGCCGCGCAGACGCTCGAACTCGGCGATCGCCGAGCGCCGGTTCTCGTCGGCGGAGATCGCCCGGTCGACCACCTCGTCGGACAGGCCGCGCTTGGCCTGGGCGGCGCGGACGCGGTCGGGTTCCTCACGCAGGAGACGGGGGTCGATCATGGACGAAGGCTATCCGCGCGGCGTACGGCGCAGGTAACCGCGATGCCGTCCCCTCCAGGCGGTGACCAGCGGTGACCAGCGGTGACCAGCGGTGACCGGGATGAGGGTGGGGCCCCCGTGGGCTGGCAGGATCCGGTCCGTGCTCGACCGCCCTCGTGTGATCACCCTGTCGTGGGCGGCGCTGTGCCTGGCGCTGTTCGGCGGGCTGGCGTGGGCGGTGAGCGGGGAGCGTACGCCGCTGGGTTCGGTCGACGACGAGGGCCGGAACCTCGAGGGCTGGGCCCGGGACCACCACTGGCTGATCTCGGTCTTCCGGTTCGTCGAGGTCGGGTTCAACACCACGCCGGTCGCGATCGCGACCCTGGTCGTCGCGGGGCTGCTGCTCCTGCGACGACACCGCCGCGCCGCGGCGTACGCCGTGCTCGTCGTCTACTCGACGTGGGCGATCACCACCCTGGTCAAGATCTCGATCGGCCGCACGCGCCCGGACTGGCAGGACCGGCTCGACCTGGTGGTCAGCCGGTCGTTCCCGTCGGGGCACACCTCGTCGAACGCCGCGCTGATGATCGTGCTCTGCGTCCTCGCCGGGATGCTGGTGCGCCGCTCGCAGGTCCGCCGCCTGGTCTACGCGCTGTGCACGCTCGAGGTCCTGCTGATCTGGGCGGACCGCGTGATGCTCGGCCGGCACTTCCCGACCGACGTCATCGGCGGCACCCTGCTCGCGGCCGGGATGGCGCTGTTCTGGCTGGCCGTCTACAGCCCGCTGCCGCGCAGCCATGCCGCGAAGAGCGAGCCCCTGCACGAGGCCATCCCCAACAGCCGCCAGCTGGCGGTGATCCTCAACCCCAGCAAGGTCGAGGACGTCGAGCAGTTCCGCGCGATCGTGGGCGCGATGGCGCTCGAGTCGGGGTGGTCGGAACCCTCGTGGCAGTACACGACGATCGAGGACCCGGGCACGGGGATGGCCGAGGCCGCCGCGGTCTCCGGAGCCGACCTGGTGCTGGTCTGCGGCGGCGACGGCACCGTCCGCGAGGTGTGCGCCGAGCTCGCGGGCACGGGCATCCCCGTGGGCATCGTCCCGGCGGGTACGGGCAACCTGCTGGCCCGCAACCTCGGCATCCCGCTGTTCATCCGGGCCGCGATCGACGTGGCGCTGCACGGCCAGGACCGCGCCATCGACCTCGTCGAGGTGAGCGGCGACGGCTTCGAGGACACCCACTTCATGGTGATGGCCGGCATGGGCCTGGACGCCGCGATCATGGAGGGCGTCAACGAGGACATCAAGCGCCGCGTGGGTTGGATCGCCTACGTGCTCTCCGGCCTCAAGGCCCTCAGGTCTCCGGTCGTGAAGGTCGAGATCGCGGTCGACGGCGGCGAGTACACGGCGTACCGCGCCGTCACCGTCGTGGTCGGCAACGTCGGCTTCCTGCAGGCCGGCATGCCCCTGCTGCCCGACGCGACCATCGACGACGGTGTCCTCGACGTCGTCGTGCTGTTCCCGAAGCGGTTCCTGTCGTGGCTGCCGCTCGTCGCGCGGGTGCTCAGCAAGGGCAAGCGCATCGACGAGACCATCGGCCGGCTCACCGGCCAGACGGTCGTGATCCGCGCGTCCTCCGACACCCCCCGTCAGCTCGACGGCGACTCGATCGGGCCGGGTCGCGAGCTGCGGATGCACTGCGTGCACGGGCGGCTGCTGGTCCGCGTCCCCCGGTAGGGACCGCCTCCGGCGCCCCTCCGGTTCCCATGCCGAGGGGTGAACCGCGGTGGCCTCGACGCGAGGAAGGTGTGCCCATGGCTGAATCTCGGGAGAACCAGCAGCTCAAGCGTCACGTCGGGGTCGTCGGACTCCTCTTCGCCAGTGTCGGCTCGATCATCGGGTCCGGGTGGCTCTTCGGCGCGCTCGACGCCTCGGTCGAGGCCGGGCCGGCGGCGATCTTCTCGTGGGCGATCGGCGGCGTGCTGATCCTGCTGATCGCGCTCACCTACGCCGAGATCGGCACCATGTTCCCTCTCTCCGGCGGCGTGGTGCGCTTCCCGCACATGGCCTTCGGTCACCTGGCCAGCTTCACGTCCGGCTGGATCACCTACGTCGCGGTGGCCACCACGGCGCCCATCGAGGTGGAGGCCGCGCTGCAGTACGGCACCAAGTACGCCGACTTCACCGCCGCGCACGAGGTGGGCGGCGAGACGGTCTACACCCTGACGACCCTCGGCTACATCTCGGCCGTCGTGCTGATGGCCGTCTTCGTCGTGGTCAACTACTTCGGCGTCCGCTGGTTCGCCCGGATCAACAACGTGCTGGTGGGCTGGAAGCTCTTCATCATCCTCCTGGTCATCGCGGCCTTCCTGCTGAGCGCCTTCCACGGCGAGAACTTCACCTCCCACGGCTTCGCGCCGTCCGGCGTGCACGGCATCTTCACCGCCATCGCCACCAGCGGCGTGGTGTTCTCCTACCTGGGGTTCCGCCAGGGCATCGAGCTCGCGGGCGAGACCGACAACCCCAAGCGCAACGTGCCCATCGCGGTGATCGGATCGGTCGTGATCACCGGGCTGATCTACGTGGCCCTGCAGCTGGCGTTCATCGCAGCCCTCGACCCGGGGACCCTCGACAAGTCGGGCAGCTGGGCGAAGCTGTCCTTCGCCAACGACTTCGGTCCCCTCGCGGCCCTGGCCACCGCCCTCGGGCTCGGCTGGCTCGCCGTCCTGCTCTACATCGACGCCATCGTCTCCCCCGGCGACACGGGCCTGATCTACACCACCATCACCGCCCGCATCTCCTTCGCCATGGCCCGCAACGGGAACGCTCCCCGCGTCCTGGCCCGGACCACCGACAAGGGTGTCCCCCTCGTCGGCCTGGGGCTGGCGTTCGTCCTGGGTCTGATCGCGTTCCTGCCGTTCCCGAGCTGGCAGCAGCTGGTCGGCTTCATCACCTCGGCCACCGTCCTGTCCTTCGCGTCGGGCCCGCTGGTCCTGGTGGCACTGCGCAAGCAGGTGCCGGAGAAGGAGCGGCCCTTCAAGCTGCCCGGCGGCCACGTCATCCCGCTGCTGGCCTTCTGGGGCTCCAACCTGATCGTCTACTGGTCGGGCTGGACGACGGTGTGGAAGCTGATGATCGCCGTGCTCATCGGCTTCGTGCTGCTCGCCGCCTTCGTCGGCTCCGGCCAGATGAAGGGACAGTCGCTCGACGTCCGCTCCGGAGCCTGGGTGTTCCCGTGGCTCGGCGGACTCGCGCTGATCTCCTACCTGGGCAACTACCCGGAGCCGGCCGCCGGCAACCGTGAGCTGCTGAACTTCGGTCTCTCCGCCGGGCCTGCTGTTCGTGCTGTCCGTGGGCGTCTACGTGCTGGCGCACGTGTGGCGGCTGACGCCCGAGCAGGCCACGACCTACATCGACGAGACGACCCAGGAGGCGTCGGTCGAGGACGACGAGCTCGCGGAGACCTGAGGGCTCGCCCATCCGCAAGACTGACGCCATGACCGAGCGTGACTGGTGGAAGTCGGCCGTCGTCTACCAGGTGTACCCGCGCAGCTTCGCGGACGCCGACGGGGACGGGGTCGGCGACCTCCGAGGGGTCATCGACCACCTCGACCACCTCGAACGCCTCGGCGTCGACGTCGTCTGGCTGAGCCCGGTCTACAAGAGCCCGATGGCCGACAACGGCTACGACATCAGCGACTACCAGGACGTCGACCCGCTGTTCGGCTCGCTCGCCGACCTCGACGAGCTGATCCGGCAGCTCCACGAACGGGGCATGAAGCTGGTCATGGACCTCGTCGTCAACCACACCAGCTCGGCGCACGCGTGGTTCGAGGAGTCGCGGTCCAGCAAGGACAACCCGAAGCGCGACTGGTACTGGTGGCGCGCAGCCGCGCGAGGGCTTCGAGCCCGGTACGCCGGGGGCCGAGCCGACCAACTGGGGCTCGGCGTTCTCGGGGCCGGCGTGGACCTACGACCCGACGACCGGGGAGTACTACCTCCACCTGTTCGCCCCGCAGCAGCCCGACCTCAACTGGGAGAACCCGGAGGTCCGGCAGGCGGTCTACGCGATGATGAACTGGTGGCTCGACCGCGGGGTCGACGGCTTCCGCATGGACGTCATCTGCCTGCTGTCCAAGGTCCTCGTGGACGGCCCCGACGGTCGAGCACAGCTGCCCGACGGTCGCCTCGAGCGCGACCCGATCGGTGCCGGGGTCGTGGACACCACGAAGTACGGCGACACCACGCCGCTGGTCGTGAACGGGCCGCGCATCCACGAGTTCATGCAGGAGATGCACCAGGAGGTGTTCGCCGGCCGCCCGGCCGGGCTGCTGAACGTCGGCGAGACGCCGGCGACCCCGATCGAGCAGGCGATGCTCTACACCGACCCGACGCGCGGCGAGGTCGACATGGTGTTCCAGTTCGAGCACGTCGACCTCGACTCCGGACCCGGCGGCAAGTGGGACATCGTGCCGATGACGATGCTCGACCTGAAGCGGTCGCTCGGCCGCTGGCAGGACGGGCTGGCCGAGAAGGGCTGGAACTCGCTCTACCTCGGCAACCACGACCAGCCGCGCTGCGTCACCCGCTTCGGCAACGACGCCCCCGAGCACCGCGAGCAGTCGGCCAAGTCGCTGGCCACGGTGCTGCACCTGCACCGCGGCACGCCGTACGTCTACGAGGGCGACGAGCTCGGCCTGCCCAACGCCGGCTACACGCCGGATCGACCAGCTGCGCGACGTCGAGTCGCTCAACCACTACTCCGAGGCGGTCGCCGCCGGCCAGGACCCCGGCACGGTGATGGCCGCGCTCTGAGCGCCAAGGGCCGCGACAACGCGCGCGTGCCCATGCCCTGGAACGACTCAGCGCGCACGGCGGGTTCACGACGGGGACGCCCTGGCTCGACGCGCACCCGGACGTCGGCGACGATCAACGTGGCCGCGCAGGAGGACGACCCCGACTCGGTGATGTCGCACTACCGGCGGCTGATCGCGCTGCGGCACGACGAGCCGGCCGTCGCGCACGGCACCTTCCGGATGCTGCTGCCCGACGACGAGCAGGTCTACGCGTTCCTCCGCGAGCTCGACGGCACCCGCCTGCTCGTGGTGGCGAACCTGTCCGACGAGGACGGCGTGGTCGCCGACCTCGGCGAGGCCGGGGACTGGACCGGGGCCGAGCTGGCCCTCGGGTCGGTCGCCGGTTCCTCTCGTGCGGCGACCGACCCGCTGGCTGCTTGGGAGAGCCGGGTCTACCGGCTCGCGTAGCCCCGCTTGCGGATCTCCTCGTTGATCGCCGGGACGATCTCGTGGAGGTCCCCGATCACGGCGTACGTCGCCCGCGTCACCATCGGCGCCTCGGCGTCGGAGTTGATCGCGAGGATGGTCTTGGCCGACGAGCAGCCGGCCCAGTGCTGGATGGCGCCGCTGATGCCGCAGGGGATGTAGAGCTCGGGCGTGATGCGGCTTCCGGTCTGGCCGACCTGCTCGTGGTGCGGGCGCCACCCGGCGCTGGTCACCACGCGCGAGACGCCCAGAGGGGCGTCCAGCAGCTCGGCCAGCTCCAGCACGTCGTCGAACTTGTCCGCGCCACCGACGCCGCGCCCGGCGCCGACGACGACCTTCGCCGACGTCAGCGCGCCGGAGTCGTCGGCCTCGGCCTGCGTCGTCGACACGACGCGGGCGACCAGGTCCTCCGGCGCGATGGTCGGCGTGTGCTCCACCACCTCGCCCGCACCGCTGATGTCGGCGGGCTTGGCCTCGACGGCGTGCCCGGCGATCGTGAAGACCGCGGGGCGTTCGTGCAGCTTCATCTCCTCCATCGCGGCGCCGCCGACCACCTGGCGGGTCACCACGAAGGGGGCCAGCCCGGAGAACGACAGCACGTTGGCGGCCATCGAGGCACCGGAGCGCGCAGCGACGTGTGCCATCAGCTCGTTGCCGCGGTCGGTGCCCGCGGCCAGGACGACGACGGAGCCGGCGGCCTCACGGACGCCGATGATCGCCGAGGCCCAGCCGGCACCGGAGTACGCCGCGACGTCGTCGCCGCCGACCCGGTGAATGGTGCGCACGCCGTACGCCGCCAGCTCGGCCCGCAGGTCCTCCATCGAGTTGCCAGGGACGTCGCCGATGACGACCGCGTCCACGGGCACGCCGTTGCCGGCCGCGGACAGGTCGCGCGCGAAGGAGACCGCCTCGAGGGAGACCTCGATGGCCGCACCTTCCACGTCGGTCTCGACCAGGGTGAGGATCATTTGGTCAGCACTCCCAGCTTCTCCAGGACGTCGACGACGGCCGGTGCGGCTTCCGGGCCCTCGCCCAGGATCTGCACCGCGCTCGGCGTGGGCGGCGGGAGGACCAGCCGCACGCGGCCCGGGCCCGTGGGCTCGGAGACGGCCTCGCGCTCCTCGATGGCGACCTTCTTGGCCTTCAGGCGGCCGGGCACGGACGGGTAGCGCGGCTCCACGCCGCCCTCGCGGATCGTCACGATCGCGGGGAGCGGGACGCGGTAGGTCTCCAGGCCGTCGGGGCCGGCGGCCACGGCCATCACGACGGGTCCGTCGTCGCCGTCCTGGATCGCAATGGTCGAGGCGCCGTTGACGACGGGGCGACCCAGCTCGTAGGCGAGCCGGATGCCGACCTGGAAGTCGCCGCTGTCCGCCGCGTCGTTGCCGAGCAGGAGCAGGTCGTGGGTGCGGCCCTCCTCCTCGTGCGCCCGGACGACGGCCGCGATCTCGCGGGAGACGTCGACCGGACCGAAGCGGTGGGGCTCGGTCGCGACCACGTGCGTGGCCGCCGTGCAGCCGACGGCCAGGGCGTTGCGCAGCTGCTCGACCGCGTCGGCGTCGCCGAGGGTCATCACCGCGGCCTCGCCGCCGCCCGCGGCCACCTGCACGGCCAGCTCGACCGCGCACTCCTCGTGCGCGCTCATGGTGAAGCCCGACGCCTTGCCGTCGACCGACTGGCCGTCCTCGCTGAGGACGACCTCCTCGGTGCTGTCGGGGACGCGCTTCACGCAGACCAGGACGTTCACCATCAGCGGGTCACCGCATCCGCTCGTTCGCGGGGTCGAAGAGGCTGGTCGCGTCGACCGAGCCCGACGGTGACGGGGTAGAGCTCCTCCATGTAGGAGACCGCGAGCTCGTTGCCGATGGTGGCCTGGTCGACGGGCAGGTAGGCCAGCAGCACGTGCTTGCCGAGCGACGGCGCGGAGCCGGCGCTGGTGACGTACGGGTGGTGGCCGTGACCGTCGGTGAGGGTGCCGCCGTCGCGGGTCAGGATCGGCTCGCCGCCGAGCATGTACCGCTTCACGCCCGAGGCGGACGTGTGGTCGTCGACGGTCAGCGTGCACAGGACCGTCTTCGGCTCGGCGTCGCGCTGCTCGAGGTAGGCCTCGCGGCCGACGAAGTCGGCGGCCTTGACCTTGGGGCGCTGCATGCCGGCCTCGACGATGCTGCGCTCGGCGTCGAGCTCGGCGCCGTAGGCGCGGTAGCCCTTCTCGATGCGACCGGTCGTGCCGTAGACGCCGATGCCGACGGGGACGACGCCCTTGTCGGCGCCGGCCTCGAGCAGCGCCTCCCAGAGGGCGAGCGCGTCGTCCATCGCGACGTACAGCTCCCAGCCGAGCTCGCCGACGTAGGAGATGCGCGAGGCCAGGACGTTGACAGCCCCGCCCCCCGCGACATGGTGGGATCTCGCGGCAGGACAGCATCCCGAAGCCCTCGCCGCTGACGTCGTCCTCGGTGATCGAGGAGAGCACCTCGCGGGCCACCGGGCCCCAGAGCCCGATGGTGGAGATCTCGTCGGTGCGGTCGGTCAGCGTGGTCAGCCCGTCCTCGGGCAGCTGCGCCGTGAACGTGTGCCGGTCGGCCATGCCGTGCGCGCCACCGGTGACCACGCGGAAGTGGTCGTCGCCGAGCCGCATGACGGTGAGGTCGGACAGGAAGCCGCCCTTGGGGTCGAGCACCGGGGTGTAGATGACCTTGCCGACCGCGACGTCGCACTGCGCGACGCAGGTGCGCTGCACGGTCTCCAGCGCGCCCGGGCCCTCGATGTCGAGGATCTGGAACGCCGACAGGTCGACCACGCCGGCGTTCTCGCGCATGGCGAGGTGCTCGGCGTTGATGATCGGGCTCCACCAGCGCGAGTCCCACTCGTGCTCGCGCGGCATGACCGCGTCGCCGTACTTCTCGACGAGACCGGCGTTGGACTCGTACCAGAACGGGCGCTCCCAGCCGGCGGTCTCGAAGAAGACGGCGCCGAGCTTCTGCTGGGTGCTCGTACATCGGCGAGGTGCGCTGGGGACGGTCCGACTCGTACTGCTCGGAGGGGTGCACGATGCCGTAGGTCTTGATGAACGACTCGGTGGTGCGCAGGCGGGTGTGCTCGCGACGCAGCATGTGCGGGTGGAAGCGCGCGATGTCGCTGTGCGCGACGTCGATCTCGGAGTGGCCGTTGACCATCCACTCGGCCACCGCGCGGCCGACGCCCGGGCCCTCCTTGATCCAGACGGCGGAGGCGGTCCACAGGCCCTTGACGTGCGACTCGCCCAGGATCGGGGAGCCGTCGCAGGTCAGCGAGAGCAGGCCGTTGATCGCGTAGCGGATCTCCGCACCCTCGGCGCCGAGCAGCTCCGGCATCAGCTCGAAGGCCTGCTCCAGCTGCGGGTCGAAGTCCTCCTCGGTGAAGGGGAGCTCGGTCGGGGAGAGCTTGGACTGCTCGATGGTCGGGATGTCCTCGGGCTCCATCAGGATCGCGCGGTGCGCGTAGGAGCCGACCTCCATGTCGGCGCCGTGCTGGCGCTCGTAGCAGAACGTGTCCATGTCGCGGACGATCGGGAAGTTGATCTCGCCGGTGCCGCCGGCCAGCTGCGGGCAGGGGCCGACGCTGATCATCTGGTGCACGGCGGGCACGAGCGGGATGCTCACGCCGGCCATGTCGCCGATCTTCGGGCTCCACACGCCGCAGGCGATGACGACGTACTCCGCCTCGATGTCGCCCTTGTCGGTGCGCACGCGAGTGATTCGGGTAGGCCGTCCTCGACGTCCAGGCCGGTGACCTCGACGTTGGGGACCGTGGTCAGCGCGCCGGCCTCGATGGCGCCGTCACGCATGATCGTGCCGGCCCGCAGGGAGTCGACCACGCCGACGCCGGGCTGCCAGAAGGCGCCGATGATCTGGTCCTCCTCGATGAAGGGGACCTTCTCCTTCACGAACGCCGGGGAGACCATCTCGGCCTCGATGCCCCAGGCCTTGGCCGAGGACATCCGGCGACGCAGCTCCTCCATCCGCTCCTCGGTGCGGGCGACCTCGAAGCCACCGCACTCGGTGAAGACGCCGAGCTCCTTGTACTGCACGACCGAGTCCAGCGTGAGGTCGGTGATCTCGCGGGAGTGGTCGGTCAGGAAGATGAAGTTCGACGCGTGACCGGTGGAGCCGCCCGGGTTGGGCAGCGGTCCCTGGTCGATCTGGACGATGTCGGTCCAGCCGAGCTTGGCGAGGTGGTGGACCAGGCTGTTGCCGACGATGCCGGCGCCGATCACGACGCATTTCGCCGATGCGGGGACGTCTGCCACGGTGACTCCTTGGTGCGATGGATT
>CAWAIW010000027.1:0-77003 GCA_963782035.1 uncultured Actinomycetota bacterium
CTCGTACTCACCGCTCGGGATGCTCGCGGCCATCGCGGCTTGCACCGACGGTGACGACTTGGGTGGCGGCTCTTGTCCAGCGGCTCGACGGCAGCCACGCTGCTCGCCACGCTGCTGGCCGAGCGGCTGCCGCTCGCGCGGATGCGGCCGCTGGAGGCGACGTACCTCCCGTGGCTGGACCTGGGGCCTACGGCATCGACGACCTCGAGGCGCCGGCCCTGGCCCACGGCCTCAAGCTGGCTCCGGGCAGAGCTTCCAGCCCGGACTGCCCGGCCACACCCGCCTCAACCTGGCCACCTCACCGGCGCGGCTGACCGCGATGGTCGAGCGCCTCGCTTCGGCGGTGGGGGCGACCTCCTCCTAGGGTGACCCCGTGAGGACGACGACCATCGGCTGCGGGTACCTCGGCTCCACGCACTCCGCGTGCATGGCCGAGCTGGGGTACGACGTGCTCGGCCTCGAGGTGGACCCGGCCAAGCTCGAGCTCCTCCGGCAGGGCATCGCCCCGGTGTACGAGCCCGGCCTGTCGGAGATGCTGCCCGCCACGTCGAGTCCGGCCGGCTGCGGTTCACCGACTCCTACGAGGAGGCCGCCGAGTTCGGCGAGATCCACTTCCTCTGCCTCGGCACGCCGCAGTCCCGCGACGGGCTGGGCGCGGACACCAGCCAGGTCGAGTACGCCGTCGAGCACCTCGCGCCGTACCTCACCGGCTCGCCCATCCTCGTCGGCAAGTCCACGGTGCCGGTGGGCACCGCCCAGCGGATGGCCGCGGTGCTCGACGCCCTCACACCGGACGGCGTGGACGCGGACCTGGCCTGGAACCCGGAGTTCCTGCGCGAGGCGCACGCCGTCGAGGACACGCTGCGCCCGGACCGCATCGTGTTCGGCGTGCGGTCGGAGCGGACCGAGAAGCGGCTGCGGGAGTTCTTCGCCCCGGTCATCGACCACGGCATGCCGGTGGTCGTGACCGACTACCCGACCGCCGAGCTGGTCAAGGTCACCGCGAACTCCTTCCTGGCCACCAAGATCTCCTTCATCAACGCCGTGGCCGAGGTCTGCGAGGCGGCCGGCGCGGACGTGATGGCGCTCTCGGAGGCCATCGGCTACGACGACCGCATCGGCCGCAAGATGCTCGGTTCCGGCGTCGGGTTCGGTGGCGGCTGCCTGCCCAAGGACCTGCGGGCCTTCCAGCACCGGGCCGGCGAGCTCGGTGTCGAGGACCTGATGAGCCTGCTCGGCCAGGTCGACGCGATCAACCAGCGCCAGCGCGAGCGCGCCGTGCAGATCGCCTCCAGCATGATCGGCGGCCCGCTGGCCGGGGCGCGGATCGCGGTGTGGGGTGCGGCCTTCAAGCCCGGCACCGACGACGTCCGCGACTCTCCGGCCCTCACCATCGCCGGCCAGCTGCACCTGCGCGGCGCCGAGGTCACGATCCACGACCCGAAGGCCGGCGACACCGCGCGGGCGGAGTTCCCGACGATGCGCTACGCCGACGACCCGGTCGAGGCCTGCCGCGACGCCGACCTCGTCATGCACATGACCGAGTGGCCGCAGTTCCGCGAGGTCGACATCGAGGCCGTCTCCGCGATCGTCGCCCGCAAGCAGCTCCTCGACGGCCGCAACATCCTCGACCTGTCCGCCTGGCGCGACGCCGGCTGGACCGCCCGCGGCCTCGGCCGCCACTGACCTCCGCGAGTCGGCGCTAGTTGCCCTCCTGCTCACGCCGAGTCGGCGCTAGTTGCCCCGAGAAGCACGCCGAGTCGGCGCTAGTTGCCCCGAGAAGCACGTCGAGTCGGCGCGACCTGCCGGCAACTAGCGCCGACTCGGCGGTCTCGTCGCGGCAACTAGCGCCGACTCGCGGTCCAGGGCAGGTCTTCCTCGTCGACGTCGAGCAGGTGGCTGGGGGCGAAGCCGGGGCGGATCTCGGCGACGCGGGACGGGTCGAGGAGGTAGTCGTCGTCGACCTGCCAGGTGTGGCCGGTGGCGTTGCGGCGCAGCAGGTAGCCGAGGCCGTGCGTGCGGTACGTCGCGGCGCCGGCGCGCTGGATCGCGGCGATGAGCTGCGCGTCGACGTACCTGCGCACGGACCGGAAGCCGCCCACCTCGCGGAGCAGGCCGCGCTCGACGAGCATGGTGCCGCCCGCGACGAACGGCGCGTAGAGCTCGGCCTGGTGGCCGCGCCGGACGGTGACGTCCTTCTCGGCGAGGTAGTGGAACTCGGCCGGGGTGCCGACCATCTCGGCGCCGGAGTAGGCACGGGCCAGCAGGAGGTCGGCGACGAAGTCGCGGCCGTACCAGTCGTCGTCGTCCATCTTCAGCACCAGGTCGCCGTCGGCCGCCTCGACACCGGCGTTGAGCACGTCGCCGAACAGCACGTCCGCCGACTGGGGTCGGACGACGAAACGCTCCGGGCCGTGCTCGCGGATCACGTCCGGGTCCGGCTCGAACCCGTGGGCGGCCAGCACCAGCTGGACGTCGACGCCGGCCTGGCGGCGTACCTGCCGCAGCGCGAAGCCCAGCATCTCCGGGCGCCTGGTCGCGAGCACGACGCTCACCGAGGGCTCGGACGCCACACGTACGCCGGCACGGGCGGCCGCGCGACGCCGCCAGGCCGCCATCGAGAAGGTGCGCAGGGCCTCGCGCCGGACCACCACCGAGTGCTCCTCGCGGGCCACCGGGTCGGTGAGGTCGACCCCGCCGTCCGGCTCCACGACCGGCACGCCGGCCATCGACAACGCGGCCACGAGGGCCGGCTCGCCGCGACCCACCACGCCCAGCGACGACCGCAGTGACCGGACCAGTCCCTCGGAGGGCGGCTGTCCGTGCAGCGATCCGAGCTCGACGACCGGGCCGTCGACCACCGCCTGGAAGCCGATCGGGTTGAACACCCGCTCGTCGAACGGACCGGTGTTCTCCGACCCCACCGTCACCGGCGCCCGGCCCGTGACGTGGTGCCCCACCAGGGGTCCGTCACCGGCAAGCACGACATCGGGCGGCACGTCGCGCTCCTCGAGAGGTACGTCGGGTCCGGAGCCGTCGTCGACCACGAGCCCACCCGCCCCACCGACCGCCGGCCAGACCGAGACCCGGCCCAGCTCGCGGACCACGTTGGCGGCCCGCACCGGCTGCTCGAACCGCGCGACGACGAGGTACCCGTCGCCCACCGGCTGCGACCGGAACGCCTTCATCGGCGGCCACTCCGGACGGGCGACCAGCCCGGGGGCGGCGTCGGCCGCGGCGATCCAGACGGCGACCGTCGGCGTACGCACGGCGTGCGGCAGCACCGCGGCCCGCAGGTCGGCCCGGTCGGCGACCACGACGAGCACCCGCTGGTACCGGCCCGACTCACCGACACCCGACCGGGACGTCAGCACCAGCTGCTCGCCGCCCTGGTCGAGGAACGCCCGGACCGGCTCGGGGTAGACCTCAGGCATCGACCGGCGCCCACGACGGCAGCCGGCGGACCAGCGGCCGCTCGGCCCGCGGCAGCCAGCTGTGGGTGACGTAGTCGATCACGTGCACCCCAGGCGGGGCCTCGACACGCACCAGCCCGGGCATCTCCTCGGCGCGGCCGGCGGCGATCGCGGTGTACACGTCCCACTCGCGCGCCTTGCGCGGCGCCCGCGCCCGGTCGAAGTCGCCGGCACTGCTCCAGTGCGCGAACTCGTCGACGTCGAGCCACTTCAGCTCGACGCACAGCCCCTCGGGCGCGACGATCCGCTCGGAGCTGTCCGGGAACTCGCGCACCTCCCACTCGAAGGCCTTCACGAACGTGAACTCCGCGCCCATCGGGTAGACCCACGGCTCGAGGAACTTGTAGCCCAGGTCCAACCATGCCTCGGAGTCACTGACGATCGACAGCGGGTGCCGGGGGATCGCGACGACCGCGCCGGAGTCCTCGAGCTGCCAGGAGAGGTCGGCGAGGTACCCGACACCCTCGCGCGTCAGCACCATGTCGCCGTCCCACTTCATCGAGTACGTCGTGCGCACGTGCGCGAACGACCAGTTGTAGAAGTGCGTCAACGAATGCACGGACTGCGGCGGCGTGGTCAGGTGCTCGGTGCCGGCGCGGCTCACGCGGAAGGGGTACGTCGCCAGGGTCAGCCGGTCGGAAGCCCCGACCGAGGCCGCGACCTCGCGCGCCACCTCCAGCGTCCCGTCCTCGGAGTCGTTGTCGACCAGCACGACGTGCTGGACGGCCTCGAACATGGGCGGCAGCACCCACGGCAGGTTGCGGGCCTCGTTCTTCACCCGGAAGACGCAGGTGAGGCCGGGCGTGAGCGGGCCGTCGTGCCAGGGCCAGCGGACGTCGTACTCGGCGTACCCCTCCAGGCAGGCGATGTCGGGCGGAGTGTCCGGCACGCCTAGCGCTCCCGGCCGATGGCCTTGCGGATGCCGCGTCTGGCCGAGGCCGGGACCAGCGCGCGCAGGCCGTGCGGGATCCGGTCCGCGCCGTGCGCCTGCTCGCCCGGCGGAGGGCGGCCCGCGGCGCCGTCGGCGTACCCCTCGCGGCGCGAGGCCAGCGCGGTCGAGGACGCGATGGCCTCGGCCTCCTCGTAGAAGGAGGCGTACGCCGACCGCATCTCGTCGAGGGTCGCGTGCACGTCCGGACGGTCGCCGCCGTCGTCCGCAAGCTTGTCGAGGGCTGCCCAGCTCTCCTCGGCGATGTCACGGAGCCGGGCCGGCACCTCGACGTCGTCCCACGTGAGCTGGACGCGACGCAGGTTCGGGTCGATGAACTGGTGCACGGCGCGGATGTCGTTGGCCGAGGCTGACTTCACCGCGAACAGGTCGAAGCGCTGGCCGATGCCGAACAGCGGGATGGTCCAGTCGGTGAGCAGGTCGCCGTACCGCACGAACGCGCGCTGCGAGCCACGGGTGGCGCGCTCGGTGTGCAGCATCATGTTCACCCACGCGGCCGTGCGGTCGATCTCGCCGAACCGGGTGGAGTAGTAGCGCTGCTTGCTGCCGACGACCTCGGTCACGGGGCGGAGCATCGTCACGTAGGCCGGCGTGGCCTCGCAGCGCAGGGCGGCCGACCGCCACAGCCCGAGGAACCAGGCCAGCCGCGGGTCCTTGACGACGAGCTCTGCCGCGCCGAGAGAGGAGGCTTGGTCGAACTGCTCCTCGAGCCAGACGTGGAGGCGCGTGCGCAGCCGCTCGACGTTGGCCAGCTTGCCGGCCTCGAACCAGGCGGCCGGCCGGGCGTCGGAGACCGCGACGTTGCAGCGCTGGAGGAGGTCGGTGTGCAGGTCGACCACCCACTGCGGCTCACCGAAACCCTTGGGGTTGGTCTCGTCGGCGAGCACCTCGGGCTGCGGGACGTGCATGCCGAGCGTCTGCAGGGCACCGGACATCGTGCTGGTGCCGCTGCGGCCGGAGCCGACGACGAAGACGACGCGGCGGGCCGGCGGGACGGCGAGAGCAGCGGAGTCCGGCGCGAGAGCCGGATCCGTGGGGATGCCGGTCACCGGCGCCCCAGCAGGGACGCGAACCTGGTCCGGAGGGAGGGGACGGGGGGCGGCGTGGGTACGGCGGCCGGCTTCGCGGCCGCCGTGGCCGGGGCGACCGGCCCGTCCGCATCCGCCTCGTCGTCCTCGCGGTCGGAGGCGTCCGCGACACCGGGCGCGACGGGCACGTCGTCGTGGTCCCAGGCGGCCTGCGGTTCCTCGGCCCGGCCGGCGGTGCCCTGCAGGCGCGGGCGGTGCACCTCCTGCCACGGCCAGAACCCGACCTCGGCGGCCTCGAAGGTCCAGGACCCGAACAGCTCGTCGAGCACGTCGTCGAGGAACTCGCCGGACTTGATCACCCGGTGCGCCCGGGAGATCGCGGCGGTGCGCTCGATGCGCGCGACCGAGCCGTCGGGCATCCGCACCAGTCGCAGGCCGTGGTGGCTGCGCTCCAGGTTGTTGAGCAGCCGCGCGACGGTCTTGTGGGTGGGCGACCAGTCGGCGTTCGCCAGGGTCATCCGGAACATCGCCCCGCACCGGCCCTCGGGAAGGCCGTCGACGAGGTGGACGCGCGGGTCGCCGACGTACGACTCGTGGATCAGGCGGGTGTCGAGCATCGGGTCGTCGAGCGGGTTGCAGCGCTCGTCACCGAGGTGGCTCCAGTCGCCGACGAGCACGACGCCGAGGTCGTTGAGCGTGCTGTTGAGCAGCGCGTCCACGGTCGCGATGACGGGGTGGAAGTCGAGGCCGCGGGTGTCGAGGACGACCTCGAGGTACGGCACGGAGTAGAGGCGGCCGAGCCGGCGCTTGTTGCGCAGCTCGGGGATCCGGTCGGAGAGGAAGACGTCGTTGTAGTCGTTCACCTCGTCGCGGCGCTTCATCACGTTGGTGCGGCCGAGGTGCCAGGACTTGGCCTGGCGGTCGGGGACGAAGACGGCGCCGGCCTCACCGAGGCGGTACCCCAGGGCGATGTCCTCGCCGAGCCGCAGCGAGGTGTCCATGCCACCGGAGGAGAGGTAGAGGTCGCGCGTCAGCGACGCGGTCGCGCCGACGTGCATCCGCAGCGCGCGGGGGCCGATGGTGCGCAGGTCGTCGAAGCGGGCGTACCAGCGCTCGACCCAGTCGTGCAGGTCCTTCTCCTGGCCCTCGAAGTGGTCGGCCAGACGGCCCTGCGCGACGGCCTCGCGCACCTGCTGCGGGGTGAGCCGGTAGAGCGGCTCCGGGTCCACGAACCACTTGTGCCCGAGCACGACGCCGTAGTCGATCTCGTGGTGCCAGCGCAGCTGGGCCTCGACGTGCTCGCGCTCGGGGAGCATGTCCGCATCGAGCCAGTGCACGACGTCGCCGTCGGCGGCCATCGCCCCGGTGTGGCAGGCGTTGGCGCGACCCCAGCCCTGCTCCACGCGGATGATCCGGGCGTTGTCGGGACGCGCGTCGGGCAGCTCGAGCGGCGGCTGCCCGGCCGCGGCGCCGTCGTCGACGACGATCAGCTCCATCAGGTGGCTGGGGTAGGTCTGCTCGGCGAGACCCGCGAGCACGTAGGGCAGCGTGCGGTGGGCGCCGTACGCCGGCATGACCAGGCTGACGCTGAGGTGCGGCTCCCACTGACCGAGGGGAGGCACGAGCAGGGAACCCCACTCGTTGCGGCGTACCCGCGGCTGCGAGCTCGTCATTCCTCCACCCGTGGTCCTGTGTGCCGGTGTGCCCGTATCAGTTGCCCATAGCAGTGCCCTGTGCCGAGGCTACGGCACCCGGCGCCCGACCTTCTCACCCCTAGACTCGCGCCATGTCCGAGGTCGACGAGCTCCGGGCGGAGGTCACACGGCTCCGGGCGAAGGTCAAGCAGCTGCGCGACGGTGGCGACGACCTGTCCTACGTCTTCGTGATGACCTACGGACGGTCCGGGTCGACCCTGTTGATGGGCCTTCTCAACACGATCCCGGGGTACCTCATCCGCGGCGAGAACGACGACGCCCTGCGCTTCCTCTTCGACTTCCACCGCACCTGCGTGGAGCGCTCGACGTACTGGCCGATCGACCGTGTGCGCCGCAAGACCGACGCGTTCTACGGCATCGGCGACTTTCCGCCGGCACTGTCGATCGCCGACACCCGGCGGCTGGCGGTGGACACGTTGCTGCGGCCGAAGCCGGAGACGCGGGTGACCGGCTTCAAGGAGATCCGGTGGTGGCGGCACGAGGACCTCGATGCCTACGTCGCGTGGCTGCGCGAGGTCTTCCCCGGCGCCCGGTTCCTGGTCAACACCCGCGACCACGCCTCGGTGCTGAAGAGCAAGTGGTGGGCCAAGGGCGGCGACCACACCGAGCACCTCGCCGACATCGAGCGGCGGCTGCTGGAGACCGCCGACCGCCTCGGCGACGCGGCGTACCGCGTCCACTTCGACGACTACGTCGCCGACCCCTCCGTCCTCGCCCCGATGTTCGCCTGGCTGGGTGAAGAGTTCGACGAGCGCGAGGTACGGGCGACGATGGACAAGAAGCACAGCGTCTGAGTTCGCGGGTTGCGGTCACCCCCAACCCGTTGTCCCATGGGCACAAGCCGCCTGCGGACCGTGGTCACCTCGCCGAGTCGGCGCTGTCGCGGGGTGAACGTTGCCCGGAGTCAGCCCGTCGCTTCCTGGGCCTGGCCCTGGGCCTTGATCATCTCGGCGAACCACTCGAAGGACCGCTTGGGGGTGCGCTCGAGGGTGTCGTAGTCGACGTGGACCAGGCCGAAGCGCTGGGAGAAGCCCTCGGCCCACTCGAAGTTGTCCATCAGCGACCACGTGTAGTAGCCGCGGACGTCGACGCCCTGGGCGATCGCGGTCGCGACGGCGCGCAGGTGGGAGTCGAGGTAGTCGATGCGGGGCTGGTCGTCGACCACTCCGGAGTCGTCCGGGCCCATGCCGTAGGAGCAGCCGGACTCGGTGACCATGATCGGCGGCAGCGCGGCGCGGTAGCGGGCCCGCAGGATGATCAGCCACTCGCGCAGCGAGTCCGGGACGACCGGCCAGCCGAAGTCCGTCTGCTCGTACCCCACCAGGTCGAGGAACTCGAAGGGGTTCTCGTCCTCCTCGTCGAGGTTCGCCGCGACCCGCATCGGCTGGTAGTAGTTGACGCCGTAGAAGTCGACGGGCTGACGGATGGTCACCATGTCGCCGTCCTGGATGGCGTCCTCGAGCAGCGGCATGATGTCGCGCGGGTACCGGCCGAGCAGCATCGCCTCGGTGAACAGGCCGTTCCACAGCGCGTCGAAGAGCTTGGTGATCCCGACGTCGGCGGGGTTGTCGGAGGCCGGCCACATCGGCGAGTGGTTGTTGGCGCAGCCGACGCTCTGGGCACCGGCCCGGCGCAGCTCGATGGCCGCGCGGCCGTGGCCGAGCAGCAGGTGGTGGGCGACCGGAAAGGCGTCGAACATGAGCTTGCGGCCGGGCGCGTGCTCGCCGAGGGCGTAGCCGTTGAACGTCGCCACGTTGGGCTCGTTGACGGGGACCCAGTGCTCGACGCGGTCGGCGTACCGCTCGCCGACGAGGGCGGCGTACTCGGCGAACGCCTCGACGGTGTTCCGGTTCAGCCACCCGCCGTCGTCCTCGAGCGCCTGCGGGAGGTCCCAGTGGTACAGCGTGACCATCGGCTGGACGCCGGCCTCCAGCAGCCCGTCGATCAGCCGGTCGTAGAAGTCCAGGCCCGGCTGGTTGACCTGGCCTCGGCCGCGCGGCAGCACGCGGGACCAGGAGATCGAGAAGCGGTAGCCACCCGCGCCCAGGTCGCGCATCAGCGCGATGTCCTCGGCGTACCGGTGGTAGTGGTCGCAGGCCACGTCGCCGGTGGCGCCGTCCTTCACCCGCCCGGACTGGTGGGTGAAGGTGTCCCAGATGCTCGCGCCGCGGCCGTCCGCGGTGGCGGCGCCCTCGATCTGGTACGCCGCGGTGCTGGTGCCGAAACGGAACCCAGGGGGCAGCTGGGGGTAGTCCCGCTCCGTCCGCGCGTCCATGGTGGCCCTCATTGTTGCGGATGCGCCACGAGCGCGCGGCCGGATCGTCGAGTCCGTCGGTCGGAGGCACCCGGTGGCCGGAACGGGTGGTGCCGACCTGTCCGATCGGTGGAAAAGAGGCGACTTTGGCTTGAATTTCGTCCGTTCGGGTCGGGAGCCCCCGTCACGACCCCGACTCTCTGGAACGTGACCTCTGATTCCCCCTCCCCCCGCCGCACCCCCTCCTCGGCGTACACCCGGCGCACCGTGACCCGCGGCGCCGCCTGGACCGTCCCCCTGGTCGTCGTGTCGGTGGCCGCACCGGCGTTCGCCGCCTCCCCCAGCCCGTGCACCTCCCCGGCCTCGTTCCGCCTCGACTGGGGCACGACGCCGTACACCAAGAACACGACGACCAACGTGGGCACCGCGACGGTGTCCACCACGGGCGGCGCCCTCCCCGTCGTCGTGACGCTGACCAGCGTGATCACCGGCACGGTGAACCGCCACACGGAGAACCTCACCTGGCAGAGCTCGCCGAGCAACCTCGGCGGACTCGGGGCCGCGGAGCGTGGGCTGGCCCTCTCGCACACCGACATCTCCTCGGGCCGAGGCAACCGCCAGACGGTGACCATCGAGTTCAGCCGGGCGGTCACCGGCTTGTCGTTCACGATGGTCGACATCGACAGCGACAACAGGGCCGGCAGCAACGACTTCTGGGACCAGGTGGAGCTGAGCGGCACGCGGAACGCGGTGACCGCGACGCACGTCACCGGCGCCGGCACCCTGGCCTCGCCGTGGCACTACGACGACAACGACACGAGCCTGGGCGACACCAGCACCCAGGGCATCGTGACGGTGACCTACCCCGGCGCGGTCAGCACGATCACGCTGGACTACTGGAGCTCCGCCAGGGGCGGCAACCAGTGGATCCTGCTCAGCGACTTCACGTTCAAGGCCGCTTGCAGCTGACCCGTCAGGCCAGCGGGACGAGGACGCCCGGGTTCAGCACACCGGCCGGGTCGAGCTCGGCCTTGACCGCGCGGAGCACCCGGACGCCCACCTCGCCGATCTCGTCGGAGAGCCAGGGCTGGTGGTCGGTGCCGATCGCGTGGTGGTGGGTGATGGTCGCCCCGGCCCGCACGATGGCGTCGCTGGCGGCGGTCTTGGCTGCCAGCCACTGCTCGACCGGGTCGTTCTCCTGCCGGGCGGCCACCGTGAAGTACAGAGAGCAGCCCGTCTCGTAGACGTGCGAGACGTGGCAGAGCACCAGCACCGGGGCGCCGCGCTCGCCGAGGACGCGTTCCAGGGCGGCCTTCACCCCGGCGTACAGCTCGTCGACACCGGACCAGAACGTCGCCGTCTCCAGGGTCTCCACCAGGACGCCGAGGTCGAGCATGGAGTCGCGCAGGTACGGCGCGGCGAAGCGGCCGTGCTCCCACGCGCGGCCCGGCCCCTCGCCGGCGTTGGTGCCGCTGAGACCCTCGAGCAGCGCCGTTGCCGCGGCGCGCTCGGCCTCGACACGGGCCGTGGTGCCTTCGTAGCCGGCGATCATCAGGCAGCCGCCGTCGCTCGCCCCGATCGAGGACGGGTCGGCGAGGTTCACCGCGGACTCGGCCTCGTCGGAGAGCCGCAGGACCGTGGGCCTCAGCCCCGACTGCGCCAGCGCGCGCATCGCGGCGACGCCGTCGGCGAACGACGACCAGCGCCACCCGTCGTACACCTTGACCTCGGGGACGGCGCGCACCCGGACCGTGACCGACGTGATCACGCCGAACGCGCCCTCCGAGCCGAGGACGAGCTGGCGCAGGTCCGGCCCGGCGGCGTTGGCCGGCGCGGTGCCCAGGCGCAGGGTGCCGGTCGGGGTGGCCACGGTGAGCCCGACGACCAGGGAGTCGAAGCGGCCGTACCCCGCGGAGGCCTGCCCGCTGGAACGCGTCGCCGCGAAGCCGCCGATCGAGGCGTGCTCGAAGGACTGGGGGAAGTGGCCGATCGTCAGGCCGTGCTCGGCCAGCAGCGCCTCGGCCTGCGGGCCCCGGACCCCCGGCTCGAGGACGGCCGTCATCGACGTGGTGTCGACCGAGACCAGCCGGTCCAGCCGGACCAGGTCGAGGCTGACCACGCCGGCGAACCCCTCGCGCCGGGCCGCCAGCCCGCCGGTCACGCAGGTGCCGCCGCCGAACGGCACGACGGCGACCCGGTGCCGCGTCGCCAGCTCGAGCACCTCGACGACCTCGTCGTGACTGCCCGGCCGGACGACGGCGTCGGGGGCGTCGTCGAGATCGCCCGCGCGGGCCCGGAGCAGGTCCGGGGTGGACTTGCCCCGCGTGCGGAGGCGGCGGGTCTCGTCGTCGGTGAGCACCTGTTCGGCTCCGACCACGTCGCCGAGCGACGTGAGCAGCGCGGCCGGCAGGTCGGTCGGGGGCAACGTGCCGACCGGACCGCCGGCCGGGACCGCCTCCGGAGCGGGACCGAAGACGGCCTCGACGAGGGAACGGGCGCCGTCGGGCAGGGCGGACGCGCGGTCCGGGTCGCCCCAGCGCTGGGGGTGCATCTCAACGGTCATGCGTTACAGTGTGACACATGACGTCACTTCGTCACATCGCCGACTCGGAGCAGTCGCCCCGCGACGCCTACCTGGACGCCGCCCGCGACTGCATCCTCGACGTCGGCTGGCGGCGTACGACGCTCACCGAGGTCGCCCGCCGGGCGGGGGTCTCGCGGATGACGATCTACCGCACCTGGTCCGACATGCCCCAGCTCCTGGGCGACCTGATGACCCGCGAGTGGACGGCGCTGGTCGCCGTCGCGGCGAACGTCCCCGACCCGGCCGGCAGCGTCGAGCGGATCGTCGGCACCGCCGTCCGAGCGGTCCGCGCGCTCCGTGAGAACGAGCTGTTCGTGCGGATCGTCGAGCTGGACGCCGAGCTGCTGCTGCCCTACCTGCTCTCGCGCCGCGGTCGTTCGCAGCAGGCGATCCTCGACCTGGTCTCCGCCCAGCTGCGACAGGGCCAGGCGGTCGGTCAGGTCCGCGACGGTGACCCCGACGTCATCGCGCGGGCGCTGCTGCTGGCCACCCACGGGTTCGTGCTGTCCGCGCACACGATGGTCGACGAGCGCGCCTCCGAGGAGGCGCTCGACGCCGAGCTGTGGCAGCTGCTGAGCCGGGCGATCGAGCGATGAGCGTCATCACCCCCGGGAGTGCGAACCTCCCGGACCGGGTCGACCTGGTCGTCGCCGGCCTCGGTGTCACCGGCGCCGGCGTCGCCCTGGACGCCGCGTCCCGCGGGCTGACGGTGCTGGCCGTGGACGCCCACGACCTGGCGTTCGGTACCTCGCGGTGGTCCTCCAAGCTGGTGCACGGCGGCCTGCGGTACCTCGCCCACGGCCAGGTCGGCGTCGCCCACGAGAGTGCGGTCGAGCGCCGGATCCTGATGGAGACGACCGCCCCGCACCTCGCTCACGCGCTGCCGATGCTGGTGCCGCTGCACGAGTCCGTCGGGCACCTCCAGGCCGCGTCCACCCGCGCCGGCCTCGCCGCCGGCGACCTGCTCCGCCTCGGGGCCCGCACCCGCCGCGAGACCCTGCCGCGCCCCCGCCGGGTCTCCGCCACCGAGGCCCTGAGCCTCGCGCCGGCGTTGCGCGTCGGCGGGCTCCGGGGCGGCCTCCTCGGCTGGGACGGCCAGCTCGAGGACGACGCCCGCCTGGTGGTGACGATCGCCCGCACGGCGGCGGCGTACGGCGCCCACGTCCGCACCCACACCCGCGTGCTGGCCGCCGGGTCCGACGGGGTCCGCCTGCGCGACGAGCTCACCGGCGCCGAGACCCGCCTGGCGGCGCGGATGGTGGTCAACGCCGCCGGCGTCTGGGCCGGCGACCTCGCCGACGTCCGCCTCCGGCCCAGCCGCGGCACCCACGTGGTGCTGCGCGCGGAGTCGCTGCCGGGGCTGCGGGTCTGCATCACCGCGCCGGTCCCCGGCAGCACCAGCCGCTTCGTGATGGCGTTGCCGCAGCCCGACGGCACCGTGTACGTCGGCCTCACCGACGAGCCTGTCGAAGGTCCCGTCCCCGACGTGCCCGTCCCCTCGGAGTCCGAGATCGACTTCCTGCTCGAGACGGTCTCGGCCACGCTCGCCCACCCGCTCACGCATGACGACGTCGTCGGCGCCTTCGCCGGCCTCCGGCCCCTCTTGGACGCGGGCAGTGGCAGCACCGCCGACCTCTCGCGCAGGCACGCGGTGCTGACCGGGGACGACGGGGTGGTGACCGTGGTCGGCGGCAAGCTGACGACCTACCGCCGGATGGCGCAGGACGCCGTCGACGCCGCCCTCCGCTCGGCCGGGCTCGACCCGCGACCCTGCCGCACGCACCGCCTCCCCCTGCTGGGGGCGGCCGACCGCGCAACCCTCGCGGCCCTGGACGTCGACCCCCGCCTGGTCCGCCGCTTCGGCACCGAGGCCCCGCTGGTGCTGGACGACGCCCGCAGGGTCACCGGCCTGACCGACGTCGAGCTCCTCGCGCCGGCCGCCCCGCACGTGCCGGTCACCCTCGCCGAGCTGGTCTTCGGCGTCACCCACGAGGGCGCCGCCGACGTCGACGACCTGCTCGACCGGCGTACCCGCGTCGGCCTGGTCCCCGCCGACCGCCCCCTCGCCGAACCCCTCGCCCTCCGCGCCCTGTCGTTGGTCGAGGAGGTTGCGCAGCAACCGTCACGAGACCCCGGAAGGTAGCTGCGAACCGTCACCGGGTCTCGTGACGGGCGCCAGGGCGCCCTCCTCGACCAGCGGCAGCGGATGCGATGAGTTCCGAATGGTTGGCGGGTCGGTACTCGGACGGCAGACTGAGGAGGCGCGCATGACCGTGACCGACCACCAGACGAGGGAAAGGCCCCCGGTGACCAGCTCCGAGCTCGACGACTTCCCCGCGCTGACGGAGCGCTACCAGCGGGAGCTGCTCGCGCACTGCTACCGGATGAGCGGGTCGGTGCACGAGGCGGAGGACCTGGTCCAGGAGACGCTGATCCGGGCGTGGAAGTCGGCGGACAAGTTCGAGGGCCGGTCCTCGGTGCGCACCTGGCTCTACCGGATCGCCACCAACGTCTGCCTCACCAACCTCGAGGGCCGGCCGCGCCGGCCGCTGCCCGCGGGCCTGGGCACCGAGGACCAGATGGCCGGCGACGCGCTCGAGCTGGACCACGAGATCCCGTGGCTCGAGCCGGTGCCGGACGCCGCGGTCGTCGTCGCCGAGAAGGACACCATCCGGCTGGCGTTCATCGCGGCCCTCCAGCACCTGCCGGCCAGGCAGCGCGCCGTGCTGATCCTGCGCGACGTGCTCCGCTGGTCGGCGGCCGAGGTCGCGGAGGCGCTCGACACCACCTCGGCCGCGGTGAACTCCGCACTCCAGCGCGCGCACGCCGCGATGGCCGAGAAGCAGCCCGACCCCGACACCGTCAGCGTCGACCTCACGCCCGCGCAGCAGGTGCTGCTCGACCAGTACGTCGCGGCGTTCTGGGCCAAGGACATCGACGCGATCGTCGCGCTGCTCAAGCACGACGCCATCTGGGAGATGCCGCCGTTCACCGGCTGGTACGTCGGCGCCGAGAACATCGGCAGGCTCATCGACGTGCAGTGCCCGGGCGGCGTCCACGACATGGTGATGCTGCGGACCACCGCCAACAGCCAGCCGGCGTTCGGCCTCTACATGCGCGGCTCGGACGGGAGCTTCAAGCCCTTCCACCTGCAGGTCCTGGACCTGGACGGCGACCGTGTCCGGCACGTGGGGGCGTTCTTCGAGAAGGGCCTCTTCGAGAGGTTCGGCCTGCCGGCCGGCCTGCCGGCCGGCACCGAGCCGACGTACCCCCGCACTGGCCCGCTCACTGGCCCGACTCACTGGCCCGCTCACTGGCCCGCTCACTGGCCCGCTCACTGGCCCGACGCCCACGGGCGCCGGGGCGGTGTGAGCGGCTGCCTCCACCACGCGCTGGGCCTGCTGGAACGGTCTCTCGGGTACACCCGGGAGTCGCTGTCCTCGGTCGGGACGGACCGCAGCGGCCCGTCCCCCTGCGCGGGGTGGAGCCTGGGGGACCTGCTCGCCCACATGGACGACGGGCTCGACGCCTTCCTCGAGGCGGCCGGCGGTGCCGTGCGCGTGGAGGTCCCCTACCACCCCGGCTCCGACGTCGAGGTGCTCCGGACGAAGGCCTGTCACCTGCTCGGCGTGTGGGGCGGGCGTACGCCGTCGCGCGTCGTCGTCGGGGACCGGCCGGCCGAGACCCCGGTGATCGTGGCGGCGGCGGCGCTGGAGATCACCGTGCACGGCTGGGACGTCGCCCAGGCGACCGGCGTACCGCGTCCGATCCCCGAGGACCTGGCGCAGGCGCTCCTCCCGGTGGCGATGGCGATGGTGTCGACGGAGGACCGGCTGGGGCGGTTCGGCCCCGCTCGCGGCGTACGTGCTGACGCCCCGGCGTCGACCGCACTGCTCGCGTTCCTCGGCCGGATCGAGCCGCCGGCCTGACCAGTCGTCCGGTCCAGAAGCCGATCCCAAAGGAAAAGTTCCGCGGAACCCCTCCCCCTGGGGACCCCTGGTCCCTATCTTGTGGCCATGCACGCACCAGATTTTCTGGTCGCGGGCTTGCCGGGGGGCACTGAGTTCACTCTCCTGACGGTGGGGCGTACGCATGCGCGTGCGGGTCAGGTGACGTCTGCGTTGGACACCCTTGCTCCCTTGGCGCGCTCGCTGGCCGACCTCGGAGACACCGCGCCGCTCGTCGTGGCCACGCTCGTCGAATGCCGGCTGGCGCGGGGGGAGGTCGCCCAGGCCCGGGCCCTCACCGACGAGATCGTGCCCTGGCAGCACCGCACCGGTCGGGTCGGCGGCGTGGCCAACCAGACGCTCGGCGACGTGCTCGCCGCGCTCGGCGACGCGGACATCGCCATCCCGCGGTACGAAGCCGCCGGAGCCGCGATGGCCGACAAGGAGGACCCCGAGGACGTGCCGTGGCGCAGCGCCCTGGCGCTGGCGCTGGTGCGCACCGGGGAGATCTCGAAGGCGCGCACCATGGCGGTGCACCAGGTGGCCGCGGCGCGCGCCGCCGGGTCGCCGTACGGCGAGGCGCTGGCCCTGCGTGGCCTCGCGGTCGTCGCCGACTCGACCGAGCGGATCGCCGTGCTGCGCTCGGCCCGGTCCCTCCTCGAGGGTCAGCCGGCCGCCCGTCTGCGGTCGCAGATCGACACCGACCTGGCCGGCCTGCTGGTGCTGACCGGCGCGGCGGACCCCGACCGCGAGCAGCGGATCGAGGAGGCCACCAAGCTGCTGGTCGCGGTGGAGTCCTTTGCCTTCCGTGAGCAGCTCTGGCCGCTCTGGGGCCGCGCTGCGCGGCTGCTCGAGCGCCTGGGCCACAAGCCCGGCGAGGCGGAGGCGGCCGACACCCTCACCCAGACCCAGCGCCGGGTCGCGGTGCTGGCCCGCGACGGGATGCGCAACCGCGAGATCGCCGACCTGCTCGGCGTCTCGGTCAAGGCGGTCGAGTGGCACCTCTCGCACGTCTACCGCAAGCTCGGCATCCGCTCGCGGAACGACCTGGCCACGGCCCTGGGGGCCTGACCTCTCCTAGGCTCGCCCCCGTGAGCGACGCACTCCGGCACACCGCGGTCAGCATGTCCGGCCGCGACCCGCACGAGCGCGGTCGCGCGTCGACCCCGCTGGAGCTGCTGTTCGACCTCACGTTCGTGATCGCCTTCGGGACGGCGGCGAACGAGCTCGCCCACTTCCTGGCCGTCGGCCACGTGCGCGAGGGCATCATCGGCTTCTGCTTCGCGACGTTCGCGGTGTCGTGGGCCTGGATCAACTTCTCGTGGTTCGCCTCGGCCTACGACACCGACGACTGGATCTACCGCCTCACCACGATGGCGCAGATGGCCGGCGTCATCGTCCTGGCCCTCGGCCTGCCCCGGATGTTCGCCTCGCTCGAGCACGGCGAGCACGTGGACAACGGGGTGATGGTGCTGGGGTACGTCGTGATGCGGGTGCCGATGCTCGCGCAGTGGGCCAGAGCCATGCGGCAGGACCCCGAGCGACGGCACGTCGTCAAGATCTTCATCCTCACGATCACCGCCTCCCAGGCCGGCTGGATCCTGCTGGCCCTCGCGCACACCGGCGTGGGAGCGATGTTCGCCTGGGCCGCGGTGCTCGTGGCGATCGAGCTGGTCGGGCCGTTCGTCGCCGAGCACGTCCGCGACGGCACGCCCTGGCATGCCCACCACATCGCCGAGCGGTACGGCCTGATGGTCATCATCGCGCTGGGCGAGGGCCTGTTGGGCACCACCGCCGCCCTGGGCGCCCTCATCGACGAGTCCGGCTGGACCGTCGAGACGGCCCTGTTGGGCGTGGCCGGCGTGGCGATGACCTTCGGCGTCTGGTGGACCTACTTCGTCATCCCGTGCGGCGACCTGCTGCACGCCCACCGCTCGCGGTCCTTCGGATGGGGCTACGGCCACATCCCGCTGTTCGGCGCGATCGTCGCGGTCGGCGCGGGCCTGCACGCGGCGGCGTACTTCCTCGAGCACCACTCGGAGCTCTCCGAGACCCGGACGCTGCTGAGCGTGGCGATCCCGCTCGCCGTGTACCTGCTCGGGCTCTACGTCCTGTACGCCGCCCTCAGCCGGACGATCGATCCCTTCCACCTGCTGCTCGTCGCCGCCACGGCCGTGGTGGTCGCCGTCGCGATCGCCCTCTCGGCGGCCGGTGTCTCGCTCACCGTCACCTTGCTCGTGCTGGCGCTGGCACCGTGGGTGACCGTGGTCGGGTACGAGACCGTCGGCCACCGGCACAGCGCCGAGGTGCTGGCCGCGATCGGTCAGTCGTAGGAGTCGACGAGCCAGTCCATCTCGGCACCGTGGCCGTGGGTCAGCGCGACCGGCTGCCCGTCGACGGCCATCACGAACCGCCCGAACGGCACCTCGACGCCCTCGGGCACCAGCCCCGGGAGCACGCGCGGCCCCTCGTTGCTGACCCAGTGGCACTGCCCGTCGGCGACGAGCTCGGCCATCATCGCCGCGAACCGCACGCGGTCGTCCGGCTCGAGGTAGGCGATCACCGCGGAGTGGAAGACGATCAGCGTCGCCTGCACCGGCGCCTGCGCCATCAGGGCGGGCAGCTCGTCGAAGAGGTCGCCCGTCACGAGGTACGGCGGGTCGCTGCGGGCGATCTCCACCGCGGCCCGGAGACGGGCGCGACGTTCGTCCTGCTCCGGCCAGACCAGGGTCTCCAGCCAGCGCACGGCCTCGTCGTCTCTCACGTCGATCGGTGACAGGTCGATGCCGGCGCGCCAGGTCACCGGAGCCAGCACGGCGGCGGTCGGCTCGCCGGACGTGACGCGGCACTCGAGCAGCGGGGCCTCCATGGCGGTCTCGAGGGTCCCGCCGCTCGCCAGGTGCCAGCGGTAGGAGTAGCGGTCGGGGTACAGGCACAGCCCCGCGCTCGCGCCCACCTCCAGCAGCGCGACCGAGTGGCCGGGCTGGTTGCTCTGGATGGTCGTGAAGGCCCGCTCGAGGCAGGCGAGCCGGCCGACCTCGTTGGTCTGGGTGGCCCGGGTCAGGATGGTGGCGCGGATCGTGCCCCCTGACTGCCCGTCGGTGAGCAGGGCGTCGCGCAGGCCGGCGTACGGACCCGGGGCGGGGACGCCGTGCCAGCGCACGGCCGCGAACACCAGGTTCGCCTGGCGCTTGCGGGGCGGCAGGGTCTGCAGCCAGGCCAGCACCTCCGGGTCGTCCGCGACGCCGTTCGCCCACGCCTCGAAGCACGGCGACCCGTCGGCCTCCCGAGCGAAGTCGCGGTAGACCGTGGCGGTGTCCCCGTAGATCTCCAGGGCCGGCCCTACCCGGCCGGCAGGGCGACGTACGTCGTGTCGAGGTACTCCTCGATGCCCTCGAAGCTGCCCTCGCGCCCGAACCCGCTCGCCTTCACGCCGCCGAACGGCGCCGCGGGGTTGGAGATCAGGCCCGAGTTGATCCCGATCATCCCGAACTGCAGCGACTCCGCCACGCGGATCGTGCGGGCCAGGTCGCGGGTGTAGACGTAGGAGGCCAGGCCGTACTCCGTGTCGTTGGCCTGGTGGATCGCCTCGGCCTCCTCGGTGAAGGTCGTGATCGGGGCGACCGGTCCGAAGATCTCCTGCCTCACGATCTCGGCCTCGGCCGGTACGTCGACCAGGACGGTCGGCGGGTAGAAGTAGCCCTCACCGTCGTGCGGCTTGCCCCCCGTGACCAGGCGCGCGCCGTCGTGGACGGCGTCGGTGACCAGCTGGCTGACCGAGTCCACGGCGTTCTGGTCGATGAGCGGCCCGACGTCCACGCCGTCGGTCTGGCCACGGCCCACGACGAGGGCGCCCATCCGCCTCCCCAGCTTCTCGGCGAAGTCCTCCGCGACGTCGGCGTGGACCAGGAACCGGTTGGCGGCCGTGCAGGCCTCGCCCATGTTGCGCATCTTGGCGATCATCGCGCCGTCGACGGCCGCGTCGACGTCGGCGTCCGCGAAGACGATGAAGGGGGCGTTGCCGCCCAGCTCCATCGAGACCCGCTGGAGCTCGTCGGCCGACTGGCGGATGAGTACCTTGCCGACCGGGGTCGACCCGGTGAAGCTCACCTTCCGCAGCCGGTCGTCGGCCATCAGCGCCTTGCTCAGCGACTTGGAGTCGTGGGTCGTCACGACGTTGAGGACCCCGGCCGGCAGACCGACCTCCTCGAGGGTGGCGGCCAGCGCCAGCATCGTCAGCGGCGTGAGCTCGGCGGGCTTGACCACCATCGTGCAGCCGGCCGCGATCGCGGGCCCGATCTTGCGGGTGCCCATCGCGAGCGGGAAGTTCCACGGAGTGATGAACAGGCAGGGACCCACCGGCTTCTTGATCGTCAGCAGCCGACTGCCTCCTGCGGGCGCCTGCATCCAGCGGCCGTGGATCCGGACCGCCTCCTCGGAGAACCACCGGAAGAACTCGGCCCCGTAGGTGACCTCGCCCTTCGCCTCCTTGACGGTCTTGCCCATCTCCAGGCTCATCAGCTCGGCGAAGTCGTCGGCCCGCTGGGTGATCAGCTCGAAGGCGCGACGCAGGATCTCGCCGCGCTCGCGGGGCGCCGTACGCGCCCACTCGTCCTGCACCGCGCAGGCCGCGTCGAGCGCGTCGACGGCGTCGTTGACGTCGCCGTCGGCGACGTCGGTGATGACGGATCCGTCGGCGGGATCGCGGACGGAGAACGTGGCGCCGCTGCTGGCCTCACGCCACGTGCCTCCGATGAACAGGCCGTGGTGCTCGGGACGAAGAAGATCTAGACCGGACATGCAAGAAACCTTGGCACCTCCCACAAGTTCGGCGAAACATCCCCCCGCCATTCGTGGGACTGGGAACCTTCTCGCGCAGAGCTCCGAGAGCCCAGCCAACAGCTGCTACTCGGGACAGACGAACCCCTCGCAGACCCCATGCTGCGAGGGGTTCTTCCTTCCTCGCACGAGCGAGCCCGGCTCGACCGACGAAGATCCCCTTGCGATCCGCCGCGTCGAGGAGTTGGGTCGGAACCCTGGACGTTGACGCGGAGGTGGTCGCATGGCCGACAAGGGAAGCGCTCGGAGACCGGCGGGCCAGGATCTGGGGGCGAGCAGCCCGGACCGGATCCGCAACGTGGTGCTCGTCGGGCCGGGAGGCTCCGGGAAGACCACCTTGGTGGAGACGCTGCTCGCCTCAGCAGGGGCCATCCCACGAGCCGGTTCCGTGCGTGACGGCTCCACGGTCTGCGACTTCGACGAGGCGGAGGAGAAGCACGGTCGATCCATCTCCCTCGCGGTCGCGCCGGTCGTGCACCGCGAGACCAAGATCAACCTCGTCGACACCCCCGGGTACGCCGACTTCGTGGGCGACGTACGAGCCGGTCTGCGGGCCGCGGACTGCGCGCTGTTCGTGATCGCGGCCAACGACGGCGTCGACGCCGGCACCCGGGCGCTGTGGCGCGAGTGCGCGGACGTCGGCATGCCGCGCGCCGTCGTCATCACCAAGCTCGACCAGTCCCGGGCCGACTACGACGGCGTGCTGGCGCAGGCCCAGGCGGCGTTCGGCGACAAGGTCATGCCGCTCTACGTCCCCCAATACGGTGACCAGGGGGACGGCTCCGGCGAGGTCACGTCCCTGACCGGGCTGCTCGACGGCGGCGACGGTGGGTACGACGACCTGCGCGGCTCTCTCATCGAGGGGATCATCGAGGAGTCCGAGGACGAGTCCCTGATGGACCGCTACCTCGGCGGGGAGGAGATCTCCTCCGACGTCCTCACCGAGGACCTCGAGACCGCGGTCGCGCGGGCGACGTTCTTCCCGGTCGTCCCCGTCTGCTCCCAGACCGGTGTCGGCTGCGCCGAGCTGCTCGACCTCGCGGTCACCGGCTTCCCGTCCCCCTCCGAGCATCCGTCGCCCGACGTCTTCACACCCGCCGGCGCGGCCGCCGAGGGCATCGAGTGCGACCCCAAGGGCGAGCTGGTGGCGGAGATCGTGAAGACCACGAGCGACCCGTACGTCGGCCGGCTCAGCCTGGTCCGCGTCTTCTCCGGCACCCTCACCGTCGACCAGCCGGTGCACGTGTCCGGGCACTTCACGTCGTTCTTCGGCGAGGAGCAGGGCCACGCGGACCACGACGAGGACGAGAAGCTCGGCGCGCTGACCTACCCCTTCGGCCGTACCCAGGTGCCGGCCGAGGCCGTCGTCGCCGGCGACCTCTGCGCGATCGGCCGGCTCTCGCGCGCCGAGACCGGCGACACGCTCTCCTCGTGCGAGGACGCGCGGGTGCTGCGGCCGTGGTCGATGCCCGAGCCGCTGCTGCCGATCGCCATCGTCGCCTCGAGCAAGGCCGACGAGGACAAGCTCTCCCAGGCCCTCAACCGGCTCGCGGCCGAGGACCCGTCGGTCCGGGTCGAGAACAACGGGGAGACCCACCAGCTCGTCATCTGGTGCATGGGCGAGGCCCACGGCGACGTGATCATGGAGCGGCTCGCCGAGCGGTACTCCGTCCACGTCGACCAGGTGCCGTTCGTGGTGTCGCTGCGCGAGACGTTCTCGGGACAGGCCAGGGGCCACGGCCGGCACGTCAAGCAGTCCGGCGGGCACGGCCAGTACGCCGTGTGCGACATCGAGGTCGAGCCCCTCCCCGAGGGCGGGGGGTTCGAGTTCGTGGACAAGGTCGTCGGCGGCTCGGTACCCCGCAACTTCATCCCCTCGGTCGAGAAGGGCGTCCGCGCCCAGATGGAGCGCGGCGTCCGCCACGGCTACCCGATGGTCGACGTCCGGGTGACGCTCTTCGACGGCAAGGCCCACGCCGTCGACTCCTCCGACATGGCCTTCCAGATGGCCGGCGGCCTGGCGCTGCGCGAGGCCGGCGCCGCGGCGCTGGTCACCATGCTCGAGCCCCTCGACACCGTCACCGTGATCGTCCCCGACGACCTGGTCGGCACGATCATGAGCGACCTCTCCTCCCGCCGCGGCCGGCTCCTCGGCACCGACAAGGTCGGCGAGGACCGCACGGTCATCAAGGCCGAGGTACCGCAGACCGAGCTGGTCCGGTACGCCGTCGACCTGAGGTCCTCCACCCACGGCGCCGGCTCCTTCACCCGCACCTTCGCCCACTACGAACCGATGCCCGAGGACGTCGCCCGGTCCGTCGAGCCGCGCGACCACCACTGATCCTCGCGCGCGTCGATCGCTTGTAACAGCACGTTCGGTGTACTTCACGATCGTTCGAACGTGCTGCTAGTGCACCAAACGTGCTGTTACAGCTACCCGGCGGCCCGGAGGAACTGCTCGAGGACCGGCCCCGCCGTACCGGACCCCGACGACCCCTCGTCGACGAACACGGCGACGGCGAGGTCGCCCTGGGCGGCGATCATCCAGGCGTGGGTGAGGATCCGACCGCCCCGCTCGAACTCGGCGGTGCCGGTCTTCGCGATGACCGGCGGGCCGGGCACGTCGAGCAGGAACGATCCGCTGCCGCCGGTGACCACGCCGCGCAGCATCGCCTGCAGCTGGCCGGCCTCGGCCGCCGTCGGGCCGGAGACGCCCTCGGGCGGGGTGGACGGCACGCTCTTCACCAGCTGCGGCACGACCAGCTGACCGGACTGGATCGAGGCGATCACGGTCGCCATCGACATCGGGGAGGCGAGGATCTTGCCCTGGCCGATGAGGTCGGCGGCCTTCTCGGTCTCCCCGGCCGGCGGGACGACGTTGCCGAAGTACGCCGGGAAGCCGAGGTCGTGGTCGATGCCCACCCCCAGCGCGGCGGCCGCCTCCACGAGCGACTGCTGGCCGAGCTTCCCGCGCTGGGAGATGAAGGCGGTGTTGCAGGAGTTGGCGAGCGCGGTCCGCAGCGGGATGTTGCCCAGCGCCGACGACGGGTAGTCGTCGTAGTTCTCGAAGCGCTTGCCGTCCACGACCACCGAGGTGGTGCAGGGCACGATCGTGTCCGGGGTGACGCCCGCCCGGAGAAGGGCGAGCGCGGAGACCGACTTGAAGGTCGACCCGGGCGCGTACTGCCCGTACGTCGCGAGGTTCTGCCCGCCGTTGCCCGGCCCGTTGGCGGCGGCCAGGATCGCGCCGGTCGACGGCCTGATCGCGACCAGCGCCGACGCCGGGCCGACCCCGGACAGCGCCTGCTCGGCGGCGATCTGAAGCCGCTCGTCCATCGTCAGCTCGAGATTCTGCCCGTCGACCGCGTCGACGCGGTAGATCTCCCGGGTCTTGCCGTCGGCCCCGACCGCGTTGACCTCCTGCCCGGGCGTGCCGCGCAGCTGCGCGTCGTAGCGCGCCTGGAGGCCCGAGAGCCCGGCGACGTCGCCGGCCTGGAGCGTGGGGTCCTTCTCGATCATCTCCGCGGTCACCTCGCCCACCGACCCGAGGACCGGCGCCGCGAAGCCCTTGGTCGGCGCCAGCGGGATCTCGCCGGCGATGACCGCGCCGCCCTTGATCCGGCGCATCGAGCCCAGCACCCCGCGCGGCACCTCGTCCTGGCGGAACACGATCGCCTCGACGAAGGCCAGTGGTCCCGAGGCCTTGACCCGGGCGGCGTACGACGCCACGTCGATGCCGACCAGCCGCGCCACGTCACGGGCCGAGGCGACCGCCTTGGCCGCGCCCACCTTCGACCGGTCGATGCCGATGCGGACGACGGGACGGTTGGTGACCAGGGCGAGCCCGCCGCCGCCCATGATGTCCCCGCGCTTGGCGCCCAGGCTGACCAGGTCCAGGGTGACCTTCGGGCCGAGCGACGGCTCGACCGTCGCGACGTCCCAGGTGGCCTGCCACTCGTCGTCGACCTGCGTCAGGGTCGCCGCGGAGGAGTACTCCCAGCCGTCCGGTCCGATCGGCCAGGTCCAGTCGATGGTCGCCGTCGAGGTGCCCTCCTTCTCGGCGACGTCGGCCACCGAGACCGTGGGCGTCAGCTTCCCGAGGCCCGCGACGATCGCGGCGTACTCCTCACCCACCGTCGCCGGGTCGCCACCGTCCGCGAAGGCCACGTCGGCGAAGTCGCCCGAGGCCAGTGCGTCGGCGTACGCCTGCGCCGCGGCCTCCGGTGAGCCGCTGTCGGCGCCGCCGGTCGGGGCGTCGGGGCCGCCCGAGTCGTCCGACGTGCAGGCGGTGAGGAGCAGCCCGGCGGCCGCGACGACGAGGATCCGGCGGACGCGCATGCCCGCCTGTCTACCAAACCCCGCCCCATGCTCCAGCCGTGTGACCCAGCCCACAGACACGCGCGGAAGAAATAGGACTCTGGTCCGGTTATGGTCATTGAAAGTTGAACCAACAACAGGAGATGAGCAACCCGATGAGCATGTTCTCGCGCACCCAGACCACCCCCGCCACGGACTTCGAGCAGGCCACGCAGGCCGTCCAGGACATCTCGGGCGACTACACCCTCGACGTGAGCCACAGCCGCCTCGGCTTCAGCGCCCGGCACGCCATGGTCACCACGGTCCGCGGCCAGTTCCAGGACTACACCGGCACCGCCCACATCGACACCGCGAACCCGGCCGCCTCCAAGGTCGAGCTGACCATCCAGGCCGGCAGCATCGACACCGGCAACGCCGACCGCAACGGCCACCTGGTCTCCCCCGACTTCTTCGACGTGGAGAGCAACCCCGAGATCACCTTCGCCTCCACCGAGGTGGAGAAGGCCGACGAGACCACCTGGGTCATCACCGGCGACCTCACCATGAAGGGCGCGACCAAGCCCGTCACGATCGAGTTCGAGCAGACCGGCTCGGCTCGTGACCCCTTCGGCAACCTGCGCGTCGGGTTCGAGGGCAGCACCGCCATCAACCGCAAGGACTGGGGTCTGACCTGGAACGCCGCGCTCGAGACCGGCGGCGTGCTCGTCTCCGAGCGGATCAAGCTGGACTTCGACATCAGCGCGATCCAGAACGCCGACGTCGAGGCCTGAGCCTCATGCGGTGATCCGCCGCCCCACCACGACGGCTCGTCCGGCATCCGGTCGGGCCGTCGTGCTCCGTCCACGGGTACGCCCTCGAACCCCTGACGGCTGCCGCGGTTCGCTGCTACCTTCCGCAGCATGGGGGATCGGGGTCGGGGGACCCGCACGTACGTCGTCGCGTTGTTGCTGTCCTTGTGCGCCGGGCTCGGCACGCTGCTGACGCCCGCCGCCGCGCCGGCCGCACGGCCGTCGGAGGTCGCCGCCTTGGGTGCGAGCCCGGCGCCGTGCCCAGCGACCCTCCTCAGCGCGGGCAGGCCGATCACGCGGATCCGCCCCGGTGGCTGCCCACTGACCGGCCGACGGATCTCGCACGGTCCGTTGACCGCGCGGATCCCCGCACCCGGTCACGGCACGGTCCTCAAGGGCCTGGCCCGCGACGGCGAGTGGAAGCTCGACGTGCGCACCCGCCCCGATGGGGTGGTGGTGGTGCGCACCGGGTCGCCGGCACCGCGCGTCAGCACCGGCGCCGTCATCCCGGGCAACGACACGCTGGCTGCTGCTGCCCCGGTGCCCGTCCCGTGGAGCGTCGCCGGCAGCACGACCGGGGCCACCGCTGACGCCGACGACCAGGCCGCGGCGCAGGCGTGCGACTCCGCGAGCCAGAACACCATCTCCGCAACAGCGCCGTCGGTCTGGTACGCCATCGCCGCCCCCGGCGACACGACGTTGTTGACCGGGCTGTCGGTGACGGCGACCTACTCCGACGACGGCTACGACGTGAGCGGCTACCGCAGCCTGTTCACCCGCGACGCCGCCGGCGCCCTCGTCGCCGTGGTGTGCGACCTCCAGGACACCGACGCGCCCCGCCTGCTTGCGGGTCATCCCTACTACCTGCTGGTGCAGTCGGTCGGTGGGACCCTCGACTTCGTCTCGGGCGGCCGGGCCCCGACCGCGGCCGAGCTGCCGCCCGGGGACGCCTTCGGCGGCGCGCTCAAGCTCCCCCTGGGCACGTCCGTCCGCGTCGACCGCTACGACCGGGCCACCCTCGAACCGGGCGAACCGGCACCGCCCTGCGGCCCCCCACCCTTCGGCAGCGTCTGGTTCAGAGTCGACCCGGGAGCCTGGACCCGTATCGCGCTGACCCACCCGCTCGACAGCGAGACCGTCACGTTGTGGCACGGCTCCTCGCCGAGTGCCCTGCGGGCGGTCGGCTGCTTCGCGGCGCCGGTCGGCAACGGCCCCGTCTCCACCTCCGCGCCCACCCGGTTCGTGCTGACCGACTCCGGCCCCTACTACCTCCAGGTCGCCCTCACCTCGACCGAGGCGAGGAGCTCTCAGTCCTTCGAGCTGACGAGCGACGACAGCTGCTCGGGCAGGTGCCTCCCGCCCTGCAAGGTCCGCGACTACAAGCTCGACGCCGGGATCAGACCCCGGGATCCGTGGCGCTGGTCGTTCAACGTGGCTGGTGGGCTGAAGGGCCTGTCCGCCGCGCAGGTGCTGCGCTCGATCAAGGCCGGCGCCCGCATCGTCACCACCAGCGACAACGACTGCGGACTGGCCGACAAGGTGTCGGCCAAGACCCACTACACGGGCACCAGCAGGGCCAAGGCGTCGATGTGTCGTACCAACCGTCCTGACGGCAAGAACGTGGTGGCGGTGTTCCCCCAGGACGGCTCCTCGACACTCGGCAAGACCTGCTACTACATGGTCAGGTCCGCCGGCGAGAAGAAGTGGCGCATCACCGAGTCCGACATGGAGATATACGCCAAGTGGGGCTGGACCACCGACGGTGACGCCGCCGACTGCAAGAACCAGCAGGACCTGGTGGGGGTGGTCGCGCACGAGGTCGGCCACGTCTTCGGGCTCGACCACGCCGCGAAGAGCCGGGCCGGCAACCTCACGATGTTCCCGATCGCGCCACCCGACTGCAACGCGTCGCAGCGTTCACTCGGACTCGGGGACGTGCTGGCGCTCCGCGCGCTCTACTGAGTCGGTCGCGACAAAACGGGATGACGGGCCCGCGCGAATCCAGTTCGATGCGCGCATGGACCTCCCCGACGGCCTGACCTCCGCGCCGTACTCCTCCGACGCCCTCGACGCCGTCTTCGCCGTCGCCGCGGCCCAGCAGCAGCACGACATCGGCCGCGTCGACGTCGAGCGTGCCGACTTCGAGGCCGACTGGGGCCGGCCCAGCTTCGACTTCGCCGGCATGACGATGGGCGTGTACGACGGCGACCGGATGATCGCGTTCGGCGAGCTGATCGGCGCCAACCGCGGCGAGGCCGGCGTCCTGCCGGAGTACCGCCGACGTGGCATCGGCACCGCCCTCGCCCGATGGATGGAGGACGCGGCGCGCGAGCACGGGTACTCCGAGATCGGCGGACCGGTGCCGCAGGGCTCGGACGGCGACCGGCTGCTGGAGAAGCTCGGGTACGGCGTGCGCTGGACCAGCTGGGTGCTCCAGGTGCCCGAGGGCGCGAGCGTCCCGCACCGCGAGGTGCCCGAGGGCTACGCGCTCCGGGGCGCGACGCCCGAGGACTACGCGGCGGTCTGGAACGTCGTCGAGGACGCGTTCCTCGAGTGGTCGGTCCGGGACCGGGAGCCCTACGACGACTTCCTCGCCGTCACCGTCGGCCGCCCCGGTCACGAGCCCTGGATGCTGCGGGTGATCACCGACCCCTCCGGCGAGGTGGTCGGCACCGCGATGCTGGTGATGGCCGAGGACGGAGCGACCGGCGAGCTGACCGAGGCGTACGTCGAACGGCTCGCCGTCCGCCGGGACCAGCGCCGCCGCGGTCTCGCCCAGGCGCTGCTCGTCGACGCCTTCGAGCAGGGCCGACAGCACGGGGCCCCGCGCTCCGGACTCTCCACCGACTCCCGCACCGGCGCGCTCAGCCTCTACGAGAAGGTCGGCATGGTCGTCACCGACACCTGGAACAACCGGGGTCTTCCGCTGTAGCCGTTGGTCGAGGAAGGCGCGCTGGCGCCTTCGTCCCTCCTCGACCAGCGAAAGCTAGCGGTGCGGCTCGGCCAGCGGGTTGAGCTCCGGCTCCACGTCCTCGTCGCCGAGGTCGGCCCAGTAGTCGTCGGGCCTGGTCTGGTCGACGCCCTCGTCGACCTTCATCGCCCGGAACACGATCGTGAGGACGATGGTGACGACCAGGTTGGCGGCGAGCGCCAGCGCGGCGATGTAGATCTTGGTCGTCTCCGCGCCGGGGATCAGCGTCAGCGGGCCGCCGAAGTGGGAGGTGGGATCCCCCGGTAGCGGCACGTCGTACGCGAGCTTGGTGCCGTAGGCCATGCCCACGGCCCACCCGATGAGCAACGCCCATCGGTGGAACCATCGCGTGTAGAGCCCGACCACGATCGCCGGCATCGTCTGCAGGATCCAGACGCCGCCGAGCAGCTGGAGGTTGATGGCGTACTGCTTGGAGAACGCCAGCACGAAGACCAGCGCGCCGAACTTCACGACCAGCGAGGCCAGCTTGCTCTGCTTGGCCTCTTGGGCATCGGTGGCGTCACGTTTGATGAACGCCTTGTAGATGTTGCGGGTCCAGAGGTTCGCCGCGGCGATCGACATGATCGCCGCCGGCACCAGGGCGCCGATGGCGATCGCCGCGAACGCGACGCCGGCGAACCACGACGGGAACTCGTTCTCGAACAGCTGAGGGATGGCCAGCTGCGGGTTCGGCGGGTCGCCGACGGACACCCCGGCCGCGATCGCCACGAAGCCGAGAAGGGCCAGCAGGCCGAGGAGGAAGGAGTACGCCGGCAGCAGCGCGGCGTTCCGGCGGATCACCGAACGGTTCTTGGTGGAGAGGACCGCGGTCACCGAGTGCGGGTACATGAACAGCGCGAGCGCCGACCCCAGGGCCAGGGAGGCGTAGGCCCACTGCGCCACCGGCGGCGGCATCATCGCCTTGCCGTTGGCCTGGCCGGCCGCGATGGCGTCGGCGTTGTCCTTGTTGAACGTGTCGAAGGACGACTGCGCGGCGTCGAAGATGTGGCCCCAGCCGCCCAGCTGCGACGGCAGGTAGATCACCGCGACGATGATCACGACGTAGATGAGGATGTCCTTGACGAACGCGATCAGCGCCGGTGCCCGCAGGCCGCTCGAGTACGTGTAGGCCGCCAGGACGGCGAACGCGACGAACAGCGGGATGTCCTTGACGAACCAGCTGCCGCTGTCCTGGCCCATGCCCATCACGTCGAGCACGACCTGGATGCCGACCAGCTGGAGGGCGATGTAGGGCATCGTCGCGAGGATGCCGGTGATCGCGATGGCCAGCGCCAACGGCTTGCTGTCGTAGCGGCCGTTCACGAAGTCGGCCGGCGTGACGTAGCCGTGCCGGTGCGAGACCGACCAGAGCTTCGGCAGGAACAGGAAGATGATCGGGTACGCCACGATCGTGTAGGGCACGGCGAAGAAGCCGACCGCGCTGCCGGCGTACAACGTCGCGGGCACCGCCACGAACGTGTAGGCCGTGTAGAGGTCGCCGCCGATCAGGAACCAGGCGATGAACGAGCCGAACCCCCTGCCGCCCAGGCCCCACTCGTCGAGGTTGTCGAGGGTCGTGGCCTTGCGCCAGCGCGCCGCGGCGAAGCCGAGGACGGTGACCAGGAGGAACAGGAAGACGAAGACGCTGACCGCGACGGCGTTCACCGCTGACCCCGCTCCTGCGCCCTGGTCTCACGGTCGCGGCGGTCGGCCGCGCGGGAGAGCATGAAGGCGATGACGGTGAGGGTCGTGGCGAAGGGGATCAGCGCCATCTGGAACCAGAAGAAGAAGGGCCAGCCGTTGAACCGCGGGTCGACCTTGTCGTAGAGCGGGACCCACAACGGCACGATGACGGCGGGGGCCAGGATCACCGTGATGGCGATCCACAAGCCCCTCGAGGGGGATGCGGGCGGGCGCGAGTCACTCACGGGACACCTCCGAGTCGGTTGCCCGAACGACCCTACTCAGCCACTCACCCTTGGTCGAGGGGCAACGAACTCGCGCCACGAGACCCCGTGACACGGACGCCGACCGGTGACGGGATCTGGTGAGGGGGCGCTACGCGGCCCTCCTCGACCAGCGGTCGTGCCGACGGCCATGGCCGATGCGCGCGAGGACGAACCACACGACCAGGCCGATGAGGATCAGCGGCAGGTGAGTCACGACGACGGCCGCCACGATCAGGACGAGCAGCAGCTTCAGGGGAAAGGGCAACGCCCCGAACCAGCCGCGTCCGCGGCTCGTCGGGGGCCGCCCGAAGGGCGGGCGTCCGAACGGCGACGCCGGGTAGGGGCGGCCACCTCGGGGGCGGTCCCGCCGACCGTCACTGCCGACGCCGGCACGGTCGGCGGCGGCGTACGCGCGCGGAGCCCGGTAGGTGCTGCCGGGCAGGTCCGCGAACAGCGGCGTCAGCTCGGACGCCGTGCGCGCGTTCATCACGCGGTCCAGGCGCTCCTGGTGCTCCTCGGCGGAGAGGCGTCCCTGGGCGAAGTGCTCGCCGAGGTCCTGCGCGGCGGTGGTGCGCTCGGCGTCGCCGATGCGCAGCTCCCTGCTGTCGGCCATCACCGCTCACCTCCGTCGCTGCCCCGGTAGTCGTCCTCGTCGCCGACGGCGGTCGGGTCGTCGTACGGGCTGTCCCCCGGCCCGTCGATCTGCCCGTCGATCTGCCCGTCGACCTGCCCGTCGACCTGCCCGTCGTCGCCGTCGGCCAGCAGGCCGTAGAGCTTGCGGCGCGTCTCGACCAGGATCTCGATCGCCTCGCGGCGCTGGCGGTCGGTGCCGGTCGTGACGATCTGCCAGACCGCCGCCATGACCTGCCCGATCTCGGGCTTGAGGTTGGCGTACTCCGGTCGACCGCCCTCGCTCTTGGCCTCCCCGAACGGCGCCCAGGTCTCGGCGAGCTCGTCGGCGTGCTCCTCGACGTACCGCTTGCCGTCCTCGGTGAGCCGGAGGGTACGGCGGCCGCGCTCGTCGTCGGCCTCGACCAGGCCCTCGTCCTCGAGCTGCTGGATGGTCGGGTAGACCGAGCCCGGGCTGGGCTTCCAGGCCCCGCCGCTGCGCTCGGCGATCTGCGAGATCAGCTGGTAGCCGTTCATCGGCTCGTCCTTGAGCATGTCCAGGATCGCCGCGCGGACGTCGCCGCGACGTACCTTCGGGCCGCGCCGCTGCGGGCCCTGCGCGAGCCCGAACAGCTCGGCCAGCCAGGGCGGCGGCCCCTGCCGGCGCCGGCCACCCGGTCCGCTCGGCCCGTCCCAACCGCCCTGCCAGTTGCCCGCCCAGCCGCTGCGGTGCTGGCTCCACAGCTGCTCGGCATGCCGGCTGAACTGCCGGCCGAAGTCGTGGTTCCCCATGATGATCTCCTCGTTCTCCGTTCGCGTTCCGGCCGACCCCTCGCCGACCGTTCACGATATATCGCGATCGTACGAGCGACTGTCGGCGCGTTCAAGGCTCCCTCGGGAGTTTTCTCCGGCCGACGTGAGGTCGCCGAACATGACGTACGGCGCACCCCACGCCATGTTCGGTTTTCTCCGGTCGGCCGGAGAAAGCCGACCGGGCCCTCACAGCTCGTCGCGGCGGCGGGTGAGGTACGCGGCTTCGGCGGGGTTGTCGATGAGGGCGAGGGCGGCGTCGTAGGCGGTGCGGGCGTCGGTGGGACGGTCGAGGCGGCGGAGCAGCTCAGCGCGGGTGACGTGCCACGGGTGGTACGTCGCGAGGTCGAGGCGGTCGACCTCGGCCAGGCCGACGGCGGGGCCGTCGAGCTCGGAGATGGCCACGGCCCGGTTGAGGGCGACGATCGGGTTCGGGGAGAGGGCGTAGAGCTGGGCGTACAGGGCGGCGATCTGGGCCCAGTCGGTGTCGTCGGCGGTGCGGGCGGTCGAGTGCACGGCGTTCACCGCGGCCTGGAGCTGGTACACGCCGGGCCGGTTCACGGCCAGGCACTCCCGGACCAGGGCCAGTCCCTCCGCGATCGAGGCGCCGTCCCAGGAACCCCGGTCCTGGTCGCGCAGCGGCACGAGGACCCCGTCGCCGGAGAACCGCTCCGTGCGCCGTGCGTCGGTCAGCAGCATCAGCGCCAGCAGGCCGGCGACCTCGGGCTCGGTCGGCAGCAGCGTCCGCAGCACCCGGCACAGGCGGATCGCCTCGGCCGTCAGGTCCACCCGCATCGGGGCGTCGCCGGAGGTGGCGAGGTACCCCTCGTTGAACACCAGGTACAGCACCGCCAGCACGCCGGACAGCCGCGCCGGGAGGTCCTCGGCGGCCGGCACGCGGTAGGGGATGTTGGCCGCGGCGATCTTCTTCTTGGCGCGCGTGATGCGCTGGCCCATCGTCGTCTCGGACACCAGGAACGCGGCCGCGATCTCGGGGACGGTCAGCCCGCCCAGCAGGCGCAGGGTCAGGGCGACCCGCGCCTCCGGGGCGAGGGCGGGGTGGCAGCAGATGAAGATGAGCCGGAGCCGGTCGTCCTCGACGGCGCCGGTCGGCTGGTGCGGGTGTCGGGTCGACGATCATGGCGGCCTGCTGGTGCTTGGCGTCGCGATGCGACTCGCGACGGATCTTGTCGATGGCCTTGCGGGCGGCCGTGGTGGTCAGCCATCCGCCCGGGTTGGGAGGTACGCCGTCATCGGGCCACCGCTCGACGGCGGCGAGCAGGGCCTCGGAGGCAGCGTCCTCGGCGATGTCGATGCTGCCGAAGCGCCGGATCAGGGAGGCGACGACGCGGCCGTACTCCTCGCGGAAGATCCGCTCGACCTCGGCCTCCGACAGCGTGCTCAAGCGAGGGTCACGCGACACTCACTGGGGCTCGGCCTGGAACGGCCGGACCTCGACCCTGCCCCCGCAGGCGGCCGACCCCTCGGCCGCGAGCTTGAGAGCGGCGTCCAGGTCCGGGCACTCGAGGACCCAGAAGCCGCCGAGCCACTCCTTGGACTCCGCGAACGGGCCGTCGGTGACGATCGGCGTGCCTCCGGTGGCGTCCACGGTCGTGGTGGCCTCGATCCCCTCGAGCCCGCCGCCGAACACCCAGATGCCGGCGTCCATGAGCTTCTGGTTGAACGCGTCGACATCGGCGTACATCCGCTGCACCTCCTCGGCGTCAGGCGTGGGCTCGCCCTCGACGGTGTGCACGGACAGCATGTACTGGGTCATTGCTGGTCTCCTTCGTCCTGGCGGGCCCGGTCATCGGTCAACTCACTGGTCGGTGGCCCGCTCATGTCCACCACGAACGGCCTCCGGCCGATCCGACAGCCTCCCCGGCCTTTCTACCGGGTTTCGGAACCGACCCAGGCGGGTAGGGTGCCACGGCACACCCTGGTGTCCCCTGACCTGTTGCAGCGCTCGAGACGTCGACAAGAGAGAAGACCCATGCTTCGCACGACCCGCAAGACCCCGGCCGTGATCGCCGCGGCGATCACGTTCCTGGCCCTCGTGGCCGGGACGACCTCGGTCCCGACCGCCCAAGCAGACGAGGCAAGCGCCCTGGCCGGCCGCCGCGTCGCCACGAAGTTCAAGAAGATCCACTGGCCGGCCTCGCCCGCGACGTACGCGACACCCGCCTTCGTCAACGGCAAGATCAAGAGCAAGAAGCACAAGAAGCGCGTCGTGGTCCTCCAGCAGAAGCTTCCGGGCGGCTGGAAGAAGGTCGACCAGGACAAGACCAACGGCAAGGGCCGCTTCCACCTCAAGGCGAAGACCAACTGGTACCACAAGAAGCTCAAGATGCGCGTCGTGGTGCAGCCCACCCGTCGGGCCGCCGGCAACACGAGCAAGGGCCACGGCTTCAGGGTGAACCCGGCGTACGCGCCGGCCGGCAACCCCGCCGCCTGGACCCGGATCGCCCCCGGCTACAAGGTCCAGTTCAACGCCTGCGCACCGGTGCGCTGGCGGTTCAACCCGCACGGTGCCCCCCTCGGCGCCAAGGCCGAGGTCAAGGCGGCGTTCAAGCAGCTGTCGGCGGCCACCGGCATCCGGTTCGTCAACGCCGGAAAGACCCGCGCGATCCCGGGCAGCAACCGGCACCCCTGGCCGGGCAACACCAACATGGTCGTCGCCTGGGCCAGGCCGTCGCAGACCAAGTGGGACCTGCACGGCAACGTGATCGGCCGCGGCGGCCAGATCAACACCGCCTACGCGCGCACCGCCAAGGGCAAGCGGGCCTACCAGATCACCCGGTCCGGGCTGGTCCTCGACAGCACCTTCCCGGCGCCCGCCGGCTTCGTCGGCCCCAACGCCCGTGGCTCGATCATCGTTCACGAGCTCGGTCACGTCGTCGGCCTCGGGCACACGACCGACAACAACCAGCAGATGTACCCGTCGGCCGAGAACGTCTGGAACGGCGTCTACCAGGCCGGTGACCTCAACGGCATGCGGCACGTCGGCCTGATGACCGGCTGCCTGCGCAAGGTCGGCGGGCGCGGCCGCGTGCTGCCCAGCTTCGTGCCGGAGCCGCTGCCCGTGGTCATCCGCTAGCCAGCCGACCCGCGGTCCACAAGCGGCCCGCCTCGTCGGCCAACGCCGACTGGGCGGGCCGCATCGCGTCCCCACGTACCTCGGCCGCGTGCGCCTCGCCGTACTCCTGCCCGATCCGGTTGTTCTCCCGGTCCACCGCGCTGTCGCGGGCATCGCCCGAGAGCCGCTCGTGCTCCAGCCCGACGGCCTCGGCGACGGCGCGGCCGTAGGTCGCGGTGATCCACGCCTGCCACACGAAGTGGCGCACGGCGTTCTCGGCCCGCCATCGCTTGGGGTACCGCTTGCGCGCGAGCACGAACGCGTACGCCGACCCCTCGACGACCCGGGCCGCGTCACCGCGGCCGAGCCCCGCGGACCGCGCGGCGCCGTACACGCCGGGGACCGCACGCATCGCCCACCGGGCCACGAACCGGACGTTCACCCGAGAATCCTCCACCACGCAATGGGTTTGACCACGCTCGCGCGCCCGTGGTCGGGTGACGAACGTGCAGTGGACGGACTCGGTCGCCCCTCTCCGCGAGCGCAACTTCCGGTGGTTCTTCGCCTCGCGCTTCGTCAACCAGCTCGGCGGCGTGATGGCCAACATCGCGCTGGCCTTCGCGGTCCTCGAGATCAGCGACTCCGCGTCCGCCCTCGGCCAGGTGCTCGCTGCGCACACCGTCCCGGTGGTCATCTTCCTGCTCGGCGGCGGCGTGATCGCGGACCGCTTCCCCCGAGCCGTGGTGCTGCAGGTCTCGAACGTCGTCTCGGGGACCCTCCAGGGGGCGATCGCGCTGCTGGTGATCACCCACCACGCCGAGATCTGGATGCTGATCGTGCTGACCGCCTTCCAGGGCGTCGCGTCGGCGGTCTCCTTCCCGGCGATGGCCAGCATCATGCCGTCACTGGTTCCGCGCGAGCAGCTGCAGCAGGCCAACGCCCTGGGCTCGCTGCTGCGCGGCAGCCTCAACGTCCTCGGCCCGACGGTCGGCGCCCTCCTCGTGGTCACCGTCGGCCCCGGCTGGGCGCTGATGGTCGACGCCCTGACCTGGATCGCAGCGGCACTGCTGCTGCTCCCGGTCCGCATCCCGCCGCGCCCCGCCCGGACCGAGGACAGCCCGAGCGCCATCGTCGAGCTGCGCGAGGGCTGGAGCTACTTCTGGCAGACCACCTGGCTGTGGGTCGTCGTGGTCGCCTTCTGCTTCCTCAACGCCATGCACTCCGGGTCGATCTTCATCCTCGGGCCCACGGTCGCGCTGGAGACCTTCGGCGAGCAGGGCTGGGGGCTGGTGCTGTCCGCGGAGTCGGTGGGCCTGATCCTGATGACCCTCGTGATGCTGCGGGTGCCGCTCCAACGTCCGCTGCTGCTGGGGATGCTGGGCATCAGCACGCTCGGGCTGCCCATCCTGATGCTGGGCCTGCGACCGGAGCTCGTGGTGATGATCCTCGCGATGTTCGTCGCCGGCGCCGGGACCGAGGTGTTCTCGATCGGCTGGAACCTCGCCATGCAGGAGAACATCGACGAGCAGATGCTCTCCCGGGCCTACTCCTACGACGCGCTCGGCTCGTTCGTGGCCATCCCGGCGGGTCAGCTCGCCTACGGCCCGCTGGCGTCGGCGTTCGGCTACCGCGACGTGCTCGTCGTGTCCGGGATCGCCTACTTCGTCATCTGCTGCCTCAGCCTGCTGTCGCGGTCCGTGCGCGACCTGCCCCGTCGCGCCGAGGTCGTGGAGGAGACCGTCTAGCCGGAGGTCTTGTCGAGCAGCTGCAACAGGTCGTGCGCCGCGAGCTCGACGTCCTTGTGCCGCCACTCGCTGGCCCGGTAGACGCAGGCGATCAGGCCGGTGCGGTGCACGCGGCGCAGGTCGCCGTACACGAAGGCGTAGCGGGCCTTCGTCTCGTCGTTGGCGCCCTCGGTGAGACCGAGGTGCCACGCGGCGTACTCGTCCCAGGAGTGCCTGTCGAGGTAGGCGTTCTGCGCGTCCGCACCGGGCTGCACGTCGCCCCAGTCGCTGTCGAGGACGTACTGCTTCTTCTCGATCAGCTCCCGGCAGTGGGCGACGGCGGCCTTGTTCACCGAGTACGTGGCCATGGGGACATCCTCCCCCGCGAGCCCAGCAGGCTCCTAGGGGTCGCCGAGGATTCGCCGGGAGCGCGTGGGCACGAAGCCGTTCTGGGTGGCCCAGAGCACCGCCTGGGTGCGGCGCTCGACGCCGATCTTGCGGTAGGCCGACCGGATGTAGGTCTTCACCGAGTTGATGCTGAGGAACGCGCGGTCGGCGATCTCCTGGTTGGAGAGTCCCTGGGCGATGAGCGCCAGCACCTCGGCCTCGCGGGCGCTGAGAGAGTGCTCGCGGCCGGGCCAGTCACCCTGGTTGATGCTCTCGCCCTGCTTGACCTCAGGTCCCGGCTCCGCGCTGATGACCACCGAGCCTGCGTGCACCTTCTCGATGGCCGCGACCAGGTCGAGGCCGTCGAGGGTCTTGGAGAGGCAGCCCACGGCACCCTGCGCGAGCGCCTCCTCGACGACCTCGGAGTCGAGGTGCCAGGTGTAGATGACGACCTTCGCGTCCGTGTCGGCGATCGTCTGCGCGACCGGGCCGGTGACGCGTTCGCGCCCGAACGCGTCGTACAGCAGGACGTCGACGTCGCTGTGCACCGGCAACAGGCTGTCGAGCTCCACGACCCGGATCCGGTCGGCGTACGGCGAGAGCATCGCCTGCAGGCCGGCCACGATCACTTCGTAGTCGTTCATCAGGGCCACGCGCACGGGCTCGCTCGCCGGCCGTCGCGCACCCGGGGTCCCCACCACCGCGTCGGACATGACGGAACCGTATCCCAGCACGGGTGTGGTCACCTACCCGGACAGATGTGTCAGGAGGGCCCCTGAGCCGTGGGGTCGAGGCGCTTGTAACGCGGTGTTCGGGTGGCTTACCCCGCGTTCAGACGCTGGGTAAGCCACCCGAACACCGCGTTACATCTTCTTCTGACGTCGCCCCGCGTCACCGTCGACGGCATTGCGCCATCGCCATGACATCATTATGGTGTCGCGGGTGACTGCACGCCCTGATCCCGCCGCCACCCCGACCGTCCGGCAGCTGCTCGGACGAAACCGCGACCTGCGGCTGCTGCTGGCGGCCGGACTGGTCTCCATGACCGGCGACTGGGTGCTCTCGGTCGGGCTCGTCTACACGGTGTACGACGTCACCGGGTCGACGCTCGCGTCGGCCGGGGCGCTGCTGGCGGCGTTCGTGCCGCAGGTCGTCGTCGGGCTGTTCGCCGGGGTGTTCGTGGACCGGTGGTCCCGCGCGCGGACGATGGTCGCCGGCAACCTGCTGCTGGCGCTCGGGCTCCTCCCTCTGCTCCTGGTGGACGGCACCGGCAGTGGGTCCGGCCGGATCTGGATCGTGTACGTCGTGCTGGCGGCCACTTCGGTCGTCGAGGTGTTCGTGGCCACCGCCGACTCCGCGATGCTGCCGCTGCTGGTCGAGGAGGAGGGCCGCCTCCCGGCGAACGCGCTCAACGGCCAGGTCGCCCAGGTGGCGCGGCTGGTCGGCGGCTCGGTCGGCGGCGTGGTCGCGGCCACCGGTGGTCTGGGCGCGGTGGTGCTGGTCGACGGCGCGACGTTCCTGCTGGCCGCACTGCTCGTGCACCTGATCCGCACCTCGACCCGGGCCGGGGTCGTCGAGGAGTCCGTGGAGGACCACGAGGTGACCGGCCGCTTCGCCACGGTCGTCTCGGAGTGGCGTGACGGCGCCCGCACCGTCGCCCGCTCGCGCGCCCTGAAGGTGGTGCTGGTCTTCACGCTGATCACCTCGGTCGGCGAGGGGATCATGGGCACCTTGTTCACGCCGTTCGTCAAGGACGTGCTCCACGGCAACGCCGCCACCCTCGGCACGATCTCGTCCTCGCAGGCGGTCGGCGGCATCCTCGGCGGGTTCATCGCCGCCGCGGCCGGCCGGCGCTGGAGCCCGCGGGTCATGTTCGGCTGGGGCGCCGTGGTCTTCGGGCTCGTCGACCTGGCGATCTTCTTGTACCCCACCCTGTACGTCGCCGCGTGGCCGGCCGTGATGGGCATGGTGCTGGTCGGGTTCCCCGGCGCCGTGGTCGTCGCGGCCCGCACCACCTTGATGCAGGACCACAGCACCGACGCCCAGCGCGGCCGGATCTTCGCGCTGCTCTTCGGCGTCTCGTCGCTCTCGCTGGGGATCGGCGCCACCGGCGCGGGGTTCCTCGGTGAGTCCGTCGGGATCATCCCGATCCTCGCGCTGCAGGGGGGTGGGTACGTCGTGGCCGGGCTGATGGTGGTGACGTTCCTGGCCGCCCCCGCGGCCGCACCGGTCGGGGCTTCGGAGCAGTTCAGTCCTGAGCCGGCGCCCCGACGTTGACGGTGGGCTCTCCCCCGCCGTGTCTGGGGCCGCACCGGACGATGACGGCGCGGGAGGGCTCACCGCCCGGGTTCGACTCCCGATGCACGGCGCCCGCGGGCACGCGCAGGAAGTCGCCCGGGCCGCCCTCGACCACGGTCGTCCCGCCCGGCCCGGACTCGATCCGCATCCGCCCGCTGACGACGTACAGCGTCGTCTCGTGGTCGCCGTGGTGGTGCCAGCCCGAGGTCGAGCCGGCCTCGGTGTCCACGACGCCGGTCCACATGCCGTCCTCGTGCATCGCCAGGCTCCGGCTCATGCCCGGAGTGGGGTCGGAGGGGGTGAGCTCGTCGCCGCCGATGCGGACGACCGGAACCGCGGCCCGGGACGCCGATGAGTTCTCCATTCGTCCATCTTGCCCCCTCTACGGCGGGGTCTCGCCACCGTCGGCGCGCGGGGTTACCTTGGCGCCATGGCCTCCAAGCTGAACCCCTACCTCCAGTTCCGCGACAACGCGCGCGACGCGATGAACCACTACCAGGACGTCTTCGGCGGCGACCTCAACATCAGCACGTTCGGTGAGTTCAACGCCGACGGTGGTGACCACGGCGCCGCGGCGGACGGCGTGATGCACGCCCAGCTCGACGCCCCCAACGGGTTCACCCTGATGGCGTCGGACACCCCGCCCGGGATGGACTTCGGCGGCACCGGCGGCAACATCACCATCAGCCTGAGCGGCGACGACGACGCCGATCTCCGGGGCTACTGGGACAAGCTCGCCGACGGCGGCCAGGTGATGATGCCGCTCGAGAAGCAGATGTGGGGCGACGAGTTCGGCATGCTCACCGACAAGTTCGGCATCGCCTGGATGGTCAACATCGCGGGGGCCCAGAACCAGGGCTGACCCCGATGAGTTAGCGGCCCCGGGCCGGTCAGAAACGGCGTACGAGGAAATCTCCGACGAGATGTCGAAGTCACCTCGCCCCGTTCGTGGCGAAGGCAAGAACACCTTCACCCCCATTGGCCAGACCGACCCAGGAGCTTCCGAGATGAACGACAAGCAGACCCGCTGGCTGGCGCTCTACGCGTTGTGCCTCGGCGACCTGATGATCGTGCTGGACACGAACATCGTGAACGTCGCCCTCCCCTCCATCCAGAGCGACCTCGGCTTCTCGTCCGAGGCGCTGGCCTGGGTGGTCAACGCCTACATGCTGACCTTCGGCGGCTTCCTGCTGCTGAGCGGGCGGCTGGGCGACCTCTACGGCAACCGCCGCGTCCTCCTCGGCGGCGTCGCGTCCTTCACGGTGGCCTCGGTCGCCTGCGCGTTCGCCCCGACCGCGACGTTCCTGGTCGTCGGGCGGGCCGTCCAGGGCCTCGGCGGCGCCGCCGTCTCGGCCGTGGCCCTGGCTCTCATCATGGGCCTGTTCTCCGACCCCGGTGAGCGCGCCAAGGCGATGGGCGTCTTCGGCTTCGTGATGTCCGGCGGCGGGGCCGTCGGCGTGCTGCTGGGCGGCGTCCTGACCGGGCTGCTGACCTGGCACTGGATCTTCCTGGTGAACGTCCCGATCGGCATCGCCGTCTGGGTCCTGGTGACCCGCGTGGTCGCCGACGAGCGGCCCGAGCAGACCGGCGGCCAGCTCGACGTACCGGGCGCCACCCTCGTGACCGTCGCGCTGATGCTCGCGGTGTACGGCGTGGTCGGCGGCAACGACGCCGGCTGGACCTCCACCAAGACCTTCGGCATCCTCGCCGCCGCGGTCGTCCTCCTGGTCGCGTTCGTGATCCGCGAGTCCCGCACCGAGAACCCGCTCGTCCCGCTGCGCCTCTTCAAGCTGCGCAACATGAGCATCTCCCAGGGCGTGGGCGCGTTGTGGGCCGCGTCGATGTTCGCCTGCTTCTTCCTGACCGCGCTCTACATGCAGGGGGTGCTCGGGTACGACGCGCTCGAGGTCGGCCTGGCCTACCTGCCGTCCTGCGTCGTGATGGCGATCATGAGCCTGCGGGTCTCGGACAAGCTGGTCATGAAGTACGGCATCCGCCCGCCCCTGGTCGTGGGCCTCGGCCTCGCTGCCGCCGCGCTGGGCACCTTCGCCTTCGCCCCGGTCGACGGCACGTACGTCGTGAACGTCCTGCCCGGCATGGTCCTGCTCGGCATCGGAGCCGGCATCGCCTTCAACCCGGTCCTCCTGGCCGCGATGGGTGACGTCGAGCCCCACGAGGCCGGTCTCGCCTCCGGCGTGGTGAACACGTCGTTCATGATGGGCGGCGCGCTGGGCCTGGCCGTGCTGGTCGCGGTCTCCTCGTCCCGCACCGGGTCCCTGCTGGAGTCCGGCTCCTCGACCGCCGAGGCGCTCACCGGCGGGTACCAGGTCGCCTTCGCCGCCGGCGCCGTCGCCGCCGCCCTGGCCGCCGTCATCGGTGGCGTCTTCCTCCGCCCGCAGCCCATGGGCGGGCACGGGGAGCAGCCCGAGCCCGAGGTCACCGGCGAGGAGGAGCTCGCCGCCGCCTGATCCGATCGCCGCGTCGGGAAAGTCCGATCCAACTCTGCAGATCTTCCGCCCCCCGGGACCTGCAGAAGCGGACTGGACTATCCCGTTCTCGCGGGCCGGGAGTACGCCACCATCGAGAGCTGGAGGGTGAAGCCGAGGGACTCGTAGAGGCGGCGGGCGGGAGTGCGGTGGTCCTGGACGGTGAGGTTCACGTCGTGCTGGGGGGCGTTCTCGAGGAGCCAGGTGCCGATGGCGACGAGCAGGTCCCGCCCCGTACCTCGCCCACGTGCGGCGTCGGAGACGGCCAGGTAGTCGAGGTAGCCGGCGCCGTCGGGCTGCACCCGCCCCGCGGCGTACCCGAGGAACCGCCCGGGCTGATCGGGGTCCTCGGCGACCAGCACGTGGAACTTCTCGTCGGGCGTGTCGGGGAGCAGTCGCTCCACGGGCGCGTACGTCGCGGGGAACTCCGCGTCGTGCAGCGGCCGGATCGCCTCCCGGTCGGCCGCCGTGCCGACCCGGATGGACGGGACCGGCGCCGGCCAGCCCGACGCCGCGTCCTGCTTCGCCGCGAAGACGTGGCTCACCTCGCTGGCCTCCCAGCCGAGCTCGCCCGCCAGGGTCGCCATCCGCAGGTTGGTCACGTCGCCGCCCAGCTCGACGCGGACGATGCCCTCGGGCAGCTGCTCGAGCGCGGCGTCCAGCAACGGCCGCGCCCACCGCGCCCAGGCCTCGTCGCCGCCGGTCACCCACGGTCCGAAGACCCAGGCCCGGCCGACCTCCTCGTCGTGCTCGAGCAGGGAAGCACCGAGCAGGTCGGAACCCGAGCGCGCGACCCGCGCCGTCGTCCTCCAGTCGGGTGACAGGTCGGCGAGCTCGGCCGCGACGCCGTCGCGCTCCTCGCCGAGCATCGTCGTACCCCGCTCCAGCGAGGCCTGCTCGCCCGCGATCAGGTCCAGCACGCGGTCCAGGTCGTCGGGCGACACCGGCGTGATCGTCATCGGGACAGCTCCTCCAGCAGGTCGGCGGCGGACAGGCTCCCCGGCTCGGACCGCGCCGCCGCCAGCCGCCAGGCGGTGTCGCGGAGGAGGTCGTTGACGGGGGTGGGTACGTCGTGGAGCCGGCCGAGCAGCGAGACCTCGCCGTTCAGGTAGTCGACCTCCACGTCCCCGGTGCCGCGGCGCAGACTCTGCCAGGTCGACCCGCCGCCGCGCCCGCGCATTCTCGAGGTGTCCAGCAGGTCGCCGCGGCGCTCGTCGTCGTCGGCCTTGCTGACAACCGGGATGCCCGCCGCGGCCAGCACGGCCTCGCCCTCGGTGACGGCCCGGTCGACGAGCTGGTCCCGATCCGGACCGGGAGCGCACGTGGCCCCGGCGGCGTTGCCGAGGTTGAGCATCAGCTTGCGGTGCTTCCAGGCCATGATGTCCGGCCGTACGACGGACTCGAACCCGGCCGCGCGCAGGCCGGCGGCCACGTCCTCGGCGCGGCCGTCGCGTCCGGTCGGGTAGCACCCGACGTCCAGCAACCCGGGCTTGTTCGAGCTGCCCTGGACCACCACCCCCGGCTCCAGGTGGCTCGACGGCAGCATCACCACCATCCCCACCACATGGGCGCGACCGCGCGCCAGCACCGCCTCGTTGGCCACGCCGTTCTGTGCGCTGACCAGCGTCACGTCGGCCGGCGTCGACCGCGCGACGTCGTGCATCACCGCGGCGGTCTGGTGGCTCTTCACGGCGACGAGGACCGCGGTGTCGGGGCCGACGTCGAGGTCGGCGAGCCCTTCGCCGGCCGGGAACCGGACGACCGACTCGTCGTCGGGGGTCACCAGCCGCAGTCCGTCGCGCCGGATCGCGGCGAGGTGGTCGCCGCGGGCCACGACCTGCACGTCCTCACCGCCGAGGTGCAGCCGCGCCGCGATCACCCCACCGACCGCCCCGGCGCCGTACACGACGAATCTCATGGCCCCAACGTAGGTTGCGGTCATGGTGGAGAGAACACGCCCGGTCGATGACGCCGACGAGCGGACGACCCTGACCTCGATGCTCGACTTCCTCCGCGCGACGGCGGTGATGAAGGTCGAGGACCTCTCCGATGACCAGGCCTTCGCCAGGCCGGTGCCGCCGTCGGTGCTGACGCTCGCGGGCGTGGTGAAGCACCTCAGCGCCACCGAGCGGTTCTGGTTCAGCATCGACTTCGCCGGCCTGGACGTGACGTGGCCGTTCACCGACGACGACCCGCACGGCAACTTCCGCCTGGAGGCCGGCGACACCATGGCCGGGATCCGCGAGGAGTACGAGCGGGAGTGCGAACGCTCCCGGGCCGCCATCGAGGGGGCGCACCTCGACGACAAGGCGAAAGGCCAGGACATGGACTTCAACCTGCGCTACGCCCTGACGCACATGATCGAGGAGACGGCCCGGCACTGCGGCCACCTCGACCTGCTGCGCGAGGTGACCGACGGTCGCACGGGGCAGTAGCGTCACCGGGTCTCGTGACATCGGTGGTCGAGCTTGTCGAGACCTCCTCGACCAGCCGTGGTCAGCGGCGCCCGAACACCTGGGCGGCGTACCAGGTGCCGTTCTCGTCGCGCCGCGCCGCGACGGCCATCAGCTTGAAACCCGGGTCGAGGATGTTGGCGCGGTGGCCCTCCGACCTCATCCAGCCCCGGTTCACCACAGCGCGGCCCGTCGGGTAGCCGTACGCGACGTTCTCCCCCGCCGTCACCAGCCCGCACGTCGCCATCACGGGGCCGAGGTCCTGGTGGTACATCGTGCTCGACGACGCCATCGCCCTCGCCTGCTTGACGGCGAAGTCGTGCAGGCAGTCGTCGGCCTTGAACGCCTTGCGGTCGTTGGCCTCGCGCGCCCGGTTGGTCGCCTTCACGGCGGACGCCGAGTAGTCCGAGGCCGGGCTCGCCTGGGCGGCGGTGGGCCAGAGGACAGCGGCGGCGAGAACGGCGACAGCGAGGGGGGTGCGGCGCATCCGATCAGGGTACGAACGCGAACAGCCGCTCGGCCAGGACCCCCGCCGCGATGCCCTGCCAGCGGTGGACGCCGACCCGGAACGACGCGTCGTCGGGCTTGGTGAACGACCGCTCCTCCCAGCCGCCGCCGTCCAGCAGACCTCGCACCCACTCGGCCCGGTCGTCGGTCCCGCCGTCGTTGTTGCCCTGGGTCCAGACCAGTGTCCCGCCCCGCTGCAGCATCAACGGCACCGCGGCCAGGGTCTGCCGCACGTCGTCGTCGCTGATGTTGCCGAAGACGCCGCACAGCATCAGGACGTCGACGGGTACGGCGTCCGCCCAGGCCGCGACCAGCCCGGCGTCGTCGGTGCGGACGTCGACGGCGAGGCCCAGCGCCGCGGCTGCGGTCCGCGCCGCCGAGGCCAGCTCCGGGTCGAGCTCGACCAGCACCGCGGAGACGTCCGCGGCCGAGGCCGCGAGCACCGGCAGGGTGTCGCGGCCGTCGCCGGAGCACAGCGACAACAGGCGCACCGGGCCGGTGCGCTCGGCGAGGACGCCCGCCAGCTGCTCGCGGACCACCGCCAGCCGGCGGGACAGCGACGACGTCGGGTCGTCGTAGTCCTGGTGCCAGGCGTGCCAGTCGCGGGCCACCACCCGAAACTACGGCCAGCAGGTCAGGCCGACCAGAGCAGCCGTTCTCCCGTGAGGTCGGCCAGCGGGATCACCTCGCGCAGCTCGGGCCGCTTCTCCAACAGCCGCAGCAGCGCCTGGGCCCGCTGGAGCTCCTGGCGCAGTCGCAGGTCCCGGCGTCGATCGGCCGGCTCGTCCCGCTCGTGGTCGGTCATGTCCCTCCCCCTCGTTCGAGATCCCACCGTGCCGGACCCAGATGACCGGCAGGTGGCGCGCAGGTTTCGGGAAAGTCAACCAATCGGATCGTGAAAGAGGGCTGTCGGTGGCCCGGTCCACGGTGGGTCGATGAGATACGGACTGGACATCACCCCCGCAGGGCCCTGGGGACGGCCCGACGGGATCGCCGAGCTCGCCGCTCTCGCCGAGGACCACGGCTGGGACGGCGTGTTCTGCGAGGACTACCTGTCCTTCCCCGACGGCGGCCCGACCTACGACGTGTGGGTGACGCTGGCCCTCGTCGCGCGGGCCACGACCCGGCTCACCGTCGGCACCATGGTCACGCCCGTGCCCGCACGGCACGTGCCCACGCTCGCGCTCCAGGTCGGCTCGGTGGCGGCGGTCGCGGGCGGCCGGCTGGTCCTCGGGGTCGGCAGCGGTGACCCTCAGGGCGATCCGGTCGTGGGCGACGGCCGGTCTCGGGTCGAGCTGCTGGAGGCCGGGCTGGCGACCGTGCGAGCGGCCTGCCCGGACGTGCCGGTCTGGGTCGGCGGCGCGATCACGAAGCCGGGCCCGCGCGCACGGGCGCTGCGCTGGGACGGCGCCTGCCTCTACCGCGTGCCGCCGCCGCAGTGGGAGGACGTCACGGCCGAGGACATCGCGGCCCTGCGCGCGGACGCCGGACGACCCGTCGTACGTCGTGGCCGTCGGTGGCCGCGAACGGCGCGAGGACCTCGCGGCCGAGCAGGCCTACGTCGCCGCGCTGGAGGCCGCCGGGGCGGACTGGTGGCACGAGTACGTCCCGCCGCGGCTCGACCTCGCCGAGGCCCGCCGACGGATCCTGGCCGGGCCGATCCGACCCTGACATTCTTCGGCGTGTGCACCTGCGCCTGTTCCGCAACGCCGCGCTCGTCCGGGCGTTGCTCTCCTTCGGCGGGGCGTACACCGCGGAGTGGGCGTTCACCGTCGCGATCAGCCTGGTCGCCTACGCCGACGGTGGCGTCGTCGCCGTCGGGCTCGTCGGGCTGCTGCGGCTCGTGCCCGCCGCGATCTTCGCGCCGGCCGTCGCGACGTACGCCGACCGCCTGCCGCGCGAGCAGGTGCTCTTCTACTCCAGCGCGGTCCGTGGGCTGGCCACCGTCCTCTGCGCGCCGGTGCTCGTGGCCGACGGGCCGACGTGGGTCGTCTACGCGCTCGCGGTCGTGTCGACGATCGCGTTCACGCCGTACCGCGCCAGCCACTCGGCCCTCATGCCGCTGCTCTGCCGTGCGCCCGAGGAGCTCACCTCCATCAACGTCGTCCGCGGGGTCCTCGACTCGCTGAGCGTCGTCATCGGACCGTTCGTGGCGGCGTACCTCGTGGACGTCGCCGACGTCGCCTCGGTGTTCACCTTCGCCGGAGTCGCGGGCATCGTGTCGGCCGTCCTCGTGCTGGGCCTGACCTACGAGCGCCTCGACCACGGCAAGCCGGCCCGGCCGAACCTCCTCGCCGAGATGCGGGAGGGACTGCACGCCGTGCGGTCGCACGACGGGGTGCCGTCGGTCTTCTTCTTCGTGGTGCTGCAGACCGTCATCCGCGGTGCCTTCACCGTGCTGGTCGTCGTGCTCTCCATCGACCTGCTCGACCGTGGCGAGTCGGGGGTCGGCGTCATCCAGGGCACGGTCGGCATCGGCGCCGTCGTGGCCGGCACGCTGGTGTCGACGCTGCTGGTCGGCAGCCGGGCGATGCTGCGCTGGCTGTCGGTCGCGGTCGTGCTGTGGGGCCTCCCCTTGGCCGTGATGGGCCTCTGGCACGTGTACGCCGTCGCCCTGATCGCCGCGGGTGTGATCGGGATCGGCAACGCGATGGTCGACGTCACGGCGTTCACGCTGGTGGCCCGGATGGTGCCGGACCACGTGCTCGCGCGGGTCTTCGGTCTGCTGGAGAGCGTCGGCGCGCTCGGCGTCGGCCTGGGCTCGCTGCTGGCGCCGCTGCTCGTCCAGGGCTTCGGCGCCACCGCGGCCCTCGTCACGGTCGGCCTGCTGGCACCGGTCGCCTGCATCGTCTGGTGGCGCACCTCGACGCTGATCGACCGGTCGATGTCGGTGCGGACCGACGCGATCACGGTGCTGCGCCGGGTGCCCATGCTGCGTCCGCTCCCCGTCCCGGCCATCGAGCAGCTCGCCCAGAACGTCGACACCGTCGCGCTCGCGGCCGGCGAGGCGCTCTTCCGCGCCGGTGACACCGGCGACTGCTTCTACGTCGTGCTCGACGGGGCCGTGGACATCCTCGACGGCGAGCGGCTGGTCCGGACGATGCGCGACGGGGAAGGGTTCGGCGAGATCGCGTTGCTGGGCCGCACCACACGCACCATGACCGTGCGGGCGTCCGGGGCCACCCGGCTCTACGCCATCTCGTCGCGCGACTTCCTGCCCGCCGTCGCCAGCATCTCGGCCGCCCGCTCGGCGGCCGAGGTGGCGCGCGAGTCGCACCTGCGCCACGCACCGGGGCGGACCGGTCGGGCCTGACTCTTGCTCGCCCTCAATGGTTCCTCTAGAGTAACCGTTGCCCATGAGGAACCATTCAGCCATCGCCCGTGACGTGGACGCCGTCTTCGACGCCCTCGGGGAACCCGTACGCCGCGAGATCATCGCCCAGCTCCGTCAAGGGCCGACGCCGGTCGGCAAGCTCGCCGACCGGCTGACCGTCGGCCGGCCGGCGGTCAGCAAGCACCTGCGCGTCCTGGAGGGCGCCGGTCTGGTGCGGCACGAGTCACGCGGCACCCGCAACCTCTACGCGCTCGCGCCGGAGGGGATGGCCGTGGCCCAGCAGTGGCTCGTCGGCATGTGGGACACCGCCCTCGCGGGCTACGCCCACGCGGTCGAGAACGCCGTCCACCAGAACACTCGTCAGAACAGAGGAGATCCGTCATGACCGTGCCACCCCTGCGCCGCGAGGTACTCGTCGACGCCGACCGCGAGCTCGCCTTCGCGGTCTTCACCCAGCAGATCGGCGGCTGGTGGCCGCTCGGCGAGCACAGCGTGCACGGCGCCGAGGCCACCGTCGCCTTCGACGGCTCGCACGTCGGCGCCCGGATCGTGGAGTCGCTCGCGGGCGCCGACGACGCGACCTGGGGCACCGTGACCCGGTGGCAGCCCGTCGACGCCCTGGCGTTCACGTGGCACCCGGGCCACGGCCCCGACCGCGCCAGCAAGGTCTCGGTCACGTTCGAGGACCAGGACGGCAAGACGCTGGTCCGCCTCGAGCACACCGGCTGGGAGGTCTTCGGCGACCAGGCCGAGGCCGCCCGGGCGGAGTACGACCACGGCTGGTCCGTCGTCCTCGACGGCTACGCCGCGCGGGTCACCGCGTGAGCGACACCTGGGTCGCCCTGGTCCACACCCCGGCCGACCCGTCGCTGGCGGGCGCCGTCTTCGCCGACCCCCGGTTCGCCGACCACGTGGCCTTCCTGGGGCGGATGGCCGAGGCCGGGTACCTCGTCGCGGCCGGCTCGTTCGCCGACGTACCCGGTCAGGGCATGGCCATCCTGCGGCTCCCCGGCCCCGACCGGTTCGAGGAGGCCGTCCGGCTGGCCACCGAGGACGACGCCAGCGTCGTCGGCGGGTTCTTCACCGCCGAGGTCCGCCCCTGGTCCGTGGTCATGCACGCGTAGGTACGGGCGGCCCGGGGTGCCGGAAATCGCGCGATTGCGGCCGAACCGGCACCCGAGCGATCACGTCGCGATGCGCCGCGAGACCACGTCCTCGGCGGCGACACGGGCGGCGCCGGTGCCGGTGATGGCGCCGAGGAAGTCGGCCCGCTCGAGGACCCAGAGCTTCACGTCGGTGACCGCGGTGACGGTGGCGGTGCGGGGCACGTTGCGGAGCAGGCCGATCTCGCCGAAGAAGTCGCCCGCGCCCTCCCGGCGGACGAACACCTCACCGTGGGTCACCTCGACCTCGCCGTCGGCGATCACGTAGAAGCGGTCGGCCACGTCGCCCTCACGCACGACGACCGTCCCGGCCGTCAGGGTGACCGACTCCAGACGGTGCGCGATCTCCTCGAGCACGGACGGCTGGACCGGCTCGAACATGCCGATCGTGCGCAGGACGGCGAGGCCCTCGGGCTCGGTGAGGTGGTGGTCGAGGCGGTTCAGGCGGGGGATCGTGCTGACGGCGTACGCCGCCACGACGACGCCGATGCCCACGAGCGAGGGCCGCACGCCGAACAGGTGGATCAGCAACGGGGTGATGAGCGAGCCGACCGCGATGGCTCCGATCGCGATGCTCTCGACGGCGGCGTACACGCGGGAGATGGCGTTCTCCGGCGCGAGCCGCTGCGGGATCGTCTCCAGGCCGAGGTTGACCCACGGGTCGGCGATGCCGATGACGACGAGGGCGGCGATCGCGGTGATCGGCGAGGGGAAGGCGGCCAGCACGATGACGGGCAGCGCCCAGCCCAGCACGCCGATGACCATGTCGCCGGCGAGCCGCCCCTTGGCGACGCGGCCGAGGACCATCACGCCGCCGATGATCGTGCCCACGCCCATGGCGCCCTGGAGCCAGCCGACGCTCTCGGGCTCCCCGAAGTCGCGCACCGCGATGACGACCATGAACACCGAGAGGGCGCCCCAGATGATCGTCTGGGCACCGGTCAGCAACGAGATGGTGCGCAGGTCGGCGTTCTTGGCGACGTAGGCGAACCCGGCCGTGATCTGCCGGAGCATCTTCTCCTCGGGCTCGTCCTCCTCCGACGGGGCGGCCGGCTCCGCGGGAGCGCGCTCCTTGACGCCGGCGACCATCACGAAGGACCAGACGAACGACGCGACGTTCAGCCACACGACCGACGCCACGTCCAGGGCGCCGACCATCAGCGCGCCGACGGCCGGGCCCATGAACACGACGACGTTCTCGATGTTGGCCGCAACCGCGTTGGACGCGGTCAGCTCGCCCGGGGTGTCCACGAGCCGTGGGATGAGGCCGGCCTGGGCCGAGCGGAACGGCGCGCCGACCGTGGCGGTGACCACCGCGACGACGTACACCAGCACGACCGGCGAGCCGGTCATGATCAGCACCGCGGTGATGCTGGCCAGCCCGGCCCGCACCAGGTCGGTCGTCATCATGAACCGGCGCCGGTCCATGCGGTCCGCGATCGCCGCGCCGAGCGGGCCCGCGAAGGCGGCGGCGATGAACCGCGCGGCGGTGAAGAGGCCGACGCCCGTCGCGCCGGACTCCTGGAACGCCCACACCAGGATCGCGGTGCCGTAGGCCCAGTCGCCGAGCAGCGAGCCGCCGAAGGCCAGCTGGATGCGGCGCAGGTCGGGGTTGCGCAGCACGCTGCGCAGCGACTCGCGCGTGCTCTCCTTGGTGTCCGTCACCGCGTTCCCCCTCCCCCGAGCAAGGGCAGGATGTCAGTCGCGGGCCCGGGTGTGCCAGAGCCAGGCCAGACCCGCGAAGGGGAGGACCAGCGGGAGGTAGCCGTAGCCCGCGCCGTACGCCGACCACACGGTGTCGTCGGGGAAGAGGCTCTTGTCCGCGACGCTCAGGGTGCCCACCACCAGTACGCCGACCAGCTCGGTGCCGCACGCCGCCCACGCGACCTTCCGCCAGGTCTCCCCTTCGCGCGCCAGCCCGAGGGTGGCGGCGATGTAGACCACGGCCGCGACCGCGGAGAGGGCATAGGGAAACGGTGCCTCGCTCGCCTGGGCGATGAGCTGGTAGGACGACCGGCCCGTGGCGGCGACGGCGAACACGGCGTACACCGCGATCAGCACCCGACCCCAGCCGGACCGTCGCTCCGTGCGCTCAGGCACCGCCGCTCCAGAGGGTGTCGAGACGCAGGAGCAGGAAGGGGACGAGCACGCCGGCCACCACGACGACGCCGGCGCCGGCGCGGCTGGGCTCGCCACGGGCCCACAGCACCGCGACCGGCGGCGTGGCCACGAGACCGAGCAGGTAGAGCACGAAGACGACCTTGTTGACGTCGTCGTCGGCGTCCGACAGCTGCGAGATCCCGTAGACCAGCTGGGCCAGCGTGCCGACGAAGAGGACGCCGACGACACCCACCAGGAACCTGTCGGCGGACCGGTCGCGCACGACGTACACGGCCGCCACCACCGCGACGAGGAGCGACACCGCGGTGAGCGCCACCTGCAGCGTGTCGTCCACACCGTCACGATAGGGGGGTGAGCGTCCTCGCCGATCGTCCCCTCCCCCTGGTCCTCGCCCCGCTGGCCGGCGGGCCGTCGACCCCGGAGCTGACGGCGGCGGTCACCGACGCCGGCGGGCTGGGCACGCTCGCGTTCGGGTACCTCTCGGCTTCGGACGCGGCCTCGCGGCTGGCGTCGACGCGGGCCCTCACGTCGGGACCGTTCGGGGTCAACGTCTTCGTACCGGGGACGCCGTACGCCGACCGGGCGGCCCTGGACCGGTTCCGTGATCGGCTGCTCGCCGACCCGCTGGTGCCGGCGGAGCCGGGCGAGGCGAGGTACGACGACGACGCTTTCGACGCGAAGGTTGCGTTGCTCGTCGCCGAGCCGGTGGCGGTCGTGTCGTTCACCTTCGGCCTGCCGCCGTCATCGGCCGTCTCGGCCCTGCACGAGGTGGGGTCCGAGGTGTGGGTGACCGTGAACACGGTGGACGACGCGGTCGCGGCCACCGAGCGTGGCGTGGACGGCCTGGTGGCGCAGGGGCTGGAGGCGGGCGGGCACCGGGGCGGGCTGACCGACGACCTGGCCGGCCAGCTCCCTTTGCACGACCTGGTGCCGGGGGTGCGTGCCGTCTCGTCCCTGCCGGTCGTCGCGACCGGCGGGATCATGGACGCCTCGTCGGCAGCCTCCGTCCTCGCACTGGGCGCGTCCGGGGTGGCCCTGGGCACCGCGTTCCTCGACTGTCCCGAGGCCGGGACGACGCCCGTCCTCCGGGCGGCGCTGCGGTCCGGCCGCAGGACCGCGCTCACCCGGGCGTTCACCGGCCGCACCGCGCGGGGGATCGAGAACCGCTTCATGGCCGATTACGCCGACGCGCCCGCGGCCTACCCCGAGGTCCACGTCATGACGGCCCCGATCCGGGCCGCCGCCCGCGCGGCCGGCGACGGCGAGCTGGTCAACCTCTGGGCCGGGACGGCGTACGGGTTGGCGCGCATCAGAGCCCGCCGCCGCGGTCGTGGAACGATTTGCCGAATTGGCAACCTGAGTTGTCCGGATCGGCCTGGTCGCGGTCAGGCTGGTGGCGTGAGCCACGACCACCAGCACGACATGACGCCGCACCCGACTACTTCGAGCCCGCGGGTTGGGAGGAGCGGTACGCCGGCGACGAGCAGGTCTGGAGCGGTCGACCCAACCCCCAGCTGGTCGCCGAGGTGTCCGGCCTGACACCCGGCACCGCACTGGACGTCGGCTGCGGCGAGGGCGGCGACGTGATCTGGCTGGCCCAGCAGGGCTGGCAGGTCACCGGGGCGGACTTCTCCGCCAACGGCCTGGCCCGCGCGGCCCGGCATGCGGAGTCCGCCGGGGTCGCGGACCGCACCTCGTGGTGGCAGGTCGACGCGCGCGCGTTCGACCCCGAGGGCCGCACCTTCGACCTGGTGACCACCCACTTCCTGCACCCGCCGGACGGCGGGATGGCCGAGGTCGCCCGCCGGCTGGCCAGCGGCAGTCGCCCCCGGCGGCCACCTGCTCGTCGTCGGCCACGCGCCGTCCTCGCACATGGCCGACATGTCCGAGGCCCACCGGCGGGCCATGTTCGTCGCCGCCGACCTGGTGCCCGCGCTGCCCGACGGCTTCGAGGCGGTCGTGGTCGAGCAGCGCCCGCGGACCGTGACCCGCGACGGGCGCACGTTCGACATCGACGACTCGACGTTGCTGGCGCGGCGTACCGGCTGACGGTGGCGTGACGTCATACGGATCGAGCCACCTACGGCTCGATCCGTATGACGTTGTGGGGCCTGACCGGCGGGCTGAGAGGATCACCCCGTGGGAGCGATGCAGTTCGGACTCTTCTCCGTCGGCGACGTCACGCCCGACCCGACGACCGGGCGGACGCCGACCGAGCACGAGCGGATCATGGCCACGGTCGCGATCGCCGAGAAGGCCGAGGAGGTCGGGCTCGACGTCTTCGCGACGGGCGAGCACCACAACCCGCCGTTCGTGTGCTCGTCGCCGACGACGCTGCTCGGGTACCTCGCGGCGCGCACCAACCGGCTGATCTTCTCGACGTCGACGACGCTGATCACCACCAACGACCCGGTGAAGATCGCCGAGGACTTCTCGGTGCTCCAGCACCTCTCCGGCGGCCGCGTCGACGTGATGCTCGGTCGCGGCAACACCGGGCCGGTGTACCCGTGGTTCGGCGAGGACATCCGCCAGGCGGTGCCGCTCACGGTCGAGAAGTACCAGCTGCTGCGCCGGCTCTGGCGCGAGGAGGTCGTCGACTGGGAGGGCCAGTTCCGTACGCCCCTGCACGGCTTCACCCTCGCGCCGCAACCCCTGGACGGCGTACCGCCGTTCGTCTGGCACGGCTCGATCCGCACCCCCGAGATCGCCGAGCTCGCGGCGTTCCACGGCGACGGGTTCTTCGCCAACCACATCTTCTGGCCCGCCTCGCACACCGAGCGGATGGTGCAGTTCTACCGGCGCCGCTTCGAGCACTACGGCCACGGCACCGCCGCTCAGGCGATCGTCGGGCTGGGCGGGCAGGTGTTCATGCGGCGCAACAGCCAGGACGCGGTCCGCGACTTCCGCCCGTACTTCGACGTGGCCCCGGTCTACGGCCACGGCCCGTCGCTCGAGGAGTTCAGCGCGCAGACGCCGCTGACCGTCGGCTCGCCCGCAGCAGGTGGTCGAGAAGACGCTGGGCTTCCGCGAGTACGTCGGCGACTACCAGCGCCAGCTGTTCCTGGTCGACCACGCGGGGCTGCCGCTGAAGACCGTGCTCGAGCAGCTCGACCTGCTCGGCGAGGTGGTCGCGACGCTGCGCGTGGAGATGGAGAAGGACCGGCCCGCCGACGTACCGGATGCGCCGACCCACGAGTCCCTGCTGGCCGCTCGAAGGAGGAGCACCGATGACTGAGCTCACCGTCGTCAGCGGAGGCCTGCGCGAGCCGTCCTCGACCCGGCTGCTGGCCGACCGGCTGGCCGCGTCGGCGACGAGACACCTGTCCGCACAAGGGCTCTCGGTCACCACGCGCATCGTCGAGCTCCGCCCACTGGCCCGCTCGATCGCGGACGCGATGACCCTCGGGTTCGCCAACGCCGAGCTCGAGGAGGCCTTCGAGACGGTCGCCTCCGCCGACGGGCTGATCGCGGTGACGCCGGCGTTCAACGCCAGCTACGGCGGGCTGTTCAAGTCGTTCTTCGACGTGCTGCCCGAGGAGTCGCTGACCGACATGCCGGTGCTCATCGGCGCGACGGGAGGGACGGAGCGGCACTCGCTGGTCCTCGAGCACGCGCTGCGTCCGCTCTTCTCCTACCTGCGCGCCGTCGTCTCCCCCACCGGCGTGTACGCCGCCACCGAGGACTTCGGCGTCACCTCCGACCAGCCGCCGCTCGACGACCGGGTCGACCGCGCCGGCGCCGACTACGCGCGGCTGCTCTCCTCCTGCGGCCAGCGCGTCCGGCGGTCGGCCTTCGACGAGGAAGCCGCCCGCATGGAGCGCCTGCTGAACCCGTGATCGAGCTCTCCCAGCAGGACGCGCGACGCATCGCGCTGCGCGCCCAGCTGCTGACGGCCGACCGGCCCACCGACCTGATGGAGATGGTCCGGCACCTGACCCTGCTGCCGACCGAGCCGACGGCGCCGATCGCGACCAGCTACGACCTGCTGTGCTGGTCGCGGCTGGGGTCGGCGTACGACCCCGACGAGCTGACCGCGGCGGTCGAGGACCAGCGGCTCGTGCACTACCTGGGCTTCTACCGGCCGGTCGAGGACCTGCCGCTGCACCGCGCCGAGGCGCCGTACTGGCCCGGCCGCGGCGACCTCAAGCCCTGGGTGCACGAGGTGGCCGACTGGTTCGCGGCCAACGAGGAGTGCCGCCGCGACATCCTCGCCACGCTGCGCGCCGAGGGACCGCTGCCGGCCACCCAGCTGCCGGACACCTGCCAGCGCACGTGGGGATCGACCGGCTGGACCAACAACAAGAACGTCCAGCAGATGCTCTGGTACATGCTCCAGCGCGACGAGGTCGCCGTCGCGTCCTCGACCGGCCGGGAGAAGCTCTGGGACCTGGCCGAGCGCGTGTACGGCGACGCGCCGCTGCCCGATCCCGACGAGGCGCTCGCGGAGCGGGACCGGCGACGGCTGCTCTCGCTGGGCATCGCCCGCCCGAAGGGGCCCGTGGACCGCGCCGAGCCGACGTACGTCCGCGACGCCGGCGAGCCGGCCGTGGTCGAGGGCCTGAAGGGGACGTGGCGGGTCGAGCCGACGCTGCTGGACGGCGCCTTCGAGGGCCGGGCCGCGCTGCTGTCGCCGTTCGACCGGCTGGTGATGGACCGCAAGCGGCTCGACGCGCTGTTCGGGTTCGACTACGTGCTGGAGATGTACAAGCCGAAGGCCCAGCGGATCTGGGGCTACTACGCGCTGCCGGTCCTGTACGGCGACCGGCTGGTCGGCAAGCTCGACGCCACCGCGGAGCGCGACGAGGGCGTGCTCCGCGTCGACGCCGTCCACGAGGACGAGCCCTTCACTCCTGTGATGAGGGACGCCGTCGACGCCGAGATCGAGGACCTGGCCGTGTGGCTCGGCCTGGACGTGATGCGCGTCTAGCCGCCCGCTGGTGACTCACGGCCAGCCGTCGCCGGGCTCGGGGGCGACGTACGCGACCAGCTGCCCGGTGGGCGGGCCACCCCACGTGTTCTCGCCCCACTCCTGCCCGACCACCAGCAGCAGGGGATCGCCGTCCCGCGACAGCGCGCACGCGAACGCGCCGCGGTCGGAGTCGATGGTGTCGAGCACCTCGCCGCCCTCGCGGATGCGGACACAGTGCTCGTTGCCGACGTCGGCGTACCAGAGCGCACCGGACGCGTCGAAGCAGATGCCGTCGGGGTGGTCGCCGGGCGTCGAGGCCCAGGTGTACGCCGCGCCGAGGGTGCCGTCGCCGGCGATCGGGTACGCCGTGAGCTTCTCGCCGTACGACTCGGCGACGACCAGGGTGGTGCCGTCGGGCGAGATGGCCATGCCGTTGGGGAAGGCCAGCCCCTCGGCGGCGGCGCGCACGGAGCCGTCGACGTCCACGAGGGCCACCAGCCCGGGGCGGAACTCGCCGCCCGGGAAGTCGAAGCCGATGCTGTTCACGTACGCCCGACCGTGCCGGTCGCAGACGATGTCGTTCCAGCCGGACTGCGTGAGCGCCGAGAGGTCGGCGTGGGTGACCAGCGAGCCGTCCGGCTCGCGGCGCAGCAGCACGCCACCGCTCGCCGGCGAGACCAGGAGCAGCCGGCCGTCGGGCAGGAAGTCGATGCACATCAGCCGCTCGACCTCGGCCTCCACGACGGGATCCGCACCCTCGGCCACCGACCAGACGCGGCCCGCGCCCCAGTCGCTGAACCAGAGCCGTCCGTCGTGCCAGCGCGGCGACTCGCCGAAGACGATCTCGTCCATCCACACGCTCATGCGGGAAAGACCTTTGACGGGCCCCGGACTCATCGCACCAGGATGGGCACATGTCGGTGAAGCAGCTCAGGCTTGTCGTGCACGCCGAGGACTACGAAGGGACACTGCGGTTCTTCCGCGACGTGATCGGGATGCCGGAGCAGGAGGCGTACGCCGGGGACGGTGGTGCCGAGGTCACCATCCTGGACGCCGGCCGGGCCACGCTGGAGATCGCCAACTCCGCGCAGGCGGACATGATCGACGACGTCGAGGTGGGCCGCCGGGTGGCCGGGCACTTCCGCGTCGCGCTCGAGGTCGACGACTGCGCGGCCGCGAGCGAGCGGGCGACCGCCGGTGGCGCCGTACCCGTGGCTCGTCCGACGCGCACGCCGTGGAAGTCGCTCAACGCACGGTTCGACGCTCCCGGCGAGGTGCACCTCACGCTCTTCCAGGAGCTCGCGTGACGCACCTGCCGCAGGACCACCTCTGGGACGACGACGTCGCCGGCCGCTACGACACCCCGGGCACCGGCATGTTCGCCGACGACGTGATCGGCCCGACCGTCGACCGGCTCGAGACGCTGGCCGAGGGTGGCCGCGTGCTGGAGCTGGCCATCGGCACCGGCCGGGTCGCCGTTCCACTGAGTGAGCGCGGAGTCGACGTCACCGGCATCGAGCTGTCCGCGCCGATGGTGGCCAGGCTGCGCGAGAAGGCCGACGAGACGACGATCCCCGTCGTGATGGGCGACATGGCGACCGCTCGCGCCGAGGGCGAGTTCACCCTCGTCTACCTGGTCTTCAACACGATCTCGAACCTGCTCAGCCAGGACGAACAGGTGGCCTGCTTCGAGAACGCCGCCCGCCACCTCGCCCCCGGCGGACGGTTCGTCATCGAGCTGTGGGTGCCCGAGCTGCGCCGGCTGCCGCCCGGCGTGCCGGCGACGGTCGGGGTGCACGAGCCGGGGTACCTCCTCGTCGACACCTACGACACGCTGCGCCAGCACGTGGTGTCGCACCACGTGACGTACGACGAGTCCGGCGGCCGCGAGGCCCGGGTCGGCCGCAGCCCGCACCGGTACGTCTGGCCGCCCGAGCTCGACCTGATGGCGCGGATCGCGGGGTTCTCGCTGGAGAGCCGGTCCGCCGACTGGCGGGGATCGCCGTTCACCGCCGACTCGCCGTCGCACGTCTCGGTGTACCGCCTGCCCACCGCTTCCTGACCCGGTCGGGATACCCGGTGGACCGGGTATCCCGTCACTTGTGACCCCGGAGGGTCGTTCGCCATCCCGTTTCACCGCCCGTGCGGGTCACAAGTCGGCTGGGAGGGAGTAGAGAGTCCCTCATGCGCCGTCGGACCTCTCTCGTCGCGGCCGCCGTGTTGGCGACCGTCCTGCTTCCGGTCCTGCCCGCGGGCGCCGACCCCGGCCCGCGCCGTCCGCCGGCACCCGAGGTCGAGATCGCGCGCGATGCGGACCCGGTCAGCTTCGGGTCGCTGCTGTTGAAGCCCTGCAACGTCGTCCCCGGCGCCCTGTGCGGGTCGATCGAGCGGCCGTGGGAGCCGGGCAATCACAGGGCCGGCACGATCACGGTCGGCTTCGCCTTCCGGCCCGCCACCGACCACACCCGCAAGGCGATCGGCACGCTCGTACCTCACGAAGGCGGCCCCGGGTACAGCACGACCGGGACCGGTTCGTCGTACGCCGCGATGTACGGGCCGCTGCTCGCCCGCCGCAACCTCCTGCTCGTCGACCAGCGCGGCACCGGCCGCTCCGAGCCGGTCAGCTGCCCACGGCTGCAGGACCTCGAGGAGCCGTACGCCGACGCGGCCGGCGCGTGCGGACGTCGCCTCGGGGAGCGCGCCGACGACTACAGCACTGCCCTGTCCGCCGACGACCTCGCGGCGGTGATCCGCCGCCTGGGCCTCGGGAAGGTCGACGCCTACGGCGACTCCTACGGCACCTTCTTCACCCAGGTCTTCGTCGGCCGGCACCCCGACCTGGTCCGCACGGTCGTGCTCGACGCGTCGTACCCGACGTACGGCGAGAGCGCCTGGTACCCGACGCAGGGCGGCGCGATGCGCCGCGCCTTCGACACCGTCTGCGAGCGGTCGGCACCCTGCCGGACCGGCGGCGAGGCCTTCCGGCCGACCCTCGAGCGGGTCCTGGACCGCGTGCGCCGGCACCCCTGGCGCGGCCGGTCCCACGACGCCGACGGGACACCGGCGCGGGTGGTCGTCGACCCCAGCACGCTCGCGGACGTGGCGTTCGGCGCGACGTACGCCCCGGCGTTCTACCGGGAGCTGACCGCGGCCCTGCGCTCCGGGCTCGCGGGCGACCGCAAGCCGCTGCTCCGGCTGGTCGCCGAGGCGACCGGGGGCGGCACCGACGCCGGCCCCGTCGCGGCCTACAGCGAGGGCCTGGACGCGGCGGTGGCCTGCCACGACTACCCGCAGCTGTACGACATGACGGCGCCGCCCGCCGTGCGCCGCCAGCAGTACGCCGCGGCCCTCGCGGCCCGCGAGGCCTCGCACCCGAACACCTACGGGCCGTTCACCGTCGCGGAGTACGCCGGCTCGGGCTGGCAGTACCTCGACTGGTGCACCGACTGGCCGGCCGCACCGGCGGACAACCCCGCCGGACCCCCCGTGCCGCCGTCGGGTGGCTATCCCGACGTCCCCGTGCTCGTCCTCACCGGCGAGCTCGACACCATCACGACGCCCGCCGAGGCCACGCTGGTCGCGCGGCAGTTCCCCTACGCCCGTCGCGTCGTGGTGCGCAACAGCTTCCACGTCACCGCCGTCGGCGACACCGACGACTGCGCCCAACGCATCGTGCGGTTCTGGATCGCCTCGAACGGCGTCGTCATCCCCGACACCCTGAAGGCGTGCGCCCGCAGGATCCCGCCGGTGCGCGCGCTCGGCGGCTTCCCGCGGTTCGGTGCGGTCGCGTACCCGACGAAGGTCGCTCGCGTCGCGGCCCTCACCGTCGCCGACCTGCAGGACCGCTGGTGGAACAACTACTCCGGCCGCGGTGTCGGCCTGCGCGGGGGGACGTTCACCTACTCCGGCGACGACCGCGTGCGGTTCGCCCTGGACGGCTACCGCCTCGCCCGCGGCCTGTCGGTCTGGGGGACGGCCGTCTGGGACCGGGTCGCGGGCACGATGCGCGTCGACCTCCGGGTCCGCGGTGTCGCCTTCGGCCGGCTCGCCGGGTCGTGGGACACCCAGGCCGACGGCGCCCGGGCCGACCTCGCCGGCCGGATCGACGGACGCGACGTCCACGTCGACGTACCCGCCCCCTGACAGCGGTGTCGAGCGCGACTTCGCGTAGCCCCGACGTCGATCCCGAGCACGCGCACGGGTCGTGTCATCGGGGCAGTCGAGCGATGCCCTAGGTTGACGGCCGTGCCGCGGGTGCTGGTCGTGGGGGACGTGATGGACGACGTCATCGCGCGCCCGCTGGGGCCGATCCAGGTCGACACCGACACGCCCAGCATCATCGAGCGCCGGCCCGGTGGCTCCGCGGCGAACACCGCGTGCTGGCTGGCGTCCGCGGGGATCGAGGTGACGTTCTTCGGGCACGTCGGCCGCGACGACCTCGAGCGCCAGGCCGACGTCCTCGAGCGGTCCGGCCTGCACCTCTCCCTGGTCGGTGGCAGCCGGCCGACCGGCGCCATCGTGGTGATCTCCGACGGCTCGGTGCGCACCATGCTGACCAGCCGTGGCGCCAACCTCGACCTCGCCGGCTCGGACGTCGACGACACGGCCCTGGCCGGCGCCGACCACCTCTACCTCACCGGTCACCCCGTCCTGGACGGCGACGACGACGAGGAGTGGCGCGACCTGCTCGACCGCGCCGGGCGGGCCGGCGTGCGCCGGTGGGTCGCGCCGGGCTCGGTGGCGATGCTGCGGGAGTACGGCGCCCAGCGGTTCCGCGCCGTGGCCGCCGGCGCCGAGGTCCTGGTCGCGGGACGCGAGGAGGCCGAGCTGCTGGCCGGCGCGGACGACATCGACGGCGCCGCCGCGGTCCTGGCGGCCGACCACGAGCTGGTCGTCGTCACCCTGGGCGACGAGGGCGCCCTGGCCCGCGCCGGTGACCGGGTGGTCCGGGTCCCCGCGGTGCCCGCCGAGGCCGTCGACGTCACGGGCGCCGGCGACGCGTTCGCCGCGGGCCTGGTCGCCGCCCTGGTCCACGGCGACGACCTGGAGGACGCGCTGGCGTCCGCCTCGCGACTGGCCGCGCAGGCCGTCACCCGGGTCGGCTCGCGGCCGCGCTGACGACCCGCAGGGTGGCCAGCGTCGGGTCGGCCGCGTAGGCGATCCGCACGCCCGCGGCCCGCGCCGCGTCGAGCGCCGCAAGAGCGTCCGTCGTGACCTCCTCGCCGGGGGCGAGGACCGGGATGCCGGGCGGGTACGGCGCCACCAGCTCCGCGCTGACCCGTCCGACCGCACGGTCCAGCGGGACCGTCTGCGACGGCGCGAAGAAGGCCGCTCTGGGCGACATGGCGGCGACCGGCTCGACGGCGTACGCCGCCCCGGTCACGACCACCCGCGGCCGCCCCCGGTGCCGGGCGATCGACCGGACCAGCGCGTCGGTGAGCCGGCCCAACGTGGCCGTCGTGTCGGCGAGCGACACCTGGGCGACGATCGTGTCGCGCTCGGCGGCCTCGACCGGGAGACCCTCGGCGAGGAGGTCGGCCTCGACCGTGTTGCCGTCGGCGCCGGTGGCCGGCAGCACGAGGACCAGCTTGAGGGGATCGACGCCCGGGCCGTCGAGCACGACCACCCCGTCGACGTCGGCCAGGCGGTCGCGGGCCTCGCGGACGGCGGCCAGGGCCTCGCCCAGCAGGGTCGGGCCGTCGCGCTCGAGCAGGGCCCGGGCCGCATCGGTGCTCGCCAGGATCGCGCCCGCGGGGCTGGTGCTGTGGCCCGCCTCGACGGCGGCGTCCAGCCGGGCGGCGTCGAGCCGGGAGGTACGCGCGAGGACGATCGCCGCCTGGCTCCAGGCCGGGAGGGTCTTGTGGGCGCTCACCACCATCGCGTCCGCACCGAGCTGGAGGGCGTGCCGCGGCAGGTCCGGGTGGAACCCGAAGTGTGCGGCCCACGCCGCGTCGACGACGAGCGGGACGTCGTGGCCGTGGGCGGCGCCGGCCAGCCCGGCGACGTCGCCGACCGTGCCGACGTACGACGGGTCCCCGACCAGCACGGCCCGGGCAGCGGGATGGCGTTCCAGGGCCGCGGCCACCGCCGCGGGTGGGACCCCGAGGGGCAGTCCGGTGGCCGCGTCGACCTCGGGCCGGACCCAGATCGGCGTCAGGCCCGCCAGCACCAGCCCGAGCAGCATCGACCGGTGCAAGGTCCGGCTGACCACCACCTCGTCGCCGTCGCCCCCGACGGCCAGCGCGAGGGCCTGGTTGGCGTGGGTCGCGCCGCCGACCGAGAAGCGGCAGACGTCGGCTCCCCACAGGCGCGCCGCCCGCGCCTCGGCGTCGGCGAGCACGCCGGTGCTCAGCTTCATGGTGTCCAGGCCGGCGTACAGCGGGACGTCCCCGGCGACCACGTCGCCGACCAGGTCGTGCCGCTGCTTGTGGCCGGGGATCGTGAACGGCGTCGGCGGCTGCTCGTGGAACCTCAGCCAGGCGTCCAGCAGCGGGGCGTCACCGCGAAGCCCCCGCGGGTCAGTCGGCACGGGTGCCCCAGGTGCCGGACCAGGTGACCAGCGCGGCGGCCAGCCCGTCGGCGTACGCCGCCACCTGCCGCAGGTCGACCCACTCGTCGACGGCGTGCAGCCCGCCGCCCGACGGCCCGCAGATCATCGTCGGGCAGAGCTCCTGCCACAGCGGGGCCTCCATCCAGTACGGCGCGTCGAAGGTCGGTTCGCTCCCCAGCGCCTCGCCCAGGGCCGCGGCGAGATCGGCGGCGGGACCGCTCTCGTCGAGCCGCCAGGCCTCGCGGTGCGCGACCAGCTCCGCGGTCGCCTGCAGGTCGGGGGTGAGCAGGGACTCCACCAAGGCCAGCGTCGTGGCGGCCGCCACCCCGGGAGGTACGCGCCGCTCGACCAGGCACTCGGCGGCGTCGGGGATCACGAACGCCGACGTGCCTCCTCCTGCCATGCGTCGCCATCAGGTCCGGGTGCTCGTCGACCGCCCGCAGCAGCCGGCCCAGGTGGGTGACCGCGTTGACCCCGAGCTCGGGCTGCGAGCTGTGCGCGGCCCGCCCCGCGAACCGCACCCGGACGACCGCGAAGCCGCGCAGCGAGCGGCAGATCCCGTTGTCCGTGGGTTCGGCGATGACGCAGACGGCGGGGTCGACGCCGAGGCCGGGGAGGGCGGCGATCACCGCCACGCTGCCGACGCTGGCGTCCTCCTCGTCGGCGACGAGCGCCAGGACCGGGCGGACCGGCTCGCCCCCGCGGACCAGGCGCTCGGCGGCCACGACCAGCCCGGCCACGCCGCCCTTCATGTCCGCGGCGCCGCGTCCGGAGAGCCGGTCGCCCTCGACGCGCGGCTCGAACGGCGCGTCCATGCCGCCGACGCCCACCGTGTCCAGGTGCCCGTTCAGCACGACCGTCGGCCCGTCGACCTCCGGGCCGACGGCGACCAGGCTGGGCCGATCGCCCGCCATCACGACGTGCGTCGTGAAGCCGGCTGGGGTCAGGCGCTGCTGCAGGTACTCGACGATCGCACCCTCGCCGGCGGCGCCGGGGACGAGCGCCGGGTTGACGCTGTCGATGCCGACGAGTGCGGCCGTCAGGTCGATGGGCACGATGTGATCGCCCGAGCGGCTACCGGGCGGTCCAGTTCATGTCGGGGTAGAGCATCAGGATGCCGACGACGGCGACCCCGATGATGCAGATGAAGCCCCACATGACGGAGTTGCGCAGGAACAGCAGGTAGATCGCACACACGGCGAACACCACGGCGACCGAGACCAGCACCGGGTCGAAGGTCACGTCATCGAGGTTCACAGCCGGAGGGTACCGCCGGGGATGCCTCCCCGAGGTGCACCTCGAGAGAGTCGCGGAGTGAGCCCCGCGCGCCGCATCGTCATCCACCCGTACGACCACCTGCGCCAGTCCCCGAACTCGGTGGCCGCCTCCACGGAGCCCGGAGGTGGGACTACCTACCTGGAAGTCGTCGCGCCGCGGGTCAGTGGGCCATGTCGACGAAGCGCGAGTAGTGGCCCTGGAAGGCCACGGTGATGTCGCGGGTGGGGCCGTTGCGGTGCTTGGCGACGATCAGGTCGGCCTCGCCGGGGCGGGCGGACTCCTTCTCGTAGACGTCCTCGCGGTGCAGCAGGATCACCATGTCGGCGTCCTGCTCCAGCGAGCCGGACTCGCGCAGGTCGCTCATCATCGGGCGCTTGTCGCCGCGCTGCTCCGGGCCACGGTTGAGCTGGGAGAGCGCGATGATCGGGACCTCGAGCTCCTTGGCCAGCAGCTTGATCTGGCGGGAGAACTCCGAGACCTCGAGCTGGCGGGACTCGACCTTCTTGCCCGAGCTCATCAGCTGCATGTAGTCGATGACGACCAGCCGCAGGTCGTGGCGCTGCTTGAGGCGGCGGGCCTTGGCGCGGATCTCCATCATCGTCATGTTGGGCGAGTCGTCGATGAACATCGGCGCGGAGGAGACCTCGGACATCTTGCGGGCCAGCCGCGACCAGTCGTCCTCCTGCATGTTGCCGTTGCGGATGTGGTTGAGCGGCACCCGCGCCTCGGCCGACAGCAGGCGCATGGTGATCTCCGAGCGCGTCATCTCCAGGCTGAAGAAGCAGCTCGCCATGTTGTTCTGGATCGACGCCGCGCGGCAGATGTCGAGCCCCAGCGTCGACTTCCCCATCGCGGGGCGGCCGGCCACGATGATCATCTGGCCGGCGTGGAGCCCGTTGGTCAGGTCGTCGAGGTCGGCGAACCCGGTGGGCACGCCGTAGAGCCCCGCCTCCCGGTTGCTGATCGCCTCGATCTCGTCCAGGACGCCGTTCATGATGTCGGAGAGCGGGGCGTAGTCCTCCGACGTGCGCCGGTCGGTGATCTTGTAGATCGTCTCCTGCGCCGAGTCGACCACGTCGTCGACCTGGCCCGCCCCGGCGTAGCCCAGCTGGACGATCTTGGTGCCGGCGTCGACCAGCCGCCGCAGGATCGCCTTCTCGCGGACGATCTCGGCGTAGTAGGCGGCGTTGGCCGCGATCGGGACGTTGGCCGAGAGGGTGTGGAGGTACGGCGCCCCGCCGACGCGCACCAGCTCGCCGCGGCGCCCCAGCTCGGCCGCCACCGTCACCGGGTCGGCCGGCTCGCCGCGGCCGTAGAGGTCGATCACCGCGTCGTGGATGACCTCGTGGGCCGGGCGGTAGAAGTCGACGCCCCGCACGATGTCGGCGACATCCGCGATGGCGTCCTTGGACAGCAGCATCGCGCCCAGCACGCTCTGCTCGGCCGCGTTGTCCTGCGGGGGCGTGCGGTCCCCCGGGCGCTGGGGCCGCTGGCCGGGCTCGTAGGTCGCGGGGCCGTCCCCCCACTCGCCGAACTGGTCGTTGTAGTCCGAGGGCCCGCGCTGGTCGGGTTCGGTGATGCTCAACGATGCCTCCGGAAGGCGAGGGGGGCGGATGACGGGCGTGCGACGGGAGTGACACGAGTGACGGTAGGAGGGACCACCGACACCCCGGTCCAGGTCTGGACGGTAGGCGCTCACCGACCCCCGAGTCCACGCGACGAAGGCGAGTTATCCACAGGCACGCGGCCGACCTGGGGACAACCGGGGGGCACTCGTGGAGGACAGGCCGCGAGGCTGTGCACCGACCTGGGGAACCGCTGTGCAGGACACGCCCGGGACGCCCCGCCACAACGCGCTGACCTGCGGAAACGTACTCATGAGGGTGTGCACGCGAAATACTTCGGGGAATCGGTCGTTCATCTTCCCGCCATCTGGGATTTAGGTGGTGGCAAGTCGACAATCGTCCGATCGGCTGATGCGGGACGCCGATTTCCACCGCTCGTGCACAGGCGAGGGGGACGGCGTCGGAGCCGGCACCCTAGGCTCCCTCGTCGTGCCTGACCCGCCGCACCGCGAGCTGGACCGCGAGATCTGGCGGCTGGCGCTGCCGGCGTTCCTCGCCCTCGTCGCCGAGCCGCTGTTCCTGCTCTCCGATGCCGCGATCGTCGGCCACCTGGGCACCCCTGAGCTGGCCGGCCTCGGCGTCGCCGCGGTCGTGCTGCAGACGATGGTCGGCATCTGCGTGTTCCTGGCCTACGGCACCACCGCGAGCGTGGCCCGCCTGCTCGGCGCGGGCGACCGCCGGGCCGCGCTCGCCCAGGGCATCGACGGGGTCTGGCTGGCGGTGCTGATCGGCGTGCTCGTGACCCTGGTGGGGATCGCCACCACTGGTCCGCTCGTCCGGCTGCTGGGGGCCGACCCCAGTGTCGCGGATCCCGCGACGACCTACCTGCGCATCGCCTTCCTCGGCACCACCCCGCTGCTCGTCATGCTCGCGACCACCGGGGTCCTGCGCGGCCTCCAGGACACCCGCACGCCCCTGGTCGTCGCCGTCGCCGGCAACGGGCTGAACATCCTGCTGAACCTGCTCCTGGTCTACGGCCTCGGCTCCTTCGACGGGCTCGGGATCGCCGGCTCCGCCCTCGGCTCGGTCATCGCCCAGGTCGCCGGCGCCGCCGCGCTGCTGGTCGTGGTGGTCCGCGGCGCCCGCCGCGAGGGCGCCGAGATGCGCCCCGACCTGCCCGGCATCCGCGCCGCCGCGCGCTCCGGCGTCGCGTTGGTGATCCGGACCGTGACGCTGCGTGCGGCGCTGCTGCTCACGACGTACGCCGTGGTGCTGGGCGCGGACGGGTCGTCGGGCGGCGATCAGTCGGTCTCCGTGGCGACCCACCAGCTGGCCTTCACGATCTGGAGCTTCCTGGCCTTCGCGCTGGACGCGATCGCCATCGCCGCGCAGGCGATCACCGGGAGGTACCTGGGTGCGGGTGACCGCGAGGGCACGCGGGAGGTGACCCGGCGGATGGTCCGGTGGGGGGCCATCGGTGGGGTCGTCAGCGGCCTGCTGCTGGCGGCCGCGAGCCCGCTGCTCGGGCCGCTGTTCTCGGGCGACGACCGGGTGCACGACCTGCTGGTGCCGGTGCTCCTCGTCGCGGCGCTCGGTCAGCCGATCGCCGGCGTGGTGTTCGTGCTCGACGGCGTGCTCATCGGGGCCGGCGACGGCACGTACCTGGCCTGGGCCGGCCTCGTCGTGCTGGCCGTCTACGCCCCGGTGGTGCTCGCGGTCGGTGAGCTCGACGGTGGGGTCGTGCTCGTCTGGGTCGCGCTGTCCGCGGTCCTGATGGGGGCGCGGTTCGTGGTGCTCGTGCTCCGGGCCCGCGGCGAGGCCTGGCTGCGGACCGGCCGCTAGTCGTCCGGGCGGCCCCAGGTCACCGACGCGGCGCGAAGTGCCGATTCGTCTGCACTGCTCAGCGTGAGAAGTCACAGCGATCCGCAGACGAATCGGCGCCGGACGCACCACGGCCCCGGCCGGACGGTGGTCCGGTCGGGGCCGAGGGGTACGGCGAGAGAGGTGCGGTCAGGCCGGGATGACGTTGAGGGCCACGGTGGCGGACACCTCGTCGTGCAGCTTGATCGACACCTCGTGGGCGCCCAGGGTCTTGATGGGCTGGCGGACCACGATCGTGCGCTTGTCGACCTGCTCGCCGGAGACGTCGGCAAGGGCGCCGGCGATCTCCGCGGTGGTCACCGCGCCGAACAGGCGGCCGCCGGAACCGGCGCGCACCGAGACGGGGACCGGGTTGGCCTCGAGCTTGGCCTTGATCTGGTCGGCGTGGTCCTGGTCGCGGACAGCGCGGGTCGCGCGGGCGGCCTTGATGGAGTCCACGGTCTTCTCACCGCCGCGGGTCCAGCGGGTGCCGAGGCCACGGGGGATGAGGTAGTTGCGGCCGTAGCCGTCCTTGACCTCGACCACGTCGCCGGGGGCACCGAGGCCGTCGACCTCCTGCATGAGGATGAGCTTCATGTCGTCGAGCCTCCTCAGCGTCCGGTGGACGTGTAGGGCAGCAGGGCGACCTCGCGAGCGTTCTTGACGGCGATGGCCACGTCACGCTGGTGCTGGACGCAGTTGCCGGTCACGCGACGGGCGCGGATCTTGCCGCGGTCGGAGATGAACTTGCGGAGGAGCGTGGCGTCCTTGTAGTCGACGCCGGTCGCCTTCTCCTTACAGAACTGGCAGACCTTCTTCTTCGGCTTGCGCAACACTGCCTTGGGCATTGTGGTGCTCCCTTTCGTAGAGCCCGGCTCAGCGCCGGAATGCTGGCTGGTGGATATGGATGTTCAGTTGTGGTGGCCGGTCTCGTGACGGGCGCGCTGGCGCGCCCTCCTCGACCGACGAGTCAGAACGGCGGTTCGTCGTTGCTGCCGACGCCGGGTGCGGCCCACGGGTCGTTGGCCGGCGCGGACTGGCCGCCCCCGCCGCCCTGCGGGGCACCCTGGCCACCGGACTGGCCACCGGACTGGCCACCGGACTGGCCACCGGACTGGGGAGCCGGGGTGGACCACGGGTCGTCGCTCGGGGCGCCGCCGCCGCTGCCACCGGAGTAGCCCCCGCCGCCGCCCTGACGGGTGGTGCGGGAGACCTTGGCGGTGGCGTACTTCAGGCTCGGGCCCACCTCGTCGACGTCGAGCTCGACGACGGTGCGCTTCTCGCCCTCGCGGGTTTCGTACTGGCGCTGCTTGAGACGCCCCTGGACGACGACGCGCATGCCCTTCTGGAGGGACTCGGCGACGTTCTCCGCGGCCTGACGCCAGACCGAGCAGGAGAGGAACAGCGCGTCGCCGTCCTTCCACTCGTTGGTCTGCTTGTCGAGGGTGCGCGGCGTCGAGGCGATCCGGAAGTTCGCCACGGCCGCCCCGGACGGGGTGAAGCGCAGCTCCGGGTCGTCGACGAGGTTGCCGACGACGGTGATGACGGTCTCGCCTGCCATGTCAAAGCTCCCTAAGAGATGTTCTGGATCTGTTCACGAGGTCGGCCTCATCGTGGCGCGCCGCACCGACGAGCGGTAGGGCCCATCCACAGGGCGCGCGATGGGGACGGGGCTCAGTGAGCGTCGGGACGCATCACCTTGGTGCGCAGCACGGACTCGTTGAGGCCGAGCTGGCGATCGAGCTCCTTGACGGTGGCGGGCTCGGCGGTCAGGTTCACGACGGCGTAGATGCCCTCGGCCTGCTTGTTGATCTCGTAGGCGAGACGGCGGCGGCCCCACACCTCGACGGACTCGACCGAGCCGCCGTCCTTGCGGACCACGTTGAGGTACTTGTCGAGCGACGGCTCCACCGTGCGCTCTTCGAGACTCGAATCGAGGATGACCATCACTTCATAGCTACGCATAGCGGTCTCCACCTCCTCTGGACTCATCGGCCACGGTCGTTCCGTGGCAGGAGGGCTGTGCGTGTGGCCGGTCCGCGGGTGCGGACCAGGCAACCGGGCGAATCTATCAGCGTGGTGCGGGGGCTCACCAATCCACAGGCAGGCACACGACGAGCGGCGAGCACGCAGCCACGCGACTAGCGTCGCCGGTGCCATGGACCGCTACCTCCTCACCGACCGGATCGGCGCCGGCGGGATGGGCACCGTCTGGCGGGCGTGGGACACCCACGAGCGGCGCTGGGTGGCCGCCAAGCTGCTCACCCGGTACGACGCGGGGTCGCTGCGCCGGTTCGTCCGCGAGCAGCACCTGCGCGTCCGGCACCGCCACGTCGTGCAGCCGACCGACCTGGTCGAGGGCGGGTTCACGATGGACCTGGTGCGCGGCGGCTCGGTCGAGCAGCTGCTCGCCCGGCACGGCCCGCTGCCCGACGCGTTCGTCCGGGTCGTGCTCGAGCAGACGCTCGAGGCGCTCGTCGCGGTGCACGCGCGCGGCGTCGTGCACCGTGACCTCAAGCCCGGCAACCTGCTGCTCGAGCCCACCGGCAGCGGCCGGCCGTGGGTGCGGGTCAGCGACTTCGGCGTCGCCGGCATCGCCGGCGACGAGCGGCTGACCCGGGTGCCCGGGGGCGTCGGCACCGGCGGCTACATGCCGCCCGAGCAGGCCGCCGGCGCGCGGCCCGACCCGCGCCAGGACCTGTACGCCGCCGGCGTGGTCGCCCGCCAGCTGCTGACCGGGTCGCCGACCGGGGCAGCCGTGACCGGACCGCTCGGCCCGCTGCTGGCCCGGCTCACCGACCCCGATCCCGAGCGGCGCCCGCCGTCCGCGGCCGCCGCGCTGATCGCCCTGCGCGGGCTCGGTGTCCCCCGGGACGCGGCCTGGCCCGAGGTGCCCGACATCCTCGGCGACCCGGCTCCCCCGGTCACGCGCGTGCCGGCGTACCTCCCGGTCGCCGCCGCCTGCTTCTCCGGTGCCGCCCTGGTGGGCGGTCTGCTCTCCTGGGTGCTGGTCAGATGACGTCGGTCATCGCCCGAGAGCCCGGGCAGTCAGGTCGACGTCCTCCCCGTCGTTCCAGAGGTGGAAGGAGACGCGAGCGCGACCGGCCCGGCCCGAGGCCGCGATCCCGGCGGCCGTCATCGCGGCGAGGTCGGCGCCCTCGGGATCGGGCCAGGTCACGATCGCGCTGTCCGAGGGCGCTGAGTCGAGCCGCTCCCGGAAGGCGTTGGTGAGGCCGACGCCGTGCGCCCGTACCTCACCCGGGTCCAGGGAGACGGCGAAACCGAGCGCCGCCTCGGCGCCCACCCAGGCGTGCCAGGCCGGCGACAGGTCGTACCGGCCGGCGTCCGGAGCCAGGTCCAGCTCGGGGCCGTAGCAGGACGACCACGGGTCGAGCGCGGAGTACCAGCCGGCCGTCAGCGGCCGGATCTCCTCCTGCGCCCGGGCCGAGAACGCCGCGAACGCGCTGCCCCGTGGCGCGCACAGCCACTTGTACGCGTGGCACACCGTCACGTCGGCCGCGAGGTCGGTCGTCGGCAGCCAGCCGGTCGCCTGGGTCGTGTCGACGAGCACGCGCGCGTCGTGGGCACGGGCCGCGGAACCTACGGCGGCCGCGTCGGCCACCTCGCCGGTCGCCGACTGCACCAGCGCGTAGGCCACCAGCCACGTGCCCGGTCCGACCGCCTCGGCCAGACCGGCCAGCGGCACCTGGGTGACCCGCAGGTCGCCGCGCGCCAGGAACGGCCGTACGAGCGAGGCGAAGTCGCCGTCCACGACGACCACCTCGGCGCCGGGAGGTACGGCGGCCGCCACCAGCGCCACGAAGGCCGAGGCCGTCGCCCCGATCGCCACCCGGTCCGGCGACGTGCCGAGCAGTGTCGCGGCGTGCCCGCGGGCGCTCTCGACGAGCGCGGTGTACTCGACCACGTCGGCGGTCCCGGTCGACCATTTCTCCAGATCCCGGCGGACCGCCTCCCGCGTCACGTCCACGGGAAGTCCGAGCGTGGCGGCGCCGAGGTACCCACGGCCGGCGGCGAAGCGGTGACGGAGCGAGAGGGTCACCCGTCCAGTCTGCTGGTGTCCCCGTCGCCGACTACCGTGGCCCCATGATCCGGATCGGCGCACACGTCGAGCAGCAGGACCCGATCGCGGAGGCGCGGGCACGCGGCACGGACCTGGTGCAGTTCTTCCTCGGCAACCCGCAGGGCTACAAGGGCCCCGAGGTCCAGTACGCCGGCGGGCTCGAGGGACTGCGCGACGACGCGAAGGCCGCGGGCGTGGAGCTCTACGTCCACGCGCCCTACCTCGTGAACGTCGCCACCACCAACAACCGGATCCGCATCCCCAGCCGCAAGCTGCTCCAGCAGCACGTCGACGCGGCGGCCGCCATCGGCGCTCAGGGTCTGATCGTCCACGGCGGCCACGTGGACAAGGACGGCGACGTCGAGACCGGCTTCGACAACTGGCGCAAGGCCATCGAGGCGACCGACCTCAAGCTGCCGCTGCTGATCGAGAACACCGCCGGTGGCGACAACGCCATGGCGAGGTACCTCGAGCGCATCGACCGCGTCTTCGACGCCGTCTCCCAGGCCAAGAGCGGCGCCGACATGGTCGGCTTCTGCCTCGACACCTGCCACGCGCACGCCGGCGGCAACGCGCTGGAGACGATCGTCGAGGACGTCCTCAAGGTGACCGGCCGCATCGACCTCGTGCACTGCAACGACAGCCGCGACGAGTTCGACAGCGGCGCCGACCGACACGCGAACGTCGGCAACGGCCACATCGGCGCCGACCTGCTCGCCGCGGTGGTCCGCGACGCGGGCGCCCCGGTGATCTGCGAGACCCCGGGCGGGGCCGAGGAGCACCGCGCCGACTTCGCCAGCCTGCTGGACCGCGTGTGACGGACGCCTGTTGACCGGGTCGGGGGCGGCGCCGACGCGGCGCGGCCTGCTGACCGGTGCGCTGGCCCTTGCCGTCCCCGTCGCGGCCACCGGCTGCTCGGTGGGGCCGAAGGTGCCGACCGCGAGCGTGGGCACCTCGACGTACGGCGACGACCCCTCGCAGCTCGGCGAGCTGTACCTCCCCGCCCGCATCCCGCTGGCCACCGTCGTGGTGATCCACGGTGGCTACTGGCTCGACGGGTTCGGGGCCGGCGCGATGCGCCCGATGTGCCAGGCGCTGCAGGCCGAGGGGTACGCCGTGTGGAACCTGGAGTACCGCCGGATCGGCGGCACCGGCGGCACCGGCGGCTGGCCGATGACCTTCGCCGACGTGGCCGCGGGCATCGACCACCTCAACACCTTCGACACCGTCGACGCCGGCGACGTGCGCCTGGTCGGGCACTCGGCCGGCGGGCAGCTCGCGGTCTGGGCGGCGTCGCGCCGCGACACCACGCCAGGGGGTCCGTCGGCGGTCACGGTGACGCGGTGCGTCTCGCTGGCCGGCGTCCTCGACCTGACCTCGGCGTCCCGACAGGGGCTGGGTTCCGGCAACGTCGACCGGCTGATGGGCGGCTCCCCGGAGACGGTCCCCGAGCACTACGACGAGGGTGACCCCACGCTGCTCGTGCCGGCCGGCTGCCCGGTCGCCTGCCTCGTCGGGCGCGACGACGAGGTCGTGCCCCGCACCCAGTCCGATGCCTACGTCGCCGCCGCGCAGGCCGTCGGCGCCCCGGTCACCATCGCCGAGGTGCCGGGCGACCACTCGGCACTCATCGACCCCAAGAGCGAGGCCTGGCCGACCGTGCTCGACCGGTTGGGCGACCGGCTCTCCTAGACCGGGAAGCGAGGAGCCGCACACCGGGACCGGGTGTGCGGCTCCTCGCTGGTACCTCAGGAGGTCCTAGACCTGGACCCCTTGCAGGACGTCGAGCACCTGCTGCGGCGTTGTCGCCTCGCGCAGCCGGGCCACCTGGTCCTTGCTGGTGAAGGTCTCGGCGATCCGGGACAGCAACGCCAGGTGGTCGTCACCGGCACCGGCGATGCCGAGGACGAACTCCGCGGGCTTGCCGTTCCAGTCCACCGGGTTGTCGTAGCGGATGAACGAGATCGCGGAGCGCCGGATGGCACCCTTCGCCTCGTTCGTGCCGTGCGGGATCGCCAGGCCGTTGCCCATGAAGGTGGACACCGACTTCTCGCGGTCGTGCATCGCGGCGACGTACGACGGGTCGACGGCCCCCGCCGCGACCAGGAGCCGGCCGGCCTCCTCGATCGCCGCGTCGCGGTCGGTGGCCGACCCGCCGAGGACGATCGAGCTGGGGCTCAGCACCTCGGCGTCGGCCCCTCCCGAGGGGGCCTCAGCTTTTGGGCTCGCCGCGCCCGCGTTGTTGGACTGCTCGACGAGCTCGACGATCTCGTCGTACCGCGGGCTGCCCATGAAGTTGTCGACCGAGACGTGGATCGCCGACGGCGTCTTCTGCTGGGCCCGGGCCGTGAGGTCCTGGTGGGTGACCACCAGGTCCACGTCGTCGGTCAGGTTCGAGATCGCCTTGTTGACGACGGTGACCTCGGAGTGGCCGGCGGCCTGGATCTTCTTGCGGAGCACCGAGGCGCCCATGGCCGAGGAACCCATGCCGGCGTCGCAGGCGAAGACGATCGAGCGGATCTCGCGACCCGCCGACCCGACGCCCGCGCCGGTCAGCGCGCCCGCCACCGAGGACTTCTTGCCCTTGTTGGCCTCCATCTGCGCGGTGGCGGCCTGCAGGTCGCCGATCTCCTCGCTCCGGTCGGCCTTGAGGATCACCGAGGCGACCAGGAACGTCACCGTCGCGGCGAGGATCACCGACAGGGTGACGCCGATGAAGCTGCTGGCCGGGGCCTGCAACCAGACCGCGATGATCGAGCCCGGTGCCGCTGGAGCGCGAAGACCCGAGTCGAAGATCATGTTCGTGGCCACGCCCGTGGCGCCACCGAGCACGACCGCGATCAGGGTGAAGGGCTTCATCAGGACGTACGGGAAGTAGATCTCGTGGATGCCGCCGACGAACTGGATGAGGATCGCGCCGGGGGCCGAGGCCTTGGCCAGGCCCTTGCCGAAGACCGCGAAGGCCAGGAGGAGTCCCAGGCCGGGGCCGGGGTTGGCCTCGATGAGGAACAGGATCGACTTGCCCTTGTCCACGGCCTCGGCGGTGCCGAGCGGGGTGAAGACACCGTGGTTGATGGCGTTGTTGAGGAACAGCACCTTGGCCGGCTCGACGAACACCGACGCGATCGGCAGCAGGTTGTGGTCGACGAGGTAGTTGACGACGTTCTCGGCCCCCGCGGAGAACTTCTCGACGAACGGGCCGGCGACGACGTAGCCGACGATCGCCAGGCACATGCCCCAGATGCCGGCCGAGAAGTTGTTGACCAGCATCTCGAAGCCCGGCTTGATCTTGCCGTCCCAGATGGCGTCGATCTTCTTGATCGACCAGCCACCGAGCGGGCCCATGATCATCGCGCCGAGGAACATCGGCACCGGGGCGCCGGCGACGGCACCGATCGTGGCGATCGCGCCCACGACGCCACCGCGGATGGTGTCGTTGTACATCATCCGGCCGCCGGTGTAGCCGATCAGGATCGGCAGCAGGTAGGTGATCATCGGGCCGACGATGCCGGCGTCGGTGCCGTTCCAGCCGCCGAGGGCGGAGACGAAGCCGTAGTCGTAGAGACCGTCACCCACGCCCGGCGGCTTGTTGAAGATCTTGTCGCCGATGAGGGTGATCCAGCCGGACTGGATGAACAGAGCAGTGATCAGGCCCCAGGCGATGAACGCGCCGATGTTCGGCAGGACCATGTTGGACAAGAAGGTGCCGAACTGCTGCACCCGTACGCGCGCTCCACCCCGGGGCGCTGCTGTGGTGGCTGTCGAGGCCATCGGGTTCCTCTCTTTCGCTTGGACGCGTGACGCCCGTCACGGCCCGATGAACGGCACTCTGCCCCAAAACGGGCACATTGCCAAGCATTCGGGCACACTTTTCTGCCCGTTTGTGTGGCTTTTTTGGTTCGGCGGACCGGTAGCGTCGCCCTCATGAAGGCACTCCGCTTCTATGCCCCCGAAGACGTCCGGATCGAAGAGGTCCCCGAACCCGAGTGCGGTCCCGACGAGATCAAGCTCAAGGTCAAGAACTGCTCGACGTGCGGGACCGACGTCAAGATCTTCTACAACGGCCACCAGAACCTCAGCCCGCCGCGGACCATCGGCCACGAGATCGCCGGCGAGGTGGTCGAGGTCGGCGCGGACGTCCAGGCGACGTACGGCGGCGACTGGAAGGTCGGTGACCGCGCCCAGGTGATCGCCGCGGTGCCGTGCGGCGACTGCTACGAGTGCAAGAAGGGCTGGATGGCGGTCTGCCAGAACCAGACCTCGGTCGGCTACCAGTACGACGGCGGGTTCGCCGAGTACATGATCGTGCCGAAGCAGGTGCTCAAGGTCGACGGCCTCAACCGCATCCCCGACAACGTCGGGTACGACGAGGCGTCGGCCGCCGAGCCGTTCGCCTGCGCGATCAACGCCCAGGAGCTGCTCGGCATCGAGCCCGGCGACACCGTCGTCGTCTTCGGCGCCGGCCCGATCGGCTGCATGCACATCCGCATCGCGCGCGGCGTCCACCAGGCCGGCCCGGTGTACCTCGTCGACGTCAACGCCGAGCGGCTGAAGATGTCGGCCGACGCCGTCCAGCCCGAGGAGACCATCAACGGCGCCGAGGTCGACGTCGTCGAGCGGGTCATGGAGCTGACCGGCGGCCGCGGCGCCGACGTCGTCATCACCGCGACCGCCGCCAACATCACCCAGGAGCAGGCCATCTCGATGGCCGCCCGCAACGGCCGCATCTCCTTCTTCGGCGGCCTGCCCAAGACCGACCCGTTCATCAAGTGCGACAGCAACCTGGTCCACTACCGCCAGCTGCACATCCACGGCGCGAACGGCTCGGCCCCCGAGCACAACAAGCGGGCGCTCGAGTACATCTCCACCGGCCAGGTCCCCGTCAAGGACCTGATCACCGAGCACATCCCGCTCGACCGCGTCCTCGACGCCTTCCAGATCGTCAAGAACGGCGAGGCGATCAAGGTCACCGTCGAGC
>CAWAIW010000028.1:0-29472 GCA_963782035.1 uncultured Actinomycetota bacterium
GGGTTGCTGGAGCAGACCAAGGAGCTTCCGGCCGGGTCAAGGCCGCCGAGGCCGCGCAGACCGAGGCCGAGGACCTCTGGCGCTCGACCCTGATGGAGATCCCGAACATCGCGGCCGACGAGGCACCCGCCGGCGGCGAGGAGCACTTCCGCCTCATCGAGACCGTCGGCACCAAGCCGGAGTTCGACTTCGAGCCGCGCGACCACGTCGAGCTCGGCCAGATGCTCGGCGCCATCGACCTCGAGCGCGGCGCGAAGGTGTCGGGCAGCCGCTTCTACTTCCTCACCGGCATCGGCGCGCAGCTCGAGCTCGCGCTGGTGATGATGGCGATGGACCAGGCCCGCAACGCCGGCTTCACCCAGATGATCGCGCCGGCGCTGGTCAAGCCGCGCGCCATGGAGGGCACCGGCTTCCTCGGCCAGGCCGCCGACGACGTCTACAAGATCGAGGACCAGGACCTCTACCTCGTCGGCACCTCCGAGGTCCCGCTGGCGGCCTACCACTCCGACGAGATCCTCGACGGCTCCGCTCTTCCGCTGAGGTACGCCGCGTTCTCCTCCTGCTTCCGCAAGGAGGCCGGCTCGCACGGCAAGGACACCCGCGGCATCTTCCGGGTGCACTGGTTCGACAAGGTCGAGATGTTCGTCTACACGACCGTCGAGGAGTCCTACGCCGAGCACCTGCGCCTGCTGGAGTGGGAGAAGGAGTTCCTCGACAAGCTCGAGCTCCACTACCGCGTCATCGACGTGGCGGCCGGCGACCTCGGCACGTCGGCGCAGCGCAAGTACGACTGCGAGGCCTGGATCGCCTCGCAGGGCCGCTACCGCGAGCTGACGTCGACGTCGAACTGCACCGACTTCCAGACCCGGCGGCTCGACACGCGGGCCCGCTTCGGCGACGGCGACGTCGGCCCCGTCGCGACGCTCAACGGCACCCTCTGCTCCACCAACCGGCCGATCATCGCCCTGCTCGAGACCCACCAGCAGGCCGACGGCTCGGTCCGGGTGCCGAAGGCGCTGCAGCCCTACCTCGGCGGGCTGGACCTCATCAAGCCCCTCACGTGACCGCCAACAGCACTGGAGCCCCGGCTCGTCGCCCTCGACATCGACGGCACGCTGCTGTCGTGGATCGAGGGCCAGGGGCACGACCTACGAAGAGGTGCCCGACGCGGTGCGCGACGCCGTACGCCGCGCGCACGACGCCGGCGCCCACATCGTGCTGGCCAGTGGCCGCTCGCCGCACGGCATGGTGGCGGTCGCCGACCTGCTGGACCTGCCCGGCGTGGAGGAGGACCCGCTCTGGGTGGTGGCCTCGAACGGCGCGGTCGTCTTCCGGTACCCGCCCCTCGACGTCGTCCACGAGGAGACCTTCGACGCCCGCCCGGCGGTCGAGGCGATCCTCCGCGAGCACCCCGGCGTGCTGGTCGCCGTCGAGGAGCGTGGCGTCGGCTACCGGGTCAACCGGCCCTTCCCGACCGGTGAGCTGTCCGGCGAGATGGTGATCACCGAGGTCGCCGACCTGGTCGCCGACCGGGTCAGCCGGGTGATCATCCGCGACCCCGAGTCGACCGCCGAGGACTTCCTCGACCTCGCGCAGCGCCTCGGCCTGCACGGCACCGACTACGTCGTCGGCTGGACCGCGTGGCTCGACCTCGCACCCGTCGGCGTCAACAAGGCGTCCGGGCTCGCCCACGTCGCCGACCGGCTCGGCGTCGTGGCGGCCGACGTGCTCGCGATCGGTGACGGCCGCAACGACATCGAGATGCTGCAGTGGGCCGGTCGCGGTGTGGCCATGGGCCAGGCGGTCGAGGAGGTCCGGGCCGTGGCCGACGCGGTCACCGCCACGGTCTACGACGACGGCGCCGCGCAGGAGATCGACCGCTGGTTCGCGTGACTCCCGGGCTCGTGGCCACCGACCTCGACGGCACGCTGCTGCGCAGCGACGGGACCGTGTCGGCGTACACCGAGGACACCCTGAAGCGCCTCGACGAGCGCGGTGTCCCGGTCGTCATCGTGACCGCTCGACCGCTGCGCTGGATGGACGACCTGTGGCACCTCGTCGGCAGCCACGCGATGGCGATCGTGAGCAACGGGGCGATCTGGTACGACGCGTCGGGCCCTCACGTACGCCGCCTGGTCGGGCTCGACGCGGCGGCCGGGCTGGCGCTGTGCGCGGCGATCCGGCGCACGGTGCCGGGGGCGGCGTTCGCGATCGAGTGCCTGTCGGGCATCAAGCGGGACGAGCGCTTCGTCGAGCCCACCCACGTGCCCGAGGGCAGCCCCGTCGGGCCGCTCGCGGAGCTGTGGGACGAGCCCGCGGTGAAGCTGATGGTGCGCGACGAGTCGATGACCGACCCGGTCGCGTTCCGGGAGGCGGTGGTCGCCGCGGTCGGCACGGCCGCCGTGGCGACGTGGTCCGGTGAGCGCCTGGTGGAGATCTCCGCACCCGGCGTCACCAAGGCCGCCACGCTCGCCCTCCTGGCCGCCGAGCTCGGCATCCCGGCCGTCGACACGGTCGCCTTCGGCGACATGCCCAACGACCTGGCGATGCTGGAGTGGGCGGGCACGTCGTACGCCATGGCCAACGGCGACCCGCTCGTGCTGGCCGCCGCCCAGCACGTCGCCCCGGCCAACGACGAGGACGGCGTGGCGCGCGTCCTCACCGAGATTTTCCGCCTGTGATCGAATAGGGGGCATGCGTCGCCTGCCGGTGGTCCTGCTGCTGGGCCTGATGACGGGCCTGATGCTGGTCGTCGTCGGCCAGGCCAACGCGCAGGCGGCTGCGTGCACGTGCAAGCAGGATGGGCTGCCGAAGAAGGTCAACAAGGCCACGGGCGTCTTCTCCGGGACCGTGACCATGGCCAGTGGGCCGACGAGCACCGGCAAGCGGCAGACGATGTCCTACGACGTGAAGGTCGACCGGGTCTACAAGGGCGACATCACCTCGCCCACCGTGACCGTGAAGTCCGACGCCGACGAGGAGGCCTGCGGGCTGACCGGGATGACGGCCGACAACCGCTACCTCTTCTTCGTGCGCGCCAATGGCGCCAACCTGCTCGCCAACAGCTGCGGTGGCACGGGTCCGGCCACGAGCGCGCGGACCCAACGCCTGGTCGCCCTCCTGGGCCAGGGCACGACCCCGGTCCCGCCGACGCCCGCGGAGGCCACGTTCGAGACCGTCGACGGAGCCGAGCCGGCCTCGCTCACGCGGATGGCCGCGCCAGGTGCGGCCGCGCTGGTCGTCGGCCTGCTGGGGCTGATGGTCTTCGGGGCGCTGGGTCGCTCGCGACGCAGCTGACTCCTAGAGGTACATCCCGCCGGAGCCGGGCCCCTGCTGCTCCTGGCCCTGCTCCCCGGGCTGGCCCGGCTGGTCGGGACCGCCCGGCTGGCCGGCGATCTGCACACCCGGCGGGAGTGCGCGGCGGATCTGCTCGAACTGCGCCCGCGCCGCCATCTGCTGGGCGTAGATCGCGGTCTGGATGCCGTGGAACAGGCCCTCGAGCCAGCCCACGAGCTGGGCCTGGGAGATGCGCAGCTCGGCGTCGGTCGGCGCCTCGGAGCCGGTGAAGGGCAGGGTCAGCCGCTCCAGCTCGTCGACCAGCTCCGGGGCGAGGCCGGACTCGAGCTCCTTGATCGACTGGCGGTAGATCTCCTTCAGGCGCAGGCGGCTCGCCTCGTCGAGGGGGGCCGCCTTCACCTCCTCGAGCAGCTGGCGGATCATGCTGCCGATCCGCATCACCTTGGCCGGCTGCTCCACCAGGCTGGTGAGGTCACCCTCGTCGGGCTCCTCCCCATCTGCTTGGCCGCCGTTCGGCTGCAGTGCGGAGGCGGGTACGGTCCCGACGGGCTGCCCGTCCGGACCCACGATCACGACGTGGCCCGATGGCACCTCGGGCGCCCCGTCCTGGGACCCGTCCTGGGACCCGTCCTGGGACTCGTCGGCCGGCTCCGGTTGCTGCTCGCTCATGGCGACCACCCTAGAGGCGGCCAGGTCAGGAGACCGTCAGGAGGACCTTTCCGCGCCCGTCTCCCGACTCCATCAGCGCGTGCGCCTGCGCGGCCTCGGCCAGCGGGAACCTCGCTCCGATGACGGGCCGGATGGTCCCGTCGGCGACCAGCGGCCACACGTGCTCGACGACCGAGGCGCAGATCGCGGCCTTGCCGTCGGCCGGCCGGGAGCGCAGGGCGGTCGAGATGACGGCGCCGCGCTTGCGCATCAGCCGGCCGACGTCGAGCTCGCCCTTGGTGCCGCCCTGCATGCCGATGATCACCAGCCGACCCTCTTCGGCCAGGGCCTCGATGTTGCGCCCGAGGTACTTCGCGCCCATGTTGTCGAGGATGACGTCGGCGCCGTGACCGTCGGTGGCGCCCAGCACCTCGGACACGAAGTCCTGCTCGTGGTAGTCGATCGTGACGTCGGCCCCGAGCTCGGCGCACCAGGTGAGCTTCTCCGCCGACCCACCGGTCGTCATCACGCGGGCACCCAGGGCGGCCGCGAGCTGGATCGCGAACGACCCGATGCCGCCGGCGCCGCCGTGCACGAGGAACCAGTCGTCGCGCTGGAGCCCGGCGATCATGAACACGTTCGACCAGACCGTGCACGCGACCTCGGGCAGGGCGGCGGCCTCGACCAGCGACACCCCGGCGGGCACGGGCATCAGCTGCCCGGCCGGGATCGCGACCTTCTCGGCGTACCCGCCCCCGGCCAGCAGCGCGCAGCACTCGTCGCCGACGCTCCAGCCCGTGACGCCTTCGCCGACCTCGGCCACCGTGCCGCTGCACTCGAGGCCGAGCACGTCGGAGGCGCCGGGCGGCGGCGGGTAGTGGCCTTGTCGCTGCAGCAGGTCGGCGCGGTTGATCGCCGTGGCGACGACGTCCACGACCACCTCGCCGGGCCCGGCGGTCGGGTCCGGCACCTCCGCCAGGGACAGGACCTCGGGTCCGCCGGGGGCGGAGGCGACGACGGCCCGCATCAGTCGTCGAAGGCGTCGGCGCTGTGGTCGACCGTGCTGTCGTCGGGCACCTCGTCGTCGATGTCGACCGGGTCCGGTGCCGTGGCCGGACGGTCCCAGCCCTCGGCGAGGGCCTGGGCCCGCGCCGCGAGCTTCTCCACGCCGACGGGGTCGGCCTCATTGAGACCTGCGGCGTACCCCAGCAGGTAGGTGCTGATGGGGGCCGCCTTCCTGACCACGTTGTCCGCGACGACCTTGGCCAGGTCGAGGACCAGGCCCTCGTCGACCTCGGTGTCGATGTCGAGCACGTCGCACAGCTCGTCGATCCAGTCGTGCAGGTTCACGTGCCCATCATCCCCATCCGGACGGCACCGTCATAGCCTCGGGGTCAGGTCTTCTGGCTCGTCGACGTCCTGGGCCTCGTCGCCGACGGCCGGTACGTCGGCCAGGTCGAGCGCAGACCACAGGTTCCGCATGGCCGCACCGGTGGTCGGACGGGGCCGGACCCTGTCCAGGGCGTCCGCCGTCGCCGCGAACGCCAGATGTCGCCGCCCCCCAGCGGTGAGGACGGCACCGTCGCGCCCCTCCGCCCCCGCCACCAGCCGCCGTACCGTCCCCGCCGACACCTCCGGCATGTCCACCGCCAGCACCACCACCACCGGGATGGTCCAGTCCGGTTCTGCAGACCTTTCGCTCTCAGAACCGTCGAAGCGACCCGGACCATCCCGCGTCAGGGCGTCGAGACCGGCGTACGTCGCGGCGACCGGGCCGCCGTACGCGGGCGACTCGCGGGCCCAGAGGACGGGGCGGGAGGTGGGGCGCTCGTCGCCGACGACGACCACCTCGGCGGCGTCGGCCAGGGCGGCGAGGCAGCGCTCGAGGAGCGTGCGACCGGCCACCTCGAGGCCGGCCTTGTCGGCGCCGCCGAGGCGTGCGCCGCGACCACCGGCGAGCACGACGGCGGAGTAGGCCACCCCGGCAGTCTGGCAGCGGGCAGACTGGTCGTCATGCGCGTGACCCTCGTCCAGGCCGCCTCGACCCTCGACCCCGCCGAGAACCGGGGGCGGTTGGGGGCGCTGACGCCCGAGGGCAGCGACCTGGTGGTGTTCCCGGAGGCCTTCGCCCGCGACTTCGGCGAGCCCGGCGCGGACCTCAGCGGTGCGGCCGAGGACATCGACGGGCCGTTCGCAGGAGAGGTCGAGCGGGTCGCCAAGGAGCGCGGGACCACGGTGCTGGCCGGCATGTTCGAGCGCGGCGCGGACCCGGCTCGCCCGGTCAACACGCTGGTGCTGCGCGGCGAGGAGCGCGCCGAGTACCGCAAGATCCACCTCTACGACTCCTTCGGCTACCGCGAGTCCGACAGTGTGACCGCCGGTCCGCTCACCACCACGACCGTCGACCTCGGCGGGCTGCGCCTCGGGCTGATGACCTGCTACGACCTGCGCTTCCCCGAGCTCGCCCGCGCCCTGGTGGCCGACGGCGCCGACGTCCTCGTCCTCCCCGCTGCCTGGGTGGCCGGGCCGCGCAAGGTCGACCACTGGACCACGCTGGCCCGCGCACGAGCGATCGAGAACACGGCGTACGTCGTGGGGGTCGGGCAGCCCGGTCCGCGCTACACCGGCCACTCGATCGTGGTCGACCCGCTCGGTGAGGTGCTCGCCGAGGCCGGGGTCGACGCCGAGACGCTGACCGTCGACCTGGACCCCGACGTGGTCGCCGAGGCGCGCCGCACCAACCCCTCCCTGGCGAACCGGCGTCTCTGAACCGCCGCTAGCCTTCCCGCCCGTGTCGTCCACCGTCCCCCGCCGTCGCGCCGAGCGACCGGGCCCGTCGCGGTTCCGGCCCGGCCACCGGGCGGGGGTGACGTCGTGGCTGGCTCTCCTGCTGGGCGGCCTGGTCGCGCTGGGCGTGGCCGCGGCGCCGCACCCCCCGGCGTACGTCGGCGAGGCCGGCGGCGTCGCCGTCGCCGTCGCGTTCACGGCGGGCCTGGTGTCACGCACCGGCGGTCGCACGTTCATCTACGGCGGCCTCGCCCTGGTCCTCGGCGTGGCCGCGATCGTCGCCGACGAGCCCATGCTCCGCACCGGCTTCGCGCTGATGACCTGCGTGGTGACCGCGGTGTTCGCGGTGATGGTCACCGTCCCCGCCGCGACGGTGCTCCAGTCGGTCCGCGAAGCCACGGTGGCGATGCTCGTCGGGCTCGTCGGCGCGGCCGCCGTCGTCGGCCTGGAGCCGACGCTGAGCCTGGACCGGTTCGCCTACGCGACCCTCGCGGCCTCGCTGGCCGTCTGCCTGCTGCTGGTCTTCCGGCTCGGCGCCGGCCTGCACGGCCTCGGGCGACGCGGGCTGCTCGCGGTCCTCATCGGCAGCGTGATCCTGGCGGTGACGCTGGCCTACGCCGAGGTGCTGCGCCGGTACGGCGCCCCCGAGCTCGTCGACACCCTGCTCCACGGCCGGCGCTGGGCCCTGGAGAACCTGCACGGCGCACCGCGGCCCGTCCAGGCGCTGCTGGGCGTGCCGGCGATCGTGTGGGGCACCCACATGCGCGCCCGGCGCCGGCAGGGCTGGTGGGTCTGCGCCTTCGGCGTGGCGGCCGCGGCCCAGGTCACCCACACCTTCCTGGACCCGAACCTGAAGCTCGACGAGGCGGGCCTCACCACGGCGTACTCGCTGGTCGTCGGGGCCGTCGTCGGCATCCTGGTGATCCGGCTCGACCTCCTGCTCACCGGTGGCGGGCGCACGCGTGGGCACGGTCGCCGGGCGCGGACCGAGGACACCGGGAGCTCGCTGCGTCCCGAACCCGGTCGCACCCAGCCCCTCCTCTAGGCCCTCCTCTAGGCTCGGCCCCGTGGCCAGAGAGCTGAGTGTCGAGATCCTCGCGGAGATGGTCGCCAACGTCATCGAGCTCGTCGTCGAGGTCGGCGACACCGTCGTCGTGGGCGACACGGTGATCCTGCTGGAGTCGATGAAGATGGAGATCCCGGTGATCTCCGAGCACAACGGCACGATCAGCGCCGTCAAGGTCGCCGTCGGTGACGTCGTCCAGGAGGGCGACCCGCTCGTCGAGATCCTCTTCTAGACTCGCCCAGTCCGCTGCGAGGCGGGCACGGAGGGGTGCCGGAGTGGCCGATCGGAACCGCCTTGAAAGCGGTCGCTGGCAGAGATGTCAGCCGCGGGTTCGAATCCCGCCCCCTCTGCTCTACTCCGAGCCGCCGATCTCCAGCTCGACCTCGTCGTAGGCGAGGTCGTGCTCGCGCTGGACGTGGTGGTCGATGTCGGTCAGCAGCCGCTTGAGCCCCTGCCGTACCTCGCCCACGTCCGGGTGCTCGAGCACCACCGGCCCGAAGGCCGCCAGCCGGCGCAGCAGCACCGTCCGTTCGCGGTCCGACCGGCCGTGCCGGGCCGAGAGCCAACCGTCGTCGACCAGCTGCCGCTCGCGCTGGAGGGCGTCGCGGAGCGGGACCATGCCGCGCCGGACGCTCCACCGCCAGCTCCCCGGCGCCGAGGGCGCGTCGAGAGCGTCGTGGAGTCCGGCGAGGGCGGCCGCGGTCTGAGTCATGGGGGCCTCCGCGAGCAGGCGGCTGGGGCTACGAGTGTCGCCCCGCGCCCCCAGGCCGGACAAGGCCGGTCCGCGAACTCGGCAAGAATTGCAGGGATCGCCTCATCTCACGGTTGAATCCGGCGCGTGGACGGCGTCACGGAGTACCGCCTCGCGCCCGCCGTCGTGCTGCGGGCGGCCGGCGCGGCCCTCGTCGCGCTCGCGGTGCTCGTCCTGGTCCTCTCGCTGGTGACCGGGCTGGCCGGCTGGCCGTTCTGGCCGGTCGTGGTGGTCGCGCTCGCCGGGCTGGCCGCGGTGGCCGCCGGTGCGGCGTACACCGCGCGGGCGACGTACGTCGTGCGCCTGGACCCCCTCGGGTACGACGTGCGCCTGGTCCGCGGCGCCGGCGTGAAGCGGGCCCGCTGGGCCGACGTGGCCGAGGCGTCCACCGCCGAGGTGCACGGCGCCTCCTGCATCGTGATCGCCCTCCGCAACGGCCGGACGACGACCATCCCGGTGACCCTGCTGGCGGGGGACCGCGACGAGTTCGCCAACCGCCTCCGGACGCTGCTCCAGCAGGCGCGCCGCGCCTGATCGCGCCTGATTCGGTGCCCGCCGATCGGTGCTTGTAGCCTGTCTGCGCGTTGAGGAGGCGTCGCCTAGTCCGGTTTATGGCGCCCGCCTGCTAAGCGGGTTGAGGATAAAACCTCTCGCGGGTTCAAATCCCGCCGCCTCCGCCGACGAGTCGGTTCTCCCCGACCAGCCCCGAAAGGGCTGCCGGGAGGGCCGGCTCAGGCGTGCCCGCAGATACCTGCAAGAACTTGCATTGCAAGTATCTGAGCCAGCGACCGGGTGACTAGACCACTCGCGGTCCGCGAGACTGGCCGCCGGAGGGTGGGTCCAGCACAACAGAAGGTGGGAGCGACTGATGAACTTTCTTCGCAAGGCGGCAATCCTCGTGGCAGCGGCCGCGATGACGGTCGGACTGGCGGGAGTGAGTGCACCAGCCAACGCCCAGGACACCGGGTGGGACTGCCCCGGGTGCCGCACCGGCGGCCACTGAGACCCAGGGACCACGACACAACTACAGACTTGAGACGGGAACCAGCCGGCCGCCCCCATGGCCGGCGTTCCTCAAGGCCACCCCCCCGGCCGGTCTCAACGAAACGAGGGCAGTGCCGATGGCACTGCCCTCGTTATCTTCTGCGTCAGCTCTCGTCGCCGGGCGCGTCCTCGCCTCGCGCCTCGTTGCCGGACAACCCCCGGCGGCCCATGGTGTAGCCGAGCTGGAAGCGGGTCTCGGCCTCGAACTCCTCCTTGAGGTCCGCGACGTACCCGGCGTAGGTGCGCGGGCTGACCCCGAGCCGCTTCGCGCTGGCCGGGTCCGCATGGCCCTCGATGAGCATCCGGATGGTCATCTGTCGCTGCTCGTGCGCGATGTCGCGCTGGTCGGCGACGCCGCGGTTGGTGAAGGGGCGCCCGCGCTCCCAGGTGCGCTCGAACATGTCGACGAGGTAGGCCAACAGGTTGGGCTCGCGGATCACCAGTGCGGTCGCCGGACCACCAGCGCCGGGGATCACCGCGATCCGCCGGTCGATGACGATGATCCGGTTGAAGAACTCGTCCAGCGTGCGCACCTCGGCGCCGAGCTCGCTGACCAGCGCGACGTACTTGTGCGTGGTCGTGCTCCGGCGCGCACTGTGCTGGTAGAGGGTGCGCATGCGTACGCCGCGCTCGAGCGCGGCCTTGTCACGCCGGGCGGCCTCGTCGATGGTGGCGCCGTCGCGCAGCCCCTGGGGCTGCGCGGTGAGCAGCTCCTCCTCGGCGTCGGCGACGCTGGAGACGAGGAACGCGCCGATCGCGTCGGGCCCGCGGATCTCGGTGATCGGGCCGCGCTCGGTGTGGGAGGAGCGGCGCCAGGTCTGGGCCAACCCGGAGAACGCCCGGGCCCACTGGCCGGACTCGGTGAGCAGCTCGGCCCCGCGCGTGCCCATCGGCGTGACGACCTGGGCCTGGACCGTGCTCGGGTCGACGGCGTGCCAGACCTGGTCCGCGCGGTCGAGCGTGACGAGGTTGAGACGCACCAGCAGCTCGAAGGCGGCCTTGGACTCCGCGTCGCCCGTGATCCGGGGATCGTCGTCCTTGATGCCTCCCGAGGTGACGACCACCTCGAACAGCTCCGACGCGCGTGTCTCGAAGATCGCACGGTCCTCGGGACCGTAGTGCGGCACCCCACGTCCCCTTCCCTTGACCCCCGACCGGATCATGGCACACGGGTGCAGACGACGAGACCCGGAACGAGCAGAGCCGTCCCGGGTCCCACGAGGTCGTGGATCAGCCGCCGAGGCGGGCCTTGAGGCCGTCCAGCTCGGTCCAGAGGACAGCCGGCAGCTGGTCGCCGAACTTCTCGAACCACTCCTGGATCTGGGGCAGCTCGGCACGCCACTCCTCGGGGTCGACGCGCAGGGCGGCCTCGACCTGCTCGGGCGTCAGGTCGAGCCCGTCGACGTCGAGGGAGCCGGGCGCGGGCACGTGGCCGATGGGGGTCTCGACCGCCGCGGCCGTGCCCTCCATGCGCTCCACGACCCACTTCAGGACCCGGCTGTTCTCTCCGAACCCGGGCCAGAGGAAGTCGCCCTCCTCGTCCCTGCGGAACCAGTTCACGTAGAAGATGCGGGGCAGCTTGGACGCGTCGTTGTCCTTGCCCATGGTGATCCAGTGGTTGAAGTAGTCGCCCGCGTGGTAGCCGATGAACGGCAGCATCGCCATCGGGTCGCGGCGCACGACGCCGACCTGGCCGACCGCCGCGGCGGTCGTCTCCGACGAGAGCGTGGCGCCCATGAACGTCCCGTGCACCCAGTCGCGGGCCTCGGTCACCAGCGGGATCGTGGTCTTGCGGCGACCACCGAAGAGGATGGCGTCGATCGGCACGCCGCGCGGGTCGTCGTACTCGGGAGCGAGGATCGGGCACTGCTTGATGGGCGTGCAGTAGCGCGAGTTCGGGTGGCTCGACAGCTCGTCGCTGTCGGGCGTCCAGTCCTCGCCCTTCCACGACGTCGCGTGGGAAGGGGTGTTCTCCAGGCCCTCCCACCAGATGTCACCGTCGTCGGTCAGCGCGACGTTGGTGAACACCGAGTTTCCCTTGTTGATCGTGCGCATCGCGTTGGGGTTGGTGTGCTCGTTGGTGCCGGGGGCGACGCCGAAGAAGCCGTACTCCGGGTTGACGGCCCACAGCCGGCCGTCCTCGCCGATCCGCATCCAGGCGATGTCGTCGCCGATCGACTCGACCTTCCAGCCGGGGATCGTCGGGGCGAGCATGGCGAGGTTGGTCTTGCCGCAGGCACTCGGGAAGGCCGCCGCGACGTACTTCGTGACGCCCTGCGGGCTGGTCAGCTTGAGGATCAGCATGTGCTCGGCCAGCCAGCCGTCGTCGCGGGCCATCACGCTGGCGATGCGCAGGGCGTAGCACTTCTTGCCCAGCAGCGAGTTGCCGCCGTACCCGGACCCGAAGGACCAGATGGCCCGCTCCTCGGGGAACTGCACGATGTACTTGGTGTCGTTGCACGGCCACGCGACGTCGGCCTGGCCGTCCGCGAGCGGCATGCCGACCGAGTGGAGGGCAGGCACGAAGGGGGCGTCGAGCTCCTCCATCCGGCGGAGCACGTGGCTGCCCATGCGGGCCATCACGCGCATCGAGGCGGTGACGTAGGCCGAGTCGGTGATCTCCACGCCGAACATCGGCTTCTCGGCCTCGAGATGTCCCATCACGAAGGGGATGACGTACATCGTGCGGCCCTTCATGCAGCCGGCGTACAGCCCGCGCATGAGGTCCTTCATCTCGTTCGGGTCCATCCAGTTGTTGGTGGGCCCGCAGTCCTTCTCGTCGACGCTGCAGATGTAGGTGCGGTCCTCGACGCGGGCGACGTCCGTGGGGTCGGTACGCGCGTGGAAGCTGTTGGGCTTCTTGGCCGGGTCGAGCCGGGTGAACGTGCCGGTCGCGACGAGCGCGTCGGTCAGCTCGGTCCACTCCTCGTCGGAGCCCGTGCACCAGTGGATGCGGTCCGGGGTGGTCATCGCCGCGACCTCGGTGACGAAGTCGAGGATGCCCTGATGGGTCGTGGCCGCGTCGATGGCCGGTGCCTGGGTGTCGGCAGAAGTCATGTGGTGTGCCTCTCGAGCCTGCGGTCGTCCGCGCTGTGGGTGTCGGGATCGCCCCCGACGACGGTGTCGGCCAGGAGTTCCGGGCGAGTAGTGCCCGCGAGGCTACCGACGCTCTTTCGTCTCACCTATTGGATCGATCAACGGGGTGTGGCCGCCGTCACGCAGGGGTCAGGGGCCGCCGGGAGACGACGACGTCGGGGTGCGCGCGGGCGGGATACCCGGTCCACCGGGTATCCCGTCACTTGTGACCCTGGCGGGCTGTTCCAACGACCCTCGAGCGACCCTCCCGGGTCACAAGTTGTCGGTCGTACGGCGGCCAACATTGATTTCGGGGTACTCCGCGAGGTCGGCTATCCTCGACCAGTCGTCCGGTCAGCCGCCACTGGCGGGACGCACTGCGCCCGTAGCTCAACGGATAGAGCATCTGACTACGGATCAGAAGGTTGGGAGTTCGAATCTCTCCGGGCGCGCCACGTGTGATGGAGTCTCGTCATGAGCCTGGAGCCGGACGAGCAGACGTTCTTCTCCTCCCGCCTGCGCGCCGAGGACCCGGCCGCCTGGCCCGTGCTCGACGCCGACGCGGTCGACCTGCTGCGGTCGGCCGGCGAGGAGCTGCACCCTTCTGCCGGTGAGCTGCTCTGGGACGCCGGCGACACCTATCACCTCAACCTGGTGCTGACCGGTGGCGTGCTCCTGGTCGACCGCCGTGACGACCGGGTCGTCTTCGTCGTCGAGGCGGGCGACTTCGTCGGTGAGCTCGGGATGCTGATGGGACAGCGCGCGTTCCTGCCCGGCGTCGCCCAGGAGGGGACCAGCCTGCTCCGGGTGCGCGTGGAGGACCTACGCCACCTGGTCGAGATCTCGGGCGACCTCGGGGACCTGCTGCTGACCGCGCTCGACGCCCGGCGGCGGCTGCTGAACCGGCTCGGTGAGGGCGGCCTGGTGCTGGCCGGGGACGACGACGACCCGGACCTGCACCGGCTGCGCGACTTCGCCGAGCGCAACCAGATCCCCTACCGCACGGTCCTGCGGTCCGACGACGCGGCGTGGAGCGACCTGGCCGGGACCTGTGCGCTGCCCGACGCCGGCGCGGCCGTCGTGACGGGCGAGCGCCGGGTGCTGACCGCGCCGACCACCCGCGATCTCGCAACAGCCCTCGGCATCGACCTCTGGAGCGTGTCCGACGGGTCCACCTGCGACCTGCTCGTCGTGGGTGCCGGTCCGGCGGGGCTGGCCGCGGCCGTGTACGCCGCCTCGGAGGGCCTCGACGTGGTCGTCGTGGAGGACGTCGCCATCGGCGGCCAGGCGGGCAGCTCCTCGCGCATCGAGAACTACCTCGGCTTCCCGCGCGGCGTCTCCGGGGTCGAGCTGGCGCGGTCGGGGATGTTGCAGGCGGTCAAGTTCGGGACCCGCCTCGTCTCACCCCGCGCGGTGACCGGCCTCGCACGCGAACCCGAGGGCGGCTTCCGGGTGCGGCTCGACGACGAGCTGGACGTCGTCGCCTCCTCCGTCGTGATCGCCAGCGGCGTCCGGTACCGCCGCCTCGACCTCGATGGCCTGGCCGACCTCGAGGGACGCGGCGTGTACTACGCCGCCAGCCAGCTCGAGGCGCCGGTGGTCTCCGGCCGGGAGGTCGTGGTCGTCGGCGGCGCCAACTCGGCCGGCCAGGCGGCGCTGTTCCTGGCCAGGTACGCCGGGCACGTGCACGTGCTGATCCGCCGCGACCACCTGCGCGACACCATGTCGAACTACCTCACCCAGCGCCTCACCCACCACGAGCGGATCACCGTGCACCCGCGCTCGGAGCTGTCCGCGGTGCACGGCACCCACCGCCTCGACGCGGTGACGTGGCGCGACGACGCCCACGCGCGCGACGTACGCCTCGACGCCGCCGCCGTCTTCCTGATGATCGGCGCCGAGCCCTGCACGACGGCGTTGGTCGACGTCGGCGTCGACCTGGACCCGCAGGGGTACGTCGTCACGGGAGCGGGCTACGCCACGTCGGTGCCCGGCATCTTCGCGGTCGGCGACGTGCGCGCCGGCTCGGTCAAGCGCGTCGCGTCCGCGGTGGGGGAGGGCTCGGTCGTCGTCTCGGCCGTGCACGCCTTCCTCGCCGGGTCGTGACCGCGCTCCCCTGGGAGCGGGATACGCGTGCGCGGACCGCTCGGGGCTCCTACGGTGGAGGCGATGGAACCGACCGAGCGCGACGGAGCCGCCCTCCAGCTGATCGCCGAGGGCGTGACGGAGCTCGCGGGTTTCGACGTCGCCGCGATCAGCGTCGTGCGCGACGGCGTGCTGTGCATCGCCGCGGTCGCGGGCGACGAGACGGCCAGGCGTGAGCTCGCCGGACTGCGGACGCCGGTCGACGCCGTGCTCGCCGAGCTCGAGAACGCCGAGGACTGGGGGCTGCTGAAGTTCGTGCCGTTCGAGCGGGAGAGCGGCCACCTCAACGACTATCAGTGGATCCCGGACATCGACGTCTCCGACGAGCCCGACGCCTGGCACCCGCACGACCTGCTGTGCGCGCTCCTGCACGACGACACCGGCTCGCTGCGAGGCCTGCTGTCGATCGACCTGCCCCGCAACGGGCGCCGCCCGGGCGAGGAGCAGCGGCGCGTCCTGCAGCTCTACGCCTCGCAGGCGGCCCGGGCCGTGATCACCGCGCTCGAGCGCGGCGACTACGCCGAGGACCTGGCCCGCGAGCAGGCGGTCGCGGAGTACCGCGCCCAGCTGATGGACGTGCTCTCGCACGAGGTGCAGAACCCGCTGACCGCGATCCTCCAGAACGCCGAGCTCCTGCTCACCGAGGACTACCACGACGACGTCACGATCCACGGTCTCGAGGCGATCCAGCGCGGCGCCCGCCGCATCGAGGCCATGGGTCGCGACCTGCTCGTGCTGGCCCGCGTGGGCAAGCCCGACCGGCCGCTCGACGACCTGGTCGACCTGGTCCGGCTCGCGCGTGGCGTCGTGGAGCTGCTCGGCACCGAGGCCGACGTCCGGCGCATCGGGGTGGACGTGGTGACCGACGCCGACCAGCTGCTGGTCACCGGTGACGTCCGCGACCTCGACGCGGTGCTCATGAACCTCGTGGCCAACGCGATCAAGTACTCCGAGCCGGACGAGCGCGTCCGCATCCACCTGGCCTGCACGCAGGAGGACGGCGCGTCGTGGGCGGTCGTCGACGTCGTGGACCGCGGAGTGGGCATCGCCCAGGAGGACCAGGCGCGCGTCTTCGAGGAGTTCTTCCGGTCGGCCGACCCGCGCGTGCGGCTGCGGCCGGGCACGGGCCTCGGCCTGGCGATCGCCGAGCGCGCGGTCGCCCGGCACGGCGGCCGGATCGAGGTCACCTCGTCCCCCCAGCGAGGCACGCGGTTCCGTGTCACCCTGCCGCTCGTCGAGCCGGAGCGGGTCGGCTAGGCAACCAGCCCGTGGTGGTGGGCGAACACCACGATCTGCACGCGGTCGCGCAGGGCCAGCTTGCGCAGGATCGCACCGACGTGGGTCTTCACCGTCGACTCCCCGGCGAAGACCAGGGCCGCGATCTCGGTGTTCGAGAGGCCGCGGGCCACCGCGTCGAAGACCTCGCGCTCCTTGTCGGTGAGCGCCAGGTACGCCGCCGGCGGCGGCGGCACCTCGCGCAGCTGCGCGTGGAACTGGGTGTCCAGCAGCGTGGACAGGTCGGTCGGCGCCAGCACGGCGTTGCCGCCGTGCACCGTGCGGATCGCGTCGCGCAGCATCAACGGCGTGGTGTCCTTGAGGAGGAAGCCGCTGGCCCCGTGCCGGATCGCGGTGGCGGCCCTGTCGTCGAGGTTGAAGGTCGTCAGCACGATCACCCGCACCGGCGTCGTGCGCCGGGCAACGCGCTCGGGCTGGAAGATCTGCCGGGTCGCCTCGACGCCGTCCATCTCGGGCATCCGGATGTCCATCAGCACCACGTCGGGCTCGAGCTCGTCGACCAGCTGGATCGCCTCGAGACCGTCGCCGGCCGCGCCGACCACCTCCATGCCCTCCTGGGCGTCGACGATCACGCGCACGCCCTCGCGGAACAGCTCCTGGTCGTCGACGAGGAGCACCCGGATCGCGTCGGTCATCGGGTCACTCGCCGGGCGCTCACCGGCACCCATGCCGTCGCGGTGAACGTCGGGCCGTCCGGCTCGTCACGACGTCGTACGTCGAGCCGGCCGCCGACCGAGTCGAGTCGGCGCCGCATCCCGTCGAGCCCCTGCCCGGGCAGCTCGGTGGGCAGGTCGCTCACCTGGGCGATCGGCTGGGTCTCGTCGTGGACCGGGGCCGCGGCGTTGCGCACCTCGATGCGCAGGTCCCGCTCCCAGCTGCCCTGGGGCCAGTGCCGCTCGAGGATGACCGGCCGGTCGCTGCGGCCGTGCTTGATGGCGTTGGTGAGCATCTCCTGGGTGACCCGGTGGGCGACCAGGTCGAGGTCGGGCGGCAGCGGCTGCGGCGTACCCACCTCGGTCGCGACCACCTCGTGGCCGCTGGCCCGGACACCGTCCAGCAGCAGCTCGAAGGCGTCGGTGCGCGGCGCCGGTGCCGCCCGCGGTCCGGCCAGCACCTGGCGCACGTCCTGGAGCGAGCTGCGCGCGGAGGTGGCGATGGTCGCCATGGTCCGCTTGAGGGCCACGGGGTCGTCGTCGGGCAGGTACTGCGCGGACTCGGCCTGGGCGAGGATCACGGCGAGCGAGTGGCCGACCACGTCGTGCACGTCGCGCGCCAGCCGCGCCTGCTCCTCCCGCAGCGCGGCGATCTCGCGGGCCTGTCCGGTCTCGCGCTGGGCGCGCGCGGCGTCCTCCTCGGCGGCGACCTGCGAGACGCGGGACTCGCTGGCGCGCGTGCTGAAGCGGAGCGCGAGCCCGGCCAGCCACGGCACGGCGAGCACGGCGAACCCGAACGCCCCGGCGACCAGCGGCCACGACGTACCGACCCGACGCGCGGCGTCCAGCGCCGGCCCGGTGCCGATGAACCGGGAGAGCGACCCGATGCCCTCGTGGTCGACGTACCCCACCGCCAGGAACGCCGCGGCGGGGATCGAGAGACCGCTGACCCAGACCGTGGCGCTGCTGCCCCAGCGCGCCGCGGAGAACGCGACGACCGCGATGGCCAGCTCGATGAGCATCAGCGAGACGCTGCCGAGCACCTGGAGCCCGCCGATGATCCACACCACCGACAGCGCGATCGACGGGGCGTGACGGGCGAGCGCCACGGCGACCGCGATGCCGACCGCGACCAGCACCTGGGCGTTGCCGGAGAAGGCGTCGGCGTTGAGGGCCTCGAGGAGGCCGAGGACCAGCACGACAAGGGCCCCCGACAGGTCGGGAGCCCACTCGCGCAGCCGGTCCTCGTTCACGCGGCCACCAGCTCGGGCGCCGGGCGGTGCCGGGTCTGGAACCGCCGCTCGACGGCGTACCAGCTGACCGCGGCCATCACGATCGTCAGCGGCGCGGCCAGCCACGGGTCCAGCCAGAGCGAGAGCGGGTAGTTCCAGAGGTACGCCGCGTAGCTGACGGTGCCGAGCCAGACCAGCGGTCGCAGCGCCGGGGTGGTGACCTCGGACCAGGTGCGCCAGGCGAGGAGCAGCACGGCGGTCAGGACAGCGATGGCCGGTCCTCCTGCCAGGTACGTCAGGACGTGTCCCCGCAAGGGAAGCACACTCAGGGCACCCAGTGCGGCGAGGGCGGCGTACGGCGCCCAGGCCGGCGGGCTCCAGCGGTCGCGGTACACGCGGGCCGCGGCCCCGACGACGAAGCAGCCCGCCCAGGACGTCGGCAGCGAGTAGGCGTTGTCGGGCACCTCCCAGAGCCAGAGCGTCGTGGCCAGGCACGCGAGCGCACAGGCCGCACCCGCCAGCAGGAGGGTGAGCCCCAGGCGCCGACGGGCGAAGCCGATCGCCAGCACGGTGGGCCAGAACAGGTAGAACTGCTCCTCGGTCGCCAGCGTCCAGAGGTGGAACGTCGCGTCGCTGGCGTGGCCGAACGGCAGGTTGCCGGTCCACGTCAGCGCGACGACGACGGTCTTCACCAGCCGGCCGCGGTCGCCGAGCGGGTCGAATGCCAGGGTGACCACGACGAGGCCGGCGACGAGCAGGAGGAGGGCGGGGACGAGCCGCCGCGCTCGCCGTCGGTAGAAGCGGCGCAGGCCGACCCGGCCGGTCGCCCCGAGCTCCTCGGTGAGCAGGCCGGTGATGAGGTAGCCGCTCAGCGCGAAGAACATCACCACCCCGACCACCCCGGCGCCCGGCGCGATCCCGGGCGCCGCATGGCGCAGCATGACCAGGCCGATGGCGATCCCCGAAGCAGGTCCAGGCCCTGGATGCGGCCCCTCATGCCGCCGCGAGGGCGTCGCGGACCAGCAGGTCGAGCAGGTCGGCGTACGACGTGCCGGCGGCGGCGAACATCTTCGGCACCTGCGACTGCTCGGTGAAGCCGGGCATCGTGTTCACCTCGTTGAGCACCGGCCCCTCGTCGGTGAGGAAGAAGTCGACGCGGGCGACGCCGGCGCAGCCGAGGGCGTCGTAGGTGCGCACGGCGGCGTCCTCCAGCGCCTCGCGCTCGTGGCCGGCCAGCACCGCGGGGATCCGGAAGTCCGCGCCGCCGCCGTACTTGGTGTCGAAGTCGAAGATGCCGTCGACCACGATCTCCAGGGCGGGCGCGACCAGCCGTGCGCCGTCCGGCCGTCCGAGCACCGCCAGGTCGACCTCCCGGCCCACGACCAGGTCCTCGACCAGGACGCGGTCGTCGACGTCGAACGCCTCCTTCATCGCGGCGGCGAGGTCGTCAGCCTCGCGCACGAGGGTGACGCCGTGGCTCGAGCCGGCGGCGACCGGCTTGACCACGACGGGGTGGATGAACTCGTACGACGTCGCGGTCGCCGGGGTGAGCAGCACGGCGGGTGCGACGGCGATGCCGATCCCTGCAGCCACCAGCTTGGTCGCCCACTTGTCCATGCCGATCGCGCCGGCGCCGACACCCGACCCGACGTACCTCACCCCGGCCAGCTCGCAGAGCGCGGCCAGGCTGCCGTCCTCACCGCGGGGGCCGTGCAGGGCCGGGATCGCCACGCCGCAGGTGCGCAGGATCGCCACCGCGGACGGCAGCCCCATCCGCTGCCCGTCGCGGCACCACCAGCCGTCGCGCTCGATGGTCAGCCGGACGACGTCGTACGTCGCGGGGTCCAGTGCCGCGGCGATGCCGGAGGCCGAGGCGAGGGAGATGTCGTGCTCGCTGTTCTGGCCGCCGCCGATGACCGCGACCCGGGTGCGGGTGGTCATCGGACGCTCCGCAGGGTACGTCGCTGGTCGAGGAGGGACGAAGTCGCGTCACGAGACCCCGCAATCACCGTGCGCACCGTCCGGTGCAGCCGGCCGCCGAGGCCGGTGACGATCTCGTGCTCGATCGTGTCGGCCCAGGCCGCCCACTCGACGACCGTCGGCTCGCCGTGGTCGCCGGGTCCGAAGACCGTGACGACGTCGCCGGCCTCGTGGCGGCCGGTCCCGAGGTCGACGACCGCCATGTCCATGGAGATCCGGCCGACCAACGGGCGCCGGCGACCGCGGACCGAGACCTCGGCGCGGCCGGAGGCGACGCGGGGCAGGCCGTCGGCGTACCCGAGCGCCAGCAGGCCGAGCGTGGTGGTGGCCGGCGCGGTCCACGTGTGCCCGTACCCGACCGGGGTCCCGGCGCGCACCCGGCGCACGCTGACGAGCGGCGCGGTCAGGGTGAGCGCGGGGCGCAGCCCATGACTGCCCGCGGTGCGGGAAGGGTCGATGCCGACGAGACCGGCGCCGACGCGGCTCATCGTGTGGTGGCTCAGCGGGTCGGTCAGGGTGGCCGAGGTGGCGGCCAGGTGCCGGTCGACGGGTCGCAGCCCGCAGCCGCGGGCGATCTCCAGCCCCCAGGCGAAGCGCGTCCGTCCGAGGGCGTTGGCGGGGTCGGACGGGGTGTCGGCGGTGGCCAGGTGGCCCATCACGCCGACCACGCGGACCAGGCCCAGGCGCTCGGCCCGACGGGCCGCGCGGCACAGGGCGGCCCACTCGGCGGGTGCGGCGCCGTCGCGGGCCATGCCGGTGTCGAGCTGGAGGTGGATGCGGGCCCCGGGAGCCCTCGCCGTGATGGCGTCCAGGTGCTCGCGACCCGGCACGGCCAGCTCGACGTCGGCCGCCACCGCGGAGGCGAAGTCCGCGTCGAAGGGGTTCAGCCAGCTGAGCACCGGCGCGTCGATCCCCGCGGCGCGGAGGGCGAGCGCCTCCTCGACGGAGGTGACGCCGAGACGGGTGGCGCCGTGGGCGAGGGAGGTACGGGCGACGTCGGCCGCGCCGTGGCCGAAGCCGTCGGCCTTGACCACGGCCATCAGCTCACCGGTCGCGCGTGCGGCCAACAGCCGGGTGTTGGCCGCGACCGCGGCGAGGTCGACGACCAGCCGCGCCCCCGCGGTGCGGCTGGTGGCCGGGACGGCGAGGGCGGTCATGCCGCGGCCTCGTGCGATCCGTCGACGGGGCCGTACACCGCGGCCGACGCCTCGCTGACCAGCGCCCAGTAGCGGTCGCCGTAGGACCAGTGCCACCACTCCGTCGGGTAGTTCACCAGGCCGAGCGGCTTCAGCACCGCGCCCAGCAGGTGGCGGTGGGCCCGCGCGTCGGCCGAGATGTTCAGGGCGGCGAAGAAGCAGGCCTCGTCGGACTCCTCGGGCGTGGCGTCGATCGGGGTGCCCATGTCGAGGTCCTCGCCGGTGACGTCGGCGAGGGTCAGGTCGACGGCCGCGCCGGCGACGTGGGGGGCCACGGCGACCGGGGCGACGTACCGGGAGACGAGGTGGTGCAGCTCGTGGGGCGAGATGCCGGGGCGCAGGCGGCACACCGCGGCGGAGTACCGCGCGATGATCGCGCGCTGGTCGGCGACGGACCGATGCCCCTCGACGACGCGGAGCCGAAGCCCGCGGGGCAGCAGGTCCTGGGCGATCGCCAACCGCTCGGCCAGGCCGCTGCGCACCAGCGCGCGGGCCGGGCCGAACGATGCGTCGAGGGCGACGAGGGGCTCGTCGCAGTCGTGGACGGGGACGTCGGCGACGCGCGGGTCCGAGAGCAGGATCGTCATGGGACAACGCTCGCCGCGACCGACCCCGAGCCGCCTCCACCTGAGGTACCGGCGGCTGGCCCTCAGGTGGAGAACGAACCGCTGGTCGAGGAGGGCGCGCCAGCGCCCGTCACGAGACCCGGTGAGGCGTTCCCTGCGCTCACCGGGTCTCGTGACAGGACTTCGTCCTTCGTCGACCAGGGCTCGACGTGCTCCTCGACGGCCTCGAGCGACGGCGCCGGCGGGTAGCGTCATCCGCATGACCCCCCTGCGCCGCATCCTCGGTACCGCCGCGCTCGCCACGGCCCTGCTCGCCTCGCCCCTGGCCGCCCAGGCGGCGCCGCCGGACCCGGGTCGCGTGGTGACCTACCCCGGCGACGGGCGCGCGGTCCACCTCGGCCAGGAGTCCCGGCTGACCGGCACGTCCCAGGGGTTCCGCGACTTCGTGCACGCCCGGCTGCTGCGTCTCTGGAAGCAGTCCGGCGGCAAGGCCGCCTGCCGCACGGCTCCGACGGTGATCGTCAAGACGTGGACGTCGCGGGGGTTCGCCCGGGTGGGCGAGGGCGTGTACGCCCCGTGTCCCGGTGGTGGGTACAGCCAGATCTACGTCAAGCGCCGCGGCGCCTGGCGCGCTCCGGTCGCCCTGGGCAGCCAGGAGATCCGGGCGTGCTCGTTGCAGGCCTGGTTCGAGCTCCCGCTCGTCGTGGCGGACCGCACCTGCTACTCCGACTTCGGCGAGAACCTCAAGTTCCGCACCTACGAGCTGCCCGCCGACTTCTCCACCGGCGACTACGCCGCCCGCGTGCTGGCCGCGTCGTTCGAGGACGGCACCGGCCTCGCCGACGCGTGGGCCCGCCGCCCCGTCGCGGACAAGCTGCGCAAGCTCCAGGACCAGGGCGCCGACACCTTCACGGTCGTGCGGTGCTTCGGTGCGGACGACGCCGAGTACGGCGCGCTCCTGGGCACCTCGACCCGCGGGTGCCGGCTGGACGTCGGGGACGCCGACCACACCGACGGCTACCTCCTCCGCACCTTCCCGGCCCGCTTCGGGCGCTGGGAGACGCGGACCGTGCGCGCCCTGGGCTAGTCGCCCAGGACGGCCGCCGTGCCGCGCTTGAGGAGCTGCTGGCCGACGATGAGGCGCTGGATCTCCGAGGCGCCCTCCCAGATCCGCTCGACGCGCAGCTCGCGGAACATCCGCTCCGCGACGTTCTCCCGCATGTAGCCGCGCCCGCCGAAGACCTGCACCGCACGGTCGGCGATGCGGCCGGCGGTCTCGGAGCAGAGCAGCTTGACCATGGACGCGCGGGCGTGGAGGACCTTGCGGTCCTCGCCGGCGTCGATGGAGCGCGCGACGTCGTACAGCGCCGCGCGGGCCGCGAACAGCTCGGTCGCTGAGTCGGCGAGCATCGCGGTGACGAGCTGGTGCTCGCCGAGCCGCTGGCCGCCGACCATGCGGGTGCCGGCGAACGACGTCATCTCGTCGACCAGCCGGCTCGAGGCGCCGACGCAGCGCGCGGCCACCATCACCCGCTCGAAGCGGAACCAGTCCTGGGTGAACGTCATCCCCTCGCCCTCGGCGCCGATGAGCTGGGTGGCCGGGATCCGGACGTCGGTGAACGAGACGATCGGGTGCTCGTCGGCGATGTGGTGCATGTACGCCGGGGTGCGGACCACCTCGATGCCCGGACTCGGCAGGTCCACGACCAGCAGCACGTGCTCGCCCGCGTGCTCGCCGCCCTGCCCATCACCGGTCAGCACGGCCTGCACGAAGCAGTAGTCCGCGACGTTGTAGGACGTGACGTGCCACTTGACGCCGTTGACGACGTACTCGTCGCCCTCGCGCCTCGCCGTGGTGGCGAGGTCGCTGACGTCGGAGCCGGCCAGCTCCTCGGTGATCGCGTAGCACTCGTGCCGCTCACCGCGCACCGCCGGCAGCAGCCAGCGCTCACGTTGCTCGTCGGTCGCGACCTCGACCCACCACTGCGGCGGGGTGTGCAGGCACCACGCCAGGCCGTTGGTGATCCGGCCGACCTGCTCCTGCACGAGCACCTGCTGGAGGGCGGTGAAGCCCGGACCGCCCACGGACGGGGGCATGTTGGTGGCGTAGAGGCCGCTGTCCAGCGCCGCGTGGTGCAGCTTCTCGCTGAGCCCGGCCGGGGGGACGCCGTCCGCGAGCTCGGTCTCCACCTCGTAGGGGATGAGCGCGTCGACGAACTCCCGGGCGCGACGCCGGATGTCGAGGTCCTGGTCGCTGAGCGTCATGGCTTCTCCGATAGCTGGTCGGGGGGTCGGGGGACGACGAGCACGTCGACGGCGATCGCGCCGGTGCCTGTGGCGATGACGGGGTTGAGGTCGAGGGCGTCGAGGCGGTCACCGTGCTCGTGCGCCAGTCGGGACACCGCGACGACGAGGTCGGCGAGCGCGTCCAGGTCGGCGGCCGGCGCGCCGCGGAAGCCGTCGAGAAGCGGGCGGATCCGGAGCCGGTCGAGCATCCGGCGCGCGCCGTCGCGGTTCAGCGGAGGCAGGCCCACGGCCCGGTCGGCCATCAGCTCGACGAGCACCCCGCCGGCGGCGACCACGACCATCGGGCCGAGGGCCGCATCGCGCACGATGCCCACCGACAGCTCGACCCCGGCCGGGACCTGCTGGTGCACGGTCACGGCCGGACCCAGGCGCGCGGACAGGTCGGCGTACGCCGTGCGCACCGCCGGCTCGTCGGCCAGGCCGACCTTGACGCCGTCGACGTCGGAGCGGTGGGTGATGCCCGGCGCCGCGGTCTTGAGGACGACGGGATAGCCGATCTCCCCGGCCGCCCGGGCCGCGCCGTCCTCGTCGTCGGCGTCGCGCTCGAGCGGTGTGCGGATGCCGTACGCCGTCAGCAAGTCCTTCGCGTCGCCGGGTCTCGTGACGGGCCGGTCTTGATCAGCGTCCGTCCTCGACGACGGATGGGGCGGGTGGCGCCCGCGTCGAGCAGGTGGCCGAGGGCGAGCAGGCCGCTGCGGAACCCTTCCAGCACCGGGATCCCCGCCTCGCGCAGCCGGTCCGCCGCGGCATCGTCGAGCGCGGCGGGGAGACCGGGGAGCCCGACGACGGGAGCGTCCGTGCCCGCGGCGACCTCCAGCAGGGCCTCGGGGTAGGCGATGTCGCCGTCGTACTCGGGCACGATGTCGACCGCGAGGGCGGTCACGCCGACGGCCGGGTCGGCGGCGACGGCGGCGAGGCAGTCGGCGAAGAGGCGGTGCGTGTCGGCGCCGGTGTTCCAGACGTCCAGCGGGTTGCCGGGCTCCGAGCCGTCGTCGAGCCGGTCGGCGAGCAGCGCCAGCGTCTCGGCGCCGAGCTCGGCGAAGGGCACGCCGAGGTCGTGGGCCAGGTCCGCGACCAGGCTGCGCTCGGCGCCGGAGTCGTGCACGGTGGCCACCGCCGTCCCCGGCCTCGGGCGCCGGGGCGAGGCCAGCACGGCCAGCGTGTCGCCGAGCTCGGCCAGGTCGCGGACGAGGTGGCCGGCGACGTCGGCGGCCAGTGCCTCCCACGCCGCCGAGCCGCCGGCCACCGCGCCGGAATGTGCGGCCACCATGGCCGAGCCGAGAGGAGAGCCGCCGACCGGCAGCAGCACGACGTCGATGCCGGCCTCGCGGGCGCGGCGCAGGGACCAGCGCAGGCGGTCGCCGCCGCGGATCGTCTCGAGGACCAACGCGAGCACCCGGGTGTCGGAGTGCTCGACGAGGTGGTCGACGTAGTCGGCCGTCGTCGTGACCAGCTCCTGCCCCGACGAGATCGCCAGGTCGAAGCCGAGCCGCAGCCGCGTGCGCAGCAGCGTGGAGAACATCGAGCCGGAGTGGGTGATCAGCGACACCGGACCGACCGCAAGGTCCGCGCGCTCGGTGTAGCCCATGGCCCGCAGCCCGCGGCGTACGTTCCAGAAGCCCATGCAACCCGCCCCGACCAGCGCCATGCCGGCGTCGGTGGCGATGCGCGTGAGCTCGTCGCGCAGGCCCTCGCCGTGCGCACTGCCGAAGACGACCGCACCCTTCGCGCCGACCTTGGCGGCCGCCGTCAGCGTGTCGACCAGCCGGGCGTCGCCGACGCCGAGGAGCACCAGGTCCGGCGCCTCGTCGAGGGCGTGCAGGTCCGGGACGCACGCGCGGCCGGCCACCTCGTCGTACGACGGGTTGACGAGGTCGATGCGCTCGAAGCCGGGGGAGCGCAGCACCTCGCCGACCATCCGCTGACCCAGGCTGCCGGGGCGCGCGCTGGCGCCGACCAGGGCGACGGAGCGCGCTTCGAGGGTCGCCCCCAGAGCGGTGGAGAGCGCGCTCACCGCACCGCGTCTCGCAGCCGCTGGAACCTCGTCTTCTTGTCGCGGATCGCGGCCTTGGCGGCCTGCCAGCCCGGGATGCCGCAGACGCCGCCGCCGCCGTGGGTGGCCGAGCTGGCGTTGTAGAGGCCGGCGATGGGCGTGCGGTAGTCGGCGTACCCGGGGGCCGGGCGCATGTGGAAGAGCTGCTCGGGCGTGAGCTCGCCGTGGAAGATGTTGCCGCCGATGAGTCCGTACTCCTCCTGCATCTCGTGCGGACCCACGATGTCACGATGCGTGACCGATGCGGCGAAGCCGGGCGCGACCTGGTCGTAGAGATCGATGAGCCGGTCGGTGTAGGCCTCGAGCTCCTCGGTGTGCGGCTCCTCGCTCCACTCGTGCGGGACGTACTGCGTGAAGAGGCTGAAGATGTGCGTGCCGTCGGGGTTCAGGGTCTTGTCCAGCGACGTCGGGATGACGCCGTCGCTGAAGGGCATCACGGCCGCGCGGCCCTCGCGGGCGTCCTGGAACGCGCGCTCGATGAACTCCATGGTCGGCGACATCTCCACCGAGCCGGTGAGGTGCTCGGGCACCCCGTCGACGTCTCGGTCGGTGTCGGGCACGTCGGTGAAGCGCGGCAGCTCGGAGAGCGCGAGGTTGATCTTCACCACGCCGGAGCGGGTGTTCCAGCGCTCGATGTCGCGGACGAAGTCGTCGGGGAGGGCGGTACGTGCGATCTGGTCGAGGAAGGCGGTCTTCGGGTGCAGGGTGGTCACGACGACCGGCGCGGTGAGCTGGTCGCCGTTCTCGAGCACGACCCCGGTGGCTCGCCCACCGCTGGTGGTGACCTCGTGCACGCGGGCGTTCGTGCGGACCTCGGCGCCGAAGGTACGAGCGGACCGCTCGATCGCCGCCGACACCGCGCCCATGCCGCCCTCGGGGTAGCCCCACGAGCCCAGCTGCTGGTTGTGCCCCGCGCCGTCGCCGACGTCGCCGATGGAGTGGTGGGCCATGACGTACGCCGTGCCGGGTGCGAACGGCCCCGCCCAGGTGCCGATCACGCCGTTGACCGCCAGCGCGCCCTTCACCTGCGGCGACTCGAACCAGTCGTCGAGCAGGTCGGCGATGCTCATGCTCATCAGGCGGGTGATGTCGGCGACCATGCGGGTGTCGACGCCGCGGTTCTTCCAGACCAGGCGGCCGAGGTCGGCGAGGTCGGCCGGGGTGTGGCTGCCGATCGTGGGAGGTACGCGCGTCAGGAGCGGACCCATCACGCCGGCGATGCCGGCCAGCCACGCGTTCCACCTGGGCCAGGCGTCGGCGTCCTTCTTCGACCACCGCGCGATCTCGTCGTACGTGCGGGCCTCGTCGTCCTCGTAGATCGAGAGCGAGCCGCCCTCGGGGAAGGCCTGGAAGTACGGGCCCATCGGGTGCACCTTGTAGCCGTGCCGGGCCAGCTGCAGGTCCTCCACGACGGTGGGCGGCATCAGGCTCATCACGTAGCTGAGCCGGGTCACCGACAGGTGCGGCGCGTCGGGCCACGGCTGCTCGGTGGTGGCGGCGCCGCCGGTCTTGTGGCGGCCCTCGAGGACCACGGTCCGGGCGCCGGAGCGCGCCAGGTACGCCGCGGCCACGAGGCCGTTGTGCCCGCCGCCGACCACGATCGCGTCGTAGGAGTTGCTCATGCAGCCCGGCTCTCTCGTCGGCTTCTCGTTTGACTGACTGTTCAATCTAACGAGGTGATAGCGTCCGTGACAAGCGTTCAGGGGGTCCCCGAGGAGTTTCGAGATGGCCGAAGCGGCACCGCAGACCGAGGGCAACGAAGCGCGCCGCCGGGCGATGCTCCAGGCCGCCGCCGAGCTGATCTCCGAGCGCGGCTACGGCGACACGCGCATCGCCGACGTCGCCAAGCGCGCCGGCACCAGCTCCGGCCTGGTCATCTACTACTTCGGCACCCGCGACCGGCTGCTCGTCGACGCGCTCCGGTTCTCCGAGGAGGCCTACTACGACGCGGCCGCCTCGCTGCTCGACGAGCAGCCGGACTTCCGCCGCCGCCTCTCGATGCTGGTCGAGTGGTCCTGTGTCCCCGAGCTCCCGGGCGAGGTGCACGGTTCGTGGGGCCTCTGGCTCGACCTGTGGTCGACAGCGCTGCGGCACCCCGAGGTACGCGAGGCGCGCGTCGAGCTCGACTCCCGCTGGCGCGACCTCGTCGAGCGCATCGTCCGCGAGGGCCAGGAGTCCGGCGACGTCGCCGCCGACGTCGACCTGCGCCGGTTCGCCCTCAGCTTCACCATCGTCCTCGACGGCCTCTCCACCCAGGTCGCCCTCGACGACCCCGAGATCACCTCCGACCTCGCCCACGACATCGCCATGGAGTACGCCGAGCAGCAGCTCGGCCTGTCCCCGGGCCCCCGCCGCCTCAAGGCCCGCAAGACCCGTTGAGTTGGCCCTCCCGGCTGCTCGACTTGGCCCTTACGGCTTCTTGTCGCGCCGGGAGGGCCAACTCAACGCGCCGGGAGAGCCAACTCAACGCGCCGGGAGAGCCAACTCAACGAGGGAGGTCAGGCGGTGGCCTCGATGTCGACGGGGTCGGGGAGCTTGGCGTCGCTGCGGCGGAGCACCTGGACGGCGGTGGGGGAGAACCAGCAGGCGACCCGCTCACCACGGGTGGCGGTGAACGACTGCGGGCCGGCCTGGTTGGCGACCTGGACGAGAAGCACCTGGTCGTCGCCGACGTCGACGCGTACCTGGGTGGCCGCACCGAGGTACACCACGTCGAGCACGGTGCCGGTGACGCGGTTGTGGCCCTGAGGGCCGGGCGCGCCCTCGTCGGCGACGGCGATGCGCTCGGGGCGGACCACGATGGCCGCGTCGCCGCGCGGGCAGTCGCCGGTGACCTCGGCGGCGACCGTGCGGCCGAGCGAGGTGCAGGTGGCGGTGCCCGCGGAGACGTCGGTGACCTGCGCGTCGAAGATGTTGGCGGACCCGAGGAACCCCGCGACGTACGCCGTGGCGGGACGCGCGTAGATCTCCTCCGGTGAGCCGACCTGCTCGACCTTGCCGTCGGCGATGACCGCGATCCGGTCGCTCATGGTCAGCGCCTCCTCCTGGTCGTGCGTCACGTAGACGAACGTGATGCCGAGGTCGCGCTGGAGCTGGCGCAGCTGGAGCTGGAGGTACTTGCGGAGCTGGGCGTCCAGGGCGCCGAGCGGCTCGTCGAGGAGCAGCACCTTCGGGTTGAGCACGAGCGCGCGGGCCAGGGCGACACGCTGCTGCTGGCCACCGGACAGCTGGGACGGGCGGCGCTTGGCGAGCTCGCCGATGCGGGCGACCGCGAGCGCGTCGTCGACGCGCTTGTCGACCTCGGACTTCGCGACGCCCTGGTAGCGCAGGCCGAAGGCGACGTTCTCCCGCACGCTCATGAGCGGGAACAGTGCGT